>NZ_JANZNQ010000009.1 GCF_027257955.1 Zhongshania aquatica | reverse complement strand
CCGCAGGTAAATCCGCAGCGCTATACGTTAACGTGTTGCTTAAATCCGCATCGCTAAACGCCGTACTCGTGTCGATTGCCGTGATCGTCTCAGCATCATTATCAGCTTGCGCTGCAATCACGCCAACTTGCGTTGGCGCATCATTCGTACCCGTGATGGTCACGGTGATGCTGGCTGTAGATGTACCGCCTTCTCCATCAGACACGGTGTAGTTAATCGTGCTGGTTTCTGTCTCGCCGGCCGCTAAGTAATCAAACTCGCCATTCGGATTAAAACTGTAGCTACCATCCCCATTAACGGTAAATTCACCGTTGCCTGTGCCGCTACCATTGCCCGCTACCGCCGTCGCCAGGTTGCCGGCATCGCCCGCAACTTCACTCACCACTAAGGCGTCGCCATCCGCGTCCGTGTCGTTGCTCAATACCCCGTTCGCAGCAACTGTCAATGTGCTGTTTTCTGTCGTGGCACCTGTATCCGCAACCCCCACTGGCGCCGGATTCGTCACCGTCCAATCAAAGCTTTGATCAGCCGTGCTCGTGCCATCGCTTGCCGTCACTACAACGCTGTAAACACCCGCCGCACCGCCTTGGCTCGCTGAGTTATCAACCGTTCCACTGATCACACCCGTGTTCACATCGATCGTCAGACCCGCCGGTAATCCCGTCGCGCTGTACGTCAACGTGTCGCTTAAATCCGTATCGGTAAACGCGCCACTGGTCGCCAATGACACAACATCCGCATCCGCATCCGCTTGATTGGTAATCGTTCCCACCGCAGTCGGCGCATCGTTGGTGCCCGTAATCGTTACCGTGATACTCGCGGTTGAGGTTCCACCGTTACCATCAGAGATGGTGTAGTCAATCGTGCTCGTTTCGGTCTCGCCGGCCGCTAAGTAATCGAACTCGCCGTTCGGATTGAAGCTGTAGCTGCCATCAGGGTTTACCGTGAACAGACCATTGCCTGTGCCACTGCCATTACCCGCAGCGTTGGTGATTTGAGTCACCACTAACGTGTCGGTGGTGTCTGGGTCGGTGTCGTTGTTCAAGACACCATCAGCAGCAACATTCAGGATGCTGTCTTCTGTCGTCGCCCCCGTATCCGCAACCGCCGTCGGACCGTCGTTCGTGCCCGTCACCGTGATCGTCAGCGTCGCCGTATCCGTGCCGCCTTCGCTATCTGTAACCGTGTAAGTCACCTGCGTGGTGGTGCTTTGACCAACCGCTAAGGCTTCGAAGTCGCCATTGTCATTGAACGTGTAGCTGCCATCGGCATTCAGGATGAAGCTACCGCCATTCGTGCCGGCAACCGTCCCGCTAACATTACCCGCAGCACCATTCACTTCACTGACCGTCAGCGTATCGCCGTCCGCATCCGTGTCGTTAATCAATACGCCATTCGCCGCATTCACGACCAGCTGCGCCGCATTTTCATCGGTGGTATTGGTATCTGCCACCGCGTCAGGGGCAGGGTTACTTACCGTCCAAACAATTCCCTGCGTTGCCGTCGCGCCAGCATCATCTGTCGCCGTCACAACAACGTTGTACACCCCGTTCGTGCCGCCTTGGCTCGCCGACGGATCGATCGTGCCACTGATGATACCCGTCGCTGGATCGATGCTTAGACCCGCAGGTAAATCCGCAGCGCTATACGTTAACGTGTTGCTTAAATCCGCATCGCTAAACGCCGTACTCGTGTCGATTGCCGTGATCGTCTCAGCATCATTATCAGCTTGCGCTGCAATCACGCCAACAGGCGTCACTGCATCAAGGATATTGGAAGATACGCTACTTTTACTGCTGCTGATTTGTAAGCTTTCAAAGCCTAGAGCTATACCTTGGTTATCTTGCACACTTGTTATCGTGGCGTTCAGCGGCTCACTGTATTCAACAAGATTGTCGATCAGTGTTTCTACATAAAACACGACTTCTGAGCTACCGGCACCGATAGTTACAGATGCAGGTAGCCCAGCAAAATCCTTTATATCGTCGATCGTCGCCGCTAGGCCGCTCCAGTTAAGATCAACGGTTATAGTTTGCCCAGGAGCAACAATTACAGCATTGCCAGTTTCATCAACTAACCCTACCGTGTACTGAAGAACACCGCCTTCGAGTACAGAATCTTGGTCGACAGTAATTTGTGCATACACCGCATCAATAGAATCTAAAACTGTCACTGTCGACATGTCAGTCTGAATTAGATTTTCAAAGTTGCCGCCCGTAGTCCCAGTGATACCTATGCTATAGGTTTCTCCATCAACAAAAACATCGTCACTTTGAATCACGAAAGCATTTGAAGCGCCGCTGCTCGCGCCCACGGCGATGGTGATTTCTTCACCATTACTTAAGGTGATAACAAGATCGCTACCTGTTACAAGGTAATCAACGGACGCAGTGATGATATGACTCTCACCTTCTGTTCCATTCACATCACTTAGCGTGATAGTCGCCGCCGTCACTGTATCGCCGATAGTGACATCGGTGCTGCCATCAATCGGCGTTAGCTTTTCCACGTTGCCGTCATTGCCACTGACAACGAAGTCAGTTACTGATACAACGAAATCAGGTTCGACATACGCATCACTGTCCGGATATCCCGTTAATGCGATGGCACTTGAGTCGGCTCCAGCCCCCCATCCGAAAGTAATCGCACCGGTTGTAGCGCCGGCCACCACATTGAGCTGTGAACTCTGGCCATTACTCAAAGTGATATTAAACAATTGATCTGTCTGCAGGGCGTTATCCAACGTAACGGTATAAGTAATAGAACCGTTGTCTTCATCACCATTGCCCGCAGAGGTCAATGTGGCATTAGTGTTTTCAGTGTCCGGCTTGTTGAAACCTATATTGGGTACCCGAAAATCTATACTATTATCTCGTGAAAAACTTTCCGTTCTAAAACTGGAATTTAATAGCGTGGATTCATCAAGCATCATCCCTAATGGACTCAATACCTCTTGGATCCTAGCGACAGTGAAAGGGGTAATTCCATCGGCTTCAATAATTTCACCAATACGAACTAACTGTACAAAGTTGTGCCCTTCCATTACCCCGCTATTAGAACCACTGAAGTCAGTAGCGATTGGCGAAGTAGGGTCTTTAAATTCCCGCTCGGATATCTCAGCAGGTGTTTCTCCAATTTTCTCTTTAATAGAAAACACTTGATCGCCAGAAATTTGTTGGTTACCAAGTAAAGTAATTTGCTGGTTACCACCAAAATCAAGGTCGATACGTGCACCCGATTCAACAATTAAGGTTTCGTCAAAACCAACACTATCACCCACTTGAAGGACACGCAGTGTCCCGTCAACTGCTTTCGCCCAAGCCTTTCCAACTAGTGATACAACGATTGCTAAAGTATTCATGAGGGTCTCTCAAATTTTCTATTCATGCCTGACTTTTCAGGCACACTATGATTTTCCCGTCTAGCGTTCGCTTAAAGCATTGGCTTTAGCACGCAGCAGCGGCTTTAGTAAATATGACAAAATGCTCTTTTTCCCTGTCATAATGTCTAACTGTGCAGTCATTCCAGGGATAACTTGGAGGTGCTGAGCTGAGTCTTTTTCGGTGGTGATAGCTCTGACCAAGTAATATGTGTTATCGCGCTCATCGGTAATGGTATCAGCACTAATATGTTCCAACGTTGCCGAAATACCGCCGTATATTGAAAAATCATAGGCATGTAATTTTATTGTTGCCGGCAATCCTGGACGTAAAAAAGCGATGTCTTTAGGCGAAATCTTAGCCTCTACTAATAGCCTGTCGTCGCTAGGAACAATTTCTACTACTGCATTGCCTGGCTGCACTATCCCGCCAATAGTATTGAGTAAAACTCGTTGCACTGTACCGTTCACCGGCGAACGCAACTCAGAAAATTTCACCCTATCGGCCAGTCCTACTACATTTTTACTAAGACTATTTAATTGCGAGGACGAATCACTCAACTCTGCTCGCCATTGATTTCGAACGGTAGTACCAACCTCCAACAACTTAGACTCAGCTTCTTGAATACCGGCGCTGACCTGCCTTGCTCTGGCGGCAGCCTGAAGCCTCTCACCATTTGCAGCCGATTGATCTCGTTGCAGGCGCAAAATATCTATCTCTGATACAGCACCAGACACTAGCAGCGGCCTAGTGGCATCAAGCTCTTTAGTTGACATGCGGTATGCTTGCTCTGCGGCATTCAGCCTAGCATGAACCTCACTTAGTTCTTGCTTCCTCTGCGCCACTTGGTCACGAACAACTGCTAACCGCTCCTTTAACTCTTTCAAACTCGCTAAGTAATAATTTTGCTCTTGCTTTAATACTTGCTGCTGTTCTAGCGTGGCATCCTTATCAAAATCAAACGTAAGCTCTTCACCATTAATCTGAGCCCTTAACCGCTGCACTTTCGCACTTAATGCAAATGCTTTTACACTACCTTCTTGGAAATTCGCGACAAAACGAGTTGGATCTATACGTACCAACAAATCGCCTTTATGAACAATTGCGCCATCTTGAACAAAAACGTTCTCTATGACGCCACCATCCATAGACTGCACGATCTGCAATTGGCGTGACGGAATAATCTTACCTTCACCACGAGTAACTTCGTCAACCTCCGCCAACGCAGCCCAACAAATTATCAACGCGATTGTTACGGCAATACCATACAGCAACCCGCGCGCGCGAATAATCTGCTGACCAGCCATAGCTTGATTAGCATCAACAAGCCAATCTCGAGAGCCATTTTGAAACGCCGAAAAAAAGGGTTTAAACAAATAACCGACAAAACGATGCCCTTTCTCACCAGCAGCGCCTAATAAGCCTAATTGCTCAAAAGCCTGCTGTTCTATTTGCTTCTCGACCGCCACTTCCTGCGGCAATTGTGAGCTCTTATCAGTACTCACACACCACCCCTCGGAATTGCTCCCTTGGCAAGCGCCTGCAATACAGTATCCTTTGGCCCGTCAGCAACAATACGCCCAGCGTCCATCACAATTAACCTATCGACCATATCAAGTAAACTCGAACGATGGGTAATCAATAGAAGTGTTTTATCTTGGCTAAACTGATTTAAGGCGTTGTTTACATGCGCTTCCAAATTGCTATCCATAGCACTTGTTGGCTCATCAAATAACAAGATACTGCTATCAGCCATCATCGCGCGAGCAACGGCAATGGTTTGCCGCTGCCCGCCAGACAACCTGCCCCCAGCTTCCCCCACCTCCATGGACAAACCGTCGGCATGATTACCGATCAAACTACTAAGGCCTGATAAATTTATCGCTTCCGTAAGTTTTGCATTACTTGGGTGATCTATACCTAAGGTTATATTGTCAAACACAGTGCCACTAAGTAACTGCACGTCCTGCGGGATATAGCCTATGTTCTGACGTAGCTCAGTGAGATCAATTTGCTCAATGTGCACACCATCTATTAAAATTTTCCCAGAGGTTGGCCGGTAAAGGCCCAAAATCAATTTTTCTAAACTGCTTTTACCCGACCCGACCCGGCCCAAAATACCAACCCTCTCCCCCGCTCGTATATGCAGAGAAACTTCAGATAACGCGAGCTCATTCTCATTAGGGTAAGAAAATGAAACATTACGCAACTCAATTTCACCACGAAGTTTGCCACGACTAACGATCTGCTTGCCGGTATTTCGCTCCTGCTCGGCGTTCATTATTTGTTCCGCCGACGTCAGTGCAATTTCCGCCTGATAATATTGCGTTAACAGTGATGCAGTTTGAGATATAGGTGCCATAGCACGAGAAGACAACATGTAAGCAGCAATCAAACCGCCCTGACTCATATCGCCATTAATCACCAAATAGACGCCAACAATTATCATCACTACAGCCACTATCTGCTGCACCCATGCCGCGCCTGCACCTACGGAAATACCTAACATTCTTTGTTTTCCGGAACATGCCGACAAAAACTGTGTGGCCTGCTCCCATCCACGCTGCATACGACTAGTCGCATTAAAACTTCTTAAAGTAGAAGCTGTAACTAAGCTTTCGATAAGTCCCGCATTACGTTGAGCGCTAGCTTGACTCATCGTATCGGACAACTTGTGCATCGTCGCCTGAACAGAAAGCGCATATAGAACGATAATCGCTGCACCGAGAATAACTGGGATAACCATGACCCAGGAAATTAGCGCAATAATGACAACAAAAAGTAGGAAAAATGGCAGATCTATAATTGCAGTAACCGTCATGGAGCCAATAAACGATCGCACCGACTCAAAAGATTGAACGTTCGACGCAAATGACCCCACTGATGCTGGCGAATGTTCAAGTCGACTGCCCAAAATACGTTCCATTATACGAGAAGAAAGCTTTATATCGGCACGACTGGCGGCAAGCTCAACAAACCAACTACGCAACATTTTAAGAAATAAATCAGCGCAAACTATGATCATCACACCGGCCGCTAGAACCCATAAGGTATCAGTCGCATGGTTAGGCACGACTCGATCATAAACGTTCATCACAAAGAGCGGCATAGCTAATGCCAATAAATTAATAAAGAATGCGGCAATTAAAATATCGCGATAAACCGGCCTATTTAACCTTACAACACTCCAAAACCAGTGATTATCATCACGTTTATTAGAGCCAACCTCTGATGTACTTTTATCGGGTATAAATTCCGGACGGCAGTATATTGCAACGCCAGAGTAGTTTTTCTTAAAATCATCTAAGGAAAGAATATGCGGCTGCATATCAAATTCTGGCAAGAGCACTGTCACCGCATTATTTTTTATATCAACTTTCTGCAGCAAACAGGCCTTATTACTCTCAAGTAAAACCACACAAGGAAGCAAAAGCACATTCAAACGTTCTAAGGACTGATGCGCAATATGGGCGATCAAATTAACTCTTGACGCAGCTCGGGAAAAAACACCAGGTGCCAAGCGTCCATCAACAAGTGGTAACCCATCAACAAGCGCACTATAGCTTGCCTTAGTGCCCTCTTCAGACGCCAACCACAACAAGCAAGCCGCCAGTGGGTCATCCACTACATCCATATTAATTTTACATCCTTAAAAAGTCCTACTTTGAACACACCTAACGTTTCTCACCTGTTATGATATTTACTTTCTCCCATGTACCACTCTTACTTCGACACGACGATTTGCACTTCTGCCTACAGCATTTTCATTACTAGCTATCGGATGTGCAGCGCCAACTCCTGACACCATTATTACCGTTTCATTTATGCCATTATCGATGAGCGCATCACGTACAGCTATCGCTCTTGATAACGAGAGGTCGCGATTCAACTCATCGCTTCCCGTACTATCAGTGTGACCGATAACACTAATAGCCTGCACAGTCCCTCGCTCGAGCAATTTTCTTGTAAAGTCTTGTAAGTGTGGCATTGCACCTGGATTCAACTCTGCGCTACCTATATCAAACAAGGTATCATTACTTAGATTTAAAACTTCTTCAGACGCAATAGAATCTAGATACCGTTCAAAACGAAAATCTGCGTCCTGCGGCAAAGTACAATATCTGCCTAAGCCTGGAGTTACTGCATTATTGATATCACCAAGATCAGGAAATGACTCATTCGCTATAGAAAATGTTTCAAGTAATTTCCCCATGCTATGCAAGGTCTTCAATCTATTTATTTGCAAGTCATACGAACCATTAACGTAAGCGCGTTCAGATTGAAAAAACTCATTTTCTGAATCGAGGACATCCAGCAATGAGCGGCGGCCAATATTAAATTGCTCACGATAAGCTTCCAACACACCCAAGGCATCATCGCGATGGTTTGCTAGTGATGACATTTTAAGCTGTAGATTCAACACATCTCCGTGGGAGATAGTGGCTACTTGCCGTAAATCTACACACGTTTTATCACGCAAACTTTCGGCCTGGCCAATCCTATTATTAGCAGCACGCTCTGCAGCCCGTTCACTACCACCTCTATATAAGTTATACCGCAAGCGAAGCTCTACAACGGACTCCGCGCCAAAGGAATCTTGGTCTGTCCGAGAATCAAAGCTATTGTTGTTTTTATAAAAACCGGTTCGCGCCCCAAATTCAACTGTCGGATAACGGCCAGATTTTACTTCTTTATATGACGCCTCAGAGGCCTGAATCTGTTCAAACGCTGCAAATAAAGCGGGGTTATTCGCGTAAACATCTGCCAATACTTGTGACAAATCATTCGGGACAATACCATCAGCGATATCGTAAGAGGAAAGCTCTTCAGCCGGCAACCTCCCTACCAAACGCTGAAAACGAGCTGTAACGCTTTGTAAATTGGCAATCTCTGTTAGCAAATTAGTTCTAGCAAGCGACACACGGCCATCAATTTGTTTTAAATCGGCTCTATTACTCACTCCACGGTTAGTTCGCTCACTTACATGACGCTGCACACGACGGTGGTTGGCGACATTATTTTGTGCTAATGAGACTAATTCACGATGACGTAATACACTTAAATAGGCTTCACTCGCTTCCAATGCTTTCGTTTCCGCCTCGTCTAGAAGTTCATAATAACGCCCTTGACTGGCATGCTTAGCCCGAGCAACCGCACTCCTTACACGAAAACCATCGAAGAGCATTTGTGTAAGTGAAAACTCAGCTAGCTCTCTATCGTATAGACCACGACTATCAAACTCACGATCAGCACGCCCACTAGAGAGATTCAGGTCAACTACTGGAAAATAACCACCCAAAGCCTCACGTTCATCATGAGTAGATGCCAAGAAAGCCTCAAGACGCACTTGAATTTCAGGATTAGTTCTCAGCGTCTCGTTCACAACACTTAACAAATCGTCTTTCTGCTCCCCTGCTGCACTCATTGAGCATATGGTCATAAAGCATACAAGGGCCACACCGGTGAAATTTGGGACTATTTTCATAACATCCTCTGTAGCTGAAATACCCCCTTCTGGGAGCCAAAGTTGCCAATACAAGGCACAGAATACAAATCTGAAGAATTTCTCCATTGTACTAGACAGGTTAAAAAGTTACAGCTAAAGGAACGGCAATCCTCCCACTTCTAGCCAATTCTTAAAGTAGACATTATGCGAGTTCTGTCGCATAAATCAATTGGAGCACTAAATTATCCATAAGAGCTAGGCATGATCACTTTCAAAGGTCAGCACACTCCCCCAAATCCATTATCCGTTGACATACGACAAAGCCACGTACCACTTACAAGACTGTTTTAGGGCCAGATAAAAGACCAAAAAACTCTGACCTACGTGAATCTGGGGCTATTGAACAAGATGCTGATGTAATAATGTTTATCTACCGAGATGAGGTGTACAACTCAAACTCTGAATTCAAGGGGATAGCCGAGATTATTTTAGGAAAGCAACGTAACGGGCCAATTGATACTATCCGGCTTTCTTTTGAGGGAGAATGTAGCCGCTTCAGCGATTTTCCTGGAACAAATAAAAGGCACTGAAGTAGAGGAGGGGTTCAAATTTTAGTGCAATTAAATGCAAACAGCCGCCCCATCAATTTTACCTAAAGGTGGACATCGACAACTTCACCGCCTTGATTCACGGATTGCCAAAGATAGTGCCGCTTCCCATTGACCGATTTAAAACTTCGTCAACGTAAAACGGATCACCACAACCCCGGTGACTCCGTCGCAATCGGCGCGTGTAAATAGCGCCAATTAAAGCACTAGAGCGTGATATCCTCAGGGCTAACAATGCTCTCACGCTCGGCCAGAAAATCCTCTGTATCACGGGAAAACCGGTGGCGATTGTATATATTTACCACCCTAAATTAGCAGAAACTTTGAGTTAACTTGGCAATACCATGTAAACGACTCCGCGCTATTCTGGCGGATCAAAATAACTTACCTGTGCAATTGAGCTCTTCCATCAAGCGCTGTGCCATCGGGAGTGTTAGTTCGCTCGGAAAATAGGTATAGACCGTTCCCTGCGAGGCAATCCAATCTGCAATTCGATCAATGACATTACCCTCGCCACCTAAAACCAAATTGATCAACGAATCTAAGTATGTTTTTTTAGCCTCCCCTAAAATAAGAAAGTAAATTGCACGAGAAATGCATCGCAGCTCTTGATCGTTCAGTAGTTTTGACTGTACAAAATCTTGTGGCGAGGGAATTTCTGAAATGGAGCCATCTGTGACTTCACTTCGTAAATCATTGAGATGTCGAATTAATGCCTCAGAAGTGTGCTCTATGATCGAGTCCACATGACTAACGTCAATATCGGTAAAACGAGACATCAACCATGACTGAATGGCCTTCTCATTACTGGACTCACGCCCAACACCAAGAATAGCGACCATATCATCGCCATGAATCGTCGATAGTCGACTATCAAGTACTTTTGCCAATGAACCTGCCGTTTCTTTTGTTAATGTTTTCATTATTCCACTCCCCCTCCCATTCGCTGTAAAAGCAATCGCTCAAAAGCTGATCCATCTTGACGAGTTAGATTGGGAACGTAGCGTGAGTAGACTTTAAACAGCATCTCCGTGCTGGTATGCCCCATCTGTCTAGCGATCCATTCTGGTGCCTCACCGGAGGCCAGCCATAGTGTTGCTGCCGTGTGACGGGTTTGATAAAAACGGCGGTCTTTCATGCCCAGCAGTTTTAGTGTTGGCTTCCAAATCCGCTTGTTAACATTGAGCGGATCAATCGGCGTACCAACGCGCGTACAGAACACATACTCACTCAGAGTACCCGACGCTTCGTATTGCGCCTTTAACGCCTGATAGACTGGTTCTGACATATGGACTTCACGCTGAGACCCATCGTTCTTGGTGTATTCACGACCTAAGTGGCTATAGGTTTCCCGAACTAAAATTTCGCGTCGCTCGAAATCGATATAGCGCCACTGAAGACCGTGTACTTCGCCGGTTCGTAATCCTGTAAAAAATCGGACGGTAAAGTACGGTTTATAATCTGTCCGAACATTAGCAATGAACTTCTCAACTTCATCAAACGACAGTGGGTCGATATGCACCTTCTGAGTCTTAAGCCGTTTTACGTTCTGCATAGGGTTAGGAAATTCATAACGATCCGCACCCTCCGCAAGAATCGCTCCTAGTATCTGCATAATCTCATTGACGGTTTTTGCAGAAAGCGTTCGCTTCTTCATACTGCCACCGGTTTTAGCGATATCAGCCCGAAACGCTAAACAGTCTGCTTTCAAGATTTGGTGTATCTGCTTATCAGCAAAACGCGGCAGCAGATAACCATTAACATGTACCTTTGTGGAGATCATGGTGTTCCTGCGCCAGACAGCGTCATTTTCTGTTAACCAAATTTCGGTGAACTCAGAAAAAGTTGGCGTAGCACGCTCCATTACCGCTGGTGGCACTAGAGCCGCGGCTACATCACCGCTACCCACACTAGGTATTACACCGACTGAGGGAGTCGATGGTGGGCTTCCGAACTGGCCTGCCCTACCGCTACCTGGAAAGAACGCACCGTAATCAAATGTCCCCGCCACGATTTCACGCTCAATACGCTCGAGGACTTTTTCCATTTTTCGTCGGTTAGCTTTTGTATCCTTAAGAGTAGTTTGTTCGCGGCAGCGAGAACCCCGATAGTTGAAATCAAAAAGAAGAGTTCCTGTTTCCTTTCTAACGCTAATCTTAGGCATTGCATACACCTCCCGAAGCAAGAGGAATTGAAATAAGATCTGCATTTGACGCAGCAGTCATATCTCGCTCAATGTTTTCCCAAATATAAAGAATCTTTCTGCCACCAAAAGGGCGGATATAGTGCGTCCCTTCGAATAAAACCGAATCCTTAAGGCAAGAACGAATTGTGGTTGGCTCGTAGTGAATTCGAGCAGCTAGCGCATCAGTAGTAAGGTACGTATAACTCATGTATATTTCCTCTAAGTTGCCTATCCAGTTAGAAGTTAGCCTATACGCCAACTTATTTGCAGGATATACGCACAATAAGACGCATGTCAACATATTAATTAGCTTATAGGCCAATTTATTAACATGATAAGAGTCCGTTTAAAGGAAATGCTTGCAGACAAAGAGTTTCGCGAAGGCAAATCTGCCACTATGGTAGAAGTGTCGGAGGCAACTGGAATCCATCGAGCAACACTTTCGAAGATTGGAAAAAATAGAGGCTACAATCCAACGTTAGATATTATTGATCGGCTTTGTGAGTACTTTGATTGTGATATTAGTGACTTGTTAGTGCGCTCTAACAATAGCGTGACAAGTGATGACTAACAGGTCAAAACAGCATGTTTTTATCTCAAAGACGATAGCTATTTTTGTCACAGATTTGGCACGGATCTGTCACAGATCCGTCACAGACACACTAAAACCAAAAAGTAGAGACGAAAAAAAAGCGCTGCACATCTGCAACGCTTTGATTTTCTTCGGAATTTGATGGTGGGCCGTGATGGATTCGAACCATCGACCAATTGGTTAAAAGCCAACTGCTCTACCACTGAGCTAACGGCCCCGAAAGAGGCGCTTATAATACGGATTTCCAAATAAAAAACAAGCACCTACACATAAAAAAAGCAGTTTTATTAGGGCTTGCTATATCGCGTTGGATCGACTACCCCAGCTTGCTCAAAACCTTCACGACGAAGATAGCAGCTATCACAGCGCCCACAGGCCTCGCCCTTGTCATTAGCGCTGTAGCACGACACAGTTTGTGCATAGTCTACGCCGAGGGCTGTGCCCGCCTTTACGATATCAGCCTTACTGAGCTTCATTAGCGGCGTGTGGATATGCATACCATGGCCTTCCACACCGGCCTTGGTCGCAACATTCGCCAAGGTTTCGAAGGCCTCTATAAATGCAGGCCGGCAGTCTGGGTAGCCCGAATAATCAACAGCATTGACGCCAATAAAGATATCGTCGGCATTGAGCACTTCTGCCCAGCCAAGTGCGATTGATAAAAATACCGTATTACGTGCAGGCACATAGGTCACTGGAATACCGAGTGCACCAGCATCTGGCACAGCAATATTCATATCAGTTAACGCAGAACCACCAATGCTACTTAAATCGAGGTGAATAATTTTAAATTCAGCGGCGCCACCTGTTTCGGCGACACGCTTCGCAGCGACCAATTCAGCACGATGACGCTGCCCATAATCAAAGGCCAGCGCATAGCACTGGTAACCTGCCGCTACAGCCTGGGCCAGCACTGTGGCACTGTCTAAGCCGCCGGATACAAGAACTACTGCTTTTTTTGCCAAAACTATTCCTCAACGTTTTTTCATTGCGTCACTCAAACGCATATCTCAATGTCCTGCAGCGTCGTTCCATAGCAATTTATGCAACTGCATTTGAAAGCGTACGGGCAAATTATCTTCAATAATCCAGTTTGCTAAATCAGTTGCATTTAACTGACCAAAGCTTGGCGAAAACAAAACTTCACCCGCTTTTTCCGCAAGTTTATAGGCATCTAACTGAAAACGTGCCCAGTCGTAATCTTCACGATTACACAATACAAACTTAATTTGGTCGTGACGTCCGATAAAGCCGATATTATCCACAAGATTACGATTCACTTCACCCGAAGCGGGTGTTTTCAAATCCATAACCTTAGAAACTCGTGGATCGACATGCTCTACGCTCAGCGCACCACTGGTTTCTATAGACACTTCATATCCGGCATCGCAGAGAGCTGTAAGCAAGGTATGGCATTCTGGCTGAGCAAGGGGCTCACCACCAGTAACGCATATATAACGGGGCTTATACGTGGCTACTTCTGCGAGGATGTCATCAATCTGACGGCGCTCTCCGCCATGGAAGGCGTATTCTGTGTCGCAATATACGCAACGGAGTGGGCAGCCCGTCAAACGTACAAATACGGTAGGCAAGCCAAGTGTTCGCGACTCACCTTGAAGTGAATAGAAAATTTCGGTGATACGTAGGGTATTCGCATTCATGAGAGCAGACTGCCGGATACTGGTTTATTACCGGAGACCAGCCGCGCCAGCTTTGCCCCGCGAAAAATTAAAAATTCTTACGGAGAAATTCCCGCGATTTATTGACTGCGGAATTACCTGTACTGCCGTAACGGTCAATCACATGGGTTAGCATTTCCTGGGACTTTTTCTTATCGCCATTCAGAAAATATACCGTACCCAGCTTGTACATTGCAGCAGGTACTTTTCCGTGATCCGGGTAATCTGTTAAGAGTCGCTGGAATGCTTTTGTGGACGCGTCCAAATTCTGCGGCTTTATCGCGACGTATAATTCGCCAAGCCAATACCACGCATTTGGCGTATAACGGCCAGAGGGATACTTTTCAACATAGGCCGCAAAGGCGGTAACTGCCTGGTCGTATGACGCGCTCTTAACGAGGTCATACGCTTTGGAGTAATCAGATGACTCATCACCATCTAATAAAGCAGGTGTAGTGCCAGCGACTACCACAGCATCATCTGTAGTTTCAGTAGCTGGAATAGCTGCAGCATTATCGGTGGCGGCAGCTTCTGAGCCCGCAGTAATTGCAGCCCCCTCAATGCCTACCCCGACAGAACCAGCAGCGGTAAGACGGCGATCGAGATCAATATAGCGATCCAAACCTTGTTGTTTAAGCTGGCGTAACTGATACCCCTGTTCTTCCACTGTTCCCCGCAACGCCATAATCTCTTGGCGAAGCAGTTGCAGCTGCTGGTACATTTCCCCCTCCATATTGCGGCCCGACTGAGAGTCAGACCGAGGAGAGCCAACATCAACAACTGGGGCTTGCGCCCAAAGCTGCGCCGACAAACACGCTGCCGACAGCAGCAAGAACAGTGGTTTTAAAAACTGCATCAGTACGCCTTTTAAATTACTTCAGTTCTACGCGACGGTTTTGTGCGTAAGCTGATTCAGACTGACCAAATGCAACTGGACGCTCTTCACCGTAGCTTACTGTTTCTATACGGTAGCGTGGAATGCCATTGATTGCCATGTAATCAGCAACAGAAATTGCACGACGCTCACCCAATGCGATGTTGTATTCGCGGGTACCACGCTCGTCAGCATGACCTTCCAGACGCACAGGACCAGTAGTCTTTTTCAGACGAACAATTTGTGCGTCCAATGCTTTACGCGCGTTCACAGTCAGTGTTGCTTGATCGAATTCGAAATAAAATACAGTTTCGAGGTTCGCCATATCTTCAGAATTATACTGATCTTTCATAGAATCAGTAGATTCAGTATACGTGCTTACTGTGTCAGCGCCTTCCTGACCACTGCTATCGGTGTCTGTTGAAGCACAACCCGCTAAAAAGGCACTAAAGAAAGCTACACCCAAAAACATATTCTTTGCTTGGTATTTCATGGCATTTTCCCGTCAAGTTTTGATTACACATTTCCGACCACACAATATCCATTGTCTGCTCGGTATTTCTTTCCCGGCTACTACTTCATTGAAGAAAAGGCGACCAAGCCGGTTCGCGCACATCCCCGAATCGCGACGGCAGTCTATACTTTACACCGCCGTCTATCGATACTGCCGCCAAGACCCCCTTGCCATCATACTGCGTAGCATACAATAGCATACTGGCGTTTGGCGCCACACTAGGTGACTCGTCCAAATTAGTCGTAGTGAGAATTTCGACACGGTTACGCTTCATATCCATTACCGCAATATGAAAATTACCGTTCTCTCTATGCACCATGACTAACCCTAACCCATCTGCCAGCACTCTCGCCCTGGCATTATAGTCACCTTCAAATGTAATCCTTTCCACTGACCGGCTGGCTACGTCCACTTTATATATCTGTGGCTTGCCACCGCGATCAGAGGTAAAAACAATCGATCTACCGTCGGGCATCCAAGCCGGCTCGGTATCGATGGCAAAGTGATTAGTGATTCTCTGCAAATCACCACTTGCCAAATCCATTACATAAATGTCGGGGCTGCCATCCTTCGACAACACCATCGCCATTTTTGCTCCATCTGGCGAAAACGCCGGAGCACCATTCAATCCGCGAAACGAGGTAAGTTGCGTACGCGCATTGGTTCGCAGATCCTGTATGTAAATAGCAGGACGCGAAGTTTCAAATGATACGTATGCAATTTTCTGACCATCGGGCGACCACGTCGGCGCCATAATTGGCTCTCGACTGTCGAATAACACCGATTCATTGGCTCCATCGATATCGCTTTTCAGCAAACGGAAGCGGGTTCGGTTACCCCCTTCGCGAACAGCGGAAACATAAAGCAATTGAGTACGGAAAGCACCACGAATATTTGTGAGTTTTTCATATATTTTATCGCTCACTGTGTGAGCGAGGTAGCGAGGCTGGTCAGTACTTACCGATTCCTTACCCGTGAGAATTACACGCTGGGTATTTACATCTAAAAGCTCATAATTTGCCGTTACCGTACCAGTGACTTCCTGCGACAGCGAACCAACAACAACGTAGTCAACGCCAAGGCTTTTCCAATCGCGATAATACACTTCTGTGGAATTTCGTGGCCGCCCCAACATATCAGAACGACTCAGAGGGTCAAACTGGCCACTGCGGTGCAAATCACTTTCTACTATCGATGCAATATCTTCCGCAACGGTAAGACCTGCTTGCCAACCGAAGGGTACAATCGCAATGGGTACGGGATCGTCTTTACCTTTATTTATTTCAATAGTGAGATCAGCCATAGAAACACTGCTGGCCGCCAGAAATATTAGTACTGTAAAAATCCGTATCAACATTACCGCCTCAAATCTTGGGGAGAGAAATTAATTGTAAAGCGCCGAAAGTTCTTCTCGTACGCACCTATATCTTCTTTAGCCAATTGCGCCAGCTCTTCAATTTTACCCAAACGCGTCACCGCGCGGGTTACCGACAAATCAAACGCCGCATCGCCACTACCTTTAGTAATTTGATGACCAACAATTTCGCCTGTCGGCGTCGTCATAATTTGAATCGTCGCCTGCATGCCGTTTCGCGCAGACAATGGCCGTGACCAATTGTCTTGAATCAACTTACGAACTAATTCGCCATAGGTTGACGCCAGCTCACCCTCCTCGACCAAATCATCTTCAGACGCTAAGGCATCAGCCAACTCTTTTTGTTGTTGTTTCCGTATTTCCTCTTCTAAGGCACGCTGTTTAGCAACTTCCTTCGCTTTTTCTTCAGCTTTCTTCTTTTTTATTTCCTCGGGCGTCGGCCCTTTCGGTGTTGGCTTTGGCGTAGGCTTAGGTTTTACTACCGGTTTAGGCTCGGGCTTCTTCACTGGTTCCGGTTTGACCACAGGCTTGGGTGCTGGTTTCGGTATAGGCTTCGGTGCAGGTTTTGGCTTCGCTGGCCGCGTAACCGATTTTTCGATAACCAATTTAGCTTGGATGGCCAAGGGCTTTGCTTTTAACTCTAGCACCCGATTATCTTTCGGAATACCAAACAGCAAGAAAGCAATCGCCACACCGTGTAAGACTATCGTTACCGCCGCAGGCACCAGTTTAAAATCACGCATCGCGCTTATTTCGCTCCACTGCGCGACTGTGGTTCCTCGGTAATCAAACCGATCGACGTTGCACCGGCACCCTGCAGGGCAGCCATCGCAGCGACAACACTTGCATAGTCAACCGCGCCATCCCCCTTCACCATGACGGGTGTCTTTGGTTTATTGCGCAAAATTTTGCCCAATTTATCACTAATGTCAGCAAGCTCCACCGGCTCACCCTGTTTATCAGGATCGCCCAGCGTCACATAATATTTACCCGCCTTATCTACCGAAACAACAATAGGATCGTCATCGGTTTGCGGAACTGGCTCTGTAGACGCTTGTGGCAAATCAACCTGCACACCCTGCACCAGCAATGGCGCCGTCACCATAAAGACAATTAGTAGTACCAACATGACATCTATATACGGAACAACGTTGATGTCAGACATCGGTTTGCGTTTATTTCGCCGAGACATAGCCAGTGCTCCTAATCTCGCGAATGAATTTGGCGATGAAGAATACTGGAGAACTCTTCAGAGAAGGTATCGTACTTGCCCGCGAAGGAATCTACTCGCGACGAGAATCGGTTATACGAAACAACCGCAGGAATTGCCGCAATCAAACCCATTGCTGTTGCCACCAACGCTTCCGATATTCCTGGCGCTACTGTCGCCAATGTTGCCTGTTGAACCTGACCAAGGCCATGGAAGGAACCCATGATTCCCCAAACGGTGCCGAGCAAACCAACATAGGGGCTGGTTGAACCCACGGTCGCCAAAAACGGTAAGCCGTTTTCCATGGCTTCTTCTTCACGAGATAGCGCAACGCGCATTGAGCGTTGGCACGCCTCCATCATGGCATCCGAATCCAATTTCTTTTTGGACAAGCGAGTAAACTCTTTAAAGCCAGCTCTGAACACGCTTTCCATACCGATCACGCCGCGTTTATCAGCACCTTCAGTATATAAAGTATTCAAATCCGTACCGGACCAAAACCGAGATTCGAAACGAACCATCTCAGCCTGTGCCTGATTAAAATACATCACGCGCTGAGCAATTCGATACCAAGACACCACCGAAGCTAGCACTAGTATCAGCATGATAAGCTGCACAAACAAACTGGCTTGGCTAACTAATTGCCAAATGGAAAGCTCTTGTCCCACAGTTAACTCCCGTCGTTTCTTGTTTTCACATTGTTGTATTTAAAGAGTAAGCACTGATAGCAATGCTTCCGGTAAACGTTTTGGCTTTAAAGTATCCCTCTCCACGCACGCCAATTTGACCTCCGCTTCACAGAGCACCTCATCACCGCGAATGACTTGTTGATCAAAGATAAGTGACGCTTTTGCCGCCGCTATGACTCTAGCGGTCACAATAAGTTGCTCGTCCAGCTTAGCTGGTCGCAAATATTTTGTAGTTAGATTCGTAACAACAAACATCAGCGAGTCATCGATAAACGCCGCTTTATGAAAGCCAAGGGCACGCATATATTCAGTACGTGCTCGCTCAAAAAATTTCAAATAATTAACATAAAAAACAATACCGCCTGCGTCCGTGTCTTCCATGTAGACCCGCAATGGCAACTTGAATTCCATTAGTCCGCACCACCCTTTTCGGTAATATCGCCATTTTTAGGCAGGTCCAAGCCAAAATGTCGATATGCGTGATTGGTGACAACTCTGCCGCGCGGTGTACGCATAATAAAGCCTTGCTGAATCAGGTAGGGCTCTAAAACATCTTCAATGGTGCCGCGCTCTTCACTGATCGCTGCCGCCAGACTATCTATACCCACCGGCCCGCCATCGAAGCGTTCGATCATCGCGAGTAATAAGCGACGATCTAAATGATCGAAACCACTACTATCTACATTAAGCATATTCAAGGCCTGATCAGCGATGTCTTTACTCACCACGCCATCAGACTTCACTTCGGCATAATCACGAACACGACGTAATAGGCGGTTAGCAATACGCGGTGTTCCCCGCGAGCGCAGCGCGATTTCATGCGCCCCCGCTACATCTAATTGCATACCTAGAATATTGGCAGAGCGCGCGACAATCGTCGCGAGATCATTTACGCCATAAAATTCCAAACGCTGCACTATGCCGAACCGGTCGCGCAATGGCGAGGTTAACAAGCCTGCACGCGTTGTTGCCCCCACCAAAGTAAAGGGCGGTAAATCCAGTTTAATCGACCGAGCTGCCGGCCCTTCGCCAATCATGATATCCAGCTGATAGTCTTCCATCGCCGGATACAGTATTTCTTCTATATTAGGACTGAGTCGATGAATCTCATCGATGAACAGCACATCACCCTCATCGAGATTGGTCATTAGCGCGGCAAGATCACCGGCTTTTTCAAGTACTGGCCCTGACGTTGTTTTAAGCGATACGCCCATTTCATTAGCTAAAATATTAGCCAGCGTGGTTTTCCCCAAGCCTGGCGGCCCGAATATTAAGGTGTGATCAAGGGGTTCATTGCGCATACGCGCCGCGCGCACAAATATATTCATTTGTTCACACACCACCGGCTGACCAATATAATCAGCTAGGGTCTTGGGCCTTATTGCGCGATCAAAGCGCTCCTCTAACGGCTCGCCGGCATCGGGTGCCACTAGGCGGTCTATTTCTATCATGTCAGATTAGCATCTTCACTTGATCATATTTTTAAGGGCAGCGCGAATCAATTCCTCGCTGCTTGCGTCATCGGTATTTAAAGAACTAATAGCCTTACTCGCCTCTTGGGGCTTATAGCCCAAGGCCACTAAGGCCGCCTCTGCTTCTGCAATATTTATCTTCGCCGCGGTGACGGTCGTTGCTAACTTGATACCCGATGCAGGCAATTCCCAGTCTTTCAACCTATCGCGCATTTCAATAACTAAACGCTCTGCCGTTTTCTTACCTACCCCAGGCAATCTCACCAAGGCTGCGGTATTGCCTTCTTGCACACATTTTACGAAGTCATCGCTATCGATACCCGACATGATTGTCAGCGCCAATTTAGGACCAACACCATTAACCTTGATCAAGTCACGAAACAAGCGCCGTGAGGTTACGTCACTAAAACCGAACAACTGCTGTGCATCTTCGCGAACTATAAACTGCGTGTAAAGCGACACAACTTGGCCCATGGCGGGCAAACCATAAAATGTGGTCATGGGCACAAGAACTTCATAACCCACGCCATTTACGTCTATCACTATTTCTGGCGCCTGTTTTTCTATCAGCACACCGCGCAATCGGCCAATCATCTCTATTTCCTGTTATTTAAGGCGCCCACGACGCAGGCGTAAGGCCGGCTCGGCGGACATACTTTGCAAGCCCTGCCGCGCATTCGCATGGCAAATTGCGGCCGCCAATGCATCTGCAGCGTCTTCTTGCGGCGCAGCAGGCAGATTGAGTAGTATTTTAACCATATGTTGAATTTGTGCTTTGTCCGCAGCACCGGTACCGACAACGGCCTTTTTAATTTGTCGCGCGGTGTATTCGGCAACCAAGACATTATGACTGACACAGGCCACCACCGCCGCGCCCCGCGCCTGGCCCAACTTGAGTGCAGAGCCCGCACTCTTTGCCATAAACACTTCCTCTACCGCCGCTTCAGCGGGAGAGTACTCGGCAATAATACTGCTTAAGCTTCTAAAAATAATGTCGAGACGCACAGGCAATGCGCCCTGAGGTAAACGAATGACACCGCTGGTAATGTAGCGGTGATGATTTCCCGTCACCTCTATCACACCAAAGCCGGTTTTTTGTGACCCGGGGTCGACCCCCAAAATAATTGTCATAGCCCCTACAAATGCGCCTTTTTACTCTATTCACGAGCAAGTTGCGTAAATACGCCCGGCCGAATAGTCCATCGCGATGTCTGAAACAACGCAATATGAAGAAATCTGCCAAACATATAACTGCGTGAAAATCGGGACGACAAATACGCGCTTATAACGCAGGCCACCCGGCGACTATTATGCACAGATTTGAATGAATAATGACATGTTCAGTCGAGCAGCAAGTAGCGTAAATTAGCGTGATTGGCCCTCACCTGCCATTTCGGCAAGGATCACGTCGGGAATATCAGCATTGGTGTAGACATTTTGAACGTCATCAAGATCTTCCAATGCATCCACCAAGCCAAGAATAGATTCCGCACCGACCATATCTAGCTCAATAGAGGTTGCGGGCAACATGTGAATATCGGCATGTTCGTGCTCAAAACCCGCGCTCATCATGGCGTCTTTTACCGCCATAAAATCTGCGAATTCGGTCTGCACCTCCGCGGCCCCATCCTCATAAACCACAACATCGATAGCACCAGCATCAAGTGCTGCTTGCATCAAATCATCTTCATCGAGACCAGGCGGGTATTGAAGCTGACCTATACGGGTAAAAAGATAGGCCACCGAGCCATCGGTACCGAGATTGCCCCCGCGCTTATTAAAGGCATGACGAACATCCGCAACTGTTCGGTTACGATTATCAGTCATACATTCAACCAATACCGCCACACCACCGCTGCCATATCCTTCGTAGGTCACTTCATCATAATTATCGGTATCCGTATTACCTGCACCACGAGCAATGGCTTTGTCGATAGTATCGCGCTTCATATTGGCGGTTAGCGCCTTATCAACAACCGCACGTAAGCGCGGATTATCTTCAGGCGCAGGGCCACCCGCCCGAGCAGCGACGACTATTTCTCTAATGAATTTAGTGAACACCTTGCCGCGCTTGGCATCTTGCCCCGCTTTGCGGTGTTTTATATTGGCCCACTTACTGTGACCTGCCATATCAGCCTCTCTATAAGTAACATTATGCTATTACTTAAGCCGACGACGCAGTTGAAGTTACGTGATAACACCCACTACCTTGGGGAAGTGGGTGTCGGTACTGCGGTCAACGCGACTATTTTTCTTCTTCTAATTTACGCAAACGGATATTCAGCTCGGTCAGCTGCTTGCTCTCGACTACACCTGGCGCATCGGTCATTACACAAGCCGCGCTCTGGGTTTTCGGGAAGGCGATTACGTCGCGAATTGACTTGGCGCCGGTCATCAACATTACCAAACGATCCAATCCAAAAGCCAAACCGCCGTGTGGTGGAGCGCCGTATTTCAACGCGTCTAACAGGAAGCCAAACTTCTCTTCAGATTCCGCCTCGCTAATACCCAACACGCGGAATACCGCTTGCTGCATATCACTGCGATGAATACGTACCGAACCACCACCTAACTCAGTGCCGTTGAGCACCATATCGTAGGCGATAGACAATGCCTCACCCGGCGCTTTTTCAAGTTCTTCAGGCGTGCACGAAGGCGCTGTAAACGGATGATGCAAAGACGTCCAGTTACCGCTGCCGTCCTGTTCAAACATGGGGAAATCAACCACCCACAAAGGTGCCCATGTGCAAGTGTAAAGCTTAAGGTCTTCACCCAATTTGCAACGCAATGCGCCCAGCGCCTCGTTAACAACTTTTGTGGTGTCGGCGCCAAAGAAGATAAGGTCGCCGTTTTCCGCTTCCAGGCGAGCTAAAATCGCTTCGCGCACTGGCTCTGGCAAAAACTTCACAATCGGCGACTGTAAGCCATTTTCTAAATCAGACTTGTCGTTAACTTTGATATAAGCCAAGCCCTTGGCACCGTAAATGCCCACGAACTTGGTGTATTCGTCTATTTGCTTACGGGTCAACGCTTCGTTGCCACCGGGTACTTTTAATGCTGCAACGCGACCATCGGCGCTGTTAGCCGGGCCGGAGAATACTTTAAATTCAACGCTCTGCATTAAGTCGCCAACATCCACCATTTCCAGCGGAATACGCATATCTGGCTTATCGCTACCAAAGCGAGACATGGCGTCTGCGTACTTCATGGTTGGGAACGTGCCGAGATCAATATCCATCACTTCTTTAAACAGATCGCGGATCATGCCTTCTGTGACAGCCATGATTTGCTTGTCATCCATGAACGACGTTTCGATATCGATCTGGGTAAATTCTGGCTGACGGTCTGCACGCAGATCTTCATCACGAAAGCACTTCGCAATTTGGTAGTAACGGTCAAAGCCAGACACCATTAATAGCTGTTTAAATAGCTGGGGTGACTGCGGCAAAGCAAAGAACTTACCTGCGTGGGTACGACTTGGCACCAAATAGTCACGCGCGCCCTCTGGGGTAGCACGGGTCAGTATGGGAGTTTCAATATCGAGGAAGTTCTGTCCGTCCAAATAACGACGCAATACCGAGGTTATCTTGGCGCGCAAACGCAATTTGTCTGAAATCTGCGGGCGGCGCAAATCTAAATAGCGATAGCGCAAACGGACGTCTTCGCCCACATTGGTGTGGTCGTCAAGCTGGAACGGCGGAGTTTCCGACTCATTAAGAATCTCTAGCTCTTTACCCAACACTTCAATCTGGCCGGTTTTCATATTGGCGTTAACAGTCGCACCGGCGCGAGCACGAACGCGGCCGCGAATACGCAAAACATACTCACCGCGCACACGGTCAGCGGTGCGGAAGTGTTCTTCGGTATCGGGATCGAACACAACCTGCACTATGCCTTCTCGGTCTCGCATATCTAGGAAGATAACGCCACCGTGATCGCGACGACGGTCAACCCAACCACACAATGTGATTTCCTGATCTATATGCTCACTACCCAAGCTGCCGCAATAATGACTGCGCATGTGTTCACGTCTCTCTATATCAAATGTGTATCGATGTTATCCGAGCGCGCTGGTTCTCATCAGCCCACAGGGTTTGCAAATTATGTATTCTTAGCTCTTTGCGTCTGACGACCCGCCAGCCGGGCTAGCGCTCTCGCCTGCCAAATTCTTCTTTTTACTGCCGCTCTTAAAATCAGTTTCGTACCAGCCTCCGCCTTTTAGACGAAAACCCGCCGCCGAAATCTTTTTAACCAAGGCCGCAGCACCGCACTCGGGGCAATCTACAAGCACAGGATCACTCATTTTCTGAAGCGCTTCATGCTCATGGTGACACGATTGACACTGATATTCATAAATAGGCATTGGAAAACTCCCAGAACTCAAAGCACACGTAAAGAAGTCATATAGAGCCAAGTGGCGCAAAAGGAGCGGGATTATAACGCAAAGCGGGGCTGGCAATAAACGCAACAACGAATTTGAAAGGGAAATAAATGGCTTACGAGGGATAAATCAGCCCCGAACACATTAAAAATGCCGGGGCTGGAGAAAATCAGACTTAAATAGCGAAGTCTTTTAGCTTTTTCAGTGGGCGAACCTTAACGGCAACGCTCGCTGGTTTGGCTTTAAAGGTTGTTTCTTCACCGGTAAATGGGTTAATCCCTTTACGTGCCTTAGTTGCGGGCTTTTTAACAGTGGTGATTTTCATCAAGCCGGGAATTGTAAACTCTCCTAGCGCGCGTTTTTTCACACTGCGCTCGATTAGCACTTCCAATTCGTCAAGAACCTCGCCAACTTGCTTACGAGTCAGATTGGTATTCTCAGCAATCTCGGTAAGAATTTGAGTTTTGGTCATTTTCTCTGAGATAGCGGTAGTTTTGCGCTTAGGTGCAGCGGGAGCAGCAGCAACTTTGGCTTTCGCAGGAGCCTTTGCTTTAGCTGGAGCCTTTTTTGGGGCAGCTTTTTTGGGAGCAGCTTTTTTTATCGCCATTAGAATATTCCTGTTTCACACGTTAAGTTTTATTGGCCTAAATACGGTTCTAAGCACTAACCAGCAAGTACGGCATGCTAATCAGAATCTGTGCCTGCGCCTATCTATAGTAGATTGTGCGAATCAATACAAGAATTAAGCGTTTTTTTCGCTCAAAACACTGTAAAAAAGGCATTTTTTGTATGCCAAGCACCTAATTTCCGCAAGCTCGACTAACAATACCCAGACTGACAGCTATCGTAAGGTTAACCGCCAATCGGTCAGCTAATCGCAAGAAGAGCCTGCCAACTTAATCACCCAGCCAAGAAATCAACATCGCTATTAGCGTAGGCCGCACGTAGCTGACTAACCCGATTTGCCAGCGCGATGCTGTCATAAGGTATGGCGGGGAGCTGCCCCCACACTGGCTTTGGCCAAGAACTGTCGGCCGCAAATCTTGCAATGTGGTGTATATGCAGCTGCGGCACCATATTTCCGAGGGCGGCAACATTGAGTTTCTCTGCCTTAAATTCGCTGCGTAAAACTGAACAACTGATATTTGATTCCTGCAAATACACTAGTTGATCAGCGTCGCTCAAATCGCAGACTTCACGCAGCTCATCTCGCCGCGGCACCAATATCAACCACGGATACTGACTGTCATTCATCAACAACACTCGACACAGCGGTAAATCACCTATTAACACGCAATCTCGCGTTAAAGCTTCATGTAATTTGAACATCACTCCTCCTGCGGCCTGTACCGCGCTGGCGATCAATCGTAAAATGCGCAAACTCTGATAAACAAGGCCAACATTTACCATGCGCGCGAGCCAATTCCTTATTGCCACACAAAAAGAAACTCCAGCTGATGCAGAAGTTATCAGTCATCAGCTCATGCTGCGAGCAGGCATGATACGCAAGCTCGCCACAGGTCTCTACACATGGCTGCCGATGGGCCTGCGTGTGTTGCGTAAAGTTGAAACGATTGTTCGCGAAGAAATGAATCGCGGCGGTGCCATGGAAGTTATGATGCCAGTTGTTCAGCCCGCCGAGCTTTGGCAAGAATCTGGTCGCTGGCAGCAATACGGCCCAGAGCTTCTGCGTATCGGTGATCGACATGGTCGTGATTTTTGCCTTGGTCCGACCCACGAAGAAGTCATTACCGACCTGATTCGCAATGAAATTAAAAGCTACAAGCAACTGCCAGCGAATTTCTACCAGATTCAAACAAAATTCCGCGACGAAATTCGCCCCCGGTTTGGCGTAATGCGTTCACGTGAATTTATTATGAAGGACGCCTACTCCTTCCATAATGACCAAGAGTCGCTGCAAGAAACCTATGACGTGATGCATGCGACCTACACACGCATTTTTACCCGTCTGGGCTTGGACTTCCGTCCCGTTATTGCCGACACCGGCTCGATCGGTGGCAGCGGCTCACACGAATTTCATGTTCTTGCCTCTTCTGGCGAAGACGACATCGCGTTTTCTGATACCTCAGATTATGCCGCCAACGTAGAAATGGCGGAGGCACTTGCCCCCGCAGGTGAACGTCCAGCACCGAGCATGGAAGTAGAAAAAATAGCCACACCTGGCGCACATAGCATTGACGAGGTTAGCGCCTTTTTAAAGGCTCCGGCCAATCACATACTGAAGACCCTAATTGTCTACAGCGACACTGACGACAATGGCAAACGAGATCTCATCGCACTTATCGTGCGGGGAGATCACAACTTAAATGAGATCAAAGCTGAAAAAATAGCTGGTGTCGCTTCGCCACTAACCTTCGCCAGCGAAGAAGACATTCAATCGCAACTGAAATGTAAGCCCGGCTCAATTGGCCCAGTAGGTTTAACTATTCGTGTGATTGCAGATCGCAGCGCTGCACATAGTGCTGATTTTATCTGCGGAGCAAACGAAGATGGCTTCCATCTGAGTGGCGTGAACTGGGATAGAGACGCGAGCTTTGCCGAAACAGCAGACCTTCGCGACGTTGTTGAAGGCGACCCAAGTCCAGACGGACAAGGAAGCTTGCTGATTAAACGCGGTATTGAGGTTGGTCATATATTCCAGCTTGGCACAAAGTACTCGGAAGCAATGAAGGCCACGGTGCTGAACGAAAATGGTAAAGAACAAACCATGATCATGGGCTGTTATGGTATTGGTGTTACCCGCGTTGTCGCTTCAGCCATTGAACAAAATAACGACGACAAAGGCATCATCTGGCCAGCCAGTATTGCGCCCTTTGAAATTGCCATTGTGCCCTTGAATATTCAAAAATCTGAGCGCGTCCGCGAGCAGGCCGAACTGCTCTATGCAACACTGCGCGGCCTCGGCTATGACGTATTGCTGGATGATCGCAATGAGCGCCCAGGCGTAAAATTTGCCGACATGGAGCTTATCGGTATTCCCCATCGCATCGTCATCGGTGACCGGGGATTGGATAACGGCATGCTGGAATATAAAAATCGCAGCGCGATCGACAACGAAGATGTCGCACTCGACGATATTGTCGACTTCATTCAGCAGCAACTGCCACGTTAAATGGTTGATGTAAAGGCCAAATCCACAGCGCTCGGAGTCTTTATTTCGGGCGTCGTTTTGGCCCTTGTTGTACTCAACTCTTCATTTAGTTATGGGAACGCTGAACTCAGTGTAAACCGAACGCCAGCATCGATCACATCGGAAGAGGAAGAGCACAAAGAATTACGAGACTTTCTAAAACAGGCCATCGCTAACGCCAGCAGCTTTAAAGATCGTTTCGACGCAGAAGTTTGGTTATTCGATATGTCTGGACGCATGACACGCTATATGGAAGATCCGCAGGAGCGATTAAACTTCCTGCGCAGCGTGCATCGTGAAGCTAGTGCAGCTGGCTTAAGCCCAGAATTAGTATTGGCGCTTATCGAAGTCGAAAGCTATTTCGACAGATTTGCTGTATCACGCGTCGGCGCACAGGGACTGATGCAGGTAATGCCCTTTTGGAAAAAAGAAATCGGTCGTCCCGACGACAACCTAACCAACGCCGACACCAATTTACGCTATGGTTGCCATATTCTGCAGTTTTACTTACAAAAAGAAAAAGGCAATCTTCACCGCGCACTGGCTCGATACAACGGCAGCCTCGGTAAAAACTGGTACCCTGAACGGGTGTTTGATAGATGGCGCCGACATTGGTATAACGGCGAACTTAAAATTTACTAAATTAGCGCGGCGGCCCTTCACCAAAGCGCTGCGTACCATCTTGTCTTGGTGGTGGTCTCTTTTGCATCCGCCCCAATTCTCGCATCGCAAAATCTAATCGCTGCTCTGGCGGCAGCGTTGCCAATATGACCGATAACACCTCATGACTTACCTGCTTTAAGTTATTGTCTGCCACACGTATAGCCGCAAACCCGCTATTAATTTCCTCTTCCGTTGCGACTGGCTGTTTTAAAATACTCACCATCTCACGACGCGCCGAACGAAGGCTTCGATAGGCCTTGACCATATCCTTGCGATGCAATTCCAATACATGACGCATCGGTTCAGCGAGTTCCTTTGGTTCATCTCGAAGAAGCTGCTTCGCCATACCATGCATAGCGTGGCGCTCCTCTCCCATTAACCGGTGACCAACAAACAAGCCAACTAAAACACCGTTAAGCACCAATGAAATAAATAAAGCGATAACAATGGCTTTGCGTGAATTCATAAATCCGCACCTGCAATCCAATTACTAACTTCATAACTGGCGGTTGCATCAAAGGTATAAGTATCTGGGTCGGTGTAATCTGCAAAATAACCACCCGCGCCAAGCACAACGCCCAATAGGGCCGACGCCATAGCCGTTGCAAAACTCCATCGCCAAACGGGAATGAATGGCTCACGTACTAATTGCTTGCGAGGCTGAGCAATAGACGCTAAACGCGCTTGCAAACCAGCGCTTGGCTCCAGCTCGGGCAAAGTGTTGGCGTATACATTCCTCAAGCCTTCTTCTTCAACTTGCGCCGCTCGCCAACACCGAGAACAAGACTCAATACTCAGAAACACTGGAAGCAATATTCTAAGCAGATAGGGCCACTGCACAGATCGCGTTCCATGACGAGCTATTAGCCCGGAAAATAGCCTTTCAACCAGTGTCATTTCCGCCCTCCTATACTTAGGCGAAGCTGATTTTTAGCTCGGCTAAGTAATGATTCCACCGCCTTAGCTGACAAGCCCATAATGGCAGCAATTTCTTTCACTGGAATTTCCTGATAAAAACGAAATGCCATTGCCGCGCGCTGATTATCAGGCAATGACGCCAATGCGTCTAAAACAACTGAGTCGTCATCCTGATTTGTGGAGAATTCTTGCGCATCGCTATCAACAATAAACTCCACTAAATCTTCATCCAACACATGACGCCGCTGAACTCGCTGCCGAAAATTTAACGCCGAATTATTTGCGACCCGATATAACCATGTTGTTAGCTTTGCCTCATCCCGCCACTCAGGCGCCTGCTTCCACAGTCGCTCAAACACTTCTTGGCATAAATCTTCCGCATCATCCCGCGACAAGACGATGCGATAAACGAGGTTCAATACCATTTTGCTATGACGATCCAATAGCGTCGAAAATGCCAATTGATCGCCATCCGCCACTCGCCGCATCAGTTCAAGGTCAGATAACTGCACAGAACATCCTATTGAATTAGCGAGGACGACGATTCAATTACAAATCACCAGAACCATGCACACCATCGCGGCGATCACCGTCCCGGTCGCGCATTGCTTTGAACATCTCTCGCCGATCGACATTGCCGTCGCCGTTGCTATCCATTCGCTTAGCCATCTCATCGGAAACTGCGGCAAACTCCTGTGCAGATACTTTCCCGTCGTGATTAGCGTCAGCACGATCAAAACGGTCCTTCTTGTTTGCCTCTCTCTCAGCCTTCATTTTTGCTTTAAATTCAGCCACTTCGTCACGGGTCAAATTGCCATCGCTATTTGAGTCCATTTTTGCAAACATCGCCTGGCGATGTTGAGACAGCTCCTCAGTACTGACTGTACCGTCTCCATTCAAATCAAACTTAGGGTGCTTACCACCTTCACCCGCAATAGCGGACATCGCTGCCAAAGATACGATAACACTAAGTATTTTTTGTGCTGTGTTCATCATTGCTACTCCCAAGATTCACTATCAAATATTTTGCTGCATTGTTACGGCCGTTAACGATTAAACACAGCAAACAGAAAAATCCTTCGCGGGAAATAAAAAAAACATGAAAACAATCTCAGCTAAAACTACTCGGCCCTATACTCGTAACGCCAAACACCACTCTCTAAATAGCAGCGATTCCGCGCGCCAATCAACGCAGGATCTACTGCTTCATATCCGGCATCACCGCGATATAACATACACGGCACATCATTATGGGACGTTATCAACGGCTCGAAATACGGTACCTCTCGGCTGCGATAGAACTCCGTCGCCTCTCGCTCAGTATGACAAGCAGCCAACTCCGTCAACGTAACGACGGTTGGTGGCATTAACGCCAACTCTCCCCGACGATGTTGATCTAAAAAATACGCTGGTGTTCCCCAGCAAAAATCATCCATCTCCTCACCGTCGACAATGACTTCTGCATTATCGCCTTTAACAAGATAGAACCATGTTGAAAAGCGCCGCCCCATCGCCGGCGGTGTTGTCCAATGTGACAGGAATAGCAAGTCTTCAACCCGCAAAAATATACCGGCCTCTTCCTCGGTTTCTCGCACCGCAGCCACTCTCGCCGCCTGCTCTTTATTCTCCGTACCGAGGTAATCCTCGGGGTCAACAGTGCCACCGGGAAACACCCAATGTCCGCCGCCAACCTTCAGCTGCTTATGTCTGCGCAATAGCAGGGTTTCTATTCCACATTCAGTATCACGAATAATCACCGCGGTAGCGGCTGCACGTATATCTGTCGTCATTATTCTCACTTCCGTTGCGCTATGCCCAAACTTCGTCCAAGGCATTTATCAATGTTTCTGCTTGCGGTCTATATCTGAAATTGTCGGTTAAATCCGCATAAGCTATCACGCCGTTTTCGTCTGTTAATAACACAGTTGGTAAGACGGTATCGTGCCCATAGCCAAGCATCCCCAACGGCACCCCATATCGATGAACAATACCAAGACGACAAGCAGCTTGGTTGTTCTCGTCTTCATAAAATTGCAGGTCTACGCCAAGACGGGATTTTTGCTCTTTGCTTTTTAATCGACTCTGCGGACTTATCAATACCACGTCGACGCCTCGTTTTTTAAACGCGTCATAGTGCTTTGCTATTCCCGCCAATTGAGCTTGGCACATAGGGCACCAATTACCACGGTAAAAAACCCAGAGCACTTTTCGACCAAGAAAACTCGACGAGGCAACTGGCTCGCCCTCTAAAGAATTCACCGTAAAGTCAGGCAGGAGGTCACCTTTATGCAGTAAAACATTGTCGCTGCGATCTAAGTAGGTGTACCAGAACACGTATACCAGCACACCACCTAGACCAAAAAACATCGTGTAAAAAGTAGGTAAAGGCCGCATTTCAACCACCGCCAAGACTGCGCCGATTAACGCCATTACCACAGGAGTCGCAATAAACTGCACGAAGCGAGTATAGGGAAAGCTGTACACCATACTCATAAATAATACCAAGGGCACAACCGCTACCGCAGCGCCTAACCATGACAAACTCAATTTATCGTCATTAAACAGGTGCGAAATGCTTTGTATCGACACGGCAATACAAGTAAGTAAGTACGGTATCGCGTACCAGCGTTTTAAGCGCGAAATAAGCCCCTTTATCATTACTTGTTATCCCGACTATTCGCCATTTAGCGTGGTGTTTCTCTATGAAAATTGATGAATGTATTGTAGCTTGAGCTTACAGCATGTCCTTAAACCATTGACCGAAATTCTTCGTAGGAGAAATTTCAGGCAATAGCCAATAAAAACATTAGGTCATAGACTGACGCTGCATTCAATCACATAGCTTGCGATGTGGCATCGCCTGAATTACTCAACAAAGCTGGCTATATCAAATAGTTGCAATAATAAGGTGTGGATACCTCATGGCAAAACTTTCGATAATGGATTTGGCTTTTTTCCTGACGGAAACCGACGCGAGCCCCAAACATGTTGGCGGCTTACTGATGTTTCGCAAACCCAACAACGCACCAGCAAACTATGTTGAACAGCTCGTTGACGAGTATGCCGGTAACATTGACGAAATTCGCGCACCGTTTAATCAAATCATCAAATTTTCCGCATTTAGTGCGCCTCACTGGATGTCTGATACGAACTTTGACATTGCGAATCACGTATTTTTTCACAATATAGACGGCAGTGATTTTCGAGAATGCCTATACGACTTAGTCGGTAATTTGCATAACATCCGTATGAATCGCGAGCGCCCCATGTGGGAAATGCATGTAATCCAAGGCATTGACGAGAATCGCTTTGCAATTTATACAAAACTACACCATGCCTACGCCGACGGTGTAACGATGTCATCATGGCTAGTGAATAGCTTGAGCACCTCCGCTCGAACAAAGTCAGTAACACCTATTTGGTCCGTACTGCCACAAAAACGTCTGCAAAATACCGCCGACAGTATTTCTATTATGAAGGTACTCACCCAGCTTGGCGGACGCTCTAGCGATTATATTAAGGGGATCGCCGGTCTGAGCAAGCTCACCACACAGCTAGCGCTTGAAACATTGAATTTAACTAAAAACGCCGTCGCAGTGCCGTTCAGGGCAAATAGCTCAACGCCTCTAACCGGACAAGTAAGTGCGGGACGTCAAATAGCCACCGCCGCAGTTGATATGGAGCGCGTCAATCGCCTGCGGAAACTCACTCGCTCTACGCTAAATCATATTGCCCTGACTTGCATAGACGGCGCCTTACACCGGTATTTACAAGAGTGTGGCGCCGACATTAACGAACCCATCACCATTCAAATGCCGGTAAATTTACGTAAGAGCGGTGACGATAGCCTGGGCAACAAAATCGGCATTGTCCTCGTCGAACTGGCCAACAAAACCACTGATCCTTATGAAAGACTCCGCGAAATCGGCTTTACACTGCGGAATGTACGCTACCAGATAGATGGTGTGCCGCCCGCTTCTGTGATGGCATACACAGTCTTACTCGGCGGCGTATCGTTGATCGGCGAAGCACTCAAACTCGGCGACGTGCTGCCGCCGCTAGGGAATACCTTAGTATCGAACGTTCCTGGGCCAGCGAAAGCGCTGTATCTAAAAGGCGCTAAATTAGAAGAAATGTACCCGATTAGCGCCCTAACACCCAGCAACCACCTCAATATTACGCTATACAGTTATGACGGACGCTTGCAATTTGGTTTGGTAGCAACCACCGCGATGCCAAACTTGGGGGTTCTTGGCGACTATATTCACGATGCATTCGATGATCTTGAAGAAGCTGTTTCGCCGTCTGTACTTAGAAAAGAGAAAAAATAAAGACGATATAAATATAACGAAGCAAAACACTTGGAGATTTACCCATGAGCTATTTTGTCACCGGCGGTACCGGCTTTATTGGTCGCTTTTTGATTGAACGCCTCGCGAAACGAAAAGGTACTATTTATGTATTAGTACGCCGAGGATCAAAACAAAAATACAAAGATCTATTAGAAAGAACCGGCCTTACTAGTGACCGATTAATCGCCATTAACGGGGATCTATCTAAACCTCGCCTAGGTATTAGCCCAAAGGATATGGCGACGCTAAAGGGTTCGGTGAAGCACTTTTACCACTTAGCCGCTATCTACGACTTAAAAGCGGACGCCGCTAGCCAAGAAATTGCGAACGTTCAGGGTACCAAAAACGCGATTGCCGCCGCCGAAGCAATGGCGGCAAAATGTTTTCACTTAGCGAGCTCAATTGCTGCTGCCGGCCTGTACCGGGGCACATTCAGAGAAGATATGTTCGAAGAAGCCAAAGGGCTTGATCACGCGTACTTCCGTACCAAACATGTATCCGAGGGTTTAGTTCGCAACGAATGCAAAATACCCTACCGCATCTATCGGCCCGCCATGGTTGTTGGCGACTCCAAAACCGGCGAAATCGATAAAATTGACGGCCCATATTACTTTTTTAAATTGATTCAAAAGCTCCGCAACCGTATTCCGCAATGGGTGCCGCTAATCGGCGTTGAGGGCGGGCAAATGAATATTGTGCCGGTGGACTACGTTGCCGACGCAATGGATTTTCTCTCTCACAAAACGGGGTTAGACGGCCGCTGCTTCCACTTGGTGAACACTGAGTCTCAGCAAGTTGGCGAAGTACTCAATATATTTTCAGAAGCAGCGCATGCACCCCGCTTTGCACTGCGTATAGATATGCGCATGTTTGCCTTCATTCCCGCATCAATTCTTAATCTACTGAAAGGTCTGCCGCCGGTTCGCCGAATCATAAGCGCGATATTAGCGGATTATCATATCCCGCAAGATGCCGTTGGATTTATGAATATGCCCACGCGGTTTGATACTCGCGAAACCCTTAAAGCCTTAAAAGGAAGCGGTATTTCACCACCAGCCTTAGCAGACTATGCGAATAAAATTTGGGACTACTGGGAGCGCAACCTAGATCCTGACCTCTTTAAAGATCGCTCATTGCGCGGCAATGTAAAAGACAAAGTTATTGTGATTACCGGCGCATCATCTGGCATTGGTAAAGCAGCCGCAATTAAGCTTGCCTCGGCGGGCGGGAAGGTCGTTCTCGTTGCGCGGTCACTTGAAAAACTCGAAGAAACACAAAAAGAGATTTCTGAAAAAGGTGGCACCAGCTATGCTTATAGCTGCGACGTGTCTGACCTAGAATCCTGCGATAAATTAGTGGCGACCTTACTAGAAAATCACGGCCAAGTTGACGTTTTAGTGAACAATGCAGGGCGCTCAATACGTCGCTCACTAGAACTAACCTTTGACCGCTTCCATGATTTTGAACGCACCATGCAGCTTAACTACTTTGGCGCGATTCGCTTAATCATGGGCTTGGCGCCCTCAATGTTAGAACGCAAAGCCGGTCATGTAATCAATATTTCGTCGATTGCGGTTATTGTCGGCACATCGCCAAGATTCTCGGCTTATGCGGCATCTAAGTCTGCGTTAGACGCGTTCTCACGAGCAGCGGCTGCGGAGTTCTCCGACCGAAACATTGCCTTCACAACCATCAATATGCCACTGGTTAGAACGCCGATGATTGGACCAACATCGATCTATAACTCGGTGCCAACGCTATCACCGGATGAAGCTGCCGACATGATCTGTAATGCCATCATCCGCAGACCCAAACGAATTGCAACTGGTCTGGGCATTACTATGCAGGTTCTAAATGCGATTATGCCAAAAGCTGTAGAAATCACCATGAACACGGTTTTCCGCACTTTCCCTGACTCTTCGGCCGCGAAAGGTGAAGGCGACGAGAAGAAAACCGAAGCGTCATCGGAGCAAATTGCGCTGGCGGCGGTATTGAAAGGAATTCACGTCTAAATTCTGCACATCGTTGACGAGGGGGCAACTCCCTCGTTAACCCTTTTTCGAGCTACTCCCTTCTTTGTACTAGACCTATCTAGCCCTCCTAAAATTAATCGCCCCCAAAATAGACAGCTACACGTGGTGACGTAATATCGATCATAGACTCAAAATAATTCAGTTTTATATTCGCAGTTTCTTGCCCTCCTCAGTTAGGATAGATCCCTTAAAAAAAGACGACCTAATACGCTTTAGGAGCAATTCATGATCAGCATGATCGGCTTAGTCGGCGGCTTACTGTTACTAACAACCCTCGCCTTACGCGGCTGGAATCTATTTATTGCCGCCCCATTGTGTGCCCTAATTGTTGGACTAAGCGGCGGTATTCCGGTATTTCCGGGCGATAGCCCGAACGCCTTCGTAACCACTTATATGAATGGCTTTGCGGGCTTCGTCGGCGCATGGTTTCTAATGTTTTTATTGGGTAGTTTGTTCGGTAAATTTATGGAAGATACCGGCACCGCAGACAGCCTAGCACGCTGGATTATCAGTAAAATAGGCATGAAGCACGCGGTTGCAGCGATAGTTCTGGCCTGTGCGGTATTAACCTATGGCGGGGTGAGTGTTTACGTTGTTGCTTTTTCTGTTTATCCAATGGCATTGGGATTGTTTAAAGATGCCAATTTACCAAGACGTTTTATACCTGGCGCCTTAGCGTTTGGCTCAATCACCTTTACGATGACAACGGCAGGTTCACCGGAAATTCAAAACTGGATTCCCGTTAAATTTTTACACACCAGCCCCTATGCAGCATGGGAAGTAAGTTTTATCGTCGCAATATTTATGGCCGTCTGCGGGTTCATCTGGATTACCCGAATGATTCGCAAAGCAATTGCGAATGGCGAACACTTTGAGCATCGTGACAGCGATCCTGATATTCCTGAACGCGAATACCCAAACCCCATCTTCGGCCTTCTACCCTTGCTGGTTGTACTCAGCGTCTCGTTTTTCTTTCACGAATCACTGCAGCAATATGCGCTTATTCTCGCCTTACTCGGCGGCTGTATTTGCATAGTCGCGATCAACTTTAAGCACTTTCACAATATGAACAGGGCAATTAATGAGGGCACAACGGGAGCCTTAATAGCTATTGGGAATACCGCAGCGGTTGTTGGTTTTGGGACTATGGCAAAAGCGTCACCTGCTTTTGCTGTCGCGGTAGATGCTATGACGGGAATACCGGGGAACGAGTTAATCGGCGCAGCCGTCGCAGTTACTACAATAGCAGGGCTCACCGGTTCGGCATCCGGGGGCTTATCCATCGCTCTACCGGTGCTGGCACCTCATTACACTGATTTAGGCGTGAACCCAGACCAACTCCACAGAATCTCGTCCATTGCATCAGGCGCACTAGATTCACTCCCTCACAATGGCTATATCGTAACAACGGTTAGAGCGATTTGCGGAGAAACACATAAAAGTGCTTATTGGCCAATTGCCGCGCTGACGATAGCAATTCCTACCGCAGGCTTAGTATTGGCCGTCACGCTAATGCAATTTTTCTAGGAGCTTTGCCACGCATCTTTATATCTTATTCGGCAAAAGATACGTGATGGACAATAACGATCGGCAGAGTTAATGGATACCGCTCATCCATGCTAGGACCAAGGCGCCAGCGGAAATGGTAGACACCATGATGAGCAAAATACCCAACAACTTGAATGGTCGATAAGGTTTACGCTCAACGTTGTTATAACCCTGCTTCAAGAAAGCATCTACTTTTGCTTGATCTTCTGGGTATAGTTTATTGTGTTCGTTTTCCATTGATTCACCACTAAAGTCACGAATGGCACTACCCCTGTTTAAGCAGGCAACAAAAAAGGCGGCTCTATTATCGCAAGACGCCGCCTTATTCACCAGTTTTAACGCGTGGACATCAAATTAAGCGAACGCCTCCTCTGGAATGTCCATTAAGCTAGCACTACCGTTGCGAATAGATTCACTCAACCCCTTCGCTTGTGGGAGCAAACGCTGAATAAAGAAACGCGCTGTATGTATCTTCGCTTGGCCAAACGCATCACCCAGCTGGCTTTCGCCACTGAGTACCGTGCGCGTCATCATTGCCCACATGTAGGTGTATAGCGTAAAGCCCATCACGTGCAAAAATTCGACAGACGCCGAACCAATCGCATTCGCATCGCCAGCTTGCGCCTGAGCCAAAACGAATTCAGCCAATGATTCAAGATTATCGACCGCATCGCGTAATGGCCCCAAGAACTCATCCATACCGCTAACTGACGACGCTGACGCTGCAAACTCACGCATTTCGGCTATCAACACATTCAAGTTTTGACCGCCGTTAGCTGCAATTTTGCGCCCCATCAAATCAAGCGCTTGAATACCGTTTGTACCTTCGTAGATTTGGCTAATGCGTACGTCTCGCACTAATTGTTCCATACCCCATTCGCGCACATAACCGTGGCCACCGAAGACTTGCTGACCAGCAACGGTACCTTCAAGTCCCTTATCAGTAAGGAAAGCTTTGGCGATGGGGGTCAATAATTCCACCATACCTTCCGCCTTGCCCTTAACGTCACCACTGCCGAACTTAGATTCATCTAGCTGTTTGCCAACGTAAACCGCAAAGGCACGTCCAGCTTCAACATAGGCCTTTTGTGTTAATAGCATACGACGGACGTCTGGATGGACAACAATAGGATCAGCGGCACCAGCGGAATTCACCGGGCCTGATGGCGCGCGACTCTGTATACGCTCTCGGGCATAAATTGAGGACCACTGATACGCAGCTTCCGCAGCGCTCAAGCCCTGAATACCAACAGAAAGACGTTCGTAATTCATCATGGTAAACATACCCTGCAAACCACGATTAATCTCGCCAACAAGGTAGCCCTGAGCGCCATCGAAGTTCATCACGCAGGTTGCAGAGGCATTGATCCCCATCTTGTGTTCAATACTTCCGCAGTGAACACCGTTGTTTTCACCAACACTGCCATCTTCATTCACTTTCATCTTAGGAACGAGGAATAAAGAAATACCTTTTGATCCCGCTGGCGCATCAGGTAATTTTGCCAACACTAGGTGAATAATATTCTCAGTTAAGTCCTGGTCTCCACCGGTAATGAAAATCTTGGTGCCGGTGATGCTATAGCTACCATCAGCGAGCGGCTCCGCTTTGGTTCGAATCATACCGAGATCAGTACCAGCGTGGCTTTCCGTCAAGCACATGGCACCAGCCCATTTACCGGAATACATATTTGGTAGATATTTAGTCTTAAGCTCGTCGGTAGCGTGGCTATCTATTGCCAAGGCGGCGCCCGACGTAAGGGTTAAATACAAGCCCATGGCGATATTTGAGGAGTACAGCATTTCCTCGAATAACAGCACCAACATCTTAGGCATTGTTTGCCCGCCATATTCAGGCGCGCCCGAAAGACCACCCCAACCGCCTTCAGCGAGTTGACGAAATGCCTCTGGGTAACCCTTTGGCGTGGTAACCACTCCATCAGTCCATTTAACGCCCTCTTCGTGACCGGGCTGACTTAAAGGTGCCACCAAAGACTCATTTATCTTAGCGCCTTCCTCAAGAATGGCGTCTGCGAGTTCGCGATTCACATCTTCCATAGCAGGCATGGTTTGCCAAAGATTTTCTGCTTTGAAAACCTCGTGTAAAACAAACTGCATATCGCGTAGGGGAACTTTATATTCGGGCATAATCTGCTCCTGTTAAATTATCACGGTGGCCAAAAGGCCGTCGTTAACCTCGTAGGAAAGGGAATTAAAATGCGAACGACGCTTCGGGCATTGCCATCACACTTTCCGCGCCATTCAACATGGCTAATTTGTGTGACTCGGTCCGCGGCAGCAATCGCTGGTAGTAGAATTGCGCTGTTTGAATCTTAGCTTTGAGGAAGGCGTCGTCAGCATCTCCGTCCAAAGCAACAGAAACCATACGAGCCCACATATATGCCAAAGATACATAACCTGAGTACATCAAGTAATCAACTGACGCTGCACCAACCTCATCTGCATTGCTCATGGCTTTCTCACCTAATTTACCAGTGATGTCGCCCCACTCTGCATTTAGCACAGCCAATTTTTCAACAAATGGCGCCATGCCGGGCTTTTCTTTTTGATCTTTACAGAATTGATGGATTATCTTCGTGAAAATCATCAATTGCTTACCGCCGCTACCCATAACTTTACGGCCAAGCAAATCTAATGCTTGAATGCCCGTGGTACCTTCGTAAAGAGTGGAGATACGCAAGTCGCGGACAATTTGCTCCATTCCCCATTCGGAAATAAAGCCGTGGCCGCCATACACTTGCATACCGTAATTCGCCGATTCTAGACCGGTTTCGGTTACGAAGGCTTTGGCAATTGGGGTTAACAGCTCTGAAAGCTCCTCTGCATCGCGACGCGCTTCCTCGTCACCCGAGAAATAAAAGGTATCAACCAGTTGAGCGACCCAATAAATAAATGCGCGGCTGCCTTCGGCAAAGGCCTTTTGAGTTAATAGCATGCGACGAACATCCGCATGAACAATTAACGGATCGGCAGGACCGTCTGGATTTTTGGGTCCACTCAACGAGCGCATTTGCAAACGATCACGGGCGTATTCTAACGCGCCTTGAAACGACGCTTCGCCGGCAGACAAACCCTGTAAAGCCGTACCTAGACGAGCCGAGTTCATCATATGGAACATCGCGTTCAAGCCGCGATTTTCTTCACCAACCAAAAACCCTTTTGCGCTGTCAAAGTTCATGACGCAGGTAGCAGAGGCTTTAATCCCCATTTTGTGCTCAATACTGCCGCAATGAACGCCGTTGCGCTCGCCAACTTCACCGTTCTCATCAGGCAGAAATTTTGGTACTACAAACAGGGATATACCCTTCGTTCCAGATGGCGCTCCTTCTACTCGAGCCAACACAAGATGGATGATATTTTCCATCATGTCGTGCTCACCACCGGAAATGAATATCTTGGTGCCGGTCACGTTATAACTGCCATCAGCATTCATATCTGCTTTCGTTCTCAACAAACCCAAGTCTGAACCGCAGTGAGACTCGGTCAGACACATAGTGCCTCCCCAAACTCCACTGGTCATTTTCTCGAGGTATGTTTCTTGCAATTCATCACTGGCGTAAACTTCAAGCAAACGGGCTGCAGACTGAGATAAACCGGTATACATACCCCAAGACCAGCATGCCGAACTTACCATTTCGGTCACAACAAGACCCAATGAGTTAGGCAATCCCTGACCACCGAATTGCGGGCTAGCCGTCATTGATGGCCAACCGCCTTCGGCAAATTGTTGGTAAGCCTCTTTAAAACCCTCAGGGGTTTTCACGCCAGACTCAGACCATGTGCAACCCTGCTGGTCGCCAACCTGATTTAACGGAGACAGCACATTCTCTGCAAACTTTGCACCTTCAGAAATAATGGCGTCCATCAAGTCTTCACTCACCTCTTCGCGGGTAGCAAGACTGGCAAAATGTTTGTCGCTATTAAGTACCTCTTTCAGTACAAAATTGATATCGCGAAGTGGGGCTGTATATTGCGGCATGATAATGACCTCATGAACAAAAATATCGCGGGCAGCTATACACCCGCCAATGTTGACAGTGACAACTATAGCGATTTTATTACGTCTTGCAAGTTATTTTGGATTACGTAACCCTAGAAATATGCGGAGCACTTAAGCGCTCGCCTTTATAAAAACGAAGATAATCAGAACATTAGAAACTTCAGGCAAAAAAAACCCCGGAAGACCGGGGTTTTCTAATCAATAATTACTTACTTCAAATGGCATCAACCGCCGCCCAAAAGCCCCGCCAGCAAAGTAGCAAGAGAAGCGGGATCAGCAACCAAGCCAGCAATGGCATCACTTACCGCAGTCGGGTCAGCCAAATCGGTCAATGTTCCTATCAATGCTGCCTGATCACCGGCAGGAAGGCCAGACAATAGACCAACCAAGTCTGCTTGATCTGCGCCCGGTATACCGGCAAGTAAATCAGTCAAGGCTTGTGCGTCAGTTGGCAAACCACCATCCGCCAAGCCTGTCAAAATACCGATCAAGTCAGCTTGGTCCGCTCCCGGTAAACCTGAAAGCAAATCTATCAATGCTTGCGGATCAGTCGGCGCACCGCCATCAGCCAAGCCAGTCAGAATACCTATCAAGTCAGCTTGGTCCGCTCCCGGTAAACCTGAAAGCAAATCAATCAACGCTTGCGGATCAGTCGGCGCACCACCATCAGCCAAGCCAGTCAGAATACCTATCAAGTCAGCTTGGTCCGCTCCCGGTAAACCTGAAAGCAAATCAATCAACGCTTGCGGATCCGTTGGAACATCGCCATCAGCCAAACCAGTCAGAATACCTATCAAGTCAGCTTGGTCCGCTCCCGGTAAACCTGAAAGCAAATCAATCAACGCTTGCGGATCCGTTGGAACATCGCCATCAGCCAAACCAGTCAGAATACCTATCAAGTCAGCTTGATCTGAACCCGGCAGACCTGATAACAGGTCAATCAAAGCCTGCGGATCTGTCGGTACATCACCACCAGCTAAACCAGTCAGAATTGCGATGAAATCCTCTGGGCTAGGTGCTCCGTTGCCACCGTCCCCAGCAAGTCCTGCCAATACAGCCAAGAAATCTTGAACCTCTTGAGGAGAACCGGCTATCAGCATATCGAATACTGCTTGTAACTGCTCTGGATCTGGATTTGATAATGCGTCAACCAGTGGCTGCAGTTCTTCCGGAGCATTGTCAGACAACATTGCAATTACACCGGCTACCGCATCTGGATCAGCAATAGTTTCAAACAAGCCCTGTAGCTGCGCTGCAGGATCACCGCCACCACTTCCAGGTACTGTAGGATCAATTGCTCCTGTAGGTGCTGCAGCCACACAGGTTTCATATACCTTCACCGCTTCAGTTAAATCAACGGTTAGTAACTGCGCATCAATAACCAGCTCTATACGGTCGTAGTCATTAGGCGCAATAAAACCCAACAGATACTTAGTTTCATTATTTGATGCGCTTGGATCTGGGAAGCTAAACGCGCCCGGGTCGAATGAGGACGCGGGATCTTGGGGGTCAAACGCTGGGAATAGCGCGTCGTTGGTGCGAAGTAAACCCTGCCCAAGCAGCGCAATTTGACTATTTTCACCAATGCCAGCACCACCGTTCTGCACACCGTTTAAGTATGTTTTAACGCTAACACGACGCGTAATACTTAAATCAAGCGTACTATTAGGAATGCTAATAATGAAGCCAGCAACCTGACCAGCAGGAATCGCAGCCGGCATATTGACTTGCAAGGTTTGTGAACCCGTTAAGCCTAAACCGCCATCGCCAAGTAAAGGCGCATCAAGCACACCAATATCGTAATTAATGATCGCAAATGAGCCTAAATCTAGGTCTATTGCATTGTCTGCCGACACTACCGAGCACCCGTCCAACAACGGCGCAGTTATATCAGTAATCGTACAAATCAAACCAGTTTCAATTGCAGCGACACTTGAACCCGCTGGAGCGCCAGCAGTACATTCAAAGTTTTCAGCAATCACTGTCGGGTTACACGCTACCGCATTTCCGCTGCCATCAACTTCTTGGCCTGGATTAGGTAGCGGGCAGTTATCTGCGGCATTCGGTACCGTGTCACCATCTATATCATCGTCACATACGTCACCAATACCGTCGCCATCAAAGTCAGCTTGATCGGTATTTGCAACAGTTGGGCAATTATCAACGTCGTCTAAAACGTTGTCGGCATCGTTATCCGCTTCACAGGCATCACCAACACCATTATTACCAGCGTCATCTTGATCCAAGTTTGGCACTAATGGGCAGTTATCTACTGTGTCTAATACACCATCACCATCGTCATCGATATCACAGGCATCACCTTCGCCATCACCATCAGTATCGACTTGGCTAGTATTGGCAACGAGTGGGCAGTTATCTGCGTTATCCACTAGGCCATCTGTATCAGAATCATCACAGGCATCACCAATACCATTAACAGTAACTGTATCTGCCTGATCAAAATTAGGTGTATTTGGGCAGTTGTCATTTACGTTAGCGATACCATCGCCGTCAGTGTCTGTCTGACAAGCATCACCGATACCATCCTTATCTGTATCAATTTGATTGGTATTTACAACAAGTGGGCAGTTGTCGACATCATTTTCTACACCATCGCCGTCTTTATCAGCATCACAAACATCACCTTTACCATCAGCGTCTAGATCTTGTTGACCTGAGTTTGCATTAACACGGCAATTGTCAACAGTATCTAAAACACCGTCCGCGTCTGAATCGTCACATGCGTCACCAATACCATCGCCATCTATGTCAGCCTGACTTGTATTTGCAACAAATGGGCAATTATCAAGGTTATTCAAAACGCCATCGTTGTCAGCGTCTGCCTCACACGCATCACCAGTGCCGTCACTATCTGAATCCAGTTGATTTTGATTAGCTACCAGCGGACAGTTATCTGCGCCATCTAAAACAGTATCATTGTCATCGTCACTATCGCAGACGTCACCTAATCCATCGTTGTCGGTATCAACTTGGCCTGGATTTGAGATCGCCGGGCAGTTGTCTACTAAATCAAAAACACCATCGGAATCTGTGTCTTCACAAACATCACCGATCCCATCATTATCAGCGTCTTCTTGAGTCGGGTTAGGTATTAGGGGGCAATTATCTACAGTATTGAGAACACCATCTCCGTCAGAGTCACCCTGGCAAACATCACCAACACCATCACCGTCTGCATCTTCTTGACCAGGATTAGATACCAGAGGGCAGTTATCAGCGCCATTGCCCTTACCGTCGTTATCGGCATCAAGATCACAAGCATCACCAAGACCATCAGAATCAGTGTCTCGCTGATTAACATTAGAAACTGAAGGGCAGTTGTCGGTATCATTGAAGACAGAGTCGTTATCACTATCTTCGCAGGCATCGCCAACACCATTATTAGGCGTAACCGCGTTTTCCTGCCCAGGATTTGCTACTAATGGACAATTATCATCGGCATCTAGAACGCCATCACCATCATTGTCTGAGTCACACACATCACCCAGCCCATCAGAATCGGTATCACGCTGATCAACATTAGATGTGCTAGGGCAATTATCGACAGTATCTAAAATACCGTCACTGTCGCTATCAGTCTGAGCACTCGGCGTACCTGTGCTAGATTTACCATCATTCGCTGACTTACACCCAGTCAACTGGAACGACGTGGCCATTACTATCAGCAATGCCACAACTAACTTCTGCATTTGCATGCCCTGCTCCTTCAAGCGATTTTATTAAATTATCGAGTCGTTAAACGGAATTCAACCCGTCGATTAGATGCTCGCCCAGTAGGCGTATCGTTACTTGCTATCGGTGCTGCTTCGCCATAGCCCCTTGCATCTAGACGGTATGATGCAATTCCGTTATCAACTAAAAACTGCTTCACAGAACCAGCACGCTGCTGCGATAGGTTCAAGTTATAGGCGTCCGAGCCTACACTGTCGGTATGCCCTGCTATTTCAATATTGACGTTTTTCTGACTTTCAAGAAAAGACACCGCCGACATCAAGGTATTCTTGCCAAGTGGTGTTAATTTGGCAGAGTTTGTTTCAAAGGTGATATTGGCAATATTAATAACTTGTTGCTCGATTACACAACCACGTCCGTCAACACGCGCACCAGGCAGGGTATTAGGACACTCATCAAATTGATCAACAACGCGATCGCCGTCGCTATCTTTAGGTTCAACAACGACCTGTTTGTAAACGACTTTCTCTACGATCACTTCTTTCTTCTGCTGTACCGTACCTAATGCAATTTCCAAACCCAGACCGAAACGGATATCTGAGCGACCGTCTAAGTAATCGTCCTGCACGTACCTAGCTTCACCGCGGTAACGCAGCCATTGCAAATCAAAAATGCGGCCAACAAAGCCGACGCCTACGTTCCAATAGAAAGAATCTTCATCTAGAGAATCCGGCACAACGTCATTCTCAGCAAACCCGATACCGCCTAAAATAAACGGGGTGAACTGCTCTCTATTACCAAATCCATACTGGAGATCTAACCCACCACCTGACTGATAGAAATCACTGCCGTTGTTGTCACCTGTCTCGAAGGTATTATCAAAATACAAACCTTCAATATATAAACGTTCAGACAAGGGATAGCCAAAACCTAGCTGCCATCCATTATTTGTAGACTCAACATTCCGATCAGAATCCGTGTTAGTCATCGTACCTAAGGCATATATATGGGGGTAATTGAGCTCATCCGCAGCAAAAACTGGCGTGGAGATGACGCTAAACATAGAAACAAACACGAACAAAAAAGCAAGACCAATGACTCTATACATCCTTAAACCCCGTTATTATCTCTACGTGTTTGTGTCCATGGAGCATTTATTTCTTAGCTATACCGACACCGGTATAGGTGGATATACCTATTGACCCCAATTATCGACAGAGTATTACGCATATTTAACTCCGTGTTAATGGCTAATGATAAAAATACCAATTTTGATCGGACTTTGGCGCATCAATAGATCTTTTTGCGACCAAACAGGCCTCGCAAATCCTTTTTGTGAAGCCACACCACATGGAAGGCACCCATAGAACGAGGTATCGCCTAGTCAATACGTGGAAAAACCAGCAACTTAGCTAAATAGTTATAACACTAAAGTTAATGCTAATTACAAAAATAGTGAGGAACTACGACGCGGATCACAGAATTGAGACATTTAAAAAACGTGCAACGTCAGAACCGTCGCGATCAGCAAAGCCCAAATAGGGAATGATGCCAACGCATGGGACGTCTAGCAGGGCTTTTAATGAGGACAGATTTTCTTCAAAACATAACATTTCTGGGTCAATTCGGTTAGCCACCCAGCCAGCGATACGCAGGCCATCAGCTCGAATAGCCTCTGCAGTAAGCAATGCATGATTAATACAGCCGAGCTTCATACCTACAACAAGAATAACAGGCGCCTGTAGCTCAACCGCCAAACCCGACAGAAACTCTTGGCGATTTAGTGGAACTCGCCAACCTCCCGCTCCTTCTATGAGAATAAAATCGGCAGGTTTTAGCATCACTCCGCGGCAGACGCCGGTAAGCTGCGAGACGGATATCCTCCTACTCGCCTGTTCCGCAGCAATGTGCGGCGCTATCGGCGGTTCCAACAATACCGGGTTCACCTGCTGGTAAGGCAATACCTCGGTCATCGCCGCCATCAACATAACGGCATCTTGGTTTCGCAAGCCATCAACCGTCTGCTCAGAACCTGCGGCGACTGGCTTTATCGCAAGCGTACGTAAACCCTTTGCCGCAGCAGCCCTAAGCAAACCGCAGGCAACCAAGGTCTTACCAACATCCGTGTCGGTGCCTGCAATAAAGAAATGCCGACTACTTGGCATAAGACGTATCAACCATCATCAGACCACGATTACTATTATTTCTCTGCCACGCCGAAAGTCTGCCATGCTTCACGCAAACGCTCTTGGTTTGCGCGAATATAAGCTGGACTTAAGCGGTCACCATTGAAGTAACCATTACGTAAATTGAAGAACTCCGTTGGAATAACATTGGGACCAAACACCAAACGGTTGCCCTGCTCACCCAGAATTGTATTAATATCGTAGCGCCAGCTTGGCGTACCCGTTAACTGCACCCCGGCAAACCGACCGACATCCTTGCGCGGTGTTAACGGTATTGTGAAACCAATACCAGCGAAGTTATTGCCCTCTGACTTTTTATAGATCAGGTGTAAGCGTGTATCACCGATGTGCTGGGTAAAATCAATTTTATAGCCGGAATCTTCGCTATAAAATTCACCCGCAGTGATATTGACCTCACTATTCGTACTTTGGAAAAAATAACGCCATGATGCCAAGCGCGCATTGCGAGTAATACGCGGATCATATTTATCTTCAAAATCCGTCAAAATCACACGGAAACGGTTCCTACCATCACCCGGCTCCCAGCGACTTTCGAGCGACACGCCGTCATTGACATTAAAAAATCGACCATAGGAAAGCATCGTTGTAAAACCACGTCCCAAACGAACTGTTTGGCTTATAACGCGATCTTTGACACCATCAGGGATTCTCTGCCCTCGAAATACACCGCCGAATATTCCATCTTTTGTGAAATCATCGGTTTCTTGAACAGACCAGTCCTTTGAGATATTAAACGCCGCACCTTGCCACAAAGGAACAACAACATCGGCTCTTGCAGCTAACGAATAATCAAATACACCAAACTCTGTACCCAAAGTCGACGAAAGGATTGGCTTGATCATTACCGTTGGGCGAAACGCGAGGTAATCCTTAACATCATTGAACGTTGATTTAACAAATCCACCGTCGCCACTGCGACGACGCAATTTATTTGTGGGAGCTGCAATCATCACCGACTCTGGCAAGCCACCACGGCCATTCATGAACGCATCCCAAGCACCCACTTCACCACCGAGACCAAAAACGGGAATACCGTACTTTTCAAGCTGTAAATAGAAGCGATCACCCTCGGGCAAAATTGACGCTGCAACACCAATCGCCACAGCCAAGCCATCAATAACGTTGTTGTTATAACTTAAATTTTCAAAGGCGATAATCCACTCACGCCCATAGCGCTGAACGCGAACTTTTTCCAAATTAGACGCGTTAAACTCACGCTTCAGTTGAGCCTCGTTCTCAATACGAGCGCGGATATTTGGATCTTGGATATTAGAATTTGGCGGATATAGCAAAGGGTTCTTTTCAAGCTCAGGATCTAAACCATATTGCTCTTCTAGAATCTCAACATGTCTCGGCGCAACCGCAATACGCGCCCGTTGAGACGGTAAAGCTCTCTCGTATTTTTGCCCAAGCGGTATCTTTACATTAAAACCATACCAATCATTTCGACCGTCCACGCCTTCTTCGCCAGACAGCATCCAAAGCATCGACGCCTTCCAGCCCTCGGGCAATAAGTAATCAGGAGTAGACAATCGCACACCAGTGTTTTGTGAATGCCCATCATCTTCAAACAACACACTCAACCAATCCGTAGCAGCATATTCAACACCGCCAAAAACTCCATCTAAACGTAAAGTTTGCCCAGCACGACCATCGTATTGTCCGTAACCTAAAGTAGAACGAAACTTGCCATATTGCCAGGTTGTTACCGCATATTTAGTATCGTATTCATTAACTGAACCACCGAAATCCTGCTCGCCTAAGGCGAATGACACACCGTGCAGCAGCTCCCAAGGTAACTGTACCTTAACATCAAATGACAAATCAGAACCACTGGTGGTGGTTCTGCCGGTCACATTTCTCCCTACAATTTCAATATGCGGAAAAATACCTGCGCCAAGATTGATGTCGTTACCTTGGTCATTTAATTTACGATTCCGCGAAAAACGCCCATCGATTTGATTATCCCATGCGACTAACGCAGTACCGTATTCCAAAACAGAGGCGTCGGGGACATTAAGTAAGCCACTCATACCCTGCATGTTCATATTTCCCTGAGCCAGCGCCGAGACTGGCAATGCAAGCAACAAGAACGAAGCTAAAATATCCCTTTTCAATGAACACCTCTTTTAATTTTGCAGGCTATAAGAATTAAATTCGTAAATGCATTATATACGGATAAAAAAAAGGGCGACTGCTTAGCCGCCCTTTTAAATTTACTGAACTAGCGAATATTAACCACCAGTTCCGCCAGCACCAGTACCACCGGTACCACCAGTCGCGCCAGTACCTGTAGTAGGAGTAGGCTTAACTGCAGCACCACCTGCGCCAGTTGTACCTGTACCAGCGGTCGTGCCTAACGCAGGATTTTTAGCTGTCGCAAATGTAGTTGTTTTAGCAACCAAATTATTAACAACTACTGGATCAATAGCTGTACCCGCCGCAACACTAGCAGCTAGCTGAGCGCCAAGCGTACCAGGAGAAACACCCTTATCCTTCGCAATCTGAGCCAAACCTGCCAAGTATGAGGCATACAGACCAGCAGGAGAGTTAGGCACAACAGACGTACCTGAAGATACTGGAGTTGGCGCTGCAAGAATATTAACACCACCACCATTTGCACCTAAAGCAGGAGCAAGAACTCTCACAATCTCATTTAAAGATGCGAGAGCAGTCTCTACAGTCTTGTTACCAGCAGGAAGGCTATTATAAAGCTCAACCGCCAAGTCAGTTAAAGTTGTAACAGCTAAATTATTACCGACTGAAGTAAGCGTCGCCAAATTAGGAACGATAGATTTTATCGTTGCCGTGTTTGGCGTAAACGCTGCTGCGTCTGGATTTGCTTCATCGAAATAACTACCGCCAGTACAAGACACAATCAGCGGGAAATCTCCATCTGTAGTTTCTAAATCAAGTGCGATGGTACCATCTGCGCTTGTTGTCACTGTAGTGAGAGCTGTTGCCGCAGCGTTTCTTACAACACAGGTCGCGCCCGACAACGCACCCAAAGCAGCTGTAAGACTGCCATTTGTCACTGTAGGCGTGTTCGCATTTGGCGAGCTATCGCTGCCACAACCAACCAATAAACTTGCTGACAATATCCCTGCCGCAAGCAACCTAAGCCGCATACTATTAAACATTTTCATATTAAACTCCATTTCCATTTCTAAGACAGATTATTGCCAGCTTTGACAGCAAAAATGCTGCCCACCCCTTTTGTGGAACAAGCCTAAAAGACTCCTCCCAAACATTCAATCTCTATACCGCAAAATATTTTGTCATCAGCGTGCACCATTGACAACCACATTGAACGGTACTACCACACAAATTAAGTAATGCGAGCACATTAACCAGCGAAGGCACTAGTTTCAAGGTTTTCCTTTTACTAAATGCCCCGCCACCTTACGCAGAACGAACGAAATCGGTTATCGTCTAACACTTACTGACAGATTTTGGCCAACAATACATGTGTTTGATGGCATTTAAATTAAACTTCGCAATTAAGCGCAAATAAGCAAAATTCACGCCAATAGCCAAGACAACAACTGCTGCATCTTATTTCTCGACAAAAGCGGCCGACTACAGGAATAAAATTGCCCCACACCATACTACGAAGATCATATTTTCGCACCAAAATAATGCTATTGCACCCTTATGATTCTAAAAATGGAGCAATATTGCTCAAGCCTTTCGACACCTCAGATACCAGACCTGATAACTCGCAGGCAACAAACCGTTATGCGTCCTAAAATGCTCATACTCTATTGTTAAAGATTGAATTCGTTTGCGGCCAGTTAAACCGCTGGGTCTGCCACTGTTTACATTATGAGCACCGATGCTTTTCAGCTCACGGGTTAGATCCGACAAACGCTCATACTCCATCAACTCTGTATCTTCCTGCCATTCGTCAATATGGAGACCAGCATATTGAATAGCAGACCGCACTTCTTCTCTCGCTGGAAATTTGTTCACATGTGAGTAGCCGTCTACCTTCCGCCATGCTTCGCGAAGCTCAAATAAAGTGCCTGGACCCAATGTTGCTAAAACAGCGATTCCGCCAGGTTTTAGTACCCGCTCAATTTCAGCATACGGTGCGGGTAAATTCTCGCACCACTGCAGCGCCAAACTGGAAAAAATTTGCCCAACGCTATTATCTGCTAGCGGCAAATCTTCAGCATCACCACATAGCCATGAACATGCTACATCCACATAATGATTTTTGGCATACGACAACATCCCTGGTGCAATATCCGCAGCAATTATCTCGCCATCACCCAGATATTGCCGCAGTGCGCCCAGACTGTATCCAGTACCACACCCCAAATCCATCAATGGCGCGCTTGAAGACGAAGGCAACAACGTTATTAGACGATCAGCTATTCGACGCTGCACCACTGCAGCCTCATTATAACTAGCTGCGGCTCGACTAAATGAGCGGCCAATATTCCCTTTATCCAGCAAATAAGACTGTGTTTCTTTGATTAAACACCGCGACGTCGCAAAATTTACGACGGTTGAAATAAACTCACTCGGCGATGACAAAAACGGTATATGGCCGCAGCCAGAGAAAATTGCGCACTCATGATTGGGATAAGCTGAATTCAGCTGCTCAGCGACGCCGCTTGGCGTAATGACATCCTCAGCGCCTAGAACATGCAAAACTGGACAGACAATTGCGTGCAAAGCATCTCGGTTATCAATACCAACTAACCACGCCAAACCTTGAAGCAAATCACATGACCTTGTTGAAACATTTCGATTGCTCAACACTGCCTGCACATTATCTGCGCGCTTATCACCGTGCAACTGTAGCAAATTAAAGCGGCGCAAACCTTTTGTCGCATTTTTTTCGATGGAGGCCTGAAATGCCGAGAAGTCATGCTGAGGCATCGCGGAAAGCCATTTTTCATCTGCCACAAATACCGCATTGGTCGCCACAGTAATCAAACCGACAACCCGCTCAGGATGATTCGCGGCAATAGCAGTGGCAAACATACCTCCCAAAGACCAGCCGCAATATATAGCGGACGCTGGCAACATGGTTAATAGTTGTTCAATGATTTCCTCTGCACTAGTGTCACTAGGACACCCTGCGCTACGGCCAAAGCCTGGCAGATCAATTAAGGTAATATGAAAATGTTTACGCAAGGCAGGAATAACACTTCGCCAAATTTCAGAGTCGCTAGCCCAGCCGTGAAGTAATACCAACTCAGTAGCATCACCTCGGTAGGCCGCTAAATACTCGCGAAAAATAGCTGTCATAATGCCTGCGAAGCAGAGCGCAGCTCAGCAGGAACAACGCGAGACAACGCACCCAGTAAGGCGTCAATATCTTGATACGAATGAGCTGCGCTTAGGGTGATGCGAAGACGAGATTGTCCGACCGCGACCGTAGGCGGGCGAATTGCAGATACCAGCACACCTTCTGCCTCTAAACTTTCACTAATCATCATGGCAAGTGATTCATCACCGACGAGTAAAGGTTGAATAGCAGTATTTGAGATCATTAGCGGCAAGTTTAATTGCGCTGCCCCCAAACGAAACTGTGCAATCAAATCCCGCAAATGATCGCGGCGCCAAGACTCTGTAGTGAGTAAATCGAGGCTCGCCAGCGTCGCTGCGGCCACCGCTGGCGGCATTGCGGTGGTATAAATATAGGGCCGCGCAAATTGGATAAGACTCTCAATTAAGGTATCACTGCCAGCTACAAATGCCCCGAAACTACCAATACCCTTGCCAAGGGTTCCCATTAAAATAGGCAACTGCTCCTGCCCCAAACCGAACAACTCACCACAACCCCCACCAGTGGCCCCGAGAACACCAAAACCATGTGCGTCATCGGCCATAAGCGTTGCATTGTATTTTGTCGCTAAAGCCGACAGCTCCCCCAAAGAAGCAATATCACCATCCATACTAAAAACCGCGTCGACTACAATTAAACGCTTCCCTTCAATAGGTAGCGATTGCAAACGACGTTCGAGGTCGGCCATATCGTTATGATGAAAGCGCTGAAATTTAGCCCCACTCAAGAGACCTGCATCGAGCAGAGATGCGTGATTTAAGCGATCTTCTAATATGTGGTCGCCCTTACCAATCAATGCGGTGACAGTGCCTAGGTTCGCCATATAACCAGTCGAGAACAATAAAGCGCGATCTCTACCCGTTACCTCAGCAAGCCGCTCTTCTAATCGATGATGCACCAAGGAATGTCCGCAGACCAAATGCGAGGCACCACCCCCAACACCGAATTCCTGAGCAGCATTTTGCATCGCGTTAATAAGCTGCGGATGATTCGCCAATCCGAGATAATCGTTGCTGCAAAACAGTAATAATTCACGCCCATCAACAACCACCCTCGGGCCCTGCGCCGACGCCAATACTCGCCGACGTCGATAGCGGGATTGTTCATGGCGCTCCGCCAGCCGACGCTGCAGAACATCATTTATCATGATTAGTTTACTGCCGAATATTAGGCCGTGGCGTCGTAAAAGTAGCGATCATTCTGAGCCTGCTCAACAGCACCTAACAACGCCTCACTTTGAGCTTCGTCATCATGATCGACATGACGCTCTTCCGGCTTAATTCCTAAGCGACTAAACAGCTCCATATCTTTATTGGCCCTGGGATTTGGAGTTGTGAGTAGTTTTTCACCATAGAAGATCGAATTCGCGCCTGCAAAATAAGCGAGAGCATGCATTTCTTCATTCATAGATTCACGGCCAGCAGATAACCGCACGTGCGACTGGGGCATCATAATCCGCGCAACCGCAATGGTGCGGATAAAATCAAAATGATCTAAGTCTGCGACATCGGCCATTGGCGTGCCTTCAACTTTCACCAGCATATTAATGGGCACACTCTCAGGTTGTACTGGCAAATTAGCTAACTGCAACAGCAAACCAGCGCGGTCTTTAATTGACTCGCCCATGCCCACAATACCACCGCTGCAGACTTTAATACCGGCGTCGCGAACATTCGCCAATGTTCCCAGTCGATCTTGATAGGTACGCGTGGTAATAATGTCACCGTAAAACTCGGGTGAGGTATCTAAATTGTGGTTGTAATAATCCAGCCCCGCATCGGCAAGCTCAGCGGCCTGTTCGCCGGTTAACATACCCAGAGTCATGCAGGTTTCAAGGCCTAATTCTTTTACGCCTTTCACCATCGCGGTCACGTAGGGCATATCTTTCTTTTTCGGCGAACGCCATGCAGCGCCCATACAAAAACGCGTTGTGCCAGACGCTTTAGCAGCGCGAGCCTCAGCCAACACCTTCTCCACTTCCATTAATTTTTCTTTTTCCAGCCCCGTATCGTAACGATTACTCTGGGGGCAATATTTGCAATCCTCTGGGCAGGCTCCAGTCTTAATTGACAATAAGGTACTAACTTGGACTGTGTTGGGATCAAAATTTGCGCGGTGCACGGTTTGCGCTTGAAACAACAAATCATTAAAGGGTTGGGCAAATAATGCCTGAACCTCTTCACTGGTCCAGTCGGTACGAATTGTCGTTAAAGAAGCGCTTGTCATGATAAAGTCCACGGTAATAATGGGGTTATTTCAATACGCCAATGATAAAGGCTTATAGCAAGCTGTCAACCTGCAAGGATGCTTATGGTTAACAGATTTAGAAAGAGCTACGTCCAAAAACTCACTTTTGCTCTTATTCCCGGTCGCTGCATTTTGTGCCAAAGCCCCAGCATGCGTGAGCTAGACCTTTGTCTTAGCTGCGAAAAGAGCCTGCCGTGGCTCGGAAACTGCTGTATACGCTGCGCGCTCCCCTTACCCGATAATCATCAGCACGCCCAATGCGGCAAGTGCCTTCGTAAACCACCGGCGTTTCACTCCTGCATCACCGCACTTCGCTACGATTTTCCAGTTGATAGACTCATTACCGGTTTTAAACACCAAAGGAAAATGCACCATGGCTCGGTACTCGCAGAACTGTGGTTACAACGATGCCAAGCTCAACTCGGCACAAAACCCGATGCACTTATACCCGTTCCAATCCACTGGCGACGCCGCCTATTTCGCGGATTCAACCAATCACTTGTACTCGCCAACGATTTAGGAAAAGCACTAGACATTAACGTCCTACACGCAATCAGCCACCCCCGCGCCACCCACTCACAACAGGGCTTAAGTGCAGCGGCACGCCGCAAGAATTTGCAGCGTGCATTTAGGTTTTTGGCAGACGTTGATATTAAAGGCAAGCACCTAGTGATCGTAGATGATGTCGTTACGACGACCGCGACAGCCAACACTATGGCCGCTATACTGGCCCGCAATGGCGCAGCACGTATCGACATTTGGTGCCTTGCTCGCACGCCATAAATTTGAATCCGCAGACAACACCACGTAGGGGGGACATCTCGATGCAAGGCCGATTCTCTCCACACTGCAATCTACGAGCATTCACGTGAGCCATAATGACTGGCTGGCTATTGGCCTAACAATTAAACTTGCGACGTTAACCACTGTTATTCTTTTAGCAATTGGTACGCCGCTAGCGTGGTGGCTAGCCAAGACACACATTCGAATCAAACCCATTTTAGAAGCGATAATCGCCTTACCACTGGTGCTACCACCGACCGTTCTCGGCTTTTATTTACTCATCGCCTTTGCGCCAGATTCAGCTGTCGCCCAATTTTGGCAATGGCTAACCGGTGGCACACTCGCTTTTAGCTTCAGCGCACTAGTCATTGCATCTGTATTGTATTCGCTGCCCTTTGTTGTCCAGCCGTTGCAAAATGGCTTTCAGCAACTACACAGCCCCTTGCTCGACACCGCTGCCAGCCTGGGCGCCGGCCCAATCGATCGTTTTTTTAGCCTTGTGCTACCCCTTTGTAGAAATAATTTCTTAGTGGCTAGCACGCTGGGATTTGCCCACACTGTAGGTGAGTTTGGCGTGGTATTAATGATTGGCGGCAATATACCAGGCCGCACGCAAGTGCTCTCAATTGCACTGTATGAACGCGTCGAGTCTCTGCAATACGAGACGGCTCACTGGTTGGCTGGTGGACTAATCACTTTTTCTTTAGTCGTGCTGAGCCTTGTGTATTTAGTGAACGGATATCGTGGCATTACACCATCCTTGAAGAGCAATGGGGCCACAAAATGAGCCTGCTTCTCTCCCTCCATTTAAAACGGGGTGACTTCAGTTTAGATGTTGATGCCGCTCTCCCATCTGCTGGCATTACCGCTATCTGCGGCCCTAGCGGCAGTGGAAAAACCAGTTTACTTCGCTGTATAGCTGGCCTAGATACAGCGCCAAAAGGGATGGTGCAATTTACCGGACAAGATTGGCAGACCGAACGACGCTTTGTAAGAACAGAAGAGCGCGGAATTGGTCTCGTCTTTCAAGAAGCCAATTTATTTCCCCATCTTACCGTTGCAGGGAACCTGAATTACGCGAGCAAACGTCAATTCAACACTACCGGGCCATCCGTCGACGAAGTCTGCACCTGGCTAAACATCACAACATTGCTAAAACGGTCAGTAAACAAGCTTTCTGGAGGCGAGCGTAAACGAGTTGCCATTGCCCGCGCCCTGCTTCGTCACCCGCAGTTACTATTAATGGATGAACCGCTGACCGGTTTGCACGACAGCGCGCGCGAGGAAATGATAGCCGTGTTGCAAAACTTGCCTAACCATTTAGCCATCCCAGTTTTGTATGTCAGCCACAGCTTTCATGAAATTAGCCGACTTGCCGATCACGTTGTTTTGCTAGACCAAGGCCAGCTAGTGGCTGAAGGAGACCTCATCACGCTAAGTACACGTCTCGACCTCCCGCTCAGCCATCAACAGGGCGCCGGTGCGGTGATCAATGCAATATTGCGCGAGCATGACCCTGACTATCAGCTCAGCACCCTGTCGATCGATACCGATCACCGGCTCAGCATCAATAAAATATCTGCCCAGAGAGGCCAAACAGTGCGCCTGTTTGTCGCTGCCCGCGATGTCAGTATTAGCCTAGATCCGCCACTACACAGCAGCATTTTGAACATACTTCCCTGTGAGATAGATACAATCGAGCAACAATCCGCATCATCGTTAAACACCCAACTCACCGTTCGCTTACGACTGAACGAACACTATTTACTGGCGCGTATTACCCGTAAATCCTGCGACCGCCTGCAACTGCAAGAAGGCCAGAGTGTCTTTGCGCAAATTAAAACCGTCGCCTTAATTAATGAATACGGGAATGCATCATGAGTACAACCGAACAAGTAGATTTTGCCAATCTCAACCCTGATCGCGTTATCGACGCGGTAGAAAGTCTTGGCTATACAAGCGACCTCAGAGTATTCGCATTAAACAGTTATGAAAACCGCGTTTACCAATTTGGACTCGAAGATAAAGAACCCGTGGTCGTGAAGTTTTACCGTCCCGAACGTTGGAGTGACGAGCAAATACTTGAAGAACACCAATTCACTCAGCAATTAGCCGACACTGACATTCCCGTCATTCCACCATGGAGAAATAAGGCCGACGACAGCCTTTTCCATTTTGAGGGTTATCGATTTGCCATCTACCCCCGCCGAGGCGGACACGCGCCAGCCTTAGATGACATGGACAACCTATTCCAACTTGGCCGTCTTTTTGGCCGCCTACATTTAGTCGGCGCAAGCATGGAGTATCAATTCCGCCCAAAACTAGACGTTGCTAGTTTCGGCGATAGCAGTCGCCACGACATACTCATCAACGTAATTCCTAACAATCTACAAGAGTCCTACGAGACCACCAGTGAAGATCTGCTGCAACTTGTTAGGAAACGTTTCACGCTGGTGGCGCCGAAGTACATTCGCACCCACGGCGACGGCCACGTAGGCAACATATTGTCACGTAATGACGAAACGTGGCTGGTAGATTTTGACGACAGCCGCATGGCACCCGCCATTCAAGATTTATGGATGTTTCTGTCTGGCGAGCAAGATACTCAACAGCGCGCCATCATGGAGCTAGTAGAAGGATACCAAGAGTTTTACGACTTTTCGCCCAGTGAATTGGGCCTCATCGAGGCACTCCGCAGTTTACGAATAATGCACCATGCAGCATGGCTAGCGCGACGCTGGCAGGATCCAGCGTTCCCTAAGGCCTTCCCCTGGTTTAATACCGAACGTTATTGGGGTGAGCACATACTGCAATTGCGGGAGCAGCTCTCACTTATGCAAGAAGCTCCTTTGCGAATGCCTTACTAGCATTCGCGCGCCACCGCGCTACCCCAAAACATTATTTATGTAAATTTAAAAACGGTGATCCACCCCCAGTGTTTACACGTATCACATCTGATATGATTTAAAAACCGTAGAAATAGCCAGCGATTAGTTATTTTCTGATCGTCGTTATAAGACCAATAAATAATTGCGCGAGGCAAACTCGCACCGACGTATTTTTCACCACCCAAATTAAACAAATCTTTCGGCTATGCTTGGCTGTTAGACACGATTGATGTTTAGCAAATCAAAAAATAAAACGCTCGCTTAAGAGTGCAGGAGCCTACATGTTTAACATCCGAGTGAACGGTGTTGCACGCACTGTCGACGCTGTAGAAGACAAGCCCCTATTATGGGTCCTCAGAGAAAACCTAAAGCTGACCGGCACCAAGTTTGGCTGCGGCCAAGCACTATGTGGCTCGTGCACGGTATACGTTGACGGTCAACCAACGCGCTCATGCGTAATGCCAATCAAAGCAGTTGGCGACAAAGATATTCGCACCATCGAAGATATCAGCAATGAGCACATCGGCAATCTTGTCCAGCAAGCATGGCAGGAACTCAATGTTCCTCAGTGCGGCTACTGCCAATCAGGGCAAATTATGGCTGCCACCGCACTCTTAATTGACAATCCCTCACCCACCGACCAAGACATAGACAAAGCAATGTCAGGCAATATTTGTCGTTGCGGCACCTATCCTCGTATACGCAAGGCCATCCATAAAATCGCCACTGAACAGCTATAGAGGTTGCCGTAATGACTGACTTAAGTACTTTATCTCGTCGCCACTTTATTCGCGTTAGTGTCTTGGCGGGCGGCGGCCTTCTGGTCGCCTGTGGTGGCGGTTCCAGTTCATCTGGGAACAGCGGCGCAAACAACTCGCCCGACGACAATGCTGGCACACCATCAACGCCAGCTGACGTGATTCAAGTGGGCGAATTTATGCGTATCAGCACAGATAATCAAATTACTATTTTGGTAGGCGCGGCAGAAATTGGCCAGGGTGCGCTAACGGCAATCCCTATGATTGTCGCCGAAGAATTAGACGCAGACTGGAGTAAGGTAACTTCAGAGCTATCGCCAGTTGCCATCAAATTCAACAACCCCTACTTCCAAAACTTACTTCAGTTTACTGTGGCTAGCTCCGCCATTCGCGGCTACTTTGAAGGCCAACGCCGTGTTGGTGCGACGGTTCGCCAAATGCTGATTAACGCTGCTGCAAAACGCTGGGATGTCAGTCCCTCTAGTCTAAGGACCGAAGCTAGTCACGTTATCGACGATGTCGGCGGACGCAGCGCCAGCTATGGCGAGCTATCAAGCGCCGCTGCTCTGGAAAACGTACCGAGCAACCCAACATTAAAAGACCCAGCAAGCTATCGCATTATCGGTACATCGCCACAACGTTTAGATGCAGTAAAAAAGACAAATGGCAGTTTTAAATACGGAATGGATGTCGATATTCCAAACATGCTCACCGCTGTTATTGCTCGTCCACCCAGGTTCAACGGGCAAGCGCTGAACGTGGATGACAACGCCGCATTAGCCGTGCCGGGCGTGCGCAGTGTGCATACTATCCTTAACGGTGTGGCCGTAGTTGCCGATGATTTTTGGGCCGCAGAACAAGGACGTAAAGCCTTGGTCGTTCAGTGGAACGAACTCCTTGCCGGCAGAACTGACTCAGCGACACAACGCACTGCCTACAACCTCAGACTCAACATACCCGGCGTACCCATCCGCAATGACGGTCTGGTATTGGCGGCTCAAACATTGGCCAGCCAAACCTTAAGCGCGGACTACTATTTTCCATTTATGGCCCATGCGGCAATGGAACCGCTGAATGTCGTGGTTGATTACGACGGAAGCAGCGCAGAAATATGGACAGGCACTCAATCTGCCAGCTTGGATAAAATTTTTGCAGGGCTGATCCTTGGCCTCCCACCTGGGCAAATAAACTTCCATGTCATGCCCTCGGGCGGTGGATTTGGAAGACGAGGCAATCCCCTAGCGGACTATGTTCGCGATGCATGCGCAGTAGCCAAATCCTTACGGCAACCGGTTAAGGTTATCTGGACTCGAGAAGATGATATGAAGGGCGGATTCTATCGGCCTGCTGCAGCGGTCAGGGTGTCTGCATCCATAGATAGCGCGAACAATATCAGCGCGTGGACCCATCGTTCGGTCACCCAAGATGTTACCGCCTTACTCTATGCCGAGAATCTCCTAGACAGCGTGGCAGACTTCACTTTACCCCCGCTAAAAGAACTGACCGATTTTGAAACCGGCATGCCCTACAAAATCGACAACGTTTTTATGGACGCACATCTCACTGTCAACCTCGCCATGCCGGCACTGTGGATGCGTTCAGTAAATAAATTCACTGATGTCTTCGCACAGGAAACATTTATTGATGAACTCGCTCTTCGCGTTAACAAAAACCCCTATAACTTTAGACGCGATTTACTGACCGAAAAACCACGCCACCTCGCTGTTCTTGACGCAGTCGCAGAGGCCGCAAACTGGGGATTCAGCGGCACAGGGATAAGCCAAGGCATCTCGGTGATGGGTCACTGGAATAGCTTTGTAGCTCAGGTCGTAGAAGTCTCGATATCAGCATCAAGAGAGCTAACCGTGCACCGCGTGGTCAGCGCCGTCGATTGCGGTACTGCGGTAAATCCAGATTTAGTGAAGGCGCAAGTCGAATCGGCTGTCATATTTGCCTTATCCAGCATCTTATTCGGCGAGATACTGCTCGAGGACGGAGTTGTACAGCAAAGTAATTTTGACGATTATCCAGTGCTTCGCATGTATCAGACGCCGATTATCGAGACCATCATTGTCGATAGCGGCAACCCAGTAGGTGGAGTCGGTGAACTCGGTGTCCCTTGCGTGGGACCCGCACTCGCTAACGCAATCTTCGCCGCCACAGGGGAACGTATTCGCGAGCTGCCGCTCACCCACAGCAATTTCAAAATAGTATAATTAGGGAGCCACCATGAAACTCAATTTTGCACACCGTGCTCGCCTAGTACTAGCATTCACTATTATCGGAGCCGCAAGCTTAACTACACAAAATGTACATGCGCAATCACCACTGTTCCAGCCACTGTACGAGGTATTAACCCACCCTAGATGCATGAACTGCCACACTATTACAGATTTCCCTCGACAAGGAGACGAACGCCGTCGCCATGCACAATTAGTTGTTAGAGGTGCGGACAACCACGGTGCACCAACCTTGCAATGCTCTGCCTGCCATCAGGATGAAAATGTCATCGATGGCGCTGTTCCTGGCGCGCCGCACTGGGGCTTAGCACCCTTAAGTATGGGTTGGGAGGGATTAAATGCCCGCGAGCTATGCCTCGTGTTAAAAGATACTAGCAAAAACGGAAATCGCAGTTTACAGGACTTATTTCTTCACATGAGCGAGGACGAATTAGTACTGTGGGGCTGGACTCCCGGCGGCAATCGTACAACACCACCGCTGAGCCAACCGGATTTTGTCAAAGCTTTACAAGCGTGGGTGAGTGCTGGAGGACCTTGTTAACGGGCAAATAAAAATACCAAAGGATATTTGGCACAAAGTCAAGTGTGGTTTAAAACAACAAGAGGAGAAACTTAGAGGGGCTTGTCTTTCATATCACGCAAATTGCTGATCACCGACTCTAAAGCACGATCAAACATGCGGTCATCATCAATCAACAGTACTTTTTGCTCAATTAGCGCCGCTTCGAGCTCGTCACGATTAAGCTCTGCGACCTTAATGCCCGAGCGATTGACAAAAATATATTTGCCAATGCCATTTATCACTGCTGCTAAACGGCAGCGTAGCATTCGGCCATCATCTTGACGAAAATCGACCCAATTCCCCACTCGCAAGGTTTGAATTCGACTGACAAGTTGCTCCAGCTCAGGCTTGCTGGTTTCAGATACCGTAGCTTTGGCAGGCACCTGCGGCATCAACGGCATAGAATGCACCGGTAACGTCTTATCTCTCTCATCATCCAAGCTTGCTGCCAATGAAGCATCCAAGCCAGCCAGCTCAGCATCATCAGAGCTCACTAAACTAGCCCCAGATTTCAACATCACTGGGTCAATGTCACTACCATTGGCAGAAGAATCAACACCTAGACCCTCGCCCGATTCGCTTGCGATATCCGTCTCATCGCTCAATGCAGAAGCTTGAACAGTCGCTTTTCGACTCAATTTAGCAAGATGCAAACGCTCAAGCTGATCAAACCAGCGATCGGTTTCGAAAGTATTTAAGGAAACACGCGTAAAGCCTAATCGAAGTGTTTCCACTAAGACGGGGAGCGCAGAAATAAGCTCGTTGCGATGGCCTGAATCATCAGATGGTAAAACACTCCACAACAAGCGCTCAATCAAACCCGCATCATCACTGAAACGTTCGCTGTCCTTGCCGTGCTGTATATAGCTTAAAAATAAAACCTTACTCCAACCCAGCTGTAAAATCTTAGTGACAACAGGTGGACAATCTACCCCACCCAATTTACTTTCTAATATAGCGGCAATATACATCCGTGCATTTTCAGCAGAGGCCTTGCCATCTTCAGCATCAATGGTGCGGCGAGCAACTAACTCGGCTCGGCGCTTTGCTTTTTCACTGAACGCCGAGAAATCTTCGTAGGCATCAACAAAAACCTGAGTATCGACGCCAAAGTCGCGTAAAACCCGCATAACGACTTCTTCGGTCTTCTTATAAAGGGGATCTTTATCTAGTCCCGCCACCGGTGACCAGCCAATACCTGCGCTGACTAAGGCACTAAGTAATTTACGTGCGGGATGCTCGTCGTGACTAAAGAAGCCCTTATCTAACATCGCCATTTTCAAAACAGGTATTTGCAATCGCGCGATCAGTCCTTTCAATGACTCCGCAATACCATCGCCATCAAGAATAAATTGAAACAACGCGCCGACAAAATTAATGGTGTCTTGATCACGCTGAAAAGACAGCGCCGATATATCCGTATTCGACACCCAATTCACTTGTTGTAAGCGCGCGACTAACTTTTGTCCCATTAGAGTAAAATCAGTTTGAACGCCACCATCTACGGGAATTTTTATATTGAACTGGGCATACTGCTCGTTCTGCATTTCCTGCAAAGCGACCATAAATGAGGGCTTAGAAATCGCTGTTTTTGGGCCAGTTTGATTAGTTGCAGCTTTACCTAGTAAATTATCTAAAGCATCAAATAAACGGGTAACTAGCTCAGCGGCTCGGGGAATATCTATCGATGCATTTTGACTTTGCGAGGCTTGAGAGGTTGCGTCTTTATCCGAGGCACTCTCTTTATGAGCATCAGCATTCTTAGCGGACTTTTTCTCTAGCTGCTCTAATGGCAATCCCTGCGCATCAAGCACTGGAACTACTATTTGGTATAAATCACCAAACGTCGCTATCACACTCTTATCAAATAACTTAAACAGTACCAACTTAGCTTTAATATCGATATCTAAGGTTTGGCACGCGACCCCCATGGCCGCGGCAATTTTAGCCGGTCCCATCGGTAATTCTTTTGCAGCAACGACTGGACCGCTAACGACCTGCTGCCACGCAGTACATAAAATCCATACTTCGTGCAGAAAACGCCGCTCTGCTTTATTCGCCATACCTTCCAGCGCAACAAGCTCTTCAAGGGCCTCAGATTCCAACAACTTCAATTTGGCCTGACCACGCTCAAGCGCAGAGCCAGCTTTACTGCCTGATGCTAGCGCGGCAAAAGCATTGAGAAATGTTTCCGAAAAACACTTTTCAATATTCTCGCGGTTAACCCTAATCTCCCGCATTGCATCAAAGTATAAATGCTGTTCACGGGCGTTACTCGCCTCGTCAGCTAACTCAAATAAAGTGTCATCAACTTCATCCAGAAATACCGCAATACGGCTCTGTAAAAAGCTATGTGACTTGTCACGAATCGCGACCAGCGCTTCTGGCAGCGGCGCAGAAGACAGTCCCGGCTCGCGCCGCGAATGTAAATTCACCACCTTTGAAGACTGATCAGTCATATAATCCAACTATTTATTGCTACATTAGCGCGATGAAACCTTCATACGGGTTCGCAACACTAGAGTAATTTAGCCTAACTCAGTACTAAGGCCAAGCGAGTTATAGTTATACTTTAAATAGTAAGTATACAACCATCGCTAAAACTACTTATGCCCCTTTATTACAAAGCATAATTCGCGCACATTTCAGTCGGTACTGGTAGAATACTTGCCACTCATTATTATCATTAAAATGCTTGGAACATCACGATGCAATTTTCAGACGCCCTACAACGCGACATCACGGAAACCGTGCGTTTCGCACTAGCTGAAGACATTGGTAGCGGCGATATTACAGCGCAACTTATCCCACCCGAGCACACCGCCACAGCACGTATCATTACCCGTGAATCAGCCGTCATTTGCGGGGTGAACTGGGTCAATGAAGTTTTTCAACAAATTGATAACTCCGTCACAATTACGTGGCATGTTGCCGATGGAGATAGTGTTTCCGCAGATACCGCCTTATTCGAGTTAAGTGGCCCAGCCCGCTCACTTCTCACCGGAGAGCGCACTGCGCTAAACTTTCTACAACTGCTTTCCGGTACTGCAACCATCTGCAAGCACTACGCAGACTTGGTTGCTCATACCAATGTAAGACTACTAGATACCCGAAAAACCATACCTGGCTTACGAACAGCACAGAAATACGCGGTTACCTGCGGGGCTTGTCACAATCATAGAATTGGTTTGTACGACGCCTTTCTGATAAAAGAAAACCACATCGCCGCCTGCGGTGGGATTACTGCAGCGATTGAAACGGCACGCAATATTGCACCACTGAAACCGATTGAAGTAGAAGTTGAAAACCTGGCCGAGCTAGACATCGCGCTAAGCGGCAATGCCGACATTATTATGCTCGACAATTTCTCCCTAGAGGACATGCGTAAAGGCGTTGCTATTACCGCAGGCCGTGCACGGCTGGAAGCCTCAGGCAATGTAAGCATGCAAACCTTAGCGGCAATTGCGGAAACCGGTGTGGACTTTATTTCAATTGGCGCACTCACTAAACATGCGCAGGCTATCGATTTATCGATGCGCTTTATCTAAACAAAGTAAATATCACGCCAAATGATCACTGCCGGCCCGATTTAACTACCCGGCGCAAGCGTTAAAAATTGCAGAAACAGAAGCCAATAGGCCATGTTTCATAAGCGATCACCGGAGAATCCAATGCAGAAAACCGTGCTTAGCAACAAAGCTACCCGACTTTTTATTCTGCTTGGCGGTTTCTTTGTTGCCAATGCCGTGCTCGCGGAATTAATCGGGGTCAAGATATTTTCCTTAGAGCACAGCATAGGCATTAGCCCTCTAAATTTCAGTGTATTTGGTATAGATGGCCTATCGTTTAATTTAACCACAGGGGTCCTACTTTGGCCCTTTGTGTTCGTGCTAACCGACTTAATTAACGAATACTATGGAAAGCGTGGCGTTCGCTTGCTGTCCTATCTAACCGCAGGACTTATCGTCTACGCCTTCGCGATGGTTTTTGTGGGCATACATCTCACCCCTGCAGACTTTTGGCCACAATCGCATATAAACCCAAACCTTCCTCTCGAAGAACAAGCCCTGCTACGTAGCCAAGTTGGGAATTATGACGCGGCCTTTGGATTAGTTTTTGGACAAGGTCTTTGGATTATTATCGGCTCGCTAGTCGCATTTTTAGTTGGCCAGATAATTGACATCACCGTCTTCCAGCATGTAAAAAAAATAACGGGGGAGCGCATGATATGGCTTAGAGCAACCGGATCCACACTGGTTAGCCAATTTATTGATAGCTTTGTTGTTCTATTTATTGCGTTTTACATCGGTGCAGACTGGAGCTTACAACTCGTCTTAGCGATTGGTGTAGTAAATTATATCTACAAATTTTTAATGGCCGTTTTGATGACACCGCTAATTTATTTGGTGCATTACTTGATTGAAGGCTATCTTGGCGAAAGTACAGCAACAGCCATGAAACACGACGCCCTGCTCGATTAATAAATTAACTGGTGATATGTCCGCACTGTGGTCGCAAAACAATATCTTCTATCACTACATTACGATCCATGCGGTAAATATCTACAAATGCTCTAGCAACATCTTCCGCAGGCATCAATTGTTCTTTAGCAACGCCGCTTGCCCGCCACGATGGCGAATAAGTCGGGCCGGGAGACACACAGGATACTCGAATTCCTTTCCCCCGAACCTCTTCTCTCAGCGCTTTAGTAAATCCGTTCACACCATGTTTGGCCGCGCAATAGGCCGACACACCAGCGTACCCTTCAAATCCTGCCGTTGATGACATGTTAAAAATATCACCAAATTGCCGGCGCAACATACTCGGCAGTACCATGCGACTCAGCAAAAACGTGCTCCGCAGGTTAACGGCAATAATGCGATCAAAATCCGCAACCGACATGTCTTGAATAGCTGCGCCATGCCAGGCACCGGCATTATTAATCAACACACTGACATCGCCCAACTCACTATCTAGCGTCGCTGAAAAGTCCTGTACTTGCTGTTCATCACTTACATCAACGACGTAGCTTTGCACATCCGTAGCCCCGCCACAGCGCGCTTTGACCTTTTCAAGCTCAATCTCATTTCGGGCAATAAGGGCCAAACGAACAGGAAAATCTGCGTTGGCAAAACACTCCGCAATAGCCGCGCCAATACCCTGCGACGCACCACTAATAAGAATTAGCGGCGTTTGAGTTTCTTCAGGCATAAAAGCTGTCGCTCACTTAAAGGCAATACTTATAGAGTGCTAACTAGATATCGCTAAGTCTACTTTCGCAAAATGTGATTATTTAGAAATAGTTAATTCTGAGAGTTTTCTGGCGCGCAAACGCTCTTGCCACGCGCCATGATCATTATTGCGAATATATAATTTTGTACTTATTTGAGTAAACTTAAATCCACTTGTTTGTCAGCATGGTACGACGAGCGCACCAGCGGGCCGCTAGCAACGCTTTTAAAACCAAGCTCTTTCGCAATACGTCCAAACTCATCGAACTCTTCCGGCGTCACAAACCGCTCAACCGCCAAATGATCGCGGCTAGGCTGTAAATACTGTCCCATGGTAATCATATCGATATCATGGGCCCGCATATCTTTCATCACCTGAATTAGCTCATCTGCGGTTTCACCCAAACCTAACATCAAGCCCGACTTAGTCAACACATCTGGACGTCGCTCTTTGTACTTTTTGAGTAAATCTAACGACCACTGGTAGTCAGAACCCGGACGAATTTTTTTGTATAAGCTCGGCACCGACTCAAGATTGTGATTAAACACGTCAGGGGCTTCTTTCTCTAAAATATCCAGTGCGATATCCATTCTGCCGCGGAAATCAGGGACTAAAACTTCGATACGAATTTCCGGGCTGCGAGCACGGGTTTCTCTGATGCAATCAGCAAAATGTTGCGCACCACCATCACGTAGATCGTCACGATCTACCGAGGTCACCACAACATACTTCAATTTCATTTCCGCGATAGCTTCTGCTAACTCGCGTGGCTCGCTTTCATCCAACGCATTCGGGCGGCCATGGGCAACATCGCAAAACGGGCAACGACGCGTACAAATTTCGCCCATAATCATAAAAGTCGCGGTACCGCCGCTGAAACACTCCCCCAAATTTGGGCAAGCGGCTTCCTCACACACCGACGCCAATTTATGCTTACGTAATATACTCTTAATACGGCTAACTTCGGGGCCAGTAGACATTTTGACCCGAATCCAAGCAGGCTTGGCAGGCAACTCAACTGTAGGAATGACCTTGATTGGTATGCGCGCGACTTTCTCCGCACCGCGCAGCTTTTCGCCTTGAACCACTTTTTTGGAGGCCGCTTTAGAAATCACACCCACCGCACCTTTTGCAGAACTATCTGCAGCGCTACCCGTAGTATTACCATTTTCTGACTTCATGAATTCCCCGTTACCGGCAAAATGTGCTCACTCACATCACGACAATGTGAATAGCCTAATCGCTTCGCTAATTCTTCGCTAAGCATCATTGTAAGTTCGTTTTGAGACCGCAGCTCCGCCTCATTCTGATGACGAATATCCGTCACCTCCAAGCCCCTATGGCCGCAGGGATTAATACGATCAAAAACACTGAGATCCATATCGATATTTAAACTCAGGCCATGGAATGTACTACCACGACGGACACGCAAACCAAGTTGCGCAATTTTCGCTCCGTTTTCCACATACACGCCGGGAGCATCTGGCCTAGGATGTGCGTCAATGTTCAGCCTTGCCAGCACCGCGACGATGCTATTCTCTATCGCCGTTACCAACTCGCGAATACCAACGCCCAAGCGACGCAAATCGACCAAGACGTAACCTACTAACTGGCCCGGCCCATGATAGGTGACCTGTCCACCGCGATCGACCTGCACAACCGGAATACTACCCGGCATGAGAATATGCTCTGCCTTGCCGGCCTGCCCCTGAGTAAACACTGCGTCGTGCTCTAAAAACCACAACTCATCGGCGCTATCAGCATTCCGCACATCAGTATAACTTTGCATAGCGCGCCATACTGGCTCATACGGTTGCCGACCAAGCTTACGCAGCCAAAGCGTATCGGGGCGACTCATTAAAGTACCATCTTAACAATGCCCGTTGCCTTTAATTCGGCAAATATCGTATCTAGCTGCGGCTTACCTGTTGCGGTAATAACTACGGTCACAGATAAAAATCGGCCTTCGCTGCTTTCACGCTCAGTAATCAGCAGTTCATCAATTTCACCGGCATGAATACGCATGATTTCAACAACCCGGTGACGGAGGTTTTGCCCAGTCACGCCAATAACTTTGATTGGATACTCACACGGAAACTCAAGCTTTGGCGCGCCACCTTCAGCATCGCTAGTTTCAGTCATTGTAAATTTATTCATAAGATAACTCGCGCGCTTTATAAGCGCGCATCTTCAGTAGATCAAGAAACTAGGTTAACAAAAAACAGTACGATACTGTCCCAAAGGCGTTTCAAAATACCGCCCTCTTCGACGGCCTGCAAGGCAACCAGCGGCACACGAAGTTTTTCTTCACCCGCCAAACTTACCACTAACTCACCGTGTTCCTGATCTGCAGTGATAGGCGCAATTAGGACTTCATCCACGTTAAGCTGGGCATCCAAAGCATCGCTTTTCCCACGCGGGATAGTGATATACACATCTTTTTGCACACCAAGGCTCACTTCCTCGCTATCACCTTTCCACACTTTCGAACGGGTCAGTTCAGTACCCGCTGCATAGAGCTGATGAGTCTCAAAATAGCGGAAGCCATAAGACAATAATTTTTGTGTTTCACGCTCGCGAGCTTGCGTACTACTCGTCCCCATCACCACCGAAATTAATCGCATACCTTCGCGCTTCGCCGAGGTCACTAGGCAGTACCCAGCCGTTGTGGTGTGGCCAGTCTTCAAGCCATCTACACTCGGATCGCTCCACAGCAAGCCATTGCGGTTACTTTGCTTAATATTATTGAACACAAAGTCGTGTTCACTATAGAGGGCATATTCATTTTTGTAGGCAATAATCGCTTTCGCCAAAATTGCTAGGTCGCGAGCCGACGTGTAGTGTTCTGGGTCCGGTAAACCGTGAGAGTTCACGAAATGGCTATTTGTCATTCCCAGCATAGCCGCATGCTGATTCATCATGCCCGCAAACGCGTCTTCGCTACCGGCAATATGTTCGGCAACTGCAACGCTGGCGTCATTACCGGAAGAGATAACAACACCCTTGTGTAATTCGCCAAGTGGAACCTGTTTGCCGACCTCAATCCACATTAACGATGAACCGTTAAAAATAGGGTTTTGAGCCCAGGCATTCTTGCTTATCGTCACCATGTCTTCATTGCTGACTTGGCCGCGTTCAAGCTCATAAGACAGCACATAGCTTGTCATTAACTTGGTTAAACTTGCTGGCGGTAGGCGTTCATCTGCGTTGTGTTCAATCAACACCTTTCCGCTATTCGCGTCCATCAAAAAATAGGCCGACGCCGCTACGCTAGGTGCTGCCGGAACCAAATCTGGCTGAGCCATAGCAGTAGACGACATTACTATTGTTGCCGCAAAGGCTGCAAACACGTGCTTAAACATAAGACCCTTATCTGCTCTCGTTAACTTCAGGAGTCACCGGCTTCGACCACTAAATGTGATTCGCCGGACCATTGTTGTTGTAGTATCTTTTTCGCAGCCTGTGCTGACGAATAATCGACGAACGGCCCTACTCTGACACGATGCATCGCCGATCCATGTGCGCCGCTAGACGCAATCATTACCGGGTAGCTAAGACCCGCACTTAACTGCCGCTGTAACGCATTCGCCGAGTCTAACTGAGTGAACGCAGCTACCTGCAAATAATAACGCGCAGCATCTGTACTTGAGGACGCGTAGGTATTATCCGTGTCAATGACCTCAATTTCCACCCGTGCGGTGCCCCGGTCTGCGTATCCTAGCTTCACGGCGGCGGCATATGAGAGATCTATAATCCGCTCTGAATGAAATGGCCCACGGTCGTTCACTCGTACCACCGCGGTGCGGCCATTATCCAGATTAGTCACTTTGACATAAACTGGAATTGGCAAAGTACGATGAGCGGCACTCATTTCATAAAGGCTATAGGTTTCGCCATTCGACGTAGCGTGACCATGAAATTTAGTCCCGTACCACGATGCGATGCCCCGTTCTTTGTAGCCGCGATATTGTTCAATTAGCTGATATTCTTGGCCATTAACAATATAGGGGCTAATATTCCCGGCAACACGCAATACCTCATGACGCGGCTCGGCATCCATAATACTATTGGGATCTAACTTCTGCAGTGGTGCGCCGTCCTTATCTAATTGATAACGAGAGCTGCCCTGACTGGTCACTGGCGGCTTGCTAGTGACGGTACTATCTTTCTTTTCTGAATCAACTTGCTGTAGCGGCGCGCACGCAGCTACAGCCAACATTGTCAGTAAGACAAGTGCTCTAGATCTCAAGATGATGACGCCTCATGCATTTGCGCAGCGATTAACTGGCTTAGCTGATACGCCGCCATCGCATACATCGCACTATGGTTATAGCGAGTAATAACATAAAAGTTTTGCAAACCGATCCAGTACTCATCGCCACTTTCACCATCTAACTTCATTGCTGTCGCTTTTAAACTCGGCGCGAACGCATGATCGGCGTCTATTCCTGCCTTACTTAATTCAGCAAGAGTTTTCTCTGGTTTCAGACCTGCATTGAACAAGCTTTCATCAACACCTTTCTTTATTACTGCGCCGGAAACAACCGGCTCACCATAGCGCCAACCATGGCGTTTAAAGTAATTCGCCACGCTGCCGATAGCGTCCACTGAGCTATTCACAATATCAATTTGACCGTTGCCGTCAAAATCAACCGCATAGGCACGATAGCTACTTGGAATAAACTGCCCGAACCCCATAGCGCCAGCATATGAGCCTTTTAGACTAAAAGGCTCAAGTCCCTGTTCGCGCACCATCAACATGTATTCTTCTAACTGACCCAGAAAAAAAGTTCCGCGACGGGGAAAATCAAAACCCAGCGTCGCCAGCGCATCAACTACTCGGTAGCTGCCTTTATTGCGACCAAAGCGAGTCTCTACACCAATAATACCGACAATCATCGATGCCGGAACGCCGTATTCCTTTTCAGCCCGCGCTAGCTCTTCTTTATGTTCATTCCAAAATTCAACACCTTGAGCAACGCGGGAATCTTGGATGAAAATATTACGGTAGCGCCCCCAGGTCATAACCGACTCGGCAGGTCGTGACATCGCATCTAATATAGATTGCTTTGGTTCTGCTTGTTTCAAAATCGCCATTACCCACTCACGATCAAAATTATGCTTTTCGACCATGGTGTTAACAAACGCTTCCGAACCAGGATGATGACTATAGTCGGCGTGTGCCGTGACCGATACCATCAACGCAACAACTGCTCCGCCAACTAACTTTTTAATGACCTGTCTTTGCTTATTTTGTTTTTTCACGTTGTGTCCTATCATTATTGATGCACCAATCGCTCATCAGCGCAAATACCCATCAAAACACCAAACCCTACCAATAAGCTGACCAGAGAGGTTCCGCCTTGACTCACCAACGGCAGGGGAACTCCCACCACTGGCAATAAACCTGACACCATGCCCATGTTTACAAATACATAGACAAAGAAAGTAAGAATAATACTCCCGCCTAAAAGGCGTCCGAAGCAATGTTTTGCCTGCGAGGCAATCCACAAGCCCCGACTAATAATCAAGCCATAGAGTAACAGTAACAGCAACACGCCTCTTAGGCCGAATTCCTCAGCCAAAACTGCGATGATAAAATCGGTGTGACTTTCAGGCAAAAAGTCCAAATGTGATTGAGTGCCGAGCATCCAGCCCTTACCCTCAAAGCCGCCGGAACCGATTGCAGTCTTTGATTGAATGATATTCCAGCCAGCACCTAGTTTGTCGAGCTCAGGATTAAGTAGGGTCAAAATACGCTGACGCTGATAATCATGGAGCACAAATTCCCACATGGGATACGCCATTAACGCGAGCAGTCCCATGCAAGAGGCGATGAAAGTCCAGCTAATACCCGACAAAAACAAGACGAAAATACCGGATGTCGCGATCAATATCGACGTACCCAGATCAGGCTGCATTACAATCAATATTGTAGGTAGAAAAATAAGCAACAAACTGATTAAGGTATGCCTAAACCCTGGTGGTAAGGGATGTATCGACAGATACCAAGCCACCGCCATCGGTAAAACTAATTTTGCCAATTCAGAGGGTTGAAAACGGAAACCGCCGACACCAAGCCAACGCTGGGCACCTTTGGCACCCACACCAACAAAGTCGACTGCCAGCAAAAGAAGTAGCACACCAATATAGGCGAAGGGAGCCCAGCGCTGTAATTGCTCTGGATGGAGCTGGGCGACTAAAATCATGACAACAAAGGCCACCGACAGAAAACGCCCCTGCCGCAATACCGCAGCCATGCTGCCATCACTGGCACTATAAAGTACCGCCAAGCCGACGCCGCTTAATATCAGCAGGAGTATTAACAGGGGAATATCAATTCGCAAACGCTGACTAATACTGCGCTGGTTGCCCATACTCCGGCTATCGCCCGGCATTTGCCGCAGAAAATCAGAATTATTCATGGTTTTCCGCTCCAGCTAAGGCGGCTACTGCGTCTTGGCTATTTTCAGTCTCGGGAACACTATCTTTTGGCTTACCTAGCAAATAAGCATCTATCACTTTCCGCGCCGCAGGGCCCGCTACGCTTCCGCCATGTTCGCCATTTTCTATAACAACCGCAACGGCAATTTTCGGATCATCGGCCGGCGCAAAGGCAATGAACAGGGCGTGATCTCGATTGCGAGCGTGCAGCGCACTCGAATCGTATTTTTCGCCAGCCGCAATGCCCACAACCTGCGCAGTACCGCTCTTCGCCGCCATCCGGTAAGTCAACCCTGCCTTCAAACCCCTACCTGTGCCACGCGCGCTATTTACCACTTGTTCCATAGACCGAGTAATCGCATCCCAATTGGCACTCGAGACATCTTCCATCTTACCCATCAAGGGAGCAACTACTGGTACATCCCCCACCGACGCCAATAAACGCGGCGCGCGCAACTCACCGCGCGAAGCAATCACCGAGGTCGCCACCGCTAGCTGTAATGGTGTTGCAAGCATGAAACCTTGACCAATGCCGACATTAATCGTCTCGCCAGGATACCAATGTCCACCGCGACTCTGTTCTTTCCACTCGCGGGACGGCATTAAACCCGAGCGCTCATTGGTATTGTCAATTCCGGTGGCATTACCGAGGCCAAAGCGAATACCAAAATTATGCAACCGATCTATACCGAGCTTGTAGGCAAGCTCATAAAAATACACATCGCAGGATTCAACTACCGCATCCTCTAAATTTATTGACGAACCGTGACCACCCCGCTTCCAATCGCGATATCTGCGGCTATCATCAGGCAAACTAAACCAACCGGGGTCATAAATTCTAGTCGTCGGTGTTATCACGCCGTAATGCAACCCTGCCAACCCCCAAATCGGCTTAATTGTTGAAGCCGGTGGATACTGGCCCTGCAGGGTACGGTTGTACAAAGGAAGATCAGGGTCGTTTTGCAAGGCGTTGTAGTCAGTTGAACTGATGCCATTTACAAATAGATTAGTGTCATAACCCGGCGCACTCACCATGGCAATCACGCCACCTGTATGGGGATCCATCGCCACGATGGCGCCCCGCTGCCCTTCAAGTGCGTCATAAGCAACCCGCTGGACATAGGCATCTACATTCAGCTTGATGTCGCCACCGGGCAAGGGGTCATGCCGCTCTAAGACACGCAAAATACGACCATGCGCATTACTTTCTACGTTTTGGTAACCGACCGTACCGTGCAGTAATTCTTCATAATATTTTTCCAGCCCAATTTTGCCGATATAGTGAGTGCCGCTGTAATTTACCGGATCAATTACATCGACTTCGCGCTCACCAATACGGCCAACATACCCCAACATGTGGGCAAATAGCTCGCCCTCTGGGTAATGACGTACCAACTGAGCGTCGATCTCTACGCCAGGAACGCGGTGGCGATTGACCGCCAATTTAGCGATATCTTCATCGCTAACACGAAATTTTAAGGGCACAGCTTCATAGGGACGGCGACGGCTTAAGCGTTTACGAAATTGCTCAATATCGTCATCACTTAGGGGAATAATTTCATTAATAATCGCCAAGGTGTCGTCCAAGGACTGCACCCGCTCTTTAACCACTGTCAGGGTATAGCTTGGAATATTCTCAGCCAACAACATGCCATTACGATCAAAAATAAGTCCGCGCTTTGGCGCAATTGGCAATAATTGGATTCTGTTGCGATCAGACTGGGTCTTATAAATATCGTAATCTGAAATTTGTAACTGCGAGTATCGCGCGACAACAATCGTCGTCATCGTCAACAGAATTAAGATCGATACAGTAACGCGATGACGATAAACACGACGTTCATGGAAGGTATTTTTAAGCTGCTGGCGTCGCGTCATATTACTCAGCCATTAGCGATGATAGGGATGGTTATTGAGAATAGTCCATGCGCGATACAACTGCTCTGCGAAAATCACCCGCACCAAAGGATGCGGTAAAGTCATCGCTGACAGCGACCATTTCTGCTTTGCCAGCGCTAAGCAAGACGCGCTTAAGCCATCTGGGCCACCCACTAAAATACTTATATTGTCGCCATCCATCTGCCAACTGCGCAAAGCCTCAGACAGCCCTTCTGTACTGACTGCTTTGCCAAGTACGTCAAGGGCGATCACTCTGTCACCCGCTGGAATCGCCGCCGTCATCGCCTCTCCCTCTTGAGCAATAGCGCGGCGAATATCAGTATTCTTGCCCCGTTTAGGCAGGGGTAATTCTTTAATCTCGAAATTAATTTCCGACGGAAGGCGCTTACGGTATTCCGCAACCCCTTCTTCAACCCAGCTCGGCATTTTAGTGCCGATGCAAATCAGACTAATCCTCATCGCTTCCCGGCACGGGTACTTGCCATAGACGCTCAAGATCGTAGAACAAACGCGCTTCAGGGAGCATAACGTGAACAACCACATCACCTAGATCAACCAACACCCAGTCGCCGGTATCTTCGCCTTCCATACCTAAAGGCACGATGCCACGTTTTTTTACTTCAACCCAGACATTGTGAGCCAGTGATTTCACATGGCGATTAGACGTGCCGCTGCACACCACCATAAAATCAGTTACGCCGCTCATTTCACGTATATCCAAAGCCACAATTTCGCGACCTTTTACATCTTCAAGCGAGTCAATAACTAGCTTTTTAAGTTGTTCAGCATCCATCAAACAGGAGTTCCTATGTCTTTCACTAAGTATATAAACCGTGTTCAGCGATATAGTCCGCGACGACGTCGGGAACAAGGTATCTAATCGACCTACCGGAGGCCAGCCGTTGTCTAATATCCGTCGCCGAAATTGGCAACTGAATTAGACCTAACTCAAAAAAACCACCGGCGCTCATCGCCGTCAGTGCTCTCGCGCTCAAAACACGCCGTGCAGATACAAATTCGTTTACCGACGAATCCGCCGCTAAAGGGTAATCCGCGCGATGTAATAGCAACACATTCGCCAAACCAAATAGCGACCGCCAATCCTGCCAGCGATGCAATTTATTGTACGCATCGCTGCCCATTACCACTGTTAATGACACCGCGGCCCCTAACTCAGCGCGCAAATCACGCAGCGTGTCCACCGTATAGGATGGCCCATCGCGCAATAACTCGCGGTCATCAACTCGTATACCAAACTCATCCCGTATCGCCGCGCTTACCATTGCCAAACGCTGGCGGCTCTCGGCTCCCGGCTCACCGCGCAGGGGCGGTCTATGGCTAGGCATTAGCCTCAGTTCATCTACACCAAGGGCTTCTTTAATCTCAATTGCTGAGCGCAGATGACCATTATGCACAGGGTCGAATGTACCGCCGAAAATTGCGACAGAACTCTCTATGCCATTAATCCCTGATGTTTGTTGCGACAACTCTGTCATTTAGCCACGGATATGGCCGTCGCCCAGCACAATATATTTCTGCGAGGTCAGACCCTCTAAACCAACAGGGCCACGGGCGTGAATTTTATCCGTTGAAATACCAATTTCGGCACCCAGACCATATTCAAAACCGTCGGCGAAGCGAGTTGACGCGTTGATCATTACCGAACTGGAATCCACTTCACGCAGAAAACGACGGCCCGTGGTGTAATTTTCAGTCACAATAGATTCGGTGTGACCCGAGCTGTAATGAGAGATATGATCCATCGCCTCGTCTAAACCCGACACCACACGAATCGACAAAATCGGTGCGAGATACTCCGTCGCCCAATCTTCATCCGTCGCATCGGCAGCCCCCATCAACACCTGCCGAGTACGCGGACAACCGCGTAGTTCAACACCCTTCTCAATCATGGCGTCGGCGATTCTAGGTAACAGCTCTTCTGCTCGGCTTTCAGCGATCAAAAGGGTTTCCATGGTATTGCAGGTACCGTAGCGATGAGTTTTCGCATTTAATGCAATCGCAAATGCCTTGTCGGCGTCAGCTGCATCGTCGATATACACATGACAAATACCATCTAAATGCTTGATCACTGTTACCGTGGCATCACGAGCGATGCGCTCAATAAGCCCTTTACCGCCGCGTGGTACTACCACATCGACGAACTCTGGCATGGTAATTAACTCACCTACTGCGGCTCGATCCGTTGTTTCCAATACTTGAACCGCGGTTTCCGGCAGTCCGGCCGCCGCTAAACCTTCGCGAATACACGCAGCCAAAGCCTGATTAGAATGAATAGCCTCGGAACCGCCACGCAAAATGGCCGCGTTGCCTGACTTCAAACATAAACTGGCCGCTTCTAAGGTGACGTTGGGCCGAGACTCATAAATGATGCCAATGACACCCAGCGGCACACGCATTTTGCCGACTTGAATACCACTAGGCCGATAATTCATATCCGTAATAGCGCCAACCGGATCTGCCAACGCAGCAACCTGTTGTAAACCTTCAATAATTCCGTCGATGCCCTTGGCATCGAGAGCCAATCGATCCATCAACGCTGGCTCCAAGCCGTTAGCTTCGCCAGCGATAAGATCCTTTGCATTGGCGGCAAGAATTTCAACGCGATGTGCGTCCACCGACGCCGCCATGGCGAGCAGGGCACTATTTTTTACACCGCTATCAGCGGCAGCAACCGCCCGCGACGCTTGCCGAGCTTGGCGCCCCAACTGACTCATGTATTGCTTAATGTCCACCGACATAGTCTTCCCCGCACTCCTCGCCGCACTCTTCAACAAAAAACAGCGAGGTTAAATAACCGATATCATCTCAGCAGCAATCTGCAAGACAACAAGCTGCAACGCAAAAACCTGCGCCGCGCATAAAAAAAGAGGACTAGTATAGCGGATTGGAAATGGTCTCACTATCGACAATATATGTATGTCGCGCTAAGCCTAGCTAGCGAGGCTGTCGAGAACATCGTGAAGCGCATTTAAACGAAGCAAGGGCTCGTCAATACTCAGCAGTTGATAGGCTTGCTCTGCTGGCAATGGGAGGATCTGAGCTAATCGATTGGCGAGGGCACCCGCCTCATCGATATCCATTGTCATGCCTAGGCGCTGAACATGGGGATGCTCTCCCAACTGAAGCAACATATCGTGCAATTCTTCACTGCGCGCCGGCAAAGGTTGATCTTCACGCTCAGGCAACCACGCAATATCGCCCAGATATAAACCGCTATCTGCTTGCCCTGCCTGATTAATTCTAAAACGACGACCACCCTCGACAACCACACCCAACAAGCCGTCTGGCAATTGATCCCAGTCAGCAATTCGCGCCTCAGTACCAATTAGCGCCAGCGTCGATGGCCGTTCGCCAGGAGACAGCACCTCTTTACCGCCCTCTGGCAACCACACAATCCCAAAACTATCTTGTGCGCGCAAGGTGTCGCGCACCATATCCAAATAGCGACGCTCAAAGATCCGCAAACCCATGCGACCACCGGGAAAAAGCACCGAGCGCAGCGGAAAAAACGGAAATTCCTTACGCTCGCCGGGCGTGACCTCAGGCATTAGGCCTTGTCTCCCGCCTCTGGCCCCAGAGGTTTAATCAGCAAAATCAACTTAGGCAGTAAGAGCATAGCGCCGAGCAATGCCGCTACCATCGCAAGCCCGGTCAGCAAACCGAAGTAAATACTGGGTGTAAAATTAGACAGTGCCAAGATGGAGAAACCAAAGACAATAATCACCGAGGTGTAATACATTGCCTTACCAATACTGGCATGACTGCGATACATCGCCGCCAGATAATTTCGGTCATGGGCAAATTCTTCTTTAAAACGATGAACATAGTGAATGGTGTCATCCACACCAATACCAACGGTAATCGCTGCAATCGTAATGGTCATCATATCAAGCGGAATACCCGCCAAGCCCATCCCGCCGAGCACCGCACCCGCCGCCAACAGATTTGGCGTCAAGGCGATCAAGGCCAAACTCAACGAGCGGAAAAGCACCACAAACATAGCGAGAATAGCCACAAATACCGCGCTCAACGTCATGATTTGCGAGGTAAACAAGCTTTGCAGCATATTGTTATAAAGCACCAGCATGCCGGTAAGATGAACCTGATCTGGCTCAAAACCCAGCTCATCGATTAGATGCGCACGAATATCCAATAACAACTGCTGACGATGCAAGGTACGGCTAGTTTCCTTAACCCGCACACTGATGCGCACCTGATCAACATCAGCTGATAAATACGGATCAACCAAAATTGAGGTTATCGACTCTGGCAGCGAACGCTGTGCCAACGCTAATTGCAAATCATCGACATTGCCCATCACGATCTGCATAACATCGTAGAATGTTGCCAATGACAGCACTTTGCCAGTCTCAGGTAGGCTATCGATGTAATCGTGAACAGACTGAATACGTTTCATACCCGCCACGGTAAACCATTCGCTCTGTGATGCTGCGTTATCATCACTGCCAAAATCATCACCGAAGTCATCGCTGAAGTCATCGGCAAAATCATTACTAAATTCATTGTCGGCGGCAGCAGGCATAGCCGCGGCAGGCTTGGCTTTTGGCAGATCGAGAATAATATCTAGCGGGATTGTGCCACCCAATTCAGAATCGATGGTCTCCATACCCTGATATATTTCGGTCGTATCATGGAAGTAATCGATAAAGCGATTTTCAACTTTTAACTGCGTAATTCCCCACACACTCAGTGCCAACAAGCCAAAGGAAACCACCAAAATAGTTTTACCGTAATGCTCGGCAGCTGCCGCAAAGTAGTGGGTTAAGGCAGCTGAGTTATCCTTGCTGAGTTTTTCTTCCCGCGGCTTCATCAGCATCAACACACAGGGCAATACAATAAAGGTCATCGCCAAAGCCGCGAGAACGCCAATTGCCATCATCCAACCAAAATCGATCACCGGCCGAATACCACTCACGACCAAAGATCCAAAAGCCACCAAGGTGGTCAATGACGTGTAAACACAGGGGCGTATCATTACACCCACTGTTTCAGAGATTAGGGTGAATTGATCTGCATCTGGCTGCGCAGACGCATACTCGCGAAAGCGCACCACCAAATGTATGGTGATCGAAAGCGTAATAATTAATAACAGGGCAACAAAATTCGCGGAAATAACCGTCAAACGCCAATCGAGAAAACTCAGCAAACCCAACATAAACGTCACGGTTAGCACGCAGGTCGCCAGGGGTAACAAGACCCATCGCCAGCTCCGGAAGATCACCACCAATAACGCGATAATAAACAACAAAATACCGGTACCAAACACCCGCAAATCGCTTTTTACAAAGTCGATCATGTCCACAGCGATCATCGGCACACCGCCCAAGAACACGGTAGCGTCGCCGCGATAGTCCTTCACGATATCCCTAGCCTGCGCGACCAATTCCGCCTGCCTTTCGTGGGCCTCGCTGGTGTAATCTGCAAATGTTGTTTCTAACTCAGCAAGCTCGGCTCTTTCGGCACTATTAATCGTTTCCTTAGTCGCTTTTTCACGCAGCGCGTCACGCGCGTTGAGTAATTCAAAGTAGCGTTCATCACGCTTCAAATTTACCTGTATCGCCGTAGTGGAGCCGTCAACACTGGTCAGCAAAGATTTATAAATCGGGCTATTCGCCAGCTCTTTTTTTACTAACTCAATATCAATTCCCGGCGTTCGGAGTGTCGGTATATCACCCGCGGTGACCTGACTCAGTGACACCCTTGGGCTTTGTAGTAGGGGAACATCCAGAATCGAATTTACTGAGGAAACATTAGGCAGCGCCGCCATGCGACCACGCAATTCATCCAGCGTTTTCAACTGTTCCGGTGCGAAAAGGTCACCTTTAGGCTGGTAGGTAACCAATAAGAAGTCTTCCGAGCCGTAGCGCTTACTAATTTCGCGATAGTATTCCAGTGACGTATCGCCCTCGAGTACGAGAGCATCCGCAGAGGCATCCAACTTCAGTGTGGGGATATATGTCGCCAAAAAGCCGACACCCAGCAGTAACAAGGCCATCACCCAAAATGCGTTCTTTAACACCACGCGTTGATACAATGAAAACAGCGCCGCACCCATGCCAAACCCTCAAGAAATCAATTATTGCCGGCGTAATTGCAACCGGTTCTTTTCGTAATACACTATCCGCCCAAGCGGTAAAATAACCTTCGATCTACTCACCCCAGCGCGGTACTAGGGTCTGCGCCACACCAAGATGATCAAGAATACGCGCCACAACAAAATCAACTAAGTCTGCCACGCTTTGGGGTTGCCGATAAAATCCCGGCGACGCGGGCATAATCGTCGCCCCCATCTGCGTCAAACTCAGCATATGCTGCAAGTGAATGGCCGATAGCGGCATTTCCCTTGGCACCAAAATCAATTGGCGACGCTCTTTGAGCGCAACATCCGCCGCGCGTTCAATTAAATTATTACTGGCACCACAGGCAATAGCAGACAAGGTTCCCGTACTCGCCGGACACACTACCATAGACGAAGGCGCTCCACTTCCCGAAGCTACCGGCGCCATCCAATCTTCTGGACCATGAACTTTAAGTTGTTCTGGGGTCACCGAAAAACGCTCGCACAAATGACGCAACAAGGCGCTGGGGCGCGCTGGCAAAGGCTCATCCATCTCCGTTGCAACGACTAACAGCGCGGCCTTCGAGATCATAAAATGCACTTCGCAGCCGGCATTGAGCAAACACTCTAGTAAGCGAAGACCATACTGCGCACCAGACGCGCCTGTCATCGCCAAGGTCACGGCTTTCATTACGTTGTCTCCCAGCGCGCCTTCAATGCCGCCATTATTCGCTGGTGCACACCGGCGAAGCCACCATTACTCATTATGACCAAATGATCACCATCGTTTAAGGAATCTGCCAATTCACGAACACTTAAGTCGAGATCAGTACTTAATCTAGCCGGTGTCGGGCTTCCCTCAATCACGGAATCTAAAGACCAGTCCAAGCCTGGGGGTTGATACCAAATAACCTCGTCTGCACAAGCCGTGGCGGGCGCTAGTCGATCTTTATACACCCCCATACGCATAGTATTAGACCGCGGTTCAATCAAGGCGACAATTCGACCACTATCGACCCGCCCGCGCAAACCCTCAAGGGTTGTCGCAATTGCCGTAGGGTGATGCGCGAAATCATCATAAACAGAAATACCGGCAACCGTTCCGAGCAACTCCATGCGCCGTTTAACGCCACCAAACTGGCAGAGTGCGGAAATGCCATCTTTCGGCTGAACGCCGATATGGTGCGCCGCCGCAAGTGCCGCAAGCGCGTTATTCACATTGTGCTCGCCGCTATGCGTCCAGTTCACCTGCCCCTGCACCACGCCACGATATAGCACGTCGAAGCTAGAAAAATCATCACTATGCACGTCGGCCTGCCACTCGGCAGACTTATCTCGGCAACTGCTTACCCGCTCGACTTCACTCCAACACCCCATCGCTAACACAGCATCAAGCGCCGGCTCATCCGCAGGTACAACAATGCGTCCTATTGCCGGAATAGTGCGAACCAAATGATGGAACTGACGCTGAATCGCCCCCAAGTCATCAAAAATATCCGCATGGTCAAATTCAAGATTATTGAGAATGGCAGTATAAGGACGGTAGTGAACAAATTTAGAACGCTTATCGAAAAAGGCGCTATCGTACTCATCAGCTTCAATGACGAAAAAGTCAGAGCCGCCAAGGCGAGCAGATAACCCAAAATCCCCAGGCACACCGCCAATCAAAAATCCCGGCTGAAAGCCACAGTCTTCAAGCACCCACGCCAACATACTGCTTGTGGTGGTCTTACCGTGAGTACCCGCGCACGCCAAAACCCAGCGACTCTGCAACACATGATCACTCAACCACTGCGGCCCAGAAGTATAGGGAATACCACGGTTTAACACATGCTCTACCGCAGGATTACCCCGTGACATCGCGTTACCGATGACCACTAAATCTGGCTCAGGGGATAAATGAGCCGGATCATAACCTTCCATTAGGGTTATACCCTGAGCCTCAAGCTGCGTACTCATGGGTGGATACACATTGGCATCTGAGCCAGTAACCGTATGGCCTAATTCCCGAGCGAGAATAGCCAAGCCACCCATAAACGTACCGCAAATACCTAATATATGGAGATGCATAAATGAAAACGCCACACGAAAAATTCTGTGTGGCATGGTATCACCGCTATCGCGCCAGCTCTACGCAAACGCAAGAAGAGCTGCGAGCAACTGTAATTTTACATAGACAAGGTCAGCCAGCGGCAAATCGGTCATCCGCGTAGACCGCAAAACGACAAACGGATGGGCGTGGCCGAGACACCAGCGCTGAACTCGGCTAGATTTACAAACCGACACCAACTACTGCACGGATCATTCGCCACACCACTAGCACAAATGCGCGCTAAGTCCCAAAACGTGACCGCGCTAATTGCTCATCAATACACATGCAGATACCCTTCAGCACACAACAATATCAATCGATAAACCACTTAGCTATTTACGACGTAATTGATACATCGACATTTTTTACACTTGGAGCTGACATGAACCCCTTGAAAATAATTCTAATAAGCACTGCCCTATCTATAGCGAGCACTGCTCACTCACAAGTTGGATCCGAAGGACTAGTAGGAGGCCTACTCCCTTCGGTAACAGGAATTGCAAGCCAATCACTTCTACCAGTTGTAAGCGGTCTTTCCGCCGAAAATGAACTTATTGGCAGCGTAGCGTCCATGGCCAGCGACCTACTAAACACCACACTCAATACCGCACTGCCTCTCCCTGTACAAGGCTTAGACGTGTTGATTACTGCAGTTGACGGGCTAACTGACAATGGCGCAACTCTGCAACTAGGTGGCCTTACACCTGTGATTCTTAATCTCACGGAAACGGCATCAATACCGTTGATAGGCGGCGCAGTAGAAGGTGGGATTTTTTAGTTCCTAGCAATCGCGCTTTACGGAGTTAGCTTGCTGTTCATCGATGAAATAAGAACAGCAAACCAACTCCGTTTTGACTCTCCAAATCAACAATTCTACTAATAATCCATCACTGTCACGCTAGCTATATGCTAACGAAATCAGCTTTAGTTACTCAGAAAAATTAATAATTAATGTTAAAGGTTAACCACACTTTTTGGGTATCAACCAAGATCAAACCACCGCCATTAAATGGCTTAGAATCACCAGCGCGGTAACTTGCGTAACGCAACTCCGCAGAATATGGGCCCCAGCTTTTGCCAATAAAGCCACCAAACTCCGTACCAAGGTCATCGCCGCCGGTCGCATTATCTTGGTCTGGGGTAAAATCGTGGTAGGCTACTTGCCAATTCATTCCGAAAGCGGCGCCGGACAACGTCACATAGGCGTCGTTTATACCTTCACTAATATTACCTAGACCCTTGTTAAGGAAGTTATCTGTCCAACCTTGAAATTTAAACAAGGTTGCCAAGGGAGTAATAAAAAAGCCATCGTCGTCGGCACTTAAGACTTCGTAACCAAGCCCAATGACAATCGGCGCAACATTAATATTTGCCTCAGCTAACATGTAATCAGCAGTGTAATCTGCTGGGTTATCGCCTGCACTTTCCTGCGTGGCATATTCAAGGTTATAAGAAACGACGCCCGCCTGCCCCTGCCAACGTAAACCGTAGGTATCGGTATCCATGCGCTTAAAGCCAGCAAAATTATCATCGGTTTCTAGTAGATAGGCGTAGCCGGTCAAACTGCCAGCCGGGAAGGTGTAATTAGCATTAAGTATATGGGAGTCCATTTCGGTATCACCGACGGGACTCGCTTCGCCAAAAATACGATTCACATTTGAAATATGCGCGTAAGTTATCTTTAAGTTTTCTACACTGCTATTTGCAAGGGTAAACGCATCATATGTCTGCTCATTTTGACGCCAGCCAACATGACCAACAAATCGATGATTATCCAAGGTTAAACGCTGACGACCGTATTTAAATTCGATATCCCAATTTTTATACGCTAAAAAGACTTGGTTAACTTCGGTGCCAACAGGATCCGCAATTAATGGCTCAGACACATTGCCATTGACACTATCGTTGGAACTACCTGCGAAATTACTTACGTCATCCATTTCGATAAAACCAGTAAAACCCTGATAAGCGTCAGTCTTAAAATTTAAACGCGTTCTAAGCGTTACAGCTCTACCGGTGTTTTCACCACTCGGCATATCCTCTGTCATGGACTCATATCGCAAACGCATATTCAAATGCGCTTCACCTTTGCTAAAGGCTTCGCCAAGAGATTCAGCGGAATAGGAATTTTGCGCGGCGAAAATTGCACACATAAAAAAAGCCAACCAAGGAAATTTAATAATATTCAAAACATATCTCCGAAAATTTAGGCATTAACGCCCTTAACTTAAGTAGCACTGCAATATTTTCTGAACGAAACACATTCACAAACTACCTTTAGCAAGGACAACGCCAAAACTTTCGAAAATAAAAAAATTATTATAAATCGTTATTTTTCATAAAGTTAAAATCTTAAAAATTATAAAAACAAAAAAACGCACCAAAAAATCCATCAGCACAAGATCAATAAGATTCATAAAAAAGCGCACCAGCACCAAACTAGCGCACAAACAAAAAATTACGCAAAATATATCGCACCGACATAATGCATAGTTATTTATATGGTAAACAATGGGAATTCAACAACATCTAACTACCGATAATTTTTATTTAATTTACGAAATATGATCTCGATAAATGTGATCGCTTAACGCTGCAAGCTCCACAGCAAACACACCAATAGGAAGAGGGAGATTGCCTGCCACGTACGCAACGGATTGCGTGTGAACAAGGGCTGAAATTCATTTTTCATGAACTCCGGATTCGGATGCTCTAGGTCATACACGAATTCTGATACATCGTTATAGCGCAGTTCAGGGCTAATACTTAGGGCGCGACTTAATGTAGCATCTAACCACAGAGGAACGTGCGGATTGTAATGACAAGCCGAAACGTACTCCAACCGAGAAAACGCAGCGGTCGTTGTGCAGTTTTGCAATCGACCCTGATAAGGCTGCTGACCGGTAAGCATCTCGAAAACAATAACGGCCAGCGAAAACTGGTCTGCCTTACTACTCGATCGCCGACCTAGCACGTGTTCCGGAGCCGAGTATTGCGCGGTCCCTAGCACCCTATCACGCTCTATCGGAACAGCTATCTCCGCCAAGCCAGCAACATAACAAGAGCCGAAGTCGATAATCTTAATCCCGCCATCGTCTCCCACCAGAATATTGTCAGGCTTTATATCTTGATGATATGTGTCTCGCCTGTGCATTGCTTGCAGCCCTTTCGCTACAGGCACAATGATATCTAGCATCGATTTCGTCGCGGGCTTTTGATTTTTTGTCATCCACTGCCTGAGCGTTAATCCCGGCGAATACGCAGACAAATAATATAAACAACTTGGCGCGTTTGGCGGCTCAATAACATCAATGACGTAGTCACTTTGAATACGCCGACCGATCCAACTTTCTAAAATAAAGCGCTCTATATAGGCAGGATCATCGTTAAAATTTGCCGACGGAGTTTTCATCACATAGTGACAATTTGCGGTTGCATCAAATACTTTATAGAGCTGACTGCGGGGACTGGCATGGATCTCTTCTTCAATAACCAAACCATCTACCACCATCCCCGCACTTAGGAGGGGAGGAAAAGACAACGCCGTTAACTTTCTATATACATCACCAGCATCTTCCAAGGGCAGGGCATCAACTAGTAACAACTGACAACTCAAATTGTCGTCGCTGCCCGCGGCCAAGGCCCCCTCTATTAAAAGCTGGCTAGCCGCCTGAAGATCCCCAGCACATTCACTAATTAGCGCCTGCATTCGCGAACTGCTAAGAACGTCGTGAATACCGTCTGTCGTCAATAAAAAAATATCATTTATAGCAACGTCAACTGCGCGATAATCGACGTCTAAATTAATATCTAGACCCATTGCGCGGGTCAGGTAAGACCGCCCACGGCCAATAGGCATTGCGTGATCACGGGTAAGCTGCTCGAGAAAGCCATCTCTCAAACGATAAATTCGGCTATCACCGACATGGAATAAATGCGCCGTTTGAGACTTAAAGATGGCGATGCTTAATGTAGACACATAGCCTTTTTCAGCCTGCAAATAATGCTGACCCCGACCATACAGCCAGCGATTAAGGGCATTTAGAATTTGCTGCGCAGAGCGCTTAACAGACCATGAATCTGGCGTAGAGTAGTAATCACTTAAGAAACTTGTCACACAGGTTTCCGCAGCTTCTTTCCCCGCCTCTGCCGCCGACACACCATCGGCAATAACGGCCACCGCGCCTTTTGTGGTAATTTGCTGATCTTCTGGCACCCGAATACCAAGACTATCTTCGTTAACCGCCTTTTGCCCAGCACTACTGTGCTGGGCAATGGACAATTTTAAACCGCCATCGAAATGCATCGGAGGGATTCCAAAAACTAAAGGCTAGGTCGCACTTTAGCCTACTTCAATCAGCGCAACACTACCGTCATCATGTAACTCTGCAGTATGTCCCTGTGGCTCCTCGAGAAATTGCACCGCCACAAACACCACCGCCGCACAGGCCGCAATAACCATAAAGAAGTTTGCATTACTCACAAACGACAACACCGTTAAGAAAATCACCGCACCGACATTACCGTAAGCCCCTGTCATGCCTGCAATTTGGCCAGTCATGCTGCGCTTAACTAAGGGCACTATCGCAAATACTGCACCCTCGCCCGCCTGAACAAAGAAAGAACAGCACATAGTTGCAATCACAGCCAACCAAACGGGCCAAGCCGATTCGATCTGACTCAACACCATATAACCCACAGCTAAGCCTGCAACCAAAATAGACAACGATTTACGACGACCAAATTTATCAGACAAGTAACCGCCACCGGGACGCGCCGCCAAATTCATAAACGCAAAACCTGACGCCAACAAACCGGCCTCAACCGCGCTCAAGGTAAACGTGTCCATAAAGAACAGGGGCAGCATAGAAACCACCGCCAACTCAGACCCAAAGGTTACAAAATACGCAACATTAAGAATGGCCACCTGCTTGAACTTGTACTGCTGCATTGACGGAATAGCAACATTATTAATCACATCACTATTCACCCGCAAAATTTGGCTGACCTGCACCACAAACAAAACCGCTAACACCACATATAGCGCGACAGAGGCAAATTCGCTGAGCAATCCCAAATTCACCGGCGACAACTTCCAAGTCAGCACGGCCAAGGCAAGGTACATGGGCACACACATGACAATGTAAAAGATCAAGTCGCGCTTACTGCTCACTACCAAGCCACCGGATTTCTTAGGCTTAAAGTAAGTTGACCCTTTTGGCGTATTGCGAGCGCGCCAGTAGAAGAAAAAGCCGTAGAGAAACGCCAGCAAACCCGTGCTTGCGATTGCGTAGCGCCAACCGTCATCGCCACCAAAATACAATGCCAAGGTCGGCAGGCTCATTGCCGCGGCGGCGGAACCGAAGTTACCCCAGCCACCGTAAACGCCCTCAGCCAAACCTACTTGACGCGCGGGAAACCACTCACCAACCAGGCGAATACCGATAACAAAACCAGCGCCAATAAAGCCCATTAAAAATCGCAACAGGGCGATCATTTCATAGCTATTTGCCATCGCAAAAGCGACGCACACCAGACCACCGGAAACAAGCAAGGCACTAAAAACAATACGTGGGCCGAAGCGGTCCACCAACATACCAACAATCACCCGCGCCGGTATTGTTAGCGCCACGTTCAAAATCATGAGCGCTTTAACCTGCTGAGTACTCAGATCAAAGGCTTCTTTGATAGCCGACAGCATCGGCGCAAAGTTAAACCACACAACAAAAGTCAGAAAGAACGCAAACCAACTTAAGTGCAACAAGCGAATCTTATCTTGCTTGAGATCAAGCACATTTAAGGTTGAAGAGGACATCAACGGCTCCTAAAAGGTCACAAAGGTATCTGCAGACCCAGGGGCAATCCCTATGCCAAACTAATTTTTCGCATTAATCAACAAAACATAAGCCATTGTTTTAAATAACCTTATTAGTATAAATTAAAATCAAATTTGCCAAAACGCACCAGAATGAATCACCCCAAGAGATAGATCTCAACACCCAGATCGCACCATAACAATGCGCAGCGCCCCAACACGCCCCGACCACCCAAGGATTTTTCTTTCGAAATCGCCCCAACAAAGCGCACAAACACAAGAAGACCCAATAAAATCAACGACTTAAATGCTCAACCATGCCATGGCATAGCTTTTGCTAATAACCTTTTAGATTGCATGAGCACCTAAAACAGCGACGGCCAGCGGCCAACGCATGAGTATGTATTAAAGGATGTAAAGATGACTGACAAACAACGCCTGCTTATTGTTGGTAACGGTCCCGTTGGCCACCAATTTATCGAATCCATAGTCGAGAGCGGTCAGTCCGATCAATTCGACATCACGGTCATCGGCGAAGAACCCCGCCCAGCTTACGACCGCGTTCACTTAACCGCTTGGTTTGAAACCCGCGAAGCCGACTCTCTTAATATGGTGAAAGAAGGCTTTTATAGTAATAACAACATCACGGCGCTGAGTAACGAGAAAGTCACCGAAATTGATCGCGCGAATAAAGTAGCCACCACCGACAAAGGCGAAAAATACGCCTACGACAAACTCATCTTATCTACTGGTTCCTTCCCATTTGTGCCACCGGTACCGGGTCACGACCGCCAAAACTGCTTTGTATACCGCACCATAGAAGATCTAGAAGCAATCACCGCAGCGGCAAAAAACGCTAAAGTCGGCGCAGTCGTAGGCGGCGGCCTATTGGGTTTAGAAGCCGCTAAGGCAATAAAAGACCTCGGCCTAAAAACCCACGTTATTGAATTTGCACCGCGCCTGATGGCGGTGCAAGTAGATGAAGGTGGCGGTGCCCTGCTGCGCAGAAAGATTGAAGATTTGGGTGTGTCTGTTCACACCCAGAAAAACACCCAGCAAATTATTGATGGCAACGATTGCATTCATAAACTGCAATTTGCCGATGGCGCAGAACTAGAAACCGACATACTTGTATTCTCCGCCGGTATTCGCCCACAAGACGCACTAGCCCGGCAAAGTGACTTGGAGGTGGGAGAACGTGGCGGCATTGTTATCAACGACAACTGCCAAACATCTGATCCAGCAATTTATGCCATTGGCGAATGTGCTTTATGGGGCGGTCGCATTTACGGCCTTATCGCGCCAGGTTGGGATATGGCCCGCGCCGCGGCCGACCACGTAATAGGTAGCAGCGAAAAAACCTTCACCGGCGCTGACATGAGCACCAAGCTCAAACTTATGGGTGTTGATGTCGCCTCAATCGGTGATGCCCACGCCAGCACCCCCGGCGCCAAGTGCTACACCTTTATCGACGAAAAAGCCGAAGTGTATAAAAAGATTGTCGTCACCGAAGACGGACAGCATTTATTGGGTGCAGTATTAATTGGTGAAGCAAACGACTACGGCACCCTGCTGCAGTTTGCCCTTAACAAAATCGAGCTACCTGAACACCCAGAAAGCATGATTTTACCTGCGTTAGACGGCAGCGCAGGAGTTGGCCTTGGCGTAGACGCACTACCCGACGTCGCTCAAATCTGTTCTTGTAACAACGTTAGCAAAGGTGATCTTTGTGCTGCCGTACAAGACGGCGCAATGACCGTTGGCGATTTAAAAGCCTGCACTAAGGCGGCCACTACCTGCGGCGGCTGTACTGCGCTGGTTGGCCAAGTGTTGAACGCAGAGCTCACCAAAATGGGCGTTGAGGTCAACACCGATCTCTGCGAGCACTTCCCTTACACTCGCCAAGAAATTTATCATTTGGTTCGCGTTGGCGAGATTAAATCATTCGATGAGTTATTGGAAAAGCACGGCAGTGGCCACGGCTGCGAAATTTGCAAACCTACAGCAGCGTCTATACTTGCCTCCTGCTGGAATGACTACATACTCGAACCCAAGCACGCTGCGCTACAAGACACCAACGACCGCTTCTTAGCCAATATGCAAAAGAACGGCACTTATTCAGTCGTACCGCGCATGGCGGGCGGCGAGGTCACCCCCGACGGCTTAATTGCCGTTGGCCAAGTGGCAAAAAAATACAATCTTTACACCAAAATTACCGGAGGCCAGCGCGTTGATCTATTCGGCGCCACCCTCGACCAACTACCACGCATTTGGGAAGAGCTCATAAGTGCCGGTTTTGAATCTGGTCACGCCTACGGTAAGTCGCTACGCACAGTAAAATCCTGTGTCGGCTCTACATGGTGCCGCTACGGCGTGCAAGACAGCGTGGGCAAAGCGATAGACTTAGAAAATCGCTATAAAGGCCTGCGCTCCCCCCACAAACTGAAAATGGCGGTATCGGGTTGCACACGGGAGTGCGCGGAAGCACAGAGCAAAGACGTCGGTGTCATCGCCACCGAAAAAGGCTGGAACCTGTACCTATGTGGCAATGGCGGTATGAAACCACGGCACGCGGACCTGTTTGCATCAGATATAGATACCGACACCATGGTCAAATATATCGATCGCTTCCTGATGTTTTATGTGCGCACCGCCGACCGCCTACAGCGTACCTCGGTATGGATGGAGAATTTAGAAGGTGGCCTAGATTATCTTCGCAAAGTCATCATCGACGACTCACTGGGAATTTGCGCCGACCTAGATGCGGAAATGGCACACGTGGTAGACACCTACCAATGCGAATGGAAAACCACTATTGAAAACCCAGAGAAAGTTAAGCAATTCCGCAGCTTTGTGAATGCCGACAAGAGCGACAAAGAAATCGTATTTATTCAGGAGCGCGGTCAAATTCGCCCCGCGACTGAGGCAGAGAAAATTGCCGATTCCGATTTAATCGCCGTTGCTTAAACACGCTTAATCAACACGCTGATCGGCACATAATTATTGTTGATCAGCACCGAATTTATATGAGGACTACCCAATGTCATGGACAACCGTTTGCAGTATCGATGACATACTGCCCAACACAGGTGTTGCCGCTTTAATTGAGGAAATGCAAGTGGCCGTATTCCGCGTTGACGATACAATTTATGCACTCGCCAATAAGGATCCGTTTAGCAATGCCAACGTCCTTTCCAGAGGCATAATCTGCAGCATTAAAGGCACCTTAGTTGTAGCATCACCAATTTATAAGCAGCATTTCAGTCTTGAAGCAGGCCAATGCCTCGAAGACGACAGCGTATCTATAGCCTGCTATGAAGCCCGCACCGAAGGCAATTCGGTACAGATTCGCATTGCCCATTAAACCAGAATACAACGACGCCCCGCGGCGGGTTTAAACTTAGTCTCCCCCTCGTCCGGCCACCACATCTGTGGTGCCGGCTTTTTTCCGCTATTCGCCTACCTTAAAAACGCCTAAGCACTTCGAAACTTATGGAGATATTTAGGAAAATATCACTAGAACGCGATGACATCGCCACGCCATTTAACTCACTCGCAATATAATTCAACGTCCACACAGTGCTAACCGAGGCACCAAGCCCGCCTGTGTTAAAACACCGCCTTAGCATCCGCAGCAAACAGCGGCAATAAACTTGTCACCATGCGGCCCGGCTTATCCGAGCCCCCATCACTCAAGGCTACATAGCCATGAGCTACAAAATTAAACCCATTGTGCAGCGCGGCGCCCAAAATAGCCGTAGCCAAGGCCTCCGTATCCGCCGACTTTGCTAAAACACCCATGCCCTGAAACTCTACAAAGCGTGCCACTACCATATCGTGCAAAGGATGACGTTTTTCTCCCATCGTACTGGCTGTGTATTCTTCCCTTCCCCACAGCGATGAGGTCAGTGGAATAATAGCTGTGTAAAACAATTGCGCCTTCTGATAGACATCTTGCAGCCACATGCCGATATCATCCTGAGGGTCTGCATTAACAGCAGCTTTTACTGCCTGCACCTCAGGTAGACGTTCGCCGACTAAGGCATAAAGTAAACCCGCCTTGTCACCAAAATTATTGAACACACTTGCTTCTGTCGTACCAGCACACTCTGCGATGCGCCGCGTCGTCATCACCGCAATACCCTCGCTTTGCAGCAACTCGTACGCGGCATCTAATATTTTCTCCCTAACTCGGGGTCTGGCCATCCATCTATTCCTCAAAATCACCGATACAGCAAAATTATTGTTGTCGGCGAAAAAGTCCGTTTTTAACAGCTAACGTAAACGCCACTATACGGCGCAAAATCCCATTAAGATGAGATAAAACGACGAAAATTTCAAAAGTACGCGGCAGACTCCTAAGCATAAAATATCTACCTAAGGCGTGACCACTAAAAAATGTGCCACACTAGCAGTGAAATAAAAACACTAAGCAAGCGGGGAAACAACATGACAACTGTACCCACAACAATAACAACAGAGCGTCGCCCGCCCCTGCTCTGGGTATGCATAAATCGACCCCATGCACGAAATGCCGTAGACGGCCAAACAGCACAGCTACTCGCCAAGGCCTTTAGCGATTTTGACGCAGCCCCAGAGTTGTCTGTGGCCATTCTACAGGGCGCGGAAGATAACTTTTGTGCGGGTGCAGATTTAAAAGCCGTTGCCAGTGAGGACCCATCCCGTCGAAACCCTCTTAGCGATGACGGCATTGGCCCGATGGGGCCGAGCCGGATGTGTTTGAGTAAACCTGTTATCGCCGCTATCGACGGCTACTGCGTTGCTGGCGGCCTAGAGCTCGCCCTGTGGTGCGATATGCGCATTGCTACCGAACGCACTGTATTCGGCGTATTCTGCCGCCGCTTTGGCGTACCACTAATAGACGGCGGTACGGTGCGCCTACCACGCTTAATTGGTATGAGTCGCGCTATGGATATGATCCTGACCGGGCGCCCAGTAGCCGCAGCAGAGGCGCTTGCAATGGGCCTAGCCAACCGGGTCGTTACTCCAGAAAACCTCCAAGCGAGCGCGGAACAACTTGCGCAGCAAATAGCCGCGTTTCCACAGCAATGTTTAAGAAACGACCGGCAAAGTGCCTACCAGCAATGGGGAATGAGCGAAGCTGACGCAATTAGAAACGAGTTCTCCCTGGGCATGGAAACCCTGTCAAGCGGCGAAACCGTAGCCGGCGCCAAAGACTTCACTAAAGGCCTTGGCCGTCACGGTAAAGATAAAGGCCAAAGCGGCTGAAATCACAAGCAAATCGAAAACACGGAACGATTAGCAACATCACCATTCTAAATTCTGGCGCTGGCATTCGTACTTAGCTAGCAAACCCCAACAACCTAGGTGAATGGATGCCTTTTTTCCGCCAGATTTCCACCAACACATCGCAGCGCGGCCACCGGCAAAAGCCCGCGTTGTGGCTGTTATTGACTAGCGCATTACTATTCAGCGTCACCGCATTCGCAGCGAACGACCTCACTGAAACCAGTAACACCAACAATTCCAAACACCACACTGAAATACCAAGCGACCTAGATGTAGACGAAATCACCGTCGTCAGCTATCAAGAAGAGGAATTCAACGACCCACTGATGGGTTTTAATCGCGCGATGTTTGCGTTCAATGACATCAGTTATCGATACGTACTCATTCCCGTTGCCAAAACCTACAACTACATTGCACCTAAGCCCGTCAGAACCGGCGTCAGCAACGTCTTCTCGAACATCAAAGCCCCCATCACCATCATTAACCAACTTCTGCAATGGAAGCCAGCAAAAGCAGGCAAGACAACCGCACGCTTTTTAGTAAACACCACCATAGGGATTGCCGGTATTTTTGACCCAGCCAAAGCATGGTTTGATTTACCAAAAGACGAAACTGGATTTTCAGACACCTTAGCCGAATACGGCAGTGGATACGGCACCTACCTAGTCCTTCCGTTTATCGGGCCATCTGACTTGCGCAGCGGCACTGGCGTGGTGGCAGACTATTTCCTAAACCCCATCCCCCACATCACCGAACAGCCAGACACCAGTTTGATTATGGCAGCAGATGCCGAACAAGAATTTGCACCGAAGGCCGAGAGCTACGAAACCCTCCACGCAAAAAGCAAAGATCCCTACCTATTTTTCCGCAATATGTACCTGCAAGGAATATTGCGAGATCAGGAATTTAAACATGAGGAATCACCAAGCAAACCAATACAACAATAATAGGAACGTCGTTCATGCTTGAAGCACTCATTAAACGCCACAAAATCATTTTGCTAATCTTCGCTTTACTCGTGATTTTCTTCGGATGGCACAGCAGAAGCTTTGAAATAAACGCATCGACAGACACATTAATATCTGAAAACAATCTCGAGTTTATAAAGAGCCAGAAAGTAAATCAGGCGTTTTCACCGGAAGAGTTTCTAATTATTGCCTATCACCCCAAAGATGGGGATATCTTCTCTGCGAAAAGCCAAGCCAATATCTCAGAAATTAGTCAAAAAATTAAGCGACTTAATCGCGTAAAATCCGTGCGCTCGGTAATGAATGTTCCATTACTGTCCAAGGCAAGTCAGGGGCTCAGCACGGAGATGAACCCAAGCGATTTCACCCAAGAAAATCTGCAACTCTCGGCATCTGAGTTACGTCGCATCTTCAAAGACCATCCAATCTACGACGGCCTTCTCATCAATCACGAGCAAACCGCCAGCGGCATCCAAGTCCTATTCAAAACCAGTATATTTTTACAAAATATCGACGCAGACATTCTTGCCATCCAATCAAAGCTATTAGACGGACCGCTGTCGAACGAAGACAAAGAAACACTAAATGAATTAAAAGCAAAGGCCGCCCCATTAGAAAAAAGATTGAGAGAAACCCGCAACAAAGAAATTGAACAATTACGTAAAATCACTAACGACTACAGCGACGAAGCCGACCTCTACTTAGGTGGCGCACATGTTCTTGGCTACCAACTAATTAATATTATTCAACATGATTTAGCTGTGTTTGGCAGCGCCATTGGACTCGCTATTTGTTTGCTGATTTTCGCTGTATTTCGCCGTATTAGCTGGGTAATTATTACGATTACATGTTGTGCCAGCTGTCTATTCATTACTATTGGCGCCTTTGGCTTAATTGGACTCAAGGCCACCGTTATTTCATCTAATTTTATCTCACTACAGCTAATACTCAGCCTCGCTATTGTTATCCATCTCATTGTGCAGTACCGCGAAGATATACAGAACAACCCGGAAATGTCACAGCAGGAGCTAGTACTCCTCACCTTAAAAAGTAAAATCGCCCCGTGCTTCTTTGCAGGCTTTACGACCTCATTCGGCTTTGCATCCTTGCTACTCAGTGAAATTGAGCCAGTCAAAGCGTTTGGCTTGATGATGATTATTGCCATGGCGGTATCCATCTTATGCACCCTACTTCTCTTTCCAGCCTTACTACTGCTATTTTCCCGAGAAGAATCGCCTAGCAATAACTTCATACTGTTAAAGCCGGTTCACTGGGTTCAGCGAACATGTATTAGAAATAGCTCAGCGATTATGGCGTTTAGCGCCGTCTTTTTTATCGCCAGTATTTTTGGATCACTTCGCCTTGACGTTGAAAACAGTTTTATTAATTACTTTGCCAGCGATACCGAGGTACACAAGGAACTAAGTTTTATCGACAAGGAATTTGGTGGGTCTACCCCCCTTGATATTATCTATACGCCACCAGAGGCACCCACCCCGTATAACAATCTCGTCCTCCATGCCCGCGATATTCACAACGTTCAGAGAATACAAAAAGCACTTGGTGAATTCGAGGCGATGGGAACGCGGCTATCGGTATTCAACTTCACCCAGCTCGCAAAGCAAATCAATAACAACAAACCTCTAACAGAGTACGAACTAACAGCAATTTATTGGACCTTAGACAAAAGTATTCGCGAAGACCTACTCAATAGCTTTTTAATCGAACCCCCAACCCAGCTTCGGATCAGCGCCAGAATTAAAGACAGCACCAAAAATCTAGACCGTGGCGCCATGCTGGCTGAGATTAACAAGAAAATTCAGGACTTAGGTATTCCAGCAGAAAACTACCAGCTAAGTAATTTATTTGTGCTTTATCAAGCTATGCTGGAACAATTATTCACCTCGCAAATACTAACCCTAGGCGCGGTCTTTATTGCCCTAGGAATTGCTTTTTTCTTGATATTTAAATCGGCTAAAATTGCCGTCATTGCCATTATACCCAATATTATTTCCGCTATTGCGATCTTGGGTGTTATGGGTTGGTGTGACATTCCACTAGACTTTATGACCATGACCATCGCAGCCATCGCAATGGGGATTGCAGTAGATGACACCATCCATTACATCCACCGCTACTTACTGGAACTGAAAACCAATACCGCAGAAAAAGCAGTGGAGCGCAGCCACCAAAGTGTGGGCTACGCCTTAATTTACACCTCGATTATTATCGCTATCGGTTTTGCACTGCTCGGCTTTTCAGACTTTGTACCCAGCGTATTATTTGGTTTACTCACCGGTTTAGCGATTATCATCGCACTGGTCGCCGACATGACTTTACTACCAGTGCTATTACACAAATTTGTACGCGGTAATGTTCGTGATAATACAACTGACACCCCCGATGAGGTCACCAATTAGCTTGCGTGCTAGACATCGGTAATGGCTGGCAGTCAAAAAACGCAAAATCCTGAGGAATTCAGGGCTGCCATTGCGCATTTAGTTATCGGCGAGGCTACCCGTGTAGCCTTAGGCAGTCGCGCAAAAGCACTATGGGGCAGCGGTGATGGCCTAACCCCTTTATTCAGTAGTTATTTCCTTGATGACAATGCAAAAAAAGCTGATAAGTAAATGCCCACAGGCCTGATAATCAAAAACCCGCGACAGACTCCTCCATCACGGGCCAATTTCAAACGCTATGTGTATCGCCTATAGAGCTTAAATTAAACCAGTTAGTGCGAGCGACCACCACGCCAATAAGCCCACCTGCACTAGAAACGCAGGGAAACGCACTAGGAAAATCATCAAATGATGAATTGAAATAATATGTGACACCGACTGCACCACCCGCGCACCAACATAGATTGGGGCCAGCCCGTCGGTGACCGCGGACTGATCGCTAACGTGAGCAAGCAAAATAACACCAACGAACAAGGGCACTGTTTCTAAACTATTGCTAAGCGCATCGCCTATACGCTTTACCGACTGACTGTCTTGTAACTCACGTCCGCGGGTCCAAGCGTCAGCCTTACGTTGCGCGCTCATTACCATAAAGCCGCGATAGGCAATCACAACAAAATACAATAGTAATACCCAGCCAATATAGCCAGCCATCGCCATTAGGGATGTAGTCATCTTATTCTCTCCGATTGTGCGTAAATTTATGGCGCAGTGTGCCACTAAGATTCAATAAAATCAGCATCAGGTTACGCCGATTCGAAAACTCAGATAAGATGCCAGAAAACAAATAACGGTTCTAATATGCCAATCCGCGTACAAATTTTATTGCTACCCGAGACCATGCTTTCCACGTTGACCGGCCCCCTAGATCTACTTTCAACTGCAGGTTCTCTCTGGCCGCTATTGATGGGCACCGAGCCTCAAACCTTGTTTGACGTAGAGCTGATTTCAAGTACACGCGAACCATTGTGCTTTGCTGGCGGCTTAACGATTCATCCCCAAAAAACCCTCGACCAAGCCGGCCCGACAGATGTTGTTTATGTACCGTCTATATTCATCATGCCAGACGGCGAGTTACCCGCCAGCGTATCACTGGCAAGCAACTGGCTTAACCAGCAACACAGGGACGGCGCCATGCTGTGCTCAGCGTGTACTGGCGCCTTTGTATTGGCCGAAACCGGCTTGCTAAAGGGCTTGCCTGCGACAACACATTGGGCCTTTAGCGAGCTATTTCAGCAGCGCTTTGCCAATGTGCAATTTAAAAACAACGCTGTGCTGGTTGTGAATAGTGATGCACGCCTAACGACTGCCGGCGCCAATGCCAGCTGGCAAGATCTAATTCTTCACATCATAAAAAGTACGACAAACGAGCGCGTGGCCGAAGAGACTCGGCGCCTGTTCTTGATCGACAATCATGACTCTAACCAGGGCGCCTATTCGCACTGCAATTTGCAGATCACGACGTCAGACAATGAAGTCGCCAAAGCCCAGTCTTGGCTTCAAGCTAATTTGGCTGCCTCCTTACCCGTAGAGAAAGTTGTTCAGCAAAGCGCCCTCCCTGAGCGCACATTCAAAAGACGCTTTAAACAGCACACCTGCATGACAGTGATTGCGTATATACAAATGCTACGCATCGACGCGGCTAAAACACGGCTAGTGAACAGCGACGACAGTATTGAACAAATTGCAAGTGACGTCGGCTACCAAGATTCGAGTTATTTTCGCAGAATATTTGCCAGGGAAACTGCACTAAGCCCATCACAATATCGACGAAAATGGAAATAGGATTAATGCAGATCTAATATTATGGTTTAGGCAAAGTGTACTAGCAAGAAAGCCAGCACTAAAACTTATCACGGTTGCGCTACTAACTCATTTACGTAAAGTCATAATCGAACTACTCAAACACATCGTTGCGCGACATATCGCAAATTTTGTAGATTCGTTTTTTAATTCGCTCCTTTTTCAGGCTACGGAAGAAGGACTCTACGACGGCGTTGTCCAAACAGTTACCCCGTCGACTCATACTCGGTTGTAAATTATGCTCCTTACAGAAGCGTTGAGGCTGTAGAAAAACCCACTAAGGTGTAGCCAGTTTAGAGTGAATCAACTTACGCACACAGTGTGAGTCGCATGCAATCCACCCTCGCGTTTTAGGTATCAAGCCACAGAGCTAGTATTCCGCTCAGGCGTAAACTCGGGGCCGAAGGGCTTGGTAATTAACAATAGCGCCGGCATAAACAGCATGTCCGCCAACAATGCCACGCAAATTGCGACACTGAGTAAAACTCCGAAACTAGAAATAATTTCTAGTTGAGATAATAGATAGCACGAGAAGGCACCAAGTAGAATAAGTGTCGTAATCACCAGCGCGGGCCCAACGTCGCGCATGGAGTCAGCCAAGGCTGCACGGTAGCTACCGGAATTCATAAAGCAGCGTCTGAACCGAATAACCAAATGCAAGGTGTCATCAACGGCGATACCAATAGCAATTGTGGCCAGCAACAACTTCATATAATCGAGATGCACGCCGAGCCAGCCCATTAAGCCCAAAACGACAATAACCGGGGCAAGGTTAGGAATCATCGCCAGCAAACCAACTTTAAACGAGCCGAAAGCTAAACAGAGGAAACCGGTGACCATTACAAAGAGCAGACTGTAGCCAAAGAGTTGTGTGTCGGAAATATACTCACCCATTTTCACCCACATTAGACCAATCCCGGTTTTACGCACGCTCGCACCAGGAATCGGATTTTTCTCGATATAGTCATCTATCGTCGCCAGCAACTTAGTAATCTCTGAGGAGCCGCTCATTTCTACGCGCATTTCCAAAACGGTACGACTGTAATTTTGGCCTACGAATTCCTGCAGTTCCTCTCCACCGGATATTTCATAGACTAAGAAATACTGCGCCGTTAAGTTGCGGTCTTCGGGTAGGCGGTACCACTGGGGATCATCACCATGAAAGCTGCGGTTAAGGTCTTTTTGGATATCGACAACTGAATAGGTCTTTTTAACTAAGGGCTGGGACTCAGCAAACTGTTGAATGCGATCAATTGCGTGCAATACCTCAGGGTTCTTAATACCTTCAGCTTCGTCGGTATCAATGACATAGGTCACATTCAAAATACCACCCATCACGTTCTCGGCAAGCTCCGTGTGCTGACGCCATTCGGTATGGGGCTTAAAGTCTTCGAGAAAATTAAAATCAACCTTTACCTGACTCAAGCCGACTAAGAAGATGACTAAAATTGATGCACCCAAACCCAGTAACGTTTTGGGATGATTCAAATTAATTGAGATGCAGCGCTCAACAAACCAAAGAATCGCCGGCTGGACAGCGGGCCGATGCTTTTTATCGGGATTTACCGGAGACGACTTTCCGAAGGACAGCGCCACCACCAATAAGGTCATCGACAAGATGAACGTAAACATGACCCCAGACGCAGCGTACAAGGCCATTTCGCTCAGAACTTTTAATTGCGAGACGGTCATCACCAAAAAGCCCACCGCCGTTGTGACCGACGCAAGTAGACAGGCGCCACCTACTTTCGATATCGCTATTTTTACCGACGTTTTACGATCACCGGTCTCAGCGAAGGCGCGCTGAAATTCCAATAAAATATGGACAGACTGGGCAACACCCACCGCGCACAGCAAGGTGGGCACAATACCGAAAAATAAACCCAGCACCCAGCCAAACGCGCCCATCATGCCCATTACCATAACGATACTGAGCACCACCACCGCCAATGGCCCGAATAGACCAAGCAAGCTGACACGAAATAGCAGAAAAGACAGTACTGCCAACAACACTAAGGTTACCAATGTTCCAATCGCCGCGTCTTCCATAAATATATGGTTGTATGCGGAGTTCATCGGCACATCGCCAGTAATAAAAAAGTCGATACCTGCGTATTCGGGCCGAGCCAATATTTCCCTCAGCTTATTATCGCTGACCTGCGGGTAGAGGTTCTCCAGCTCATTTCCTTTCGCTTCGTCGTAAATAATATCTTCGAGGGGATCAACACTACTGCGTTCCATTTCTAAAATAATGGCGGCGTAATCGGCTTTCTTGTTAATGAGGTAATCGACATATAGGGGACGACTTAGCACCTCGTCGCGCAGTTTTAAAAGCGCGTCTTGATCTGCGGGTAAATCCAGCATTAGCTCATCGACATTTATAGAATCACCGTCGGCGCGAATAAATTCGACGGTAGGTAGACTAATAACATCTCGCACATAGGGCACTTCATCTTCAAATGCCTGAGCAAGCTTCGCTATCTGCCCCATCGCCTCGTAATTGAATGGGCCATAGGGACGATCTGGTACGCGGTAAATAATATAGGCCACTTCGTCCGACAGGAATTCGTCAAGATATTCCGTATAGGCAACATAGACCGGATCACTCTTATCAAAATAGGCATCCAAGCTATTGTCGCTTTGCACTTTACCCGCAAAGAACACGCCCAAGCCAAGCATAGACAGGGATAGGAGCAGTACGAGGAAACGATGATTTACCGCCCAATTAGCTATAGAACCAAATACCGCATCTACCTTATCAACAAATTTATTCCCCTGAACCGACATGGGTATACAGCTCCGATTTATAATTATTTTTCCAAGTAAAAAAACAAATCACGTTTGCAAACCAAGCCGACATCGCTCCTAAAGCACTGTAGTGAAGCGAGCTAAATCGATTAATTCAGGACGTGTAGACAAGAACGTGTTATTTGTGGAACGATTATGCTGAGTTCATTAGCCACAAACAATAATCATTAACATTAAGTAATAATTAACACTCTGGAGCTTTCCACGTGAGTATCAAATTCCTCCCTACCGGCATTCTGTGCCTGCTATTTTTATGTGCCGCAAACGCAGCTACCGCTGACTCTCTCGAAAATGCGCAAGAAAAGGGATTAGCGATCGCGACAGAAATGAAAAGCCGAGATCGCGGCTGGGTAGACAGCAGTGCCGAAATGGAAATGGTTCTGCACACCCGTGGCGGTAGAGAAACCCGCCGAGAAATGCGAGTCCTCGCTTTAGAGGTGCAAGATGATGGCGACAAGTCAATGACCATCTTCGACAGCCCAAATGACGTTAAAGGCACCGCATTCCTGAGTTTTACCCACAACAATGCCGACGACGACCAATGGCTGTATTTACCCGCATTAAAGCGTGTTAAGCGTATTGCCTCTAAAAACAAATCTGGACCGTTTATGGGCAGCGAGTTCTCTTACGAAGACCTTAGTTCCTTTGAGGTGGAGGAATACGACTACCGCTGGCTGCGTGACGAAGAGGTAAACGGGGAATTATGTTATGTGGTCGAAATCATTCCCCGCGACAAATACTCAGGCTATAGCCGCGAAATTGTCTGGATAGATCAAGTCCACTATCGCGCTCTAAAAATTGAATTCTATGATCGTAAAGAGAGCGTGTTAAAGACCTTAACTCTGAGCGACTACCAACTGCACTTAGACAAGTTCTGGCGGCCAGCAAAGCAAACCATGGTGAATGAGCGCAACGGTAAAAGCACCGAGGTATTTCTGCGTAACTACCAGTTCCGCAGCGGTTTAGACGAACAAGACTTTACTGAAAACAGCCTCAAACGCGCACGGTAATGTAGGCCAAGATGATAAAAGTAAAACTGTGTGCCGGCGCATTATTGGCAAGCCTCATTCCATCGCTAAGCCATGCGGAATTTCTTGGTTATGTCGGCGTTCAAGCGCGGGCCTTTCCAAGCACCGCCGTCGACCCCGCGCAGGGCTCCGAAACTCTGTCTGGCATTCTCGCCCCCGAGTGGTATCAGCAGTGGAATGACGGTGAAGATAGTTTCAATATAAAGGCCTTCTTCCGCTACGACAGCCAAGACGACGAGCGCAGCCACGCTGATATACGAGAGCTATATTGGCAGCACGTTGGCAGCAACTGGGAACTCAGTGTCGGCATAAATACTATTTTCTGGGGCGCCACCGAATCACAGCATCTGGTAGACATTATTAATCAAACCGACGCAGTGGAAGCACCCGACGGTGAGGATAAGCTCGGCCAGCCGATGATTCACTATGCCAGCATTCAGGATTGGGGCGTAGTCGACGTATTTGTTTTACCCGGCTTCCGCAGCCGCGACTTTGTCGGCGAAGAGGGCCGCCTGCGCTCAATACCCATCACGCTTAGCGACAAAGAGCAGTACCAATCAGATAAGGAAGACGAGCATATCGACTACGCGCTGCGCTGGAGTCACTACCTTGGCGACTGGAACGTGGGGCTGTCATGGTTTCAGGGCACCTCTCGCGATCCGCTGTACATTCCCCAAATAACGGCAACGGATGCCTATTTGGCACCCTACTACGCACTCATAGAACAGAGCGGTCTGGACCTACAATATGTGAGCGGTGATTGGCTATGGAAGGTAGAAGCCATATACCGGCGCGGAATTGGTCACTCAATAGCAGAGGACTACGCCGCGACCACAGCAGGCTTTGAATACACACTAACCGGTATAAATAGCCTGTATTGGGACCTAGGCTTGTTGCTTGAATACTCCTACGACTCCAGACCCAGACTCAGCGCAGCGCCCTTTCAAAATGACATATTTGTTGGTGCCCGCCTCAGCCTCAATGATATCGCATCCAGCGAATTGCTCTTCGGATACAGCCAAGATGCAGACGATCAGCAAAGTCGGAATGCCTTCGTCGAAGCCAGTACACGGCTTGGTGACAGCACCCGCATCACTGTCGAGGCCTACCACTTTCACAGTGAAAGCAATCAAGACCCTATCTACTCATTACGCAGAGACAGCTATATTGAACTAGGCTTGGAATATTATTATTAGGCATATACCCAGACCGACGCGATTTTGCCGACAGACCTGTATACTCGAATACGGAAACACATCAATAATAACGATATTTGAATTCATACACTAACAACAAAGAAGCACCCTGTGCGCAGAACTCGCTACATTTTATTGGCTATACTTTGCCTCGCAATTGTGGGCGGATCACTCTATGGCTACTACGGCTATAGCCCTGCACCGCCACATCCAAACTTAAGCAGCAAGTTGCACGAAGGCAGTATTTCGATAGACGGCAGAGAGCGACACTATACATTTTATGTGCCCGCCAATATTGGCGATGATCCTGCCTTGGTTTTTATATTGCATGGCTCGCTGCAATCAGTAAACGACATTCGCAAGTTCACCGCTTATGAATTTGAACGCCTTGCCGATGAGCACAGCTTTATTCTCGTGTATCCCGCAGGTTACAAGAACAACTGGAATGATTGTCGAGCTACAGCGAGCTACCCTGCACGTAAAGAAAACATAAACGACATAAAATTTATAAGCACACTCATTAGCGAATTTCATCAGCGCTTAGGAAGCGACACAGCCAAAACCTTTATTGCAGGTTATTCGAACGGAGGCCATTTAGGATTTCGTTTTGCTATGGAGAGTCCCAACAGTGTTGCAGCTATTGCGGCGATAAGCGCAAGCCTCCCGACACCAGAGAATCTAGCCTGCACAGATAGCGGCGCGGCGGTTCCGGTATTAATCATGAACGGTACTGAAGATCCAATAAACCCTTACTACGGCGGCCAGGTCACCTTATTTGGCTTTGGCGATCGCGGTCAGGTTTTATCCTCCGTCGCGAGTGCAGAGTACTTCGCCCACAAAGCGGGATACCACGGCGCGCCTAGTGAAATTAAGCACTTCCCCAACGTTCAAAGGAATGATCCCACCGCAACTAAATACTACCGGTGGCGTGACGATAAACGTCCTGAAGTCATTCTATATACCATTACCGACGGCGGCCATACCATTCCGCAACCAGTATTTAGACCACCACGTATTTTGGGTGCCAGTAGTATAGAGATAAATGGCCCAGAAGAAATTTGGGCTTTTTTTGCGCGGCAAATCAAAAATAAAAATACGCCAAACAACGATGCAGAGCTGGGTTCTAATACAGACTTAACTGACGCTCTTGATAACTATTAGGCGGCATATATACCAGTTCGTCGCCGCATTTAATTTCGCCAGACTCCACTATCTTTGCACACAAACCACCGTAGCCCAGCATTGCCACAAGACCGCCCTTACCGAGTGCAGCCTCCATACGCGAGCACGGATGACATTGCGCTGTCGCCTGAAAAACCGCGCTGCCAATTTGAAAATACTGATGACGCAAGGCATTTAAATTAACGCCCGACACCAGCAGGTTACGCCTCAAGATGTTTGCGGGAATATTATCTATACCGAGGTTATCGGCAATGGCACGAATGAATTCAACACTGATGATACTCACCTGTCGCGCAGAACCTTTGCTACCCTCTAAACGACGATCTCCCTGCAAACCGCGGTCGGCAATTGCAATCGTCTTCGCTACCGAAACCATGGGCTCCTTGCGCGCAGGACGCAATCCGATCCACTCCAATTTACCGGGAGGAAGATTATCTAAAAAGCGAGCTATCAGTCGCCCTTGTGCATTCATTGCTATTCCTAAATTATCGTTTTACGTATTAAAAAGAAGCCAGCACGGACTCCTGCCAATCTGCTGGGAGATAGGCAAGATCCTCCACCTCATCTATATCATGAACCGTACTATATTCTGCGTAGCTAAACCCACACTCTGCAAATCGCTGACGAGTTAGTTCGGCGACTATGTGAGTGCTCCAGGGAATTTCGTCAAACACGCGCGCATCATGGCGTCGCAATCCGATTAGCGCGTAACCACCATCAGCACTTGGCGCCAAGCAGGCGTCATGTTTTTTTAATATTTCGGCAGCCCACACTAAAACCGATGAGTTAATTTCTGGGCAATCACTACCCACTATAATCACGGCATCCTGACATTGCAGCTGAGTTGCAGCGGCATTCGCCATTCGCGCGCCCAAATCTTCGCCAAGCTGAGCGCATTTCGCTATGCCATCAGGAATTGCAACACTGTGCCAAAGAGGTGATTCTGGCGACGGCGTCATCCATAGGGTAGTAGTAAATTCAAAATCGCGACGAATACTAGTACAAAGGAGTGCACAATCGCTCAGTATTTTTAATAGCATTTTTTTGGCTAACGCGGCGGCGCCATGAGCACCCAATGCAGGAATTAAACGGGTTTTTGCTAAACCTGCGGCGGGCGCCTTGGCAATAATTTGTATACCTATCCGCAATATCGACGTTGACGGGGGTGAAAATTCTGAAGTCGAACTATTCATAATATTTAGCTAATCGGAGCGGAGACACACCAAACCAATACATAAAACGCAGCCGCCACATTAGGAAGATCGTTTTCCATATCCCTCTCTGCTGCCAACGGCGCCCCGACGTTATTATCTTAGAACGCAAACATCTGGGTGCCGATACCTTGCCGAGTTTGGTAGATAAATCGATATCTTCCATCAAGGGCTGATCTGCAAAACCACCTATTTTATTAAACAAGGATTTCCGCACGAAGATGCCCTGATCGCCCGTGGCAATACCCGTCAAACGCGAGCGCCAATTTATAAAAAATGAAATAACGGCAAACATCTTCGCCTTACCGCTAACACGAATATCAAAACGACCCCATTGGTGATCATGTAAGGTATTTATTACCTCATCTAATCCGCCATTCGGCACCTCGCTGTCAGCATGCAAAAATAAAAGGTAATCTGCATTCGCTTGTGCCGCACCGGCATTCATCTGCTTCGCTCTGCCCTTGTCAGAGTTGATGCAGGAATAGCCGTGCCCAGTAATTATTGCGACTGAATTATCGTGGCTACCACCGTCGACAAATAAAACGTCAATATGATGTATTGAGCTCTGGCAGTGAGCGCCTAAACTCTCAATTTTGGAGGCAAGACCCGCAGCCTCATTCAGCACCGGAACAACGACCGAAAGTGCGGGTTTAGTCTTCGCTGCGCTGGTCATTTAACTGCCAATCATAATCGGTGTATGCGATGCCCAACGTACCGTTTTTTAGGCGTGTCGTAACAGGCACACCGTTGACGACAATACTTATTCCTCTCACTTCCAAACCTAATTCATCAACATACTTTGTTAAGAATTCTGATACTGAATGAATACCGCCCCAGCCCTTCTCGAAATCTTCCTTGTACCATTTAAATATGGGTGAAATATGCAACTCACCATTAAGAAAATAATTACGACTGCGATCACTTAAGAAGTTCCGCGTTACTAGGTCTAACTGGGAATCTAGTTTAGCCGCAGTGTAAGCGTGATTGAGTAATGCCGGGCAGCCAATGCTGGCGCAGTTAACGGCAAAGTGAATACGGCCTTCATCATAGCGACCCGATCCGCGAATAAGATCGTGTTCAATATTATCGAGACTTCGGGTTTCACCAAGCAAGGAAATAAACTCCTTTTTCCACGGTGAACTAAATAGGCTACCAAGGTCTTTTATCGAATCAATATCAGGGTATTCGGTTAACACAAACTCGATAGTCCACGCATTATAGGCGTTGATTAAAAATGCGAGCTGTTCGTCTTTTTTCCAGGAGTCGAAAGTCGCTACAGGTACCGCCGACAAGGCCGTTAAGTAGGCTTGTAAAGTTTTGCGATCATTTTTCATAGCCGCGTAGTCAACACGGCTAGCCTGTCCGTCTTTAATCATAACAACGTGTTGCTGCAGTAATCGTTCCCATAACTGATGAGAAAATCCCTGTGCAAAGGACGGTAGCGCCGCAAACAGTAAAAATACGCCGACAACTACGCCGCAGAAATTATTTTTTATTCTGTTTAACATTCTTATTCTATCCTCGTCGCCATGTATGAAATTTTGTCAACCATAGCAAGGCCCATTGGGGCGTATGTGCTTTCTGCCATTCACCGGCAACATATTTATTTGCCTCCGCCATACTGGGGTAACTGTGAATGGTAGCAAGTATTTTCTTCAATCCTAAACCATGCTTCATCGCCAATACATATTCCGCGAGTAACTCCCCAGCTTGAGCGCCGACAATGGTGACCCCCAAAATACGGTCTTTATTCGGCACAGTAAGCACCTTGATAAAGCCTTCTGCTTGGCTATCGCAAATAGCGCGATCAAGATCATCTATACCGTAGCGAGTAACTTCAAAGGCGATATCTTGTTCGATGGCCTCCGCCTCACTTAATCCGACCCGCGCCACTTCTGGGTCTACATAGGTTACACGCGGAATGAGCGAGTAATCGACTTTAAATTTTTTGAAATCGCCAAACAAGCCATTTACCGCTGCATACCAAGCCTGATGCGCGGCAACATGAGTAAACTGATACGGGCCAACCACATCGCCCGCCAGCAAAATATGAGGGAAGCGTGTTTCTAAGTAGTCGTTGCCTTCAAGCTTTGATGTATCAATATCCAGATTCTCTAATCCATAACCTTTGCTACGCGGCTTACGTCCCACCGCACACAATAAGGTATCGAACTCGATAATTTGCTCTACATCGTTGGCGTCGCATACAACCATACGCTTCTGCTGACCATTGCGCTCGCATCGAATAGCGCGCATACCCGTGATGATGTTCACACCATCGCTGCTAAGTGACTCAGCGACCGCAGCTGCTACGTCCTCATCTTCGCGGATCATTATTCGAGGCAGCATCTCTAATTGAGTTACCGACGAACCAAGGCGGGCAAAGCTTTGCGCTAACTCACACCCTATAGGTCCACCACCCAAAACCAATAACCGTTTTGGAGCTGACTCTTCCTCAGCGAGCGCCGACCACAAGGTATCGCTGGTGAGATAGCCAACGTCTTCGAGACCTGGTAGTGGAGGCACTGCTGGCTCAGCACCAGCAGCAATCACAATGGCCCGGCCCGTTAGCTTTTGAACCTCACCGCTATTCAAGGTGATCTCAACCGTCCACGGATCTATCAAGCGACCATAGCCCTGCAATACCTCAACACCGAGTTCAGTATATCGCTCAACGCTGTCGTGGGGCTCTATGCGAGCAATCACATCTTGGATACGAGCCATAATACGGCGAAAGTCGATACGTGGCTCAGAAGCACTTAAACCGTAGCGCTCACCATGTCGTTGTTGAGCCGCGATCTTTGCGGTTTTGATCAATGCCTTACTGGGCACACAGCCATAGTTGAGGCAATCGCCACCCATTTTATGTGCTTCAATTAAAGTGACTTTGGCTTTCACCGCCGCAGCTATATAAGCACTGACTAAACCCGCGGCGCCGCCACCAATTACGATAAGATTGCGATCAAATTTCTTAGGGCGCGACCACCTCGCGCTTGCTTGCTTCGCACGCAACCACCCGAGAATTTTCTTTGCTACCAAGGGGAATACACCCAGTAACACAAAGGAAAACAACAGGGACGGAGAGAGTATTCCTGACAGGCTTGTTAGTTCGCTAAGCTGACTTCCCGCATTCACATAGACTAGCGTACCGGGCAACATGCCAAGCTGGCTCACCCAATAAAATTGTCTAAGTTTTAACGGCGTTAACGCCATCAACATGTTGATTAGAAAGAACGGGAATAGCGGCACCAGCCTTAAGCTGAAAAGATAAAAACTGCCCTCACGCGCAACGCCCTCGTTAATCGCCTTTAAGCGTTCACCAAAGCGAGCCTGTATTGTGTCTCTCAATACATATCTGGTCATTAGAAACGCCAGTGTGGCGCCAATACTAGACGCGAATGACGCTATTAATAGCCCCCAGCCCAAGCCAAATATAGCGCCAACCAACAATGTCATTACCGCCGCACCGGGCAGCGACAAGGCGGTGATAAGAACATAAGACACAAACAAAATAAGGGCCAATATCAAAGGACGATCGGCCCTCCAAGAGGCTAAATCTATTTGTAGCTGCTTAACCCCTTCAAGGCTGAGGTATTGGTTAAAACCCAGCGCAAAAAAGGCAACAACGGCGGCCGCAATCAGGCTTAAAAACACCATCTTCTTTATCATCACGACCTCTTAATTGCGCTCAACTACCGGATATATGATCACAAATCGAATCACATCTATTACATTACTTCGACAAAAACATAATGGATCACGATAGTCGCTATATTACGCTAAATAAGCGCAGTGCAAATTTCACCACCGACCGCCACGACATGGATTTTTCAACTTATCAAAATAAAGGAGATCACAATATTATCGATATTTTAAGTGCCAGCTGAGACTTTGGCACGGGACTGCACAAAATGCGAAGATTAATACGCCTATAAATACCCTGCGACCGCCTGAATGATTTCCGGGGAGCTACTCTCAGATACCCACACCACCAATGCCGACCTACTTTGGCCTTCGTCGGGAATTTTCGGCTCGGCAATAGATTTACGTATGGTTTGGCCTGACTTACTTGAACCAAAGGGATACTGGGTATAGGACAAGACCACAAAATCATGACGCAGAACACGACCTCTATTTTCGCCGCGTCGCACATTGGTTTTCAGCCCCATGCCGACGATAGCTACGTGCAACTGCAGATCCTTAACATCTCCTATGTTTGGCGTGTAGCTGAACGATAGGGACTGTGTATTATCAGGCCATTGGGCCGTTAAAGTACCGACCTGTTTTTCACTTTGCGGCAATTTGTCCGCTGTCACGCTGCGGCCCCGGGTAAACCAGCCTCGCCATTCTCGGTTATTAATGACAAACCCCGGTGTGTAGACCTGCGACAAGACACCAACACGACTCAACTCACGCTGCCGATGTGAATTCATTGAAGTTGAAAATCGATCTTGCCAACCCAGCTGATTCCAGTAGTCGACATGAAAAGCCAAAGGGATGAAGCGGGAGAAAATAGCGGGGTCATTAGCCAAGGATGATAACCATGCATCGGCGCTAGGACAGCTGCTGCAGCCTTCTGAGGTATACAATTCAATGATGGTCGTAGCGTCTTTCTCACTACGTAATTCTAAAGCATGGGCCGGAAGACCGAGCAAAATGCTTATAAATAAGGTTACAAAGAAAATACCCCGTCCAATTTTCATACCATCACCCAATCTGCTCATCAGAAATTGGCGCACACAGACGCCTACTGACAAAGAGACGCGCAACATCGCATAAGGTTACAAATGACGGTTGAAAAGGTGGGGGCTAGACTTCAAAAGACTAAAAAGGAAAACTTGGCGGCACCAGAGTAGACGCCACCAAATAGACAGAAACTACTATTTATTAATCGCCCGCAACATCCACGCGGTTTTCTCGTGAATTCTCATCCTGTCTGATACCAGCGACGCGGTCGATTCATCATCGCCGTCTTGCGCTAACTTCAATACTGAACGACAGCTTTTAACGACTTGTTCGTGCCCCTTAGTCAGAATGTCTACCATAGACTCAGCATCGGGTACGCCGTCAGTCTCTTCAATTGAACTTAAGCGAGAAAACTCTTTGTAAGTACCTGGGGCAGCGACGTCTAAAGTTCTAATGCGCTCAGCAATATCATCTACCGCGAGCGCCAACTCGGTGTAATGCTCTTCAAACATCAGGTGGAGATCGCGAAAACGCGGACCAGTAACATTCCAATGGAAATTATGCGTTTGCAGATAAAGCGTGTAAGAGTCCGCCAGCAAGACCTTTAATCCACCGGCAATCTGTTCTCGATTCGCTTCATTGATACCAATATCAATTGCTTTCATTCATATTCTCCCTTTGGTGGTTTTAAATTGCTATGCGCTATGTACTTTGATCTTGAAAAATAGCGTAGCAAGAAATTCATCATACCTAAAATATTAATTTTAAATAAAATTAATAGTCGATAACTATGACAAACCAATCAAGCACGAGTTCACTACTTGCACAAATCAGCCTTGAGTATGCCGCCCGGCATGGTTAAGCTGAGGCCACAAAATGCGATCTGCACTGATTATCTGGGGTACAGCATGAATTTACTGAAAGGACGCAGTTTTCAAACCAAGCACTCTTTTCGACTTAGTATCGCGACAGCGGCACTCCTCGTGATGAGCGCCTGTTCAACCACACCAAAAGAAGATCCAACACCACCGGGAATGCAATCTGGTTTCACCCAATGCCAATCGCCAAGATCTCAAATGTGTACCCGTGAATACCGCCCCGTTTGTGGCCATGTTGATACGGGTATACGCTGCGTCACCGCTCCATGCCCCTCAGAAAAGCACAAAACCTATAGCAATGGCTGCGAAGCCTGTGCCGATGAGAAAGTGATTGGCTTTGAACTAGGTGATTGCGCTAGCTACGGAAAATAAGGCGGTAAATCGCAGACAATAAAAAGGCCCTAAGCGCGAGCTCGGGCCTTTTCTATAAAAAGGACTCAAGGATAATTTTAGCGTTCAATAATCGCCGTTATACCCTGGCCACCAGCCGCACAAATTGAAATCAATCCGCGACCGCTGCCTTTTTCTTCAAGCATTTTCGCCAAACTAGCGACGATTCGACCGCCCGTTGCCGCAAATGGATGACCAGTAGCCAAAGAGCTGCCGTTCACATTCAGCTTTGTAAGATCAATACTGCCCAATGGGCGATCAAGACCTAATTTGTCCTTGCAGAAAGCTTCATCTTCCCAGGCTTTCAGCGTTGCTAACACCTGTGCTGCAAACGCTTCATGGATTTCGTAATAGTCGAAATCTTGCAATGTCAGACCGGCTTTTTCTAACATACGCGGCACAGCATAAGCTGGCGCAAGTAATAGGCCTTCTTTTTCTGACACACCATCTTTACCGAAGAAGTCTACAGCTGCCGTTTCGACGATGGTTAAATAAGCGCGAACAGGCAAGCCATGTTCTTTCGCCCACTCTTCACTCGCCAGCAGCACTGCAGAAGCACCGTCAGTCAACGTAGATGAGTTACCTGCCGTTAAGGTGCCTTTGCCGCTTTCTTTATCGAATGCGGGCTTTAAGCTAGCCAGCTTCTCGATGGTGGTATCGGCACGCAAAATATTGTCCTTGCTCACGCCGTTAAAGGGCGTAATCAGGTCATCGAAGAATCCGCGATCATAGGCCGCACCTAGATTTTTATGACTAGCGCAAGCCAGCTCGTCTTGCTGATCGCGAGGAATTTGCCATGCCTTTGCGGTCACTTCAGTGTGCTCCCCCATAGACATACGAGTGCGTGGCTCAGCATTTGCAGGAATCAATACGCCCACATCTTTGGGACGCAATTGCAAAAATGGCTTAACACGATCGCCAAAAGAGCGTGCTTTATTCACCTGAAGCAGTATTTTACGTAAGCCCTCACTTACACCGATTGGCGCGTCAGACGTGGTATCAACACCGCCTGCTATACCTGCTTCAATTTGACCAAGGGCAATCTGGTTGGCAATAATATTCACTGCTTGCAGTCCGGTACCGCAGGCTTGCTGAATGTCGAAGCACGGCGTGTTTGGGTCAAGCGACGTGCCGAGTACCGACTCACGGGTTAAATTAAAATCACGGCTGTGCTTCATTACCGCACCGGCAACCACGTCGCCAAGACGCTCACCTTGCAGATTGTAACGCTGCACCAAACCTTCTATTGCGGCCGTCAGCATTGACTGATTGCTGACGCCAAAATAGGCCGTATTGGACCGGGTGAACGGAATCCGGTTACCACCAATGATCGCAACGCGTTTAATTGCCTGAGACATATTCGAACCTCAAAATCGTACAAAGTGTAAAGTGGGCGCAGTTTAACAAGCCTGAGTGTGCCGACATTGGCTGAATCGACCGCGTGACACGGCGGCACTGTCAATCAACTTCTAGCGCGGTGCAGCTACAATGCAGCAATAGAAGAAAGGAAAACATGCCCTTTCCGCAGCCAGACACTGGTAATGTAAACCGAATCACAGTCATTAACACCCCTCACGGAGATCTAAGCATGACCGATAGAATCGAAAAATTGATTAATTCGACGGCAGGCAAAAAACTGCTTGGCGCAATGGGGGTTACTGTAGCAACGGATTTACAACGCTATAATGCCAGTCAAAACAGCTATTTCGCAGGCGCCGTACTCGTTGGTGCGGGTGAAAATGCAAAATTGCTCAACGCCATTCAAAGTAATCTAAGCGATAGCGACGCACAGGTTTTCTACAACCCAGACGCGGCTGCCCAGCTCTGCGACAAAACCGATAGCAACGCTACCAGCGACCGTTACCAAGCACTCATTTTTGACGGCAGTGGCTTTGTCGATGGCACTGAACTGGTATCAGCTTACCGTTTCTTTAATGCGAATATTCGCAAATTAAAAAGCAGCGGCCGTATTATTGTGATCGGCCGTCCACACCTTCAATGCAAAACCGCTGAAGCCGCCGCGACCCAACGTGCGCTGGAAGGTCTAAGTCGTTCACTTGCCAAAGAAGTCGGCGCCAAAGGCGCAACAGCGCAACTCATTACCGTTGCAGAAGGCGCAGAAGCCAATCTCGATAGTAGTCTGCGCTTTATTCTGTCACCCAAATCAGCGTATATCAGCGGACAGGTTATCAAAGTACGCGCTGCCGACACAGCCACTGTCGCGGACTGGCACAAACCACTAGCTGGTAAAATAGCCCTCGTGACGGGAGCATCACGTGGCATTGGCGAAGCTATCGCCGATACCTTAGCTCGCGATGGCGCCACCGTAGTGGGTGTTGATGTTGCCCCAATGGAAGCTGACCTAAGCAAAGTAATGGCGCGTCTAAACGGCAAAGCTGTTATTGCGGACATTACCAGCGCGGATGCACCCGCTGTTATTGCTAAAGCACTCAGCGAGCTTGGTGGTGCAGACATTATCGTTCACAACGCCGGTGTTACCCGCGACAAAACCATCGCTAATATGAGCGAGCAGCAGTGGCAGATGACGTTGGATATTAACTTAGCAGCGGCGCAGCGCATTACCGCAGAACTACTAAAAACAAACACGATCAATGAAGGCGGCAGCATCATTGGCGTTTCATCTATGAATGGTATCGGTGGTCAACGAGGACAAACCAACTACGCCGCGTCTAAAGCTGGTGTAATTGGCTATGTTGATTTCATGGCGCAATCAAAAGAGTTGGCGAAGAAAAACATCACCGTGAACGCCGTTGCCCCCGGCTTTATCGAAACCGCCATGACAGCTGCCATTCCCTTGTTTACACGTATGTTTGGTCGCCGCCTCAACTCACTATCACAAGGTGGTTTACCGGTGGATGTGGCAGAGACTATTTCCTTCTTTGGCAACCCTGCGTCGCGCGGCGTGAGTGGTAATACCGTGAGAGTATGCGGTCAGTCTTGGTTTGGCGCATAACGCAAGCCTATAGATCATCCGCTTAAAAAAGCCTCGCCGACATCGGCGGGGCTTTTTTTATTCTGCCACCGCGCAAGACTATGTATGATAACTAGGCACTCATTGAATCAAGGAGGATTCACGATGCCCCGCTATGACTTGCACAACGCATGCCTCAGCCCCTCGACTAATAGAAAAAGAAAAAGCATTTTTCTGCTCTTACTTTTATTAGTTAGTACATCCCCACAAGCCATCCTCGCAGATCCGAATCCAACACCAGCACTGATGTTGGCCAATATTTATCATCCGGATATTCCATTAACAGAATATTGGGTAAGCGAGAAGTTTGATGGTGTTCGCGCTTATTGGAACGGTAAACAATTAGTTTCTCGACTGGGAAATATTTATCACGCGCCAGATTGGTTTATTGCGGATTTCCCCAGCACGCCATTAGATGGTGAATTGTGGCTAGGTCGGCAGCGCTTTGATGAACTTTCTGGCGCCGTGCGCAAAAACCTGCCCGTCGACTCTGAGTGGAAGGCGATACGCTTTATGGTGTTCGACTTACCGACGGCGCAGGGAGAGTTCGATCAGCGCCTAGCGACACTTAGAAATCTCATTGCAAATAACGCATCGCCTTACGTAATCTTGGTTGAACAACAAAAGTTTCGCGACGAAGCATCGCTAATGCAGTACCTCGACGCAGTCATTGCCAAGGGTGGCGAAGGCCTGATGCTACATTTAGGCAGCGCACCCTACCGATCTAACCGCAGCGATGATTTGCTGAAGCTAAAACGCTATCAAGATGCCGAGGCAAAGGTGATCAAACACATCGAGGGCAAAGGGAAATATACAGGGATGCTTGGCGCTATCTTGGTGGAAACCGGCGAGGGACTGAGATTCAAAATTGGCAGTGGTTTTTCAGATGCGGATCGCAATAATCCACCGCCTATTGGCTCGCTGATCACTTACAAATATTACGGCCTCAGCGGCAATGGCATACCGCGATTCGCGAGCTTTCTGCGAATTAGAAACGACAACTAAGCCAGCACACTAATTATTCGCTTTCGCTGGCCTGTGCCGCCTTCTTTTGCTGGCGATATTCTATGGGAGTAAGTTCAGTCCAGCGTTTAAACGCGCGGTAAAAGGTACTGGGTTCAGAAAAACCAGTTAGGTAGACCACATCGGCAATACTTTCATCTGTACGAGCCAGCAAGCGCTTAGCCAGCACGCAGCGATAGTCTGCCAATACTTGATTAAAACTGGTTCCAGCTTCGGTTAAGCGCGCTCGTAAAATTCGCTCGTTCATCTTCAAGCGTGCCGCGACATTTTCAAGACTGGGCTGCCCGAGCTCCAACATCTCCGCAATAATTTGCCGAACATCGCCGACCACGTCTTGGCGCGATAAACGCTCCAATTGCTTACTGGCGAGTTTTTCATGCAGTTTTAGCAAATCGGGTTCAGCATGTGTGGAAGGTGTTGCAAGAATAGAGGTAGCAAAGACAAGCGCCGATTCAGAGCTGTTGAAATGAACCGGGCAACCAAATACTTTTTCGTATTCAGCAACATCGCCTACCGCCGAATGGGTCAAATGCACCGCATCGGCAATAAAGGCACCATCGGTGACCGCTTGAAAATAACGTATTAAGAAACGCGCGAAACATTCATTGCGATGCCGAAAGCTTGGATCATCGTCACCGGCAAATTCCAACACCATCCGCGACTGCTGCTCGCCAGTTTGCAATTCAAATTGCATCGCGTCGGTCACTAAACGCTGATAATTTTGTGAACGCTTTAAGCCCTCACCAAAATTTGGACTACTGAGGAACAAATATTCCAATACCTGACCGCGATAAACTTGCACCGCATCGGCCAAATGCAAACCAATATTTTGATCACCGCTGACTTCTTCAAGTACTCGCCAAAACTGCAATTGGGCGGTATGAGGAAAGCGCGCACTGCGATCCTGTAAAAGGGTAGGCGAAATCCTGCATTCACTCACGATGCGGTCAACATCCAAACCCATACTTTGCATGGCCGGATAGACCAGCTGGATCAGGAAACTGGAATCACTAAGATCGGAAAAATTTTTAGAATTTGATGCTGTCATTCAAGCTGGTATCTGTTGTACAAAATATCAACACTGGCAAGCATTGACCGAACTGCCGTAAACGACACTGAGGCTGGGCAAATTCTTAATGCCGCGTGTTTCATTATACTCTATGGTTTGTATACATATGTAGCAAACCACTGCGCCACGCTCAGTATGGAGATAGAGTCGAATGACCGCAAGCAATGAGTTAACGCTAAAAACGTTGCCAAGCACGCCCCCCATGTTACTACAGGCCGCCATAACACGGAAAAAGCCCGGTAAAACACCGCGCTTTCCCGCTCAAATTCTAGAAGTCGCCAATATTCGCACCAATAGCAGCCAACTACGTCGCTACAATCAAGCCTGCGGTTTCAGTGACGATAACGCAGCGCTTTCCGTTAGCTTTCTACATGTACAGGCCTTCCGCTTGCACATGAAGATGATGCTGAGCAAAGACTTTCCGCTAGCCCCTATGGGCTGCGTACATCTGAGCAATACCATTATTCAACACCGCCCTGTACTCACGAATGAAGTCATACGACTACGTTGCAGCATTGCCGACAACAAAGTCACTGACAAGGGCTATGAGTTCACCTTTCACTGCGAGGCTTTTTGCGGTGATGAGCTAGTTTGGGAAGACGACAGCCGCTACCTTTCTCGGGCTAAGACAGGTGTTGCAAGCGCGCCCAAAGGCGAGCGTGCCGAGCCTAGGCGCTATGCCAATACTCGTGACATCGATATAAGTCGCAGCGATGCCCGCAAATACGCCCGCGCCTCTGGCGATTTCAATCCCATTCATTTACACGACATTAGTGCCAAAATACTCGGCTTTAAACGTATGGTGATCCACGGCATGTGGAGCAAGGCCGCGTGCTTGGCTGCATTGAGTGGCGATATAGCGGGCACGGCCTATCGCTGTCATGTTGAGTTTAAAACACCGATTTTTTTACCTGCACGGGTTCGCCTAGAATATGAGGCAGTGGGCAGCAATCTCGACTTTGAATTGCGGAACAAAAGCGGCGTTAAACCCCATTTGATCGGTAGCATTCAGCCGCTATAAAATAGCGGCTAATCTACTAAAGAGCGGTAATAGCTAGCGCAGCAATTGCGGCGAGAGATTTTCCACCATGGCGCGAATGCCTTCGCGCCAGTCCATTCGGGTTTCACCAATTAAGTCGTGCATCCGTGTGGTATCAATAGACAGACTTCCAAACGCGGTCGACTTCTCTCTAAAGTTAGGCGCAAAGCCAGTGAGCTCGGTTAAGTACGCACACCACTCTTCAATACTGACCGCCTGCGAACCACCAAAATTAGTCGTGGTTACCTCGGTACTTGCTGCGCCCAATAAATACGGAATTTTTTCGATATAATCATCAGCATGCAGTAAGTTGTAGCTATTTGGCCCCTCTGGATGAATATCTATCGCCATATTTTCTTTCATCATTAACAGATGAAAATACGGCCAGCCGCCGTTGTTGCCATAGGGCACGCTTAGACGTGCGATAGTGGTGGGAATGCCAAACTGATGCGCAGCAAATTTACACACTGTTTCAGCGGCTATTTTCGCAATGCTATACGTCGGAAACATGGACCGGTGATTGTCACCTAGTGGGTCAGTTTCTTTGCGCGGTGAATGTCCCGCGTATTCGTATACCGCGGTTGATGAAAAATGCACAAAGGCCTTTGCACTGCGGCAGCGGGCCATTAAGTTACCGACACCTTCGCCATTGGCGGCGAGGTCATAATCGAAATTTCCCGATTTCACTACGGCCAAATTCAACACATAATCGAAATCATCGGGGCAGGCATCAAGGCTGCGTTTATCAGCCAAATCTGCACGAATCACCCTAATGCCTCGTTGTTCAAGCGCGTCTTTGTCACTGTCTTTACTAAAACGCGCCAAGGCGGTCACATTGGCAATTTTACTGAGCGCATCAACAATGGGGGCGGCCACCTGTCCGGTTGGACCGGTTATAAGAATATTGGCGTCATTTAGATCAACGGGGGTTACGGGCATTGTATTCACCTGTCTTCATCGAATTATTATCGGACGATTATGTAGCGCCTTTACCGGCAGGCATTATCGCCAGCAAGAAAGCACTAAAGACAGAAGTGTAGCGAAGGGGAAGACAATTATCGCCATTCAAACGGATGGCGATAATAGAGGGGCCAAATCAGAGGAAACTTTCTAACTCGCGCAACCAATCTTGCAGCTTTTTCATGTTCTCTGGCCCAAGACGCCACATCCACTTGCTTAGCGGGTCAGCATTTTCTAAAACCGGATCAACATATTCGTAGAGTACTTTAGGCCGCTTTAGTGCAGCGTCGACGGGAATTGGCTCTACCATCAGCAAGTGCTCAATCATCGTCCTCAACTGATTATCGAAGGACTGGGGATTGCCTAATTCGTTATACGTGCCTTCTAAAAACGGTGACCATTTCTTGTAATAAATGGCGACGTTCTTTGGCTCGATAGAGGTCACAGTGCTTACCATGCCATTCCAACGCGCGTAATTACCTGGGTCGTTTACAAAACCAGTCTCAGTCTCCACTGCCAAAAAGGGTTCTTTGTTATAAACGATGGGCAAATGCTTGGTTGGAAAGCGGTATGTGGCCAATTGATCAACTACCGATACCCATTTACGTATCTGTTCAGCAGGCTGCAACCAAGCTGCCAAGGGCTTAGACAGCGTGCCGGATGCGTCACGCAGCTGCTCGTCACTGCCATCAATGGCCGCTGGTGGCGCAGGCACTTTGGCAGCCTTCTCGCTGTAGTCTGCTTCAGATTCAACAGCAAGAGTCTCTTTAACCATTTTTTTAGCCGCAGAATCGTCGACTGTCTCGACAACCGCGTCGTTATAGTCACTGTTAGCCGAGCGATCTAAGACATACCAGACAAACCCAGCAATCCCGACAATCACTACCACCGCAGACAAGGCTTTCCAATTCATTACTCAATCCCGTTTTAATTATGATGCAGGTGTGTTCTCTGCTGTCGTCCATAGCGTGCAGAGATGTTTACCCTAACGCCAGCAGCTAATACATGCAAATAGTGCCGACATGTTATAACCGCCACTCAGAATCAGCAATACAGACTGCCACAAGACGCGAGTAAGAAGGGAAATAAATGAGAAAACGCCACAGAACGTGGCGTTGGCATGAATATATCGCAACTTACTGCGATATAACGCCCCTATAGATCAAAGTCGTCCAGTAAATCCAACTCATCCATCAGGCGCTTGCGCTCAAGGCGCTCTTCGATTTTCCGACGAATACTGCTATCGCCCCCCCCCATAAGACGCCGCTCCTCAAAATCTGCGGCCGCGTCATCATCAAGGATATCGTCGATATCATCATCGGCTAGGTCATTTGCCATTACTTGCCCACTCCAGTACATCGTAGATACAGAATGAACCCCTCGGCTAACCGTGGTTGTTCAGGGCACTATTTATGATGATCTCGAATTTCTGTCAATAAAAATTTATACGTATACTGAAAATAATTTAATGACCTCCGGGACTTCCGCACCTAACTCAGACCTTACTTTAGCGACAGAACCCCCGTAAACCGTCATGGATAGTGCTATAAACGATTCAAACCGTTGAGTGCAGCCGTTCGGTAGGCCTCCGCCATGGTTGGGTAATTAAATGTTGTGGTGACAAAGTAGCGCAGGGTATTGCCGCCGTTTTTCTGCTTCATAATGGCCTGACCGATATGAATAATTTCCGCTGCCTCGGCACCAAAACAGTGAATGCCGAAAATTTCCAGAGTCTCGGGATGAAATAGCAACTTAAGCATGCCGACGGTTTCGCCACTTATTTGGCCTCTAGCGGTGTCTTTAAAGAAGGCACGCCCTACTTCGTAGGGAATCTTTGCCTCTGTCAGTTCGCGCTCTGTCTGCCCTATCGAGCTGATTTCCGGCAGGGTATAAATTCCTGTGGGTACATCGTCAACAAAGCGACAGTGATCTTTACCACGCGCTGACGCCGCGGCCGAACGACCTTGGTCATAGGCAGCGCTCGCCAAACTAGGCCAGCCAATGACGTCACCCGCCGCAAAAATACCCGGCACCGAAGTTTGATAGTGTTCATCGACCACTAGTTGGCCCCGATGATCGGTTTCCAAACCAATATTATCTAAACCCAGCTGGTCGGTATTCCCGCTGCGGCCATTACACCAAAGCAATGCGTCGGCGTGTATACGCTTACCGGATTCGAGCACAACTTCTACACCCTTATCCGTCGCCAAAACGGATTTATAAACTTCGCGATGTCGAATCATCACACCCATATTGCGGAGCTGATAACTCAATGCATCGGAAATTTCGTCGTCCAAAAACTCCAGCAGGCGATCACGGCTGTTAATCAGTTCAATTTTGATTCCGATGCCAGAGAAAATTGACGCGTACTCACAGCCAATGACGCCTGCACCGTAGACAATGATTTTACCTGGGGTATTGGTCATCTTAAGAATCGTGTCGCTGTCATAAACACGGGGATGAGCAAAATCAATATTCGCTGGGCGGTATGGGCGTGAGCCAGTAGCAATCACGACACTAGTCGCGGTGAGGGATTCAACTTGGCCTTCTCCAGACACAACTTCAACCGTGTTTTTATCTACAAAACGCCCCTGACCAAATATCAATTTAATTTGGTTGCGGTAGTAAAAGCGGCTGCGCATATCCACCTGCCGAGCAATAACCTCGTTGGCATGACTAAGTAGTCGTGGATAAGTCAGTGTGCGCGGATCGCCAATATCTCGAAACGCCGGAGTATTATTGTAGCGGATGGCCTGCCGCACCATGTGTCGCAGCGCTTTTGAGGGAATCGTACCCTGATGCGTACACGCTCCGCCTACGGAGTCCTGCGCCTCTACGACCGCTACGCGATGGCCGTGCTTCATTGCATTCAGGGCCGCACTTTCACCCGCCGGGCCGCTTCCCAATACCAAAACATCGTAATCAAATTTTGTCACAAATACCGTCCCTTAAATCAATAAAACAATAGCGCCGCCCCACTAGCTTACACCTCAATTCATGATGGTTATGGTAATACTTTATTTTCACAATTAAGATCGCCATTTTAACTATTTCTACAACGCACATTCACAAACTAACCGTTCAAATTTCAGCAGGAATTTCCAATGCCTAGTTCAGCAGCTAAGCACGTTCGAGACTATTTTGGTGTGCGCACACTGCTCGCTGCACACCCGGATATGCGGCGCCTAAAACGCGCCACCAACGCTACCCATTTGCACGGTAACAAGCTCTGGGGCAGCGCCTATCTGCTCATCGACTACCTGCAAGATAACCCCCTGCCTAACAACTGCAAAGTGCTAGATTTAGGCTGCGGATGGGGACTAGCGAGCATATATTGCGCCAAGGCTCTTCGCGCCGAAGTGACGGCAATGGATGCCGACCCCGCTGTATTTTCCTATTTGTCGCTACTTGCCGAACACAATGACGTCGAGATAAGTACGCGCACAGCGCGCTTTGACGAATTAAGTACCGACGAATTAGGCCAATACGATGCCATCATTGCCAGCGACATCTGCTTTTGGGACGAGATGAGTAAAGAGGTCTTCGATTTAATTGAGCGCGCGGTTGATGCCGGCGTTAAAAAAATCATTATTGCTGATCCGCACCGCCCGCCATTCCTAGCAGTAGCTGAAGCCTGTATTGATGACTACTTTGCTGAGCTCACGCCCCGAGAGGTCATCACCAGCCGCCATCATCGCGGCAGTATATTGTTGATTGAAAACGCCTAGGAAAAACACCGCACACTGTCTTTAAACTGCAACGTAGTCGTCACATTACTGAAAACACATCAGCGTATGGTTTCCAATATGAGGATAAAACTATGCGCTTAATACAGTCGATAAATCAGTTCGATGTGCGAATGTTTCTGGCCTGCGTTAATACGCGTCACCAGCAACAATTGTCTCGTGTAGCCCGCAGTGTATCAAAAACCGGCGATGGCTACGCCCAACTAGGCCTCCCCCTTTGTGTTTACATAATGGGAGCAAGCCAAGGCCTAGCCTATTTCACTGCGGTTATCCTGAGCTTTGCGGCGTGGTTGCCGACCTATTGGGTGTTAAAAAACACCTGCCGTAGAAAACGTCCACCACAGGCCATACCCGCCTTCAGTGCGGCCATTATTGCCTCTGACGAATTCAGCTTTCCCTCTGGACACACCGCCGCCGCGTTTTTACTAGCGACCATGACGGTACTGTTCTTTGGCGCGGTCGGCATCCCCCTGTTTTTGTGGGCCATCGCCGTGGGCGCATCGCGGATTATTCTCGGCGTGCATTTCCCCACCGATACGCTCGCCGGCGCTAGTTTGGGCATGGGCATCGCCTACCTTGGACACTCTATTGTCTCGGCAGCCTAAGCTCACCTCGCTCGCCCATATCGTCGATCACGACGATACCCCCAGTCCATTATTCACCCCAGCCACGAAGCCGCGATTTACTGCGATATTGGCTGGCTTAATGTCAAGGTACGAGAATTTATATGAAACTGCTTTATGGCGTGCAGGGAACCGGTAACGGGCATATATCTAGGGCCCGCATGATGGCCATGCATTTCGCCGAAAAAAATATTGATGTCCAATTTCTATTTTCTGGCCGTGCGCCAGAGCAGTATTTTGATATGGACGTTTTCGGCGACTACCAGCTCCGTGCCGGACTGAGTTTCGCGACGGACAAAGGCAGCATCAGTGCGATTAAAACCCTAGCCCAAGTAAAACCGTTTACATTTATTCACGATGTTCGCGCCCTCGATCTTAGTCACTATGACGCCGTGGTTACCGATTTTGAACCCGTCACTGCGTGGGCTGGCCGCCTGCAAAAAAAGCCGGTGATCGGCGTAGGCCACCAATACGCCTTCGGTTACCCAGACGTTCCGCAAAGTGGTGTCGACCTACGTAATCGTCTAATAATGAAGTTCTTTGCGCCCGCTCAGTATCGCCTCGGATTACATTGGGATCACTTCAATGCGAATATCGCGCCGCCGATAATCAATCCAGACGAAATCCGCCAGCCCTGCACCACTCCACCGCATATCGTGGTCTACTTGCCCTTTGAAGATCAGGAGCAGGTCAGCGAGGCCTTAGCGACATTCCCACAGCAAAAATTCATTCAGTACGCGCCTCAATTACAACGTGAGGAGCGTGGCAATGTTCTGCGCCAAGCAACCAGCTTACACAGCTTTAAACACGATCTTTGCCACGCCAAGGGCGTTATTTGCAATGCCGGCTTTGAGTTGATCAGTGAATGTCTGCACATGGGTATTCCCGCGCTGGCAAAACCCGTCGCGGGTCAATCCGAGCAATTAGGCAACGCCGCGGCACTTCAACAACTCGGTGTCGCCACAGTAATGCATGATTTTTCATCGACAAATATCGAAAAGTGGCTAACCGACATTCCGGCACAACAGCCTTGTCACTACCCTGATGTTGCCGCAGCTATTTGCGACTGGCTGCTGCGGGGAGAATGGCATGACAGCGCCAAATTGGTGTCTGATCTCTGGGAGCAAACCGGTCGCCCCGCTAACACTATGGCGGCGACAGGCTAAAACAAAAAATGACCTATCATGAACAGCTCCGTACTCAGGAGACGCCAGAACTCGCGGAAGCCGAGCTGCAAGGCCCTGAGCTACCAGACTTCACAACTGTCATGGACGTCTGCCGTGGGCGGCTTCGCCACCGCTTGTCTGAACTTATCTCGATGGAGCAGTTGTGTCGTCAGGCGGGAGAGTTAATTTCCACCCGCACGGAGGCCCTTATCGAAGTGAACGAATTCACTTTGCCACTTATCTCACTAACCATTGGCAATCCTGACACCGCAAAACACTGCCTATTGCTTACCGCTGGCATTCACGGTGTAGAGCGTATCGGCACCCAAGTTCTACTTGCCTGGTTAGAAACAGTTATCGAGCGCTGCCGCTGGGATACACGCTGGCGCGCGCAATTCGAACATGACATCGCCATCGTCGCCGTGCCCATCGTCAATCCAGGCGGCATGTTGCTAGATTCCCGCTGCAATCCGAATGGCATTGATCTCAATCGTCATGCCCCCATCGACGCGGAAGACAAGGTGCCATTTCTCGTTGGCGGCCAGCGCATCTCAAAATCTATTCCATGGTATAGAGGAAAACGTGACGCCGATTTTGAAAATGAGTTTGTCGCTCTTCAAAACATTATCGGCCGCTACTGTCAGGTTGGGCGCCCCAGTATCCTTGTTGATTTCCATTCGGGCTTTGGTTTTCAAGACCACCTATGGATTCCCTATGCCTACCGCCGCCAGCCCATAGACGATATCGGCAGTTACGTCGCATTAAAATTACTATGGGAACGAAACTTCCCTCATCACAATTATGTTTTTGGCCCACAGTCCATGCACTACCTTAGTCACGGCGATATCTGGGATTACTTTCATCGAGAATGCCGAGCGGAAGGGATTACCCTTCTGCCGCTAACCCTCGAAATGGGCTCTTGGCTGTGGGTAAAAAAACATCCCCAACAGCTATTCAGTTTTGCAGGACTATTCAACCCCACCGTGCCCCACCGCCATGCCCGTGTATTACGTGGGCACCTTCTCCTGATAGACTTCCTGCTAGCCGCAGCAAGAAATATCAATCATTGGCAACCGAAAGGTGAACAGGAGCGGGAAATGCAACAAATGGCGCAAAGCCTCTGGTATCGGCAACTATGACGACAATGAACTCGGAAGGCGGAAGGCCTGAGATTGAACACTGGGTATTTCTTCGCGGACTCAGCCGCGAACACGCGCACTGGGGTGACTTTATCCAGCGCTGTGAAGCCGAACTCGGCTGGCAATGTTACTGCATAGATTTACCGGGATTCGGCAGTGAGCATCAGCGAACGTCCCCCACGTCTATTCCAGACGTTCGCCGCGACGTTCAACAACGGTTACCCGCAGAGATCATTGCCAGCAAGAAACCCTTCGGCATCGTCGCCTTGTCATTAGGCGGCATGGTAACCCTAGACTGGCTAGCGAGCTCTCCGCACGATATCGCCAAAGCCATATTCATTAGCACCAGTAGTGCAGATTGCGGACTGTTTAAACGTCTAAAGCCCAGCGCTATACCTGCCACTTTGCGCGCTTTGTTTTCCCTGTCAGTCAGGCAACAGGAAAGCGCAGCACTCGGCATGGTAAGCAATAACAATAGCAGGCATAGCGAATTACTTGAGCAGTGGTGCAATATTCGCGAACGTCGTCCCGTCAGAAAAAGAAATGTTATATACCAACTGATCGCGGCATCGCGCTTTCACTCGCCGCCAGCGGATAGTCTGATTAACACTAAGTGCCATGTCATTAGCAGCCGCGCAGACCGTATGGTTTCGTATCAGTGCAGCGAGTATTTAGCGAGCAAGTATCACTGGCCACTCACCTTGCATGACACAGCGGGACATGATTTGCCGATAGATGATGCGGATTGGGTAATAAAGAGCTTAGCAAGTGCCACTCAGGCAAATCGATAGCAGGGCATTTCAAACTGCGCGATTACTGCGCCCCGTCTTTGTGCTTCTATTGCGGTGCTCAACCAAGTCCAGGCCCACGCATTAGAACTTAACGAGTTCTAGACACCGTCTCCAAAATTAAAAAAGGGGTAATACTCTTGGTAGTACCCCTTCACTTTTTCCACCACGCCCCAAGTAGTTTCTAAGCCGCTTTTGACTCACTACCGCCTGCAGACTCTTCGCCGAGATAACGCTTGCGCCGCGCTGGCTTCATCTTATCCAGATCTACCAACACTAAGCCGTCTATACAGTCAGCAAAGTCAGGGTCTACGTTAAAGGCCGTAAAGCTCACGCCACCCTCGTCACACAGCTCCGTGTATTGCTTGTACAAGGTCGGCACTGAACACCCCATTTCTGCCAATTGTTCTTTAAGAACCGCAAACTCCGCGCGATAATCTTGACCAGAAAACAGCGTTTCTGTTAACTCACTTTTATAGGGACTGTTTGCAACGGCCCAGGGCTGGCTTACCGGAAAGTGACTTTGGTAGAACTGAATTATTAGGTCTTTAGCGCCGCGAGGTAAGCTGTCGCTGAGACTTACCGGCCCAAATAAGTAGCGGACCTCGGGGTGGCGACGCAGATAGGTACCCAAACCCTGCCAGAGGTAATCTAAACCATTACGCCCCCAGTAGCGCGGCTGAATGAAGCTACGTCCCAACTCTGCACCGCATTCAAAATACTCTTCTGCGTAGGGAATTTGGTATTCAAATAACGACTCACTGTAGAGCGTTTGTCCGTCGCCTAAATCGTTAACACGCTTTAAACGATAGGCCCCAACCAACTCCAATTGATTTTCATCCCAGAGCACAATGTGATCGTAATATGCATCAAAAGCATCTACATCACGACGGCGACCGGTACCTTCACCAACAGCCCTAAAGCTAACTTCGCGCAATCGACCGATTTCACGCATTACTGTGCAATCGCCGTTGTACTGATAACAGTAGATTTCCATACCATCTCTAGTACTGCCAAGATGGTCGCACTGACGAATAGCGCGGCGCAGTTCCTGACGATCCTCTGGGTGAGCAACGGCTTGCGCTACCGGCATAAAGCATGGCTCACCGCCGCGCTTACGACGACCCAATTTATAAATATGCTTTTTAAACAGACGAACTTTTGCCGGTGCAGTTAGCGGCAGCTTTTCGTAAACATCCGCCTCAATGGCTGGGCCAATAGTAACCCGCACGGTACGGTTACTCTGTTTAAACATCTCACGAATAAGCCATAGCGTTGATAGTGGTTTGGCCAGTAAGGACAGCGCATAGAAAAAAACCGAGTTACGGGCATTAATATGCACTGGCAAAATAGGTGCTTTAGCTTTCGTCGCGAACTTAATAAACCCGTTGCGCCAGCGGCCGTCGCGAATACCTGCAGGACTAAAACGAGACACTTCGCCGGCTGGAAATATGATAACGGCACCTTCATTACTCAGATGACTGTGTATCGCCTGCAGGTTTTCTTTACGATTGCGCTTACCACTCATATTGTCTACCGGCAGTAGCAATGAACGCAGGGGTTTGATGGCATAAAGTAACTCATTAGCAATAACTTTAACGTCACTTCGCACTTCAGAAACAAGCTTCAACAACGCTAGGCCATCAAGGCTGCCAATAGGGTGGTTTGAAATAATCACCACTCGACCACTCACCGGAATGCGTTCTTTATCAAGTGCGCTAACCGCGTAGCCAAAGTCGAAATAGTCCAAGCCTTTCTCTACAAAATCCAGACCTTGAACATAGGGGTAGTCGTTCTCGAACTGCTTAAATTCTGCTTCGTGAAACAAGTACTTCAGCAAAGCTGACAAGGTTCGCTTTAGCCTAGGATTGCCCTTGGAAATTTTTGGAAACTGCTCATCAATTACGGAATCTACTGAAATCATGACATTTACTCCTGATTATTATCCGGCGCGACGCAGTGGGAGAACGTCTGCCTTAGCTGGGCCGCCATTGCCAGCCATGCTTTGCAACAAGGTTTGGTGCTCGGTCCATTGCACTAGCTCTAAATTTCCGTCATGGGTTTCACCTAATAAAGTACAGTTCTCAATCCAGTCGCCATCATTGCAATACACCAAGCCTTTAATTTTCTTTAGGGCTGGCTGGTGAATATGTCCGCAAATCACACCATCTAATCCGCGTCGCGAGGCTTCCTTTACTGCCGCTTCTTCAAACACGGTGATTACCTGCCTAGCATTTGGAATTCGCTGTTTGATATACGTCGCCAAAGACCAGTAATTACGACCAAAGCGACGGCGAAAAAAGTTAGCCCAACGATTCAAGAACAACAAAAAATCATAGGCTGCGTCGCCGATCAGGTTTTCCCATTTACTTAAGCGGATATGTTCGTCTAGGCAGTCGCCATGAAACATGAGTAGACGCTTACCCTTCACCGTGGTGTGAATTGCCTCTCGCTTAATTTCGATTGGACCGAGGATATGCCCTACATAGTCACGTAGTGGCTCGTCGTGGTTACCGGGGATATAAACAACGCGAGTACCTGCACTAGCTTTGGCGAATAGCGCCCTCACAACATCGTAGTGGGCTGCGGGCCAGAAGAATGTTCGCTTTAAAGCCCAAAGATCGACAACATCACCAACGAGATACAGCGTCTCGCATTCCACGCTGTTCAAAAAGTCGAGAAGATAGTCAGCACGGCAATCTTTAAAGCCAAGATGAATATCAGATAACCAAATTGTTTTATATCTATTCCTTGTTTCCACGTTCATGCATCCTCTTTATGCATTTGTGGCAAGGTTAGGACTTTAAAGTGACAAACAGAGGGCTATTTGAAGACAGATTTATGACAATTTAATTGAAATCACCTTCCAAATATCGCGTATTAATCTATGATTCAGAATACTAAGGATATGATCCTGCCGTGACAGGCAAACCACTAAACATCACTGTAGGAAAAAATAATGAATACCACTAAAAAACTAGCAATCGGCATGGCCTTAGGTATCACAATTGCGGGCACTGTTATTGCAGCAGACATTTCTGGTACGAGGGAAGACGATCTGCAGAAGCAAATCATTCAGCTCCGCAAGGAAATCAACGAACTGAAGAGCATAGTGCAAAAGGAGCCTGACGGGAGCTTGCGAATACCATCAGACATGCAAGTCGATCGCGGTATATCAACAACAAGCATTCAAAATATTAGCACCAATTTAGATATATCCTCGCGACGAGATCTCAACATCGAAACGAGTAAAAAAATGCTCATAGATGCAGGCGACGAACTTACTCTAAAAAGCGGTAAGGCATTTATCACCCTGAAAAAGAATGGCAACATCACAATCTCCGGTGCCGTTTTGGATATTAGAGGTTCTTCCGACGTGAAAATAAAAGGGGCCTCAGACACCACTATAAAAGGCAGTAAAGTGCAGCAGAACTAGCCTAGCTTTATAGGGATCTACTCATCTCATTCGAAGCTAGTGCCGCTATTAGTGCCGCCCCTAAAAAGCGAACCGATGGCAACAGGGTTAGAGGGGAAAAATAGATGTAAGTACGACGCCGTCAGTCCTCTACTGCGATAAATAGCTTCGCCGGGTGCGGTATGACGTTGGCGGCGTCCATAAGCTATAGGCAAGGAGGTATTTTCGGTCGCCGAACGATGGTGTGAATGCCCACGTAGCTCGCCCTCCGGCAGCTCCGCGTACTGCATACCTTGGCATCCGCCCCGCTCACGCATTACGGCTTCACCGGTTAATAAACCCAACATCCCATGGCTGTGTCCCTCAAGATCTTTAATATTTTCTAAGCAATACATAAAGCCACCGCACTCAGCCAAGATCACTTTATTTGCCAGATAAAAATCGCGAACCTGCGAGCGCATCTTACTATTTTCTACCAACGCTTTTACATGCAATTCTGGATAACCACCGGGCAGCCACAAGGCATCCACATCCGGTAATTGCGTATCATGAAGCGGAGAGAAATAGCGCAACTCTGCCCCCATATTTGCAAGCAACTCTAGATTAGCGGCATAGATAAAACTGAACGCTTCGTCACGCGCGACCCCTATTCTTAAACCACGAAGGCAAGGCGGAACAAGCGGCAATTCGCGAGGGCTAAATTCAACTAACGCAGGTAATTCAGCCAGGGCACTATATTCAATCATATTCGCCGCAGCATTAAAGCGTGCCTCCAACATGTCACTGACTTCACTAGCTTGAACTAAACCCAGATGTCGCTCTGGCAGACTAATAGCTGGATCACGACTTATGGCGGCCAGCAATGGCAAATCGTCGGGAAGTGCATCAGCAATAAGCTGCCTATGCCTATCAGATGCGCAATTATTGGCAATTAAACCCGCTACGCAAACATCGCTCCTATAATTTGCGAGCCCCGTGGCAAGTGCCGCCGTCGTCTGCGCCATACCCTTAACATCCATAACCAAAGCAATTGGAATATTAAATGTAGTTGCCAAATCGGCGCTAGAGGGTTCGCCATCAAACATGCCCATTGCGCCTTCAACCAAGATCAAATCAGCAGTTTGGGCAGCGGTATAAAACTGATAGCGGCAATAATCCTCGCCAGCCATCCATAAGTCTAACTGTACTACGGGATTGCCAGAAGCCTGTTCTAGAATCTGTGGATCAAGATAATCGGGGCCCATTTTAAAGATACGAACATCGCGACCGCGCAAGCGATGAAAACGCGCTATAGCTGCGGTAATAGTGGTTTTACCCTGACCAGAGGAAGGCGCGGCTAGAAACAATGCCGGACAAAAAATACTACTCATAACAAGAATGCACTAAACCTTAGTCGATTATATCAGCGTATTAAAATGGAAAGCGGCAGGAATAGCACTGTTTTCATCTAATATAGGGCACATTACCTAGCGATTGTATACTGATCACATACTAGGATTGGCTGCGCACACTGCCGGGATAATACTCGGCTAACACTCTATCTAACTTTTCCAGTGTGAGCGGCTTGCAGGAAAATGACTTAACATCGCATATACCACCTGCTTCCATTTCATCGTCAGGATTGAGCGATGTTGTCAGCATAACAACAACCACCCCCGCTTTTTGCTCATCTGGCAAGAGCTTGTATCGTTCTAAAAACTCCCAGCCGTTCATAACGGGCATATTGAGATCTAAAAATACTAATCCCGGCTGCGGGTATTTTCCGTCTTGCGCAGTAGACAAATATGTTATTGCTTCAAGACCATTCATAACTTCAATTATTTCTTCTGCAAAACCATACTTCTCGATAATCAGACGACTTATATAGTTGGTCGCCTTGCAATCATCGACGAGCATAACTTGTTGTATCTTATTCATCAGCACCATCTCTCAAGCTAAAATAGAACTCGGAACCTTCTCCAGGCGTCGATTCCAGCCAAATTAGGCCTTTATGCATTTCCACTATTTTTTTACAATGTGCCAACCCAATTCCTGCGCCTTCAAAATCATCTCGATTATTCAAGCGCTGAAATATCTTAAAGATTTTACTAAAATACTCACTTTTAATACCTACGCCATTGTCACGCACACAAAAAATCCACTCATCATTGCCACGCTTAGCACTAATCTCAACAACAGGGGATATGCCTTTGCGCGAAAATTTAATACTATTAGAGATCAAATTTTGAAATAACAAACGAATTTCCGTGCGTTTCCCAATAACTTTCGGCAGATCAGAGTACAGAATATCGGCATGCCGTTCTTCAATGCTCACCTGTAAATCTTCACATACAACATCGATCAGTTGCTGGCAGTCAATTTCTTCGGCAACTGATCCTTCTCCCAAACGACTATAGTCCAACAAGCCTTTGACTAGTTCCCGCATCCGCGAGGTTGACTCTTGAATAAATGCATAAAATACTTTTACTTGTTCATCTTGCTGCTCCGGCTTATGTTCAATAAGCAAATCAACAAAACTTGTTACGGTGCGCAGCGGCTCTTGCAAATCATGCGAAGCAATATAAGCAAACTGTTCCAGTTCCTGATTTAATAGCATTAATTTATGATTATTGCTCTCTAGCTCCGCCTGTGCCTCCTCTCTTACGACAATCTCAGCATTAAGTATCTTTTGTCGACGCGACAGTTCGGAAAGAAAGTTATCAAACACACGCGCAAGATCACCCACTTCACCTCGAGAATTAAGTGGCAGATCCTCCTTAGTAGTCTCTAAACCTCGACTAGCTAAGGCATTACGCATCCTAACGATGGGGCTGGCTATACTACTTGAAACAAAAATTGCAAGAACAAAAGCAATTACTCCGACCACAATCAAAAACAAATAGATCTTATTCAGTAGTACGGATTTTAACTTGAGCGCCGATGAAAAATCATAATTGGCCGCAACGATCAAGCGATCAGCAATATTACCGGGGTTATACTCTATGGCACTTAAAAAATAGATACGCTGATCGTCACCTGAACCAATGCTACCAAACTTAAACTTTTCTTTTTTTTCAGCAAGCAAGGTATTTGCTAGGGGAAAGTCGGCAACAATATTGGCGCTTCGCCCATATTCAAATTGAAAGCGTTTATTCTCGTTAGTATGAAAAATGTATTCGCCATCGCTATTTGCTATAAAAATCTTAACATCGTCCCCAGCCAAGTCTTGAAATTCTTCAAAATTTTCTTGGAGATTCTGATTAAACACCATGACGCCAAACACATCGCCGCTACTCGAATATAGCGGGATTGAGGCACGAATAACCGCTTCTTTGGGTATAGATATCTCCCCATACTCCCGATTAAGTTCTATATCTGAGAGATAGACAGATCCTTCGGGCATTCCTATCGCTGCATGAAAATAGAAGCTATTGTATTTATTCTGCAGCTCAGCGTCCTGAACCACGCGAATACCACCTCCCGCTCCGTACCGATCAACACGTAACCATTCACTACCATCGGCTAATATCAAGCGAATCTGCGTGTATCTATTTTCGAAATGCATAATTTCGGCAAAAATAGTTTCTAATTGTCGCTTCCACGCGGACACGCTTACACCCTCATCGGAATGAGCGCCCCCTATTACACCCGTTTTAAGAATCGCCTTTATCGGCGCGGTACGCGATACGATACGGATATCATTTATGAGATTATCAATGTCTGCAGTAAACTTAATTGATTGCAATTCTGAGATTTGAGTGAGTTTTTGCTCGGCGGCCAACAATAACTGGTCGTCAAGCTGCCGCATTATGATTGAGATAACCGCGATATTACTTGCAATAATAAGTAGCACTACGGGAAACAGTATTTGACGCGCAATACTTCCCCTACCGCCAATACCCAATGTATGCGATTTACTCAGCATCAGACCTTCTTAATGAGAACAATAATTCCAGTTAATAACTATAGAAGGCAATACGAGCAATAGCCATTGCAATAATCGAGAAGCCGATAGGTGAAACTCCTCATAGCAGAAAATCGACAATAGCGAAAAACGATTATTAATTTCGACGTTTAGGCGAGAGTATTTGTAAACAGAATATTTGCAGAGTTACTAGGGGACAATAAAATCCATGAAGTGGTCAACCAATAAATCCGGATTCTCATCAGCTACCGGCGCGCCGTGATTATAGCCATAACTTACACAGGCCACAGGCATACCAGCGGCTCTTGCCGCCCTGATATCGTTTACAGAATCACCAACCATAACGGTATTCGCCACCTCCACACCGAGCTGTTCACATGCTAGCAGCAGGGGCGCCGGATCTGGTTTACGAACGCTGAGCGTATCTCCGCCAACCAACACTGGCATATACACTTGCATACCAAAATGAGCCAAGATTGGCTCGCTGAAACGCGCAGGCTTATTAGTGACACACGCCATTTTTATGCCCCGCTCGTGCCAGTCTGACAGTGCCTCAAGGACACCATGATACAATACTGTTTGCTCGCAGGTTTGCTCGCCATAGTGCGTAAAGAAAACCGCTAGCAATTGATCAGTCAGCGCCGCATCTACAGATTTTTCTGGAATTTCTAAGGCAAACGCCAAGGCTCGCTGTACTAATTTTCTCGCACCATTCCCAACCCAAGATCGGGTACGCGCAATCCCTGCCGGTAAATAATTTAGTTGCTCTAGACTTGCATCAAGCGCAGCAGCTAAGTCCGGCACACTATCAATTAACGTGCCGTCTAAATCGAATAAAATCGCTTTTAGCTCACGACCGCCGAGCAGGTTTTGCAGCCTTGTCATACGCCAGCCAACTCACTGCGCATCTTTTCAATAACATCGGCGTAATCACCACCGTTGAAAATTGCCGACCCCGCAACAAAGGTATCTGCGCCCGCAGCGGCTACGTCGGCAATATTTTTAGCAGAAATCCCGCCATCAACTTCTAAGCGGATGTCTCGACCCGAGGCATCGATTATTGCCCGCACTTCTTTTATTTTATCGATAGTGGATGGAATAAAGCTCTGACCACCGAAACCTGGATTAACCGACATTAATAAAACCATGTCGAGCTTGTCCATGACGTATTTCAATACATCGGGGCCGACTGCGGGGTTCAATACTAAACCTGCTTTACAACCGGCATCGCGAATCATCTGTAATGAGCGATCCACATGGGTGGAGGCATCTGGGTGAAAGGTGATGATGCTCGCACCAGCTTCAGCAAAATCACCAATCATACGGTCAACCGGCGAAACCATTAAATGCACGTCTATCGGTGCCTTAACGCCGTGCTTACGCAGGGCTTTGCAGACCATCGGCCCTATAGTGAGGTTCGGTACGTAGTGATTATCCATCACATCAAAATGCACAATGTCGGCGCCCGCTTCTAGCACCGCGTCAACTTCCGCGCCCAAACAAGCAAAATTTGCCGACAATATTGAGGGGGCTATCCAGTAATTTGCCATAGTGATGTCCGATTAATTTGATCTTTAAATTTTGCCCAGTGTCGATGAACACAAGACAATGAAATTGCGACCCGCATTTTACGGCAATATGCCGCTATATTCAGCTACCAGTCTTTATACTTAAAAATTCATGCAATGCCGCTAAGCGCTCTGGAGTGCCGATATCCCACCAATGACCTTCGTACAATTCACCGGATAAAGAGCGTTTGCTAATAGCGTTAAGCATAACCGGCTTCAAGGCGCGCTTTCCCGCGCTGAAATGACTAAACACCGAGGGCCGCCAAACACTGATGCCAGAAAATGTATAACTTTCAGCGACTGAATGACCGTCTTTTTCGGCCAGCAAGCCATCGCTGGCCAACACAAAATCACCGTGAGGGTTATGCGCCGGATTTTTGATCATCACTAAATGACCGGCATCAGGCTTACAGCTAATGAGATTTTTAAAATCAAAATCCGTCCAAATATCGCCATTAATCAATAGAAATGGCTCATCACTTAAATTGCCCTCACAGAGAAATGGCAGCGCCTGAACAATACCGCCGCAGGTTTCCAAGGGCTGATCTTCTCTGGAAACGACGATATTTACGCCGAAGCGATGACCATCCCCCAGATAAGCTTCTAGCTGCTCAGCCAGCCAAGAGCAGTTCACAATCAGATCGGTAATACCCGCGGCGACAAGCTTTTCAATATGATAGTCAATTAATGTTTTGCCGCCAGCGCGCAACAATGGCTTTGGCGTATGGTCAGTCAAAGGACGCATACGGGTGCCTAAGCCAGCCGCCAGAATCATCGCTTTCACCGATCGAGATCCTTGTACCAGGACTGCTTTACGATAATAGGCATTAGTTTTTCTTCAAACCAAGCACAGAAATCAACAAACTCAGGGTATTGGCTTGCGACATCTAGCGTGTAGGCAATGACCAAGGGCAAGTCAGCCAAATAGCCAGATTTGCCGTCTCGGAGATGTAAGCGCGCAAAAATGCCCAGCACTTTTATATGTCGCTGCAAACCCATCCAGTCGACGTCTTGCAGAAACGCAGCTTCGCTAAGCGTGGGGAGAAGCCCAGCCCGCATTGCCATTTGTCGATAAACACCAATCCAATCGTCAACCTGTTCTGGCGACCAGCTGACATAACAATCGCGCACCAAGGAAACCAAATCGTAGGTGATGGGACCAAGCACGGCATCTTGAAAATCAATCATGCCTAAACGTTCGTCAACCAACACCATTAAGTTGCGGCTATGGAAGTCGCGATGCACCACTACCTGCGTTTGCTGCAGCGCCCTCTCGCTTAGGAGTTCAAAAACGCCATCGAGCAAGCCTCGCTCCTCAGGACTTAATTGATACTTTAACAATCCCTCAACAAACCACTCGGGAAATAGCGCCATTTCTGTGAGCAAACGGGCACTATCGTAATGTGGCAGTGTGTGGGCATCCTGCGGGATAGCCTGCATGGCGAGCAAAGCGCGAAAGGCTTGGCGATAGTAATGGTCCGCTGCAGCACTGTTAACTAGCAGAGGACAGAGCAATTGATCGCCGAAGTCTTCTTGCAGTAAAAAACCTCGGCGTTCGTCCCACGCCAGCAGCTTGGGTACTCTCGCGCCATGGCGATACAAAAGATCCTGAACCGTCGAAAAAGCGAGATTATCTTCTTTTTCTGGCGGGGCATGAACCGCAATGACGCTGCCACCGGTGGCTAATGGCAGACGATAATAGTGTCGAAAACTGGCATCTCCCGATACCACATCTAACTGCTTTGCCGCTTCATCGGCGGATAAAGACAATTGCTGCAAGCACCAGCCATGTAGCTCGCTTAAAATCTGATCCATATATTATTCCGTTGAAGACCTACAGTAGTGCATTTTTTGATCGCATTTTCGCCTTTTATGCACTCAGACGGGCATCCTAGCAGAGAATGCTTTATTATCCACCTTCGCCAATCCGGGCTCCATAGTCAGAATAAAATCACTTACCGATGCCAGTGTTTCGCCGACTCCTTTTATCACTGCTCACCGCCACATCCGGCCTGGTGTTTGCGCAGGTGGATACCTCCGCAGATTGCGGCAGTACCGACGCATCGGCGCTCAAAACTGACACCAGTGATTTGCCCGCGTATTTCCAACATTGGCACTGGGTGCCGAACTCCCATTTAAGCGAAGCCTCGAAATGCGGCTTAAGCCCAGGTTGCCAAGGCCGATTTATTGAGCCCGTACGAGACTGGGATGGCGCCGACCAAACCCCGCTGCGCGCTCCGCTTAACGTATCTGCGGACACCATCGAGTCAGTGGGCGCAAAAGCGACAATGACCGGTGATGTTCAGCTTCGCAAAGGTGATCTCAGTCTTGATGCGGGCTATGCCCAATACAATCGCAGCAATAGCACCGTTATGTTGCGGGACAATGTGGTTTTACGTCAGCCAGGTATCATGTTGCGCGGTCAATTCGCCCAAATTGACACAAATAAAGGACTGGGAGAGTTACAGCAAGCAGAAATTCTGAGCTTCGACACCGGCGCTCGCGGTACCGCTGGCCGTATCGCACGCCCAGACTACAGTCGCTTTGAACTCGAAGAAGCAAGCTACACCCAATGCACGCCGGACAACGAAACGTGGTCGATGCACGCGGACAGTATCGTGCTGGATTACAATAGCGGTCGCGGTGTAGCCCGAGGAACCAGTATTCGTGTTTACGACATACCGGTATTTTATACCCCCTACTTAAACTTTCCGGTCGATGATCGCCGGGCAACGGGCTTTTTATTCCCCTCGATTGGCATAGCAGATAGCAGCCTCGACATTTCGACACCCTATTACCTGAACCTAGCCCCCAACTACGATGCGATTATCACCCCTCGCTTTATCGAACAGCGCGGTGAAGCACTAGAAACAGAGCTGCGCTACTTAAATAAGTATAGCGAATGGGCTGTCAGCACCAGCTACTTGCCTAATGACAGCAAAGAAGATATCGACCGCTGGTTGCTCGGAATAAGTGAAGCGGGCTTTATGGGTGACCGCTGGGGCACCGAGATAGACTTCACCAAAGTCAGTGATGACGACTATTTTAGCGACTTAGGTCTCGCAAATTTAGCAGTAAAACGCAGCACCCATCTCAACCAACAAGCGGCGCTGAATTACAATTCAGACGACTGGACAGGACGAATAGAAGTGCAGCGCTACCAAACCATCGCTGCGGTCGAAGATCCCTACCAAAAACTGCCGCAGATGCGTTTAAACTACCAATCTCCAGCGAAAAATTTCCAGCTTGAACCCAGCATGGAATTTGAATACACCCAATTTGATCACCGCGACAAACTCCGCGACGGTGGCACTAAAGTGACTGGCCAGCGCTTATTCGGCACCGCCGGGGCGAGCCTGCCCATGCGCTGGCGCTGGGGCTTTATTGAGCCGGCCATAAAAAGCCGCCACGTCCGCTATGAACTCGAAGACTCTGATCTCGCGGGCATTGATGGCAGCCCGAGCGCCAGCAGCGGCCAATTCAGCCTTGATAGCGGTCTTTATTTTGAACGCGACTTGATCATCAGCGATCAAGACTGGACTCAAACCCTTGAGCCACGTCTATTTTATCGCTATTCCGAATATGAAGATCAAAGGGATCAGCCCGACTTTGACAGCTCCGCCCTCACATTCACCTATCAGCAATTATTTCGAGATACTCGATTTACCGGCCACGACAGACTAGATGACGCCAATCAACTTGCTATCGGTATCAGCAGCCGCTTTATTAACAACGAAGCTGGCAGAGAAGTCTTAACCGCCAGTCTCGGTCAGTTACAGTACTTTGACGATGGTCGAGTGCAACTCCCCGGCGATGCAGAAAGAAAAAGCAGCAACTCCGACCTAGCGGGCCAAATTCGTATTTTGCCTGACGACAATCGCTGGTTAAGCGTGGATGTTCTGTATGATGCCCGCCAAGGGGTGCTTAATCAGACCAATCTAAGCTACCATCAGCGCAGCGACAACGGCGCCCTATTTAATGCCGGTTATACCTTCCGCCGCGAGGGCAATACCCTCGGCGGTTTAGATAACGACGTTAAGCAAGGTGATATTTCGCTGAGTCTGCCGATAAGCGACCAGTGGAAACTGTTTGCGAAAACCCAATATGACTTCGAAGATAATCGCCCTGTCGAGAACCTCATTGGGGCGGAATACCAGAATTGCTGTTGGTTAACTCGCATTGTTTATCAACGGGCTTTGGAACCAGACGACAACAATGGGTCTAACGTCAGTGGTGTCAGCAATACCGGAACCAAAAACAATTCCGCTGTGTTGATCGAATTTCAGTTAAAAGGGCTGGGGGGCTTAGGCACCGCGGTCACTAGTGTTTTAAAGGACAGTATTTTTGGCTACTTATCTGATGAATAATATGCGTTTATTGAAAGTTTTAACCACCGCGCTACTGATTTTAATCGCGCCGCTTACCCAAGCTGAAACAAAGTGGCTAGACAAAGTAGTGGCCATCGTTGATGACGACATCATTCTTGCTAGTGAACTCGACGAGCGCCTCGACTCCATCAAGGCCAATATTGCTCGCACCGGCAAGCAAGCGCCTCCCGAAGACGAGCTTCGCAAAGAAGTACTCGATTTACTAGTGCTCGAGAACATCCAAATGCAAATGGCAAATCGCTACGGCCTGCGCATTGATGACGAAGAGCTCAACGGAGCGGTAGCCCGTATCGCGGCCAACAACAATATGACGCTGTCACAGTTTCAACAAGCCCTGACATCCAGCGGCGCGTCTTACCTCGCAGTCCGGGAACAAATTAGCCGCGAAATGATTCTTCAGCGCGTGCAAATGGGTAATGTAAACCAGCGTATTCAAGTTACGGATCAGGAAATTCAAAATTACCTACAATCTTCAGAAGGTAAAGAAGTCACCTCGCCGGAATTTCATTTTTCGCACATACTCATTCCAGTTAGCTCTGACGCCACTGACGCAGAGCGCAAGCAAGCCGAAACCCAAGCCAAATCACTTAGCGCGCAATTGCGTGCTGGCAAAAATATCGATAATGCCCGCGATGATATCAGCATTAGCGACCTAGGCTGGCGCAAAGGAACCGAGCTGCCCGCGCTTTTTAAAGGTGTGGCGGCAAACATGAAGGATGGCGATGTATCGGACCCACTGCAAAGCGCCAGCGGTTTTCATATTATCAAACTACTTGAAAGCCGTGGCGTACAGCAGCTTGTTAAACAAACTCGCGCCAGCCATATCTTACTTAAGCCCTCGGCAATCCGTGACGAAGCACAAACCATCGCGCTGGCTAAAGAGCTTCGCCAACGCGCATTAAAGGGAGAAGATTTCCGAGAATTGGCCAAGGAATACTCAGAAGATATCGGCTCAGCACAAGAAGGTGGCGACTTAGGCTGGACCACCCCAGGCCAGCTCGTACCAGAATTCCAGAAGGCAATGGACGAGACCGCACCGGGCGAAATCCATGTGCCGGTGGCAAGCCAATTTGGCTGGCACGTCATTAAAGTTGTCGAGCGTCGCACAAAAGACGTTACCAATGATATGCGCAAGCAAATTGCCCGCAATGCGCTTCACGAACGGAAATACGCCGACGAACTTGATATCTGGCTACGCAAAATCCGCAGCGAAGCCTTCGTCGACATCAAAATTTGATGCCCATCCGCATTGCCATCACCCCCGGCGAACCTGCTGGGGTCGGGCCAGAGCTTTTGGTCAAGCTGGCACAACAAGACCATAGTGCTGAACTGATCGCATTCGCCGATCCGGCTTTATTAATGCAACGCGCCGAAGCGATCGGCCTCCCGCTTACCACAAGCGAAGTTGACTTTACCGCGCCGCCGCAATCGCACCGCAGCGGCCATCTGCGCGTGGTTAGCATTCCATGCCACAGTCCGGCTCTGGCGGGTAAACTCAATATTGATAATGCGCACTATGTGTTAGAAACCCTACGCCAGGCGACCGATGCCTGCATCAGCGGAACGTGTCAGGGGCTTGTCACTGGGCCGGTACAAAAATCTATTATTAACGACGCAGGCATTCCCTTTAGCGGTCACACCGAGTTTCTTGCCGAACGCTGTCATGTAGACAAAGTGGTGATGATGCTCGCCACCGAACAATTACGTGTCGCCCTAGTGACGACCCACCTGCCTCTCAGCGCAGTGCCCGCAGCGATTACTGAAGAGAATCTGCAACGTGTCACCGAAATTCTGCATCAGGCGCTGCTAAAGCAGTTTGGCTGCCAGCAACCACGTATTATGGTGCTGGGACTAAACCCCCACGCCGGTGAAGGCGGTCACATGGGCAGAGAGGAAATCGACACGATTATTCCTTGCCTAGAACACTTGCGGGCACGCGGCTGGCTGCTAGAAGGGCCGCTTCCTGCGGACACCGCATTTACTCCTCGCCACTTGGAACACTGCGATGCGGTACTAGCCATGTACCACGACCAAGGCCTGCCGGTGCTTAAATACCAAGGCTTTGGTAGAGCAGTAAATATCACTCTCGGCTTACCGATAGTTCGTACTTCGGTAGACCACGGCACCGCTCTGGATTTAGCTGGCAGCGGAAAAGCCGACAGCGGCAGCTTCGACGCCGCACTGGCCATGGCAATATCCATGGCAGAGCACAGTAGTAGGAATCAAATTTAATGCTGTCACCCACACCCCATAAAGCGCGCAAGCGTTTTGGCCAAAATTTCCTCCATGATCAAGGCATCATCCGGCATATAGTGCGCTCGGTATCACCGCTTGAGAATCAGCGGGTACTAGAAATTGGCCCTGGCCAAGGGGCCATTACTGAATCAATTCTCGCCACCGGTTGCCAACTCGACGTCATTGAGCTCGACCGCGACCTGATCCCTATTCTTGAGGGCAAATTTGGCGCAGAACATAATTTTCGTATTCATCAGGGCGACGCGCTCAAATTCGACATCACCGGCCTCGCCGCTGGTGAAAAGCTTCGTGTTGTTGGCAATTTGCCCTACAACATATCAACACCATTGATTTTCCACTTACTTACCGCCCATGACTGCATTGCCGATATGCATTTTATGCTGCAAAAAGAAGTGGTAGATCGCCTCGCAGCGCAGCCAGGAAGCAAAACCTATGGCCGCCTCGGCATCATGGCCCAGTACTATTGCGAGGTAGAATCACTATTCGACGTTCCACCGGAAGCTTTTACCCCTCGTCCCAAGGTACAATCCGCCATCGTCAGACTTACCCCTTACGAGAAGCCACCTTGCCCTGCAAACAATGTCGAAACGTTACAAATGGTTTTGCGCAGCGCGTTTAATCAGCGCCGAAAGACCTTGCGAAATACCCTAAAAGGGGTTATCGATAGCGAGGCAATAGCAGGCCTGAGTATCGACCCCAGTGTTCGTCCCGAACAATTGGGTTTAGCGGAATATGTTGCCATAGCCAATGCAGTGGACAACAGCAGCGAGTAAATTGCGGAGCACACCATGCAAGAATCAACACCAGTAGATATACAGGTAGAGAGCCAGTTCCTACCCGACCAGTCAGAGCCCACGCAACAACGCTTTGCTTTTGCCTACACCATCACTATTCGCAACACCAGCGAAGAGGCTGTGCGCCTTTTAAACCGCCACTGGATCATCACCGATGGTGATAACCAAGTTCAAGAAGTTCAGGGCGAAGGTGTGATTGGCAAACAGCCACTCATTCCGCCAGGAGAGTCCTTTAGCTATACCTCTGGCGCCGTCATCGACACCGCTGTCGGCACAATGGAAGGTAGCTACGAAATGATTAGCGCCTCTGGTCGTCCGTTTATCGCCCCTATCGGAATTTTCTCCCTCGCGCGACCCTCGGCACTGCATTAACGAGCGCTTCCGTGAGTCGATACGCCGTAGGTGACTTGCAGGGATGCTTAAAACCCCTGCTATGTTTATTAGAGCGGGTTAATTTTAATCCCGAACGCGACCAGCTCTGGCTGGTTGGCGATCTAGTTAACCGCGGGCCAGACTCTCTAGACACCCTGCGATACCTTTATGGCATTAAAGATAGCCTGCGGATCACCCTCGGTAACCACGACTTACACTGCATCGCACTAGCTCGCGGCACCACGACGCGCGGACGTCACCCTAGCCTCGACGCCCTCTTAAATGCGCCGGATTGCGCCGAGCTTATGCATTGGCTATTGCAACAAGCCTTGGTGCTAAGGTCTGAAGACAATCTCTATTTAATGAGTCACGCGGGGATTCCAAGCGCATGGAGCAGCGAACATGCTCTGGCGCTAAGCCAAGAAGTTGAAGCCGTGTTACAGGGGCCAAAAGTAGATGATTTTTTCCGCAATATGTACGGTGATGAGCCGCGAAAATGGGACGCTAACTTACAGGGTTATGAGCGCCTGCGCGCCATTACCAATCATCTAACTCGTATGCGTATTTGCGATGCCCAAGGCCAGCTTGAATTGGGCTTTAAGGGGGCCGCCGCCGATATTCCCGCACCCTATCGCCCTTGGTTTGAATGGCAGCCTGAGGACAGCCGCAGCGAGACCCTCATATTTGGACATTGGGCGGCCCTAGAATGCGCTACCCAACGGGAGGACATTATCGCGCTGGATAGCGGCTGCGTGTGGGGTCGTCATATGACCATGCTCAATATGGACAATCGCGAAATTTACCACTGCGATTGCGCAGACTAAATCAAACGCATCCACCGCTGCTCCGTCCACCTCACTAAAGCAAACCTTCGCAAACCAAAACAGGGCGAAATGCTATACTGCCCACGAACTTTAAAGCAGTCATTTCAAGCAACTATGAAAATCTATCTCGTCGGCGGCGCAGTGCGCGATAAATTATTAGGCTATCCGTTTCACGAACGGGATTGGGTAGTCGTCGGCGCGCGACCGGAGGAATTGCTCGACCAAGGCTTCCAACAGGTTGGTAAAGATTTTCCGGTTTTCCTGCACCCTAAAACCAAAGACGAATATGCCCTTGCCCGCACCGAAAGAAAATCCGGCGCGGGCTATCACGGTTTTATCTGTGATTTCAGCCCTGACATAACACTCGAAGAAGATCTGAGCCGCCGCGACCTTACCATCAATGCGATGGCAGAGGATTGCAACGGCAACATCATCGATCCCTACGGTGGCCAGAGCGACTTAAAAAACCGCGTATTGCGCCACGTATCTCCGGCGTTCAGCGAAGATCCGCTGCGTATTCTCAGAGTCGCACGCTTTGCCGCCCGCTATGCCCATCTCGGCTTTACTGTGGCCGACGATACCCAAGTCCTGATGCGTGAAATGAGTGACAACGGCGAATTGTCCACCATCGCCGCAGAGCGCGTATGGGTGGAATTGGTTAAGGCACTAAATGAAAAATCCCCCGCCGCGTTTTTTAATGTCTTATTGGATTGCCGAGCATTACATGCCCTTTTACCGGTCTGGCCAGCGGCACTAAATAAGAACGTACTCGACTCGCTGACAAGGGCAGCAGACTTGAATTTAGACACCGACAATCGCTTCGCCATTAGCTGCAGCCAGTTATCCGCTGATCAATGCAAAACCTTGTGCGGCGACCTACGCGCCAGTAATAGCGCCACGTGGCTGGCAGAACGCTGCGCGGCAAATATTCCGCTACCGAAGCTTGAAAAGGAAGAGGATTGGTTAAGCCTGCTAGAAAACTTCGATTACGCGCGACGACCGCAACTACTCGAGACATTTATAACAGCGGCAAAACTGCTATTGCCGACAGAAACTCGCCTAGTGCAATTGCAAGCTGCCGCCACACGCCTGCAAAGTATTCAAGCTGCCGAGTTAATTGCGCAGGGCTTTAGCGGCCCCGCATTAGGCAAGGCCCTTCGTGCGGAGCGTCTAAAAGCATTAGCTGAGATTATTGGCGATGATAAATGCTAATCCGCTGAGATATCGCGGCCCTGCCATCTAAAAGGCACCGGCCATAATTTTTGATCCGACTGATAAGCCTGCCACAGCTCTTGGTATTTACGACCATCAACAGGATGACAGCGATCAGGCGCGATCTCGCTCAGCGGTAATAAAACAAAGGCGTTATAGAGAATTTCGTCACGGGGAAGTTCAATACCATCGTGACAACCACACACTTCATCGTAACTTAAAATATCAATATCGAGGGTGCGCGGACTAAATTTCGGCGCGCCAACTTGGCGCCCGTTATTCAACTCTATCTGGCGTAATTGCAGTGCCAACGCTGGCAACGGGAGATCGGTCGTCAAACCCACAGCCATATTCAAAAATAAGCTACCGCGAAAACCCACTGATTCACTTTCGTAAACACGGGACAGCAGCAAATCACCAAACTGCTGCGCCAACGTATCTAGCGCAATGGTCATATGGCGATAGCGCGCGGTATTGCTACCAAGGCTGAGAAAGACTTCTGCCATAATTAGCGCTGACCACGCTCTATAATTATGCCTACATCATTAGCCTGCTTCATGGCGCCAGGCTTACTTAAACTCAGCCGCAACCACGGTACTGGAAATTCCGTCATAATCATTTCTGCACAGCACTGCGCAAGTGTTTCGACCAACTGAAACTCACTTTCTTTAACAAAGCGCTCTACGGTCTCGGTGATCGCCTTGTAGTTTAAAGTCAGGCTAACATCATCAGCTGCAGCTGCGGGTCGAATATCCGTGCCCAACTCCAGATCCAGCACCAAGGTTTGACGATGCGCACGCTCAAAATCATAGATACCAATCACCGTATCCACCTTTAAGCCACGTATATAAACTATATCCATAAATAGCGTCTTGTCCGGCAATGAATAAAATCAGATTGGGGTCAATTCAGTCATCGGCCAGCGGGGCCGAATTAAAACACCAAGGTCTTCGCTTTGTCCCGCCACTAACCGACAATGGCCCGCATAGGCGATCATGGCGCCATTGTCCGTACAAAATTCAGGTCGCGGATAAAATACTTTGCCGCCGGTCTTAGTTAATTTCTGCGCCAAACGCGCCCGCAATACGGTATTGGCGCTCACGCCACCCGCCATCACTAAAGTACTCAGATTTTCTTGGACCAAGGCGCGGGTGCATTTTATCACCAGCGTATCTACAACAGCCTCTTGAAACGCGGCGGCAATATCAGCCTGATCCTGCGAGTCATACGCTCCAACCTCGCGACTGGCAGCAACCGTATTCAAGGTGAACGTTTTCAAACCGCTGAAACTAAAATCCAGGCCTGGACGATTCACCATGGGCCGAGGAAATGTATATCGACCAATGTTTCCGCGCTCTGCCGCCTTGGCGACCTGTGGGCCACCGGGATAGCCTAAATCGAGCATTTTGGCCGCTTTATCAAAGGCCTCACCCGCAGCATCATCTAGCGATTCACCTAATATGCGGTACTGACCAATACCGTCAACGCGAACTAGTTGGGTATGACCACCAGACACCAACAAGGCAATAAACGGAAACGACGGCGCGTTTTCTTCTAGCATGGGCGCCAGTAAATGCCCTTCCATATGATGCACCGCAACCGCGGGAATACCCCAACCGTAGGCCATAGCGCGGCCAGCACAAGCACCTACCATCAAGGCGCCGGCAAGACCTGGGCCGTTGGTAAATGCGACACCGTCTAATTCGCTGCCCCGCATGCTGGCTTTATCCAAGACCTCACGCACTAGCGGAAGCAATTTCCGCACATGGTCACGCGACGCCAGCTCGGGCACCACACCACCAAATTCAGCGTGCAGCGCTACCTGGCTATATAAAGCCTCGGCAAGCAAACCCCGCTCAGAATCGTATATGGCCACACCTGTTTCATCACAGGAGGTTTCCAGTCCTAAAACACGCACGTTTAGACATCCCACATCATTTGAGGGCGCATGATACTGGCTCAATCGGATTCGCACCAGTTATCACCTTAATGGCTTTGCTTTTTGCCACAACAGAGTATAGAATTCAGCGCCCTTGGAGTGCCGCTTTTAATTTTGCGGTGCAGACAGCAAATTTTTGCACATTGATTAGGACAGGTTTAACGAATGCCTTCAGTCAAACTCAAAGAAAACGAACCATTTGATATCGCCCTACGCCGCTTTAAGCGTTCTTGCGAGAAAGCAGGCGTATTGGCAGAAGTTCGTCGTCGTGAATTCTACGAAAAACCAACTTCTGTTCGTAAGCGTCAAGCAGCAGCAGCTGTTAAACGTCATGCTAAAAAAGTATCACGCGACAACAAAAAGCAGCAACGCCTCTACTAAGCACTCTGTTTTACGAGTTTTTAGTAGCGCAATAGCGCTTTAGCTCCACCCTCCTTTATAAAGGAACCTTGGCGAGCCCATGGCAGATCAAACGCTAAAACAAACGCTCACAGACGCGATGAAAACCGCGATGCGAGCCAAAGAAAAAGCGACATTGAATGCCGTGCGACTGATACTCGCCGAGATAAAACGCATTGAAGTCGACGAGCGCATTGATATTGATGATGCGCGAGTTTTAGTTGTACTCGACAAAATGTGTAAGCAACGCCGCGACTCGATCAGCCAGTATGAGAATGCTGGCCGTGAAGAACTGGCCGAGCAGGAACGCTTTGAAATGGGCGTTATCCAGTCTTATATGCCCACCCCCTTAAGCGACGACGAATTGGAAGGCCTCATTAAAGAAGCCATTGCCACTAGCGGCGCGGAAGCGGTAAAAGATATGGGCAAAGTGGTCGCTATACTTAAGCCAAAAGTACAGGGCCGAGCAGATATGGGCGCCGTTAGTCAAAAGATCAAAGCACTACTGGCATAGCCAAATCTACACTCTGGGCAATTGCTAGCACCGACACCAACTGATACGCTCACTCAACTTCTGCTCCGGAAACGCTAACGTGGCCGCAAAAGGACGTATCCCCCAATACTTTATCGACGACCTGCTCTCTAGGGTTGATATTGTCGACGTCATTAATCGCCGTGTCTCCCTAAAAAAGACGGGTAAGAATTATAGCGCCCGCTGCCCATTCCACGACGAAAAAACGCCTTCATTTAGCGTTAATCCAGACAAACAATTTTACTACTGCTTTGGCTGCGGCGCCGGGGGCAATGCCATCGGCTTTCTTATGGACTACGAACGCCAAGATTTTCCTGGCGCCGTAGACAATCTTGCCCACATAGCAGGCTTAGAAGTTCCCCGCGAAGACCTCAGTCCGCAGCAGCAGGTAAAGCAAGAACGCCGCAAAACCATTTACGATCTGATGGAACAGGTTTCCGCTTACTACCAAAAGCAGCTGCGCAGCGATGCCCAATCCCAGCGCGCCGTGGACTACCTAAAACGGCGCGGCCTAAGCGGCCGCATTGCCAGAGATTTTAATATTGGCTTTGCCCCACCTGGCTGGGACAATTTATTAAAAACCTTCGGCGACACCGAAGAGCACAAACAGCAACTGATCGACGCGGGCATGCTGATCGAAAAAGAAGACGGTAAACTCTATGACCGCTTTCGCGACCGCATCATGTTCCCCATTCGCGATAATCGCGGAAGGGTAATCGCCTTCGGCGGTAGGGTCTTGGGCGACGACAAACCCAAATACCTCAATTCACCCGAAACCGACATATTCCACAAAGGCAAAGAACTATACGGCCTGTACCAAGCTCGGCAAAATAATCGCCACCTAGAACAACTACTCGTCGTCGAAGGGTATATGGACGTTGTCGCCCTCGCCCAACACGGCATTATGACCGGCATCGCCACCCTCGGCACCGCGAGCAATACTGAACATCTGCGCACCGCATTCCGCTACGCCAGCGAACTGATTTTTTGCTTTGACGGCGACGACGCCGGACGCAAAGCCGCGGAGCGCGCTCTAGAAAATGCCCTTCCCGTTATGGAAGATGGCCGCCGGATTCGATTTTTATTTCTGCCCGAAGGCGATGACCCAGATAGCGTGGTAAACCGCGACGGCCCTGCCGGGTTCCAAAAACTACTTGCCGGTGCCGCACCACTAGAGCGCTACTTTTTTGAATCACTTTACGATCAAACCGACCCGGACACACTGGAAGGCAAAGCGCGCCTGAGCAAACTCGCACTACCTCGCTTGCAGCTCCTGCCAGATGGCGTATTCCGCCAACTCATGCTGGATTCACTTGCCGAGCGCACGGGACTAAGCCGCCAATCGGTCGACACACTGCTAAGTCAGCAGCAACCCGTCGTAGAACCAGAAGATACTCCAGCCCCCAAAGTACCAGAACAGCGCCGCAGCACTCAGAAACTTACCGCAAAGCTGCCCGGTGGACGCAGAGATCCACTTTTATTCGCCCTCGCGATGTTATTGTTTAATCCAAAAGGCGCGGCAACCAGCCCAACAAGTATCGCCAACGAAGATGACTCAGCCGCCGCCAGCCTGCTAAATAGCACCATCGCATTATTGCGAAAGCGCCCAAACTCCAGCACCGCCATGCTCCTAGGCCACTGGTACGGTCAACCAGAATACGAGGTAATGACCGAGGCATTGAAAACTATTGAGCTACTCGGCACAGAATTGAACGACGAAAAAGCGGAAACTGCCTTTTTTGACACACTAGCACACCTCGACGCTCAGAAATCCACCGCAACACTGCGTAGTCATGTCGATAAATTAAGAGTAAGCAACGAGGTCGACAAACCAGAAAGCGCCAACTACGCTGAACTTAGTGAAGCTGATAAACAGCAATTACTGACGATTCAGCAGCTTTTAAAGCAAAAACATCGCCTGTAGCGCCAATATCTATCAGAACTAGATGTTAGCAACACATTACTAGAGAACACAGATAAGCCAGCCAATCGCACATTACACGCTTACTCCCTGAACAAGTCCGGATTTTACTGGTCGTACAGGGGGTGAATAGGGTATAATTTGCGGCTATTTTTTAACCTGCACCCAACGAGTAATTTGAAAGAATGAGTGACTCAAAGCATCAATCGCGCCTCAAACAACTCATTGCCAAAGGCAAGGAGCAGGGTTATCTGACGTACTCTGAGGTCAACGACCATTTGCCGGAGGATATTTCCGATCCGGATCAGGTCGAAGAAATCATCCAAATGATCAATGACATGGGTATTCAGGTGTTTGAACACGCACCTGACGAAGACACCCTGATCATGGCTGGCAGTGATTCGCCAGACGATATCGCCGCCGCTGAAGCTGCCGCTGCACTCGCCGCCGTTGAAACCGAAACTGGTCGTACCACCGACCCAGTGCGTATGTATATGCGTGAAATGGGCACGGTTGAGCTATTAACCCGCGAGGGCGAAATCGTTATTGCGAAACGGATCGAAGAAGGTATCCGTGAAGTGATGGCCGCGCTCGCCTTCTATCCCGGTGTTGTCACCGGCGTACTGAGTGAATACAACAAAGTCGTTGCTGAAGAACGCCGTCTTGGCGACATTATGAGCGGCTATTTAGATCCTGCCGACAACGTTCCCTCACCGCAGGCGCAAGCCGCTGCCGCTGCAGAAGCCAGTGATGACGACGAAGATGCGGTGTCTGGCCCAGATCCAGAAGAAGCAAAAATTCGTTTTGCTGCACTGCAAAAGCAATCTGACAAAGTGGAAAAGTCTATTGCTGAGCATGGTCGTTACAGCAAGCAAACAGCAAAAGAATTAAATGCCCTAGGCGAGCTGTTCAAATTCTTCAAACTTACTCCAAGTATGTTTGATCCGCTTATTGAAGAAGTTCGCACCACATTGAGCTCTATTCGCTCGATGGAACGCGAGATTATGACAATCTGCGTTAAAAATGTTGGCATAGATCGCAAAGAGTTTATTCGCAGCTTCCAAGGCAATGAAGCCAATCTGAAGTGGGCTGATGAGCTACTGAAAAAACACACCAAGCTCGCGGATTACAGCGACATTATCCGTCGCATCCAGAACAAAATTGCTTACATTGAAGAGCGCCAAGACCTGACGATTTCTGATATTAAAGAAATCAACCGTCGCGTTTCTATCGGCGAAGCACGCGCACGTCGCGCTAAGAAAGAAATGGTTGAAGCTAACCTTCGTTTGGTTATCTCAATCGCGAAAAAATACACCAACCGTGGTTTGCAATTCCTCGACTTAATTCAGGAAGGTAATATCGGCCTGATGAAAGCGGTAGATAAGTTTGAATACCGTCGTGGTTACAAATTCTCTACTTATGCGACATGGTGGATACGTCAGGCTATTACCCGCTCTATTGCTGACCAGGCGCGCACTATTCGTATTCCAGTACACATGATTGAAACGATCAACAAACTGAATCGTATTTCTCGTCAAATGCTTCAGGAAATGGGGCGCGAGCCTACACCAGAAGAACTTGGTGAGCGCATGGAAATGCCGGAAGACAAAGTTCGCAAAGTACTGAAAATCGCCAAAGAGCCAATCTCGATGGAAACGCCTATTGGCGACGACGAAGATTCGCATTTGGGTGACTTTATCGAAGACAGCACTATTTCGTCGCCCATTGAATCTGCCACTGGTGAAGGTTTACGTGAAGCGACGAAAGACGTCTTGGCTGGCCTGACCGCACGTGAAGCGAAAGTATTGCGGATGCGCTTTGGTATCGACATGAATACCGACCACACCCTTGAAGAGGTTGGTAAGCAGTTCGATGTAACCCGCGAACGTATTCGTCAGATTGAAGCAAAGGCGTTGCGCAAACTGCGTCACCCAACACGCTCAGATCATCTGCGCAGCTTCCTAGACGAATAAAGCAACACGACATAAACCGAGCTTGTGCACATCCGTGGCAAGCTCGGCTCCCACAGATTAAAAACGGACCTATTTCGATGCTAGCTAACGCCACTCGCCTGCTATGCACCGCCGGTATTTATTTTGCACTTACAAATCTGATGCTAGGCTGCCAAGCCACTCCTCAAGATTCAGACGCCGTAAGCCCTCCTCCGTTAAATACAGCCACCAAAATCAGCAAACTCTCAGAAGCGCAGCGGCAACTCAGCGCAATGCAATTTGCAATAGCCGAAGCTGATTTTCAGAGCATACTCAACACTAGTACCGACCAAATCACGCTTCAGCAAGCCCTAGCCGGTCTCACACTCGTTTACTTACACCCCAATAGCCCAGCATTTAATTTAAGCCTAGCTACGTCGACATTAGATCGCTTGTATCAGCAAATGATGCGCTGGCCTCAGAACGAACCCAGCTTAAACACGCTACTGTTTAGCCTGAAACTTTGCTTGGAGCAAAGGCTGAAGATAAACGAAGAAATTCACTTGCGAGAAATCGCGCAGGCAAAACAGCAGCAACTAATGAACGAAACTTTTACCCTACAAAGAGCGCTAGAAAAACTGCGCCAATTAACCCTGCAATAGCACGCGGGAAGTACCCTACTCACCTCGATTTAAATACGCCCCTAATTGACCGCGCAGACTTTGTATTTCCGCGTCGGTCTGCGCCATTAACATCGGCACTGTGCGCCAATGCTCTGTGCGTAAATGGGCCACCAAGCGACCTATTTGACCGCTATCATTGTGTGGCCCCAACACAATTAATTGCCAAGGTAGCTCAGTGAGCAATTCCGCCACACGAGCCAAATCACCAGTGTGATATATTTTCCAATGCTCAGCGCCCGGCAATAGCTCTATGACTTGTGCCAGAGCATCGCCCTCTTCAATCAACAACATATTACCCACCGCCGTCGCGGGTAAAAGATCACGCACGACCGCCGTTAGCTCCGCGCTTTCAACCGGTTTAACCAGATAGCCGCTGGCGCCAAGCAATAAACCCAGATCATGCTCATTTAACATCGACAACATCAGTACAGGCACACTTCCTAAAACAGGGTCGCCGCGTAAACTATGTAGTACCTGCCAGCCATCTAGCCCCGGCATCATCACATCCAGCACCACCAAATCAGGTCGATGTTGCCGCGCCATGACCAAGCCCTCGGCCCCAGATGAAGCAGTGCGAACATGGTAACCCTCGCGACTCAATGCCCGGTGACTTAAATCAAGCGCGGCAAGATCATCATCAATAACTAATATATCGCCACTGGCAGTCTTCTCAAGCCCTCCTATAGAATCACTTGCACCAACACCCACCGGTAGCCGCAACACAAACCGCGAGCCCCGTCCCAGTTCGCTGCTCGCCGTAATCGTACCACCCAGTAGTTCAGCAAATTTACGGGAAATGGTTAACCCTAAACCAGAACCACCATACTGTTTAGTGGTCGACAGATCGGCCTGCACAAAGGCATCAAATACGCGACCCAGTTGCTCTTCACTCATGCCAATGCCAGTGTCGCGCACCTCTGCAAGCAAATAATCGTGGCCATCCTCGGTAAGCTCAGAGACACTAAGAAACACATCGCCGGAGCGCGTAAACTTAGCGGCATTACTCAGCAGATTTAACAAAATCTGTCGCAGGCGTGTAACGTCGGTGCGAATACGCTCATTGCGTAAGTCAAAATCGCAATGCAGGATGTTGCGATTTTTTTCCATCAACGGCGCGACGGTAATTTCCACGTCGCGCAGCACCGCCTCTAAGGCAACGTCCTCCCAGAACACCGCCATGCGCCCAGATTCAATTTTGGAAATATCCAGCACGTCATTAATCAAGGTCAGCAGATGCTTGCCAGCTAATTGAATTTTTTCTAGGTCTGGCTGTAAATCGCTAACCGATAACTGCTCTTCTTCATCAATTTCTTCTAGCAGCATTTCGGAATAGCCGATGATGGCGTTCATAGGCGTACGCAGTTCATGGCTCATATTCGCCAAAAAGCCACTTTTCGCTTGGTTAGCGGCATCCGCGCGACGGCTTGCCTCGCGCGCACTTCCCATCGCCTGCCTGAGACTAGATGCCATGTCGTTGAAAGAATTGGCCAGCTGGCCAAACTCATCGCGCCCCATATCGCCAATACTGTAATCGAAGTTACCCTCGCCCCATTCAGAGGTACCTTTCTGAAGTTGGCGTATCGCGCGTCGCGTATAGCGCGTCATGTAGTACCCGAGTACGAAGGTCGTAATCAGCGCCAATAAAAATACCGCCAACGCTACCTTGTTGGTCATGCTAACCACTTCACGTAAGCCCACGTTTATTTCATCTGAGCGCGTTAATAAATACCATTCGTTGGCGCTAATACGCGAACTCAAGGCCTCGTACTCACGCTGCAGATCTTCACCGTGCGGCTCAAAATCAGACTCTAAAAACTGCCGCCAGTGCTGGAGCAAAAGAGCCGCATCCAATGGTTCATAACGCCCTTGTTCTAAATATTCTTGTAAGTCGTCGTTTAACTCCTCCTCTAACGCAACCAACGCATCAATACCACTAAGCAACTCTTTTCGCTCAGCAACGGTAATGCCATTTTGAGTACCTGACTCCGCCAAGGCATCGACCACGAGTATTTTTCTGTGGGTGCTGTACATGCGCTGGCTAAAATCGTTCAACTCTGACTGGGTGCGAATTACATGTTGAAGCAACCAGACATTCCTCCGTCGAGTATCGTTACCCCAAACCTGAATTAATACACTGCTTAAAGACAGTACCAGAATGGCAACGAACGAGAAGGTCAAACGGCGGGTAAAACTCATTGAGCAGCACCGAGAAGGTGTTCTATTTTCCCTAGTAATCTCGGCAAATCGACGGGCTTGGTATCGTAATCATCACAACCGGCCAGCAAGGCGCGCTGCCTATCGTCCGCCATGGCGTGGGCAGTCAAAGCAATAATCGGTATCGTTTGCAAAACCGCACTTGCCTTCATTTCTCTGGCAACCTGCCAGCCATCTTTAACCGGTAAACTCATATCTAATAGCATCAAATCCGGTTTAGCCTGCTCGCACATATCAATGCCTTGCTGGCCATCAACCGCTAGCAGTACCTCATAGCCTTTGCGTATTAGCCGCCGGCTTAGCATATCGCGGTTCATTTCATTATCTTCGACAAGTAATATCGTCGGCATTACAGCACCTTTACCTTATTCATCAAATGCACTTTGCAGCGCGCTTTGTAAATCTGAACTTGTCGATGTCAGCGTCAAAACATATTCGAACTCAGTACCTGCACTCTGGGCAGTCACTTTTGCATAACAGGCAACAACAAAGCCATCAATACTCACATCAACCAGCATGGGTAAAGGCTCAGCACTCCTAATACGCAATCTGTCGCCTGAGCGCGCCTCAACATCAACTGCATATTGCTTTGATGCAGTTTGTTTACCCGCCATCAGCGTAAGCTGCAGGCACATTTTATTTTTACTTAATTGCCAATCATCTAAAGGAGGTGAGAGCACTAAATCATAGGGCATGCCCACGCCCAAAATTTCAGTCAAGGCAACCGCATCACCCATACCCTTGAGCGAGACGGTGACCTTATCGCCAGACAAAACCTGCACCGAAGCGGCAGCCACGGTAGCCGGTGACGCAAGGATCTGTCCGCCCACCGTACACGATTCAATACGACCAGTCAGATTCACGTTATGGCCAACCACGCCGTACTTAGAGCGCAACTCAGAGCCCACATTTCCCGCCACCACATCGCCGGTATTCAAACCAATACCCATCGTTATTTCCGGCAGATTGTCCGCGCGGTTTAGCTTATTCACGTCCTGAATTGCTAACTGCATTGCCACTGCACAGGCTAGGGCTCGATCACAGTCGTCTTGATCACTCAGCGGCGCACCAAAAATCACCAAAATACCGTCACCGACAAACTCATCGACGGTACCTCTAAAGCGCTGAATCACTTCCGTCATCGCGCCAAAATAATTATTCAACAACTTCACGCACTGCTCGGGACCAAGCTGCTGACTCAAGGCGGAGAAGCCGCGAATATCCGCCATTAAAATCGTCACCTGACGCAGTTCGCCACCTAATTGCAAACCATCGTTATCATCAAGAAGGCGTTGAACAATCTCGTCAGAGAGGTAGCGACCAAATATCTTGCGGATAAAACGCTGACTTTTTTCCAGTTCAGCTAGATACTCACGCTCCCGATCACGCCAGCGCTTGGCCTCTAGCGAGGCGCCGATTCTAGCTCTTAGCAAAGTGCCGTTAACGGGCTTGAGCAGATAGTCGCTAGCGCCCGCATCAATACAGCGCACCGCGCCCTCTTCATCCTGCATACCACTGACTACCACAACAGGTATCCGGCGTAGGGCCTCGTCGTTACGAATAACCTGCAGAACTTCATAGCCATTCATATCCGGCATAACTAAGTCGAGCAAGACTAAATCTGGTTCGGCGCTGCGCATAATCTCTAAACAACGCTCGCCGCTTGCAGCCTCTATAACCATGAAATTCTGACGCTGCAACTGATGGGCTAATAGGTCACGCGTGCTGTCATTATCATCGACCACGAGGATACTGGCGGCCATATGCTCACGATCATCTCGGATAATACCGCGCTTAAAGCTTTTGAAAATGGCCGCGATGGGATCTGACGCCGACTTATCATCATCACCCAAGGTAAACTGCTCCAACCGCCCCTGGAATAGGCGAGATTGGTGCAGAATCTGACGGATGTATTCACAAGCCTCTTCGTCATCACAATCCTCTAGCAACATATCGCTATAGCCATCGATAAGACCAATGGCGTTCCTTAAGTCGTGTCGTAAGCGCGAGAGTTCGGTTTGTGAGTCCTTAGATAAACCTGAAATAGTGGCCAACATCTCGGCCATTGTCGCAGCGGCTGTGGCTATCTTGTTAACATCGGCCTTTAAACCACCAGTCTGAGAAACTGTGGCCAACTCCAGTAATGCCTCGGTAAATGCAAGCACAGACGCTAGCGGCGCCTGTAATGACTGACGCTGATCATCCAAATACGCTTTAAATATACGATCGCGATTACTCAAGAACCGTCTCCATCTGAAAAATCCACATGTAAGATTATTGCACTTCAACTACAAAATAGCATATCCCGCCGCGATATCTGCTAAGCAAATAGCCCCAAGCACTGGCCAACCCCGTCACTGCACACTATAATGCGCGCACGTTTTACGGTAACAGCCAGAAATTCTGCTAAGCCAAGCCCAAGTTAAGCCTCTCAGCTTTACGGAAACTGAGAATATCAGGCCACTAGGGGCAATAATTAAAACAACACCGCGAGTTCGGTTATAGCTTAATTAGAACAAGCGAACGTCGTTAAAATAAGGGCCCATAGCTCAGTTGGTTAGAGCATCCGACTCATAATCGGCAGGTCCCAGGTTCAAGTCCTGGTGGGCCCACCATTTTTAACAGCAACATGAACACCGCTAAATATCCCCTCAGAATACCTCGCCAGTTTAAGCTCTAGCCTCTTCCAGAAACGCCTACGTACATAAAATTCACGCTCTATCAGCCCAAAATAAACCTCTTACCATCCCTACTATTTAGACAACGCTATAAATTCGCCGATTACGACGATACCTACCTCAAGCTGAGCAGCGACTATTTCACAACAACAATAGATTTACATTCTTAATACAAGATACACCTATGAATGCGCTGTTGAAGACGCGTGAGACATTGGTTTGGCTAGCCCTAGTCCTAATGCTGCTGTCCATTAGCATTTGGGCGCTCAGTAGTCAAAGAAGCGCACTTGAAAGCGATAGTGGAGCGGCAATATTTGTTTTGCTCACTCTCACATTTTTCAAGGTCAGCCTAATCATGGGGTACTTTATGGAAGTACGTCATGCCAGCAATGATCTAAAAATACGCTACCAAATCTGGCTAATGACTATGTATATTTTGGTTACTGCCGCCAACGTGGGGGCCTTCAATTGAATACCAAGCCAAGTAAAAATAATGAAAATAAAATTACCGGTGACGCAATTATATGGGTCATAATTTGAGGTGAAATGACTAATTTTATGGTGGGCTTTGTCTACTACGGTTATATGCGTAACGACGCTGTTTCGCTTTTCCGGCAATCTCAAGAAGCGCTATGCATACCCACTGGCGCTAGCAATTCGTTAATTATGCTTTTCAGCTCATGGCTGATGGTTCGGGCCTTAAATAGTGTTAGAAGCGGAAAGTATAAGCTCGCATCTCCCTTTGTACTCGGGGCGATAGCCTGCGGCATTGCATGTACCACGCTAACTGGACTTCACTTTACCCACCTCGTCGTTGGAACCGGGCTACTCGCCTGCTACGTTTATATTTTACGATTTAAAACAATAACGCCCTTTGGAATAAAGGGCGCAACATTCAAGCCAGGAAATACGCCAAGCCTAAAACATCATTGATTCGATCATCAATTAAAAGAATCGCTAGGCCAACTTATATCCCAGTCACTAACAGGTATTGACGGTGCTTCAATCAAATTCGTTACCAACATATACCACCAGCTTGCCAATATTACCGCCGGTCATCAGTTTTGGCAGTGCCGCTTGAGCATTTTCTAAACCTTGAATAATATGATTTTTATTTATTAATTTTCCATCCAATAGCCATGTTTCCATGGTCGCTAGGACGTCATTGATTTGTTGCAAATAATCTAATATTAAAAACCCTTCCATACGCAGGCGCTTAGACGTAATTAAGGGCAAATTCTTTACACCATACTGTTCAGCATGGCCATATTGGGAAACACTACCTGACGCAACGATACGGCCGTTAATACACATATTGGGCAGAACCGCATCTAATATCTCACCGCCAACATTGTCAAAAAAGACTTGAACACCCTCAGGTATTACTTGAGAGATTGTCTGCTCTAAGTTTTCAGCCGCCTTGTAGTCTATGGCGTCATCGAGATGTAGGGTGTCCTTCAAAAACTGGCATTTCTTTGCACCACCAGCTAAGCCATACACTTCGGCACCGGCAGCTTTTGCAATTTGAGCCGCCATAATGCCCGTAGCCCCGGCTGCGCCACTAATGAGCACCCGTTCTCCCGCCTTTAGTTGACCCACCTTCATCAATCCAATAAAAGCAGACCAGCCTGTAATTCCCAATGTGCCTACATAAGCGTCCAAGGGTACATCTGCATGGGGCTTAATCTTCATTGTTATTCGATCGCCGAGCAAAGCATCTCCGTCGACTATCGTGTAATCAGCCCAACCTTGAATGGTCAGTACATAGTCACCTTCCGCAAAGGCTGGATGGCAAGAGGCGCCAACACGGGCAATGATATTGCCACGCATGATGTCGCCAATTTGCAATTGGGGTAAGTAATCTTCCCGCTCACTTAACCAAAGTAGGTTTGAGGCATCGAGGGAAAGCAAGCATGTACTAAGCAACACTTGCCCGTCTTTTAAAGACGGCAATGGTCGCGACTCCCAATGGAGTTCAGAGCCATCAAGGCCATCTTTTAGGTAATGGTCAATTACCCATGCGTGAAAATGATCAGGTTTAGACATTATTAAAACTCCTGCTAACGATAACTTACGTGTGTGATTCATAGACATCATTTCACTATTATGACTCCCTATGAACAGAGAATTTCAACAACGCCTACAGTGGATTCGCCTTTACGAACAGGTTGGTGATGCTGGCTATGTATGTCGCAGATGCGGTATATCAAGGCCTACTCTGCGGAAGTGGTGGCGCAGGTTTCAAGAACTTGGTGAGGCTGGCCTCGTTAGCCTCAGCACACGCCCAAAGTCATCGCCCGCACGAAAGGTAACTCCTAGTCATGAGCTACTTATTTTGGAGTTAAGGAAGACCCGCAACCTTGGCGCTAGACGAATTCAGAGTGAGTTACGACGGCTGCATAACACGTCATTTTCGCTCGCAACAATCCACAAAGTTTTAATCAAGCATCAAGTTAGTCCAGTTATAAAATACCGCACTAAAGCAGATTTTATACGCTATGAACGGCCAATTCCTGGCGACAGAGTCCAAATGGACACTTGTAAGATCAGCACCGGCCTTTACCAGTACACGTCTATTGATGACTGCACTAGGTACAGGGTTCTACGAATTTATAAGCGCCGTACAGCCGCGAATACACTTAATTTTATTGATTGTGTGGTGGAGGAAATGCCATTCCCAATTCAGCGGATTCAGACAGATAGAGGTCTTGAGTTTTTTGCCGAAAAAGTCCAAAAGAAATTAATGGGCTTGGGGATAAAGTTTCGCCCCAATAAGCCAGGTTCTCCTCACTTAAACGGGAAAGTAGAGCGATCACAAAAAACAGATAAAGCCGAGTTCTACGCAACCATCGATGTTCAGAGTGAAGACGTCCACAGCTTGCTCGCTGAGTGGCAACACTACTACAACTGGGACAGGCCACACAGCGCTCATGGTGGACGATCACCTATGGAGCGGTACTTTGATCTTAGCGCAGAAACCCCATTCTCCGATGAAGTCGCAGAGAGCTATAACCGATCTGATGAACGCATGCAAAATGCCAACTACAAGGTAGATTTGAAGTTGGCAAGATTGAAACGAGGTCTATGAATCACACAACTTACGCATAAAATGCGCCGAGACAAACGACCGTATTGTCAGGAGTATTTGCACTAGGGTCACTGTGATAAAGCGACAAAATCTGGGCTTTACTCGTTCATTTATAATAAGCGCGGCAGGAATGCCGAGGCGGACCAGCGGCTCGGTGCCCACTTCTCAATACCTAGGTCGACCGCAGCGCACACCTAAATCAGGCACTATTACTCATTTCTAGCCATTTTTATCTTAAATCAAAATTCAACACGATTTAACACTCTCGCGCTAGCGCCTCGTTTGCTAAATCGCTTTAATTGGAAACTTAACAACAAGTAAGCCGCTTTTGACATATGGATCACACACAACTGTGACAGCATATAGACGGGCGCCGCACTCCAAGGAGAGCGTAAATTAAAGCAAATCGACTCAAGAGAGCTAAACAATGCGTGATGAAAAGGACAAATTTGTCGGCAAAAGCGAGCATATAATGTCACTGGTAAAGAGCAGTAATTGTGAATCACAGAATTGCAGTACAGAGTCTAAAAGAATTAATAGTGGCTACCCTGAAATGGAACTCAACGCTAGCGACTTTCTAAAGTTGAGACACCAAATAGGCAGCGAAGCCACCCGCAAGATCAGCATTGACGAAAAAATAGAATATCTTAAGAAGGAGCTGGACTTCATAAGAAGAACATCGAGGAAACTATCTTAGTAACAAATATATAGCCACTCACGCCAATGCAACATTGAAACTGAATGAGCATTGACGCAGCTAAACTAGTAACAAGATGAAACTACCGATAGTAAGCCTTTCCCGTGGCTATAATCTGCCTAGTCAGTCGCTTCTAAATGCTTATTAATACGCAGTGCTAGGAGCGTACAAAGGGCACCAGAGATCAAATACAAGCTTACTGCCACCAGCCCAAAATGCACCGATAAACCCAGCGCAATAAGTGGCGCGAATGCGGCACCAAACAACCACGCTAAATCCGAGGTCAGTGCGGCACCAGAGTAGCGAAAACGGCGCTCAAAATTTGCGGTTACCGTGCCAGAAGCCTGTCCATAGGAAACACCCAGCAGTGCAAAGCCAATTAATATAAAGGCATCCTGCATGACGGGCGTACCGCTCATCAGCATCGGAGCGAATAGTGCGAAAATTCCGATTAAGACTGCCATTAGCGACACAGTAGTGCGCTTACCAATACGATCAGCGATGACTCCTGATGCAATGGTTGCCATAATTCCAATACAGGCGCCAAACACCTGAATAATAAGTACGTTGTCAATAAGCTGGGACTCGCCCAGCAAAATCCATGACAAGGGAAAGATGGTCACAATATGAAAAAGTGCATAACTTGCTAAGGCGGCGAACGCACCTAGAAAAATATTCGGGCCTTGTTTATCTAACATTTCACGGGTGCTAATAGGCTCAAGCTCGCTCTCTTCCAGAGCCTGCGTATACTCTTCTGTTAACACTAAGCGCAAACGAGCAAAGAGCGCGACAACATTTATCGCGAACGCCACAAAGAAGGGGTAACGCCAAGCCCATGCTTGGAAGTCTTCGCTACTCACGCTGTTAATTAGGTAAAAGAACAATAAATTAGCGATTAAAAAACCGATCGGCGCGCCAAGCTGGCCAATCATGGCGTACCAGCTGCGCTTGGCTTTAGGCGCATTCAGAACCAGAAGTGAAGGCAAACCATCCCAAGAACCGCCGAGTGCAAAGCCCTGTAATAGACGAAACATGGCTAGCAAAAATATAGATGCGCCACCCAAGGTATTATAACCGGGTAGAAAGGCGATACCGGCCGTTGCTGTGCCTAGTAGAAATAGCGAGGTAGTGAGTTTTACGCTGCGGCCCCAGCGGCGTTGAATATTCATAAACAAGGCCGTACCGAACGGTCTTGCTACAAAGGCCATCGAGAAAATAGCAAAGCCGTAGAGCATTCCCTCTAAGCTACTTACAAAGGGGAAAAACACACCTGGGAACACCAGTACGCAGGCGATACCGAACACGAAAAAGTCGAAATGCTCTGACGCTCGACCGATGACGACGCCAATGGCGATTTCGCCGGGCGCGACCGGAGAATGCCCCTCTGGGGTCTGCATTTCGGGTGCATTAGAATTGTCATTCGTCATGGGCTTAGCAGTACTGGACATGGCGTGGATATCATCCAAATTTAATAATTGGGCAAAGCCTACTCTTATTGCGTTGTGCCAACCATAGGACAAATTGTCCAATTCTATCGCCCAAGCAATTAGCTTAGAGTTCGCATCCTCACCTAATATCTGGACTTGCGAGTGGCGATGTCAATTCACAGAACTCTGCGCAATATTTTCTTTACGGCCATTATAGCGCTTCTCTCCGGCTGCGATACGGTAGTTATGTCTCCCTCTGGCGACATTGCTGCCCAGCAGGCAAACCTGATTGTATGGGCGACAATTCTTATGCTGATTGTTGTCGTGCCTGTCATCGTGCTCACGCTGCTCTTTGCATGGCGCTACCGTTCGAGTAACAAAGACGCCACTTACACCCCCAACTGGGATCACTCTACTAGTCTCGAATTGGTTATATGGGCCGCACCGCTAGCCATCATTATTGCTTTGGGCGCACTCACTTGGGTTAGCACTCACCAACTAGACCCCTACCGTCCGCTCGATCGTATCAGCAAGAACAAACCCGTTCCGGAAGGTGTTGAACCTTTAGTCGTGGAAGTGGTGGCCATGGACTGGAAATGGTTGTTCTTCTACCCGGAGCAAGGCATCGCGGTAGTAAATCAGCTGGCGGCGCCGGTTGATCGTCCGATTAAATTTAAGATCACCTCTACTACTATGATGAACTCGTTTTACATTCCCGCCTTAGCTGGACAAATCTACGCTATGGGCGGAATGGAAACCCAACTGAACGCGGTTATCAATGAAGTGGGGAGTTACGACGGTTTTTCTGCGAATTACTCTGGTGAAGGCTTTAGCCACATGCGCTTTAAGTTCCTTGGCATGACTGAGGCTAACTTTGATGACTGGGTCGCCAACGTTAAAACCAACGGCGATGAACTTTCCCGCACCGTTTACAAGGTGCTTGAAAAACCCAGCGAGAAAAATCCGGTGCATTACTACAGCAGCGTAGCGCCAGAACTTTACGACGCCATTCTCAACCGCTGTGTCGATGAGGGCTCCGTGTGCATGAAGGAATGGATGTCACCTCATCACAAAGGCCACGATTCATCGGCAAGCCCTAACGATCATCACGGGGGCCACCATGCTCAATAAATTTTTTGGCACTACGATTTCAATCGCCACGCGTTTGTCCCATTCACTGACAATGCCCCGTGGGCAGCGGTAATTTTCATGTCTGAACAGTTCGAACTAAGCAAGCTGATATTCGGTCGACTCAGCTGGGATTCAATCCCTCTACATGACCCAATTCTATTGGCGACGTTCATCGTCGTCGTGATAGGTGGCGGCGCGATTGTCGGTGCACTCACTTATTACAATGTCTGGGGTTATTTATGGCGCGAATGGATCACAAGCATCGATCATAAACGCATCGGTGTGATGTATATGATTTTAGGTATCGTGATGTTGCTGCGCGGCTTTGCCGATGCCATCATGATGCGAATCCATCAAGCCATGGCGTTTGGCGATGCGACTGGGTATTTACCTCCCCACCACTACGACCAGATCTTTACCGCCCACGGCGTAATCATGATTTTCTTCGTGGCCATGCCCTTCGTTGTTGGCTTAATGAACTACATTGTACCGCTGCAAATTGGCGCACGAGATGTCGCGTTTCCCTTCTTAAATAATTTAAGTTTTTGGATGACCGCAGCGGGCGCTGGCCTAGTAATGGCATCGCTATTTATCGGTGAATTCGCCAAATCTGGGTGGCTCGCTTATCCCCCTTTAACCGGCATATTGCAAAGCCCCGGCGTGGGGGTCGACTATTATATTTGGTCACTGCAGATAGCAGGGGTCGGCACATTACTGTCTGGCATCAACTTTGTAGTGACCATTGTTAAAATGCGCGCGCCCGGCATGACCATGATGAAAATGCCGGTGTTTGTGTGGACTGCGTTGTGTACCAACATTTTGATTGTCGCCGCCTTCCCGGTGCTGACTGCGGTGATGACATTACTGTCTCTTGATCGCTATCTGGGCATGAATTTCTTCACCAATGACCTTGGCGGCAACGCCATGATGTACGTCAACCTAATTTGGATCTGGGGTCATCCAGAGGTATACATACTCATTTTGCCTATCTTCGGCGTATTCTCCGAGATTGTGTCGACCTACAGCGGTAAACGTCTGTTCGGATACTCGTCGATGGTTTACGCCACACTAGTTATCACCATTCTGTCCTACTTAGTATGGCTACATCACTTCTTTACGATGGGCTCTGGGGCGACGGTGAATAGCTTCTTCGGCATCACCACGATGATTATCTCAATACCCACCGGTGCCAAGATATTTAACTGGTTATTCACTATGTACCGCGGCCGCATCGTATTTGATGTACCGATGTTGTGGACCGTCGGCTTTATGATTACCTTTGTTGTCGGCGGCATGACTGGGGTGTTATTAGCTGTACCACCTGCAGACTTTGTGCTGCATAACAGCCTGTTTCTGATTGCCCACTTCCATAATGTCATCATTGGTGGTGTGGTCTTTGGTACCTTCGCAGCGATTACTTACTGGTATCCAAAAGTAACCGGTTACAAACTCGATCCGTTCTGGGGTAAGGCGTCGTTCTGGTGCTGGTTCATCGGTTTCTACCTCGCCTTCATGCCGCTTTACCTGCTGGGCTTTATGGGTGTAACGCGACGAATGAGCCACTTCGACGATCCATCAATACAAATCTGGTTCCAAATAGCACTAGGGGGCGCGATACTCATTGGTATTGGCATTGCCTGCTTCTTAATTCAACTTTACGTCAGTTATAAAAAACGTGACTCACTGCGAGACGAAACCGGCGACCCTTGGAACGGCCGCACATTGGAGTGGTCTACCTCGTCACCACCACCCCAATATAACTTTGCATTTACACCACGAGTTTATGACAACGACGCCTGGTGGCAAATGAAAGCGAATGGTTTTGTGCGCCCAAGTACCGGCTTTATGCCGATCCACATGCCTAAAAATACTGCAGCCGGCATTGTCGTTGCTGGTATAAGCGCTGTGTTTGGCTTTGCGATGATTTGGCATATGTGGCTGCTAGGCGGACTGTCGTTTGCGGCATTATTGATCGCCATTATTGTTCATACCTTTAACTACAAGCGCGACTACTACATCCCCGTTGAAGAGGTAGAAAAAGTCGAGGCTGAATTTGAAGCCAAACGAAACGAGGTGCTTGCTTAAGATGTCTCATTCAACTGCATTACCCGCTGCGCCGGACAGTTTCGATTTTTTAGTGCGCGAAGAACATCACGTTGCCAACGGAACCTTGTTGGGTTTTTGGCTCTACCTAATGAGCGATTGCCTGATCTTCGCGGCACTATTTGCAACCTATAGCGTATTAAGCCAAAGCTACGCCGGAGGTCCAACTGGCGCGGAGTTGTTTGACCTACCACTGGTTGCCTTGAACACCAGCTTCCTTTTATTTTCGTCGATTACTTATGGTTTCGCCATGTTGCAAATGCAGCAGGGAAAACTGAAAGGAACAATGATTTGGCTAGCGATTACTGGTGTATTCGGTGCAGCCTTTTTGGGATTAGAGCTCTTTGAGTTTTATCATCTAATCCATGAAGGCGCGGGGCCACAGCGCAGCGCGTACTGGTCAGCCTTCTTTACACTGGTTGGCACACACGGTCTGCATGTGACGTTTGGCATCATTTGGCTCGCCACCCTACTAATCCAACTACGCAAGCACGGAATAACCGTCGCAAACCGTCGTCGTCTATTTTGCCTGTCCATGTTTTGGCATTTTCTGGACGTGGTTTGGATCGGCGTATTTACCATTGTCTATTTAATGGGGTCAATGTCATGAGCGAACACAATCAACACAGCCTAGACCACCATAACGATGAAGGGCCGCACAGCACATTTAGCGGCTATATGATTGGTTTTATGGCCTCGGTCATTCTTACCGCCATTCCCTTCTGGCTAGTGATGGCAGACGTGCTCAGCTCTCGCAATGCGACTGTCGTAGTCATTCTGGGTTTTGCCTTGGTGCAGATTCTTGTGCACATGGTTTATTTCCTCCACATGAATTTCCACTCTGAGGGCGGGTGGAATATGCTCTCACTGATTTTCACCCTCGTCTTATTATTCATTACCCTCGCAGGTTCGTTATGGGTGATGTACCACATGAACGCGAATATGATGCCCGGCATGATGACTGGCAGCAGCTAATAACGAATGCCCGCGCCGAAGCCATTAAGTCAGTTACTTAAACGATGGAGTCTTGCTGTCGTCGGCATTTTAGCCTTCTCGGGTTTCATCCTTCTTGGCAACTGGCAACTCGAACGCCGCGAGTGGAAACTGGATCTCATTCAACGCGTTAATGAGCGCGCTCACGCATCTCCACAAGCTGCACCATCTAAAGAACGCTGGCCTGTTATCAATAAGGCCAGCGATGAGTACCGGCGGGTATCAGTAAACGGACACTTTCTGCCAAACAATAACACCCTTGTTGTCGCCGCCAGCGAGCTGGGCAGTGGGTACTGGGTTATCACGCCCTTTAAACAGGAAGATGGCAGCATTGTCTTGATTAACCGGGGCTTTATTAACCAAGGCGTTGAAGCCACACCGGCATCAACAGAGTACCAACAGATAATTGGCCTACTGCGAATAAGTGAGCCCGATGGCAGTGCAGTGCGTGACAATGATCCTGATACAGGCCGTTGGTATTCACGAGACGTTGCCGCTATTGCGGCCAAACACAAACTAAGCGCCGCACCGTACTTCATAGATGCTGAGAAAAACGAGCTCAGCACAGAAATCTTTAGTCCCCAAGCAACCGTAGACCCAGTAGCTGGACTTACCGTCATTCGCTTTCATAACAGCCATCTCGTTTATGCCATTACTTGGTACAGCTTAGCACTTATGGTTGTCGGCGCAGCTGTCATTATTGTTCGTGAAGAAAAACGCGCAAACCTAGACTGACACGACTGCGACTTAAGCGCACAGATAAGTATACTGTAGCCAATACCCAGACATTATTGATGACAGATTCTGCATGATAAGCAAAGAGCTTCAAGCCTATAGTCAGTCCGAAACTACGGACACCGACACCCGCGGCAAACACATGCGCCAACTTGTCCAGCTTCGCTGGATGGCAGTTTTGGGTCAATTCCTAACAATCTTGGTGACGCATTACGGCTTTGGTGTAGAACTGCCAATGAACGTCATGTTGGCCGTATTAGCTGGACTTATTGTTTTTAACGCACTGAATGAGCTGGGGCTAAAATTTCGTCATAGAGTCGGAACTGCTGAGCTATTTGTGGGTTTGCTCGTAGACATGGGCACGCTTACCATCCAGCTTTATCTAAGCGGTGGCGCAACAAACCCTTTCGTTTTCCTCTACCTTTTGCAGGTCGGACTCGCTGCGGTTCTCATGGCGCCATCGTATGCTTGGGCCTTGCTTGGCGTAGCCACGGGGTGTTTTCTATGGCTCGCCGAAGCGGGCCGACCTCTTGATTTACCCCAGGACTATCATCTAGGTATACGCAGCTACTATGTCGAAGGGATGCTCATTTGCTTAGTACTTAATGCCGCCTTACTCGTCGTTTTTATCAACCGGATAAACCAAACCCACCGCGAACACGACGCGCGTTTAGCGGAATTACGCCAGCGAGCCGCCGAAGAAGAGCATATTCTGCGAATGGGCTTGCTGGCATCGGGTGCGGCCCACGAATTGGGTACCCCCTTATCTACTATCGCGGTTATCCTCGGCGACTGGCGCCATATGCCAATTCTGAATTCAGATCCCGATCTCAGTGAAGAAATCACTGAAATGCAAACTCAGGTGCAACGCTGCAAATCCATTGTTAGCGGTATATTAATGTCAGCAGGCGAAACACGCGGAGAATCTTCCGAAGAAACCAGTGTTTGCGAATTCTTTGACGAACTTGTGGCGGAATGGCAGAGCACGCGCAAAGTGGGCGAATTCAGTTTTCAAAACCAATTTGGCGAAGATCTAGATATAGCCTCAGATACCGTGTTAAAACAAACCGTCTGCAATCTTCTGGATAACGCATTAGAAGCCTCTCCAAATTGGGTTCGTCTTGAGGTTTTTAGGCAGGAAGATACATTACTCATTCGCGTCCTTGATCGTGGCCCAGGTTTTGCCAAAGAAATTTTCGACCGCCTAGGGCAGCCCTATCAATCTACAAAGGGTAAACCTGGCAGCGGGCTTGGCCTATTTCTGGTTTTCAACGTAGCACGTATATTGGGTGGCCAAGTTAAGGCATGGAATCGTCCAGAAGGCGGCGCCGAAATAAATCTGCGTTTGCCACTAGACGTACTTCAATTAAAAGAGCGATAAGCGAATGCAAGATGACACCAGCGCCAGCCCCCGCAAATTAATTATCATTGAAGACGATGCTGCGTTCGCTAGAACCCTAGGGCGCTCTTTCGAGCGGCGAGGCTACACAGTCATAAGTACCAATGGCTTAGAGGGCGCCCTAGTCCTGTTGGAAGATCATTCACCGAGTTATGCCGTCGTCGATCTTAAGCTTGATGGCGAAGCGTCAGGACTCGCCTGCGTGCAAGCATTACATAAACACGACCCGGAAATGCTTATCGTGGTGCTAACTGGGTATGCCAGCATCGCCACTGCGGTGGAGGCGGTTAAACTCGGCGCCTGCCACTACTTAGCTAAGCCCTCGAATACCGACGACATAGAAGCCGCATTTAATAGCGCCGAAGGCAACGTAGCTATCGAAATTCGTGGCCGCGCCACATCAATAAAAACGCTAGAGTGGGAACGCATACATGAAACTTTAGCCGAAACTGGCTTTAATATTTCCGAGACCGCGAGAAGATTAGGTATGCACAGAAGAACATTGGCCCGAAAATTGGCAAAACAGCAGGTCAAATAAGTATATTTCGTCCGCTATCGCTCAAGAAACTAGACAGAATCCCACCTCACAATCGCTATTTACCTCTGTTTTTCATCTAGTTACAAAATATCTAAGTACTTCTCCCAGTTCACCATCGGAAATAGAAATCCTACAATCGGAGCATCGCTAATAAATCGCTGAAATAATGATGAGCAGCCCGCCAAATCATGACAATAAAACCAACGATACCGGCTCGGTCAGTGATCTTCTGGCCAGAACTAAGGCCATTGTAGATACCATTGTTGATGGCGTTATTACCATTAGCGACTGCGGGCTCATTGAAACCGTAAATCCCGCCGCAGAAAATATATTCGGCTACCGTCTCGATGAGTTGACCGGAAAAAATGTGTCAATGCTTATGCCCAATCCCTACAGAGCTGAACATGACCAATATTTAGACAACTACCTGAGTACTGGTGAGAAGAAGATCATCGGCATCGGCAGAGAAGTTACCGGCTTGCGTAAAAATGGCAGCACGTTCCCTCTTGAACTCGCCATTAGCGAAATGGAAGTCAATGGGCAGCGGATGTTTACCGGTATTGTGCGCGACATCTCTGAACGAAAAGAAACTGAAGAACAGCTGCGCAGTGCGATCCGGCGAGTGCATGAACAGCAAATCAAAGACGAATTCATCGCTACTGTTAGTCATGAACTCCGCACACCGCTAACATCAATTAAAGCCTCATTAGAACTCATTATTGGCGGTGCTATAAAGCCAAATTCTAGTCAAGGTGACATGTTAATTAACATCGCGCACAAGAACAGTGATCGTTTGCTCTTACTCATTAACGACATTCTAGATATATCAAAAATAGAATCTGAAAAGATGCAGTTCAACAAACAAGTTATACGAGTAAAACCATTTCTTGAAACCGCTATATTCGACAATCAAGCCTATGCTGAAAAGCACCATGTGAAATTTGCATTAATCTTCTGCCCAGATCCTATTTATATTGATGTGGATCCTGATCGACTAATGCAAGTTATGAGTAACTTGATGTCGAACGCTGCAAAATTCTCTAATCAAGATTCCATCATTGAAATAACTGCTAAATTGATGGATGACAAAATTCGTATTGCGGTATGTGATAAAGGCCGTGGTATTCCACTAGATTTCCAAAGCAGAGTTTTCGAAAAATTCACGCAGGCGGACACCTCAGACAAAAGAGCGATGAGCGGCACTGGACTTGGCCTCCATATTTCAAAAGCTATCGTTGAGCAACACCAAGGCACACTTTCTTTTAAGTCTGAACCCGACAAAGGCAGCGAATTTTACATCGACCTTCAGCGCGCCAACCCCACAAAAAGCAGCCCTTAATGAATACTTCAGTAGAATTTACCAAAATAATGTACGTTGAGGACGAACCCGATATTCGCCTTGTAGCTGAAATTGCACTTAAGCAAGTCGCAGGATTCGATCTAAAAATATGTTCCGATGGCTACGAAGGGCTGGATGAGATAGGTAACTTTAAACCACAACTCGTGCTTCTAGACGTAATGATGCCGGGCATGGACGGCCCACAGTTATTAAAACGAATTAAAGAAATGCCGGAATTTGCCGATATACCAATAGTATTTATGACCGCGAAAGCACAAGCCGATGAAGTCGAAAAGCTAAAGAAAATGGGTGCCGAAAATGTGATTACCAAGCCATTTAATCCGATGACATTAGGCAACGAGATTAGAACAATTTGGCAGAACTATCATGAATCAAAACAGTAAAAGTAGTTCAGACTCGGTAGACACTCAGCTAGCTGAGTTGCAAGAAAGTTACGTCTTAAAACTAGATCAAAAGCTTACTGAGATCATGGATCTTTGGCTTAACTGTAAAACATCAGGCCATTCCAAAGAATCTATGCATAAGCTATATCGTGCGGTCCATGCAGTTGCGGGAACCTCATCAATTTTAAACATTACTGCGGTAAGCCGAGTTTGTGTAGGGATACAGAACATCTTACTCCCAATGACAAATGGCAGTAGCGATATTGATCAAAGTATCCCCCTACTCGAAGCTCAATTGTAACCGTCCGGCGAACTCACCTTTCCATTCGATTTTAAGCTAGTAGCCTTGGTGTCCACCTCATTTTAAGTGGACACCTATTATGAATACTCAAGGATTACTTCCCTCTCCAAGCACGCCACCGCG
>NZ_JANZNQ010000099.1 GCF_027257955.1 Zhongshania aquatica | reverse complement strand
AAATCAATCGCAAGAGTGTCATCGTGTTAGCCGAAGACGGCACGAAGCAATATAAGATCTCGCCGGGTTTGCTGAGACCACTTCGGGACGTGGAGTAAGTCAACTACGTCTTGAAATGAACGCTTACATTTATCAAGAGATTCGGAATAGAGCTAGGAATTAAGAATCTGGCTTTTTGGCTTGGTGTGTCGCGAAGCGGCTATTACGATTGGTTGAAGCGTGAACCCTCGAATCGAGCCTGTGAAGATAGAGCGCTGAAGATCGAGATACAGAAAATCTACGACAAAGTAGAAGGACGCTACGGTAGCCCTAGGATCTGGAAGGAGCTACAAAAGCAGGGTGTTGCGACTAGCAAGAAGCGTGTAGCACGTCTTATGCAGGAATTGGGTTTAATAGCCCGAGTAACGCGAGTGACGTACAGAGCGCCGGGCATGAGGCGCTTTCTTTCCTCTGGCGAGAACCTAAGATCTGACGGCGCACTGCCAGATCAAAAAAACAAAGTGTGGGTCGCTGATGTAACCTACTTAAAAGTAAAAAACCAATGGCATTATTTGTCCGCAGTGATGGATCTTCACTCTCGTCGTGTTGTTGGTTGGA
>NZ_JANZNQ010000098.1 GCF_027257955.1 Zhongshania aquatica | reverse complement strand
TGTAGAAGTCTCGATCTGATCTGACATATCTTCTTGAAGAAGAGAGAGTTACCCGTTTTGATAAAGGTGTCGAATCTTAAATCAAAACAAAAAGGTAACTCTCATGCTCCATACTAGCAATCCCATCATTAAACACAAAGCAGGTCTGCTAAATTTAGCGGAAGAGCTCGGTAACGTTTCTAAAGCATGCAAGGTCATGGGCGTATCGCGGGATACGTTCTATCGCTATCGTGAGCTGGTTGATGATGGCGGGATCGAGAATTTGATTAACAAAAGCCGCAGAACCCCTAATACCAAAAATCGAGTCGATGAAACGATAGAACAAGCGGTCATTAGTTATGCCATTGAGCAGCCAGCCCATGGTCAGCACCGAACTAGTAACGAACTACGCAGAATAGGCGTCTTTGTTTCTGGCAGTGGTGTTCGGTCAATCTGGTTACGCAATGGTCTTGAGAACTTTAAAAAGCGGCTTAAAGCACTGGAAGAGCGAGTCGCTACTGACGGGATAATTCTGAGTGATGCCCAGGTTGCAGCCCTTGAAAAGAAGAAACATGATGACGAAGCATGCGGGGAAATTGAAACCCATCATCCCGGCTATCTTGGCTCTCA
>NZ_JANZNQ010000097.1 GCF_027257955.1 Zhongshania aquatica | reverse complement strand
AATGGTAAGTGTCAATTTGCCATTCAGAAGATGAGGAGAAGCCCTATATGAACATTACAAGAGTTGGAGTAGATATCGCAAAATCTGTTTTTCATGTTCACGGTGTTGATCGGCATGAAAAGACTCAGTGGCAAGTAAAGCTCAAGCGTCATGAGTGGCTTGATATGCTCTGTCAGCGCGTACCAAAAAGAGCCGAGGTTGGAATGGAAGCGTGCGCTTCTGCCCATCATTGGGGGCGAGCGCTACAGCGGCGGGGATACACCGTTAAACTGATTGCGGCTCAGTTCGTGAAGCCCTACGTAAAAAGTAACAAGAATGATCGTGTCGATGCGGAAGCAATCTGCGAAGCCATGGGGCGTCCTGGAATGAGGTTTGTTGGCGTTAAAACGGTCAAGCAGCAAGATATTCAAGCTGCGCATCGGGTGCGAGAGGAGCTTGTTGGTCAGCGTACGGCCAAGGCAAATCAGATTCGAGGGTTAGTTGGTGAATACGGCGTTATCGCACCGATCGGCATCAATAAGCTTCGGCAAGCATTGCCCCAATGGCTTGAAGATGCGGAGAATGGTTTGACCGATGAGTTTCGAGTTTTACTGGCCGAACTCTCCAACGATT
>NZ_JANZNQ010000096.1 GCF_027257955.1 Zhongshania aquatica | reverse complement strand
CTCAATTTAGCCTGTCTCAGTAAGCGGACAATTTTACGGTTGTCTCGGCAAGTAGACTCACTATTGACCAGTAAGCTGAGGCGCTCGAAGAAGCCCAGCTCCTCGTAGGTGGTGGGTTGATCCAGTTGCTGAGCAAGGGCATCAGCCATGCCGGTGAGTCGCAGGCTGTGCAGCAGTTGCAGAGTGTGTTGGTGGTTCATGGTGTGTTTCCTTTTGGTTTTGGTTTTGGTTTTGGTTTTAGCTTAATTTGGGCTTAGGTTTGGACTGGGGTTAATGGTAGTAATCGCTGCCACGCACATTGGCATGCGTCAGTGGCAAGGTGGTTTTCGACTCGGTTTCAGCGGTATTGATCGGGACTTTGTCCATGCTATTGCTGAGGATGGAAGCGATGTTTTTGTAATGCATACCGCCGATGTGTACCGCGCGATGACAAGCGGCTTCTAAGCGCGCTTTGCCATACTTCTTGCTGAGATTAAGCAGACCGAGGCAGGCGCGATAACCGTGTTCAGGGTGACGACGACTCGCCAACTGATGCTCAATGACGGTCTCGGCATGGGGGCCGATACTCGCTGCCCAGCTCAGAAACCGCTGGGGTGACCACTCCTGATGTTTGCGATGTGCTTTGGCCATGTGCAATGGGTCGGTGGTGTGGCCACCGGCATGATGAACGCGAGGATGCACGGCGACTTGC
>NZ_JANZNQ010000095.1 GCF_027257955.1 Zhongshania aquatica | reverse complement strand
GCGGCTACACCCAAAGACAAAAAAGCAAAGCGCATCGGCAAAGCCGATGTTGCCATTAACTTCATTGCGAAGCTTTATGCTGTGGAAAAGCAGGCAAAGCACATCAGTCGTGAAGATCGGTACACACTGAGACAAGAGCTCAGCGTGCCCCTACTCCAAGTGCTGCGAGAATGGCTGGATAAGACCTTGCACAGCACGTTACCGAAAGGCGCGCTGGGAACCGCGCTAGGTTACCTAGATAAAAACTGGGAAAAGCTGATTCGCTATACCGACGACGGCGATGTGAACATCGACAACAACCTAGCGGAAAACGCGATAAGACCGTTCGTCATTGGCCGAAAGAATTGGTTATTTAGCGCCACGCCAAGAGGTGCCCACGCTAGTGCATCACTGTACAGCCTGATTGAAACGGCAAAGGCCAATGGACTTGAGCCTTACCACTATTTGCGCGACGTGTTCGCAACACTCCCAAGCGTAAAGACCGAGGAAGAGTTGCAGGCGCTGCTGCCTTGGGCAAAACACTGAGAAAACAAATAAAGTAGCAGGAAGGCAGCCGCCTTCTTGGCAATGCCCCACCATCCCTTGCAAGTCCTCATCCTGAGAATGCCTTCCATGCTATGGGCTCATCCTGAGCTTATGAAAACTATAGATGCCTTAGTCGAGATTGCAAAGAATAAATAGGGTGGGGTTTGTTGAGCGCTTAC
>NZ_JANZNQ010000094.1 GCF_027257955.1 Zhongshania aquatica | reverse complement strand
GTTTTCGCATGGATTCCCCCTTCAAATTGATTTTGTGAGCGTTGTGTAAAAGTCGATCCAAGATGGCGTCAGCCAACGTTGGATCATTGATAAAGTCATGCCAGTTTTCCACCGGAAGCTGGCTCGTTACTATCGTTGTTTTTTTGTTGTGCCGATCCTCCATGATTTCCAGCAAGTCGTTTTTTTGCACTTGCGTCAGCGGCTCTAAACCCCAGTCGTCAATGATCAGTACGTCTGCTTTGGCGATTTGCGCGAGGAGCTTGAGATAGCTGCCATCACCGTGGGCGATGGTAAGTTGCTCAAACAGCCGAGAGGCGCGGAAGTACCGAGTTGGATGACCCTGTACGCAAGCATGGTGGCCGAGAGCGCAGGCAAGATAGGTTTTGCCGCAGCCCGTCGGGCCGGTCATCACTAAGTTATGCCCTTTGCTAATCCAATGATTGCTTTGCAGGGCGGCAACAGTGCTTGGCTTAAGTCCGCGCGGATGGCTGTAGTCAACGTCCGCCAATCTTGCTATTTCTTTAAAGCGTGCAGCGCTGAGTAAGCGCTGCAATCGTTTGTCGTTCCGGTAGGTAACTTCCTGCTCAATAGCTAAGCCGATACGCTCTGCGAAGCCAAGCTCGTCGTAGGTATTGGGCTGACGGAACTGCGCTTCCAGTGCGTCCGCTAAGCCGGTGAGTCGAAGTTGCCGGAGTTGTTGTACGCTCTGTG
>NZ_JANZNQ010000093.1 GCF_027257955.1 Zhongshania aquatica | reverse complement strand
CTTTCTCTGTCTCAAAAAAATCAGCAGCACTATGCCGAACGGATTCAATATTACGGCGCCAAAATCAAGCGTCAGTCGCCAGAGAACCAGTGCCTATATCTGCTTTGCTACCTACAGTTTCGATATCAGGAGGGGTTGGAACGGATGGCCGAAGGGTTCATTCACCACGTTCGACAGGTAAAGCAACGAGCACATCAGCTGGCGCAGGATCGAGTTTATCGGGATTGGCAAAAGGCGGCTACCAATGTGAGTAAGGCTGCAGAAATCTTGTGCCTGTTTGTTGATGATCGTATCGACCCCAATACGTCATTCCATGCTGTACAGAAACAAGCGTTCCAGGTTCTCAATGCCAACGAGCTGAGTTCAGTCTGCCGGTACCTCGGCAATCAGAAGCAGTCGGCGGATGAGGCGTTCTGGCAACACCTGGATACGGAATTCACGTTGAGAACCGGCCTGTTACGATCACTCTTTTGCTGTCTACGCATCGAAGGCACCGATAAAACACAACGGTTGGCAGCGGTCTTGAGCCAAACTCGACAGGAGCTGGCGGCCGGCAACATGCTCAGAGATGCCAGTATTGACCGGCGTCTACCGCCAAAAGCCACGCGACCACTCTTGTTGAAACCTGACGGCGGCATAGACAAGGCTAGATATGAATGGTTCTTGTATTTGCAGATTCCCAGCCGCCTAAACGGCCAGTTAGTGCTGCCAGAAGTCATACGGTATCG
>NZ_JANZNQ010000092.1 GCF_027257955.1 Zhongshania aquatica | reverse complement strand
TTTGCCTGGCGACCATAGAGACATGGAACCACCTGATCCCATCCCGAACTCAGAAGTGAAACGTGTCATCGCCGATGGTAGTTTGGGGTTTCCCCATGCGAGAGTAGGTCATCGCCAGGCTTCTAAATAAAACACCCCGTTCAGCTATGCTGTGCGGGGTTTTTTATTTAGGACGCGAGGAGCCTCTCTCACTAAATACCGGGCCCATGCGACAAGCTCTGTTCTGCAAGAACGAGCTTGGTGTGACGCAGCGTAGCGGAGGCATCCCGAAGGCATTGCGAGCACTGCTCGCAACACAAAGTAGGTCATCAGCACACGCCATACTCAATTAAGAGCCGCAGGCTGTCGTAAGTCTTTTTAAAGCCCGCAGCACCCCCAACAGCGCCACGCTAGACGGGAGACGGGAGACGCAAAAGATAAAGTCAAAACCAAAACTCCGGTTCTCAGTCTTATAAAGCAGCTACAAAAAAAGCCCCAGTAGGAAGACCTACTGGGGCTTTACGTCATCTATTAGTTACCGAACACTCATTTTAACCATTTAAGTTGATTGGCTTCGCCTCAAAGCGGTGGCTTGTCAGTACCGCATCAAGCTCACTAAATTGAGCGTAACCGTCCGGCGAACTCACCTTACATCAAGGCTGCCAATTGTGCGGCAGTAGCTCACCAATGTTTGAGGCGCGATGTGTCGGCAGTTTCTCCATCACGTCTTTCAGGTAAGCCTGCGGGTCTAG
>NZ_JANZNQ010000091.1 GCF_027257955.1 Zhongshania aquatica | reverse complement strand
GTAACCGTCCGGCGAACTCACCTTTCCATTCGATTTTAAGCTAGTAGCCTTGGTGTCCACCTCATTTTAAGTGGACACCTATTATGAATACTCAAGGATTACTTCCCTCTCCAAGCACGCCACCGCGTCGCAAGCACTCGCTCCAGTTTAAGGAGCAGGTGGTGGCGGCAAGTCATGCACCAGAGACCTCGGTGGCGAGTGTCGCTCAGCGATTTAACATCAATGCCAACCTCGTTCATAAATGGCGTCGTCAGCTTGAAGCCAAGGCCGCTGAGGGTGGCGATGATTTCATTAAAGTACCGTTGCCGGTTCGCTCAATCTCAAGCAATACCCCACCCCACGATGCCTCAGTTAAAGTTGAGTTTACTAGCGGCTCACTGGGGCCAGTCAGTATTCATTGGCCAATGTCTCAGCTTCCACAACTGGCTTCTTGGCTGACGTCATTGTCATGATTCGTATTGATGAGATATGGCTGGCACGAGAGCCACTGGATATGCGGGCAGGGCCGGACACTACCCTAGCTCGCGTAGTGCAACGCTTCGGTGAAGCTCGTCCGCATTGTGCGTATCTGTTTGCCAACAAACGCGCCAACCGAATGAAGATCTTAGTGCATGATGGTTTTGGTTTGTGGCTGGCGGCACGCCGGCTGCATCAAGGTAAATTCCATTGGTGCGCGCTGCGCGAGGGCCAGGCTATGCCGCTAGATGAGGAGCAATTACACGCCTTGGTAGTCGGTTTGCCGTGGAAGCAAACGGGTGGCGGAGCCACCATCT
>NZ_JANZNQ010000090.1 GCF_027257955.1 Zhongshania aquatica | reverse complement strand
ACGTGATCACCCGTTGCGATAAGTCCCGTAAAGTGATCACTTTAAATCGCAATGAGTGATCACGCTCGTTCGCAACAGGTGATCACGTTGCGTCGCAGGCGGTGATCAGGTTGGGTCGGAATACGCAATAGCGGCTATTATACTAAAAAATCAGGAAACAGCAGTAAAAAATAAACGGGAATGGGGTTTAAAATCAGACAAATTAAATCCTCTTAATAACCAACCCCACTGTTCATGACTGATCACCACCGTCGATGATGAATGCTTCTTTGGCCATTTGAATTTGTCTTTTTCTAAGCGTTTTTGCCATAACGCAAATCCCGTTTCATCCCAATAAAGCACCTTCAGTTGCGAGCGGTTTTTGTTACAGAAAACAAACAGCGCGGGGTCATAAGGCGATAGCGCCATTTGCTCGGCGACAATCACCGCAAGACCGTTGATGGCTTTGCGGAAATCGACCGGATCACGATGCAGATAGATTGAACAGGACGCACTCCAGCGCATCATGCGAGTGATTTCACGAGAGAAATAAAGGAGGAGATGGGCATACTGTCAGGGCAATGAACTTTGCAATTCCCCACTTCTAGCATCAAGCCAGTTAACACCGATGGGCTTGGCTCAACAGAGACTTTCGTGAAGGCGCTATTACGTGCCTTATGTTGTGACAGTTTTTGGCTGAAGTATTTGTAAGCAATGGGATGGACTCCTCCTCACCCTAGCAATGCAGCGTCAATGCGCCAGAATGGTAAGTGTCAATTTGCCATTCAGAAGATGAGGAGAAGCCCTATATGAACATTACAAGAGTTGGAGTA
>NZ_JANZNQ010000008.1 GCF_027257955.1 Zhongshania aquatica | reverse complement strand
AAGAGCGAGTCGCTACTGACGGGATAATTCTGAGTGATGCCCAGGTTGCAGCCCTTGAAAAGAAGAAACATGATGACGAAGCATGCGGGGAAATTGAAACCCATCATCCCGGCTATCTTGGCTCTCAGGACACCTTCTACGTGGGCAATCTCAAGGGTGTTGGTCGGATTTACCAGCAGACATTTGTCGACACCTACAGCAAAGTCGCCTTCTGTAAATTGTACACGACGAAGACACCAATAACGGCAGCCGACGCACTCAACGACCGGGTATTACCGTTCTTCGAACAACATGAATTACCGATGTTGCGGATATTGACGGATCGTGGAACGGAGTATTGTGGTCGTGTTGAGCAGCATGATTATCAGCTGTATTTGGCGATCAATGACATTGATCATACGAAGACGAAAGCAATGCATCCGCAAACCAACGGGATCTGCGAGCGCTTCCACAAGACCATTCTACAAGAGTTCTATCAGATCACCTTCCGCAAGAAACTGTATGCCGACATTAACGAGCTACAAAAAGATCTGGACGAATGGATTAAATATTACAACAATGAGCGAACTCATCAGGGCAAGATGTGCTGCGGCAGAACGCCAATGGCAACTTTACTTGATGGTAAAACGATCTGGGCTGAGAAGAATTTAGCTCAGATCTAAACTGGCAGACACCGGCAAAAAAACGGGTAACTGTCAGATCAAGTCTGAGCTACTACACATAATTCAGGCATCACCAGTCGAGCTGAACACAATTACTGCAATCGCAATAAAGGCGACTGCAAGCTCGTGGTTGTTGCGTATAATCCCTTCTTTCCGTCTACCTACCACTACCCCTCCATACTTCTTAAGATACACTCCGCCACGGTAAGGATCTGGGAATGGGTCAATTCGAATTGCCCCTACAGCGCCTGCTGGCTCGAATTCCCTATCAATAAGAAACCCGTGAACACGCAAAATATCCTTAATATCAGGATCATCTCCTTTTGCCACACCAAGACACGCCTCACTTGATAGCTGAAGCTGATTGAGGACATACTTCACGAAAGCACAACTTTCGCTTGTCACGAAGAGTAAATGGCGACGCTCACCAACAAACTCATGTATTCTTTCGATTTCATATTGCGGAAACTGCTCATTATCGATAACGAAATTGCGGCCCTTAGAAAAATTGATAAGCCTGTTCCATGCAGATTCTTGAATATAGTGCAAAAGGGCATTAGGCATTTCCCTACCGATAAACCAATCCTTTTCATCATGATCATCACCCGCGCTCCAATCACTCTGGCGGCGCTTAAATCTCATTTTATTAGTTGTTTTACTAATAACGTCTTCTAAATTGGCGCGGAGCGCTGGCTCCAACCCAGCTAATTCACCTGCTTTTGCATAACTCCGTCCTTGCGAAACTAATCTCAGCGTCTTAAGCACACGTTCCAACGAGGGCACCGGATAATCCAATGGGGATTGATCAAGCATGGCGATCATCGGCCTAGACTCTTCTAGGTCACCCGTATTAAGGGCGCCACTAACCTCCAAGCAACGCTCACTTACCACCGGTGTCAACGCATCACACCACTCCGTCATTAAGTGGTTATAGTTCTTAAGCCCACTACTTGGCCCTGAATGCCCCATTAGACGCGGCACCGCCATACCTATTCGCCGAGTTAGATCACTTCGAGGTCCCAATATATTCTCTCGGATTTGCGGTGCATTGAGGTTCTTACTTAATCGAGAATGCAACAAAGACTCGGCAGGGCAAAGCACCGCAAATAACGTATTGTAAAACGCATGCCGGCAATGATGGAGGACTAAATGAGAGGTTCCAGTGACCTGGCGCAGCAGCTTGATCAACGCCTTCGGAATATTACTGTGCTTACTTGTTAATTGCGGCCTGCCATCAATAGTTTCATTAAGTAGATACTCGTTTTTCCCCTCACCAGCTGTGGCGTCATAATGAGCAAGCATCATTTCAATCAATTGTATTTCAATATCATCCAATTGAAATAAGAGTGGTACCGCGCGACGGCTCATATAGCTTTTTAGGCGACGCTTTCTATTGTTCTCGACAAGCACCCATATTTGACCGCCGGACTCACACCAATTTTTTCTTCGCAGAAACCGGGCCTCCTTACTTCGAAGACCAAAACGAAAACTTAAGAGTAGAACAAAGCCAAGGAACAAGTGATCAGTTTGTTGCCAATTACTACTCCCTTGAAGGTGCCGCAAGACGGCCAAGTAGTCCGTTTCTGAAACTAGGCCAGCCCTAACGTGGCGCGAAGAACCCCCTAGATCGAGTTCTGACCAGTCAGGCTCCTCTAGGCCATATTGAGCAACCCAACCATGAAAGACTTGAAGTAAATCCCCGAAATATTTTAAATCTTTCTTATTTTCTTTCGCATCTTCAAGCAATTCTTCATAGCAATCCGTTAGCTCTTCACTCTCCAGCGCCGTCAGGTCAGTGTTATACAAAATACCTGCAAATGGCCCGCGTAAAGTACTGAAGTAAGTTGTGATGGTGTCAATCGCGTAGGGCGAAAAGTTCTTACCTCGCCCTTTTCCCGATCGTAGTTTTCCGCCAATCCAATAGCCCAGTTGCAGGACCGCATTAGACACATCATTTTTGCGCTTCTCTGATATTGCGGTGATAGCGATAACTGTCGCTTTTGCCGACCTTAGATTTGGCTCATATTTTTTGAGTTCATTGTAAATTTCTTGCAAGTAGGAGTTAGCGTTATTCTGGAGTTGTACTTTATCTAGGTCTGCGGCATTTCCCTCAATTTCTGGGATCTCTGCCGCGAACACATCATCTTCCTCGCTTTTTGTTTTGGGGAGCTTTACATATCGCCCCTCAACAATACGCAATATGTCTTGTATTGGGGCTGAGGTCGGTGGATGACGCTCACTGAGCGCACCAGCAACTGCGCTGGGCATTGCAATTAAGTTATATTGACCGATAGTGGCGCAGAGACTTCCCGTCAATGCCTTCAGATCACGAGCATGGACATCAGCTCCAATGAAATTGCCAACGGGGAGTGATTTCAGCGCATCGTGCGGAGAATCCTCCAATATCTTTTCTTTGCCACTATGCCCAATTCCTTTCTGGAGCAGACTAGCAAGCTTATAGTTCACCTCATGACGCTGAACGGGCGCTTTAAGATCATCAAGTTCTAACGTCTCGTTGTACTCAACAAAATATCGATCCCCATGCTGCACCACCCTATAATGCCTGCCAGACGCGACATCCTGAACGAGCTGACGGTAGCTAATGCGCTTTACGATACTCAAAACAACCGCACCAAGAGATGCGGCCCCGATCTTCGACATCCGGTTTTGGCTGCTCGCACTCAGCACCTCACTCGCCCACGTGTCTAGTCCGGGTACTGTTTTTAGCGCAGGAATTACCCCTTCACTTATGTAGGATTTCTCGGGCTGCATTTCTGCAATAGTCTTTGTGATAACTCGCTTGTTTGGATCGCCTTCTTTACGGATTTTGCGATTTAGGATCTCAAGCCGTATTGCAGCATACGGTGCTGGCACACTACGGTCATTGAACAGCATCTTCTTTGCAAGCCGTTCAATTTCAGTTTTATCCAGATCCGCTATTTTCCTATTCCTTAGGAAAAGATTGATATCGCGGTGAGCCTCACTAATCGCCTTTTTCCGATTTTTCGCACGCTCTTCTTTACGGAACCTTATGCCGAATTTTTGCGTTCGTAGCGGGTTAAACTGGTTTTTCACACCGAGGCTCGGTAATACTGGGAGCGGGAATGACGTCGGTAAATCTAACTCGTTATACACATTGTTAATCGCTTCGCTATATTCACTGACATCATCGATCCAGCACCGAGGCGAGGAATCGGAGTATGTCGAGGCACCGCGCTCGGAGTGCCCAGTCCACGCATCCACCACCTCAGGATGCACGCCAGCTCGCGGCAGTACCTGTTCATAGCGGTGACGAAGCTGATTAACCCGCAACTCCCACTCAACAAATGGTAACCCAGGAAGCTGGTTGTTTGTGACCGATAACGAATGCCAGTTCAATTCTGCATCAAGCAAGAAGAAAAGAGGCATGCTTGCAGGCTTTCCTTCTATCAAGCATACCAACTCCTTTGAAAGCGCTGGTGCAATAGTGCTCAGCTGCTCCGCTAGCCACTTAAGATAATCAATGTATTGAGCGACTAGTCGGCACACTCCTTCGGGTAAGGGTGTAAGGCGACCGTTATGCAACACACCGTCAGACTTGTCGTCGATATAGACGTACCGCCCCTCCAGATCAAAGTACGAAAGTGACTCAAATGGATCTTGGGTATGGCGGCATCCAGTTGCAGCATAGAGCGCCACCACACAGAATGTCGCAATGCGATTATGACCCGCAACAAAATCTAGCCCCGGGGTTTCAAAAAGTTTGGATTTGATTTGATCTATCCAGCTATCGAGATAAGCGGCCTCCATGACTAGACGACTGCCCATTACATTGATTTGATCTGCCAATGGCCCTGAAGAGAGAACAGGTCGCGCTATCGCTTTTTTAACATCGCCAGCGCTCCAATACCCATAGGCGCATGATGCGGGCAGACCACTATTAGGCTCCGCCATTAGTAGTCGTGTTAAGTTATGATCTCCACTTCGGTCGTATGCAGCTTGAGCAGCCCACTTACCTGGCATGGTGGTCAGTACACGGGATATATCATCGCTACGCTCTCGGTGAAACCACGTCTCCATTTTTTCGTCGCTAACAGATCTCCACAGAGCATGAAGCGTTTTAGGATTGCCTTCCGCTTTTTCTCTGACTGCCCTCAAGACGCGACTAATACCTGGAGCAATCTCGATAGTCAGTACCTTTTGAAAGGGTCTTACCAGATTAACCTGCTTTGCATTCGGTTCCCATGATGAGCGGCGCCGAGGTGCAAGGCGATGCACCGCAGTGAGATCTTCGTTCAATGACCACTCAAAGCCCACGGACTCAGTAACCTGAAACGCGAGCGTGAAATAAAAGGATCTTGAGCACATTGCTGAGAGACCAACAATAGCCGCGCCTAAACTTCGCTCCGCGCTCACTGATTCGAGCCCTGCCTCGATCCAGCACTCCAAGGCTGCGCGCTCAGGCGGCAATACGCCCGTCAACGACCACGGCAAATAATTAGCCTCTTCCTGCGAGAGCAGATGAAAGGTCTTTACCGAAATGGCGTGCTCTGCGGCGGTATCTGTAGGATCAACATCGAGAACAAACGCCGGCTCACTATCTGTACTCGAACCCTCGTGCTCGGTGTCATCCACATCTAAGGAGATGAACCCTTGTCCATCTACATTAAACAAGGGTGGTGCAATTTCGATCTCTGCCTCTTTACTACTCGCTAGCGAAGCAATTTGATCAAGACCGGCAATTCGCGACGCCTGGTGAGAGCGAATAGGATCATATTCGCCGTCAGCTAACTTACCTAGCGCATTGAAAAACCCTGATGCACTTCGGCGAACCTCAGCCTCTAGACTCCCCCGAGCGGCAGCGATGGCAACGGCATCGGAAAATTGGCGATATGTGACCCTGAACCCTCGTGTAGATTGATGCAACTGATCCAGCAGGGCACAAATTACCGGCCATCCTCCTTCATCTCTTGGCTGCGAAAGAAATCTGGCAACAGTACTGATGAGAGCATCTCTCGCTTGTCCTTTGCCGGCTAGACGCTCAGCCGCTTGCAATATCAGCCAAACCTTCAGCCGTTGATGGTTAATCACAGCTTCTTGTGGGTAGCGACAGTGGGTAAAATTGGGGCTTGAGGTAAGTAATAGGAATAGTAAAAACGAACGATCTTTTTTATCACGCAGGACCTTGGCAATTTTTTTGTTACTACCGCTGATCGTTATTTCCGTGTGAGTTGCGTATATATCGGAAGCAATGAAGGCATGAGAAAATTCTGAGAGCCGTTGAGCTATTTGACTACCAGCCCACTCTGCGATTACCTGTTGAGATTCTTCCTTTACGATCTCCGTGGCCAAGTTGGCGATAGCTACGGTATGATGATCAAGACCTAAGATGTGGTAAGTGAGCAACAATTCCGGCTGGAAGTTTTCCGCCCTAGCCCACTCCTCAATAGCAGAAAAGCTTTCACCGAGCCCGAAGGTCGTCTCATCCATGGCGTTTGCCGTGCCACTCGCGCCCATCAAGAACAACCTCAATTGTGGTTAAGTGTTCTCAGATTAAAACGCAAAATATGGAAAATCGCTACTAATACGCCTTTTTATGCCAATTAATGCCACCTAAGTATACTGTAGGTATATTAATAGGCTAATTCTCATAACCGAATCCTGCCCCCGCTACCACATTAAAGAACGGCAAATCAGTTACTCACTGGCTTGCCGTTTTTTTTCGTCTGTTGGTTTTGATAGCTTGTGACGCTCTGTGACGCTCTGTGACGCTCTGTGACGCTCTGTGACGCTCTGTGACGGTTTTGGAAATTGAGCGACTTAAGGCGGGTTCATAAATGACCTTCAGGCAACCGCCAGTTCCATGTCGAGGGCTTAAAATCCAATGAATCACCTAGCAGTCGCAACATATACGCCGCGATGGCATCGCTATTCAATAATAGACGGTGCTTGCGCGTTGCTGTTTAAATGGTTTATTAGCTCAGCCGTTCGGGCTGGATATACTGTCAGGCTCCACCATCGTGCTGCCATGGGAGAGATTATTGCGCAGCCCGGAAACAATGCCGATATAGTTGTGAACACCTAGGTTTCGAGTTAAACCATCTTGCATGTCGTCAATAGTGATCGGACGATCTGGTTCTTCCGGTACTTGACCTACCGCCGGCAATTTATGTGCAGAGCGCTTGCGCTCTTTTCGGGTACCTGCTTTGGTAAGATCGTCCGACCGATCTCCGAAGTAGGTCCTATCCAGCAGCCCAGCGTAGTAAACGGCCAACCCAATGGGTGTCTGGACTTCCCCGAGTAAAGTAGACAACTTAGCGCTATTCTGTCGCCGAAGTAGTAGAGCGTTTAGGGTGCTCTGCCCACAGCCTTTATAAGTGGGTTAACGCTGTCAAACCGGGTCAATCAGAAGTCCACGCCAATGAGCTTCGAGAAGCCAGAGCTGAAGTCCTTAAGTTGCGCGCCCAGCTCCGCCGTACTTAAGAGAGTTTCCGCGCCGATCAATCGCGTGAATCGACTAGCATGAAGGGCGGCGTATGCCGGAGTTTAAGTCCATCTAGCAGACTCTACAATTTTTGAGGGATTATGCGGCGATTTCAAGTGTATTCAATCTTGGTCGTCATTTGATTCGAGCTGAAACGTTTCGTCATCTCGGGGGCGTTTGCAGAATAGAGAAGAGCGGTTGCTTAGCTTAGGTTGGCGCGGAGTCATGTTTTGCTATTCAGAAAGTGAACTAGTCAGTGTCTTTATTTTCTACTTCTAAGAAATACTAATCAGTTCTGTCACAGGGCTTTTGTGACCTTTCGGGATCACATTTTTATACAGTGTGATAAGTTTCGTTTGAATCTCCGATTTTCGTGATCTAAGTGTGATTATCAATTGCTATACGCATCAGTTACGCTGAGCGCTTTTCTCAATAGTGAGAATTTTCGGTGGTAATCTCCTAAATGGGACTCGCAGGTGTAAACCAATTTCAGTGCGGGGCGGGGGAAGTAAAAAAGGGCTCATAAAGAGCCCAAGTCTAGCTGAGACCGAATTCTTTAGAAGTGATAACCTAATTCAATTCCGTAGGTTATTGGTGCACCTACCGATCCACGAATACCTGCTGGGTTAGCATTTATATCGTCATAGTAATTATCTTCATCCAACAAATTCTTACCCCAAATCGTAAATTGCCATTTATCATCTGAAGTGTAGTAACTTGCCCTAGCGTTCAAAATACCGTACGCATCCTGTTCTAGGGCGCTTGTAGAAGTGTCTGCAATAAAATCGTATTTATACGAACTTTTATAGGAATAGGTAACTGAAACAGGCGCTCTACCCGAGCTAACTGGAATATCGTAACTAATAGTCATGTAGCCTGAAAAATCCGGTGCTCTAAGTAGCTCATGTCCAGATGCATCGTAAGCTACTGCAGACATTCCGGGATCAGAATTGTTGTTGAGTACGCCATTATACATCTGTGCGGAGGCGATAAAATCTTGATACTCGGAATCCATAAAATTAAACGCACCATTTAGTGTCCAGTACTCCCCCACGAGTAAAGTGAATTCCAGATCCAATCCTAACACCTCCGCATTGGCGGCATTTCGCGTAATATTTGCCTGCACGCCTGAGCTGGGGTCTGTCGTATTTGCCGTTACTTGCAAATCCTGATAATCGTAATAATAAAGGCTACCATTTAAACGAAAACGGTTATCCATAAGCTCAGTTTTCCAGCCAAACTCGTACATATCCAAAAGCTCGGGATCGACTGGGGGCTCTGGCTCACCGGTAATTGGATTAATAGTACTTGCCGTATAATTATATCCACCGCTCTTAAAGCCACGGGCAAAGGTGAAATAAACCATACCTTCATCCTCAAGTGTGTATTGTAAGGTTGCTTTGGGGGTGAATTCGGTCCAGTCCTGTTTATCGGAATATTCAGGAGTAACTGTCACTGCAACATATTTAGATTTTCGTACAATAGCCTTCTTCTCCTCATAGTTGTAGCGGCCGCCTAATGTTAATGACCAGCTATCATCTAGATGGTAGGTTGTCTGGCCAAAGGCAGCATAGGCTAGCGTTTCCGCATTCTGATAGCCTTGCGATACGTATGAAGGGCCCCCCGCAACGGCGGCTGTGTCGCTGCGGTCAACTAAGCCCTCAAATGAACTCTCTTGCTCATAATAGTAAAGCCCAGCTACCCAATCCCAGCTCTCATTCATAATGGATAGCCATTGAAGTTCTTGCGAGAAACTTTCCGTCTCCTGTGGAATGCCAAAAAACTCTAACGCCCGTGCACTCGTTCCGTCCAGCTCTAATGAACCATTCTGCTCAAAATCCCAATAGGTCGTAATCGAGGAGAAGTCTACTGTTTCACCACTAATATTAATTCGTAAGGCCGCGTCGCTAGTTTCGGTTTTTGTTTTATCACTAATTGACGTCCCCACTTTCCCTTGAGAGGTTCCGGTTACTCCACCAAGAGATAGCCCAAGACTATATTCAGGCGGCCCTAATACGATTAGATCAGAAGAGTTCGTGTCATCTTGGTCTGTCATGCCTAAACTTAACGTCGTATCTATAGTATCAGTAATCCGCCACGCTGCTTTTACTCGATACGCACTAAAATCACCGTCATCTAGTTCACTCAGGCCCTCTGTTGAAATGTTGTCAGCGTAGCCGTCACGCCCGCTAGTCAGCGCAGATAGACGAACACCAAAGGAATCAGATAATGGTACGCTAACGGTTCCGGAAAACTTGCGAGTATTATAGTTTCCTAGCGTAGCACTAAGTTTTCCATTCAGTTCGTCGTCAACTCCCTTGGTCACAATTCGAATTGCACCGCCTGATGCATTCCGACCATAAAGCGTACCCTGTGGGCCCTTCAATACTTCAATTCGCTCAACATCTGCGAACTCAAAAAGTCCAGCTTGGGCAACGCCGATATATTGATCATCCATATAAATTGCGACACTAGGATCTAGCCCCGCCAGCGCCAGTCGATTGCCTATACCGCGCAAATACATTTGGGATGCTGGTCCGGTAGTAGATACCACAAATCCGGGAGTTACTAGTTGTAGGTCAAGGGTGTCTCCTATTCCAGCCTCGTCAAGAGCCTCACCACCTAATGCCTGTACCGCAATAGGAACTTCTTGTAATGATTCTGATCTCTTTTGTGCAGTCACTATCACCTCTTCTAGAGTTGCAGCGAAAACAGATTTATGGGTAATTATGCCAATAACGCATATAAATATACTTCTCTTAAAATTCATTTTTTATTATCTCCTAAAAAATATAAAATTATTTATCTACATATTTACTAAAATATTTAGTAGTGATCAGCGTAATTGGATCCGTCAATTGATTGACTGTAATTTTTTTTTGTATAGGGGAGCATGGAATTAGCCCAGTGCTCTGCTTGCTTCTTCATGTTCTGAAATCGCGCTGGAAACCGTTTGCTCAGGTTTGCTCTTTCCCTTTCATCTTCCCCCAAGTTGAAAAGGAATTCGTTGCCACCGATAGTTAGGTACTTCCAGTCTCCATCGCGCATCGCAAGTTGATTGTTGGCATTGTGCCTCCAGAATAGCGTCCTAGGCTTAATAGGTTCTTTCCCCAAAATCACATTGAGCAAATTTTCACCATCACTAGGATAGTTACTATCCGGAGATACAGACGCAGCGTGGAGGAGAGTGGGCATCAAATCCATTAGGCTGATAACTTGATCGGATTCAGAGTGAGCTGCAATTTGACTTGGCCATCTGACTAAGAGGGGAACGCGAATACCACCTTCAAGTAGCTCGCCTTTCATTCCGATTAAAGGCCAGGTATCGGAAAACCGTTCGCCACCGTTATCGCTTGAAAAAATGACGATAGTATTATCTGATAGATTGAGTTGTTTTAGTTTTTCTAGAAGCCTACCTATAGATTGATCCATACTTTCAACCATAGCAGCGTAGGTCTTTAAATTGCCGCCGTCAAAATGCTGCGGATTACTAATGGTTTTAGCTATAGCGTGATCTTCTGGTCCCTCCCAAGGCCAATGCGGAGCAGTAAAATGCAAGCTCATCAAAAACGGACGAGAGTCTTGCACCGCCTCGTCAAGCTCATTTGATGCGTACTGCTCCAAAAGCGTTGTCAAGTAGCCGATTTCTTGCGATGGCTTATCATTACGATATAGCTGACCAAGTTCCTTACCAAGTAATGTGAGTCGGTGATTAAAGTAGTCGGTACCACCAGCATGTATTCCGTAAAAATGTTCATAGCCTGATTTCAGTGGGCTATATTCGGGTAATTCGCCTAAATGCCATTTTCCAACTAAGGTCGTACGATATCCCGCGTTGTTGAGAAGAGAGGGTAGTGTTGGATGAGACGGGCTCAGCCCGATATGATTCAGCGCGATGGGCTCATCTAAACCGGCAGCAAGCCGTCCAGGATATCGCCCTGTGATTAAAGCTAGTCGGCTTGGGGAGCAAACGCTGGAATTGGCGTAGGCTTGCGATAGCTTTAGACCTTCCTTCGACAATTTATCAATATTCGGAGTTTGGATGCTTTTTGATCCGTAACACCCTAGGTCGGCAAACCCCATATCATCCGCCAAAATATAAATAATATTAGGACGAGAATCCTTAGCTGATGCAAAGGAGTTTTTGAAATAAAATGCTCCGGTAGCCGCCGCAGCAAATTCCAGAAAAGTACGACGCTTTATACCTCGTGACATTGATAGTCCCCTTTCTTTATAGTTCTAATTACTCAGGGGATTAAACTAAAATATCGTACCGTAGTCTTGGTAATATGCGAACTCAATATGGCTATTAGCGAATGTTAGAGAAAATAGTCCAGACAGTTAACGTCCTATAATTTGATGTCTGCTTTCACTGTGGTTAGCGAAGCCATTGTTCGCTCGCGGTTAATTATTGAACAAGATCAACGTCTAAGTTGTCTTCTATATTGAGACGCAGAAACACCAAACTTCTCCTTAAATGAGCGACAAAATTGACTGTAGTCGCTATATCCAATTCCATAGATAATATCCGAAATTGATTGATTGGAGATGGCTAACGTAGAGGCAATTGCATTTAGTCTTAACGTTCGAATAAATTGTGTCGGTGTTGTGCGCATGTCAGAGAAAACTAGTTGTATGCAACGTTGACTAACACCGCAATGATTGGCAATGCTTGAAGTAGATAAATAGGGATCATTTAGATTGTTTTTTATATAACTGATAACGTCAAAGGAGAAGCGCGTTCGATTGTTAATATCTTCCTTCGAAGATTTGACCGCATCATACAGCGCCAAATCGACCATATCCAATAATAATCGTCCGCCTCTTTCGGGGGAAATATCATCCCCATGCCAAATGCGTTCTACTAAACACTTTAAAACATTACCGCTACCCACTTGGAGGTTTATTTTTCTGCCCACGGCTTGCTCTAGCAGCGAACTACAAGTGAACATATCCTCCTCACGAATACAAATCATAGATATATATTTATTGTCGGTTGGTATGTCGCAAGAAAATGGCTTTGTAAGATCCACCAATACAAAGCTATCATCATCAACAATATTTGAGTTTCTGTAGAATGTATACTTTGCTCGACATTTCTTGGTATGTACTAGTAGAAACCGAAATTTATTCGTGCTTTTAGAGTTCGCTGTAATAGATGTGCTCAACGTTGCTGCATCGCCCTCGACGATAGATAGAGAAGATGTGCCGAAACTTCGTGATGTAAATGAGGCAACAAATTCTTTCCGAGCATCAATAACACAGTTTCCTAACCGCTCGCCCACCAAATTATTCCACGCGTCTAAGCGATTAGATGGAATAATATTCCGTGTAGTAAAGTAATTAACGTCATTCATTATTAGTATACCAAGTGCACTAAACGTTTTAGTTTATGAAGAAAAAATCGTGAATAATCCTCCCTAGATATCGTTTATTGAAATTCAGAGTTAAAAAATTGATCACAGCATAACCATTTGCGTTCAACTACAGTAAGTCAATATACCAAAATGTCGTTAACATATTCGGTCTTATTATATCTTGATAGCGACACTATAATCTGCCATCCACATCAATAAACTCATTTCTGTCAAGCCTATCCATCGACCCCAAGATTGGGCGTCATGTTAATGACGCAATGAAATAACAAGAGATTTTAGGAAAATATTTTCTGTAATATCAGCAGTGTTAGGCAATTAATCGCCACGATTCTACTACCTTGGTGACTATATTCTTCAGGGTGATATAGTGACATTTTAATAAGCGTGTGCATAATCGTAAGTCTCTTTCATAAATATGAAATTTTTGATTTTCACACTTTATTAGCGGTTAACTTCCTGTCATTTATTTCCGACGTTCTCACTGCACTTGCTGCCGTTCCACCAATACCCCAATACTGAGGAGGGACTGGTCGGCATGAACCCCTTACAAGCGACTTCTCTTCACCCAAAATGTCAGCAACAAGAGATGTAAACCCATCGAGCAATGCGTGGCATTGATCTAAGGGGCGCCCTTCAAGGACAATGAAATCAAAATAGCTTGCGGATTGTCCTCCTAGGCTCCTAGGATTTCCTGCGACGGACATGCCATGCGCGGGGTACTGATTAATAAATACTCTAACTCGCTCTATCGGCGAGCTCAAAATGTCGCTGTAAAGTAAGCTCGCTTTAGAGGAAAGCTCTTCACACTGTGTTTTAGTGTATTCGTCAGATATATGAAAATGAACGACTGGCATCTTTTGAACCTCATCTAGTTTTCGTTATTTCAAGGCAAGCCACGTCTGCGACCGGCGTCTAAAAATAAAGTACTACCGGCCATCGAGTTGGCTTCAGGTGCGAGTAGCATTTTCACAGCCCACGCCACTTCCTCTAATTTCGTGAAACTATTGATCGCAGATTCTGACTTCATATTCGCCATAACCTGATCTTGGCTAATACCTTCACGCTCTGCTCGCGCACTTGCTACACGCATCAAGCGCTCGGTGTCGGCCGGGCCGGGTGCAACCAAATGAGCAGTGATGCCACGACTGCCATAGGCCCAAGAATACTGACGAATCAGATTGGCCAGCGCTGCATTTGCAACACCTGCGGTTGCGGCGTATGCGGTGGGTTCAAAGCCGTAATGACCACCGATGGCTACAATTCGCGACTCCTTCACCAAGTAAGGATCTACACTACGTACTAAGCGCATGAGTCCAGCTACTTTAATATTGACAGCATCACTTATTGAATCGGTCGGCGCCACCATCACCCCACCTGCCGTCGCGACCCCCGGCCCGTGAACTACCATTCTCACATCGTTATCGATAGTTGATGATATTGCTGCTATAGATTCATCCGAGGCGATATCGCATATACAAGGAACAATAAATTCACTTTCATTCACCAGCGCGCTTACGGCGCCCTCGCTCCGGGCGACTGCAATTACCTTAAGACCAGCCTGCACAAGGCCGCGTACGATATGTTTACCCATATCTCCTGTTGCACCAACTACAACAGCAATTTCCCGTTTACTCATAATTTTTCCATGATGGTTAGTAATGTGTCAGTGATTAAACCTATCTAGCCAAGTAGCCGAATCTGTGACCTATCTTGGGTGGTACTTTTCGTAAGGGACGAATAATTAGGTCACTTTCTGGCATTGTCTTACAGGCTAGACAGTACCCATCTTTTTTTTCCGCGTCGGTGACGTGAACTTTACTCATCACGCCGGTAGCATAGCGCCCACTTAGCACCTGAATCTTGCAGACGCCACAGCCACCGCTATAACAACCCGCTGTAATGTCATCGCCATGGGTCGGCATTAACGCTGATAGGACACTAGTGCCGCTTCGGGTAGCGAATTTTTTTTCCGAATCATGAATTCGTATAATGAAATCGCAATTTTTCATTTGCGCCACGAAGGCCGACTCCGATTTGTAAACAATTAGGTATACGTGCCTAGAAAACTCTCGGGCACCCGAAGTGACTGAGAAAAGGCCGCGTGCGCGAGATTGTCTATAGTCCATGTCAATAGCGGGCTGTCAGGGTAGTAAAGATATCCATCAACAAAAACTTCATTGCGGTTGCCCGACGGGTCAAAGTAGTAAACGGTTTTTACTTGGGTCACACCGTGGCGATCATTCATTTCCACTGGAATACTGTATTTTCCAATTAGGTCCGCAGCATGAACATGGTCTTGAGTGTTTTCTAAACGAAATGAGGCGTGATGCAATAGGCCGGGTTCTGGATTTTCGCCAAAAGCGATATCATGCGCACGAGAAGAGCAGCTAACAAACATAAGGAGTTCATTTCCGTCTGGGTCGCAAACCCTTTCGGTAAAGTTAAAATCAAAAACCTCGGTAAACAGTTTTAGATTCTGTTTTGCATTAGGCCCCACAATGAAACAATGGTCCAAGCCGTTAATCCGAAAGCCACGAACTATGCCTTCATCAGGAAGAACACCAGGATTTAGCGTTCCCATTGAGTTCCCAACCTGGACTTTCTCAGCATATAAATGCATTTCATGGCCAGTGGGCAGGGTAAATTTCAGTCGGCGGCCGCTCTTTGGATAAATGCCAGCTTCGATTTTTTCCACCGCAATCCCAAAATCGATAATTCCCTTTTCGAGCTCATCTAATGTTGCGTCGTTATACACTTTGAATGCTAAGTGATCTAAGCCTGAAGAGTCAGACTCACGTAAAACAATACTGTGATGATCCTGCTCAGCCCAAGCCTTGTAGTACACTAATCCGTCGTCATCGGTCATCATTTCATGTAGCCCCATTCGGGTGCCATAATGTTGTTTAGCAGCCGCCATATCTAAGACTCTGATCTGCATTTCGCCTAATCTTAAAACTCCACGTACAGACATTTTATTTCTCCGCTATTTTTAATTATAAAAATTTAACGTTACTTAAACCGCCACATTTAGCCCACGATCTTTGAGCATGGTGAGCGCGGTGTCCTCGATCATATCCTCTTGACCACCAATCATTTTTTTACGGCCTAACTCCACTAAAATGTCACGGGAGGGAATACCATATTTTTTACCAATTCGATTGGCATGAAGTAGGAACGTCGAGTACACGCCGGCATACCCCATCGTTAGTGAGGATCGATCTACCCGAACAATGTGTTCCATCATTGGGAAAATAATATCTTCGGCCATATCCATCAGCTTGAACAGATCGCAGCCAGTAGCCAGCCCCATGCGCTCACAAACTGCGACAAATGACTCAATCGGTGTATTGCCCGCGCCCGCACCAAGCCCGCCGACCGAGCCATCGATACGGGTAGCGCCAGCCTGAATCGCCGCGATTGAGTTTGCGATCGACATGCCCATATTATTATGGCCGTGGAATCCAATCTCTGTATCGTCATCTAGCACGTCTTTAAGCGCAGTAACCCGTGATACCACATCTTCAGGTAGCATGTATCCCGCCGAATCTGTGATATAAACTGTTTGGGCTCCGTAGGACTCCATGAGCTTACCTTGCTCAGCTAATCCTTGCGGTGAGTTCAAATGCGCCATCATAAGAAAGCCGGTGGTATCCATACCTAGTTCCCGAGCACAGGCAATATGCTGCGGTGATGTATTGGCTTCTGTGCAATGAGTCGCAACATGAACGCTGCGCACGCCGTGAGAATATGCGGTACGCAATTCGTCCATTGTGCCCAGTCCAGGAATCAATAGTGTTGACATCGTGGCCTGCGTGATGACGTCGCCCACCGCGTCCCAGTATTCCTCGTTGCTGTGCAGGGCAAAGCCATGTTGCAATGAATTACCACCAAGACCACCGCCATGGGAAACCTGAAGCAATGCAACACCCGCATCATCTAAGGCTTTTGCAACCGTCGCCATTTGTTCAACTGAGATCTGCTCGCGTTTCGCGTGCATGCCATCCCGAAGACACATATCGTGAATCAATACACTTCGGCCCTCTCTGCTAATGATACTCATACAACTGCCTCCATGGATTTCAACTCCATTCGTCCTTCTAAAATTTCTTTGGCAAACATCTCTGCGGTACGGCAGCCTGCAGCCGTCATAATGTCGAGATTACCGGCGTAGGTAGGCAGGTAGTCACCCAAACCGGCTACCTCCATGAACACCGAAACCTTATTGCCGTCGAAGACCGGACCATTTACTAATTTATAGCCAGGCACGTATTTCTGTACCTCGGAGATCATCGCAAGCACGGAGGCTTTTATCTTTTCTTGGTCGGGCGCGTCGTCTGTGACGCAGTAGATGGTGTTGCGCATAATCATCGGTGGGTCGGCTGGGTTGATAATGGCGAGCGCTTTACCGCGTCTTGCACCACCCACCTTGCAAATTGCATTAGATGTGGTGTGGGTAAATTCATCTAGATTTGCGCGGGTGCCAGGCCCAATAGAAAGCGACGCTAAACTCGCAACGATTTCCGCGTAATCAACGCTTTGAACATTCACAACGGCGTTAACAATCGGAATAGTTGCCTGTCCGGCGCAGGAAATCATATTGACATTCATTGTGGCGCCAGCGAGCGCTTTAAGATTGACCGGCGGAACGCAGAGTGGGCCAATTGCCGCAGGCGTAAGGTCTATCATCAACACACCTAAGGCGTTTAATTTGCGACTATTTTCCGCGTGTACATAGGCAGACGTTGCATCAAACGCAATTTGTATGTCGTCTTCCTTTACGTGGGGCAATAACCCGTCAACGCCATCGGCGGTTACTTTTAGCCCCATTTCCGCTGCGCGACGAAGGCCTTCAGAGTCAGGATCGATCCCGACCATCCATGTTGGCTCTAAATACTCACTACGTTGAATTTTATAGATCAGGTCAGTGCCGATATTACCCGAACCTATCAATGCACATTTAATTTTTTTCATATGGAACTCCAGGCGTGGAATTTTCCAATCTCTCTGCTACGGTCATACCCGCAACAGAGAAATCATTTAAGCCCATTTCATGAATTAAAATTCGCACTGTGGTGGGAGAAACGTCTAGCACTTCGCTAACAGTTTCGCAGACCCGTCTGGCTAGCTCTCGCTTCAGACTTTCGGGTCGACCCTCAATAAGATTAAACTGAATTATTGGCATAGATTTTCTCCTGTTCGGTATTGGTTTTACCGATAATATTTCGCCGAGTTACCAACCCATGAAGTATGTTGGTTATTGCATTAAATTTTGTGATTTCACTAAACTATTTCAACGCGGTAATGTTAACCAACTGCGGATAGTGCTAGTTCAGACTACCCTCGCAACTTAATTTTTAAACGAAGCGGAATGACACGCTGCCCATATTCTGGAAGCGCGCATTGATTACATCGCCTTTCTGCACTGCGACGGCCGCGGTAATGCCGCCAGTTAAAATTAGCTGTCCTGCGGGCAGGCGAGCACCTCGGCTATGAAGATGCGCGGCTAACATAATGATGGAATTTGCAGGATGATCGAGAACCGCTGCACTGGCGCCAAGTTCCTCAATATCACCATTGCACTCTATCACTACGCCAATGCTGCAGAGATCCAGATTGCGAGGATCCATAGGCCGTCCGCCGGTAACGTAACGTGACGACGACCCGTTATCGGCGATAACGCTGATTAAATCGAACTTGAATTTTTCATAACGGGAGTCAATGATTTCTACTGCAGGAATAACGAAATCTGTCGCAGCCATCACGTCGTCAATGCTCAAGTGATCACCGCCTATCTCGCGCTTGAGCACAAATCCAATTTCTGCCTCAACTCGTGGATGGACGAGTTCGTCAATTTGAATTTTGCCGCTCTCTGGGCATGCCATTGCACTCGTTAAGAAGCCAAAACTCGGCTCATCAACACCCATTTGCAGCATTTTTGCCCTAGAGGTTAAACCAGCTTTCATTCCGGTTATACGGTCACCGCGTGCCACCCAGCGTCGACAAAGCTCATCTTGAATATCGTAGCTGTCAGCCATGGTCATACTGGGAAATTCGTCGGTTAGCTTGGTAATGGTAGTGGCGCTGTCTTGAGCCATTAGAACCCGTGAGGTCAGCGCATTAATCGTTTCTATATTCATCATCACTTAGTCCTCGAATTGTATTTCACAGCTACCCAAACCACCGACTGTGCAACGCAAGGTCTCACCGGGAATCGCTGGAACGAGGCTTGACTGGGAGCCCGACAGGATAATCTCACCCTTTTTAAATGGTAGGCCGAGCTTACCCAAGGTATTCGCAAGCCAAACAACGGCGTTTACCGGACCACCTTGAACAGCAGCGCCGCAAGCGTATTGCTCTAGCTTGCCATTGCGTTCTAACAACATTCCAGCAAGATTCAAATCTAGATCAGTGAGTTTGGCTCTGGTTTTACCTAGAACGAAAATTCCGCAAGACGCGTTGTCTGCGATGGTATCTTGGATCGAGATTTTCCAATCTTTAATGCGTGAATCGACGATTTCAAAACATGGCACTACATAGTCCGTGGCTCGAATAACGTCAATCGCAGTGATCCCTGGGCCGGCAAGATCTTCCTTTAATACAAACGCAACTTCGGCTTCTGCTTTAGGCTGTATCAAACCAGATAGTGACACTGGCTGCCCTTCATCCATCAGCATCGCGGAGGTTAGTTGGCCAAAATCGGGCTGATTCACCTTGATTAAATCTTGCATAGCTCTACTCGTTACGCCGATTTTTTTGCCGATAATGCGCTCGCCATTTGCAAGACGAAGACGAATCATCTCCTGCTGAATGGCGTAAGCATTTTCAATCGTTATACTTGGCTCGCGCTCAGTGAGTGGTAAGACTGTTTGTTGTGAAGAAAATGCGCTGTATAACTCTGCGCCATACTTAATTATCTTTTCCGAATTCATAATCTTCTTCTATAATTTAATGCAAATATTACGAGTTTCGGTGTAAAACTCTAAGGAATGCACGCCACCTTCGCGGCCAATGCCAGATTGCTTTGAGCCACCAAACGGCGTCCTGAGGTCACGCAGAAACCAACTATTTACCCACGTTATGCCTACTTCAATCTGCGCTGCGACCCTATGTGCACATGACAAATCGCTAGTCCAAATTGTGGTGGATAAGCCGTAGTCGGACGCATTTGCTAAAGCAACAGCCTCTGCCTCGGTGTCGAACGGTGCTATGTGGCAGCATGGACCGAATATTTCTTCTTGTACCACTGATGCAGTTTCAGGAAGTCCAGTCCAGATCGTTGGCTGTACCCATGCACCATTAGCCAAAGCTTCTGGCATTTCCGGTACGCCACCGCCGGTAACTAAATTTGCACCTTCGGCAATTGCCTTTTTGTAATACGACAATACCTTTTCTCGGTGACCTTGACTTATTAAAGGACCTAGCGTGGTGGTAGGATCTTCCGGATCACCAGCTTTTAATTGCTCTGCACGGATTGCCAAGGCCGCAACAAATTTTTCAAATAGGGGGCGTTCTACATAAATTCTCTCGGTGCCCAAACATACTTGGCCACAATTAAGAAATGCCGATCGCACAAAGCTATCTACCGCCTTATCAAAATCACAGTCGGCAAAAACCAGTCCCGCGTTTTTTCCGCCTAGTTCAAATGACACGTCTCGCATGCCATTCGCCGCTGCCTTCATGATTGCGGTGCCTGTTCCGGTTTCGCCAGTAAACGTAATTGCATCGACTTTTTGATGAGCGGTAAGAAAGGCACCTGCTGAGTTTTCGCCACCGCCATGAACGACGTTATAAACGCCTGCGGGCAGTCCGACAGTTTGCATAACTTCACCAAGTAGGGCTGCAGTTGCTGGTGTTTCCTCAGAGGGTTTAACCACCACGGTATTACCGCATGCTAAGGCTGGTGCGACTTTCCATGTCATGAGTAATAAGGGCGCATTCCAGGGGCAAACAACACCAATAACGCCTTTCGGTTTGCGTATCGCGTAATTCAATGCTCCCGCGCCATCAGGGGTGTCAGTCATAAATGATTCGCTAGGAACATTCTTAACTACATCGGCAAAGATACGGAAATTTGCAGCCGCTCGGGGAATAAAAGCGTGCTCCATCGTCGACCGCGGTTGGCCTGTGTCTGCCATTTCTGCCGTAACAAAATCATCAAATCGTCGAGTAATTTCGTCCGCAATGCTATTTAGCAACGCGACACGAGAATCTAAGCTCATTTTTCCCCATGGCCCGGCTAGGGCAGCTTCAGCAGCGTTAACAGCGTGGTCTACTTCTTGTTCCAGGCCTTCATAGACTCGTCCGATAACGTTACTGTCTGTGGGGCAAAGTTTGTCGAAATAATTTTCGCTAATGCAAAACTCGCCATTAATAAAATGTTTGAACTCTTTCATTGTAACCACTCTTACTGTTGTCCCAATACTCACTTCGATCATGCAAAATGAGGCCTAAACTTTTCCGTTATTAAATTTTACTAACTGCATTTTCGTAAAAATTAATATAGTAATTTCATCAAAACGGACATCGATAGCGCACCGAATATCCCTATTTACTAATTGATTCCAAATAAGTAGCGGTTAAAAAGGCCCAATGGAACGACTCCATCGGGCAATCCCTACACTGGGGGGAAACAATTAAAAGGCTGCTCTAAATGTAACAAACCATTCTCTCGGGCGATTATATGTTGCGGCATATATTGCTTCGGCATTGGTATATCCCGATGCGATGACTCGCTTATCCGCCACATTTGTCACACCCATCTGGATTTGCCAGTCTTGATTGGGAAGAGAATAAAGTAGCGACGCATTTATCATGCTGTAGCCCGGTGTTGCTAAATCTTCTGTGTTTGCCTCGTCGTTATAAACTTCGCTTTGATACATCACATCTAATCGTGGCGCGAAGGTGCCAACGTCAGTATAGATCTGATATGAACTACCAATGTGGGCAGTGCGTTCAGGCGTGTTAACAAAATCTTCATCACCATTGAGCAAGACGCCAGATCTAACCGTGTCGTACTCTGCTTTTAAATATCCGAGACTCGCGTCAACACTCCAATTTGCGGTGATAAGTGACTCAAGTTCTATTTCAAATCCTTTTATAATTCCATCACCTCCGTTAGCGGTGACAGGGGAGGGCCCATCTTGGAATGTAAGTTGAATGTCATCGTACTGAGTGTAGAAGACCGCGCCGTTTAAGCGAACACGGCCGCCAAGCAATTCAGATTTCATCCCAACTTCAAACGTTTCCGCTTCTTCTGGCTCAAAAGTGGGCGCATCTAGAGCGGGCGTAAGTAATCGGGTTGTCCAGCCGCCACCTTTGTATCCGGTAGCGAACGAGGTATACCCCATCACGTCGTCAGAAAATCGGTATTCGGCGCCAATGCGATAGGAGATATCATCAAAGTCCAATTCATTGTTATCCAAGGGGTAGAGTTGATATATATCGCCCCCCGGATAAGATGACGCGGGTAAGCCAAATAACTTCGCCGCGAATGCATTTTCGTCGCGCTGGGCACCAGTAAAAGATTTATCTTCCTCTGTATATCGAATGCCGAACGTCACACCGAAATCATCGGTTAATTGAATATTATTGTGCGCAAAAATAGCATAGGCCTTGGTGTCATATTCATTATCTGGCGACCAAACTTGTAGGAGGCCGCTCACAAAGGGAACGCCATCGGTATGCAGCCCCTCCTCATGAAAATAATATGCGCCCACTAAGTAATTCCAGCGAGCGTCCCACGCCAAGCCTGACAGCTGAATCTCTTGACTAAACTGCTGCTCATCATCTGAAAAAGTGGGGCTAAGTGCGAGGAAGGGCGCCCCACCTATGTCAACACCAAAGGATGAATCTAGCTCACGGTATCCTGTAATCGATTTCAAGACTACATCGTCAGTCAAGGAGTAGTCCCAGTTTAGGTTTATACCCCAAACATCTAACTTATCGAAATTAGATCCCTTAGCATAACTGCGATCAGGATCGATACGGCCGCTACTATCACGAATTACATAGCGATTATCGTAAGGTAGGTGCTGCCCGGCTTCGGACCCCAATGAAGCGATTTCACCCGTTGGCGATGCAGGGTTGCCGCGACTAGCATTACAAATATTGGCTATTCCGGTGCCGAACCCTGTTAAAGCGCCAACGCCGGCATAGACTGCAGGATCTCCAGTGATGCAGGTATTGTAAACAGCGACATAGGCATTCTGATCAACCCTAAGCAATGAAAACGGCGCTGCCTGTTGATCGACTTTTTGATAGTCAGCAATTAACCGTGCAGCAAATCGGTCATTTGGCGTCCATACCAGTTTTGATCGTAACGTAATGGCATCTTGATCACCTGAGCGCGAGGCGCTTTGACCATCCGTTAGCGGAAAGCTAGTAGACTCAGGAGAGTTGGTATTCACCGGGCCACCAAATGCGCCACCGGTTGCCATTAAGTAAATGGGGTTATTTGCAGTGTCGCCATTGTAAGCAACACGTTTTTGCCAGCCATCTCGATCTTTCTTAGATAGAGCAATGCCTAATGCCAGTTCATTATCTACAAGAGGAATATCGAACATGGCACGAAAATCCGCACGGCTATAAGAACCTGTCGTAAATTCGACTTTCGATTTAAATTCGTTTCCGGGGTCACGAGTTACAATATTCAGCGCCCCACCAATTGAGTTTCTCCCAAATAGAGTGCCCTGCGGCCCTTTTAAAACCTCAATATTTTGTATATCTAAAAGATCGACGTTCGCGCCAATGTTTCTAGCTAAATACACACCGTCTACATAGATTCCTACGCCAGGCTCTAGATTAAAGGCAAAATCATTTTGGCCAATCCCTCTGATGTACGAAACCAAAATTGAGCTAGAGCCGCCAAATGAGGCGGTGTTTTTTATCGTTGCATTGGGTGTAATGCTACCAATACTTGAAACGTCGGAAAGCCCTTTTTCTTGTAGCGAATCACCCGATATCGCAGAAATGGCAATAGGAACATCTTGACGATTTTCGGATCTACGCTGGGCCGTGACCACTACTTCCTCTAATCGAAAATCATTGCTGCTTTGGTCTTGAGCAGACGCCAATGGCGCCACGAAAGAATTTGCGATTGCTACTGTAAGTAGACTCAATTTAAAGGGGTAACGCATTTCAATGACCTCTAATTTTTAATTTTATTATTTGTCTCTTCGCCTAGCGGTTGCTCAATGGCAATACACTTGGCTCCGTAGTTCCACGTTACATTATCGTCCGCGGTGCTATACGTAAAATACCTTTGACAAGGTTCAGCTATGCTCATAGGGTATACATAAAGCAAGGTCGCCAAATTCACTAGGCTAAAGGTCAACAACTTGTCACTCTCAAAAATGGAACTTCGACATCTCCGGTACTTTGTATCCATCGCGGAAGCGGGCAGTTTCAGTGCCGCCGCATCGCAGCTGCATATCTCACAACCGCCGTTAACTCGGCAAATACAGCAGCTAGAGGACATTCTTCAAGTTACCTTGTTTGAGCGTCTACCTAGAGGAATAACCCTAACCCAAGCAGGGGAGACGTTACTAACCGAGGCAAGAAATATTCTTTCACTGCTCGAGCAAGCCGTGCATAGAACGCAAGAATCCGATAAAGGCCAGCTTGGTAAACTGGAAGTCGGCATATTCGGATCAGCTATTTACGGTGTAATTCCATCCATTATCCGTGAATTTCGTAGCACCCACCCAAACGTTGAGGTGGTGTTGCACAATATGGAGCGTAACGCTCAGCTAAAAGCGTTGCGGGAACGCCGATTAACCGTCGGATTTAATCGCTTTTTTGGCGGTGAGCATGGCCTAAAATGCGAAAAAGTACACAGTGAAAATATGAATATCGCCATCTATGGTCAGCATAAACTTTCTGGCCGAGTCTCTGTAAAATTAAAAGACATTGATCAAGAAACTATGGTGCTATACCCAAGAACGGCTAGACCGTCGTTCATTGATCACTTACAGCACCTTTTTCAAAAGAGTCATATTCAAGCTAAACTTATTCACGAAGTTGATGACGTCACCACAGCAATAGCACTGGTCTCCAGTGGCATGGGTATTACCGTAGTGACAGAATCCGCCTGTAATCTCCGGCTACCCAATGTTGAATACATACCACTTGAAATTGCGGATATATCGGCCTTTGACCTAGACATAATTTATCGTGAAAACGACACGTCTCCGCTGTTGCAAGAATTTCTAGAAACCGTCAGAAAATACCGAGACCACCTAAAAAATAACCAAAATTAAATTACTCTTGGCAGTTTTTCTGCTCGTCGTCTTGCTCTTTGGCTAACAAGGTATCTAGCAAGCGGAGCATCTTAACCGGACCCAAATCGTGCGCGTAGTGCTGGGGATTAACGTCAGATTTATGCTTAATGCGCTCATACTGTCCCTCTAGCATTCTTTTATCTTCTAAAAACGCGACTTCATTCGCCTCGATAAGAAGTTCAACCAAGCCCGGCACGGTTGAATGCTTTGTTGCGCCCCACGAGTAGTAATAGTCCACTTCATCTTCATCTCGTGGAGTCACTGCTTGGCTAGAGAAGGTGTTAAGAATTAGCTCCCCCTCTGAAGCGCCTTCCGATGCAGAGCTCGACGTAAATACTTTGAAGCTTAGAATAAAATTACACGGCACGGTGACATTCACGTCGAAATGAAAGTCAAATCGTGCCTCCGGTGGGAAGAGATGTCGGGCGAATTCTGGGGCCGGTACATTACGCAGCCAAAATTCGGTATGCAGTCCTCGCTCACCTAGGGTGTGTTTTGGTCGTATATCCACATAGGCTGTCGTTCCGCCAAATGAGTTTGCATGCACCCACGCCACATGAGATAGATCAGTGAGATTGGCAATTTCCAAACGGTAATTTGTGTTAACGCGCACCTGCTTTGTTCGCAAATCCCATTCGGGATGGCTTGGTCCAACAGAATCACAAATTAAACTTTCGTCGGCTATAGCTGGGTCTCCCATCCACACCCAGATCCAGTCATTTTTAACAACGACTGGAAAGCTTCTAACGCAAGCCTTGTTGCGAACCTCCTGCTGACCAGGGATTTCAACACAGAGCCCAGTGGAATCGAACTTCCAGCCATGATACATACATCGGAGGTTATCACCTTCTTTTCGGCCTAATGAGAGCGGTGCCTGTCGATGACAACAGCGATCCTCTAACGCGACCACATTGCCATCCGCTTTTCGATAAAAGACGATAAATTCGTCCGCAATTTTGCGAGTAAGCAATGCGTCTTTAGCCAAGCTAAGATCAGTTTGCCAACCGCCGCAATACCATGCGTTTTTAAGAAACATATGTATTCACCGTTATTATTTGACCTTATTATGCTGATATCTTCGTTCAACGCTCTTATGCTGTCTCGGCGCCCTCTCTCTCACTCTCAATCATTTTCTTAAGCATTTTTCTTACCCGTACCGGCCCGGCGTCGCTACTTATGAATATCGGATTAAGGCTGAAAAAATCATCTGTTCCCATTTGTAAGTGCACAGCATCTAGCATGGGGCCGTCTTCAAAATCAAAAGCGTCATGCATTCCCTGTAACTTCACTTCGTTGAATTCAGCGTCCTCTTCATTGTGATTGCGGCGCGTTGCAAAGAAATAATGGGTGCGATCCTTGGACTCGGGTGTGCTGGTATGAAAGTCGTATTGTGCGGTAGTATTTTCATAGTTTAGCTCGTCTACGCTCTCGTCCTGAGTCGCGCCAATCACCAATAATAAATGAGCCGGAGCGCTCCACGTCACCTCGACAAAATGACGAGCGACTTCACCTGGCGTTGGCAAGAAATCGTTAAAAATCATGATTGGCGGAGTTTGCTCCCATTCCCAGCGTACTGCGACCTCGCCCTGCGACTCGACAACATTGGGCATCATGGGCGATAGGTTTCCTCTTGTCGTAATAATCTCACCATGCAAGTGGTCTACATGACTTAAATCCATAACGTTGTCACTTATCAATTCGTAGTGGCAGGGCCTCGGCATGTATGTATAACCAACGCTGTTCCGATGTCCCGACACTAACTCGCTATAGTCGGGTAAGGTGCTTTCGTCTGCAGGTCCACTGCCCATCCAAATCCAAATAAATCCATAGCGCTCTAGTAATGGAAAGCTGCGAACAATGGCTCTCGGCGAAATCGTTCCTGGCCCATGAGGGTTATGGTTGCACTTACCCGAGCAGTCAAATTTTAGACCGTGATATGGGCAGACAATATCGTCGCCATCTCTATGACCCATGCTAAGCGGCGCAAAGCGATGCGGGCATCGATCTAGCAGTGCAACAGGGCAATTGTCGGCTTTTCGATAAAAGACAACTGGGGTATCGAGTAAGGTCCGCTTAAAAAGTGCCTGACCATCAAGCTCTTTGGATAACGCAGCGACATACCATGCGTTCAGTAAATACGGGCTATTATTTTCGTTCATTCGTCTCTCCAACTTGAGATTATTATTTTTACGACGCTAGACTCAAATTTAGCGAGCTAGCATGTTAATTATTTTAGATGTACCTGATGGTATTGAGCTTCCGGTACATATAGGCCTTCTATAGCAAGCGGTAGGCCATACTTGAAAGTGCGGTTAACTCATTGTTTTTAATAAGATTGTTTTGGTGCTAAATTTTCTATAGATAATTTATTGATTGATTTCATGCAGAGAGAGGGTATTGTATTTCCTGAAACCAGTCACAAAATACATAATGAGAACAAATGGCAAACCTCCAGCAGCGGCTTGAAACGCTAATTAATCAGCACATTTTATTCTCGCCGAATACCGGGCAAATCCGGCTTTTCGATCAAAGAATGCTATTGATGCAAGGCTTAGCATTAAGCGAGTTAAGAAGTGAATTGCTCGAGCGCCTCGGTCAGGCGCAGGCCAAGGCTATGCTGACCCGACTCGGCTATAAGCGCGGCTTACATTATTTTGAGAAAGTTCGAGAAATTGCCGGAAATGACTTAGACCTAGCCGCTGCGCTAGGGATGCATTTGGCCGAGCTAGAGGGCTTTGTATTAAATAAACCTATTGAAAAAATGCAGATTGATGTTGAAAAAGGCATATTCAATGGTGACTACTATTGGAACAACTCGTGGGAGGCTGAAGCACATATAAATCAGTTTGGCATAAGCCGCTCGCCTACATGCTGGATGATGGAAGGTTTTGCCAGCGGTTACTCAACCGCCATGTTTGGGAGGCCGGTGCTCTGGCAGGAAGTTGAATGTACCGCAATGGGTCACGCTGCTTGCCGTGTCATCGGTAAACCACTGAAAGACTGGGAGGAGGCTGAAAATATAGGTGGATTTTTAAAAATTGAAGATTTTGTTGATTTACCCAAGCACCGATTCCAGCTTCCTAGTAGCAATGCATTATCCGGCAATGACTCAGCGTTGGCAGAGCTTGTAGGCGCATCAGCTGGCTTTAATACCGCTATTTATTTATTAAAACGCGTCGCACCAACTACCACTAGTGTCATTCTGCTTGGGGAGAGCGGTGTAGGTAAGGAGCGTTTCGCTCGGACGCTTCACGCCATAAGTGAGCGCGCAGATAAGCCGTGGATTTCGGTTAACTGTGCGGCGATTCCTAACGACCTCGTAGAAGCAGAGCTGTTTGGTGTTGAAAGGGGAGCATTCACTGGCGCAACTACTTCGCGACCCGGCCGCTTCGAGAGAGCAAACGGTGGCACGCTGTTTTTAGATGAAATAGGAAGTCTGCCACTTTCCGCCCAGGGCAAGTTACTTCGCGTACTGCAGGAGAACGAAGTAGAGCGAGTCGGTGATACTCAAGTTAGGCAGATTGACGTTCGCATTATCGCCGCGGCCAACAATGACCTTAGAAAAGCGGTGGAGGATGGTCACTTTAGAGCCGACTTATTTTACCGATTAAATGTGTATCCGATTGAGATTCCCTCGTTACGGGAGCGCCGTGACGATATTCCGTTGCTATTTAGCGTCTTTGTAGAGCGTTATGCCAAAAAGGCAAAGAAAGCTATTCCGGGGGTAACAAGACGAGCGCTGGACGCGCTTTGGCACTACGAATGGCCTGGTAATGTTAGGGAGCTAGAAAATCTCGTAGAGCGGGCGAGTATCTTAGTTGATCCAGATGAGGCTATCGATCTTCATCACCTATTCTCCGGGGGAGAAAAAATAAGCTTTCAAGGTATGGGGATTTCTCATACCGGGAAGTTAGCGCCGTTTACACCCCCAAAGGATAGAGCTGGAAATCCCGCCAACATGAAGATTATTAGGGAATTGCTAAAACAGGACGACATTTCTCTTGCGCAAATTGAACACAATATCATAGAGCAGGCACTTGAATCCCACGATGGAAATGTATCGGCGACCGCAAAATTTTTAAAGATGGGGCGCGGTCAATTGCAATACAAATTGTCTCAGCATACCAAGCTCGACCGATAGTATTCTGTGGGGTGGAACGCTTAGCGTTCCCCTTGTCCTAGGCGATAATAGAGCTGTGAGCGGCTGAGTCCTAGCATGCGTGCTGCCGCCGACTTATTTCCATCCGTTGCTTTAAGCGCACCATCAATCAATTGCCGCTCCAGCGATTCTAATGAAAAGCCTGCGCCGCTAGGTGCCTCACCGCCGGCGAGTTGCTGGCAGGCCAAGCCAAGGCCCTCTAAGCTACTAGACAAATTCTTTTGAGCGGGAATAAGCGCGCCGTCCGGTGAAACGGTAAGCTCTTCCAATTCAAGGAACTCCCCGCCGGTAAACATATGATGCACATCAATAACGCGGTCCTTTGATGCCATAATCACGCCTCTTTCAATAAGATTTTCTAGCTCACGAATATTGCCAGGCCATTTATAACTCAGCATCGCCGTGACCGCTCTACTCGTAAAACCCTCGACAAAGCAGCCGTGCATCTCACAGTATTTTCGTAAAAAATAGCGCATAAAAACTGGTATATCTTCCAATCGGTCTCGCAGTGCAGGCACCGTAATAGGAAAAACATTTAGGCGATAGAACAAGTCTTCACGAAACCGCCCTTGGCGCACCTCTTCACGCAGGTCGAGATTTGTCGCCGCAGCAACACGTACGTCCGTTTTTATAACCTTCCCGCCGCCTACCCGTTCTATTTCCCGTTCCTGCAGGGCGCGCAATAATTTCCCCTGTGCTGTCATATTGAGGATGCCAATTTCATCGAGAAACAGCGTCCCACCTTCTGCGCGCTCAAACCGCCCGGGGCGAGTGCTGTTAGCGCCCGTAAACGCGCCCCTCTCAACGCCAAACAATTCGGCCTCAACTAAATTATCAGGAATCGCAGCGCAGTTTACAGCGACAAACGGCTTGCTAGTCCGCTGGCTGATGGAGTGCAAGCTTCGCGCAAAGACTTCTTTACCCGCACCACTTTCTCCTAAAAAAAGAACAGTGGCCTGTGTTTTCGCAACTTGCCGCAGTTTGTGACAGGCGGCATTAAAACCCGCCGATGCACCTACCACACCCTCAATACCCAAAGGAGAGTGCACATCACTAGTATGCGGTAGGCTTTGACGTTTAGTTTTGCTTACCTCAAATGATAGGCCATCTTCCACTTGCCGCGCGTGGAAATATTGTAAATCCGGTTCGTCTTCACCCCATTCCTCGGCTGGCTTACCTATAATTCGGCAGCAGTCCGCACCTTGACCAATGCACTCAACTTCGCGAAACAATATTGGTCGCCCCATATAGCTACTTACAAATCCTGAGGCGTAGCCTATCTGCATCCAGCACACGGGATCACTTCCGATTCCGTAGGTCTTGATATGCGATTCTGCTTCTGAGGAGCCCTCCCACAAATATTCCCCTCGAAAATGCCCGGACTCAACATCCATATCAGTGTGCACTTCTTTTACCACCCCTGTGCCTTCAAGCATATGTAGTTGAGGTCCCATTCGTACAAAGTCGACATCGTCATGGCCGGCAATCTGAAGCTTATGCACTAACTGACCATCATTGGCGCCATTGTGATAACCCATACGGGTTAACAAGCCCCGCGCATTTGCCGAGCCAATGGTCTCTATTAACTCCCTACGAAGTACACCAAACCCCGAAGCGTGTATCAGGAGCATGCGATTCTCTCCTAGGAGAATGCGGCCGTCTTTGGGCAAAAAACGGATATGCGTCATTAAGGACTCATCATCTCCTAGAGGGTTTGAATTAATAGTACGACCGCGTTGCGCCATGAATAACCTTTCTTAATCTGTCGTGTTTGGGTGTTTATTATTATGCACTAAATAAATGGCGCGCCTATATATGTGTTTGTAATCAAACACTGTTGTTAGGTGCTGAAACTGAATATAGCAAGCCAGGGGCGACGCAGTGCAGAAGTTTAGTTCTTTAAAATCAGTTAGTTAAAATGTATTAAGGTCTTGCGAGTTCAGTAATAAACAGTCTGGCATACCGCTTGCTCTCTTAAACGGAAGTAGTATGCCGAGCAAGTTCGGCAGCAGCTCAAATGAGAATGATCACAATAACAAATAACGTAAGTGATTTTTATGCAAAGCCAAACGATGAAACACACAAATACAAGCTCATTGAAGATTAATCCCGATCAAAGTACCTATGTACGAATTCTACGAAGAACTGATACAGGCTTCGTTGAGTTTTTATTTGGCATAAATTCAAGCGACTTAATGGTAGAGCTAATTTTGCCTGAAGCAGCGTTTATGGAATTTTGTGAAAGTAATTCACCTACACAGCTCACCAGCGAAGAAAGCATAAAGCAAGATGCCGATATCTTGAAATGGCAATTTGGTGAAGCGGGTGTTCAAGAATAATTAAATAACTTTTATATAAAAATATAAATCTTTTTAGGGAGTGATATATGGCCGTTGAAATAAAAACAGCAGGTGTAAAACCAGTACGAACCGCCTTTGAGCATTTAATAGCGCGTTTTGGCGACAAACCCGCGACACGCTATCAAGAATTTGCGTTCGACACCCAGCCGAAAACCAATTTCCATTACAGGCCATTGTGGGATCCAGATCATGAAATTTATGATAAATCCAAAACTGCCATTGTTATGGCGGACTGGTACGCTTTGAAAGATCCCCGCCAATTTTACTACGGTAGCTACACTATCGCTCGGGCAAAGCAGCAGGACGCAATCGACCAACAAATGGCTTTCTTAGATGAACGCGGCGCTTTGTCTGAACTGCCAGATCAAGCCAAACGCCTGATTACTTTTTCATTAGTCGCCCTGCGGCATTACGAGTGGGGCAGTAATACCAATAATAATTTTATTGCCGCCTACGGCTACGGAACAACAATTACTCAAGCCGCGACAATGGCAATGTGCGACCGTCTTGCAATGGCACAGCACTTATCCCGTATAGGTCTTTTCCTTGACGACAAAACCGGAGTGTCCCTCGACGAAGCCAAAGAATTTTGGATGAGTCACAGCGCATGGCAGGGATTGCGCCGACAAGTTGAAAATATGTTTGTTGTCAGTGACTGGTTTGAACTTATGGTCGCACAAAACCTCGTCGCTGATGGCATTGTGTGCCCACTCATTTTTCAGGAATTCGATCGTCACTTTAGAAGTAAACACGGCAACGATCTTTCTTCACTTACTAATTACTCAGTGAGATGGCAAAAGGACTTCACCCGATGGGTCGATGCCGTAATTAAAACAGCCGCTGCAGAAAGTGCTGAGAATAGAGAGTTGATCGATACGTGGGTAAAGAATTGGCACCTGCACATCAACTCAGCGATTGATGGACTTGCTAGCGAATTGCTAGGTGACGAGGCAACCGCAAGCCTCACTACCATTAACAATGAATTCAATGTGCGTCTGAGCAAGCTAGGACTAAGCGCCATCTAGAAATCACCTTTCACACAAATAACAACAAGGATATTTTCAATGGCGAACTCAAAACAGCCTGTATTTATCGCATTTCAAGCCAATAACGACACGCTGCCTATTATTGACGCCATTTCTGAAGACAACCCCAATGCGGTTGTCACTGAAATGCCCGCAATGGTCAAAATCGACTGCCCAGGACGGCTAGTAATAAAGCGTGAGTCTATCGAAGAGAAAATGGGGCGTGAGTTTAATTTGCAGGAATTGCAAATTAACTTGATTTCGCTATCAGGAGAGATAGACGAAGACGACGACGAGTTCACCTTATTCTGGAATGAATAAGCGACAAAGAATAGACATCATAAATTAATAAAAGAGTTATGCATCATGACTAAAGCAAAAAAACTTAGCCTAAAACAAAATTACACCATGCTCACCAAAGGCCTAGACTGGGAGCCTTCCTATCAGAAGAAAGAGGACATATTTCCCCAGCTTAGCTTCGAGGGTATAAAGATTCATAACTGGGACAATTGGGAAGATCCATTTCGTCTGACCATTGATGCATATTGGAAATACCAAGGCGAGAAGGAGAAAAAGCTCTACGCCATTATCGACGCATTTCAGCAGAACAATGGCCAGTTTAATGTTACCGATGCGCGCTATATTCAAGCTTTAAAGATATTCATTAATGCTGTTGTTGGATTAGAGTATAGCGCGTGGAGAGGTTTCACCCGGCTTGGTCGCGAGCTTGGCGACGCAAGTCCGCGGATCGCAACGCAGATGCAAGCAATTGACGAAATGCGTCACGCGACCACCCAAACCCATGCCATTAGTCACTACAATCGCTTTTTTGAAGGTATGGGTAATGCCCCGTATCAGTATGATCACGCGTGGTATTTGTCGATACCAAAATCCTTTTTTGACGACGCTTGCTCCGCGGGTCCCTTTGAATTCATCGTCGCCATCTCGTTTGCCTTCGAGTACGTGCTAACCAATTTGGTATTTATGCCTTGGATGTCCGGTGCTGCCTACAACGGCGATATGTCTACGGTGTCCTTTGGTTTCTCGGCTCAGTCAGATGAAGCGCGCCACATGACGTTAGGTCTCGAGGTTATCAAATTTTTACTTGAGCAAGATCCAGACAACGTAGCGATAGTGCAGAAATGGATAGATAAGTGGTTCTGGCGTGCGTACCGCGTGCTATCTCTGGTGGCAACCATGATGGATTACATGCTCCCGAAGCGGGTGATGTCGTGGGACGAAGCGTGGACGATTTATTATGAAGAAAACGGCGGCGCACTGTTCGCAGATTTAGCGCGCTACGGCATTAAACCTCCTCGAAATGCAGAAGTCACTATCAAAGAAAAAGGTCGCTTATCACACGAAATGTGGAGCATTTTTTACGCGAATCGCGATGTTGTTGGCTTTCCGCTATGGCTCCCATCTCAAGAAGAAATGGCGTGGTTCTCTGAAAAATACCCAGACACATTTGATAAATATTACCGCCCACGATTTGAATACTGGCAAGAACTTGAGGATCTAGGTACGCCATATACAAATTCAACGCTGCCGCAACTGTGCCAGGTATGTCAATGGCCATGCCTGTTTACCGAGGCAGATGATCCTACGGAATTTGTTCACAGAGAAACCGAGTTTGATGGTGAGATATTCCATTTCTGTTCAGATGGTTGCCACCAAATATTTGAAGACGAACCTAAAAAGTACATACAGGCATGGCTGCCAGTTCACCAGATATACATGGGCAACTGCCTTCTACCAGACGCAGACCCAAGCTCCCCTGATTTTAATCCAATGGCGGAAGCAATTCGCTACATGGGCATAAAGCCGGGTGTAGACGGTGGATTGTTCAAAGATCATAGCGACGCAAAAAATTGGGAAAAATGGACAGAGCGCCCCGCAAATATTCATCAAGGTGCTAGTACTGATTTCGTAAGAAAAACGTCATCACAAAATAGCAAATAAGGATTATAACTATGCCTATAAAATCAATTAGACCCGACTATCGCGGTGAGTATAAGGATGGCATTGAGCACTTTAATGGACAGCAGTTGCTCAATATCTGCTGGGAAAAGCACACCATGCTCGGTTGGCCTATGTGTGTACCGGTCCCTGCAACACTCACCTTTGGCCAATTGATCGATAATGTGCTGCCCGGCATTTATGCCATCCACCCAGACTTTGAGAAGATCGATTGGGACAAGGTACAGTGGTCGACATCCAAGGGCCCACTTATTCCGAATCGGAACAAGTCATTGCGCGAACACGAGCTGCGCCACAAGGCCCAAATTCGATTCCGCACCCCAGAACTTAATGGCCATAACAACGGAGGTTAAGCTTAATGAGCTTCCAGCTAACAATAGAGCCTTTAGGTGAAACCATAGAGGTTGAAGAAAACCAGACGATACTCGATGCCACACTCCGCGCGGGTATTTATCTACCCCATGCTTGCTGCCATGGGCTTTGCGCTACGTGTAAAGTCAATATAGTTGAAGGCGATATACTACACGGGGATGCGTCTCCCTTCGCGTTGATGGATTTCGAAAGAGACGAAGGAAAAGCGCTTGCATGCTGCGCAACACTTGAATCAGATATCACCATTGAAGCAGATATCGACGAAGAACCTGACGCAGAATCAATACCGGTTAAAGATTTTTACGGCACAGTGTCGAGAATAGAGGATTTAACACCGACGATAAAAGGCCTTTGGATTAAGCTTGATGAGGCGATTCACTTTCAAGCAGGGCAGTACATAAACTTAAACATTCCAGAGCTTAATATTTCACGCCCGTTTTCACTCGCAAATAGCCCATCAAGCAGCGATGAAATCGAGCTTAATATAAGGATTGTGCCGGGTGGTGAGGGAACAAGATATCTCCATGAAAACCTTAAGCTAGGTGATTCAATAAGTTTCTCCGGCCCATATGGTCGCTTCTTTGTACGAAAATCTGCAAACAAGCCCTTAGTATTCATGGCTGGTGGCTCAGGTCTATCAAGCCCTTTGAGTATGATTCTTGATTTGTTAAATCAACATGCTGATATACCAATTACCCTTGTATATGGCCAGCGCAATCGAAAAGAACTTTATTATCACGAATTCTTCCTTGAAATGGTCGAGAAATATCCAAACTTCTCTTACGTGCCTGCATTATCTGATCCGCATGAAGACGACGATTGGACGGGCTTTCGCGGTTTTGTTCACGACGCTGCAAAGTCATATTTCAATAGTGATTTCAGAGAGCATCACGCCTACCTTTGTGGTCCGCCACTTATGATCGATGCGTGTATAACAACATTAATACAAGGAAGATTATTTGAGAAAGATATTTTTATAGAAAAATTTATTTCTGCGGCTGATACTCAAAAAGCTAATAGTCCCTTGTTTAAAAAGCTGTAGCTCATAACATAGAATAAGCTAGAGACTATTGAAAACCGATTAAAAAATCCATTTTTATGAGATGAAGTCTGCGGCAGCTACTTTCTGATGCGCTGTCGCAGTATTCCTAAATACTATTCTCATCAAATTGGCTATCTACATCAGGTAATACTACCCAGTCATGCTTCTGTTTAAGCCAAACCGCTCGGTTTGGAGCAGGGAAGTGCTTATCTGCGAAACAACCCACATGAACACCAACTAAATTAGGTCGTGCAGCAGAGCGGAAATATACCGAAACGCCACATATAGGGCAAAAGAAAAGAGACATGCTCCGCCCGGAGTCTGCTTCGCGCGTATAGTTTTTAGACTCACCAAACACACCGGCCACATTGGTTTCATAGTAGAAAGCGGCCAGCTGGAATGCGCTACCACTTCGCCGCTGGCAGATTTCGCAGTGGCACATGATCACGAGTTCAGGATCATGATTAACCGATACAGATAATTGGCCACAAACACAGCTAGCATTTTTTTTCACGTCTGATCCATCACTGTTTTTATGAATATTGCTAGGAATAAAATAATGTTAAACCAATTTTGAAATGAATACGTGGGTATATTGATTAATATTTTGGATGCAATCCTTGTCGGAAAAAGTCATTTCTCTTTGTAATGTTATTGATACACCTTATTAGGTGCGAATTTTACAGACTTGATTTTCCTTCGACGTAACATAACCTCTGTATGGGTTGTCGATCTTTCCAGTGATACAACATGTTGCTAGCCTAGCCACACCGAATGATTTAGATGCTTCAATAACTGATGGCTATTGTCTCTTATTAAAGTGTCCGGCTCATTCAACCAGAACAAACCTTAAGGACGGTCCTATGAAGGAGTTGTCCCCTTAAGTATTTATGATAACCCGCACTGTTTCGCGAATGGAGTGGTGACTATATATCGCACCACTGTGTTCCCGCGCTGTAATACGCTTATCCGAGAATGAAATCTGCCGCCCGCTCCGCAATGGCAATGACAGTTGCATTGGTATTGCCGCTGGTGATTATTGGCATTATCGAGGCATCCACGACCCGTAAACCTTGAAGTCCATGAACCCTCAACTGCTCATCGACAACTGACGACGGATCGTTGCCCATGCTACAGCTGCCACAAAAATGATAGCTAATATTGGCGCGGGCACGGATATATTGCCTCCACGCTTCATCGTCCGTAATCAACGTTTCAGGGCTACAGGGCTGAATAGTGTGTTTGGCCAAGGCGGGCTGTTGATAAATATGTTCAGCCAATTTTGCGCCCTTTACCAAGGTTTCCATATCTTCAGGCGCGGAGAATAGCTGGTGCTGAATGAGGGCATTGCCCTGCGTATCTAAACTTACCGTGCCGCGCGTTTTGGGTTTGCAGAGAGTGATAGTGATCATCATCGCATTTTGCTTGGGTTGATAAGCGGTAATGGCCGAGCGCGAGTGGGGTTGGATAATGTAGCCGAAGGGCAAAAAATGTAGTTGGATATCTGGTTGTTTGAGGTCGGGACGAGTTTTAACAAACGCCATTGCCTCTACAATAGGGGATTATTGATTTGCATTCCAAAGTGACCCACAAATTGCATCGAGATTTAATCCAGTCAATCGACAATGAGTCGTTTATCTTCAAGCAGTTGCCTGAATGTACACGGCCAACAGTTGCTGCAAATATATGGTATGCATGGCTCAGTTTTTCATGCAATTCAACATGGCGACAACTTTGCGATTTCACGAGGTGCTCATAATTTCAGTGCTCGGCAGTTTTGTAGGGCTGACTCGTAAAATGCAATTTGGTCGGCAATGCCAATATCGAAGTCTTTGCCGGTATAAATGTCAAAGTGGCCGATATCATATTGTTTAAGCGTGGCAGTGTTAGGCATGAGTTTGGCCATTTTGATCGCCGCTTTAGCGGGCGCGACGGTGTCTTTATTACAGACTTGAAGCAGCGCAGGGCAGCGAATCTTTTTCGCTTTGCTAATCGGGCGATACAAGGACAACACTAATACGGTGCGGGCGCTCATTTCATTGCGCCAGCCGGGATTGGTGATGGCCTGATAGCCGCTGAGCGCGTCGTGACTAGTCATGGCGGCGAGTGCACCGGGCTCGGCAATGAGGGGAATATAAAGAGGGTTCATGCCGAATGTTGCGCGGGCCTGATCGATTAAGCCGCAGCTGCTTAGCTTGCTTAAGTGAACTGGGCCTGCGTATTTTAAAATTTCTAAACTGGCGGCGCGGCCGTCGACCATTGGGCCCTGGGCCGAGACAGCTAACAAGCGCTGATCTTCTGCCGCAATACTGAGCACATGACCGCCTGAGAATGATGTTCCCCACAGTATTATCTGCTCGGCATTCACGCCTTCCAGCTGACGGGCAAAGTCGATGGCGGCACGCCAGTCCGTGAGCTGATCGCTGACTTTTAGCAGTTGGCGGGGTTCGCCGTCGCTATCGCCAAAGTAGCGATAATCAAAAACAAGGACATGATAACCCGCGGCGGAAAAGCGCTCTGCGTAGGGAGCGAGGCCACATTCGCGGGTGCCACCCAAGCCGTGGGCCATTACTATGCAAGCGCTGTTTTCTTGGTCTGATTGGCTAGGGTAGTGCCACGCGCTGCAACGTGTTCCCTCGCTGTCAAATTCCACATCAAAACGTGTGGTGCTGGTCTGTGTCGTCATAGCTCGCTCCTAAGTTCCTTATTATTTTGACTGGCATTGTCTTATTTCACTGCAGCGCCGCACTGTGGGCGGCGTTCGAATACAAAGGCGTGTCGGCGCTCCTGTCTATAATGCACGTATTCGCTGGAATGTACCGCACTCTGTTTGGGTTTTATATGGCGAGATGTTGTTACGCCCTGGGCGGCGCAGTTTGCCTGCCATGTTTATTGAAGCCATTCAGCATCCCTAGTGTTGAGAAAATAACCCTCGCCATCAACATAGATATTAGCGTCTGAAGCCACCTTTAAGCCATCTGCGCCACGCATTTAGCCAGCGAGTGAATAAGAGTGTAGCGCGCCAGTGGTAGTGACATAAGAGTGCTGGCTGTTAGTGATAGGTGCTAGTGTCAGTTGCTAATAAATGTGCCGTCGCGCATGGCCGTTGACTCTCTGGTCGGTAAACTGGATAGTGAGTTGCAGTCCAATAATTGGCCTGCAATGTGCAGGTTTATGCCAATGTGTCTTGTATAACATCTATGGAGTGGGTGATGAAGTCGGTATTTCTATTTGTGGTAACGGCATTTTTAATTGCCTGTGCGGGCAATGAGACGGTGGTCTATTCCAATGGCTTCAGTTTCTCGAAATATGAATACGTGGTGATTGAAGGCGATGACAATAGTGCGGCCTATGGCTTGGACGTCGCGTTTGGCAATATCATTTCCGATTACCATTTAGCCGTTGTGGGTTCTAAGGAATACGAGAATTTGCCATATGCGCAAAAGAAACGCGTATTGGGCGCGCGAGTGTCGGTCAAGGGGGATAGTGACCGTATCGTGATGGGCATCGCGTTTCAGGATTATATTACTGGCCGCACAGTCGCCAGTATGGGCTCTTCAGAAAAAGGTGATGTGTTTGATCGGGATGATAGGGAGGAGGTCTTTCAGCTAGTGATGAGATCGGTCGCCACTGCGATTAATGCTGATAGGGAACAAGCTTTAGCGACAAACTCTTCAGTCCTTGCCGCACCTGCACCGGCACCCGTCGCGGAGATGCCGCAAAACACTGTTAATGATCAAGAGCCTGAATACAAGCCCTATACCTTGACGCCGGATTTTTCTGAATAGCGGAATTGTGTCCAGAATAAAAATAATTTTTAACACATTTTGATAAGAACAATTAGGTTCTTTATATGAAGATTCATCAGGTCAAAACGCGCTTATCAAATAGCTATGTAATTGAAGAAATACATCATGGTGAGCCGGTATTATTCGTCGTTGATGTGGCGGTCGCCTGTCATCGCTACGTTCTTGGATTTATCGAATCAGACTTAAAGTATCCGGTCAATAGCGTTAAAGCAGTTGCCTTCACCCACGATGATCCAGATCACTTTGGCGGTGTACTGGCGCTGTCTGCGCTCTGTGGTGCCGCTGTTTTTTCGCCGTATGCCTCGCGTCGCAGCATGCACAAATTCTTCAATGATCCTGCTGGGGTGCTAACGCGTATCGGCACCAGCACTCGTGAACTCTTTAGAGCGCGCTCGCGGGCGATGTATTTAAATCGCTCTCGAGATAAGGCCGCTCGTGAAGCACCTAAATTTATTGGTGGCTCATCTAGCGGTATCGATAACGTTGCTGAGATACGTAGATTGAAAAATAATGACAGCGTGCCAGGCTTTGCTGAATGGACACTGTTACATACCCCCGGCCATTCTTGGGATTCCTGCTGTTTCTACCACCCTTCTAGTAAAAGCATTATCACTGGAGACACCCTGCTTGGTAGCGGGCCACAACAGCGAGTGGTTGTGCCCGCTATTTATGCTAATCGTAAACAAATGCAGGGGACGCTAGGGCGTTTGGCCGCACTCGACATTGAGCATATTTACCCCGGTCACGGCAGTGTTATTTCTAACTCGATGGCTATCGCAAATGAGGCGCGTGCTTTCTCCGCAGGGGCATAGCTCACCCCTCTCAGAAGATTTACTCAACGGCTGTTTATACGGTTCGCAATAATTTCGCGCGTTTTGTGGCCATGCGCCGCTCTGCCAGCATGTGTTTAAGCATGACCCGTAATAGACCCGTATGGGTATTAGGTTCACGACCTTCGGCTAAATCAATTATCTGACGGTAGTACCATTGGGTGGCAGCGCCAAAATTGAGGGTGCGGATTGTTTGATTGCTGCTTTTGGGGCCGAACCAGCCGGCCCCAAGTTGCAGTTCCTTCTCCCAATTTGGGAGGCTGGGGCTTTGGCCGTCGAGCAGCGGTTTGATGTCAGGCTGGCTGCACAGCGGGCGACCAATACCAACGACGTCCAAGGCGCCGCTGTCGAGTGCTTGCTGCATGGCGGCGTGGCTGCGAAAACCGCCAGTGATGGCTAGCGGTATACGGGTGACCTTGCGAATGCCTTCGGCGTACTTGAGAAAATACGCTTCGCGATGTTGGCTTGAGCTGGCAGCTGTGTCGTCAGCGTCGTCGCCCATTAGCGCTAGCTTTTCGTAGGTGCCACCTGAAATTTCTAATAAATCGATGCCCGCATCAGATAGCCACTCGGCAACTTGCAAGCTGTCTTCGTGACTAAATCCACCTTTGGAGAAGTCGGCGGAATTCAATTTTACGGAGATCGCAAAACTCGGACCGACGGCATCGCGCACAGCGGCTAAGGTGTCTAATAGAAAGCGCGCTCGATTTTCCAGTGAGCCACCCCATTGGTCGCCGCGGGTATTTGCCAGTGGCGATAAAAACTGGCTGATCAAATAGCCGTGGGCGGCGTGTATTTGCACACCGGTAAATCCGGCCGCTTTAGCGCTGGCGGCTACTTTGGCGTAACGATTTATGGTCTGCTTGATGTCGATCTCGGTCATGGGTTTGGGGCGACCGAACATGCCAATTAGATCTATGCCGACATCTGAGGGCGCAAGTGGTTGGGCAGATACTTGGCGTTGGCACTGTCGCCCCGGATGATTTATCTGCATCCACAATTGATTATTTGCCGAGGTGCCGGCTTTCGCCCAGTCCTGTAGGGCGGCTTCGCCACCGTTGCCATCAATCACCACATTGCCGGGGCGCTCAAGAAAGCGGCGGTCTACCATGACATTGCCGGTGACCAATGTTCCCGTGCCGCCTTCAGCCCAGCGCGCGTACAGTGCTGATAAGCGCGGTGTCGCTTGGTCATTGAGGTTGGCCAGGCCTTCGGTCATGGCTGATTTTAAAAGGCGATTGGGCAGCGTCACGCCACAGGGTAGTTGCAGTGGCTCGTTTAGGCTTGGCATGGGCTTGTCCTGAGAATTGTTATTGTTTTTGCCGTAATTTAAGAGGCAAGGTATTTATACACATTAATGTGTGTCGCCAACTTATTCTTGCCCCACTGCGCCATAATTTGCGTATGCTGCCGATATATACCCCGTTTTGACTCAGGAGAAATACAGGCGATGTTTGATTTACTCAGTTCAGTAATGGCGAGTTCGGCACGCGGTTGGCGCGGATCGGCGGCGTTTAATGGTGATAAAACCCGCCAACCAGAGAAAATGCTAGTGCTCTACGATATCGAGGCCTGCCCCTACTGTCGCGTGGTGAGAGAAGTACTGAGTGAGTTAGATATTGATGTGCTGATTTACCCCTGCCCGGTGGGCGGTATGCGCTTTCGGCCAGATGCCTTGGATATAAGCGGTGTAAGTCAGTTTCCGCTGTTGCTCGATCCCAATACCGGCGATGAGATTCTAGAATCGGCGGAGATCATTGATCACCTCTATAAACATTACGGCAATGCGAGACGTGTATCGCCGCGAGGGTTGCGCAGGCAATTATCGATTTCGAGCTCGATGGCGGCCACCGCGGTGCGCTCCATTGGCCGTGCTCGGGGTATGAATGCCAAGCCCTCAGTCGCGCCTGAGCAAGTGTTAGAGCTGTACAGTTTTGAATCCAGCCCCTATTCGCGGCCGGTACGCGAGCTGCTCACCGAATTAGAAATACCCTATATATTGCGCAATTTTGCTAAATCCCGCTGGCAAGAAATGGGGCCGCCGCTGGTGCGTTCGCGCTGGTTTCCGGATGCGCCCATTACCAGCGCCAATCGCCTTCGGTTACGCGAGCTAACCGGCCGCTCTCAAGTGCCTTATTTAATTGACCCTAATACGGGGGTGGCGATGTTTGAGTCCAAAGACATCATGGCCTACCTAAACACGCAATACGGCCGCTAGATGCTTTGGCCCTGCTGCATAAGCAGGGTTTTCGCTCTGTAGCGGCTAATCCTTGAAGTTACTGGCAAAATAGCGATAATTGACCGCAAAATTAGCTCCGTCACCGCAGTTTTGGCGAAACTTTTTTGGCGGTCACCACTCCCGCTAATCAGAATATCTCGTCTGGCAGTGCAAGGGGTCGCGTTGATCTACTCTAGCGCTGCGCTAGCCGCACGGTTGTGTTTTCATTAAGGATGTTATGAACCCAATTCCGGTAACAAGCTCCCGGCTTCAGCGCGTCTTCATTGATTTGGCGGTGGTCAATGCTGAGTTCAGTAGCAAGCAGTTTGCAGATAAGCTCGGTGAGTTAATTAGCTTGTCCGACGCGATCGTACTGGCTGAGTCCCTGCGGAGTTTGAAAAAAAAGCCCTTTGTGGCGGCGTCGAGCACGGAGCAGCCCACTGAGTTATTTATGCAGGCGCGCGCGGGGATGCTGGCATTTATAATCAATAGTTTTGTGTTGGAAGGCGACGAAGCGCCGGGTGAAAGCGCGTCGGTGTTTATACTGCCGCGCCCCAACCGCGACACATTAGATGACCCGGACGCAGGGTTTGTCGCCTATCAGCGGTTTTATTCACTGCACCAAAGTGAAATGGATCATCGCGTGGCGACGCTGCGACGGCAGTTACAAAAGATCATGCAGGGTGCGTCGCCAGAGCTTGCCCAGTTAGCAAGCTTAGACGGCAGTATGGCAGACACCATGGCCGATTTTAGCCGGCGAGCTTTTGCGGGTGTTCCGCACTTATTGGCAAAGCGCTTTTATTTTTTGAATCAGCAGTACCGTCAAGCGCGGGCGGAAAATAGCCAATTCAATGAGGCGATTTCGAACTCGGTCCAAGACGAAACCGCACGTTGGTTGCAAAAAGGCGGGTGGTTAGATCGCTTTATTCGCGAGATGCAGGCGGTACTGCTAGCTGAGTTAGAATTGCGCCTCATGCCGGTTATCGGCTTGATAGAAGCGTTAGAATTTGAAGTAGAGACGACATAATGACAAGAATGATTTCGGTGGCCGCGTTTGCCATAGGCGCAACGGTAGTGCTGTGGATGGGGGCGGCTTTTGTTGCTGGCAATATGCTCGCGCTGGGCGTCACGGTATTGATCGCCGTGGCCTATACAGTGGGGTTTGTTGAGCTTCTGCGTTATCAGCAGGCGAGCACAGCGTTGAGCGCGGCGATCGCAAACGTGGACGACTCGCTGCAGGATCTAGAGAACTGGTTGGCTGAGCTGCCTAGCAGCCTGCGCAACGCCGTGCGCCAGCGTGTGCAGGGCGAATATATCGGTTTACCCGCGCCGGTGTTGAGCCCCTATATCATTGGTTTGCTAGTGATGCTGGGCCTGCTCGGCACCTTCATCGGCATGGTCGCCACGCTAAAAGGCGCGGTGGTAGCGCTAGAGGGTACGAATGAATTAGAGGCGGTGCGAGCGGGCTTGGCCGAACCAATTAAGGGCTTGGGCTTGGCCTTTGCGACCTCGGTGGCGGGGGTGTGTGCCTCGGCGATGCTAGGCTTGATTTCAACCCTAAGTCGCCGCGAGCGGCTATTGGTGTCTCGTCAGCTCGACACCAGTATGAGCACGGTACTCAAACCTTTTTCATTGAGTCAGCAGCGTCGTCAAAGTTATCAGGCTATGCAGTCGCAGGCCGAGGCACTGCCTGTTGTTGCGCAACAGCTCACATTACTGGCTGATCGTTTAGGGCGTATGGGCGACGACATGGCGGCGACCCTTGTGCGCAACCAGGAGCAGTTTCACGCTGCGGCGCAAGGCCAATTTCAAGCGCTGGCTGAATCAGTGGACGCGTCTTTAAAGCAAAGCTTGGCCGACAGCGGCCGTATTGCCGGCGAGAATATAACGCCGGTCATTTCCCGTTTTGTCAGCGATATTCGCGAAGATATGAAAGCCAGTCAGCAACAATTACACAGCGCGGCAGCGGCGCATTTGCAGAGTTTAGACGAGCGCTACGCCAGCACATCAGACGATTTTACCCGCGCTTGGCAAGGCGCAGTGACTGCGCAACAGGCGGGCAGTGAGTCATTACTATCAACAATGGATAAGCGCTTCAGCGAGTTGCTTGCGCAATTCGCCAATAGTTCACAGGCTATGGTCGGCAGTTTTAATTCTCTCAGCGACGACTGGTTAGAGAAGCAGCAGTCCGCCGAGCAGGCGCGTCTTGCTAATTGGTCTACTGTGTTTGAACAAAGTGCGGATTTGCTGCAAAGCAATGCCGAGGCCTTAACGAGTAATGCTCGCGCCGGTAGCCAAGAGCTGATAGCAGAGTTCAGCAAATTAGTGGCGGCCTCTGAGGAGTTGGTTGCGGCCCGAGCGCAAAGCGAAAGTAGTTGGCTAGATAGTTATCAGGCGCGCATGAGCGAGATGACGGCGGCCATAAAATCAGAATTGCAAAGCCTATATACCTTGGAAGAACAGCGCGGCGACGCGGCGGTAAACCGGTTGAATGAATTACAGGCTGCGGTTGCCGAACACCTGGCCAGTTTGGCACATGCGATTGAAGAGCCGATGGGGCGTCTTATCGAGTCGGCCTCTGAAACTCCGCGCATTGCCGCTGAAATCATGACTAAATTACGCGCCGAGATGAATGAAAATATCGAGCGTGACAATAGCCTGCTCGACGAGCGTCGCGAGTTGATGAGCCAGTTAAATGCCTTGTCGGAATCTTTGCAGGTGTCGGCGGCAGGGCAACGCGAGGCGGTAGAAAGTATCCTCGGCAATTCCTCAGAATTGCTTGCGACTATCAGCCAAGGGTTTGCTGACAGCGTCAATATTGAATCTAGCAAGCTGTCTGATATCGTTGCCCATTTCGAGGGAAGTAGCGCAGAACTGGCGAGTTTGGGTGATGCCTTTGCTACAGCCGTTAGTCAGTTCAGCGAGGCAAACGGCAGTTTGATCGAGACCTTGCTCAAAGTGGATTCGGACTTGCAGGGCAGTGGTGAGCGCAGCGACGAGCAAATGGCGTATTACGTTGCGCAGGCGCGGGAAATTATTGACCACAATATGCTGTCTCACCAGGAAATCATGAACCAACTGCAGAGTCTGGCTAAAGGCGTTGTGGCTTCTCGTGAGGAAGCGTCGGCATGAGTGTGTCGGAACTGGATAATGGCTTAGATCAAGAACCGCCAATTTGGGCGATTTTCGGCGACCTAATGACCGGGCTGGTCGGCGTGTTTGTGTTGCTACTGGTGTGGGCGCTGGGTTTTCAACTTGAGTTATCGCAGACCCTAGAGAAAGAAATTCAAAAAAGAGAAGTCGCTGAGCAACGCCGTTTGGCCCTGGAGCAGGCTTTGGCTGACCCTCTTGCTGCCGGCCGAGTCACCCTGCGGGATGGCAAAATTGGTATCAGTGGCAACGTTTTGTTTTCTTTAAATTCCGCCGAATTGCAGGACGAAGGCCGAGAACTTTTGCATACCCTGCGAGCGCCCCTGCAAGTGTATCTTGGTGACAATGAGCAATTGCTTATGGTCAGCGGTTTCACCGATGATCTCCCCATTCAAAAAGGCAATTTACATTTTCGCGATAATTGGGAGTTGTCTGCTCAGCGGGCGCTTACCGTCACCCGCGCACTTATCGAAGAGGGCATGCCCGCAGATATGGTGTTTGCCGCCGCCTTTGGCGCGCAGCAGCCGGTGGTGGAAAATAATGATGCTGATAGCCGCTCGCAAAATCGTCGCGTAGAAATGGCGCCAGTGCCACGGGCGCAAGCGGCAGCAGAAAAGGCACCCTAAGCTATGCTGGCAGAGTTACAGCAGGATATAGCGCTATTGCGTGAAGAGATGGGCCATCTCTACGATCCCGCGCGTTTCCGCTTTATTGAATCAATGTCTGAGCGGGCGGCTGATTTGCGCGCACCTGCACAAGAGATTCTGCAAACAAAAATTGCCGATGCCTTAGCGCGCTATCGAATTGATCAAGAGGCTAAGGCCCAGCGCATAGCGACGTCACTGGCCGAGCTTGGTGAAAGTGACCGCGCATTGGCCGAGGCGCTGTTAAACAATGGCGATGAGTTCGCTTTTAAAAAATTACTTCTCACTCATCAAAACAATACGCGCCCAAGCGATAAAGCTATTGCCCAAGTAATGGCCCTGCGGGAATTGCTGGATGAGAAGCCAGTGAGCAGTGATGCGTCGGCGTCTGCCTTAGAGCGGCAATTGCGGGAGCAAGAACGTCAAAGCTTGAGCGGTGCAGCCTACACCGCCGATATAGCGCTTAGCCAAGGTGATACCGAGCTGATGTCGGATCAGCGGCCCTTGCAGGCCAGCCAGAAAATGCAGGTTTTTCAGCAGCGCACCGCAATCGCCAAGCGGGTCGAAATCGCTATACAGCAAGGCCCTGAAAGCCCAGGGCCACTGAACCCACAGATGCTCGCGCTAAAAGCCTTAACGGCCATGCGCGATCTCTCCCCACAGTATTTACATCGCTATGTGAGTTACCTGGATGCGCTGTTCTGGATCGATCACGTTACCGAGCGACCAGAACCGGCAAAGCCCATTAAGAAAACGCGAAAAACCACTCGGAAAAAATAGAGTACGATTTTTTATAAGCTGTGAAATGTCTGAGAACTTTTGCATGTTTGAGGGAGTAGTCGCAATAGCGGTCAGCTGCCAAACTCGTATTCGACAGCACGGCGCTCACTAATTCTGAGGAAATTCGCTTAAGTAATTGATTTTTCTTGATAAGCGATTATGCTCATGGCTAAGGGATTCCACATCGAATGCAGGACGCACACAAATGGAAAAATCATTTCAGGTTTTCTATCACCCTGATTCAAATAGAATTTCCTGTTTAATCACCTCAAAGCTTCGTTTCGCCGTGCACACGAGTTATAAAGCGGAACGCATTTGAATTTGCTGTTAGCCTCCAAAAGGATCGAGATGACTGTAAGGATATCGTTATCAAAAAAAATAAGGTTCGAAGTCTTTAAAAGAGACTCGTTTACTTGTCAATATTGTGGCAATAAGGCGCCTGATGTTTTGCTTGAAGTTGACCACATTAAGCCTGTAGCGCAAGGCGGCACAAACGATATTCTGAACCTGATTACCTCATGCTTTGATTGCAACAGAGGAAAATCAGACAGGGAGTTATCTGATAATACTGTCATCGAAAAACAAAGGGATCAATTAGAAGCGCTACAAGAACGCAAAGAACAGATTGAAATGATGTTCGAGTGGCAAAAAGCACTCATGGACCTCGATGATGAGGTTGTCTCTCAGTTGTCGGATTTTTGGTCTGAGGTTATTCCAGGTTATTCCCTTAATGAGAATGGCCGTAAGTCCCTAATAAAGCTCAATCGAAAATACGAGATAGATGAAATTATGTGCGCAATGAAAATTGCGTCTGAGCAGTATTTAGTAGTTGAAGATGATTCACCTACTAGTGAATCCGTGGAGATGGCATGGAGAAAATTGTCAGGAATTTGCGCTAACAAACGATTAGAAAAAGACAACCCTAATTTATCACGGCTGTATTATATCCGTGGCATCCTAAGAAACAGGATGAGCTACTGCAATGAAGGTGTAGCCCTTCAACTGCTCAAAGAGGCTTTGGAGCTAAACGCAAGTCTTGAGAGCCTGGAAGAACACGCTAAAAGTTCAAAAAACTGGACACAGTGGCGGCAAGGAATCGAATCTTTCATTGGTAGCCAATTAGAAGAAGATGATAGTGCCACAAACGAAGGCTAACAAGCGCATGTTGGCGGACTGGTTTTCCGCTGCGCTCCAAACTAGCCGCAAATGCGAGCGTTGAGACTGTATAAAAACCTACAAACCTCTATCTATCTTGCGATTTTTGACCGCTAGCTAATTGCCAATAGATGCTCTATGCAGTGTTATTTGAGGAAACGCAGCCGTCGCGAAAATGTTCTACTATGTTTTATTTAATATTTTGTTGGTATCCGTATGACAAAGCGCGCTGCGTGTGCAGATTGTGAACGACCTCTAAAAACCTGCCTCTGCGATGTACTTGTCAGCATGGCTTGTCCTTATCGTGTCGTCATTTTGCAAGATGAAAAAGAGGCCAAGCATGCTCTTTCTTCTGCACCAATTCTAGAGAAGTCTATTGTCGGCGCGGTGCGACTGGTTGGTGAGTATTTCGATCCACTGTCGATACTCGGACCTGATTGGCGAGCGGAGGCTGTGCTGGTGTTTCCCGCAGAAAATGCCGTTACTGCCGATCAGCTAGAGCGCAAAGATATTAAAAATATTATTTTATTGGACGGTACGTGGCGAAAGGTCGCACGGCTAATGTATTTAAATTCTTGGCTGGCTGAATTGCCTTGTGTAGCGATTCAAGCGACAAAGACATCGCAATATAAAATCCGAAAATCGCCACGACAAGACGGCCTGTCAACTATTGAAGCGGCGGTCGCAGCGCTTAATGGCTTGGTGCCAGAATCGGATTACTCCGCCATTTTACCGGCGTTTTATAAAATGATTGATCTACAGATCGAGGCGATGGGGGCCGAGACCTATCAAAAAAACTATCCCTCCTGAATCCCCCATTCTCAAGGCCTATTAGTAAATCGTCGCGGTACTCAATTAATTCTCGTGAGTATCTGCGCAAATTCGCCTGTCACAACTAACATGGATGCTCGTTGAGCTGCGAGTGAATGACGAACAGGAGGAAGGCGAAAATGCAAATTGAAACAATTGGCAATGTGGTTGCGTGGTCAGGTGAGTTCCACCGTAATTTCGCTGCTTTTATCGAGTCTAGTGTTGCGGCGTCTGACGATGAACGCACAAAAATGCTTAGCGGCTATATAGCCGATCATGAGCGCCAGCTTGCTAAAACGGTGTCTACTTTTGACCATATTGAAAGTGATAATGCCCTAGGGACGTGGTGCACTGAGTTTTTGAATAAACAGCCTTTGCCAGATACGTCGACCAAAGACGAAGAGTGGGCGACACTCTCGGCTAATCAACTTATGGATCGGGTTAGGGATATCCACGAGCAGTTGATAGCGCTTTATAGTTACTTACTTAGCCGCTGTGGGACGACGCCCGCTGCCGACATGCTGGAACAGTTACTTGATGTGGAGGAGCATCAGCTGATGTTGATGACGCACTCAGCGAATCGCTTAGAGGATTTATAACCGCGCTTGAAAGACTGTTTTGTAAGCGTTTTGAGTCGTAGGGTTTAGATTGCTAATCGTGATGTTGACTCTGACCTTGTCTATTTGTGCCAATATTACGATTAAGAAAAGCTTGCGTAGATATATGCTCTTCTCCTATAGTCGAGGGGTTTTCACCGATTTAAAACGGAAAGTCAAAAATCATGTATTCACTTTGTCCTGTCATGTTTGCTGCAGCCAAACGCAATCTCGCATTGCGCTGGGTGGTATGGCGTGCGGCAGAAAAATGATGCATTGATTTAAAAACGCAAAATTTCTCAAAGGCCGCAGACACTCTCTGCGGCCTTTTCGTTTCTGGCCACAGATAAATGTCTCGGCAAGTATTCAGGTAGACGATCATGCTTGTAAGGTTGACCTATGTATTGGTCATATTTATTTGGGCCACAACGCCGCTAGCAATAAAGTTAGGCGGTGATTCCCTGCAGCCAATTGCGGGTCTAACCATGCGAATTGCGTTGGCCTTTGGCGTGGGCAGCATTATTTGCACCATTGGCGGCTTTGCGGGGCTAGCGATTCGTCGACACTGGAAGTTGTATTTTGCGGCGTCAATCAGTCTTTTTCCGAATATGGCATTGGTGTATTTCGCTGCCGAGTATCTGCCGTCTGGCCTTATTGCTTTGCTATTTGGTTTGACGCCATTTTTTACCGCCGTACTTGCGGGGCCTATTTTGGGTGAAAATCTATTGCAGCCGCGCAAGGTATTTGCGATTGTTTTGGCCGGTTTGGGCCTGCTGTGCATTGTATTTGACGATGTGAGTGTGACGGGAGATAGCTATATCGGCATTGGGCTGATGCTACTGTCCAATGTGCTGTTTTCGGCAAGTGCATTGTGGGTGAAAAAGCTAAACGCAGAAATGGCGGTTGAACCCATTGAACAAGCACTTGGCGCAATGGCATTTGCCTTGCCGGGAATGGCGCTGAGCTGGGTGTTTGTCTTTGGTGTTGAGCCTATTTATATTAGCTCGCAGTCCCTAGGGTCGTTATTGTATTTGTCGCTGTTTGGCTCATTGGTGGGCTTTGTCGCCTACTATTCAATACTGAAACACATGGCTGTTGAGACAGTGTCTCTGATTCCATTGATTACGCCAATCCTGGCAATAATATTAGGTGTGGTGTTGGCAAACGAGACCGTGTCTGTGGCGATTTTGCTGGGAGCGGGTTTGATTTTTCTCGCGCTGGCAATTCATCAGGGCTTTTGGCGTCGAGCCAAAGTGGCGCAGGAGGCGTCAGTGGCGTCGCCTAGTCATTGATCTGAGGCGTGTTGCTTTGTCTGCAGTTTAGATGTTGCCTGGCGGTGCCCTAGGTTTCGCGCGTGCGGTAATCTATTGATAGAGTGTATGAGTGCGGCGATCAATTTAACTAACAAGATTGATTTTTGATATTTAGCAGGAGAATCTTCCAATGGCAGACTTTAATACCTACACGCCACCGGCGGTGTGGAAGTGGGACAATCAAAGCGGCGGCAAATTTAGCAATATCAATCGGCCAATATCTGGTGCTACCCACGATAAAGTATTGCCGGTAGGGGAGCACGATCTGCAGCTTCATTCACTGGCCACCCCCAATGGGGTGAAAGTGACAGTGATGTTAGAGGAGTTATTAGAACTCGGTATTAATGCGGCAGAGTACGACGCCTACACGATCAATATCAGCGAGGGGGATCAGTTTAGCAGCGGCTTTGTGGAAATAAATCCCAACTCCAAAATCCCCGCCTTACTTGATCGAGGTGTAAGCCCGCCGATAAGAGTATTCGAGTCGGCGGCCATTCTGCTCTATCTGGCTGAAAAATTTGATGCTTATTACCCCAAAGATCCTGCTGAGCGAGCTGCTTGTCAGTCGTGGTTAATGTGGCAGCAGGGTAGCGCTCCGTTTCTCGGCGGTGGATTTGGACATTTTTACGCCTACGCGCCAGAAAAGTATCAATACCCCATTGATCGCTACACGATGGAGGTAAAGCGACAGCTAGATGTATTGGATAAGCACCTGTCGCAAAACACCTATTTATGTGGTGACAACTATACAATTGCAGATATGGCGACTTTCCCTTGGTACGGTGCGCTGGCGCAAGGTCGTTTATACGATGCCGCTGAGTTTCTTGATGTTGCCTCTTACCGTCACGTTGTACGGTGGGCAGAATTGATTGCTGAGCGACCAGCGGTGCGGCGTGGGCTTCGTGTGAACCGTCCCTGGGGTGATGAGAAGACCCAGGTAGTTGAGCGGCACAGTGCGGCTGATTTCAAATAGTGCTGCTCAGCGTAGGGGGATGTGTGGCTAGGAATGACGCCTGCGAGTTGCTTAGTTACTGGCTTGCCGCCACAATTTACGAAAATGGGCCGGTGGTTGTAGCTTTGCTTTAGCTTGTGGCGCGCTGATTTACGGGTGAAGTGCGCTAAAAAGGAGTATTAGGCTTAGGATGTTTAAGTTTAACAGTTTTAACATACTTTCATTAGTAGACTCATTTCATTCTAAAACCGGTGGCGGCAATGCGAGGTTGTATCGTCATCGTTTTGTCGCCAGTTTAATCCTTAGCGTCCTGTTTTATGTCTCGCTTATTATTTTTGTTGCCACATATTTTCTTCCTTTGGGAGAGCACAGCGTACATATACTAAGGGTGTTCTTCATCTTCATTGGTGTTGGCGCGCTGCTGTCGATCTATATTTTACGCACATTGAATCAGCGCGTTTTAGCAGTGAATACGCTTATTGCCTCTCTAGGTTTGGCTTTAATCTATCTCGCGATCATGACCGGCGGGATTGAATCTCCGGCGGCTATTTGTCTGATTATTTTCCCTGCCGTTGCTACGCTCAGTATCGATTTCAAGGCGGGAATAATTTGGGGGCTTCTCGCGACGCTATCGTGGTCGCTGCTGTTCGCAGCGCCTTACTTAGGTATTCCGATACAAAATGCGATGCCCGATGTCGATGATGGCCTTGCTTTTTTTGTTAGCATTTTTACCACCCATTTTTTTATTGCCTTTGTTGCGCTTTATTACAATAAAACCTCTAAAAGCTTGCGTACTAAGTTATTGAAAGAGCGGCGCGAATATCATTACTTAGCCAATCACGACGCCCACACTGGGGTGATAAATCGCCGTCATTTTTTGGAATTACTAAAATCAGAAATTTCTCGCTGTGAACAGAGCGGAAGTACATTCTGCTTATTCTTTATTGATTTAAATGATTTTAAGAAAGCGAATGATCAATATGGTCATCATTTTGGCGACGAGATATTAGAAGTGTTCAGTCGTCGTTTGCGGCATCGAGTTCGGGAAATTGATACGGTGGCGCGTATAGGTGGTGATGAGTTCTGCATTATTAGCCGTGACATGGGGAATGAAGAGGACGCGAAGCGAGGAGAGCGACGGATTGAGGAGATCCTGAAGGAACCGCTTTCACTCAAGGAAGGGAAATACACGCTGAAGGCGAGTATCGGCTGGTCTATTTACCCACATCACGCGACAGATTATGAGGCCTTACTTAAATACGCTGATCAGCATATGTATGAAGTGAAGCGGTTAAAGAAGGCAGCGCAAAAATAAGTGTCTTGAGTTTGACGCTGCCTTAATTTTTGAATTACCTATATCGATCAGAGCTTGCTAAGCGAGTTATTAAGCAAAAGTTAGACACGAGAAATTCGGCTCAATACGGCTTTTAAATAGCGCGTTTCAGGTATTGCCGAGTGAACTGGATGGTCGGCTCCCTGCATACCCTCCGCAAGAATTTGGGCGTGGCGATCAATATGACGGGCTGAAGCGCGGACTAAATCTAGCATTTCCTCTCTTGGCATATGCATTGAGCATGAGCCGGAAATGAGAAAACCGTCGTGATTCAACAGTCGCATGGCCATTTCGTTGATACGGCGATAGGCTAAAATGCCTTCTTTCTGATCTTTTTTACGTTTTATGAACGCCGGTGGGTCTACGATAATGACATCAAAGCGCTCGTCAGCTTCTTTCAATGATTTAAGCGTTGTAAAGGCATCACCCTGTACGGTGCTAAGTTTGTCGGCAACACCGTTGAGCTCGGCGTTTTTGTGCACCATATCAAGTGCGGATTCGGAGATGTCGGCGCACCAAACATCGCTTGCGCCAAAAACCGCAGCTTGCACACCAAAGCTGCCGACGTAGCTAAACACATCTAGTACGCGCTTACCTGGCGCTAAGGTGCGCAACCACTCCCGGTTGGGGCGTTGGTCGTAGAACCAGCCGGTTTTTTGACCCGCTGCGAGTGGCGCGAGAAAACGCACACCGTTTTCAATCAGTTCGACTTCATCTGGAACCTCGCCATAGGCAGTGACAACCTCTAGCTCCAGCCCTTCAAGTTTACGAACTGCGGCATCGTTGCGTAACAGAATTGACTGCGGCTGCAGCATGCGCACAAGGGCTTCAATGATAATGTCGCGCATTGCATCCATGCCGGCGGTATTGAGCTGTACTGAGAGGTGGTCGCCGAAACGGTCGACAACGAGGCCCGGCAGTAAATCACTCTCACCATAGATAAGTCGGTAGCAGGGATGTTCATACAGCGTTTCGCGCAGCGCGAGGGCAGATTTGATCCGCTTTTTTAGAAAGTTCACATCGATAGGCCGCTCATCGTGACTCATGAGTCGCGCGCAGATTAGAGACTGCGGGTTTACATAGGCGACGCCCAAGCTCTTGCCCTGTTGGTTTTCTACTACAACGTGTTCGCCCGCTGAGAAATTGCGCAGTGGTGTCGCGCTGGCGTCTACCTCATTGCTATAAATCCATAAATGACCGCTGCGCAGACGTTTGTCTTCGTTCTTGGCGAGGCGGAGGCGTTGAAGTGTCATGAAGGAATCCTAGGATAGTCGCGCTAAAAGCGGGCATTATCTCCGATTGCTGCGTGGCGCGAAACACGTCTGGCAAACTAGTTGTGCGGGTTTGCCTTAAGCACGGCGTTTTGTTGCGCGAATGAACAGGTTTCTTGGCGTAAGTGAGGTGGGGCAAAACTCGCTTAGCCTGCACTCGTATTCATGTTCTTCTAGAAACAAGATGCTGTCGAGCACACAGCGTAATTCTATGGCGCGTCGAAAGGCCATACGGACAAGGTCGATACGCTCGGCAATGTATAGCTGCTGCCAGCCTCGCGCTTCATAGTCATTAATATTGTCGGGAATGGTTATTGTCAGCGGTTTGAGTTTTAGTATGTGGCTTAGCCAATCTAAAAACTCTACTTTACTCCACTGCTGGGGCACGGAAGGCAATGTCGTATTGGCGGCTTGCCCTTGTTCATCTAGCAGAATCCGCAATGCTAAATACCTGGCTTGAAGTTGGCGTCTCGCGGTGATTTCGCCACTGCGCGCTGTACTAGTTTGTCTGACTGCGGTACGTAGATCTTGATTATTTAAGACTAAACCGCTGTGTTTCAATGTATTTGAAAGGCTTCGATACTCGCCATTGTTAAAGCGATGATAGCAGCACGGTGAAAAGCTTAGCTCAGGGCTATTGCTGGTAACGGCGACGTGTAGCAAACGTTGATGAAGTCCGCCGCAGGCATGAAGTGCCATTAATTGTGTTGAGTGATCAATTTGTGCGAATACGGCGTCGCTAAGTACATCGCAAAGAATGATTTCATGGTCGACGTCTGTCGATGCGGCTCTATGATTGCCCGCTGTAACGAGTGATGAGTCTATTTCAAGTCCGACGCTCTTTAGTTGATATCGCTTTGCTGCGGCTTGGCCCAAGTAGCCTTTGCCACTGCACCACTCGATTATCTTTGTCTTGTGGTGAGCATCGCAAGTCGTGTTTTCTTCTGCAGTCTGTAGGGAATTTGCTTCTATATAAGCTTGTATTTGCTGCCATTTTCGACCCGGTATGCCACTAGGCGGCTCGCTGTATCCGTATGATGGGGGGGAATTTAAGGTGATGAGTTGGTGTAGCTCATCTGCAGCGTGAAAGTAGGGCGTTAAAGTCGTCAGCAAGTATTGATCATTCCGTTGCAGTTCGACGACCGCTTCGTCAGAAAGCGCTAGTAGGAAGGTAAGGAGTGCCGGATGCTTGTCTAAATGCGGGGTGCCTAATTCGCTATACGCATTGAATCGCCAAAATGACTGGTGTTGTTCAAGTAATGTATCGAGTTTGAGCGCCCGCTGTGAGAAGTTCATGGTGCGTAGCTATGGCTAGGGTTGCGGCTATTATAAAGTGCTATTACTGCGGGGCGCTATTTGATTAGTTAGATTAATTCAGTCTTGGATGACGCTGTTTCAGTGTCTTGTAAATAGCTCTCAAAGCAGCGGGTGAGGTTTTGGCAGTGTGATGTAAAGTCATGATATAGCTTATTTACTGCTGCACTGTCTCCGGAAGAGGCAGCTTTTTCTAGCTCTGCAGCACATTTATGAAGTTGCATGCCATGGAGCTGTCCTGCGCTACCTTTTACCGCATGAGCAATTGATGAAATCTCATCGAGATTAGACTTTTCATAAGCAAGATCGGCCTGCTTAATTTGCGATTCTATTTGCTCGCAAAATAGATGAAGTAATTTCTTTAATACATCGGGTCGTCCCATTGCGCTATCTAATGCTTTAGCACTTACCCACATAGGTATATCGCTAGACGACTTCGTCAGATCGGTGCTTGCTTTGGGTGGAGTCTGCGCATCTAACGAAATCTCAGGAAGCCATTTTCGAAGTATTTCCACTAACTCATTTGGTGTGAATGGCTTGGAGAGGTAGTCATTCATGCCTGCGCTCATGCATTTCTCTTTGTCACCAGACATCGCGTTTGCGGTAAGTGCAATTACTGGAACATCGCGATAGATATCGCCTGCGCGGCCTTTACGAATATATTTACATACTTGATAGCCGTCCATTTCTGGCATTTGGCAATCCAGAAGAATGAGTGAATAGGGGTTTAAAGTGTCGGTATTGTTGAGCATTTCCAGTGCTCGGCTACCGTTTTCAGCGATATCTGCAGATACTCCAAGTTCATCGAGCGTGCAGCGCCCCACTTCTTGATTTACCGGATTATCTTCAACCAGAAGCACTCTGTACTTGCTGAACTCCTCGTGTTTTAGCGTATTTTTATGAATATTTCTTTCCGTATTGCCCTTAGCTTTTTTATCCTTGGTCTTCGTTAGCGCACCGATACTTCGTGGTGACTTAAAGGTTTTCGTGTCGGATGTAAGTATTAATGTTTCCGTCAAATCAATGTAAGAAAGCGGTTTTAAATAGCATGCATTTACCTTGTCTAATATGTCTATATTGATATTCGCAATATCGATGTTGCTAGCTAAAATGATAACCGAATTTTTGAAGACGCTGTGCTGACGGAGTTGACCTATTAGTGATTCAACCGTTTGAATTGAATGTTTTCTTACGCCGAGGATAATGATGTCCGACGTCGCTGCGTCTGATGCTGAAGGTATTTCTCTAAGTAATTCCTCGCTGTGTTCTATAGGGCTAATATTTACCCCCCACTGCTGCAGTTGTTTGCCAATAGCGGCAGTGAATTCTGTATTTTCGTCAATAATAAAGTAACGTCGCTTGCCCATTGAAGATGGTGTTTGCTCTATGCGCTCCTTACTGTTCCCTTCTTGCAGAATGACACTAAACGTGAATGTGCTGCCTTCGTTATAGGTACTCGCGACCGAAATACTCCCGCCCATGAGTTCACACAGGTTTTTGCATATCGATAATCCCAGACCTGAACCACCAAATTTTCGAGTAGTGCTTGCATCAATCTGAGTGAAAGGTGTGAAGAGTCGCTTCATCTCGCTATTGGGTATGCCAATGCCGGTATCAGTAATAGCGCAATTAAGAAGCAGTTGACCGTGTTTAGATCGCAGTCCGGCGCGTAAAATGATATTACCTTCGGAGGTGAATTTAATCGCGTTGGCGAGTAAGTTGGTAATGATCTGGCGAAGTCGGGCGGGGTCGCCAGATACCCAGCTTTGATTAATTGCCGATTGATCAATGATTAATTCCAAATCCTTTTCTTGTGCATTTAGTGCTTGGCTAGCGGCGATGTCATCAAATAAATTTCGGATATTAAAAACGATATTCTCCAGTTGCAGTTTTCCCGCATCGACTTTTGAAAAGTCGAGGATATCGTTTATTAAATTTAGCAGTGATTGTGCACTGGTTTTAGCAATGTGTACTTTGCGATTTTGATCAGTATCGAGCTTCGAGTTTTCTAATAGATTGAGCATGCCAAGTACGCCGTTCATTGGCGTGCGTATTTCGTGGCTCATTACGGCTAAGAATTCACTTTTTGCGTGAACAGCAGCTTCGGCTTTTTCTTTGGCGTCAATGAGCTCGTCGCGTACTTTTCGGCGGCTGTCTATGTCTTGTGTAGAGCCATAAACACGGATACATTTATTTTGACTAAACTCAGCTTGGCCGGTGATTTGTATCCATGTGTCATGACCGTTTTCTGTGCGAATTCTTATTTCTTCACTAAAGGGCACTCCGTCGGATATCGCTTCTGACATTGCTCTATTGATTCGTTGAAGTGTTTCTTTAGTGTGATAGAACTTCTTAAGGTTTTCATGGCTAGGTATGAAGCTATCGCTGACTTTGAATATTTTTCTTGTCATTTCAGACCAATAGGTTTTGTCCGCACCGACAATATATTCCCACGCACCAACTCGCGCTTGAGCTCCCATTGAGCGCATTAGGGATTGCTGACGCTGCATGATCTCGGCGGTTTTTTTCTGTGCTGAAATGTTTTCGATAATAGACCAAACAAAGGATTTACCTGAGTCATCGCGTATGAGAACACCGCTTAGCCTAACAGGAAACTCGGTTCCGTCTTTGCGAATATAGTTGCGTTCATAGGGGCCGTAGCGACCGTTCTTCAGCAATGCGCGAGTTTGATATTGCTCCGCTTCATCTTTGTTCGTTGCACTGAGCTGCCAGTAATTTAAGGTAATGAATTCCTCTCGTGTGTAGCCAGTGCTGTTTAGTAGTGCGTCATTCACCTGTAAAAATGCGCCGTTTGAGAAATCGCTGAGTGCTATCCCGTTGGGGGATAAATCAAATAGGCTGCGAAGCAGAAGATTGTTTCTTTGCCGGCGGTTTATTTGATGTGATATCACGATAATCATCGAAAAGATGGTTATGCCGGCGAAGATCAGATAAATACGCAGTGTACTGGCGTTTTTGGCGAGCAATGGCCAGCCATTTTTAGGGATTGCCGCAAGTTCCCATTTGTCGCCTGACGGCATTTGTATTGCGGTTATGACTGGGTGAGATTCTGCGTAGAATCCGTTCATATTGCCGAAGAAAACGGCTGAGGAATCTTCAGTTATTTTTCGAATGGCAATATTGAGATTGGTTTTTGTTTCTAGTAGCCCACTGGCGTCGTAGAGGCTCTGCAAGTCGATAACGGCAGAAATAGTCCCCCATAGTTCTGCGGTTTTATCGGTTGAATTCTCAAGTACTACCGGCAATCGGGCGATAAGCCCTTGTCCACCTTGGATTAATTCGAAAGGTCCAGAGATGATAGCTTTACGTGACTGGCGAGCTCTTAGAAGGTCTTTTAGTTGGTCCGCTCGATTTCGATAGTCAAAGCCGACGGCGCTCTCGTTACCCTCTAGTGGGTACATATACAATAATTTAAGGTTTCGAGTGCCACTTATATTCCTAAGTTGCGCACTGCCATCGAACAGGGGTTTTGCGAACTCAGCAAAACCGGCTTGATCAATGGCAGGGTTGACGTTTACCGCTGAGACCATGGCTTTTGCAGTTTGTAGGTTGCCGAGAATATTTCCTTCTAGGCGTGCTGCAATAATTTTAAGTGAATTATCTGCCTGAACTCGCGCTTGAGCTTGGTAGTTGTGATTGTTGAGTTGATCGATGTAGGCGGCAATCGCGATTATTGCGACGGCGGATACCATCCATACCGTATTTCTCAGCCACTCTATTTTGTTAAAGTGCAGGCGATGGGGCGTATTGGGGTGGTCACTGCCTCCCTTTTCATCTTCGTTGCTTGTTAATCGCGCAAAAAGATCCTTCATGCGACAGATCTCTGCATCATTTGACGCTCATCGTTGTTTTTGCAAAGTCCTCAGTCTAGGCGAGGCTAACTAGGGCTGATATTCGTACTTTCCCTAGGGCGGTTCGGCAAGGTGGTAGGATGTGCCTGTTAATTCTGTTGTCTCGTTTAAATCCTGTCGAGAATATGCCTATTCTGTGAGTCGTTCTCTCGATCTCCCAGTCTTTTGCCACGGCATATTGCATGAGTACATCCGACGAGCAAATCGCTACAATACGCAGTGGCTTGATAATACCTGATGGTTTTGGGGAGTGGTGAGGTGACGGTGACAATTTGGGTGGATGCTGATGCCTGTCCTATGGTGGTTCGGGAGATACTGTTTAAGGCCGCAGAACGAACCGGTGTATCTTTGACGCTGATCGCAAATCAGGCGGTGAGGGTGCCGCCGTCGCGATATATTTCAGCGGTGCAAGTGAGCAGTGGGTTTGATGTGGCGGACAATGAGATTGTGCGTCGCGCTGTCGCAGGAGATTTGGTGATTACTAGTGATATTCCACTGGCGGCTGAGGTTATTGAGAAAGGCGCCTTGGCGCTAAGTCCGCGGGGGGAGTTACTTACTTCAGATAATGTGCGTGGGCGCTTGATGATGCGTGATTTCATGGACACCATGCGTTCGTCTGGTGTCCATAGTGGTGGTGGTGCTGCAGCATACTCTGCGACAGACAAGCAGGCATTTGCGAACCAATTGGATCGGTATTTGGCCCGGCAGCGTTAAGACGCTATTTTAAAGGTTCAATAAAGCAGCCGTATTCTTTGTCTAGCTCGATGCTAAATCGATATTGTTGCGGTGCAACGTTAACAATATAACGCCGGAAACCAGGGAGTACATTGATCGAATTTATGGTGGTGTCAAGGGCAAGAGGGATGTCGAGATTTGTGTCGAGCAATCGATTATATTTTCTTATTTTTACCGTGCCAGCCTGTAACCCCTGACTAAAACAATCTAGTGCCTGTAGGGAATTCTTGGTTTGCGTTTCATCAACGCTTTTGTCGTCCGTCGCGTTGTCAGTATCGATGGTTGCATCGTGATATTTGATGCGCCGCCCTTCGCTAGCTTCGCAGGCAATCTGTTCTGTACTGCTATTTAAATCGCAGCTAACCATTCGGTAGTAGGTGAACTTTTCGTCCTGTTCGTGGGCCGCTAGCTTGATGAGGCGTTTTGCGCCGGGGCCGCTTTCGCAGCTGTAAATGGCTTGGCTTGTGGCTTTAGGGCCATAGCGTGAAACAAGCTGGCTCACCGCATTGACGAGTAGTTTTTCGTTAAATATATCTGTGTCTTCGCAGTCTGCTGCATTAACGAACGCGGGCATGGCTGAAAATAGTATGAGAAGGACGCGAAGTTGCATATAAGACTCTGTGTTAGCGCAATTTAAAAATAATTTTTCGCAGTCTAATTATTTGCCTATTGTCTTCGGGCGCTGCGTCGCCGTGCGAGGACTAATACTATCAATATTATGCAGCATATCCCAACGGCAAATGGGAAAAGCACAGTTGCTATGGAGTAGTGGCTTAGCGCCGCGATGACAAGTGCGTTCCGCAGAGCGAAGATGCCAAAAAAAGTGAGGTTTTCATCTAGCGGATGTTGATAAGCTTTACGCAGGGTGGGGCCGAAACCAAGTAAGTCAACACTCGTGAGAATGATCACCGCAATGGTTGGGTCTGAAGCCAAATACCATGCCGGTATCGAAGAAAGTGCGAATAATAAGAATAGCCAGTCGCTGTTAGTAATGTTGATGTCGGCTTTGTGCCTATAGGCTAACAAGGCAATATAAAAGGTAATGGCGGCCGAAATACCAATAGCAATAACACCGCGGCCGCCGTTTGCGCTGAGTTGCGCAAAGAAAACGACGCTTGTTGTAATACCCCAAATTAGCCAAGAGAACATATGGGGGCGGGTATGGCCCCGGTAAATTGCTAGGATGTAGGGCGCGAAACCAATGATGGTAAGGGCAATCGCTAGAAGGCTAAGTATGTCTTTTATTGGCATGTATAGTTGTGTGCTAGTGGTTGGAAGCCATGCTTGCTAGTGTATTGGGGGTTTCGGTAATGTACTAGTTTGGCGTGCTGACAATTACACAAAATAATTATTTGTGCATATGCTGTGAGGCTAAGCAAAGCATCTGTATTCTTGGCACTAAATTTGTTAGATTCGCCACAAACTCGACGGCTCTTTACGAGACTTTTAAGCTCTTGTGGATGTTAAGTTTTAGGGATGTTAGGTGCCACGGATGATACAGAATACGTTTATATTTGCCTTGTCATTGGTGTTTTTACTGTCGCAGCCGCTTTTTGCAGACGAAGCCGCACCTAGCACAGTTGTTGATTCCCTTCAGCCTCCCGCTTTATCGCTTTATGGACATTTACCCAGTCTTGATATGGTTGCGCTTTCCTCATCTGGGCGGCAGCAGGCAATGTTGGCGACGATTCAGGATCGTCGCTTATTAGTCGTCGGTGACGTGGGTAAGGAGATCGCTATAAAAGTCGATATGGGTGACATTAAAGCGCGTGATCTATATTGGGTGGGTGAGCGTTATGTAGTCGTTATTACCAGTTCTACGCAGAATCTGGGTATGTTTTACGGTTATAAATATGAGCTGCTTAACCTCGTTATTTTAGATACCAAATCCAAAGACTTATATTGGCCCATGTCTAAGTCGACCAAGGTATTGAATGCCGCATTCGGCATACACCCGCCAGTCATGTCAGACGAAGGCTGGTTACAATGTATTGATACGTTGCCCTTAAGCAGGAATGCATTTTCCCGGGAATCTTGGATTTCGGGTTTTGAGCTTGAGGTGAGCTGTATTAATTTGGATAAGCGTCGATTAACGGTCATCGCTAAAGGTCGCAAAGATGGGAGTGGTTGGTTGGTGGGGGCTGGTCCGACGATTTTGGCGCGAGAAACCCAAGATAATATCCGCACCGATTGGGAACTGTACGCGGGGAATCACGGTGATCGGCTATTTAAATCTAAAGATCCCTTTGGGCGTAACGGCATTGTTGGGCAGGGGCGCACAGAGGGTACCGTACTTTTTGTAAGTCATGATAGAGATGGCGCTGGCTACTTGTTGGAAATGCCTTTAGACGGTAGCTCGGAGCCAGTGGAGCTGTATCCTGAGGTAAATGTTGATAGGTATGTTTTTAATAAAATAACGGGTCTGTTTAGCGGTGTGGTGATCAGTGGCGATAATCCTCGCTTAGAAATGATAGATGATAAATTAGAGGCACGGGTACGGGGAACACGTAAGGCATTTCCGGGATTAAACGTTAATTTTGAAGCGGCGAGCGATGACTTAAGCCGTATCGTGGTGCGAACTGATGGCGCGGGGGATACCGGCACGTGGTGGTTGGTTGATATTGCCAAGGGCAGTGCGGTGGAAATTGGCTGGCGCTATCCCGGTTTTAAAGCGAGCCAAATTGGGCCGGTAACAAGTTTCCATTACGCGGCTGCAGACGGCTTGGATATCCCAGCGGTTTTAACTTTACCTCCACATCGTGAGGCCAAGAATTTGCCCGTGGTGATATTGCCGCACCGGGGCCCCGAGTCGCGAGATTACCCCGAGTTTAATTGGTTGGCGCAGGCTTTTGCCAGTCGAGGTTACGCGGTGTTGCAGCCAAATTTTCGGGGTTCTAGTGGTTATGGTGTTGGTTTTCGCAATGCGGGCTTTGGTGAGTGGGGCCGCAAAATGCAAACCGATCTTTCTGATGGCGTTGCCGCCTTGGCGAAGCAGGGAACAATTGACCCAAATCGTGCCTGTATTGTTGGTGCTAGTTATGGCGGCTACGCGGCGCTGGCTGGGGTCACCGTGCAACAGGGGGTTTATCGCTGCGCCGTGGCTATCGCGCCAGTGTCGGATTTGAATCTTTTTCTAAGAGATAAGCAGTTTGAGAAAAAACGTAATTCGCTGCGTTACTGGAAGGAGTTTATGGGTGCGGACAGTACTAGCGATGATCGGCTGGACGCCATTTCTCCCTACACGCTTGCAGAGCGCGCTGACGCGCCAATCATGCTAATTCATGGTGATGACGATACCATCGTGGAAATTGTTCACAGCGAGCGGATGGCCAAGAAATTACATGCGGCGAAAAAGCCTTACGAATTTATCGAGATTAGCGGCGCTGATCATTTCATGTCGAAGGAGGTAACGCGACAGCGAATATTGGCTGAGTCAGTGCGATTTGTAATTAAGCATAATCCGCCGGAACTTGAGGCGATACGTGACTGGTCGGGGGAGGAGTAATGCCGTTTAGTTATTCATCTAAACCTCTGTTTTCTATTAAAAGGCTGGTTATTATTTCATTTTTCTTGGGTTTGGCCGCATGCGGAATCGCACCCGTTTCGGAAACCCACTCAAGTGATTCGGCTGTCGCTGCTGATGTCTCAGCTGAAGAAACGCTCATGAAAGACGGTTTCGACGCCCTTATGAACTTTGATCCGCGGGCTGCGATTAGCCATTTTGATACGGTAATTGTGCAGTGTGATCGGCGGTATAGGAATTCGTCGCAAAGGGTGTACGCCTCTCGTAGTCTGATAGAAACTCTTTACTATATGTCCTTAGCGGGGGAGAGCAAAACTGATGCGATAGCCGTCGACTCCCTGTGTTCGCAGGCGCTGTATTTGAAAGCCTATGCGACTATTGAAATGGACGATGTGGATGGGGCTGCTGAGTTGCTGGAACAGGCAATCGCTCTGTCTCCCGCCAACGCGACGTATTTATCGGAGTTGGGGCATGTTTATCACATGAAGGGGAATTGGCAGAAATCCTTGGTCTTGTTTCAAGAGGCAGAAGATTTTGCTGAACGATTTTCGCCGCCGGATGTGCAGTTAAGTGAATTGACGCGAGCGAAGCGGGGCGTGGCGTACAGCCTAATTGAGATGGGCGATTTGGCGGGTGCTGAAAAAAAGTTTAATGAGTGTCTGACGCTAGATCCGAAGGACGATATATCGCTGGGTGAATTGGAATATATTCGACGGCTTCGTGCCGGTGAGCTAGTGGATTAAATTAAAAAGCAGCGACCTGGCGTTAATGCCTCCAGTCGCTGCTCTTGCGGAAAATGAGCAATCAAATTGTCGTTAAACCAGTGTTTAGACTCGATCAGGTAGGGTGATGTTGAGTTCTAACACCGAGCAGTTACCGTTGTTGTCGAGTTGCACTTCCACTTGATCTTGATCGACGTCGACGTATTTTCGAATCACCTCTAGCAACTCCTGTTGTAGCTTAGGCAAATAGTCGGGCTTATTTCGCTGATTGCGCTCATGCGCCACAATAATTTGCAGGCGTTCTTTGGCAATTGATGCGGTATCTTTTTTCGCGCTGCGGAAGTAATCGAATATGCTCATGCGCTCCTCCGAAACAAACGTTTGAAGAGTCCCTTCTGCTCTACACTCATGAAGCGGTGTTCAACTTCTTCGCCAAGTAAACGGCCGACTGCGTCGGAGTAGGCTTGACCCGCTGGACTTTCGATATCGTGAATAACCGGAATACCTTGGTTAGACGCTTTAAGCACCGTTTCTGATTCGGGAATAACACCCAGCAATTTTGTTGCGAGGATTTCTTCCACGTCAGTAACACCTAGCATTTCGCCCTTGGCGACTCGCTCGGGGTTGTAACGGGTGAGAAGCAGGCATTCTTCAACTCGTTCGCCACGCTCTGCACGGCGTGATTTACTTTGCAGAATACCGAGTATGCGGTCTGAGTCGCGTACCGAAGACACTTCGGGGTTGGCAACCACAATGGCCATGTCCGCAAAGTACATGGCCATAAAGGCGCCGTGTTCAATACCGGCTGGTGAGTCGCAGATGATGTACTCAAAACCATCGGCCGCAAGTTCATTTAAAATGCGCTCTACGCCTTCTACTGTGAGTGCGTCTTTATCACGGGTTTGCGAGGCGGGCAAGATATACAAATTTTCTGCGCGCTTATCTTTAATCAAGGCTTGACGAAGATTGGCCTCGCCATTGATGACGTTGACAAAGTCATACACCACGCGGCGTTCACAGTTCATGATGATATCGAGGTTGCGAAGGCCGATATCAAAGTCGATAACGACGGTTTTATGACCCCGCATGGCAATGCCGCTGCTGATCGCGGCGCTAGTGGTGGTTTTACCCACACCGCCTTTTCCTGAGGTAACTACAATTATTTTGGCCAAGGGTTTGATCCTTTTTTGGTCGTTGCGTGTTAAAAATTTATGTGGCGTTCAGCTGTCTCTTAAACAAGCGGAGTAATACACAGAGTGTGCTCGTCGAGGCTGGCTTGAACGGCTGATTTCCAATGATCTTTGCGAAGATCTTCATCGACTTTAAAGTTGCCAGCGATGGAAACGAGTTCTGCTTCCAAGCTCTGACAAAAAATACGTGCGGAGGTGTCGCCGCGAACCCCAGCGAGGGCGCGGCCGCGCAAGGCTCCGTAAATATGAATGTTGCCGTCGGCTAATACCTCGGCTCCGGCAGATACCGACGCCATAATAATCAGGTCGCCGCCCGGAGCGTAAACTTGTTGTCCTGAGCGAATGGGCGTGGTCACGGTTTTTGTTGGGCTGTGGCTAAACTCACTTCGCGCCTCCGCTGAGCGGGCGGCGTTCGGCTCGTCGGTGTCTTCGTTTTTCTCGGCAACACTTGTGTTTTCTGGGGGCGCGGTTTCGGGTTCTGCTTCCGTTACGTCTTTACTTGGTTTAACTCGGCCCACCGGCATAATGGCTAAATCGATATGCTTGGCCTGTGTTTGTAATTCTGTGTTGCTGTTGCGTAAGGCGACCGGTAACAGGCCTTGGGCTTTGCAAATATTGACTAGTTCGCCCAGCGGTAGTGTGCTTATATCGCCGTCGAATTCTTCAAAACTGAGTACGACAGGTGTTTGATTGAAAAAAATCGGCGCTTCGGCTGCCTTGTTTGTTAACTGTTGTTCGAAATCTGCGCGCTCGTAGTGGCTGATTTCTAGCAGTGTAAGCGGGAATAGGCCTCCCTTTAAGCGAAAGGCTGATTTAGATGCTGATGGCTTTTTCGATAAGGATTTTAAAAGTGGCAATCTGCTGTCCTAAGTTATTTGTGATAGCGCTTACTGAGTAAGGATGGCGCAAGTTTACGCGGTTCACCGTCGAGAGTGCGAATTAAAAATGATGGGGCTTAGAGTAAGGGAACGCTAGGATTGTTCAACTGTTTTTCTCATTGTTGGGCGATACTTTTAATGTATTGATGTTTCCTTGGGGCCTTCATTGGCGGTAACCGTATTACCTACCTCTTTTTTACGTGCAGCATTAGGCAAGTAAGTACGCGTTGATCATCTATATGGTAGCGAATGTCCAGTATATTGCGGTCATTGTGCAACACATGAAGGGCTGGATCGAAGCGAAAGCTGAGTATGTTGTTGTCGCTATCGATTGTATGTAATTTGGCGGCGTTGAAGCCAAAATACTGCTGGATCTGTGGGTACAGCCCTTTATAGATAGATTCTTTTGCCGAAAAGCACAGGCTGAGCCCTAGGGCGGCTGACAGGCTACTCTCTGAAATGAGGCGTGACTCAGCACTGTCGATGATACGGGATTGCAGGCGTTCGGCGCGCTCCTCATTGAGGATGTCTTGGGCGTCAATACCGAGCGCTGAGATCTCAGATTTTTCGGCGGTAATACAGGCCGCATAGTTATCGGTGTGGGTGATGCTGCCCACCAGTGTTTTTGGCCACTGCGGACAGCGCTTGGCGTCAGCAAGGAGTTTGAATTGGTTTACTCCGAAGTGACTCATGGCTTGATCGGCAAGGTAGCGACCAACGAAATATTCAGCTTGGCGTTTACGGCTGGCGCGAACCATTGATGGTGGGTAGTAAATAGCCTTTTGCGCGTACATGGCCGGGTCGAAATCGGTGTTGTTAAATTCTCCACTCATCATTGCCGCCGGGGCGTAAAGAGTAAGGTCTTGTTTGGCTTGGATAAATACGTCCATGCTAAGGCTGGGGGACTCGCTCATGACTCGGTTGCCAAATAGAGCTGATGTTGCGGGTTGCTGTACTTATTGGAATTCAATGAATTAAGCATTAAGTGGTGATGCCCGTTTAGACGACTTTAGTGATCTGTTCTCAGTTTGCCTTAGCAGAAAGCGGCCCGCAATGTCTTATGGGTCACATCTTAGGCGTTGCGAATTTGACCCTCGTGGTCCGTTGTCACAAAATGTCGACACTTGTGTACTAGGTAATATAAAAATAATGAGAATGGCGGTATGAATCCTAATCAGGTATTGATTGGCCCAGACGGCCAGCCGACGTATGGCCTATTTGAGGACGGAATTCAGTACATCAATTTTCGGGATTATGACTTGCGTTCGCCGATGGACCGTAAATTAGGACGCCTAGCCAAGCATTTCAAGTTTAATCAGTTTCAGTTTGTTGCACTTGTGAGCCCAGAGTTGATCGTGGGTGTGGCGATTGTTGATTTGAAGTGGGTGAGCAATGCCTTTGTCTACTTATATGAGCCGAAGAGTCAACGGTTTGAAGAGTTCAGCTTTATGCAGCCCTTGGCCAGAAAGACTGATATTGGGCTGCGGCCTGAGAATGGCGCCGCTTCTTTTCACAGTGGCAGAAATAGCATTTCCATCTCGGCAGGATCGGGGCGTCGTGCGCTAAACGTCTCGCTAAGTAATGGTGTCGATATTGCCGCAGTGATTGATGAGTCTGGTTCTTCACCCCTAGCCATGTGCAGTCGCGCGGGGTATCAAGGCTGGGTGTATACCCGAAAAACAGCGGCTCTACCCTGCAAGGGACGTGTTTTGTGGGCGGGGGATGAAATCGATTTGACCCAGATTAAGGCCTTGGCGTCGGTAGATTGGACCGCCGGTTATATGCGCGGCGAAACCTTCTGGAACTGGGGGAGCATGTCGGCGACGTTGGCTGATGGTCGCCGTTTGGGAATGAATCTGGCCGCTGGCGTCAATGAAACAGGGTTTACCGAGAATGCACTGTGGCTAGATGATCGCCTGATTAAGGTAGACATGGTGAACTTTCAATTTAGCCGTTACTTGCCCAATAGTCCGTGGCGAATGCAGTCAGCGGACGGCATTGTGAATTTGCGATTTACGCCGATGGGGCAGCGTAAAGAGAAGATCAATGCACTGTTTATTGACTCTAATTTTACTCAGCATTTTGGCGTATTCGACGGCGAGATTCGTTTGGCGGGCGAGCTTATTCACGTCGAAAATTGCTGGGGCTTTGCAGAGGATCATTATGCGCGTTGGTAGCTAAAACACATTTTGTGCAGTTTGGTAAGTCCGTATTGCTGTTCACTTAGCTGAGCGTTTTCACGTATTTTGAGTTGGTGCAAGGATGTCTTTAATGGTTGGCAGCGAATACCTAAGGGCTGGTCAGTGCAGGGAATGAATAAGGCAGTTTCAATAAATTCGAATAAATGAATAAAAAAAGGTGGTAGGGGTATGGCAGTAATATTACGTGGGCGAGTATTACTCGGCAGTTTAATCATAGCGTCAGTGTCGGCATGTGGCGGTGGCAGTGGCGGTGGTTTAGCGGCTGTTGTCGATGAGGTAGACGCGCAAGTAAGTGCGGTAGAAGCATCGGTGTCAGATGGGCTTACCGCCGGTGAGCCTATTGATGGCCAGTATATTGTTCTGCTCGATAAATTAGATTTGCCCCTCGTTTCCACTTTACCCTTGGGCGACGTTATTAGTGACCTGCTAAATAGCGTGGACGGCGTTTTACTCGGTAGTTTTGAGCACACCGTGCGCGGTTTTGTGGCACAGCTTAGTCCCGAGGCGGCGGCATTATTGGCGCAAAACCCCCTGGTTAGTTTGGTTGAGCAAGATCGCACAGTGACGATTGCTGCCACCCAAAGTGGCGCGACCTGGGGATTAGATCGAGTTGATCAGCCGAGTTTGCCCTTGGATGGAAATTATCAATATGGCAGCAATGGCAGCGGCGTACATATATATGTAGTCGATACTGGCCTGCGAACCAGTCACCAAGAATTTGTTGGTCGTGTTGGTAGTGGTCGCAACTTTGTATCTGGCGGCTTTCTTTTTTCTAGCACCGATCCTGCCGATATCGACGACTGTAATGGACATGGGACACACGTTGCGGGAACTGCTGCGGGTACAACTTGGGGTGTTGCCAAGGGTGCGATAGTGCATCCAGTGCGTGTATTGGGCTGCAGTGGATCGGGCAGTAATTCGGGCGTTATCGCTGGAATAGACTGGCTTGCGGGTAATCATATTAAGCCAGCGGTTGCTAATATGAGTTTAGGTGGCGCTGTCAGCGAGGCCTTAGATCAGGCCGTTAAAGCGGCTATTGCTGCCGGTGTCACTTTTGTAGTAGCCGCCGGCAATGACAATGTCGATGCATGTTCAGGTTCGCCTAACCGCATTGCGGAAGCAATCACAGTGGGCTCGACTAGCTCAAATGATGCGCGCTCGTCGTTCTCTAACAAAGGAAGCTGTGTCGATATTTTTGCCCCCGGCTCTTCAATTACCTCGGCGTGGTATCAGAGTAATAATGACTCCAATACTATTAGCGGTACATCGATGGCATCGCCCCACGTTGCTGGCGCCGCAGCATTAATACTCGGTCAGCGGCCTTCCGCAAATCCCGCCGCAGTATTTACACAGTTAGTTAGTGAAGGTGTTGCGGGTAGGCTTAGTAGTATTGGAAGCGGTTCGCCGAATTTACTGCTGCAGGTCTCGGAGGCCGGCAACGGCAACCCAACAGATTTTCCACCTAGCGCGTCCTTTACCTACAGTTGCGCAGATTTGAGCTGTAGCTTTGATGGCGCAAGTTCGAGCGATGATAATGGTATTGCGAGCTATCAGTGGAGTTTTGGTGATGGCGCTACGGCGAGTGGTATTGCGCCAAGTCATGACTTTTCTTCATCGGGCAGCTACACCGTCGCGCTCACGGTCACTGATACCGCAAACCAGCAAGTAAGCGGTGCTCAAACCGTGAAAGTAATATTGCCAGGTAGTGGCCCCTGTCCGGAGTGCGATCAAACAAGCGGGGCGCTGACGGGCACTAACGCACAGTTTTATGCCCCTAACAGTAGTGGCTTTAGCAGTGGCGCTGGCGAATTCCGCGGATTCTTACAAGGCCCGGCAGCTGCAGACTTTGATTTGTATCTAGAAAAACTCGGCGGCTTTATATTTCAGAGCTGGTCGGTGGTGGCTTCCGGAGCAACTAATGGCTCAGAAGAAACAGTCACCTATAATGGGAGTTCAGGTACTTATCGCTGGCGTGTGAAGTCGTATAGCGGCAGTGGCGAATTTGTTTTATACACCGATAAGCCCTAATATTTTCGCTTAACAACTCATCTTGTATCGCAAAACGGCACTTTTATAGTGCCGTTTTTATTTGACCTATTTTTATATCTGGTTTAAGTGACGGAGGATTGCGCTATTTTGGCGTTGCTCCCAGTATGTGAATATATTGGCTTTGCTTGATCCGGTCGCTAAAAATAACCTTGGTGTGCACAAAATTGGTTTGATCGGTGTTGTCATTGACAACATGACTAAATCGCTATTCAATCGTCTTTAAGACACTTTTTTCTAATATAGTGTAATTGAGTCGAACAACAATAATAATGACGCTAAAATTCATAAAATACAGCTAAATTGCTCCATTTGACGTATAGCCTCGAGTGGTTTTGTTGGGTAATTTAAGAAAAGACAAGTTATTGACCGAGCCGCCTTACACCGTCTAATGATGATGTTATGTGCATTTTGACGCGGCAATTTACGTGATTTGATTAACCCAGAACAGAGAAGGATCGGCGGAATGAAACGACTAGCGCTATTGCTGTGTGTGGTGTTGGCAGCATGTAGTAATGACAATGTCCCTGATGTTAGCAGCGAGAAAGCCGCAGCTGATGCCCTGCAAGTATTGCAGCAGTCTTCCTCTGCCGATGGCAAGGCGCTCTATGCGGCCTGCGCTGCCTGTCACGGTGCCAAGGGCGAGGGCAATGTAGCGTTAAGTGCACCCTCCCTCGTTAATCAGCAAGATTGGTATTTGTTTCGCCAGCTAAACGGATTTAGAAGTGGTTTACGCGGTAGTCACCCGCAAGACGGCTACGGCGCTCAAATGCAGGCGATAGCGAAGACACTTCCTGATGAGGCGGCGGTGAATGCTGTCGTTTCTTACATTGCGAGCTTTAGCGCTGAGCCTGCGGCTAAGACCTTAGATGGCAATATTAAGCGCGGCGCTGATTACTACTCGAATTTGTGTGGTGCCTGTCATGGTCCTGCCGCCGAAGGTAATGACAAACTTCAAGCGCCAGCATTGGCGGGTGTCGATGACTGGTATTTACTAAAGCAGTTCGACCACTTTCGCGATGGTATTCGCGGTGCCGATGAAGCGGATCGTTACGGTTATCAAATGGGCATGATGGGTAAGACTTTGCCCGATGCCGAGACAGCAAAAGATGTCATTGCCTATATCCAGTCTTTGGCTGACTAAGTATGCGTAGACGGATTCTCCCGCTTCTGGTTTTGCTTTTGGGCATTGCATCAATGCCCACCGACGCAGACACAGAGTGGAACTTGAGCGAGGTTTGTCCCGCGGGCTTTCATCTAAAAGATGGCGCCTGCTACTTGCAAAGTTTTTACAGTGATTATGTTTCCTTGCAATCATCGGGGGTTGGCGGCTTAAAGACGGGGTTGCCACTACTGCGTGAGGGTTTTAGCGCTCAGCAAATTGATCTTGGCCGTTTGCTGTTTTTTGACCCGATATTATCGCTTGATGGCGACATGGCGTGTTCGTCATGTCATCAACCGGCGCGAGGCTTTGCCGACGGTTTGGCCGGGAGCATAGGTCGGCATGGTGAGGTAATGCATCGTTCGGCACCCACGCTTTGGAATGTGGGTTTCTTGCGGCAGTTATTTTGGGATGCGCGAGCGTCTTCACTTGAAGAGCAAATGCAGGGTCCTTTGTTTTCGCAAGAGGAGATGGCGAATACTCCGACGCAATTGTTAGCAAGTTTGCAGCAAAACGACAATTACCGGCATTTGTTTAGGCTGGCATTTGGTGAGTCAGAAATTGATCTACAGCAGGTATACACGGCATTGACGGCTTTTGAGTCGTCGCTGGTGTCATTGAGTAGTCGTTACGATTTATACGCTAATGGCTTTCATGAAGTGCTCACACAGCCAGAAATAGAGGGAATGAATGTGTTTCGCTCCTTTGTTGCACGCTGCGCGGAGTGCCATACGCCGCCGGCATTTACCAATCAGCAAATTGCAGTCATTGGAACGCCTGAGCCAGATGGCGTTCCGCTGGATGCCGGCGTGCAGGCGATTACCGGTGATGCGTCGCAGCGCGGTGGCTTCCGTGTTCCTACGTTAAGGAATATAGAGCTAACTGCGCCGTATATGCATTCCGGTCGATTTAAAACACTACGTGAAACCGTGGCGTTTTATACCGGTGGTCGCGGCCATGCGGTGCCGAAAGGCGAGCACTTAAGTTTGCATTGGCATATCTGGGAACCGAACTTGACCGATCATGAATTGGATTTATTGGTGGCGTTTTTAAAGACCTTAACTGATCAAAGTTTTACGCCAGTACTACCGACAAAAGTGCCCTCGGGCCTGCAGCCCGTGGCAACGCAAATATTGACGCATTAATCGTCCAGTCTCTGGATATATAGGAGCACAACAATGAAGAAAATAATCCCCATGGGGCTGTTGTGGCTTGGCCTACTGTTGGCTGTGCCGAGTTTGATGGCGGCTGAAATCTCAGTGAAGGATGGAGATTCGATTCAGAGCGCGGTGAATAAAGCTAACACTGGCGATGTCATTCTAGTGTATCCCGGTACGTATAAAGAGAGTGTTTACGTCGATAAGGATGGCATCACTATTCGCGGTGTCGTCCAGGACGGTGAGTGGCCGGTAATGGAGGGCGAGGGGGTTCGCAACGACGCCATTCTGTATTCTGGTAACGATTTTACCGTTGAATGGCTGACCATTACCCACTACAAGGGTAACGCCATCATGGGGCAGGCCGGTAATAATTTCGTGATTCGGTATAACAAAGTTATCGATACCGGCGTGTACGGCATTTTCCCTCAGTTTGGTAAAAATGGTCTTATTGAATACAACGTATTAAGTGGTATCGAAGACGCGGCAATTTATGTGGGAATGTGCGACAACGTTGATGTTCGTCATAACGAAGTCTTCGACAATGTCGCCGGTATAGAAATCGAAAATACCCGTCATGCCTTGGTAGAAAATAACTATGCCCATGACAATACTGCGGGCTTGCTGGTGTTTATCACACCGGGCCTGCCGATCAAAACAACCTATGACGTGATACTCCGCAATAACTTTGTGGTTAACAACAATACCGCTAATTTCGGTGCGGCGGGTTCAATTGTTTCTAAAGTGCCACCGGGCATCGGCATTGTGGTGATGGCTGCCGACGACGTGATTGTCGAAGGCAATATAGTCTCTGGCAATAAAACCGCCGGTATTGTCATTACTGATTTGGCGTTTATTACGGATATTTCTAGCGATCCAGATTCAGAGCCCAATCCAGATCGCATGGTATTCCTTGATAACTTAATGTTCGATAACGGCGCAGATCCCGTTGCTGATGTTAAGGCCTTAATGTTGACCCAGTTCAGTCGCCGTGGCCCTGATATTCTTGCTAACTTAGGTTCGGCACAAGAGCCTGATAATTGCATTATCAATCGCGAACGCTATACCCGTTTTGGTGTAAAAAAATGGAGCGAATGTGAGCGCAAAGATACCTCTGATATTTTGACTATGCGTATTCCCGGTGGCGCGCCGAATGAAGTGGTAACAACCGAAAATCGCACCAAATTGCTATATCAAGGTATCTGCGCGGGCTGTCACGCTTATAACCTACGAATGATTGGCCCTCCGACATTAACGGTACAGGCGCTATATCGCAACGATGCTCAGGGTATTGCTGATTATATTGCCGCACCGCATAAAGTACGGACGGATTACCCCGCCATGCCGCCGCAGGGGCATTTATCTCCTGAGCTTCGTCGTGAAGTGGCCGAATATATGTTGGGCGTCACCAAGTAAGTTGCTTGGTGTTGCTAATATGTGTAATGCGCCGGTTTGGGTATTGCGTTGATTGTGTGTTTGCGAGAGAGGGCGTTATATGAAATCCATGAGTAGAGGCCACATGGCCTGCGCTGTTGGCCTTGCGGTACTAGGAACACCTTCGGCGTATGCGGCTAAGAATCTAGCCTTGGAAGAGGTGGTGGTCACGGCGCAAAAGCGTGAACAAAGTGCGATGACGGTGCCCGTGACCGTGGACACTTTTACCAATCAAGATTTAGAAAATACCGGCGCACTGAACATGGAAGATATTCAGGCCTATATTCCAGGTTTAAAAGTTGGTGATGGCGTGCGTGGTGGTGGTACTACCCAATCGTCTTTTGTAATTCGCGGAATTGATAGCTCGAACATCAGTACTGGAGGAGACCCCTCGGTAGCGACATTTCTCGATGGCGTGTATTTACCCCGCGCGGCAATTACCGTCCCGTTTTCAGACATGGAAAGGGTAGAAGTATTAAAAGGCCCGCAGGGTACATTGTTTGGTCGCAATGCGGCGGCGGGGGTGGTGAGTTTTATTCCTAATGCACCGAGTTTGGAAGAAAGCGAAGGCTTCGTGATGGCCAAGCTTGGCAATTATAATTTATTTCGTGTTGAAGGCATGGGCAATGTACCGCTGACCGAATCACTGGCGATGAGGGTGAATGTACTGCATAACCAGCGTGATGCGGTCATCGACAATAAAGGCACGGCGTCGCCAGACCCCGGTGAACAAGATAACCAATTCGCTCGCGTTGCCCTTCGCTGGGATACCAACGATAGATTGAGTATGCAATTTGCCTACGATATCGACCGCGTTGATAACGGTCCGCAGGCGCGTATTAGTATTAGTGAAGATTTCTCAAATTATCCCGATCCCACTGACCGAAAATTAGAAACCGACGCCATTGGCGGTGGTGAAACCAGAGATATGCAGGGCTTTACCGGTAAACTCTGGTACGAGCTAAGTGATATTAGTAATCTCACCGTGATAGGCAGTTACCGCGCCTTTGAAACCTATAATTTACAAGACGAAGATGCCACTGGTGATGAGTCGGTTTATGTCGATACCAATAATATTGAAGACTCCGATATTGCATACTTTGAAATGCAGTTAAACGTCGCGCTAGATTGGGTAGATGCGGTATTTGGCGCGAACTACAGCAAGGAGGACACCTATCAGCAAACGGCTTTAACGTTTAGTTATGGCGCAGTGCTTGAGTTGGCCTCAGGTATGGCGGGTATTCCCCAAGGTTTATTAAATACTTTGCTCGGCGGCGCAGTGGCGGGTAATTACGTAACCGAAACTATGACCAATGAAGGTGATTTTGAAAGTTATGGTGTATTTACCGACCTCGATTTCACCATTACCGACAGACTAAATATTATTACTGGCTTGCGTTATAGCAATGATAAAAAGTCGTTCAGCTGGGATGCGCCGCTCACCGACTTTGTGGTGTCGCAGGCGCTAGGTGAAAACTTCTTTTTTAATTCTGATGGTGTGGAGTCGGCGTCGAAAAGCTGGGATAAAATTACCGGGCGTGTCGTTGCCAATTACCAAGTAACCGACGGTGCGATGACGTTTTTGAGTTACTCTACCGGCTATAAGTCCGGTGGCTACGACTCCTTAAATACAGGCACTCGTGAAGCACCTTTAGATCCTGAGGTGGTGAGCAATATTGAATTCGGTGTGAAAGGTGATTTCTTCGATTCGCGTATTCGTACCCAAGTCGCGCTATTCAAAATGATTATCGATGATCGCCAAGAGGCTATTGAGTCGCGCTCGCCAGATAGCAATGGTGCGGTACCAACAGTCATTAATACCGATGAGGATATTCAGGGTATTGAGTTAACCGGTGATTGGTTGGTAACAGAGAATCTTCGGTTTGGCCTGATTTATACCTATCGTGAGCAAGAGTCTAGCCGAGAGGCATATTTCAACGCTCAGGGTGATTTTGTAGTTGCCGATCAGCTCAATGTGACATCGCCGCAGGAATACACGGTTACAATGGATTGGTCGCCGGAAATTAATTATGGTTTGTTGTTACTGCATGTAGATTATATTTATGAGGAAAATACTGAGCCTGAGAACGAGGATCATCAGCCATTTTTTAATACCGTGAATGGCTATGGCGACGACACCAGTTTGCTCAATGTAAGGCTGGCATGGAACACCCCAAGCGGCGCTTACGAAATGGCGTTGTGGGGTAAAAATTTGCTGGGCAATGACCGGGTATCGCAACCTGGCGGTTTAACCGGCACCGATATTGGTACGTATCATGTTGGGATTGTTAATCCTCTAACCTACGGTGCCGATTTTAAAGTTATTTTTTAGCGTTATTTAATACGCAAAAATGCCGGTGTTTAGCGCCGGCATTTTTGATTTCCTACGACGTCGTATTTGTCCGTATTATTTCTCTAGCTGAGTCCGCACTGCCAAACGTTTAGCATCTGCTATTGATGCTAGCAGTCGCGCATTTGCAGATATTTCTCTTAACTCTTCTAGCCAGCGTTGGCGACCCGCGACGGCTTCGTCACCAGCTTTGAGAAGGTCTTGATTTTCTGCAATCTTAATGGCGTTTTCAAAGTAGCTGCCAGACACCGACTCTTCGCAATGAATACGCTTTTGCAGTACCCGCTGCTTGCCGAGTGTTAGAGCGTGATTAATAAGCTGTTTTTGATCACTAATTTCTCCTACTGCTTGCATTCTCAGGGCTCTTGCTAAAACGAGGTAAGCCTCTATAAAGGGGCGAAGAGTGCCGTGGCCGAGAATTGGCTCTAACGCGGTGACCAGTTTGCGAGTTGCTTTATAGCCTTCTCTTACACTGTCTTTCCAGCCAGGTGCGCGTATATCTAGTTCGTGTTCTAGTAATACAATAAAGGCGCTTGAGCCTTCAAAGAAAAATTCGTACTTGAATATGTCCCGTAATCGTAAGGCCTCATTATGGAATTGGGCAATTGCCTCGTCGCCGGTTTCAGTGACGGCCAATAATGCGAGGTCGGCAATGGCGCTGGTAATAAAGAAGTGAATGAGGCCGTTGCGATAATAGGCCGCGGTGCGTCCAGCATCTGTTGGCAGCATGTAAACCGATTCAATGCCGTCGTTAAAAATGTCGATAACACCAGTCGTGCCCAGTTCCTGCAGGCATTTCCTAATTCCTATTTCATTTAGGTTTTGCACATCTAGGGTCGTGGAAAACCCGAGTTTGTCTATTAATTGTAGTAGTTCTTGGATGTCGGTATGCATCTCAGCAAAGGTTATTGCTTTATGACCATGTTCAAGAATAACGTAGCAAATTAAGGAATTGACGGTGATTGGCGTGGCATTGTTAGCATCGACGGCGAGCTCGAACGCGATTTTTTGAATATCCCTTGTTTGCGGCGTAGGACTACTGCGATCGAGATGTTCGCTTATCGTAACGCCCTCGCCGAATCGAACATGTATTTTACCGTGGGGATTTTTAAGGCCGCTGATGTACTCCATAAACCACGATGTCGATTCTGGACGTTTTTTGCCGCCCGCTTGTAGTGCGTCATAGTCGGCTACTTCTGGTACTTGGTCGTAGGTGATGGAAACGGGCATTAATATCAAGTCAGGGGCGTCATCGCGCATGTGCGCGCTTACCACGTAGTTGATGAGCCCAAAGCGCGGTGGCATTAACTTGCCAGTGCGGGAGCGGGTGCCCTCAAGCGCCCACATAAGGGGAAAACGTTTTTCACCGAGATAGTCTATATAGTTTTTAAATACGACTTTGTAGACCGCGTCGTTTTGGAAGCTACGGCGAATGAAAATGGCGCCAGATCTGCGCAAGATAGGGCCAATACCCGGCATATTCATGTTTATGCCGCCGAATAAATGCAATGGTGTTAAGTTTTGGTCGTGAAAGATGGTCATCAGCAGAAAACCATCGATATGAGATTTGTGGGTAAATAAAAATGCGACGGGCTTTTCAGCGAGCAATGTGCGGATGCGCTCGATATCACCCTCGGCATAGTCGATATTATTGTCGAAGCCGCGGGTGTACATAAAGCGTCCGAGTGCCGCCGCAAGATCAGTGCCTAGGGTGGTAGGTTTTGCGGACATTTCATCGAGGCAAAGTTTTGCTTCTTTGATCAGGCTATCCATTGAGCGGCCACTGGACTTGCTGATCTCAGTCAGCGCTTTGATAACAGCGGGTTTACGAATTACTTCGTCTGATAGCAATTGTGGTATTTTGTAGCGTGCCCCTTTTACCTTGCGTTCGGCTTTTTCGAGTGCGAGAAACGCGGAGCGATCAATATATTTAATGAGGTTGTCTTCGCCGCCATGCTTACGTGCATGTTGCGCTGATGCTTCTTTGAGCTGCTCTAGGCTTGCCCCTTGGCCGACGGTAATACTGTGACTGTCACCGCCTTGGCGAAGAATAATTTGCTGCTTGAGCCAGCCCGGGTATTCACGGTTACCGGTGATCAAATCCTTTAGCGACACGCCCTGCATATTTCGTGGTGCTAGGCTTTGCCAGCATACGCGTATAGGCACGAAGTAAGGGTTATCATTCGTCTCACTTAGCCTCAGTAATTGAGTGTTAACGCGCGACGCACTGCTCTTGGTATTACGCAGCTGACGGTGAACAATATGAAAGTCCGCGCCCTTGGGTTGGTTTTTGCGAATGGCACTTTCTAAAAGACGTTTCTCTGTTCTATTTATATTGTCAGCGATAAAAACCACTGTGCCGGAAATGTTTTCTGGCCAAGGGTTGCTGCGTTTTTCCTGCATGTTGCTATTCCTATAGGATGTTACTGATAACTTGGTGTACACAAGCCTCAGTATTTATAGTGCGATTTTGCAAATTATGCCTTAATTACTTTACGGTTTTTATTTGACCGTTACTAAGCTAGGAAATATCTCATTCTTAAATTCTCGCTTCTATCCACGCCTGTATTTCTGCATAGATTGATAGCTTCTCCGGCTCAAGGAATATTTCATGGTAGAGGCCGGGATAAATCTTGATGGCTTTGTCTGGAGAAGAAATACCTGCATACAGTTTTTCAGAACCAGTGGGTGATGCCATTTTATCATCGCCACCGTGCAGTAAAAGCATGGGTAGCGTTATGTTGGCAGCATTGCTTAGTACGCGGTCAGCGGTCCGCAATATCTCGCTAATAAGTCGTACACGGATCTTGCCGGTGAAAACGTAGGGATCATTCTTATAGGCCTCAACGACCGCCGGATCGTGGCATACATCGTTTGCCTCAAGCTGAAGTAGTGGAAGTTTCGGGAGTATTTTCGACAAAATGTTCACTATGGCTTTTTGTATGGGGCTAATCACGTCGCCAGTCGCTAGCGCGGGGCCGGAGAGAATGCATCCGCTGAGCTTTTCTTGGTGCTCAAGTAAGTAGGCGCTAGAGATAACACCACCCATACTATGGCCGATCAGGAAACGTTTGCAGTCCGGGTGTAATTCCGTCACTTCGTCGCAGTATTGATCCAGTGTGCTTAAAAAGTCGTCAAAGTCATTAATATAGCCGCGCAGACCTTGAGAGTGACCGTGGCCTTCATGGTCTAAGGCATAAACAGCGAAACCCTGCTCGGTAAAAAAATTGGCGATATCGACATAGCGGTTGCTATGTTCGGCTAGGCCGTGAGCCAAAATCAATACCGCTTTCGGCGTGCCGCTAGGCTGCCAGTTTTGGGTATAAATACGGCAACCCGAACGACTACTTAAAGTACCTTGCTGGTGTGTCATTTGTTAGCTTCCATTGCGATTTCTGTTCTGGTTTGTTGTGAATCATTAATAAGACGTAGCTCTATATCTCGCAAAATGCGATCAAGAACATGGCTGACGCTAGTCTGTAGGCGTATGGTTTCAATATGCGGCCAGCAGGCGCGCTCGCCATCGCGAATCATCTCCATCACTTCTTCGGTACTGCGTCCTGATAGTAAACCAATTGGGTTGTGCAAACGCCGTGGTGGCAAAATATTTATGTCGCCGGTATATGTTTGCGCGAGCACTGAGCTAGTCATATTTACAAACTTACTAAGGCTTGGGTTTAATCCAACAGGTTTGGCGATAAGCTTTGTGCCAGCTAGCAGCCATTCGCGGGTTGTGTTTCGCATGGCGTGTTTGATAATACCCCAGCCATGTTGTTCTTTCGATTCAGTTACAAAGGGCAGGGCTATCGGATTGGTTTGGCTGACAATGAAATGATTAACACCATACAAGCGGGCTACGCGCTTTATGGGCATGTCGTCGCTAACCGAGCCATCTATCCATTTTCTTGAGGCGAGGTAAGCTTGGCGCTCACCGCGCTGATTCTTGGCAGCCAGCGTGACGGGGGGGAATGCGCCAGGAAATGCGCAAGACGCCATGACCGCTTCGCGAATCATCACGTTGGGGGAGGCTACTGCATTGAGTAAGCGAGATGACTGGTGTTTTTCTGCAGGGGCGACTGAGACATTAATTTGTAGTCCAGTGAGGTGGTAGGCCTCTTGGAAGGTGAGATCAGGTATCAGTCTCTCGTAAAGCTCAACCACTGCTTCTGGCGATATTTTGGTTCGTTTAAACATGTTGAGACCAGCGAGTACGCCGGCTTCTTTTTCCACTTCGAAGCGGATGTATTCCGGCGCAAATATTTTTTTCAGGTCAGCGCGTGAATGGGTGCCAACGAGCGCTGAAATTAATGCGCCGCCACTGGAGCCAGACATAATTGGCGGCAGTAATTGTTGTTCCCAAAGCGCTTTGACCACACCCATATGAAAGTAAAGAAGTGTTCCTGACCCACTCAACATTAACGCCGAGCGGCCGAAGCAATGGCTGGCACGTTGAAAAAACTCAAACTTTTCTTCAAGACTAATATCGTCAACAGCGTCACTGGCCAAATGCAACAGTGATGAACCTATCTCTTCTATGTATTCAACAATTAAGCGTTTAGTGCCGAAGCGGGCTTTTTTATACAGGCTGTTGCGGCCCATGCCGCCCATATTGCCGTGAATGCCTTCGTTCAGGGAAAATAATAGACCTTGGTTATCCCCACGAGTACGCAGCTCTCTCAGTCGCTCTAAACGTTGCCGAATAGATTTGTAATCATAGAGCCCACTGCGGTCGACGTTCTTCCAATAGTCGAGCCCAGTTATTTCGTCACTGCGGATTGCCGCCGCTTTCCATTGCTCGTAGTTCTCGGCCTTCTCAATTTCGTTGTCTATAATTTCGTTATATCTAGCCATAATTCATTTTTCCGGTCAGTGACTACCGATCCTGTGTTTTTTTGAGGCTATTCAATGCATCGATGGTCTGGAGCCTATAATTTCTAAAACAGGCGATGCGATTATTGATGTGGTTCATACTAAAAGCCGCCTGGAAGCTTCGACTGGTTGATTTGTCGTCAATCGCGGCATACTGAATGCTGGCGTTCAGCGGAAAGTGAACGGTCGAGTCAGTATTCTTATGTGCATTGTCAATTTTATTGACCGGTTTGACAATACAGAGTTTCCATGTGCGCGCAGTCATCCTGTCTGAATCAGTAGTTGTGCTCAGGTCAAGGTGGAGCCTCGCTAGTGTGCGGTTTGGCATGGTGTCTGTCCGGAACCGGTTTTGGGAGCGCATTTTTGTCGATGGCATAGCTATTTCTTCACGGCTGTCAGTCTGCTCTGGATATGTGAAGATCATAAGTATCTTCGACTACTCGCTCTTGATTTCCGAGTCTGTAAATTTCCATTCCTCCGCTATTGGCAGGGGCTTGGTAAATCAATTATCGGGATTTCGCGTTTGTACGTTACCACCTAGTACCAGCGATATCATCGCCTTAGTTGTTTCTTCGGCTCGTCGTATTTCGCTGTCTTCGCTGCTGTTTAAGAGTAAGCAGTTTCTATGCCGTTTTACCTTTTTGCAGTAAATAAGTGGGGGGATTAAGAGCGTATTCTTAAAATTAATACCGTGTTCTTAGTCTGATATTGGTCCACGCAAACCTGTACTGAAGGAATGGGATCGCTTTGATTGTCGCAATATGGAGTGAATTGACCCACGCTTTAACGTCTCCGGTGACTTTTCGACAAGGTTTGATAGGGTTTGCGTGCCTACACCGATAATTCCTTGCTTGGGTTGCTACTAGCTTCGGTAACGTTGAGTTTCGCGCCGTTTTGGCGATAATTGACGATTATGCTTTGCTTTTCGTCCGTTTAGTCTGTGGCTTCTATGCTGGGGCGTGTTGAGATTGCGTCGGGGAGATGACGATTGCTATCGAATCCTTTATTGTACGCCCCTTTATAATATTGAGAGCGCCTAATAATGGATGACTTCGCTGAGATCCGGCCTTATCGCGACGATGAGGTCGTGCCGGTATTAGCCAAGTTGCTGGTCGATCCTGAATTGTTAAATGTGGTCGCTAATTTGCGATTACAGAAACTCAATCGCTACTTGCCTTGGTTGGTTCGTCCATTTATAGCGTGGTATCTGCGTCGCGAACTTAGCGGTGTCGATACCGTGGCTGGTTTTCAGTTTATTGTTAAGCGTTATATGGACGCGATGATTGAGGATCATACCTGCAGTTTTACTGTTTCCGGACTTGATGCCTTAACGTCAGATACTGCTTATTTATTCATCAGCAATCATCGTGATATCGCCCTTGATCCAGCGTTTGTTAACTATGCCCTATATCACCATGAGCGTAATACCGTGCGCATTGCCATAGGTGATAACTTGCTGTCTAAGCCCTTTGCCGCCGATCTAATGCGGTTAAACAAAAGTTTTATTGTTCGGCGTTCTGCCCGTGGCCCTCGTCAGATGCTTGCAGCGTTTAGGCAATTGGCGAACTATATTCGGTTTTCGTTATTAGAAGAACGCAGCTCCATTTGGATAGCTCAGCGGGAAGGCCGCGCCAAAGATGGTAACGACGCCACCGAGGCGGCGGTGATTAAAATGATTGGTATGGCCCAGCAAAAGCCGGAAGAGAGCTTTTCTGACTACATCAACAAACTAAATATTGTCCCGGTTTCTATTTCATATGAATGGGATCCGCTGGACGCGGCTAAGGCTCAGGAATTAGTGCACGTGGAGCGCGACGGTGCTTATTTGAAGGCGGAGCACGAAGATCTAAAGAGTATTGCGATTGGCGTGTTGGGAAATAAGGGGGATGTTCATGTCGCTTTTGGCGCGCCATTAAAAGGTGAATTTGCTGACGCGGCGATGGTCGCGGCAATTTTAGACGAGGCGATAATCGATCAGTATCGTCTACATGCGAGTAATATTCTCGCTTACAAACGCTTATATAACGATGATAGCTGGCGCAGTTTGAATGTGCCCGACATTAGCGATGCTGATGTTGCAGATTTTGAGCAGCGCTTTGCAAAAATACCGCAGGAATTTCGTGTGAAGGCGATGGAAATCTACGCTAATCCAGTGCGGAATCAGCTACGAAGCCGTGATTTGCGGGAAATAGAAGAGGCCGTTTAGGTGCTTACTGACGCACTTAAAAAGGCGATTCAAGACGCATATCGACAATTTCTTGATGTAAAAAACCTCAAGCCTCGCTACGGCCAGCGGCTCATGATCGCACATATTGCAAGAGTGTTGGGCGGCGTTAAGCGTAATCAAGAATCTCAGCGCGGCGGTGGCGATCATCTCTGTGTCGTCGAAGCGGGCACCGGCACGGGTAAAACCCTCGCCTACGCGGTTGCTGCCATACCGATCGCTCAGCAAATCAACAAGACCTTGGTGATTTCTACGGCAACGGTTGCCCTGCAAGAACAAATTATATACCGCGACCTCCCCGATATTCTTCAGCACAGCGGACTTCAATTTAGCGTTAGTTTGTCGAAGGGGCGCCGTCGCTATATTTGTCTTTCAAAACTTGATCAAACTTTGTCAGGTGGCGATGCTAAGGTGCTGCCTCTTTATTTAGATGAGCATATGGCGGCACCCGATGCTGAAAGCCTTTCGTTATACACCGATTTTGCGCAAAAGATGGCGACTGGGAAATGGGCCGGTGATCGAGACGACTGGGATACCGTGATTGCCGATGATAAGTGGACCCGGGTCACGACTGATCACGCCCAATGCACTGGGCGACGCTGTAGTCATGTTAAGCAATGCAGTTTTTTCAAAGCACGTGAATCACTCACCCAGGCGGATGTGATCGTGGCTAATCACGACCTTGTTCTTGCGGATTTAGCCCTGGGTGGTGGCGCAATACTGCCGCCGCCGGAAGAGTGCATCTACATTTTCGACGAGGCTCACCACCTGCCAGATAAGGTGATAAACCATTTCAGTGCCAATTTTAGAGTGGCGGCGACCGAGCGTTGGTTAGAGCAAATAGAGCGTGCCTTGACCGGCATGATCGCCGTGCCGGCGATGGATGTGAGCGCAAAGGGGCAGCTAGAGAGTTTACTGACCCAGCTTATTGCCGTGCGGCGTGGTTTGGCACCTCTCCGCCCAATATTAGAGACATTACTAGACGACGCGGAAGAACGGCAGGGAACCAAAAGCGTACGTTTTCCCGATGGCGTTGTACCTCCTGACCTTGCCGCGCATGCGAAAAGCTTGGTTGATGGTTTTAGCGGGGTCATTCACCAAGCAGAACGGATTGTCGATACCTTTCAAGACAGTTTAGATGGCAATCAACTCATGGCCAGCCGCGAAGTGACTGAGCAGTGGTTGGCAACGGTATCGTCGGCGCGTTTTCGCGCCGAGACGGCATGCGCGCTGTGGCGCTCTTACGCCAGTGATGCCAGCAAAGAAAAACCACCCAATGCACGATGGATGGCCCTCGTGGAGACTGGTCAGGGTTTGTTTGATATCGAGCTCAATGCCAGCCCTATACTTGCCGCCAATGCGCTTAAGTCTGCGCTTTGGTCGCGGTGCTATGCTGCGGTACTAACGTCTGCCACTCTTACTGCCTTAGGTAGTTTTAATCGCTTTAGTATGCGTGCGGGTCTAGATACCGATGCCAGCTTTGAGGTGGTGCCTAGTCCATTTGCCCACGCCGAAGCCGGTGAGCTATATGTGCCGGCAATGAATTGTGATGCGGGTGATGCAGAGGCCCACACCGCAGCGCTCATTGCTATGTTGCCGGAGCTGATGGAGCAGTCGGCCGGTAGCCTCGTTCTGTTCTCATCTCGCAAGCAATTGCGTGCGGTGCGCGAAGGCATGCCAGCCCAGTGGCAGAGCAGGATTCTCGCTCAGGATGATTTACCTAAACACGAAATACTAACGCGTCATCGCGCTGCCTTAGATAAGGGTGATGGCAGTGTGATTTTTGGTCTCGCGAGCTTTGCGGAAGGGGTGGATTTACCCGGCAAGTATTGCTCGCATGTGTTGATCGCCAAAATCCCCTTCGCGGTGCCGGAGGATCCGGTGGAAGAGGCACTTGCTGAGTGGATTAGCCGCAATAATGGCAACCCTTTTATGGATATTACAGTGCCTGATGCGGCGGTGAAATTGATTCAAGCCAGTGGCCGTTTACTGCGCAGTGAGTCAGATGTTGGCCGCATAACTATACTCGACAGACGGATTGTCACGCGGCACTACGGGCGTAAAATGTTGGCCTCTATGCCGCCCTATCGACAGATCATAGAGTAATAGTTGGGTTAGTCGAATGTGGAAGGAGAGATGAGTAGATACCATGATGTGGCTTCAATATTAATTGATATCGAAGCCGAGCTGCGGCGTATTGGATGTTGGGATGCGAAATCGCCACCGCCTAATGCCCTGCGAAGCGAACAGCCATTTTCTATAGATACCTTAAACTTTGCCCAGTGGCTGCAGTTTATTTTAATTCCAAGGATGGGTTTTTTGATCGATCAGCAGGAGGTGTTGCCGAGTGCAAGTGGTATAGCGCCTATGGCAGAGGAGTATTTTAGTGGATTGGGATTACCGGCCGCTAACTTAATCGCTACCCTGCAGGCCATGGATGCCTTACTGGGTAGCGACGGTAATCACTATTAGCTAGCGCCAGCTTCTTCTGCTGCCATTACCATGCGAACCAAGTGAGCAAGCGAGCGCACGCCCATTTTTTCCATCACGCGGGCGCGATGTATTTCTACCGTCCGCTGACTGATATCTAAGTCGTAAGCGATGACTTTGTTCGCTTTGCCCTCAATCATCAGTTCCATAACTTGACTTTCGCGGGGTGTCAGATCTGATAATTTAGCCCGGATTTTATGTTTTTCTTCAAGATCCGCGCGGTTTTCAGCGTCGGCCGCAATCGCTTGCTGGATTTTGCCGAGTAACTCTTCTTCACGGTAGGGCTTTTGTACAAAGTCCACCGCGCCGCGTTGCATGGCGTCAACGGCCATAGGGACATCGCCGTGGCCAGTCACAAAAATAATCGGCAAAATAGAGTTTCTGGTATTGAGCTGACGCTGCAGTTCCATACCGTTCATGCCGGGCATACGTATGTCCAGCACCATACATCCCGCCATTTCTGTGGTGTAATCCTCTAAGAATGTATCGGCCCGCGAGTAACTAATTACCTTGTGGCCAACTGATTCCAGCACCATTTGTAGTGAGTCTCGTACCGCTTCGTCATCTTCTACGAGGTACACCGTCGCTTCTTTAGTCATTATTACGTCCTTGCGGTTACCGTTTTATATACGTTCAGGCTACCATGAAATTATAATACAGTGGCATGCTTAATCAGTGATTTAGTCGATTGATACTGGCGGGAAGCGCCAAGACTGGATAAGCTTCCGCCTAATAAGCCGCAACGCACCATGCGATTGCCACACAACAACAAGGGTTGCGCATGCGAACTAAGCGCAGTTTAGTACAAATTTATCTCCTCAGCCTAGTCGCATTGTCTGCGATTCCTTTGGCGATTTTCGGCTACATCTGGATTGCCAAAGAGTACGAACGATACACGCAGCAAAGTGAAGCGTGGCGTGATACTTATGTCGAGTCTCGTCGTGAGCTATTACGCAGAGAAGTCGGTAAAGCGGTTGAGTATTTAGATTTTAAGCACACCCAGATGAATCAGCAGCTGTACAACGATTTGCGCCAGCAGGTCGCTGTCGGTATTTCCCTCGTTGAAGATACGCGTAAAGAGTATGTTGGTGAAACCAAGGCGCAGCAGATCGCGCGCTTGAGGGCGACTATGACGTCGCTCCGGTTTTTAGATAACAAGGGCTTTTTCTTCTTATTCGATGGCAACGGTAAAACCCTGTTGCCACCGATTAGTCCCGTCGCCGAAGTACGGATGTCTGACAGTGCGACTAATAACGCCTTTTCCGCTCAGATTCGAGCATCGTTGAAAGATAAAAAATACGACTTTCTCGAGTACCGTTTTACCGACCCCAGCAATCGAGTAGTGACGGAGCGTAATTTTAGTTTCGTTTATTATTACAAGCCGCTAAATATCTATATGGGGGCGAGTATTTATTTACGCGATGAGCTAAATCGGCTTCAGCGCGAGGTCGTTGAGCGTATTGCTGCAGTACCTATTGATCCAGATAACTCGATTTTATTTGTGGTCGACAAGGACGGACGGCAATTAGTAAATGCCTACGATCCGCGCAATGTTGGCGTCATCATGCCAGACATTGTGAATGTTAGCGCCAGAGTTGGTGGCGAAGACCACAGCTTATTCACTGAACTGAGTTGGGTTGATCGCGACGGTGAGAAAAAACCGGTTATATCCTATATTCGCCGATTCGAACCCTGGGGCTGGGTGTTGGGTTCCGGGGTGTTTTTGGATGAGCTTAACGTAAAATTAAGTCAAGAACGCGCAGCCTTGCAAGAACGGGTTAAAGAGCATGTTCGTTTCATTGTTATTATTGCCTTTGCGTTAATGGTGTTTTCAACCATTGCGGCGCGTTGGCTAGCACGCCGAAGCGCCGACGGTTTTCATATCTTTCAACAATTTTTTGCCGACGCTAGTAAGCGTTCAACAGCTATAGATGTTAACCGTCTTCCCTTCGCTGAATTTCAGCGGCTCGCAGAAGATGCTAATTTCATGGTTGAACGGCGAACCGAAACAGAGCGTGCGCTAAAACTTAGTGAGCGCAGGTTTCAATTGGCCTTAGACGCCGCTCAAAACCATCTCTGGGATTTAGACTTACAGACCGGCTTGGTTACCGTTGGGGAAAGCTTCTTTCGTATGCTGGGCTACAGAGCGCCGGCTAAACCCTATCCGGTTGGTGCGTTTAAAAATATTTCTTACGCCGATGATTTACAAATTATTGCCTCGGCAGTTGATAGCTGGCTGGGGTTAGCCACCGGGAATAGTGTTGAGTTTAGGGTAAAAGATCGCGCGGGTAATTTCCGCTGGATCTACAGTCGCGGTGATGTAGTAGAAAACGATCAGAATGATAAACCCATTCGCGCTATGGGGATCATGACCGATATAACCGACCGCAAGCGGATTGAACAGGAACTGGTCAATGCGCGCATTGCCGCTGAAGACGCATTGCATGCGAAAAGTCAGTTTTTGTCTAGCGTGAGCCATGAGTTACGTACGCCGCTCAATGGTGTGCTGGGGTATGCGCAGTTGTTGCAGCGGGATACCGGCATACCTACCGGCAGCCAGGAATATTTACGAGCAATCGAAAGTTGCGGTAAACACCTGCTGACACTGATCAATGACGTACTTGATTTGGCGAAAATTGAAAGCGGCAATATCGACATCGTTTGTCGACCCAATAAGCTTGACGATATTGTGTCAAACGTCAGCGATATTGTTGCTCATCGAGCTAAATCAAAAGGCTTGGAGTTTATTGTTGATCGCTCACCGAATTTGCCCGAGCAAGTGCAGGTAGATGAGGTGAAATTGCGCCAAGTGTTGGTAAATTTACTCGACAATGCGGTTAAATTTACTAGTGTCGGCAAGGTTGTTTTAAAGCTGCACGCAGCGCCAGAAACAAAACAACTGATGTTTTCAGTAACCGACAGTGGTATGGGTATTCCGGCAGAGAAATTGCGGGATGTGTTTGAGCCCTTCAGACAGGTTAATCCGCAGGACGGAAAGGGAACGGGCTTGGGCTTGTCTATTTGTCGTCGTTTGGTCGAAGCCATGGGTGGAAGCTTGAACGTTAGCAGTGAGTTCGGCCAAGGCAGCTGTTTCTACTTTGATATCCCGTTGCTTGAACTAGATGCTTCTTTGGATACAGACGAATATTTGCTAGAAGCGCTTGATCCTATCCCGCAATTGTTGGCGAGCGCGGGTGAAAACCCTGCAATTATTGTTGCCGATGATGTTGCTGTGAATCGCCATGTATTGCTGAGTATGCTCGAGGACGTTACCACCGACATTCGTGAGGCTGGCAACGGTCTTGAAGTGATTGAACATTTAAAAGAGCGTACAGCGAAGTTAGTTTTGATGGATTTAAGAATGCCGGAAATGGATGGCATGGAGGCAACACGGATTATTAAGCAGGAAATGAAGATGACCGACGTTGCCATTATTATGGCATCGGCAACCACTGATGAGGAAATGATGGAGGAGGCAATAGAAGTGGGTTGCGATGGTTTCTTGCCTAAACCGATAAGTATCGGCGACCTTCTTAAAGTGGTGGCCACTACCTGCGGCGTGACGTCTAACATTACTGCTGCCGAGCCTGCAGGGGAAGATTCGATGCTGCCCTGCGATTTGATGTTACCTCCCGGTAAGGATTTACAGGAATTAAGCACAGCGGTTGATCTTGGTGATGTAACGAGCCTGCGGGAGCTTTTGCAGCAGCTACGTAAGCGCAATCCTGAGTGTGATGGCTTTGTGACCGAGGCAGAAGAATATTTACGGGAGTTTGATTTCGATAAGCTGACTCACTTGGTGGTGCAGGCGTCGCGTGAGGCTAGTTTGAATGATGCCTGATCGCGGTAGCGAACAAATTTTATTGGTTGATGACAATCCAACTAACTTACAGGTCTTATTTAAAACCCTTGAGGGCAGTGGTTACCGCCTATTAGCGGCACGTGATGGTGAGGCCGCCTTATACACCGCTAAACGAGCTCGTCCAGCCTTGATTCTACTTGATGTCATGATGCCGGGAATGGACGGTTTTGAGGTTTGTGAGCATTTAAAAGCCGACCCTGAGACCGCAGACATTGCGGTGATTTTTTTATCCGCGCTGACCGATAGCCAGTCTAAAGTTCACGGTTTGGCGATTGGTGGCGTGGACTATATTGCCAAGCCATTTCAGACCGACGAAGTTTTGGCTCGGGTCCGAACACATATTAAGATTCAACGTTTAGAGCGGGCATTAGCGCGTCGTAATACCGAATTAGAAGATGAGAACCAGCAAATTTTAAATGCGGTCGAAGAAGGTATCGTCGGTTTAGATTTGGCAGGCAGAGTTACCTCAATGAATGCGCAGGCGTCGGCGATTACTGGGTGGGCGACGGCGGATTGTGTTGGCGAGTTATTTTCAAAACTTAATTTATTTGCCGGCGACGAAGCGCTCAATCAGTCATTAGCGTTACTTTGTGAGGGCGGGGTTGGTCTACGTAAGGAGCACGTTAGTATTAGCGCTCGCACTGGTCAAATCTTACCGGTAGCGCTAATGGGTTCACCACGAGCAGAAGGTGGTGCAGTTTTAGTGTTACGGGATATTAGTGAGTGGCTGCAAAACCAGTTTGCCCTTGAGCAAGCGCGAGAAGAAATGGATACTCAGCGTCAGCATTTAGCGCATATAGAGCGCCTAAGTACTGGTGGAGAAATGGCGGCTGGTATTGCCCATGAAGTGAATCAACCGCTTACCGCTGTGACGAATTACTCTCGAGTAGCCCAGCGCCTGCTGCTTGATTTACCCGAAGATCGCCGTCAAAAAATGGAAGAGGTACTGTCTAAAATTATTATTCAGGCTGAGCGCGCAGCAGCAGTTATTCAGCGCATGCGTAGCTACGTTAAAAAGCCCTCTGGTGGACGGGAAGTCCTTAATATCAATGAAGTACTGGAAGATGTTCTTGCGCTTGCCGAGGTTGATTCGCGGGTGAATGCTATCCCAGTACACTTAAATGCCGGAGAAAATTTGCCGCCGATTTTTGCGGACGAAGTGCAGTTGCAGCAGGTTGCCTTAAACCTGATTCGCAACGCAATGGAATCAACGTCTAATGCAGAGCACAGTAATCCGGTCGAGGTGAGTACCTACCTCCAGGGCGGCATGGTGTGCTTCAAAGTGAAGGATTTTGGCGCAGGTTTAGCGCCAGAAATAGAAGAGCAATTGTTCAGCCCTTTTGTCACCTCAAAAGAGGGTGGGATGGGGATTGGCTTGTCGGTGTCTAAATCTATTATGCAGGGACACGGTGGTGATATTCGCTTTCAAGCCAACCCTGAGGGTGGCGCCATTTTTAGCTGTGAATTTCCAGTTCACCACTAGTATTAGCGATGTTGAAAATAAAAAAATATAAGCGCGCTGTCGAGTTACGCAGTCAGCAATTTCTTCAGTGCCGAGATCAGTCCGTCCCCATCACCGTTATTCGCAGTCGACGTCGGCGTTCTAAATTAACGTTGCAAGTAGGCCGAAAAGGGGTGGTTTTACGGGCTCCATTTGCGACGTCTACAGTCCACATAGATACAATGCTGACACGGAATCGAGAGTGGATTTACGAGCGTCAACAGCAGTTCTTAAGTCAGCAAGACGCGGCCTTGAGCTATATAGCGGGTGAACACCATGATTTTTTAGGCGAGTCGCGGGAATTGAAAATCCTCGTTGGTAAAGGCCGAGCGAAAGTGGGGGTCGATGGCGACAAGATAGTACTTACTGGCGAGCTCGAAGATTCAGAACAGATAAGTCGGGCCCTTCAACGCTGGTATCAGCTCCAAGCTCAGCAGGTGTTCTCTGCACGGTTATCCCATTGGGCTGCACTCTTGCCGTGGGTTGAAGACATACCCGTTTTGCGATTGAGGCGTATGCGTTCTCGGTGGGGAAGTTGCTCAGCAGATGGGCGCATTTGTTTGAATACCCATTTAATCAAAGCCAGCCAAGTTTGTATTGATTATGTGATTGTTCACGAGCTCTGCCATTTACAGGAGTTTAATCACAGTCAGCAATTTTACGCCCTGATGGCGGAGGCTATGCCTGATTGGAAACAGCATAAGGCAGAGCTAGAGTCGGTTGGGGGGCGATTGATTCGTGAGTAGCGAATTCACTTCGACATGGACGCGTTATAACTTGTGGCGGCAATAAATAAAAACAAACTGCTTTCAATAATGCTATCGACCGGTTCCCGATAGTTATTCAGTGCCCAGCGCCGGGCAATTTGTAGCACTGCGCCAACTAGGCCCGCGTATACCATGCCTTGGTCTGGTATTTCTGACATGTCAGCGATACCTAATGACTCTGTTAGGGTTCTCACCAACACGGCAAACTCTTCCATTGCCTCGTAATACAACACGTCTATTGTGTCGCTAACGCCAAGAATTTCAAAAAGTAATAAACGGGCGACTTCGGGGTGTTCATACAAGGTGTCGAAAAAAGCTTTTAAGCCTGCGCGAGAAAAGGCAGTGCTGCTGCGTTCAGATATTTCAAAGGCAGCGAGCATCCGCTCCTTCAAAAAACGAGTTTGGGTTTTATAAACCTCGGCTAAGAGCGCTTCCCTATTCGCAAACGACTCATAGAAGTAGCGTTCTGTTAAACCGGCTTCCGTACAAATGCTTTTTACACTGGCGGCGGCATAGCCGTTGCTGCCAATGACGCAGAGTCCAGCGCTAAGTAATTGCTCGTAGCGCTCGTTGCGGCGTTGGTCGCCGCTGCTGCCACGATAGCGGCGAGTCGGCTGCTTGCTGTCAGACGATGGTTTTGCTGTGGTTTTTGAGGCAGATTTTGACATGCGGAAATTTTGACATGAGTTGATGTCAGATGTAAAGTGACATGACATATTGTCAAATTAACGCAGCCAGACACAGCTACCGATATATCGTCGGTTTTGCTGAGCCGTTGGCGACGATGAAGGTGTGATTGATCGTGGAATACGATGTAGATTATTTGGTGGTTGGCTCTGGTTTTGGTGGCTCTGTGTCTGCTTATCGGCTAACACAGAAGGGCTACACCGTCGCGGTGATGGAAATGGGTAAACGCTGGAGCGAAGAATCATTTCCGCCGTCTAACTGGCATTTTCATCGCTGGTTATGGCGACCTATGCTGGGATTAAAGGGCTTTTTTAATATCAAATGGTTTAAGCATGTGCTTGTTTTGCACGGTAATGCAGTGGGTGGCGGCTCAATTACCTATGCAAATACCTTGTTAGTACCGAAGCCAGTAATATGGCAGCAGGGCAGTTGGGCTGGCTTAAGAGATTGGGAGCAGGTGATGCCTGCTCATTACGCCACCGCTAAGAAAATGCTCGGCGTTACTGAAAATAGAATCATCGGTCCTGCGGACGATATGTTGAAAGAAGCCGCAGAAGACTGGGGCTGCGGCGATACCTTTTATAAAACTCAGGTTGGTGTGTTTTTTGGCGATGAGGGCGAACCGCAGGGCAAGTCCTATCCAGATCCCTATTTCGATGGCGACGGCCCAGTACGCAATAGTTGCATTGGTTGCGGTGGCTGCATGGTGGGCTGTCGTTATAACGCAAAAAACTCCTTAGATAAGAATTATTTGTACCTAGCCGAAAAGCAGGGCGCAGAGGTATTTGCCGAAACCAAAGTGATTGATGTTGTGCCTCTTAACGGCAAGGCCGATGGCGAAGACGGTTATGAGGTTACGACGGTTAGCAGCACTGCATTTTTGTTTCGTAATAAGCGTCGCTGGCGTGTTAAATCAGTCGTCTTTGCGGGATCGTCATTGGGTACGCAGGAACTGCTGTTTAAGCTACGAGACAAAAAATCACTACCCAATATTTCCCAGCAATTAGGTCGTCGAGTTAGAACAAATGCCGAGTCACTGATTGGTGTTCGTTTACCCGACGCCGATAATATGGACGCTGGTATTGCGATTGGCTCGGGTATTTATCTTGATGATAAAACCCATATTGAGGCAACTCGCTACCCGCGAGGGTCTGACGCCATGGGTTTGCTGGTAACGGCAATGATCCGTGGAAAGACCGATTGGCGTCGAATTTTTAATTGGATATACACCATGCTGCGTTTGTTGCTGCGTAATCCGAAACAAGCGATCGGGTCACTAATCCCCTTTGGGCTGGCTAAGCAAACAATTATTTTACTGTGTATGCAAACCTTGGATGGGCATATCGATATGCTCTATAAGCGCCGTTGGTATTGGCCATTTAGTAAGCGTATGGTGAGTTTTGGCCCGAAGATACCCGCGCACATCCCTGAAGCCAGCGAATTCGCTCTAAAGGCTGCGCGGCGGAGGGGGGGGATGGCGGGCAGTTTGATAACCGAGGTGTTGTTTAATATTCCGGCGACAGCCCATTGCATGGGTGGGGCAGGTATGGGGCGCACAGCGGATGAAGGCGTGGTCGATGTTCAGAGCAGGGTGTTTGGCTATAAGAATATGCTGATTTGTGATGGTTCGACATTATCTTCGAATCTTGGCGTGAATCCCTCGCTGACGATCACCGCAGTAAGTGAGCATGCCATGTCATATATACCGGATAAACAATGATTGGGGTTGCGCACACAGCATAGCCGATTATTAAAGGGGTAGCTGAAGGCTGCCGCTGCCGCCAAACTCACGTGGGCCGGCGAAGCTAAAGCCGGCTTCAATTCTAAGTAGATCACCCACGGCGTAGCGAAACCCAAGATGTGGGAGATCCGATTGGTCATTGCTGTCTATCCATTGGTAACCGAGCATGAGCCCGAGTTTTGTACTTACTGGGAGCAAGAAGCGAATATGATAATCTTTATGGGAAGAAAGCTCGCCGAAACCCTGTTGCGGTGTAATGTCTGCGTTGATTAGGACGGTGCTCCAATTGCTAGCGTAACTTATACTGCCGCTGAGGTGACTGCGTTGCTGATAGGTCGTTCCGTTTGGCCCTTTAAATTTTTGCTGATAAATATCCGCAGCATTCACGCCAATAACCCATGAGTCGAATTGATGCTGAATACCTAAATCCGCATTCAGTTGTACTTTGCTCCCTACGTCCCGACTTTGGTCGAAAAGCTTGTCTTCGTCGTATTCGTCAATAAAAATTGCTCGCTCTATAAGGCTTATGCTCTGGAGTTTTGTTGTGAGTCCAATGCGGGTGTCGGGCAGGCTGTCTAGTTGGTAGCGATAGTTAAGGCCGAGATAGTTTTTCCATACCCCGGATACATTTACTGTAGACTCTAAATCTCCGAGTCCAAATAGCCCCAGAACGGTTGCAAAGCGCAGCCGATTTGCGTCGTTGTCGTCGTAATTGAAGCGTCCGCTAGCATCAAATACCGAACCACCAACCACAATCCAATCATTGCTTTCAGTGAGTAAAGCGAAATGACCGCCAGCAGAAAAGCTTGTTTTATCATTTTCAGCATTTTCTAGTTGTTCAACCAATTCAGCTTCATCGCCAGGGATAACCAATAAGCCTCGGGACTTTCCCTCTAAGACGAGTCCTTTTTCATACATACTTTTAAGATTATCGAGCAGTCGATCTTTGTCGTTTACGAAGACGTATCCTCCGGCTTGTTGTGTATAACCTTCATATTGGTTCTTTGCGGGAAATGTTGCCGTACTGTAGTGCAGTGTCCTTAGACTATTATTATCGGCAGAGACGTCAGCTATGACCGAAAATGATAAGAACAGGAGGCTTGCTATTAATAATGGATGTGGGTTCGCTTGAAATCGTCGCAAGTGCTTATTCTTCCTATGCTTGATATTGTTTAGCACAATGTTTTTATGATTTTGCAGAATAGTGGAGCAGGGCGGGTGCGGCAAGCACATTGGGCTAGATTTGTGTAATATCGCCCTATGATATGTAGCCAATATGTAGATGATATGCCCAAAAGTACCTTGAGTCCCAGTGGTGGGCCCTTACACTGCTGCTGTCGCTAATTTCCTGAGTTTACAGCTGGTATCAACGTAAAAGGTGATCTGCAGCAATTACTTAGCATTTCAGTTGCGTTTTATCCGCTATCGCAGGGTTATTATTTTGCGCAGGTTCACCTGTTATAAGGTGACGGCTATAAAGAGATAGAAATAACAACGGAGTGCCGCTATTTTAGCGGCGATTAAGAGCCCGTTTCGGCTTGTTAAGGGGTGGAATAGCGACCGCAAATGGTTGGTGCTGGGCAAATTATAAAAAACAGATTGTGAAAAGGACGTATTTTTTATTGAGGAGCTATAGTTAAGGGGTTTCTCACAAAGACTAGGTGGAACACACAGTGTTTTTGCACGGGTAGTCTTGCTATAAAAGTAGACCGCATGTCGAGTTGTGTGTTCTTTAGCACAGGCTTATGACCGTAGCGGTTGATTAGGGAACGAACATAGCCATTGGATTAAAGAAATGTCAGATTTTATGAGTTTTCTGCTTGGCCCAGAAATGCCTCCGCATGGGCACTGCTACCTGTGGAATGAAGATTTGGTGCGATTACACGTTTGGAGTGACGCGCTAATTACCATTTCGTATTTCACTATACCTATTGCCTTGGTGTATTTAGTTCGCAGGCGTGACGACTTAAAATTCAATTTTATGTTCGTGATGTTTGCGATATTCATTTTTGCCTGCGGTGCCACCCATCTCATTAATATTTTTAACGTTTGGTACGGCGCCTACTGGTTAAGTGGTTTGGTGAAATTGATAACAGCCATTGCATCGGTTGGAACTGCCGTCGCGGTTTGGCCGTTAATTCCTAAAGCATTGGCATTACCAAGCAATCAGCAATTATTAGATTTGAACCAGAAGTTGCGCGACGAAGTAGAAGAAAATGCTAAACAGCGTATGGAGGTGGAGCGTTTAACCCGCGATTTGCAGCAAGTGGTTGACGAGCGAACTGAAGAGCTGGCACAAACACGGGTAATGAAACGGTTGCTTGAGCAGAATCATGCGTCGCTTGAGCGTTCCAACTCTGCTCTGGAGCAGTATGCGTCTATCACCGCTAGAGATATTAAAGAGCCGTTGCGCTCTATTGCGGTGTTTGGTGATTTATTATCAGAGCGATTGGCCGATCGCTTGGCGGAAGACGAAGCGAAATGGTTGACGATGATTGTGACATCGGCAAAGCGCACAACATCGATGATCGATGATTTATATGAGTATTCATTACCTCAGCCGGTGAACGATGGTGAGTCATCGTCCTTGGATGCGGCGCTCGACCAGGCTTTACTCGCGAACGCGGATGACATTAAGAAGTATGGGGTTGTATTACAGCGAGAAGCCTTAGATATGGCGCGCATGCCAAGTGAACCTTTAGCAAAACTAATGTCGCAATTAGTGAATAATGCAATTAAGTTTAGCCGTAGCGAGGACGTACCAAAAATTGAAATTGGTCCCTTAAATGACACTGAAAGTGGCGAGATCGGCTTTTATATAAGAGACAATGGCATCGGCATTGCTTCGCACTACAGTAAACGCATTTTTGGTGTGTTTGAACGTTTGCATACAGAGCAAGACTATGAGGGCAATGGAATTGGTCTCGCTATCTGTCGGCGTATTCTTGATGAGTACGATGGTCGTATAGTACTTTTTAGCGAGGACGGGGCTGGAGCAGAGTTCAGGGTCTATTTACCTGCTGTTTAGTGTGCGTCCTTTGTTGACGTCGCGGGCTGAATACGAATAGCTGCGACGTAGTTTTTAATAAACACTAAGGGTTCGCGTCGTTTTTGTTCTTAGCTGCAGCAATAATCCGCGAAAATATAAGGTCGCTGGTTCCCTCATCACTGCGCCATACTTGCTGAGCGATGGTGGCACCTGTTTGTCGACTGCGATCCAGGTGGCGATTAAAGCGGCGGCAATGGCGACAAATTATCAGGTGCAAGCGAACTTCGACACGTTTCCAGCCGGTATGCTCGTGGTCGATGTGCTCGCTGGCAAGATCGGTAAATTGCTTACAATTTAGCATTCTCCGGTCTCCTGATAATGATTAATGGTTTTCATAAGTTGCAATCGTGCACGGTGCAAAATCACCCTAACATTTGCCTCGCTCAAAGAAAGTAACTCGGCGATATCGTCCAAATCGCGTTGCTCAACGTCGCGTAGCAAAAAAACTGCCTTTTGATTTTCGGGCAATATGGTCAGAGTGTGCTCAATACAGTGTCTTAGTTGATCCTCCTGAAGCATAAGCTCCGGCGTGTTAATGTCCCAATGTGCTGGTGGATTTACCCAGTGTCCGTTGCCGTCGAAGTTTTCCGCAGCAACCTCAGGGCGCACCTCGTCAATATCGCCAAAACTACTATGACGTTTTTCCCGCCGTAATCTCGACTTCGCTTCGTTACTGACGATCTGAATCATCCAAGTCGATAAGCTGGCGCGACCTTCAAAGTGTCCAATGGCTTTATATATAGAAGCCCAGGCTTCTTGGGCGACGTCTTCAGCAAAGACGTCGCCGACAATAGCCCTCGCAACGATCACTAATTTCAAGTGATACGCGCTGATAAGGTGCTTGAAGGCATTGTTATCGCCAGCTTTAAGACGGGCGATAAGCTCCTGCTCGTTAACGGCCAATGACACGTGTTAATCCAAACCATGGTTAAGACTCCTAGTGTCTCTGATTCCGGACCGCGCAGGCAAGAATTCACTGCTTCTCAGTCGTACTTTGTGTTATTTACTTGTGGGTATTTGCTTAGCTATCCAATAATCTACGCTAAGAAAACGGCCACCTCCCAACACCATGAGCGCAAGTAACATAATCAAATACGTGACCGCGAATTCGATACCGTTATTGAGTATCACGAATTTTCCGCTGGATGTAAGCCAGTCGTAGTTGCCATGTGCTTCTAACAAAGATCGTGCTGCGGCGAGCTTGTCAACGGAATCAACAACGCGTTCATTGGCGAAGGGCGCGCTTGCATCGGCGATGGCTTGCCAGCCGTTTTGCCAGTGAACGGTTGTGGCCGCAATTAGCATGGTGATAGCCAGTGGAATAGATATCCAGCGGGTTGCGAAGCCGATAAGAAGAAAGACCGCACCGATGATCTCGGTGGCGGTTGCTAAAAAAGCCATAACAAGGGGGAAGGGAAGTCCTAGGCCCCAGTCACTATTGCCAAACCATTCCACGGTGTCGGAAAAATGCCTCATTTTACTACTGCCAGCCATCCAAAATATTGGTACTAGGTAAAGTCGCAGGGCAAGCGATGGCAAACCATCTAGCGGTGTGACGAGTTTTCCTAGGCCGTTTTGAATGCTTTGAAGTTTACTGAAAAAATCTACCATGAGGTTTGCCTCGTATGACATGGGTGATTACATTGCAGCCGCTTGGCGGCGTAATCGTGTTATATGTATATGCTGGTAAGACGTACCGCGACAAATCTTGTTACAAAGGAATGTGATTTAATTTATTTTTCATCTCGTTTGTAACATGGTGACTTGTTGTTACTCTTATAAGTAGAGTCGCTATGCAGCGGCCAATGTAATCTTTCAACTAATTATTCAGGTGATGACGATATGAAAAATACTGCGATGACAGCACTAGGTGCGGCCATGCTAGCTTCCTCAATGGCATCAGTTGCTGTTGCAGATACCAACCCCTTTGCCGCAACAGTAATGAGCAGCGGTTATCAGCTTGCTGATTATGCTAAAGACGCGGAAGGTAAATGTGGTGAAGCGAAATGCGGCGCTGAGAAAAAAGCTGCTGAAGCGAAATGTGGCGAAGCTAAGTGCGGCGCCGAGAAGAAGGCGGCTGCTGAAGGTAAGTGCGGCGAAGCGAAATGCGGTGCTGAAAAGAAAGCCGCTGCTGAGGGCAAGTGTGGTGAAGCTAAATGTGGCGCCGATAAGAAGTAATATCTAGTCTGTTTCACAGCCTCTTTGCCTTAGCGAAGGGGCTGTATTCTCTAAAATCCCCTTCCCTACTTGGCAATTACTGGCCAATATCAATCAGGCTCATTATAGTGGCGGCGCAAACGCGAGTTTTATAGTCGTTGCGGATCATTGTATAAAGAGACTGAGCCTTGGCATTATCGATAGAAAGAAAACAATTGTTCACTGGCTTAGCGCTGTCTTTAGTGACGGTGTTTTTCTCAAGCACAGTTGCCGCTGTCGGCAAGCATGTCTCGCAAGAAGTTCATGTATCCGCCATTGTCTTGGTGCAATATGGCATCAGTTTTTTATTTGCTCTACCGTCAGTATTACGAGCGGGTCGCTCTGGGCTAGCGACATCTCGCCCCGGTATTCACTTAATAAGAGGGATGAGTGGCTGCGCGTGTTTTTATTTGTACTATATCGCGTTAAGCAAAATATCGTTGGTCGATGCGACACTCCTACGTTCGTCTGCGCCCTTAATGGTACCGCTGGTAATCTACCTTTGGTTTAGCCAGCGAGTGCGTCGAGAAACGTGGCTGCCTTTGGTGGTGGGATTTTTGGGTGTGGTGCTGGTGCTTAAACCGGGAGCCGCAGGTTTAAGCCTATGGCATTTACTGGCGCTACTGTCGGGTTTGGGACTTGCGGTTTCTATGGTTAGTACACGTGTATTGGCACAACACGAGCCGCAAAATCGTATTTTATTTTATTATTTCAGTATTTCCCTGCTGTTCAGTCTTCCTTTTTTTCTATGGAATTATCAAGCCATACCTGCATCTGCGTGGCCCGGACTGATTTATATGGGCGTGGTTATTTATCTCAGCTTTGTGATGTACACCATGGCGTATCGCTATGTATCTGCGGCGGCGCTCGCACCAATAAGCTATTTTGGTGTGGTATTTAGCGGCTTATTAGATTGGCTGATTTGGGATCATATTCCCGGTGCGCTAACCATGATGGGGATTGCCTGCGTGATATTGGGTGGTGTGCTGGTGCTAAGGCATAAAGAAGTACCAGCGGCTTAGTTTGAGTCACTGGTCTACTTTTAAGGGACGGCCATGCTACTAGCGGTAGAGTGGTGCCAATGCTGGTCTAGTTTGGCCTTTTACAGTTCCCTTGCTACGTACAGATTTTACTGTGTCGAGTAGGGCATTGGTATCGAAGTCAATGTCGTGGCCGGAGAATAAATGCGCGTCTAGCTTTTGGCAGAACGTGCGTAACTCGGGAATGGCGTTTCCTAATTCGCTCAAGGTCACTGGACGTTTACAATAGCACTGCCCCCATTTGCTGAGAGTGCTTCGTAATTCGGTGTACGCGGCCTTAGTCTTTACACTTTTCTCTAATACTTTAAATGCCTTACTTTCAGAATTGCTTTCCATTTCTGGTGTGATAGGCGTCGCCGAGCTGCGGTGTCGCCCCCGCCACCACGCCACTGCAAATCCGAGATTGCTGAGTAGCAACAGCGCTACGACTACCCACATAAATACACTATTGCTTGATGTCTGATCACTTAAAGCATCAGCGGCATTTGTGTTAACTGGCTCATTTGCTTCTTTGTTATGGATGGTCGGCGTGTTCGGAATCAGCGAGTTACTGCTTGCGGCGCCCGTTTCTCCACTAGTGCTGAGTGCCGGTGCAACAGTAAACTTCCGCTCCGGCAGTACCGCAAACTCCGCTCGATCACTGTCGGTATTCCACCAAGCAATGCGGACTTCAGGTAGAACAAATTCGCCGGCGTGGGTCGGAATAATGGCTAAGGACTCGCTGCGAATTCCCGTCCAATTTGATTTGTCGTCACCTTTCTCTATTTTTGCCTGATCAGGATACAGTTTGGCGTTGTTCAACTCTATTGTTGGCAAGGCCGGTAGCTGAGATCCTAATAGCCCGTCGGCTTTAATGTTGACTGTACGAGTAATTGAGTCGCCAACTTTTAAGGTGTCAGGATTTTTACTCCAGCTTTCTTCAAGGGCAATTTCTTTGGCTGGCAGCCAGACAGCGCCTTTAAATTCTGCCGGTGGCGGTAGCACCTTGATACGGTGTTCACTGCTGCGTTTTACTACTAATCGGCCGGGATCGAGCATAGAAGGACGATAGCCCTCTACACGTGCTTGAAGAGTTAGTGCCGGAATTGTCAGGTTGCCGCTGGTTTGCGGATATATAGAATACCGTCGCTCAATTACTTGAAAATAACGACCATTGATAAGCGATTGATAGCGTTCTTCTCCGTCAGCTTCAACAACCGCATTGTCCACTTCTGGCGCATCCAATGAGGCGTCGAGAATATTTACCGATGTGAATATTTTTACCGTGTATTGCAATTCTTGTTGTACGTAAGCTGTGCGCGGCGAGACGTCAGATTCCATATACATACTTTCGTTGCCAGTTTGCTGAGCTTTAGCAGCCTTGCTGACAGTAATTGTGATCGCTCTGGTTTTATACTTGCCCATGGGAAGCGCCGGAATTGTTAATGTACCTTCGCGCTTCGGGACGAGGGTGTAGTCCCATTGCCGACTGCTGTTGACCTTGCCATTGATAATGTTGGTGCGGCTACTCTGTTGGCGATTAATAATATGAAAGTCTTTTTCCAGAGCGTTTACATCAGGTTCGCCTGAAAACAAAATGCTGTCGGCAGTGAGCGACAGGGTAAAGGATTCTTCGCTAGAAACCTGACTGCGATCGACCGTGGCGCGCACATTGGTTTCAGCGTGGGCAAAGCCAGCTTGGCATAGCAGTACTACCAGCAAGCCTAATATCGCAGCACCTTGTGTAAATATATTGTGGGATCTGTTTTGCATCATGGCATTCCTGTGGCGAAGCCGTTTAACAGTCTGGTTAATAGGGTGCATAGTCGTCGTTATTACCTTGTTGTTCTCCGCGCTGCTGGCGATCTAAGTGTTGATAGCGGAATTTATTACGCAGTAAATTTCCGGGGTTGTCCGGAATCTTTCGCAGCCACTGCTCGCGGGCTTGATCCTCTTCACTTAGCGGTTCGTCGCTTGCCATAGCAGCGGCGGCTTGCTCGCCAGCATCACTTTGTTCTTTAGCATCTCGCTTGGCTTCCATCGCTTTTTGCACGGCATCATTTTGTTCCGCAGACTGCTTGGCATAGTCTTCGGCAAGTTTTGCGTTGCGTTCTTCGGCAGCTTCTTTTTCAGCTTGAGACTGCTTATCTTGTTGTTCACTTTGGTCTTGCTTGTCTTCGCCTTGCTTGGATTGATTCTGAGAGTCTGAGCGATTGTCTTGCTGAGAATCAGAGGAGTCTTGTCCCTCAGAGCCATCTTGTTTCTGTGAATTATCTTGTTTTGATTGTTGCTGATCCTCAGCGCTGTCTGACTTCTCCCCAGACTCGTTGTTCTCTGAATCCTGATTCTGCTGATCTTGATTCTGTTGGCTTTTATCACCCTGCTGATTTTGTTTATCGTCTTGTGATTGGTCTTGCTTCTGTTTGTCATCCTTAGATTGTTGATCTTTATTATCTTGGGGATTTTGCTCTTGAGATTTTTTTAAATCCTCAAGAATTTTTTTGTTCTTCTGGGCGTCGGCATGTGAAGGGTCCTTTTCTAAGGCTGCATCATAGGACGCTATGGCTTCGTCTAGTTTACCGGCCTGCGCAAGGGCATTGCCTTTGTTGTAATGGGCATCAGCGGTATCGAATTGCCCGTAACTTTCCGCCGCGCCAGCAAAATCGCCAGCGCGGTATTGGGCTGCAGCTTTCCACATTGGGTCTTCGAATTTTTCAGCCGCAGCTTGCGGGCTTTCCCGCATAAGCGCGGCTGCCTGTTGATCTGGCGTTTGCCAAAGATCGTCAAATTCAAAGGCATTGGCTGTTGAAGGCTGCCCAGCAATTAAAACCGGCAGTAGCAAAGGCAATAGACTGGGTAACCAGCTTTTACGAAAGCCCACTAATGCAAAAGGTAATAGCAGCAATACCAGCCAAGGGCCAGCGTCTTTCCATTGATCGTAATTGCGCTCAGAACGGGTTTCAGTTTCGCTATCCTTTAAGTCAGACACGGTATCGATGGCAAGCGCTTCGATATCACTGTCGTCCAAACTGAGTTCTCGGTATCTTCCATTGCCCGCCCCCGCTAAGGACTGCAGTGCATCGACGGTCAAGGCTGGCACAATGATATTTCCGTTATTGTCTCGTGCAAAGCCACCGCCCGGTAAGGGAATGGGGGCGCCATCTGCACTGCCAACGCCTAGAACAGAGAGTGGGTAAGCGCTGTCGCTAATAAAGTCTTTTAAGCCGTCTAGCTGCTCTGCATTCACGCCATCGCTGATCAGTAGAATACTGCCGTTGCCGCCGCTGTTGTCCAGCAGATCCTTGGCCAGTGTCAGTCCCGCTAATGGATTGCTGCCGGGCATAGGCATCATTTCAGGACTGAGTCCGGGGATGAGCGTTAATAGGGTATTTACGTCATCGGTGAGCGGCGCAACGACGAACGCATCGCCAGCAAAAACTACCAAACCGGTTTGCCCGTCGCGGCGTGAATGCAATATGTCGCGCAGCTTGAATCGTGCCTGGCGGATACGGGAAGGTTGAATATCTTCAGCTAGCATTGAGGGTGATAAATCCAATACCACTACCAAGCCTTTGGTGTTTTTGTGTAGCGGCGACGGGACTTTTTCCCACGCGGGGCCAAGCAGCGCTATCCACGTTAAGGCAGCAGCGAGCAGCAAAATCAGCGCTGAGCGGCGCGGCTTACCGCCCTGTTTACCATCTAATAAATAGGGTAGCAATGCCGGGTCGATATGCCGTTGCCAGCTACGTTGTTTAAAGCTTTGGCGGGTTAGTAACAGGGCGCATATAAATAAGGGTATGCCAGTCCACAGTAGTTCGGGACGTATCCAATGTAATTCAATGCCAGCAAGGTTCATGAAGACACCTCACTTGATTTGCCGCTACCAAAGGGCCAGTTGCGGCTGAGAGCGAGGATCAACATGAGTGAGCCTGCGCAGAGCAGTGGCCAGTGCAGCAACGAACGCTCTGGGCGCAGCATTTCCTGTTCTTGCTCCACCGGTTCTAGTGCGGCAATCGCATCATAGGCTGACTGCAGTTCAGCTGGATTTCGAGCACGAAAGTACTCACCACCTGTTTTAGTGGCAATGGTCTGAAGAGTGTCTTCGTCCAGATCGGCAGAGGGATTTACCGTGCGTGCACCGAGATTGCTGCCGAAAATACCAGGTATTTTCATTTCGGTAGCGCCAACGCCGATGGTGTAAATTTTGATTTTTTCTGCCGCCGCTATTTCCGCTGCTTTTAAGGGCTTTAAGGTACTCGCAGTGTCTGCGCCATCGGTGAGCAATATGAGAACGCGACTGTTTTCTGGCCGCTGGCGTAGTCGCTTGATAGCAAAACCAATCGCGTCGCCAATGGCGGTTTGTTTACCCGCGAAGCCAACCTGCGCTTCGTTCATCAAGGTGTTGAGGGTATGTAAATCGAAGGACAATGGCGATTGGATGTAGGGATTGGAACCAAATAAAATTAAGCCAAGTTTATCGCCCTCTCGCTGCCGAACAAATTCGTTGACCACCGCCTTAACAACGGCGATACGGGGTAAACCTTGGCCTTTGATGATCATGTCTTCTTGATTCATGGAGCCAGAAATATCGACGGCCAACATGAGGTCGCGTCCAGTGGTGGGCATGGCAACAGGGTCACCTATCCAAGTTGGTCGCGCTGCGCCAGCGAGTAGCGATAGCCACACCAGACTGAACAGAAGGATATTTAAATAACTTCCGCTGCTTTGTGGCCCATTGTGCTCGCTGCTTAGACTGCGGAGCTGCGCAAAAAACGGTACGCGTAGGGCAGCCGCTGTGTTCTGATTCTGTGGTTTGGAGAGCCAGCGCACCAGAAGTGGTAGAGGGGCGAGTATAAAAATTAATGGCCATTGAAACTCAAACATGGCGGCTCCGGTGACGGCGAATCCACGTCTTACTTTCGGCAATGAGTCCATCGCGCGCGAGTGTATGGGTTGGTGATTGGTAGGCTGCTTGTAACAACGCCTCTAGACTAGCGTCCGCAAATATCGGCTTTTCGCCGCAGTTCTGGTATAAAAAATCCATCCATTTGTCGCCACTAAGGCCCGCTATTTTTTCTTTTGGGTAACTGTGTAAAGCGACCCGTCGCAGTAATTGATTGAGTTGCTGCGCGAATAATTGGTCTGATTCGATCGTCGCAATGTCGCTCAGTTCTACGAGTGCGGCTCGCCGGAAGGCACTCTTACTGCGGTGTTGACGATACCAAAAAACACCACATAGCAAGGCGATTACAGCGATGCCGAGTAGCACCCACCAGCCGGGCGCCCAAGGAAAATTGGCGACAGGCGGTGGTAAATGTATGTCGGCCAATTGCGCTAGCGGAGACGTTTGTCCCGCTGCGGCATTCATGGCTGGACTCATTGTTGGAGGGACATTAGCTGTCATGCCTGGCCCATTCCACGTTGTAGGTGCAGAAAATAAGCCGAGTCTGTCGAGAGAGAAATATGGTGAATGCCACCGCGTTTAAGGCTGGCTTGTAAGGAGTGCCGGGTCTGCTGGTGACGATTGATGAACTGTTCTCGTAGACGGTTTGTTAGGGTCATTTGAATTCGTTCGCGGCCGTTACTAACAGGATAACTTCCGTTTGTTGGTAGGCTTGCTTCCATTGGGTCGCTAATAGAAATGGCAATCACGTCGTTATGGCGTGCAATCAAATGGAGCTGGCGCTCTGCATCTTGCTCGTAACCCGCAAAATCGCTGAGCACGTAAACAGTTGATCCGGGTCGGGTGATTCGTCGCAGTTCTTCAAAGGCTGATGCTAGGCTCTTTTCGTTGCTAATATCTGATGCATTCGTTGTTTGTGCCAGACTTTGATTGTAGTCGGTGGCGGTATGAATAAAGTTAAGCACCGAGCGATGGCTGCGGCGTGGCCGTACTTCTCGGTGATGTTCATCGGCAAAGATTAAGCCGCCAACACGATCGTTGTTTTCAAGACCTGCCCACGCGAGGGTGGCGGCTACGTGGCAGGCCAGCACAGATTTAAAACAGTGGCGGCTGCCGAAAAACATGGTCGCGCGCTGATCCAAGCAAAGCACCACCGGCCGCTCTTTCTCTTCTTCAAATATTTTGGTGTGGGCTTTTGCTGTGCGAGCAGTCACTCGCCAGTCGATGTGACGAATTTCGTCGCCACCCTGATACTCACGAACATGGTGAAAGGCTAGACCGCGGCCTTTAAAAGGCGAGGCGTGGTTGCCGCCCTGTTTGGCAAAGTGGCGACGACGCGGTTTGGCTTTGAGTTTAGTGGCGGCAAAGCGGGTGTGTATCAGTGATTGCTGATCGACTACCGCACCTTTTACCGGCGCACTAAAGTCACCGCGCAATTGGCTACTCATGCCACTGGCACCACCTGCAACAGGCGATCGATAATATGGTCTTTACGGATACCGTCGGCCTCGGCTTCAAAACTTAAAATCAGGCGGTGGCGAAGTACGTCGTGCGCTACTGCTTGAACATCGTCGGGGCTAACGTAATCTCTATCATTTAGCCAGGCGTGGGCGCGAGCGCAGCGATCCAAGGCGATCGTTGCACGGGGACTGGCGCCAACTTCTATCCAGTTTGCCAGATCGGCATCCAAGGCTTTTGGGTCTCGGCTGGCGATAACCAACTGAACCATATATTCCTCAACAGCCTCCGCCATATGCAATTCTAAAACTTGCTTGCGGGCGGTGAGTAGGGTTTCTTGACTGAGTGGCGCAGGGGTGTCTATTTCTCCCCTTGCCTCGGCGCGAACCCGGCGAAGGATTTCGAGCTCGGCGGCAGCGTTGGGGTAGGCGACATTCACGTGCATCAAAAATCGGTCAAGCTGAGCTTCGGGCAGCGGATATGTGCCCTCTTGCTCAAGCGGGTTTTGCGTTGCCATCACCAGAAATAGTGGCGGCAGCGGCAGGGTATTGCTACCGACGCTAACCTGGCGCTCAGCCATCGCCTCTAGTAGGGCAGACTGTACTTTCGCAGGCGCGCGGTTTATTTCGTCGGCTAAAACTAAATTGTGAAAGATGGGCCCGGGTTGAAATTCGAACACACCGGTTTCGGGGCGGTAAATATCGCTCCCGGTAACGTCGCCCGGTAATAAGTCTGGAGTAAACTGAATACGTTGAAAGCTGGCATCAATCCCATCTGAGAGGGTTTTGATGGCCTTTGTTTTTGCCAAACCCGGCGCGCCCTCGACCAGCAAATGGCCATCGGCAAGCAGTGCAATAAGAAGGCGATCTACCAGACTTTGCTGGCCAATAATTTGCGAAGTCAGCCAATTACGTAATTGGCCAATGGATTGTTTTTCCGTCATTGGGGGGTTCCCTTGCCGAGCGAGTGTCATTATCCGTTCTTGTGACAGTGAAAATGGGGTTTTGCTCAGCGATTTCAAGGGAAAATTTAGTTTTGCTGTATTTTAATGCCCCTTAAGTTGAATTTAGGTCGTCATGCGCGCTTTGCCGGCCGACAGTCTTTGCTTGCAGTGTCTTCTAACACGGCCTGATCCAAGGCGGCGAAAGACTCTTCTAGGCAGCGTTTATAAAGCGCGGGTTCTTTTAGGGCGTTGGGGCTGCTTAGTACAGATAGGGTCATGACACCGTTGTAGCTCATTGCGACGTGAAACAATCCTAGATGATCGACAATTAGGCCTAAGCCGAGCATGTCCACCAGTTTGGCATCATTAAAATACAGCGGCACCGGAGGCCCCGGAACATTGCTAACAATGGTGCAAGCTGGCAGTGACACACCGCCAGGCCAATAAGCGAGGGCAGATAGCGCGCCCAAGGCCGCAGACTCGAGACCGTTTGGCATTTCGCGTACCAAGGAGGTAAGAGAGCTGCGGCCAATGGTGCTTGAAAACTGCTTTGCGTTATTGGAGGCATCGCGCACCGCCTGTAAGCGCTGAAGGGGGCATTGAATGTCAGTGCGTAGGCTGGCAATCATCATGCCGATGGCATTCCCCGCGATGTTGCTGTCGCTACTTCGCACATTCACGGGAATCATCGACGACAGGGGGTTGTCAGGTAGTTTATTGAGCTCTATGAGATACCGTCTGAGCGCGCCACCCACAATGCTAAGAATGACGTGATTAACCGTGGTTTGTGGATAGTGGCGGCGTATTTGGCGCAACCGTGAAAAATCTAAATGTACCAGCTGTATGTTTCGTTCGGCGGTGATACGAGTATTAAAGGGTGATTTCTGCCAATTCACCCTTGGGCGATGATCCGGAGTACTTATTACACTGGCAGCCTGTCGAATAGTCGGAATTAATTTACGTGCCTGCCAGGCAAAATTCATTGGCTTGCGAAGGCTGTTAATACAAATTTGGCGCGCGATGCTCCAACTGCTTGGCGGTGTGTCTGGCTGCCAATGATCTTCCTTTTCGGACGCATCTTCTAGGGCGAAGGCGATTGGCTCAAGATTGTGTAAGGCTGCCAGTATCTCTGTGCCTGACACACCATCCATCGCCGCGTGATGCACTTTCAAATACAAGCCAAAGGATCCTTTTTCATAGGTTTTTAACGTACCGAGGCCGTGAATAACATGAACCTCCCAGAGCGGGCGCTTCATGTTCATTGGCTGCGCGTGCAGTTTAGCGAGTAACGATGGCAGGTCACCGCCATGGTCTTTTATAGAATGGCTGAAAATATGGCGGTCTAGATCGAAGTGTTGGTCTTCAATCCAATATGGGTGATCCATGCCGTAGGGTATGGTAAGTAAGCGACGACGAAAAATAGGGGATGCCGATAGTCTTTGTTTGAAGCTGTCGCGTACTTCCTGCTGCAAGAACGTTTTGTGTTTGATGTTCTTGGGTTTGTAAACCAGAAAAGCGGCGATATGCATCGGCGCGTGTTGGCGTTCGTTTAGAGCGAATAGGGCGTCTAGTCCGTCTAATTGTTGCATAGTGATGTGTTCCATTATTTTGGCGTACGTGCGTTAACGACATTAGGCGCTGTATGTGGCGATTGTGTGTCACTGCTGTGTATCACTGTACTGTTTTTAGTGTCGGGTGAGATAACCTCTATTTTGTGACTAGATTTCGCCCCAAAAATTCAGCAATAACTGCGCCATCTTTAGAGTATTAACTGGCGTTGGGCGTTAATTGCTGGGGTACTTTAGTACTGGTAAAATGAGAAAATGGCGTGCTGTATCATTGGTCGGAAGGTTTCATGCCATCGGGTGTGGAAAAACTGAGATTTAGCATTTGGCAACCTGCAATGAATCACGCTGCGTAACAGGCCCGAATGATTAAACTGCGAGAGACGCTATTGGAGATACAGAGCTGAGCTTAATCCCAAGCGGATATTACTTGCCGATTGATCTTTAATTTTTACCGCTTCTGACTCTGCCAAAATGCACCGCTAATATCAGGGCGATGGATAAGCCGCCGGACAAACAGGCAACACTGGGTAAATTTAACCCTACTTCAAAGCGACCATTGTATGCCAGCAATGCATAACCCGTTATAAAGTTAACACTGCCCCATAACACATTGATTACTGGGGAGGATTTGCCGATACCCGGCGGTCGTGCGAATGGACTTGGAAATGCCTGCCCGCTGATGCCGCTCACGAAATGGGGCAGCCCATTGACTAAGAGTACACCGGCAAAAAAGTACGCAATAAATATCATCACCGTTTCTGCCTAGGTAAAATTAGGGGTATGGCTATCTGAAATAGGCTAATGGTTTGTTGGTCGACTTAGCTTATAAGGTTAACGATGTCAGTATTAGGGAGGTTTGTAAATACGTGATGTATCAACTTAGGGGTGTTAAGTAGCCAGCGCAGTTCTGACTACTTAACAATATGAGCTTATTTAAAATGACAGCGTGAGATCGACACCAAAGCTCCGCTGCTCACCAAATATTGTGGTAACAAAGCCACTGGCGGCCCAGTCTATTTCGTGTGCGGCGTAGGTTTTATTTTCCAAATTTCTTCCCCACAACTGCACGCTTAGTTCGCTTTTACCAATGGCGATAGCACTTACACCCAGCGTCGCACCCAGTAGACCGACGTCGTCTTTGCGAGCTATACCCTGAGTACTGAAGAAGTACTCGTCTTCCCAGCTGTAATTCACAGCAGCACTGAGTTCACCGATGGATATGGGGCGCGAATAATCTAAGCTGACGTTGTAGCTGTGTTGAGGCGCCGACGGGACATTTTTCGATTGCGATACTTCCTGCCCGTACTGAATGAAGGAGTCATAATTTGCATTGAGATAGCCATAGCTAACGTTAAGCTGTAGATCTCGCGTTATTAGGGCGGTTAAATCCATCTCAGCCCCTGACATTGTTGCTTCACCAGCATTAAAGGTGTCGGTCGCAATGATGTTCACCGGGTCGCTTTGGTCTACCTGTAAGTCTGTGTATTCATACCAAAAAGCCGCAAGGTTTATTCGCACTCGGCGATTGAATAGTTCTGCCTTGCTACCAATTTCGTAGGCGAGCAATTCCTCTGGGTCAAAACCTTGAGCAAATCTGGTTTCGGTACCGCGGGTGTTAAAACCGCCAGCGCGGTAGGCCGTGGCGATTTTTGCATAGGCGTTCACGTCGTCGCTTATGTCGTAGCCGATGGTGAAGCTCGGTGTGAACTTGCTAGAAGTTTGGTCGCCGCTAACAGTAGCGCCATTTTGATTGTCATATAAATTATCGTATTTAGTCGCATCGCGCTTGTCGCTGGTGTATCGCAGCCCCAAGGTTAGGTGCAAACGCTGTTCTAGTACTTCAGGTGTGTATTCAAGTTGTGAGAATGCCGCGAGGGATTCCGCACTGGCGTCGATTTCATAATATTCTTCTGCAATTTGCGGGAAGCCGCCCAGCGCAAGTAAGTTGAGAGATGCGAGCTGATCTTCGCTACCGTCTTCTTTGAAATAATAAAGTCCGCCAACGTAGTCAACTTTACCGTCGGCAAAGCTGCCTAAAAATTGAATCTCTTGAGAAAATTGGTCTTGTACTTTATTTGTTCGAGTGTCGAGGATTTCCGCGCCGCTGGCAACGAGAGACGGGAAGGTGCCGCCGCTAAAGTGGTGGGCACTGGCAGAGTAGTCTTGATAGGCGAACTCATCGAGTTCGCGATACGCCGTAATGGATTTGATGGTGAGGTCGTCATTAACAAGCCATGTTGCCGTTAAGCTATGACCGCCAACGTCATCGCTGCTATTTTCTAGATTGTTTACCGACAATGTTGATTGACGTGATTCTCTAGCAAACGCCGTAAAACCTGCGGCATTGGCATTGGTGACGCGAGTTATCTGGTAGGCGAGTTGACCGCCGTTAATTTCGGATTGGTCGAATGCATAGTCAAGAGAGAGGTCGTCACTGACTAGCCAGCGGGCAGCGAGACGTATAGCCTGCTTTTGTTGTTCGCCGAAATCTTTTCCATCGCCGGTGTTCTCTACCCAGCCGTCCTCAGCGCTGCGACTATAGGCTGCGCGCAGCATAAATGTATCGGTAACAGGAAGGTTGGCCTGAGTTGTGGTGCGCCAATAACCGCGATTGCCTTTGCTAAGCTTTTGCTTAAGGCTGAATTCTTCATTGGGCAGCGCGCTGCGAATGGAAATTGCGCCACCGGTAGTGTTGCGCCCGTAGAGGGTGCCCTGTGGTCCACGTAATACTTCAATAGCCTCTAAGTCTGCTATGTCTGCGCTTAGCCCTGCAGCACGGCCTAAATATACACCATCTAAATACACACCGACGGCGGGGTCTTTGGTGACTTGTAAGTCAGCATTCCCGACACCGCGAATAAAAGCGGTAAGCGAGTTTCTGTTAGTTGGATGCGGCGCAGTGGATAAATTCGGAACGGCGCTTTGAATATCCCCTACATCGCTAATACCTAATTTCTCTAATTTTTCGCTGTTGAACGCGATTAGGGAAATAGGGGCGTCTTGTAATGATTCGGTTTTTTTCTGCGCAGTAACAACAACCTCTTCGAGTGTTAGGCCATTAGGCGTTTGTTCAGCATAGCTAGTATTAATTAAAGATGTCGCCGCTAATAGAACGCCAGCGGACAGAGCGTAGGGTCGAAATGAAGACATAATTTACTCCGGAAAAACCTTGTTATTTATTGTTTAAAACTCAAAATACGGCGCTGTCTTATCGATGTTGGGCAGTATTATTGATACTCGTATTTATGTCATGGATAACAGCGTGTGACATCGTTGACTTGGACTATTCGAGATGGAATATCAGATATTACTAAGACGATTAAAAAAGGGCCGCCGCAAGCGGTGGCCCAAAGCGCTCACCCAGGATGTGCTGAGAACCTGCGGCCGGCACTAAAGCCTCCGTCAACAGCGATGGTTTGGCCGTTGACAAATGATGCCGCGTTTGATGAAAGAAACCCGATAACGCTGGCGACTTCTTCGGCGCGACCCGCACGTCCTTGAAGATGCCAGCTGATAAATTTTTCATGTAGCTGTGGGTCGAGTGCAATATCTTTGGTCATAGCAGTTTCAATCAAGCCGGGAGCCACACTATTGCATCGTATACCTTGGCTAGCATAGTCAGCGGTGATACTGCGGGTGAGCTGGATGATACCTCCTTTAGATACGTTGTAGGCGACATTGTTGTCGCAGGCTTCCAAGCCGAAGATGCTGGCAACGTTAATAATATTGCCAGCGCCCTGAGCGAGCATAATCGGCAACACGTATTTACACATCAGCATCGTGCCGGTCAGATTGATGTTTAATACTTTTTGCCACTGAGCCATCTCTATATCATTCACCCCGCCCCAGCCACTAATGCCGGCGCAGTTTATCAAGGTATCTATGCCTGCAAACTCGTCGGCGAGTTGATTAATAGCCGACCGAATGGCTGCTTCACTCTCTACATTCAGATTCAGGAAGTGTACGTTTTCTGAATCCCACTTGTGTTTTACGCTTGAAGATGGAGAATTTATATCGCAGGCGATAACGCTAGCGCCGCTTGCAAGCAGCGTGTCGACACTGGCCAGACCGATCCCAGAACAGGCGCCGGTGATAAGTGCTACATTTCTCATGCTAGAGGCCTCATTATTTTTTTATGTAGAATGAATAAAATATCGCTATTTTTTTAACTTAAGTTATACGCGGAAATATCAGGTCGCTGCATCGCTTCTTTAAACTGGGCGCGAGTCCATGGCCAAGTCGCAGGAACGCCCTGCGCATCCAGATACCAGCTTTGGCAACCCGATCCGAATATCGATTTTTTAGCTGCAATGACACGAGCTGCATCAAAGTCATTCAGCGCAGATTGTTTTGCGCTAACTTTGCTGTAGTCGCCACTCTCGACTAATGCCATCAGTTGACTAATGTAATGCCACTGCTGCTCTGCTATTTCGATGAGTGAGAAGTTCCCGACCGGGCCATTGGGCCCGTTGAGCATAAACAGGTTCGGAAACTCGGGAATTGATACCGACATATATGCCGTTGGGCGGTCGGCCCAGGCTTGCTCTAAAGTTATACCGTTTTCGCCAGTGATCGCCATTGGCCGCATAAAACGGTCGGCCTCAAAGCCGGTGGCGAGCACAATAATGTCAAATTCTCTGAGTGTGCCGTCGGGGCTACGTATCCCGTATTCTTCAATCGTGTCTGCGCCTTCGATGAGGATCTCGACATTGGGTTTTTGCACCGCGCTGTAAAAGCCCTCCGAGTAAATGAGTCGTTTGCAGGCGGCGCGATAGTTTGGTCGTAAACGCTCCCTAAGTATTGGATCGCTTACAGACAGCTCAAGATTTTGCGCCACGATATTTTCGATTTCATGCATGGCGGCTGAATCTGGCTCGGTTATCGCTACTGAAAAGCGCTCAATATTGGCTTCCAATTCTGGGTCGTTTTGGATGCGCTTTAGTGCGGCGGCGTCTGTGCGAAAAAGCTCCTTTTCAGCCTCGCTAAATTCCCCGTTGATGACCGGCATAATCCACTGCGGTGTGCGTTGGTAATGGCATAAGCTTGCCGCTCTGTCTGCGAGGGCGGTGACAATTTGTACGCCAGTCGACCCCGTGCCAACAACGGCAATTCGCTGACCATCTAATTTCACCGAGTGATCCCAGCGCGCGCTGTGGAATATATGACCTTTAAAGCTGTCCATGCCTTTTATATTCGGAATGCGCGGGTGGTGTAATACTCCGGTGGCCGCTATTACAAAATCGGCGTAATCGGTATGGCCAAGTGATGTAACAATTTGCCATTGATTATCAATAAATTGGCAACTGTTTATTTCTTCATTGAATGAAATAATATCTTCTAGATGATATTTAGCGGCCACCGATTCAAAATAGGCTTGTACTTCTGATCCTGGCGGTAAATACCGGCTCCAGTTTGGGTTTGGTTCAAAGGAGTAGGTGTAAGAGTGCGAGGGTACGTCACACGTTAATCCGGGATAGGTATTTTCTCGCCATGTGCCTCCGATCCGGTCGGCTTTTTCATAAACGCGAACATTTTTTTTGCCAGCGTCAAGCAGCTTGATAGCCGCCAAAATTCCCGCCATCCCGGCGCCGATAATGACGTATCGATATTGCTTATTCTTATTCATATTGACTATACCTTACATAGCTTTTTAAAAGCGCCTGTTTGCACTTTGCTTATCCTATGAGGGTTCGTCGGGGCTTAAATCGTCCAGATAAACTATTTTTGCACTTTGTCGTACATATTTATTCTATTGCTAGATAGGCAGCGACGCTTTTTAGTAGCAGGCTCACTAGCATTGTTTGCTGGGTAACGCCGGTTTTAGTAAAGATGGCGCGTAGGTGGGCGCGGGCGGTATTTCGGCTGATATGCAGGAAGTTGCTAGCGTCTTCTAAGTTTTGGCCGTCGGCTAAGGCCATCGCGAGCCGTGATTCCGCCGGTGTTAAGCCGTAGAGTTGGCCCAGTACTTCGCTTGATGTCTGTGATTTATTTTCTGGGTCGCTCAAGAATATGGCGACTGCGGCAATCGCTTGGCCATCGACACGGCTAGCTTGTGGCATAGAGCGCACGACGATGTTTAGTGGTAAGTGTCCGCTGCTTCGGGTTATCGCCATGGCTTGCACAATATAAGGCGTATTTTGCCGGTGGGCGTTTATTGCATCATTAACAATTTTCTTAAAATAACTTGCTTCACTTCCTTGGTTTATTTGTAATTGCTGGCCGTTTAGGCCAAGACCATCCTTATTCGACAGAATGCGATCAGCAACCGGATTACAGTGTATTACTTGACGTTTCTCGTCGAGAATAATGGTGCCCAAAGACAATTGCGACACCGTTCGGTCGAGTAGCGTGTTTTGGGATTCCATTTTTTGTAGTCTGGTATACAAGAGTATGGCACGCTGCAAATGCGGAACCAGAAGCGCTATTTTTTCCTTGTCTGTGCTCGTAAATGACGGCGCGTCAGAACCGCGGGTTATTCTCAGACTTACCCGCATGCCGTCAGCGAGCTGTATGTCTACGCCAAGATTGTGTAACAAATCATAGGGTTTCATACAGCGCAGATAAAATTCGCTTCGTAGCAGCTGATTCTGGGGTACAAACTCTTCCAGGGTGATGACTTGGCCGGTGGGAAGATTTGCAAAGGGATCTATCGCGTATAGGCCATCGCTGTAGGCGTTGTTTGGGCTTTCAGACAAGGTTGATGGCAGTCCGTCGCTCAATAGTAAACCCGCATCCCCTGGGTTGGGGTTTCGTAAAATAAGAAAGCAAATATTTGCGTTCATTTCTGTCCGTAGTAGGCTCAGAAATTTCTGCCAAAGCGGCGTTTCATCCAAGCCGCTATAGATACTTTCTAGCAATTCGCTAAATGTATTTACGTCATAGGTAGCATTCTTATTGTGCGTCATGTTGGCGGAGTCACTTATTGGCTTTTGACATGGTTTGCCGCTTTTCTAGAGCAGTCTACTAGCATAGCCTGATGACTTAGCTTTGTACTAGTCCATCTCGACGATGATAGTTTGGCCTATTGGTTGCACATTAGTACCTCATAAAGTTAATAAGCGCTTTGGCAGGGCGAGGAATAATGGTAATAGATCAACAACAGGTCGCAGTTATAACTGGCGCGGCAAGTGGTATTGGCTTGGGTTTGGTGAACGCCTGTGCTGCGAGACGGATGCGTATTGTTGCTGCGGATATTAGTCATTCAAGGCTGGAAGCCTTAAGTCGAGATTTACAATTTCGTAATATTGAGCATCAAATAATGGTCTGCGATGTTGCGGATCCCCTGCAGGTTAATGCCTTGGCCGATCTCGCATATACACAGTTTGGCCAAGTGAATGCGTTGTTTAATAATGCCGGTATTATGATTAACGGCCTGAGTTGGGAATGCAGTGTTGCCGATTGGCAAAAGACCATGAGTATCAATTTTCTAGGAGCTGTTTATGGCATACGTGAATTTGTGCCACGTATGTTGGAGCAGGCATCGCCAGCCCATATCGTGAACACGTCATCATTGGCGGGGCTGCTGAGTTCGCCGTTGATGGGCCCGTATGGTGCCAGTAAGCATGCTTTGGTTTCGTTGTCAGAGACCTTGCTTTATGACCTGCAGGCGCAGGGTGCGAAGATTGGCATTTCTGTGCTGTGTCCTGCTCAAGTTACTAGTAATATTATGGATGCGATTGATACTGGCGAGGGTAAGCAACACGGCGCAGAGCGGCTAAATGATTTTTTACGCGATGGTATTCGCCAAGGTATGGCCCCGAATGATGTGGCAGAGAACGTACTCGACGCTATTGAACGCAATGCATTTTGGATATTCACGCATCCTGATTTTAAGCCTACTTACGCCGCCAAGACAGACGCTTTGCTTAACGAGCGGAATCCAGTTTTTGAACAGGTGATTTGCGATTAAGTCGCGTGTGCGACTGAATGTTATCTAGACCAAAAATAATAAGGGAGTGTTGATGCTAGCCCCAGAAGTGAAAGCTTTACTAGAGTTTATTAATAGTCAGCCTAGTTTTCCAATGTCTGATGTCACACCTGCCGTGTTGCGGGAAAGTGCTAAGACTGTCGGTGGCGCTGTTGAGCCGGTATTTAAGGTTGAGAATTCTCAAATCACTATTGCGGCCAGCGACAGCGAGCCTGGGCAGAGCGACCCGCTAAGAGTCCGGATCTATTATCCGGAAAACGCTAAAGCGAATGGTGGTGCTCTGTTGCCTGCGGTGTTGTTCTATCACGGCGGCGGCTTTGTTATGTGTGATTTGGATAGTCACGATGGAATGTGCCGAACGCTGTGTAATGCCAGTCAGGCGGTTGTGGTTTCGGTGGATTATCGGCTGGCACCTGAGGCGCATTTTCCTGCTGCTCCGGAAGATGCGTATCGCTCATTACTTTGGCTGCATCAAGAAGCAGAAACCTTAGGTGTTGATGCCAATGCCATTTCGGTTTGTGGTGATAGTGCTGGCGGCAACCTTGCGGCGGTTTTGTGCCTCCTTACTCGAGATCGACGTGGCCCGGCGATACAAAAACAATTGCTTCTGTATCCAGTAACATCGCCAAATTGCGATACTGACTCGCACCATAAATTTGCCGAAGGCTACTTTTTGACCCGCGAACAAATGCAATGGTTTTGGCAGCATTACCTCGGTGACGCCACAGATGCAAAAACGCCGTATGTTGATTTGCTGGAAGCCGATCTAACTGACTTGCCGCCCGCTATGATTATTACCGCTGAATATGATCCACTGTCAGATGAGGGGAGACTCTATGCGGACAATCTGAAAGCGGCGGGTAATACCGTTGAACATCGCTGTGTGCCAGGCCAAATCCACGGCTTTTGTAGCTTCAGCGATTATATTCCCCAGGGACGAGACGTGCTGTGTAGCTTATTTAAATCTTAGATCTTTTGTTAGGTGGGCGATGACTTTAGTAACTCATCAATATCCAAATGTGTTTCTAAAGAGTCGGCCAAGCGATCAATATTACTTTCGATAATACCGGCGTAATTTAGTTGTTCTACCTGCGCGATGCCCGCCCACGATAGCAATTCATTGCGGGTATCGCTTTCATCAAATAGCCCATGTAAATAGCTGCCAATGATCTGGCCGTCGTCACTGCGGCTGCCATCTTTATGGCTACCCAAATCTGCGAAGGGAGTATTTAGTGCAGTGCCGCTGCTAATGCCTGCGTGAATTTCGTAGCCGCTAATTTTTGCGCCGCTGCCGATAAGTTGGCCGCTAACGCGGCGCAGGGTTTTGTCGCTGCCGAGGGTGGTTTCCATATCGAGAAAACCTAAACCGGTGCTGGAACCGGCATCGCCTTCGATGCCATCGGGATCGTGAACGGTCTTACCCAGCATTTGAAACCCGCCGCATATCCCAAGCACTTTGCCACCATAGCGGAGGTGTTTGTTAATGTCGCTGTCCCAGCCATTGCTGCGTAAATACTCTAGGTCGCGGCGTGTGCTTTTGCTGCCGGGAATGATGATTAGCTCGCATGGCGGAATTGATTCGCCTTTGCCGACAAAACAAAGATCTACCTGGGGGTGCAGACGTAGCACGTCAAAGTCGGTGTGGTTACTTATGCGGGTGAGCACCGGCACCGCAACTTTAATGACTTTGTCATTCAGTTGTTGGCGGCTGTCTATTGCGTCTTCGGCTTCCAAGTGAAGGTCGTGAATATAGGGAACCACGCCAATGACTTTTTTTCCGGTGCGCTCTTCTAACCAATCTAGACCGGATTGGAGTAGGGCGATATCACCGCGAAAACGATTGATGATAAAGCCTTTAACCCGCGCCTGTTCAGTGGCAGAAAGTAAATCCAGTGTGCCGACGAGGTGAGCGAATACGCCGCCGCGGTCAATGTCGGCGACGATCACCACGGGGCAGTCCACCGCTTCAGCAAAGCCCATATTGGCAATGTCGTTGGCGCGTAAATTGATTTCCGCAGGGCTGCCGGCACCTTCCACCACGATCACATCGTATTGTTCGCTGAGTCGCTGATGTGATTCTAGTACCGCGCTCATGGCGCGTTTTTTATAGGCGTGATAATCCTGAGCTTCCATATTACTCAGCGCTTTGCCGTGAATAATTACTTGCGCGCCTGTATCGCTATTGGGTTTGAGTAATACTGGATTCATGTCTGTGTGCGGCAGCAAGCCGCAGGCCTGTGCTTGAACTGCTTGGGCGCGACCAATTTCGCCACCCTCTGGGGTGACGGCGCTGTTCAATGCCATATTCTGCGGTTTAAACGGCGCTACGCTCAAACCGCGACGTTTAAATACTCGGCACAGCCCCGCGACAGTGACACTTTTGCCTGCGTCTGAGGTGGTGCCTTGAATCATTAATGTTAGGGTCATGGTTGTATCACTTAATTTAATTCGTCGGATGTCTGGTGTCGGAAGTCGGACGAGCGAATTAGTGTTCTTCGCCTAGCGTCTCCCGTGTTCTGAGAATGCTTTACGCTAGATGGGAGACGGTAAACGCTAAGAAGATTGGTCGGAAGTCGGGTGTCTGACGTCGGACGTAAGTGGACAGGCCGCGATATATTGCCACTTCTCAACCTAGCTTCGAGCAGTATTTTAAGCGTCTCCCGTCCAGCGTTCTGCAGCCACCGCGTCCGACATCAGACCTAATCCAGCCACCCATCTTGCATTATCAATTCGTCAATATTTTTGCGCTCAGCCCAGCGCTCGGTCTCTAGCATGGGGCGAGGATAAAATTCCTCTACAGGGCCAAGGCATAGCACGGCAATAGCGCGACAGCCCTCGGGCATATTGAGTAAATTTTGTAGTGAATCTGGATCGAATAGCGATACCCAGCCCATGCCAAGACCTTCCGCGCGAGCGGCCAGCCACAGGTTTTGAATGGCGCAGGAGGCGGAAGCTAAGTCCATTTCTGGTAGGGTGCGGCGACCAAATATATGTTTGTCGCGGCCGTTCATTAAACAGACTACAAGTAGTTCAGCACAGTCACGCACGCCTTCTACCTTTAAACGCATGAATTCATCTTCGCGTTCATTAAGTGCTTGTGCGGTTTTGATTCTTTCGTCTTGGACTAGCTGATAAATATTTTCGCGTAGCTCGGCTTTGCGAATACGAATAAATCGCCACGGTTGCATAAAACCAACACTGGGTGCGAGGTGGGCGGCAGAAAGCAATTTCTTTAAGGTGGTTTCGTCTACCTGACCTCCACTGAAATGGCGCATGTCGCGACGCTCAGCCATGACTCGATAGACGGTATCGCGATCTGCCGCGCTGTACCGTAAATCGTCGATGTTGGATTTAGTCACGGCGAGAGTTCCTGCTGCTGACGGGCATGAAATAAGTTTGGCCTTCGCTGGAGATCATACTGAGCTCTTGGTCGTAGAGTCGCTCCAGTGCTGTAACGGTAAGCATGGTATCGGCATCCCCCCAACATGCGTCGCCGTTGGGATACAACAGCAGAATTTTATCGCACCAGTGTGCCGCTAGATTCAAATCATGTAGGCAAAGAATAATTCCGCAGCCGCTATCCGCTTGCTCTGCGAGTAGCGCCATAATTTGCACCTGATGCTTTAGATCAAGGTGGTTGCTAGGTTCGTCGGCCAGCCATAACTTCGGGCTCTGACAAAGAGCGGTGGCAATGGCGAGTCGTTGGCGTTCGCCGCCAGACAGAGTGCTGACTAAACGCTGCTCTAAATTGCTAAGTTCTAATTTTTGCAGTGCGCTTCGCGCGATAGCGAGATCGTCTGCGGTTTCAATATCCCAAGGTGAAATAAAAGGATGGCGACCGATCATGGCGGTTTCTAATACAGTGGCGGGAAAGCCTTCACCATTGTTTTGAAATACCACCGCCAATTGCTGGGCAACGTGTTTGCGGCGTAACTGTTGAATATCGCTATTATTTAAATTCACTTTTCCAGAGCGAGGTTTTTTAAGCCCTGCAAGGGTGTGTAATAAGGTGGTTTTGCCTGCACCGTTGGGGCCGAGTATGCCCCATATTTCTCCAGACTTAACGTCGAAACATAGCGGCGTACCACTTTTGCGTTCTGGGATATCAATAACTAAGTCAGTCGCGGATAACATTTTCAGCGACTCCGGTGTAATAAATATAGAAAACTAGGTACGCCGATGAGGGCGGTGATAACACCTGCGGGTAATTGTTCTGGCGCAATTACGGTGCGGGCCAGCGTGTCGGCTAATGTAAGTAAAGCGCCGCCGGCTAAGGCGGCGGCGGGCAAAATAAGGCGCTGATCGTTGCCTAGTACCAGACGTAACATATGGGGAACAATCAAGCCGACAAAGCCAATACTGCCTGCGGTGGTAACGGCAAAGGCAGTGAGTAAGCTCGCGCAAATATAGATTGTCCACTCTAGCGGCCGAACAGAAACACCCAGTGCAGCGGCTTGCATTTGCCCGCGAGCTAACACATTTAAGCTGCGTCCCAATGGCAACATAACAACAGAAATAATCGCAAGTACGGTGAGCGCCATCCACGGGGAGCGCGCGTAGGCGAGGTCGCCCATAAGCCAGTAGAGCATGCCGGGTAGTTGATCGCTGGGGCTGACCGCCAACATAAAGGTTATTGCCGCGCCCCAGCCAGAGGCAATTACCACGCCGGTCAGTAATAAGCGGGTGGGCGTCCAGCTACCGGTGCCGTGGGCAAGACCAAATACGGTGACCGCAGAAATCATCGCGCCGATAAACGCAGAGCCAGAAACAACCGTCGCACTTAGTCCGCTGAGCATGGCGATTAAGGCGCCAACAGCGGCTCCACCAGACAGACCCAGTACATAGGGGTCGGCTAGGGGGTTGCGCAATAATACCTGCATTAAAGCACCGGCAACAGCGAGTAAGCCACCTGCGGCAAACGCGGAAAGCGCGCGGGGTAGACGTAGTTCAAAGACCAGCGTCCGGTGCAACGGTTCACCGCCGCCACTTAAGACCTGCCATAGCTCCTGATTAGAAATATGTACGCTGCCAGTAGTAATCGCCAGTATTAAGGCGCCGAGTGTAAAGATAAATAGCAGCAGCAGCGGCGTTAAAAAACGCGGTAGTGCGCTTGTGGCGTTATTCGTTTTAACGACGGCCACGGGCAGTGTCCAAGTGTTTGCAAAGTAAGGTAGTGCCCTGCAGTAAACGCGGTGTTGGGCGTTGTATTGTCGATGGCGGAATAAAAAATAAATTATTTTTGCGCACGGCAGTCAGTCCACTGAAACGACGCCATTCATTGAGCCAATCACGATTTTCTTCACCCATGCCGCCGGCGATGATGGCCTCTGGTTGGGCTGCCAGTACCGCTTCGTTGTCGATACGTGCCGTTAAGTTTGGTAAGTCACCAAATACATTTACGCCGCCGCAAATACGGGTGGCCTCGCTGATGATGTGTTCGTTATTGACTGTCATTAGCGGGTTTGTCCAAATTTGTTGAAAGACAGTGACCGGCGCCGAATTTTGATAACGTGTCCGTAAATCGTTTACGCCAACACGGAATTTCTTCGCGGCTGTTTTTGCGGTGCTATCGGTACCCGCTAATGCGCCGATGCGCTCTAGTGTAGAGGCAACATCTTCGAAAGAGCGTAGTTCGCTGTAGTAAACCGACAAGCCTAGTGAGTGCAATTGTGATAGCTGTTCACGCGGATTTCCGCTGAGCCAGCCTATGAGTAAATCTGGCTTTAAGGCGAGAATCGCCTCTTGATCAAAACGGTTATAACTGCCGACACGAGGGAGATTTTTGGCCGGTTCTGGATAGTCGCTAAAACTGACTGCTGCGACTAATTTGTCGCCGGCACCTGCTGCGTAAACCAACTCGGTTGCACCGGGTGATAAAGCGATAATGCGCTGTGCGGCTTTGGTTAAACAGAGTTGCGCACCGCTGTCGTCGTTAACGCAAATATCAGCATGTACATGAGCCGCTAACAGCGCGGTGACAAACAATAAACCGCGAACTAAATTTATGTGGTAGCGGCGCATTACCACTCCACACCCTTGCGGGCTTTGATACCACCGCGGAAGGCGTGCTTTTTGTCATCGATCATCGACACGGTGTCGGCGAGTTCTTTGAGCGGCACCGGTGCGCCACGACCAGTGATAATCACGCTCTGCTCGCGGGGGCGATTGCGCAGGGCCTCGTAAACTTCTTCGGCGTCAATGTAGCCGTATTTTAAAATGTAGGTAAGTTCGTCTAGCAGTACTAAATGAATTGATTCATCTTGCAGTAAGATTTTGGTTTGCTGCCAGGCTTGCTGAGCCGCTTCGCGATCTTGTTCTTTGCTCTGGGTTTCCCAAGTGAAGCCGGAACCCATCACTATAAAGGGTACTTCTGGGCAGCGCTGTTGAATGAAATTGCGCTCACCGCAGTCCCATGTGCCTTTAATAAATTGTACGACGGCGGCTTTATAGCCGTGTCCGAGTGCGCGAATAATAGTGCCAAAACCAGAGCTGGATTTGCCCTTGCCGGGCCCGCTTAATACGATCAGCACGCCGCGCTCTTCAGTTGCCAGTGCGACTTTTTCGTCGATCATCGCCTTTTTAATCTGCATTCGCTTTTGGTGCTTTTCTTCTTCACTCAGTGTCATGGTGGCTCCTAATTGCTGAGTCTAATCTGCGTTGCCTCGCAACGCAGATTAGTTAGCGGTCAATGATACCTTTATTTTGGCGTATAAGTGATGGTGAGCATCGCCTCGCGACCAATGGAAAGGTAGTCGCCAAAGCTGAAACTGCGTGCACTTACATATTCTTTGTCGAATATATTTTTAAGGGCCAGTTGCAGTTTGACCTGATCGTTTACACGGTAAGACACCGCGCTGTCGACTAAGCCGTAGCCGCCGAGTTCATCAGTATTGGCGGTGTCTTCATAGCGGCTACTGACTAAACGCAGACTGCCGCTCACGCCCCAGTGTTGCCATTCACGACCAATATCAAGGTTGGCTTGCTTGTCGGCGCGGCGGCGCAGATCTAAGCCGGTATTGGCGTCGCGGGCGTTGAGGAGGCTGATGTTGGCGTCGATGCTCCAATTTTGAATCGCGCTTGAAACGCTAAATTCCCAACCTTTTATTTCTGCGCCTTCGATTTGGTCTGGCCCGAATGTGGCGGGGTTGTATTGGATTAGATTGTCTACGTCATTCTTAAATCGTCCGACACTCCAGCTGCCCCAGCGGTGATTGCCTCGAAGTTCTAGTTCAATATTTTCAGAGGTTTCCGGTTCTAAGGTGGCTACACCGTAAAAAGGGTAATACAGATCATTGAATGTTGGTGCATTAAAGCCTTCACCGTAGGACGCAATGATCTTTATCGCGTCGCTAATATCGAATCCGGCCGAGGCATTTCCAGTGTCGTTTGAACCAAACTGATTGTTGTCGTCGTTACGGCCTCCAATCGTAAGGTCAACGGGGCCGAACTCTGCCTGCCATTGCGCGAAATAGGCTTTGTTGCCGCGACTTTGTTCATCATAGCTGAGGTTACTTTCAACGCTGTCTAATAGTCTTTCGAAACCGACGGTGATGACATGATGTTTACCAATCATCCAGTCATTTTGCACGCTGTAGATTCTACGTGTGGTGTCGAAGGTGTCTCCGCTTATACCGACTGCGGCGGGGTCTACATAGCGATAGTCGATGGTTGATTGGTCTTTTGACTCACCAGCAGAAAGTGTAAGTAACCAATTCTCCATTGGTCGAAATTCGCCGCGAATATTCGCGATGCTAACTTCGCCGTCGGTATAAGGCGAACATTCAAAGTTCGCGAAGCTGGCGTCGTAGCAGCTATTGTCGTAGTCACTTTCGGTTTTACTATTTTGATAAAAGGCAAAGAGCTCCGCGGCGTCGCTAATCTTGTGGCTGATACTGGCGTTAACCGCAGTTTGTTCAAAGCCATCGTCGTCACCGCTGACACCGCTTTTGCTTGAAGTATTATCGACACCGTCGGTCTCTTCACGCAGTACGCTGATATTTACTTGTGTTTGTTCATCACCACCGCTGATCGCGACCAGCGCTTTTTGAGTGCCCTGCGTGCCTACACCTAATTGCAGCATGGGTTGTAGGCCGTCGGTGTCATGGTACTTGCGGGTGATAATGTTGATTACCCCGCCAATGGCCTCAGAGCCATAGAGGCTGGAGCGTGAACCGCGCACAATCTCCACGCGCTCGATGAGCTCAGGCGGGAGATTGGTAAGTGATGGGCTACCAAGTGTGGCGGAGCCAATGCGAACACCGTCGATCAGGACTAAGGTGTGATTACTTTGGTTGCCACGCAAAAACAGGCTAGTGCTGGCGCCGCGTCCGCCATTGCGAACAAAGCTAACACCGACTGCACGGGACAGTAATTCTTGTAAGTCTGCTGGCTGAATGCGCTCTATATCTGCACGTTCAAAGACGGTCACCGGCGCCAGAATATCGGCCACCGATTGCTCGGTGCGGGTTGCAGTGACGATGGTGGTTTCGATATGGGATTCGTCCGCCGCAAAAAGTGGTGACGATGCAAGGGTAAAAATACTGCCAATGGCAGCAAGCCTAGTGTTGTTCATGGTTAAACCTCAAAGCTATAAAAGGAAGCAATGAGGGAGGGGTAGGGGTTATATACAAGTATACGACCGCTGATGGAGCCCTCCGCTTCATCGGGTGAATCAGTAGAGGCCGGTTCCGGGCTCGTGCACTCAGCAAAGCTGAAATGTACTTACCGTTGCGGGGGCAGCGTCGGCATTGCGGCGACTCGTGTTGAGCGTTCGCGCACCTGACTTCCCGTTTAACTCCTTGTCACTAATTGCTGACGCAGAGCACCTGTTACTTGGCGCGCACTCTAAGGCGGTGTTGTGATTTTGTCAAATTAAGAGGGGATTTTTGGTTGCATTGTTAGTGTTTTGCTTCTCTTGAAAGACGCTTAATCTCCGCCAGTATTTCCTGATTTAAGGGTACGTTGATATTGTGCTGCTCAGCTAATTGACAGAGGTATCCGGTAATAGCATCGATTTCGGTTTCACGACCCGCTTCAATGTCTTGCAGCATTGATGACCGATTGTCTGCAGTGGTTTTGGCGACATTCTCGACGTATTCGTGAAGGTTGGTCAGCCAATGTGTGCGATTCAAGGCGACACTCACGGCGAGTATTTCATCAACGATCTGTCGCATTTGGGCGAGGGCTTTTGGTTTATGTAGTAATTCACCGTTGCGGCAGTGATGAATCACCGTTAGCGGGTTTATTGCACAATTCACCGCCAGCTTGCGCCATAGCACTGCGTCGATATCGTTGCTAATGTTTACATTTAACGGTGGAAAAGAGAGCGATGCCGCGAGTTGGTCTAGAGCGTTGAAGTCGCGTATTCCGCTCCCTCCTGTCGCACCAATAAACGTATGGCCGTGACCTGCATGCACAAACTCGAAGCCGGATTGGCGATAACAGCCTTCGGTAGTGGAGCCCTGTAGTACGGTTACACTCGGGAATTCTTGACGGATTTGATCCGCAATGCCTAGGCCATTTTGAAGTAAAAGAAATACAGCCTGTTCAGCAATATGGGGCTTTATGGCGCTCAATGCATCCATGGTTTGGGGGGCCTTGGTGGTGATCAGCAGATTCTGAATCGGAGTGGATATACTTTGTGGGTAATCTGCGGGTACCGGGCTGACCAAGGTTTGGTGTGCACTGATTAAGTGAATGCCACCGTGTTGTTGGTAGTCATTAACGGTCTGTTGATTCCGTAGAATAAGACGAATATCCGCGCCGGCTTGATAGCCATACGCGCCCCAGAGACTGCCGATGGCTCCGGCGCCCAAAATATACAAGGGACTTTGTGAGGTGGGCTTTAGATTGGCTGTTAACATATGTGTTGCCTTCATTTTGCCCGAGATACGTTTTGTCGCGTTGCTGGGGATGCTAAACTGCGCCCAGCAACATAACAAAGGAAACTAGGCTATGCCAGCGTTTGATATTGTCTCGGAAGTGGACCTACACGTCTTTACCAATGCCGTCGATCAGGCTGGGCGGGTTATTGAAACGCGCTTTGATTTTAAAGGTGTCGATGCGCGATTCGAACGCGACGCACTAACGGTAACCATGTTTGCTGAGGCGGAGTTCCAATTACAGCAAATGGAAGACCTGCTGCGTGCTGCTTTGGTCAAGGTGAAAATTGATCCCTTAGCAATGGAAATAGGTGATGTTAAGGGCGCAGGTAAACAGGTAAAACAACTGGTAACGATGCAAAGCGGCCTGACTTCAGATGTCGCTCGTAAAATTATTAAATTAATCAAAGAAAGCAAAATTAAAGTACAAAGCCAGATTCAGGATGAACAGGTGCGTGTGACAGGTAAAAAACGCGATGACCTCCAACAGGTGATGGCTCTGTTGCGGGCGGAAGAATTAGATCAGCCCTTACAGTTCACTAATTTCCGCGATTAATCTAATCAGGGGCTGTCGAATGCGTCGGAGCAATCGATAAGCCCTTGCAATATTGCTGGCGGTCGCCAGAATGAAGCCATTGTTTTTGTGGAATTCCCTATGAGTGATCAGCAGTCGGTTTCGGCTTTGCCTTGGCACAAGGCGATTTTTAATCGTCATATGTTCATTTGCGTGCTAACCGGTTTCGCCTCGGGTTTACCTCTGTATTTTTTGATTCAGTTAGTTCCGGCATGGCTGCGCAGCGAAGGTGTGGGGCTGACGGAAATTGGCTTGTTCGCCTTGGTTGGCTTTCCCTACAACTGGAAGTTTGTTTGGGCGCCGTTGATGGATCGCTATGTGCCACCATTTTTAGGGCGTCGCCGCGGCTGGATGCTAATTACCCAGATAGGCCTTATCGTGTCTATGGCTGGGTTGGGGTTCATTAATCCGGTGTTTTCTGTTGGATTAGTTGCCTACGGCGCGGCGGCGGTGGCTTTTTGCAGCGCCAGTCAGGATGTGGTCTTAGACGCTTATCGGCGTGAGTTATTGCTTGATGAAGAACTTGGATTGGGGAACTCAATTCACGTACAAGCATACCGTTTGGCCGGGCTGGTCCCAGGCTCTATTGGTGTCATTCTTGGCGATTTTCTTCCTTGGAGTACGGTGTTTATTGTCATGGCTGGATTCATGATGATCGCGGTGGCGGCGACAATCTGGATTGAAGAAGCTGTTGACGCGAGTATTGCACCACTGAGTTTGCGCGCTGCGGTAGTTGAGCCATTCAAAGAGTTTGTTAATCGAAAAGGCTGGAGCAGCGCACTGTATTTATTGTTATTCCTCTTCCTTTACAAACTTGGCGACAATATGGCCACAGCGCTGTCATCGCCATTTTATTTAGATCTTGGCTTTACTTTGACTGAAATTGGCACGATCGCGAAAACCGCGTCGCTGACGGCAGCTATTCTCGGCGGCTTGGCGGGCGGCATTATTATGATTCGTCTGGGTATCAATCGCGCTTTGTGGCTATTTGGCGTGGTACAGGTGATGAGTATTCTCGGTTTTGCCGCATTGGCGGAAATTGGGCCAAACCGCCTCGCGTTGGCTGGTGTCATTGTATTTGAGTATCTCGGAGTGGGCTTGGGCACCGCGGCATTTACGGCCTTTATTGCCCGGGCAACAATGCCAGCCTATGCAGCAACTCAGTTTGCATTGTTTACTGCTTTAGCTGCGCTGCCGCGCACCTTTGCCAATGCCACTACCGGTATTATTGTTGAGTCGGTGGGTTGGACTAACTTCTATCTGTTGTGCACCGCAGTTGCCATTCCCGGCATGTTAATGCTGTTCAAGGTGGCGCCGTGGTCAGAAGATGCCGTGTTAGACGGCAATAAATGAATACGGGCGGCTCAGTTGTGCGGCGCCTTTTTACGAACTGTTGGCCGACAGCGCTTGTCCTTTTTTCCTTATTAATATTTTACTATTTTCATACAAAGTACGATCTGTCCTATCAGCGGATTTTGGTGGCAGAAGGTCAGTGGTGGAGACTCCTCAGCGGGCAATTTGTTCATAATAATAGCTCTCATCTATTTTCAAATATGGCGGCGTTGCTGCTGTGCAGAGCCTTGCTGTCGATAGTGTATAGCGAACGTAATTTCATCCTCAGTTTATTGAGCTGCGCGTTGTTGACTGGCGTGTTGATTCATTTTTTATTGCCGTCATATGACTATTATTTAGGTGTGTCGGCGGCACTCTATGGGGTTTTGATTGCGGGTGCTTTGGCTATGTGGCGTGGACGGCCATATGCGGGCGTGTCCTTATTCGTACTTATTATCGCTAAATTATCATTAGATTATTTTGTGCCTGATTCCGTTGGTGCGGTATCGGAGCGCATTGGCGTTCCGGTGGCTGTCGAGGCGCATTTTGTTGGGGTACTTGCCGGTGTGTTAGTTGGCGTGGGTGAAGCTGCGCTGGGTTTAATCGGGCCAGCGACATTGCCGCCAAAATAAGCGACCAGATTCGTCTGCGCTGGATTCTTCAATTAAATGACTTAATTGGCGTCGGTAGCTTTCGCTATCTAACGGTAAGCTTATCTTCCCTTGACTATTTACGATTCTGAACCAAGGTAGGTTGGTGTCTTTCGGGAGGTGGCTGAGCAGGCGGCCCACGTAGCGAGCGTGACCGGGGAGGCCTGCTAGTTCAGCAATTTTACCGTAACTGCAAAGGCGTCCCTCTGGGACGCCGTAAATTGCTGCGTAAATTTGCTCAATGGCCTCGCTCTTCATTGGGCTCTCGATTGCGTGGCCTAATTGTTATTCAGCGTTGCTTTCGGCTTCTAAGTTGCGAGTGCGTTCCCAGTAATCTTCGTAAAAGAAATCAACCTCGCCGGTTTCGAGCGAGTACTCGGCACCCACTACCATGAGTTTTCCTTCGCTAATGAGCTTTTCCAAAGTGGGTGAACCACTGCTGAGATGTTCAACAGAGCTTCTGACATTGGCGCGAACAGATTGCTCGATGAGCGCTTTATGGTCGTGGCGTAATTCTGTGCACAACAGGGTTTCTACCGCTGGGCGAATACGTTTGACGATAGAGTGAAGATTTTGCGATGGAATTTTACTGTTTCCGGTGAGTACGTCGACGGTGGCTGAGATCGCCCCGCAGCTTGAGTGGCCAAGTACCACAACTAAGGGGGTACCAAAGCTTAAGGCGGCGAATTCAACGCTACCAATGCCAGACGGTGCGACTACATTGCCCGCCACGCGGATAACAAATAGGTCGCCTAGGCCTTGGTCGAACACGAGTTCGGCCGGCACACGGGCGTCGGAGCAACCGAGCACGATGGCAAGCGGAGCTTGAACTTCGACTAGCTCTGGACGCTTGGTATGAAGGACCGTTGCGTATTCGCTGTTTAGGTTTTTGACAAAGCGGGCATTGCCTTCTTTTAATCGCGCTAGCGCTTCTTGTGCTGTGATCATGTGTAGTTTCCCGTTGAGTGAGTTTATCTCTATAGCCAGTCGCTGATCAGTACGCCAATACCGACACTTTCGATGGCATTATTGTATTCAATCAGGCTCTCTCCGTAGCCATTAAAGTACTTCACATAGGCTTTTACCCGCGAACTGATCGGGAAGCTCCAGCCTATTTCAATAGCGCCTTTGTTCTCGCTACGTAAGTTATTTCGTAGCATGAGACTAAGGGTTCTATTGTGCCACTGGTACATACCCATCCATTCAAAATGGCCTAAATATTTTCCGATATCTGGGTTGTCATCGTCTTTAGATGATTCCGGTAATCGGTACCAGGGTTTGAATGACATCGCAAAGCGATCTCGTTCAAATATCATATTTAACATGATGCGGTTCCAACTCCGCGACAGAGGTTCGCTGCGACCGTTCGATTGGTGGTTAAAGATAAACTGGTTGGCCACATTGCGTATACCCATCCATTCCCAATCATTGGCAAAAGTGAGCATTATTTCCGGTTCGTGATTGGTTTCCCGAAAGGGCGCTGACGCGGCGCTATTGTAGGCCTGCCAATATGATCGATTGGTATAACCAACACTGAGATAGCCGTTGTCTTTAAAAATTTGCTCCCAAACCGTGATTTTAATACTGAGCTGAAACTCCAGCTCGACGCGGTCTGCATCGCCGCTATTGTTGGGAAGAATACCGCTGTAATCGGTAATATCGTCTCGATATGAGACTGGTAAGACATAATTGGTTCGGTGTGGCGTGAGTACGAAAGGGTTGTCGATGGTGAAGCGTTCGAGCGCGAGCCGCTCTTCGACAACACCGCTGCGCTGATAATTGTCAGAGTCCTCTGTTACGGGAACTCTCTCGCTAGTGTTAGTCCAAGCATTGGGCGTGTTGCACAGTGCGCGGAGTTCGCCAACGGTCGTCGATTCGGCAGCGGACTGCGTCGCCATTTGCAAACATTCAGCGTTGCTGTCGGTAGTTTGTGCCTGACATTGACCCACGTAGAGCAATAGCAGCGCGAGGCGTTTAGCAAATCGCATTTTGCGCTATATCTCCTTATGAAGTAGGTTTGTGGGAGCCTGCGATTGTAAACGAAAGTGACATAGTGTGATGGAGTTTTTATAGCCTATTTTGCAATCAGCATTTGCGTCTGTAGCTGGCGCTTGAATTTGACATTAAAACCCCAACCTCTTTATAAAGCCCGAGCTAAGTGAGTCTCTGATGCGATTTTTGTTCGTCATGTTTGTCGTCCTGCCAATCATTGAAATGTGGTTGTTGATCAAAGTAGGTGCTGTTATCGGTGCGCTGCCAACTATTGCCATGGTGGTGACGACCGCTATTATTGGTGCGGCACTTCTTAAGCAACAGGGCTTGCAAACCCTGACCCGCGCTCAGCAGCGCTTGAATTCCGGCGAGGTGCCAGCGACCGAGATTTTAGAAGGTCTGATGCTGGCAGTTGGCGGCGCCTTATTACTGACCCCCGGATTTGTGACCGACGCTATTGGTTTTGTCTGCCTTATCGCTCCGTTGCGTCGTATGGTCATTGCTGCGCTCATAAAACGGGGCGTTATGCAGGTGCAAATGAATCAATTCAATAACGGCACGAGTCCTTTTGGTTCTGCTGGCCAACCTTTCGGCGAAAGGCCCCAGAATAAGGCGGCAGATAGTCGCTCTGTTGAATCGGTCATTATTGAAGGTGAGTACAAAAAAGAAGAATAATTTTTTTGTCGCGCTCTTGAAAAGATTTCTACGAACCCCATTTACAGGACAGCCCACGGTGACTTGGTGATTGCACTTGGTTTTCCCAGTCGGAACATCTGTTCGTTCTGATCCGTATGAAGGGGTTTCAGATCAAAAGGTCTGTAGAAGTAAGATCTACGGCTTTTGGGCTGAATGCCGGTTTAGCCGGTCAAAAAATTCTAACTCATTGATTTAATGGAGATTGATAAAAATGAAAATTCGTCCGTTATACGATCGCGTTGTTGTCCGTCGTAAGGAAGAAGAAAAAACTAGCGCTGGCGGCATCGTGTTGCCTGGTTCTGCAAAAGAGAAACCAAACCAAGGCGAAGTGCTTGCAGTTGGCGAAGGTAAATTGCTTGAAAGCGGTGAATTGCGTCCAGTTGGCGTAAAAGCTGGTGATTTGGTTATTTTCGGCCAGTACTCTGGTAGCACTGTAAAAGTCGACGGCGAAGAGCTGATCGTTCTGAATGAATCAGAAATCTTTGGTGTGGTAGAAGCGTAAGTCCCACACAAAGTTTCTTTTGAATCAACGAATTAGTTAATAAAAGGGTTATAAGATCATGGCAGCAAAAGACGTAGTATTTGGTAATGAAGCGCGTCAGCGTATGGTGGCGGGTGTTAACATTCTTGCTAACGCAGTAAAAGTTACTTTGGGTCCCAAGGGCCGCAACGTGGTACTTGAGAAGTCCTACGGCGCGCCAACCATCACTAAAGATGGCGTGTCAGTAGCGAAAGAAATTGAATTGGAAGACCGCCTAGAAAATATGGGCGCGCAAATGGTTAAAGAAGTAGCATCACGCGCTTCTGATGACGCTGGTGACGGCACCACAACAGCGACCGTTTTGGCGCAGGCGATTGTGAACGAAGGCCTAAAATCAGTTGCCGCCGGTATGAATCCAATGGATATCAAACGTGGTATCGATAAGGCAATTGCCGCAGCAGTTGAAGAAGTTAAGAAACTGTCTAGCCCTTGCTCAGATTCTAAGGCGATTGCTCAGGTAGGTACTATCTCTGCCAACAGCGATGCCAACATTGGCGACATCATTGCCGAGGCAATGGAAAAAGTCGGTAAAGAAGGTGTTATTACCGTTGAAGAAGGCCAAGGTCTAGAGAATGAGTTAGACGTTGTTGAAGGTATGCAGTTCGACCGTGGCTACCTGTCTCCTTACTTCGTTAACAACACTGAAAATATGAGTGTTGAGCACGACAGCCCATACATTTTATTGGCTGACAAAAAGATCTCTAATATCCGCGAAATGCTGCCTTTGCTTGAGCAAGTTGCAAAGTCTAGCCGTCCGCTGATTATTGTAGCCGAAGACGTTGAAGGCGAAGCGTTGGCAACTCTGGTTGTGAACACCATGCGCGGGATCGTTAAAGTTGCTGCTTGTAAGGCACCTGGCTTCGGTGATCGTCGTAAAGCAATGTTGCAAGATCTTGCGATTCTGACTGGTGGTACTGTTATTTCTGAAGAAGTGGGTCTTGATCTTGAGCAAGCAACCCTTGAGCACCTTGGTACTGCTAAGCGCGTGACCATGGATAAAGAAAACACTGTGATTGTTGATGGTGCTGGTCAAGCAGCAGCGATTCAAGCACGTGTTGGCGAGATCCGTACTCAGATCGAAAACACTAGCTCTGACTACGACCGTGAAAAACTGCAAGAGCGCGTAGCGAAATTGGCTGGCGGCGTAGCAGTTATCAAGGTTGGCGCTGCTACCGAAATGGAAATGAAAGAGAAGAAAGCCCGCGTTGAAGATGCGCTGCATGCAACTCGTGCTGCTGTTGAAGAAGGCGTGGTTCCTGGCGGTGGTGTTGCTCTGGTTCGTGCTATCTCTAACATCGGTAAGATCGAAGGCGAAAACCTAGATCAAACTGCGGGTATCAATGCTGCACTGCGCGCACTTGAAGCACCTTTGCGTCAAATCGTAACCAACGCAGGCGACGAAGCCTCTGTTGTGCTAGATAAGGTTCGTAGCGGTACTGGTAACTTCGGTTACAACGCGGGCACTGGCGAATACGGCGATATGATGGAAATGGGTATTCTTGACCCTGCTAAAGTAACCCGTACAGCGCTGCAAGCCGCAGGTTCTGTTGCTGGCTTGATCATTACCACTGAGTGCATGATTGCTGATGCGCCTAAGGCAGAAGCCGGTGGCATGCCTGATATGGGCGGCATGGGCGGCGGTATGGGCGGTATGGGTGGCATGGGCGGAATGATGTAATTTATAGCCCCACCTAGCTCGACCTAAAAACCTCGCTTCGGCGGGGTTTTTTTATGCCTGAATTTTGCTTTTCTGGATATTGCGGGCTTAAATCTAACAAAAGACTTAAGTTTGATCTTGTGTGATCGATGTTAACATGTATAGTATTGTCATATATTGTTTAAAATGTGTAATAGTGGCGCTCATGCTGAACTGACAGGCGGCTAGAAACGCATATTTGCTCGTTATAAAAATAAGTTGCCAGGTGTATCCCATGTCTTACAGTCGTTATTTATGCATCGTTTTTACCGTTGCCGCTTTATCTGCCTGCGGTGGTAGTTCGGTTTCTAGTTCAGGTTCTTCTTCCGGCTCCCCAAATAATGGCGGCGGCGGAGTTAACCAGCTGCAGGACGCGGATTCGGACGGAATCGCTGACAATGTCGATAACTGTCCGGTAAATAGTAATGCCGGGCAAGCAGATATAGATTCAGATGGATTTGGCGACGCTTGTGATAACGATGCTGATAACGACGGAATAGACAACAGCAGTGATAATTGCCCCTCTGTCGCGAATTCAAATCAATCTGATCTTGATGGCGACCTCATCGGTGATGCCTGTGATGCGGTTGATAATAGCGGCGGCAATGGCGGTAATGGTGGTGGCCAGCCAGTCGATAGCGATTCTGATGGTATTCCAGATACCAGTGATAATTGTCCAAATGCCTCAAATCCTGGTCAAGCAGATGCGGATACCGACGGTGTGGGCGATGCTTGTGATAACGACGCTGATAATGATGGCGTTTCTAATGGCGTTGATAACTGTCCTGCGACCCCAAATACGGGGCAGCAAGATATCGATGCCGACGGTATTGGTGATGCCTGCGATCCTCAGGATGATCGAGATAGTGACGGTGATGGTGTTTTAGACACGCTAGATAATTGCCCATCTACCGCAAACACGGATCAGCAAGATTTAGATGTCGATACGGTCGGCGATGCCTGTGACCCAGAAGATAATCGCGACAGCGACGGAGATGGCGTTGGTAATGATGCTGATCTTTGCGCTGGTTCATCAGCCGGTGCGCAAGTTGATGCCAGCGGATGCTCTGCAACGCAAACTAATGCGTCCTGCGGCGATAGCTTTGCAAGTGTTGTTGCTAATCGCCACTATCAAGTGATTTTGCCCTCGGCGAGTGGTGAAAATATTAGCTTCGAGGTTTTCGAACCGGCAGTAATTGATTGTGGGCAGCGCGCTCAGGGAGCGCACCCCTTGGTATTACATAGTCACGGTTTTGGCGGCGCCCGAGTGAGTGACACGGGAAGTGAGTATACCGGCAATGCGATTGATCGATTAGTCGCTGGTGGCTATCCGGTAATCAGTATCGATTTGCGTGGTTTTGGCGATAGCAGTGGCACAGTAAGAGTAATGGATCCGGATTTCGAGGGTTTGGATTTGCTGCAGATTCTAGATTGGGCAGAGGCGAATCTGGATTACTTGTCCTGGCGTGACGAAAGCACGGGTGAATTTGTCGGCCGCCCCGCAGCGCCTGAGAGTGTAGCGGGTGGCGTGAACCTGCTAGTGGGTTCGGTGGGTTCTAGCTACGGCGGCGGCTACCAAATGCTGATTCACGGCGTTGATGAAAAGCAGCGCTTAGATGCGATGGTTCCTGATATTACTTGGCACAATCTGCCCTACAGTTTGAACCAGGGTGATGTTGTTAAATCGACATGGGCACTGTTACTGGTCGCTGGCGGCGAAGCCGGTAGTTATCAGCCTGGGCTAGAGAATCAAGAATCTCCGTTGGCCCGTGGTCTAGACCCGTTTGTTGTTGAAACCTTAGCGCGCGGTCTGGCAACTAACGAGTTTCCTCGTGATGCATTAGACTGGTTTACCTACCATAGCCCGCGCTATTGGTGCGGATTGAACGGTCAGGCAACCATGCCATACAGCGTGGCGGCGAGTGCGCTGAATAACAATATCAGTAGTGAATTTAATGAGGCACCCGGCAGCAATACTTATACAGGTCAGCCGGGTGTGGACATATTACTTACTCAAGGTATTCGCGACACCTTGTTTAATTTCAATGAGGCCTGGTGGAATTTTCAGTGTCTGAGTGAGCGTGCGGCTGAAACCGGACATGAAGTTAGAATGCTGACTCATGAAAGTGGCCATATTATTTCTAGTTTCATTGGCGAGACACCGGACCCCATATTTATGCAGGCGCCAGGCGGCAAATTTGCCTGCGGCAGCATCGACCAGCGTGATGCGACTATTGCGTGGCTGGATGAAAAACTGCGTGGCCTGCCGGCGGCTGACTATTTAAGTGGTGAGAATGCAATTTGTACATCGCTTGCTGACGATGACGCGGTAATGATTCCAGTGTCGAAGTTTAAGGCGCGTCGCTCTGCTAACGACGACACCGCTGTATCGTTTACTGAGTACAGTGATCTCTCGGCAAGTAATGTATTAAACGGTGTTGCCGCTCAAGTCGCGCATTTACCTGGTCAAGATGTGGTTATAGTGCCGGTGTTAAGTGTCACAAGTAGCAATGGGCTTATTGTGGCGGGTATTCCCCAGTTGGATATGACCGTCACGACGCCTCAGCAAATTAACGATGCGGTGTGTGCCTTGGGCAGTATTCCAACTCTGCGCATCGGCTGCGACAGTATCTTGTTTGCCGGGGTGGCGATTCGCAGTGCGGGTGGCGAGTGGCGTTTGCTAGATGATCAAATAACGCCGGTTCGCGGTATTGGCCAGCATTTCGATATTGATATGGTCGGTATCGCAGAGCGCCTTGGTCAAGGTGATGAGTTGGGTTTGTGGTTGAGCGGCTATCATCCGCAATACTTGGAAGCCTTCTCGCGTGACCTGACCATTCCCGCAGTTAATATCGCCGCAAGTCTTCGTTTGCCGCTGTTTGCCGTTGGCGCAGATGGGCAGCCTGATTTTGACGCCAACGCTACTGAGTCTTTGGGTGCGCCGGAGCCGTTAAGTACAGCGCTAGGTATTGACGGAGGATTACCGGATTTAGGTGGTGGTTTGCCTGATTTAGCTGGCGAGCTGCCAAGCCCCTAGTAAGCAGGGTTAATCTATACTTCAAGGCGACTGGAAAGTCGCCTTTTTACGTTTTGAGTCGCGGGTTTATATAGCGGTTCATCGTAAAACACCGGCATGCTGCGCAAAGGGTTTGTGCTGCCAGTGTGACCATCACTATACTTGCTGGGCAGCGATGCGTATTGTGCGTCCATCGAGGTAGGCGTGGCGTAATACTTGCGCCAATAATTATTGTGAGGATGTTTTGGAGCTGTCATCCATTGTCCCCTGGGGACGATCATACGCGGAGTACTGCCGGATGTTTTCGCTGTCTGAGCGAGATCTTGACGGCTATATTTTGGGCTGCGGTGATGGCCCTGCCAGCTTTAATGCTGAATTGACTCAGCGTGGCGGGCGGATCATGTCTATTGATCCTATTTACCAGTTTTCAGCCGAGGGTATTCGCAGCCGTATCCAGCGAGTGTACCCCGGAATGATTGCCGAGCTTGCTCGAAATGCACAGCAATTTTATTGGACCAGCTTTAAAGACCCCGGCCATTTGGGGTCGATCCGAATGTCGGCGATGAATCGCTTTCTGGATGACTTTGACAAGGGCCTCGAAGAGGGGCGTTACATTGATGCCAGTCTGCCGGAACTTCCGTTTTTAGATGATGAATTTGATCTGGCACTTAGCTCCCATCTACTGTTTTTATACAGCGAGCAAATTGATGCGGCTCAGCACATTGAGGCGCTGTCTGAAATGTGCCGCGTTGCCAAGGAAGTTCGGGTGTATCCCTTGTTAAGTTTAGATGGTCGAATTTCTCAACACGTTCCCGGTGTCCTTCGCTATTTTAATGAGCGAGATTATATTGCCGAGCTAAAGCCCGTTGCCTACCAGTTTCAGAAAGGTGCAATGGATATGATGGTGCTGCGAAAGAAGCCGAGCTAGACCTGTGATATTAAAAGTGAATAATTTAATTGGAATCTTGATGTGAATAGCGACATAGCTGCGAGCCTAGATGTACTTAATTTGCGCAATGCTCAGATTCATTTGCGCGCTGCAAGCACTGTTTTTACCGAAGCAAATGGCTATTCTGAGCTAAGCTCTGAATCGGCTGATCTGCCAGTTTTAGAATGTATAAGTGAAACCTGTCGTGCTGTGATATCTCTGCAGGGCGCGCAGATATTGTCTTTCCGTCCAAACGGAAAAGATGAGTTGTTATGGCTTAGTCCGCTATCATCTTTTCGCGTGGGTGACCCTATTCGCGGCGGTATTCCACTGTGCTTGCCGTGGTTTGGTGTAAATCGTCGCCAAGTAGACTTAGCGAAGCATGGCTTTGCGCGTACTCAACTTTGGACTTTAGATGATGTACAGCAAGCTGAAGATGACAACATCACTTTGCAGTTTGGATTTAGTCCTACGAAGGACGATTTAGCGGCATTCCCTTTTTCATTTAGGGCTCGGCTAGATGTGACCTTGGGCCATGAATTACATCTCAAACTGAGCATCATTAACCAAGGACGAGAAACCATGCCGCTCAGTTTTGCGCTGCATACTTACTTTGCAGTTGGTGATTTAGGTCGTGTGAAAATCGATGGCCTTACCGATAGCGCCTACTTGGATAATTGCCAAGGCTTAGCTAAGTTTGTGCAAAGTGATCCATTGGTTTTCGATAAGGAAATCGACCGAGTGTATGAAGGACTTGGTGGTAGTCAGTCGATACTTGATGCTGGCCGTCGGATTGATATCGGCGGTGTAGGATGTGACACCGTCGTGGTCTGGAACCCTGGGGCTGAACTGGCGAGAAAAATGGCGGATGTGGGTCCGCACTACCTTGACTATGTATGTGTTGAGCGCGGTATGGCCTTTGACGATGAGCAGTTATTAGCGGCCGGCGGTGTTACTGTTGCAGAGATGACTTTGTCGTCTAATTGATTTGAGCCTAGTCGTCTTATGTTTATTGTTCTCTGTTTAATTAATATCGCCGTGATATCAGTAGCCGTGCTGATACACCATGAAACTTTATTTACCTTGGCCAAGTTTGTCCCTCGCTTGGCTAAACCGAGGCACCGGGTATTGGTCGCATTGACTGGTGTTTTGTTAGCTCATGCCGTAGAGGTATGGATTTTTTCGCTGGCTTATTTTCTGCTAAGTGCAGACGGTAGTTTTGGTGCCTTAACTGGTAATTTCTCTGGAACCTTGCTCGACAGTGCCTACTTTTCATTTACGGTCTACACTTCACTGGGGTTTGGCGACATTGTCCCTGTTGGAGATCTGCGTTTTCTATGCGGTTTAGAGTCATTGATTGGCTTGGTAATGATTGCCTGGTCAGCTTCATTTATGTATCTAGAAATGCAAAAAAATTGGACCGATATCAAGTAGTTTGAAAATTAAATGGCTTTGTTAAGTTTCAGTTCAGCTCCAGTGCGTATTATGGTGGCTTGTTAAAGGTGCGGGGTTCTACCATAAGGTAGTATCGCTATAAGTTGATTTTTTTAGGGGAAAGTTATGCGTTTACAGTGGGTTTTTGCCGTGTTGTTATCTGGTCTTGTTGTGGGTTGCAGCAGCACAGGTACAACGTACCAGCCAGCTGACGAGCGCGGTGCTTATGGTTATACCGAAACGGAATTGGGTAGTGATCGTTACCGTGTCACGTTTACTGGTAATAGCCGTACAGATAAAGAAACGGTTAATGATTATGCAATGCTGCGCGCAGCGGAGCTAACCTTGCAGAATGGCTACAATTGGTTCCATTTAGTCAATCGTGATACAGAAAGTAAAAGTCGTAGCAGTACCAGTATCTCTGGTGTAAACGATTTTGGTGGCCATACTGCCGTGTATCAACGTTGCGGTTTAATGAGCTGCAGCACGGTAGTGGCGCAAACGCCATCACGTTTGAGCGGCGGCGTAGCGTCAACAACAACGCGTACAAACTACCAAGCGTCATTAGAAATTAAAATGGGTAAAGACCCTATGCCGGATGATGCAGAAGCTTATAATGCACAAGAACTGGCATCTACATTGCGTCGCTGGATGGGTAAACAAGCGAAGTAATTTGCGGAAGTATAGGAAAAATTGCCGGGCGCCTGTCGCCCGGTTTTTGTTTGTCTGGAGAATGTGATGAGCGAGACAGTATTGGTGTTGGGTGCAAGCCCAAAGCCGGAGCGATACTCCTTTAAAGCCGTGCAGCTACTCAAGGAATATGGTCACAAGGTGTTGCCGGTGAACCCCTATCATGAAGAAGTAGCCGGCGTGAAATGTGTTCCTATGATTAACACTGTGAGCGACCATGTCGATACGGTGACAGTCTATGTTAGGGCGGACTTACTCAAAAACGATATTGATCAGCTTATTGCGTTGGCACCACGTAGAGTGATTTTTAATCCGGGCACCGAATCTGACGAGATGGCAGAGCGGCTCGAAAAGGCAGGAATAGCGACTGAAGAAGCGTGCACCTTAGTCTTGTTGCGTACCGGTCAGTACTAGAAAAACTTCACAAAAAAGGGAGCCTTTAAGGCTCCCTTTTCAGTTCGTTATATTAGGCAATTACACGAATTGAAGCAGTGCAACCATCGCTATGGCTAACGCTATGCTGCAATGTACAACGCCTTTTACTGTGGTCATAGGGCCAGTTTTGCCGAAGATAGCATTTAGTTCAAGGACAACAATTAGACCAATACAAATCCACAGGCCCAAGCTAATAGACGTACCAGCTTTACTTACCGCAGCCGCACCAGCGGCACCCGCGCCGTGGAAAGAGCCCAGCATACCAATTAGCATTGGTGCAGAGAAAAGGGTATTAGTGCGAGAAGCCAAGCCAGCCTTGGGAGCCGCTTTTGATGCATCGCCGGGCACAATACCGCAAACAATTTTTTGGTTTGGCCAAATAATTAGCCACACGTTTAAGAACATTAAGGTGCCCATGAGGGCGCCAATAATGATGTAACCGTTCAGACCGCGCGCCATGGTGAAGTGCAATAGACCAAGGCCGGTTAAAAAGGTGAACATGGCACCCCAGCGGAACCACCAAAGGGCTCTTGGGGCTAATTTCTTAACTGCATCCGCTTTCGCCGAAGCTTCGGCTTCTTTGAAGTATTCGGTTTGTACAAAGTTGAAGTAGTACAGCAGGCCAATCCACGTGATACCGAAGAGAACGTGTAACCAGCGCAGTAATAAATCTGGTGAAATAAATGCATCCATTTAAAGTAGCCTCATTTTACGTATTGGTGTTGTTAAATTTTTATTGTTGTTCTTCTGCTCGAAATCGCATTTGACGCGTCTTGAACATAAGGTGCAACACTAAAACCGCTAAAGTATAGCAAAGCAGATGAACTTGGGCAGCGAATACCGTTCAAATCGGGTAGCGGGTGCTTTAACACCCGACATGCCAATGTCATAATGATTCTTTTTCGCCCTTCATACAGTGAGTTAATTAGTCGTGAGCACGGAAAGACAAGAACCAAAAATTTCACTCTCTATTGACGATGATGATATTGCGCATCGTGCGGCAATGAAAAAGCCCGGCCAGCCAGTGTCGCCTCAAGACGCTGGGCCGAAAAGCGGCGGCGGTGGTGGGTTCGTCATGTTTATGTTGACCCTATTGGTACTGCTACTGTCCGGTGTCTCTTATTATTTGTACGATCAATTAAGCGGCACTCAAGCTCAGTTAATGCTAGGTCAAAAACGAATTGATGCGCTTGAGCAGCGCCTATCATCTGCTGATGAGAGTATTAGTGAAAGTACTGTGACCACTTCGGTGAAGTTGAAAGAGCTTGATCAGGAAGTTCGCAAGCTTTGGGACAATGTTTGGAAAAAGCAAAAAGACGAACTAGCCCAGCATGACGCGACCTTAGACAAGCAGCAGTCTGAGATGGACAAATCGATTAAGCGTATCGTAGCACTAGAAGCCAAGCTTAAAACGAGTGATGAGCAGCTAAGTAAGATCGTAAAATCTTATAGCAGTGATCGCGAGTCCTTTACTTCTATGTCTGGAAAACTGGACAGGGTAATTGCGCAATCTGAGGTTAACCGCAAGGAACTGCTCAATATGGGTAAGCAAGTTGCGGCGGGCGGCGGTTTAGATGTTCGGGTTAAAGACCTTGAGCGGCGCATCACCCAAAATGAAGAGTGGTTAGACTCAGTCAATGCCTTCCGTAAGCAGGTAAACCGCGATATTGAATCTATGCGCCAAACCATGACGCAGTATCATTCCGGTAGCCCGGCTCCTCGTTAATATATCCCCAGACACGGTGGTGTGGCCCTTTGCGCTACACTACCGGCTATTTGCTAGTGTATACTCTGCCGCCTTTCTGGGCGCTGTCGCCAACCATTTAGCAGGAGTCCTCCGATGACCGTAATTCGTCAAGACGACCTTATTCAAAGTGTGGCCGACGCGCTGCAATACATTTCCTACTACCACCCCGTTGATTTTATCCGCGCGATGGATGAAGCCTATCAGCGTGAGCAGAATCCTGCTGCTAAAGATGCAATGGCGCAGATTCTTATTAATTCCCGCATGTGCGCCGAAGGCAAACGTCCGATTTGTCAGGATACCGGCATTGTGACCGTGTTCTTAACAGTAGGTATGAATGTGCAATGGGAAGGCACGATGGGCGTGACGGATATGGTTAACGAAGGCGTTCGCCGTGCCTACAATCTTCCTGATAACGTCCTGCGCGCCTCAATACTGGCCGATCCAGACGGCACCCGCGCCAACACTAAAGATAATACGCCGGCGGTTATTCACTATGAGATTGTTCCCGGTGACACGGTTGAGGTACACGTAGCTGCTAAAGGCGGCGGTTCGGAGGCGAAATCAAAATTTGCCATGTTGAACCCCTCTGACTCCGTGGTGGATTGGGTATTAAAAATGGTGCCGACCATGGGTGCTGGCTGGTGTCCGCCGGGCATGCTTGGTATCGGTATTGGTGGAACGGCAGAGAAGGCGATGATTATCGCCAAAGAAGCCTTGCTTGATCCCATCGATATTCATGATCTGCAAAAGCGCGGCGCGAGCAATCGTGCGGAAGAATTGCGTTTAGAATTATTTGAAAAAGTGAACAAACTCGGTATTGGCGCTCAGGGTCTTGGCGGTTTGACGACTGTGTTAGATGTGAAAGTAAAAGACTTTCCAACCCATGCGGCCAATAAAGCCGTAGCAATGATCCCGAATTGCGCCGCGACACGCCATGCCCACTTTACCTTGGATGGAAGTGGTCCAGCGGCGCTGACACCGCCTTCATTGGATGAGTGGCCTGAAGTGACCCGCGAAGCAGGTGGTGACGTAAAACGAGTGAACCTCGATACCGTTACCCAGGAAGAAATGGCGACGTGGAAGCCCGGTGATACGATATTGCTGAGTGGCAAAATGCTTACCGGTCGCGATGCCGCGCATAAAAAAATGGTCGACATGCTTGCCCGTGGTGAGAAGTTGCCTGTAGATATGAAGGGGCGGTTTATTTACTACGTTGGCCCAGTTGATCCGGTGCGTGACGAAGTGGTTGGCCCTGCAGGCCCGACTACAGCGACCCGTATGGATAAATTTACCCGCACCATGCTGGCTGAAACTGGGTTAATGGGCATGATTGGCAAATCTGAGCGCGGCGACGTCGCTATTGAAGCCATCAAAGAGTTCGGCGCAACCTACCTTATGGCAGTAGGCGGCGCGGCATATTTGGTGGCGCAGGCGATCAAGAAATCCGAAGTGGTTGGCTTCCCTGAGCTTGGTATGGAAGCCATTTACGAATTCACCATTGAAGATATGCCGGTCACGGTTGCCGTTGATGTGCGCGGGGAGTCTGTTCATAAAATTGGCCCCCAAATTTGGAAGGCTAAAATTGAAGAGCAGGCGATTACCGTCTCTTAAGCCCAAAGCGGAGTGCGTTACCGCGCGCTCCGCTATCGTTTTATATGCTAAATTTTCTCCTTATCGTTGGTGATTAACGATAAATCGTTACATTGTTTGCATTTTTTGTCTTAGCCATGTGCAATACCGTCATCGCCTATTTGATCGGACACTATCTTGGCCACTTCAACGTTCTATTGGCATGACTATGAAACTTGGGGCGCAAATCCCGCTCGAGATCGTCCAGTGCAGTTTGCCGGTGTGCGAACCGACGCGGACTTAAATATTATCGGCGAGCCGTTGATGGTGTACAGCCGACCCAGCCCGGATTATCTTCCCCATCCCGAAGCCTGCTTAATTACCGGCATAACTCCCCAGCAAGCTCTGCAAGAAGGGGTGTCTGAGGCAGAGTTTATTGCCGCTGTGCACGCAGAGTTATCGCAACCGGGTACCTGTGGCGTTGGGTACAATAGTATTCGTTTCGACGATGAAGTGACTCGCTATACCCTGTATCGCAATTTTTATGATCCCTATGCGCGTGAATGGCAAAACGGTAATTCGCGCTGGGATTTGATTGACGTTGCGCGCCTGTGTCGCGCGCTGCGACCAGACGGAATTGAATGGCCCTTGCGTGAAGACGGCACTCCGAGTTTTAAATTAGAAGAACTGAGCGCCGCCAATGGCCTGAGCCACGAATCTGCTCACGATGCGTTGTCGGATGTGTATGCCACTATCGATTTGGCGAAACTGTTAAAACAACGCCAGCCCAAGTTATTTGCTTATGCCTTAAGCCTGCGCGATAAGCGTACGGTGGCAGCGATGCTAGACGTGGTTACGCAAGTGCCGGTATTACATGTTTCTGGCCGTTTACCCGCGGCCAAGTTTTGTTCAGCGCTGATGATGCCGCTAGCCTTGCATCCAGATAATAAAAACAGCGTTATTGTGTATGACTTGAGTGTTGATCCCGCGCCATTAATAGAGCTGTCCTCTGACGAAATTGCGGCGCGGGTATTTAGCTCTGCAGCAGATTTACCGGAAGGGACCGAGCGTATTCCACTCAAGGAAATTCATATCAATCGGGCGCCGATTGTTGCTACCGCTAAATTAGTTGATGAGTCGGTAAGTCAGCGTATAGGTCTTGATATGGCGCAGTGCCGTCGGCATTGGGCGCAGCTCCATAAAGCAAAGGGTGTCGTTGAAAAATTGCAGCAGATTTTTGGCGCGCGCGAATTTGCCGAAAGTAATGATCCCGACGTGATGCTTTACGGTGGCGGATTTTTTAGTGGCGATGATAAAAAGCTAATGGATGAGGTTCGAAGAGCCACGCCAGATATTCTTGCCATGCAGAGCTATCACTTTAGCGACGCGCGTCTGCCAGAGCTATTGTGGCGCTACCGTGCCCGTAATTTCCCGATGAGTTTGTCTGACACTGAACGAGATAAATGGCGTGTCTTTTGTCGCCGTTGTTTGCGTGAGCCAGAGAAAGGGCAACTCGGTTTTACTGAATTTCGTCAGCGCTTGGTTGAGCTCGCTGGCGAGCGAACGTCTAGCGCTGATGTGATGATCTTGAGTGAGCTAAACGACTACGCCGACGCCTTGGAGCAAGAGGGTTTGTGAGTTCGGCGTGGTGGGTATATATGGTGCGAAGTCGCAGCGGTAAGCTGTATACCGGCATTACTACTGACCCTGAGCGCCGATTTAGAGAGCATTGTGGCGAAGGTGGTCGCGGAGCACGGTTTTTTCGCGGTGATCCGGCCGAGGCTATGGTGTATCGCGAGCCAGCGGAAAATCGTTCAGAGGCGTCGCAACGCGAAGCCGCCATCAAGAAGCTGCGTCGCAGCGAAAAAGAATCCTTGATCCTTTAGCGATTACGTAAAAAATCATGGTTTGTAAATGCCTTGAAACGTTGCTTTCCCGCGCCAGAGATAAAGGCGATAATGCGCTGCTAAGCAGGGGAGAGTTATGACGGATACCGGTTCAGAACGCGAAAAAAGTACGAATGTCGGCGTATTAAAGGCGATGATGACCTTTTTACGACCCTATCGCTGGCAGATGATTGGTGCCAGTATCGCGCTTATTTGCACCGCCGGTATTACCCTATCGATTGGTCAAGGTCTGCGCATGTTGGTGGATCAGGGCTTTTCCAGCAATGCCTCGGTTGATGCCCTCAATCAGGCATTACTGCTGTTTATGGTAATGATCCTTCTTCTGGCAACAGGCACCTTTGTTCGCTTTTATTTGGTGTCGTGGATTGGCGAGCGGGTCAGCGCGGATTTGCGCAAGGCAGTGTTCGCCCACGTCGTGCATCTTCATCCCGGTTATTTCGAAACCAATCTCAGCGGTGAAATTCAATCGCGCATCACTACCGACACTACCCTGCTGCAAACGGTGATTGGTTCCTCGGTGTCCATTGCCCTGCGCAACTTCTTGATGTTCATCGGTGGCCTGATATTGCTCTTTATCACCAACCCCAAATTAACGGGTTTGGTGATGTTGAGTGTGCCTTTGGTAGTGGTGCCGATTATTGTATTTGGTCGCCGAGTTCGTAGCCTTTCGCGTACCAGCCAAGATCGTATTGCCGGAGTGGGTACGTTCGTTGGTGAGGCAGTTAAGAACATAAAGATGGTGCAGGCCTTTAATCATCAGACCCTCGATAAAGCCGCCTTTGACGGTCATGTAGAATCAGCATTTACGGTTGCGATTATCCGCATAAAACAGCGGGCTTGGCTATCTACCACAGTAATAACCCTTGTGCTCGGTGCGGTCACTGCCATGTTGTGGATCGGTGGGCTAGATGTACTGGCCGGCAAAATTAGTGGCGGCGAGTTAGCTGCATTTATTTTTTATGCGGTGATGGTGGCGGCCTCTGTGGGCGCGATCTCCGAAGTTTATGGCGATTTGCAGCGTGCAGCTGGTGCTACAGAGCGTCTATTAGAATTGTTGGCTGCTGAGAATTTGGTGCCGACGCCAGAAAAACCCTTGGCTTTGCCAGAATCACCAGAGGGTAGTTTGCAGTTTGATGCGGTCTGTTTCAGTTATCCATCGCGCCCGGAACAACGCGCCATTGATAATCTAAGTTTAAATATAGCGCCGGGCACGAGTGTGGCCTTGGTGGGTAGTTCCGGTGCGGGTAAATCTACCTTGGTCGATTTAATACTGCGCTTTTATGATGTGCAGGGCGGCGCAATTCGCTTTGATGGCATTGATATTCGCGAACTCAGTCTTGAAGATCTGCGTAGCCAAATCGCCATGGTTCCCCAGCAGCCGGTGCTCTTTACCGGCACAGTGGCAGACAATATTCGCTATGGTAAACCGGGTGCAACGCTGGCTGAAATTGAAGCCGCATCGCGCTCCGCTTATGCTCACGAATTTATTGAACGTTTGTCTGAAGGCTATAACAGCTTTGTTGGCGAGGGTGGTATTCGCCTTTCCGGTGGCCAGCGTCAGCGCATAGCTATTGCCCGAGCCATCTTAGCGGACCCAACCTTACTTCTTTTGGATGAGGCGACCAGTGCACTTGATGCTGAAAGCGAGTTCCAGGTGCAGCAGGCGCTGGAGTTGCTAATGAAGGGCCGCACCACTATCGTGATTGCCCACCGCTTAGCGACGGTTGTCGATGTTGATATTATTGCGGTGCTGGACCATGGCAAGTTGGTGGCAACGGGCAGCCATTCAGAACTTTTACTCAGTTCGCCACTCTATGCGCGCTGGGCTAGCTTGCAATTTGATGAGGGCGCGAACACGTCAGATGTGTTGGCCACGGTTTAATTTTTCGGAGAGACCTTTACACGAGCGGGAATTTTTTTCTGGCGAGGAAAAGGCGCACGAACCGTAGCGTAGCGGAGATCACGCACATTGTGCGAGTGACCAACGGGAGCGGTAATTGAGGGAATTTATACTTATAAATGACCGATGGAGTACGTTTTCGCCAACAGTAGGCGCTTTTAGGCGACGAAGTCAGAGAACAAATAGCTATCATGCAAAGGTCTCGGAGGGGCAGTAGTGAAATTTTCAGGCAGTCATATTCTCTCTATCAGTCAGTTTGATCGCGATGAGATTGAGCGCGTATTTCAGGTTGCCGATCGCATGGTGCCATACGCTCATCGGCAGCGCGTGACCAAGGTGCTGGACGGCGCGATTCTCGGCAATATGTTTTTTGAACCCTCTACCCGAACTCGCGTGAGTTTTGGCTGCGCGTTTAATTTACTGGGCGGCGAAGTTCGTGAAACCACCGGCTTTGAAACTTCGGCCATCGCCAAGGGTGAATCACTTTACGACACCGCACGAGTGCTGAGTGGCTACAGTGACGTTATTGTGATGCGACATCCGGTTTCTGGTTCGGTGGCGGAATTTGCGGCGGCAAGTCGTGTACCTGTCGTCAATGGCGGCGACGGCTCCAACGAGCACCCAAGCCAAGCGCTTCTTGATTTGTACACCATTCGCAAAGAATTGCAGCATCACGGTCGTAGCGATCTTGATGGCCTTCGAATTGCGATGATCGGCGATTTGAAATATGGCCGTACCGTGCATTCGCTATGTAAATTACTGTGCTTGTATAAAAACGTGACGGTGGTGCTGATTTCACCTAATGAATTAAAAATGCCGGAGGCGATTGTTGAGCAGTTGCGGCAGGCGGGTCACACCGTGCAAGAGTCAGACGTGATGGAAGGTAGTATCTCCAAGGTCGATATAGCCTACTCTACCCGGATTCAAGAAGAGCGTTTTGCCAGTCCGGCAGAGGCTGATTTATATCGCGGCCGCTATCGCCTGAACCAAGCTATTTATACCCGTTACTGCGAGCCGAACACTGTCATTATGCATCCGCTGCCAAGGGATTCGCGCACCGAGGCCAATGAGCTTGATAATGATCTTAACGATAATCCGAACCTAGCGATTTTCCGTCAAGCAGATAACGGAGTGCTGGTGCGAATGGCATTGTTTGCGCTCATTCTGGATGTTGCCGGCCAAGTCGATAAAGCGGCGCGGGATGTAAATTGGTATACCGAAAGACGTTTTTGATTTTATTGTTTTGTTTTTAGCTCTTTGGGCGGCGGAAATTTTGAATGGCAGATTTTGAGCGCAAGGATGTAGAGGTTGATGAAGACCGCGCAGCATGGCGCGGTTTTTTTCAGGTGCGTGCACTGCGTTTGCGTCATCGCCTATTTGGCGGCGGTTGGGGGAATTGGCTGAGCCGTGAATTATTTGTGCGCGGCCCAGCAGTGGGCTTGCTGCCCTACGATCCCGTGAATGATTGTATTCTTAAAGTTGAGCAATTTCGGGTTGGCGCATTAAGTCGCGCAAATAGTCCTTGGTTGTTGGAATTGGTCGCGGGCATTATCGATACTGACGAAAGTCCCGCTGACGTGGCTCGCCGTGAGGCGATGGAAGAGGCGGGAATAGACATCGGCGAGATGGAATCCATCGCCGAGTATTACTCTTCCCCGGGCGGAAGCGATGAATATTTTTATTTATTTTGTGGTTCGGCTGACTTAAGTAAGGCGGGCGGCTATTTCGGTCTTGCTGATGAAGGTGAAGATATTCACGCTCAGGTTATTTCATTTGCTGATGCGATGGAGATGCTCGACACCGGCAAGATAGATAATGCACATAGCATTATCGCGATGCAGTGGCTGCGTCAACACCGTGATGAACTGCGGCGCCGGTGGTTGGCATGAGCGAAGCAGTAGCGCCGAAGCCAGTAAAGCAGCGCGGCTTATTAAGCTCAAGTTTATTAGTTAGTGTGATGACCCTACTGTCCCGTGTTTTGGGACTGATTCGCGATGTGGTTATTGCGATATTCCTAGGTGCGAGCAGTAACGCGGACTGCTTTTTTGTCGCCTTTAAAATTCCCAATTTCCTGCGACGTTTATTCGCTGAAGGTGCTTTTTCTCAGGCCTTTGTGCCTGTCTTGTCTGAATACCATGAAAAGGGCAGCAAAGAATCTGTAAAGCTGTTGATCGACCGCACGGCGGGTGCGCTTGGCGGCGTTTTATTGCTGGTAACGTCGGTAGCGGTTATTGCCTCGCCCTTAGTGGCTACCTTGTTTGCCCCCGGCTTTCGCGACGATCCTGCTAAATTTCAACTAACGTCGGACATGATCCGGATTACCTTTCCGTATTTGTTCCTTATATCAATGACCGGATTTGCTGGCGGTATTTTAAATACCTTTGGCCGCTATGCTGTTCCCGCCTTTACGCCAGTGTTATTGAACGTCTGTTTGATCGTGTCAGCCTTATATATGTCGTCTTACTTTGCCGAGCCTGCAATGGCCTTGGCCTGGGGCGTATTAATGGCAGGCGCGGTCCAACTGGTATTTCAGTTGCCATTTTTAAAGCAGATTCAAATGCTGCCGCGGCCTCGTTGGGACTGGCATAACGACGGTGTGCAGAAAATTGTTACCCTGATGATTCCTGCTTTATTTGGCGTTTCAGTGAGCCAGATCAATTTGCTGTTAGACACCATACTGGCGTCGTTCCTGCCAACCGGCAGTATTTCTTGGTTGTATTATTCTGACCGCCTAGTCGAGTTACCGTTGGGGGTTTTCGCTATCGCAATTGCGACGGTAGTGTTGCCAAATTTGTCACGTCAGCGCGCAGGAGGGAATGAAACCGCGTTCGCATCGACCCTCGATTGGGGTTTGAGAAGCGTATTGCTCATGGCAGTGCCGGCCGCCGTGGCATTAATGATTCTCGCTGAGCCGATTTTAATTACGCTGTTCCAGTACGGTGAATTGAAAATGCACGACGTGACCATGTCGGGCTTAAGTTTGCGCGCCTATACGATCGGCTTAATTCCTTTCATGTTAATCAAAGTACTGGCGCCTGGGTTTTATGCGCGTCAGGACACCAAGACTCCCGTGCGAATTGGTATTATCGCCATGGTGTCGAATATGGTGATGAATATAGCCTTTGTCGTCCCCTTGCATCATTACTGGCAGATTGGTCACGCGGGCTTAGCTTTGGCAACGGCAGCTTCGGCTTGGCTCAATGCAGGGCTGCTGTATCGAGGATTGCGCCGTGATGCGGGCTTTGCACCCTTGGCTGGCTGGGGACGTTATTACCTGCAATTAAGCTGCGGTGTCGTTGCCATGAGCGCGTGTTTGTATTTCGGCTTACAGTGGTTCACCGATTGGCAGGTCTGGAGTGTGTGGGAACGCGCACTTCACTTGTTGACGCTGTGCGTTGCGGGTGGCGGGACCTATGTGCTGGTGATGTTTATCTGCGGATTACGCCTGCGTGATATTAGGGGTGCAGCCCATTAGCGTTCCCATAACGCTGTTTAAGCGTGTACAAATTGATAATATTTCGCGCTTATCGAGTCCAGCGGTAAGAGTGACAAACACTGGCGTTTTAGTCGGGCCTACTCCTAGGCTATAATCCTCCGCTTTGCTGGGCAAAAAGACGGTAACCATGGAGTTAATCCGCGGATTTCAACATTTTCGTCCTCGTCATCGTGGCTGTGTTGCCACGATAGGGGCATTTGATGGTGTGCATTTAGGGCATCAGGCGGTCTTACGCCAGTTAATTGCCAAAGGGCGGGAAATGGGCCTGCCTTCGACAGTGGTTATTTTTGAGCCACTTCCCAGAGAGTTTTTCTCCCCCGATGAGGCGCCTGCGCGCTTGATGAGTTTTCGCGAGAAATTTATTGCCCTGCGAGATCTGGGTATTGACCGCGTAATGCGAATTAGCTTTACGCCTGATTTTCGCGATATGACCGCCCATGATTTTATCTATAAGCTATTCGTGGTCGGTTTAGGCGTGAAATACATTGTAGTCGGTGACGATTTGCGATTTGGCCGTAATCGCAGCGGCGATTTTGATTTACTCCGCAAGGTTGGTAAAACCAGCGGTTTTGACGTTGTTGATACCTCAACCATAGAAATTACCGGTGATCGGGTGAGTAGCACTCGCATTCGCGAAGTACTGGCAGAGGCTGACTTCGAATTGGCGGAGCGCTTGCTGGGGAGACCTTACAGTATTTCTGGACGGGTGATTATTGGTCAGCAGTTAGGACGAACCATTGGTACGCGAACAGCGAATATGGAACTGCATCGTCTTCGCTCTCCCTTGTCGGGGGTGTTTGCCGTAGAAGTGTACGGCGCAGACAGTGTTATGCAGCTCGGTGTTGCCAATGTTGGCGTGCGACCAACAGTCGGGGATTTATCCAAGGCGATTTTGGAAGTCCATTTATTGGATTTCAGCAAAGATATATACGGTCGCAACATCAAGGTCGTGTTTCGTAAAAAGCTACGCAACGAGCATAAATTTGATGGGCTAGACGCCTTGAAGGCGCAAATAGCACGGGACGTTGAACAGGCACGCGGCTATTTTGATCTTTAGCCCGATCACCTTAAATTAATAGTACAGCTTACTTTGGAATATACAGACCACCTATATGAGTGATTATAAGCATACCCTGAATCTACCCGAGACCAGTTTTGCGATGAAAGCGAACTTGTCACAACGCGAACCCGGCATGCTTAAACGCTGGCAGGAAGAGCGTGTCTACGAGCAAATTCGTGAAGCGCGTGCGGGCAGAGAAAAGTTTATTCTTCACGATGGTCCTCCGTATGCGAACGGCGATATTCATATTGGTCATGCGGTAAATAAAATCCTCAAAGACATGATTGTTAAATCGAAAACCTTGAGCGGTTTCGATGCGCCCTATGTGCCGGGCTGGGATTGCCACGGTCTGCCGATTGAGCTGAATGTCGAAAAGAAAGTCGGCAAGGCGGGGCACAAGGTCGATGCGGCGACATTCCGTGAGAAGTGCCGAGAATATGCTTACAAACAAGTTAATGGCCAGCGCGAAGACTTTAAACGTTTAGGGGTTTTTGGCGATTGGGACAAACCTTATCTGACCATGGATTTTCATTTCGAAGCCAATATCATCCGCGCTCTCGGTAAAATCGTTGAGAACGGCCACATGCATAAAGGCTTTAAGCCGGTGCATTGGTGTATGGATTGCGGTTCGGCGTTGGCTGAGGCCGAAGTTGAATATAAAGACAAAACATCCCCTGCAATTGACGTTGCATTTGCGGTTGTTGATCGCGCAGCGGTCATCGCAAAGGGTGGTTTACCGGCTGATATTGACGGTGAGTTGAACTTGGCCATCTGGACCACGACGCCCTGGACCTTGCCCGCTAACATGGCAGTCTGTCTGCACCCAGAATTGGATTACGTTTGGGTTAGCTTTACCGGCGAAAGTGGCGACAAGATGGTGTTGCTGTTAGCCGAGGCGCTGCACGAATCGACCATGGCTAGATACGGTGTAGAAGAGATGGCGGTTGTCGGTCGCTGTAAAGGCGCGGCGCTAGAGAACCTGCAATTGCAGCATCCGTTTTACAGTCGTCAGGTTCCCGTTATTCTGGGTGATCATGTGACCACCGACGCGGGTACAGGCGCCGTTCACACTGCACCGGCCCATGGTCAAGACGACTTTATAGTCGGCAAGCAATACGGTTTGGAAGTCTACAATCCGGTGGCGGCCAACGGAACCTTCCTTGAAGGCACTGAGTTGTTTGAAGGCCAGCATGTCTTTAAAGCGAATGACAATGTTATCGCGACGTTGACTGAGCGCAAGCGTTTGCTGCACTGCAAACATTTTGAACACAGTTATCCGCATTGCTGGCGCCATAAGAGTCCAATTATTTTCCGTGCCACGCCGCAGTGGTTTGTGAGCATGAAACAAAATGGTTTGCTCGACATGGCAATGGCTGCGGTCGATACGGTAGCGTGGACGCCGAGCTGGGGACGTGCGCGTATTGAATCTATGATGCAAGAGCGCCCCGATTGGTGTATCTCTCGTCAGCGTACCTGGGGTGCGCCCATCGCATTATTTGCTCATAACGAAACGGCGGAATTGCATCCACGCACCGCAGAGTTAATAGAGCAGGTTGCTAAGCGTGTTGAGGTCGGTGGTATTCAAGCTTGGTTCGATATAGATGCAACTGAATTACTCGGCGAAGAGGCCGCGCAGTACAGTAAAGTGACCGATACGCTCGATGTGTGGTTCGATTCGGGTGTGACTCATTATGCGGTATTGTCGCAACTGGAGAATTTACAATTCCCCGCTGATCTTTATCTTGAAGGTTCTGACCAGCATCGCGGTTGGTTCCAGTCATCAATGCTAACGTCAATTGCCACTCGTGGCGTTGCGCCCTACAAAGGTGTGTTGACCCACGGTTTTACCGTCGATGCCCAAGGTCGCAAAATGTCCAAGTCGGTGGGCAATGTTGTTGCGCCGCAAAAAATCATGAACACCCTGGGCGCGGATATATTGCGTCTTTGGGTGGCGGCAACCGATTACCGCAATGAAATGACGGTATCCGATGAAATCTTTAAGCGCACCGCCGATTCCTATCGCCGCATTCGTAATACCGCGCGCTTTCTACTCGCGAATATGGCGGGCTTTGAGCCCAACGAACATGCGGTTAAACCCGAGGAAATGCTCGCTTTAGATCGTTGGATTATGCATCGCGCCGCGGTGTTGCAGGACGAAATTGTAGCGGCGTACGAAGCCTATCAATTCCACTTGGTCTATCAGAAATTGCATAACTTCTGTGTGCTGGAATTGGGTGGTTTCTATCTGGATATCATCAAGGACCGTCAGTACACCACTAAGGCAAATAGCCTGCCGCGTCGCTCGGCGCAAACCGCGCTTTATCATATCGCTGAAGCACTCACACGCTGGATCTCGCCAATCTTAAGTTTTACTGCAGACGAATTGTGGGAGCATTTGCCCGGCGAACATAGTGGTACCGTGTTTGCGGCTGAATGGTATACAGGTCTTAGCAAGATGCCCGCAGACAGTGGCATGGGCGACGACTTTTGGACTACGGTGCAAGAGGTTAAGTCAGCGGTAAATAAGGTACTGGAAGGCGCCAAAAAAGAAGGCTTTGTCGGTGGTAGTTTAGCGGCAGAAGTGACCCTGTTTTGTGACGAGTCACTAATGACAAGCTTACACGCCTTGGGTGACGAGCTTCGCTTTGTGTTAATTACTTCGGCTGCAAGGCTTGCGCCTTTATCAACAGCGAACGAAGCAATAGAAACGGATGTCGAGGGTCTGCAGGTTCGTGTTGCGGCTAGCGATGGCACAAAGTGTACACGTTGCTGGCACCACCGCGAAGATGTAGGGCAATCGTTAGATCATCCTGAATTGTGTTTCCGTTGCATCGACAACGTGGATGGCGATGGAGAAGTGCGTCTATATGCATGAGGCTGGCGTGGATAGCGAAATGGCTGCGCAGCGTCGCAGCCGCGTTTTTTGGTTATTGGTTTCTGTTGCGGTGATCGTGCTTGATCAAATCACTAAATATTTTGCCGATAGCAATTTAGATTACGCTAGCCCGGTAGAGATTTTACCGGTGCTGGATATAACTCTGCATTATAACCGCGGTGCGGCATTTAGCTTTTTAAGTGATGCTGGTGGCTGGCAGCGCTGGTTTTTTACGGTGATCGCTCTGGCGGTCAGCACGTATATTTGTGTGTGGCTGATGCGTTTACAACGTCATCAGTGGTTGTTATCGCTGGCCTTGGCCTTAGTCTTAGGCGGTGCCTTGGGCAATTTGTGGGATCGTATGTACTTAGGTCACGTTGTCGATTTCATTTCTGTACATTGGGGCCCAAGTTACTTTCCTACCTTCAATATTGCCGATGCGGGAATCAGTGTCGGCGCAGCGCTGTTATTACTCGATATGGTGTTGAACCCCGAGCCGAAAAAATCAGCCTAAGTGGCTGTGTGGAAACAGATTGATTATGACGAATATTTGCATAGCACCTGGCACAGAAATTAGCCTACATTTTTCCCTTGGTATTATTGGTGGCGACGAGGTGGACTCCACCTTTGGCGGTAAACCTGCCACGTTTACTTATGGTGACGGCAGCTTACTTCCCAGTGTAGAAGCTAAACTATTAGGTTTAAGTGCTGGCGCAAAAGAGACTTTTACCCTAGAGCCACAAGACGGCTTTGGTCAGCGCAATCCTGGCAATATCCAGCGCTTTCCTCGTAGCCAGTTTGCTGCAGATATGGTGTTAGAAGAAGGCTTGGTTATTTCCTTTGCCGATGCCGCGCGCACAGAATTGCCAGGTGTGGTGAGCGAAGTGGGTGACGATCATGTCATGGTAGATTTTAACCACCCATTGGCTGGAAGAAACTTAGCCTTCCGTGTTGAAATTTTAAGTGTCAGCGCGCAGGCTGACCCAAAGTAATATTGATTTTCGCGCAGCGGAAGTCTGGGCATGGTGATGGTATGAGTAACTCTGGCGATAAAATGCAAATCAAAATGGCGAACCCCCGTGGGTTTTGCGCAGGGGTTGATCGCGCCATCGAGATTGTAAACCGTGCCTTAGACGTATTCGGTGCGCCAATCTACGTGCGTCATGAGGTTGTTCACAATAAGTTTGTGGTTGAGAACTTGCGTCAGCGCGGCGCCATGTTTGTGGACGAACTCGACGAAGTGCCAGACGATAAAATCGTCATTTTTAGTGCTCATGGCGTATCGCAGGCGGTACGTAATGAAGCAGACCGTCGCGGCTTAAAAGTATTTGATGCCACCTGTCCTCTGGTAACAAAAGTGCATATGGAGGTCGTTAACTTTAGCGGCACTGGCCGCGAGTGCGTGCTGATTGGCCATAAAGGCCATCCAGAAGTCGAAGGGACAATGGGGCAATACGATGCGTCCCACGGCGGCGATATTTATCTTGTTGAGGATGTCGATCAGGCCCTGGCCTTAGAAGTCAAAGATCCAGATCACTTGTCCTATGTTACTCAAACCACCTTATCGATGGACGACACCGCAGCCGTCATCAAAGCACTGCGAAGCAAATTCCCCAATATCGAAGGCCCACGTAAAGACGATATTTGCTATGCCACGCAAAACCGCCAAGACGCGGTAAAGACTTTAGCTGAGCAAGTGGATGTGGTTTTAGTGGTTGGCTCACCGAATAGCTCAAACTCAAATCGCTTACGCGAACTCGCCGAGCGCATCGGTTGTCGCGCCTATTTGGTCGACAGCGAAGAAGATATTCGTCCTGAATGGCTTGAAGGTTCACCCAAAATTGGCATTACTGCTGGCGCGTCTGCGCCAGAGGTGTTGGTGAGCGCTGTTATTGACCGGCTTTGTGAACTGGGCGCCTCTGTTCCTGTTGAATTAGAAGGTCGGCCAGAAAATATCACATTCTCATTGCCTAAAGAGCTACGTTTAGTCGATATTTCATAAGCCTTTCAACATTCGTCAATGTCGGTTTTTATCATCCGTATTCGGCCGCCAATGCTGATAATAAGCTGATAGGCCTTTGTTTGTTTCGGCGTACAAATAGTGATCGTCCCAACCTGAAACGCACCATTTGCGGTTTGGGCGCTGCCGTCAGCAGCGAACTTGACGTAATCCGCGACCCAGCGGTTTCCGGTAATTTGAATATTCGTCTGATCTACGCCGCTCAGTAATATTTGCTCGCCGTCTTCGTGCTTACCATTACCGTTATCGTCTTCAAATACCGTGACCCCACTAGTCCAGTCGCCGTCCTCATTCCAGATACTGATGGACCTACTGCGCATAACCGCCGTAGCTCGCGCAGTAGTCATCAGTCGGAAAAGCTGCTGTCCAGTTGAGCGCAGCTGGTACTGACGAATGAAAGACGTTAGAGGTGGCGCAGCGCCTACTACCAGTATTGCGGCTATAGCGAGTGCTGTTATAAGCTCAACTAAGGTCATACCTCGGTTTGCCACTATGGACTCCTTTCCATATTGGGTTACACTTGAGAGAGGTTCCTATCCAGCGTCGTCCGCGTCCATGCAGACGATGTATGAATTAGCACACTCGTAGTTTAATCTATGACTACTTCGCGAAAAGTCAAGCTTAAAACGGAAAAGCGATATGCGGTTTACAAGCAAAAACCGAGGTTTTACCTTAATTGAGCTGATTGTAACAGTGTCTATCGCCGCTATTTTGGCGGTCGTGGCGGTGCCTAGTTTTACCCAATTTATCGATGAATCTCGTGATCGCGCGATGGTTCAGCAATTAATGAAGGCTCTAATTACAGCTCGGTCAGAGGCTGTTGTGAGAGCGGCGCCGGTCACTGTAAGCGCGATTGACGGTAATTGGGCAAAGGGTTGGTTGAGCTGGGTTGATGCCAATGCGAATGGTAGCTACGACGACGGAGAAGCACTTCAGAAAAATGCTGCAGTTAGCAGCTCGACCATTACTGGTGATCGTGGTGGTACTTCAATCAGCAGCATCGCCTTCAATAGCGACGGATTTCTAAACGACACTGCAGCAGTGGTTGTTTCGTATCGAACATCGCCTGAATATTGTTCCCGTGATCGTAATATCAATATAAGCCTTACGGGGCAAGTGAGCGTGACGGAAAGGAGCTGCCCGTGAATAAGAGAAGACAACAGGGCGTAACGCTAATTGAAGTACTGGTTGCCGTTTTGATTACCGCGACTGGCGTGCTCGGTGCCGCTGCAATGCAGCTTAACGCGGTAAAGTTTAATCAGGCGTCTACAACCCGCTCCACCGCAGTTTTTCTCGCCAATGATCTTTCTGATCGCATGAGGGCTAACCGAGCAGATGCCTTGGTTGGCCGTTATGATTTAGCGATCGATGACGACGCGCCAACGGGAACGGAAATTTACAAAGTAGATATTCAGGATTGGCTTCAGGAAATTGCGCGACGTCTTCCTGCTGGTGACGCGTCTATTGCACGCGATAATAATAATTTCACCATTACTATTCAGTGGGACGAAAGCCGACTGTCTAAAACTCGCGAGGTAGGTGCGGGCGATAATCAAACTTTTGTTTTTCAGACCAGGCTGTGAGGGAGGCTTTATGAAGTTGTCACAGCGGGGGTTTGGTCTTGTCGAGTTGATGATATCCGTCACTCTTGGACTATTCTTAAGCACGGCAGTTATTCAAGTTTTTCTGGCAACCAATAGCAGCTCAAAAGTACAGGATTCCCTCGCGCAAATTCAGGAAAACGCGCGCTTCGCCATGCGTTTTATAGGAAAAGAAATTCGCATGGCGGGATATATGGGCTGTAGTTCTATCGGCAACATTAATGTCAATGTTATTGCCGTTCCGGCGAATACTGTAGATTTCAGTTTAGCGACTGCACTGGTGGGCGAAGATGATGTTGCGGCAGGGAATGCCTTAGGTGCAATAGTAGGTAGCGACATACTTCATATTAAAAAGGCGTCGGAAAACGATATTAATGTCACCGGTAATATGAATACGGTCAATGCTAATTTGCAAATTGAAAATAATAGCCTTGGCTTTGTCACCGGTGATTATGTGATGGTAAGTGATTGTCTTAATGCAGATGTCTTTCGCATTGTTAACAATCCAGGTAACAACGGAAATGGCAATGCGGCAACGACGCTAACTCATTCTAATGGTCAAGGGCTAAATTCGAGCAATAACTTAAGTAAGTTATACCAAACTGATGCCGAGGTATTCTCCTTCGAAAGTGTAGACTATTTTGTTCGCGACACCGGTCGAGATACAGCGGGAGGGCGACCAATAAACGCCCTTTATATGCGTAGGCTTATTGCTGGTTCGGGTGGCGCGATAAGCGCTGCAACTGAGCTAGTAGAAGGCGTAGAAAATATGCAGCTCACCTACGGTGTAGATACCAATGGTGACCGCGCTGTAGACGAGTATCAAAGCGGGGCCGCAGTAGCCGACTGGACTGATGTGTTAAGTGTTCGAATTTCATTGCAGATGGTGGCCTCTGAGGAAAATATTGTCGGTAAAACAGGCTCAGAGAGTGCCCAGTCAATTATCGATGTAAACGGAAATGTGGTTGCCAATACAGACGGCCGATTTAGGCAGATATTTACCAATGTATTTGCGATCAGGAATAAATTGCCATGATATATAAACTGCGTAGACACGGCATTCGCGGGCAGCGTGGTGCAGTACTGATCGTTAGCTTGATATTCATGCTCATACTTACCATCATCGCGGCGGCATCGATGCAATCTTCAACGTTGCAAGAGCGTATGGCGGGTAACGCTAAGGATACTAATTTGGCGTTCCAAGCTGCAGAGGCAGGTTTGAGGGCTGCGGAAACGGCGTTGTCACAAATAAATGTCGGACCATTTGACGGGACTAATGGTTTATATCGTTATTGTGCGGACCCTACTAGTACGGCTACCGCTTGTGTTGAGCCTGATTGGTCTGATCATTCCTCGTCAGTTGGTTGGCAGATTATGGCGGCAGATGTCATACCCTATGCAGCTAAACCTCCTGAATATTTTATTCAAGAGTTGACCAGTAACTCGGGGGTTAATGATGCCTTAGATTCTGACCTGGCCGTTACCACAAAGGTGTTTTACCGAGTAACAGCGCGAGGCTATGGTGCAAGTGATCGCAGTATGGTCGTGCTTAGTACTACATTTAAGCGAAATAATTGAGATTCCGAAAATTATGTCGGTGAATATTATGTCAAGACTCACGATAGATACCTTCCATACTCGCTTATTGTTGGCGCTTATTGCTGTGCTTTTAGGGGGGCTGATATACCCTCCCGACGTTCTTGCTGCTGATGATTGTATTGTTGAGCGAACAACTAATAAGTCGATCGGTAAAAAGAAAAAAAATGAGACATACACGTTTCAGGATCTAAGCAAAATCACAGGTATTGTTAAGGTTGATGTGGACAAAAATAAACAATGTCCGGGCAAGAAGTATGGTTTCAACGACAACAAGCTGACCGTGTACAACAGTGATGCTGATAAAACAAAATGTAAGGCGAAATTTACCGTAAAAGGTGAAAAAAAAGATTGCAGTTCTGGCGAACCAGTAAATGATGACATTTCCCAAAAACCACTATTTTTGACTCAGGCTGCTGAGCCAAATGTGATGTATATTCTCGATGATTCGGGGTCGATGCAATTTGAGTTGATGCCGGACAGTATTATTTATAGTAGCGCACGATATATTTTCCCTAGGGCGGACGGCGTATATAAAGGTAATGATTATAGTAACTACGTCCCTACTGTTGATGCCAATTCTGGGTTTAATGCCCGTTCGCGGTCACCACAAATCAATTCAGTTTATTACAATCCGGGAACTACTTATTCTCCGTGGATAAAGGCAGATGGCACATTGTATCCCGATGCAAACCCGTCGTGTGCTTTTCATAACCCTGACAGGCCAACAAATAGTTTTGATGCAAAGTATTGCCGTAAACTAAATGCAGAGGCCAACGATAATTATAATAGTGTGCGCTGGTATGAGTGTAATAGCTCTGGTTCGTGCAGTTATACAACAAGCGCAAAAAAATATTGGCCAGCTAAATATTTTTGGTACAAAGGGACCGGGAGTGATTGGAGCTGGAGCAACTTTAAAGAGGTCGAAATTCGCTCAGGCAAGACGTATACAGGTGACGGTCGTGATAATCGAGATGATTGTGATGACGAAGACACGGTAACGTGTACTTACGAACAGGAAATGCAAAATTTCGCAAATTGGTACACTTATTATCGCTCAAGAGTTTTAACTGCGCGAGGAGGTAGCGGTTATGCTTTTGCAGAACAAGGAGCAGGTATTCGGGTTGGCTTTGGTAGCATAAACCAAGGTGAAACCACCATAGATGGCGAGAAAACGAAAGTCATCGTTAATGGGGTACGTACGTTTGAAGGCGAAGCAAGGAAAGAATTCTATAAGTCTTTGTATGAACGTGAAATTCCCAATTCAGGCACGCCATTGCGTTTGGCCGTTGATTACGCGGGGAAATACTTTTCTCGTAAAGACAATAAGGGACCTTGGGGCGCCGATCCCGGTACTGATGACGATTCTGATCAGCTGCAATGTCGAAGAAATTATACGGTTTTAATGACAGATGGGTATTGGTCTGGAGATGCAACGAGTGGCGGGCCAAATAATAATAATGATGGTACAGATGGGCCTACTCAAACCGGGCCGACGGGCGCTAGCTTTAGTTATAAAAAGGTCTCACCATTTACAGATGGTGAGTCGAGTACCTTAGCTGATGTGGCTATGTACTATTGGAAAAATGATATCCGCACAGATATGGCAAATGTGGTGGCCGTGTCAAAAACATCGCCTGCATTTTGGCAGCATATGACCACATTTGGTGTGGGTCTTGGGGTTTTTGGGACGATAGAGCCAGAAAAGGCATTTGCTGCTATTTCTTCTGGTGATTCAATTTCTTGGCCTAAGCCGACTTCGAATGAAGTTCATAAAATAGATGATCTACTTCATGCTGCGGTTAATAGTCGCGGAGGTTTTTTTAGTGCGTCAGAACCAGAAGTGTTTGCTAATAAGCTTGGCAACATTTTGCAAACCATTGCAAATGAAAGTAAGTCCTCAGCATCATCTGTTGCGGCGAACTCAACGCGCTTAGATTCAGGTACTTTAATTTATCAGGCTAGCTTTAATAGTTTAGAGTGGTCTGGGCGAATTATTGCTTATTCCTTGAATGGTGACGGGAGTCTTAATAATGTTGTGTGGGATACCAATAAAGGCGGCATCCCTATTGAAGCTTCTAGAAATATTATTTCAGCTGTTGGTGACCAGGGGGCGACGGTGAACAAAGCCGTTGCTTTTACCGTCGGTAATTGGGGGGAGTTAAGTAACAGTCAACAAGACGATCTGCGCGCGGGCGAAACGGTTGACGACGGTAAAAAACGATTATTGTGGCTTCGAGGCGACAAAAGTAACGAAGGCAGTAAGTTTAGAGAACGCTCAACTATTATGGGCGATATTATAAATTCAGACCCCTTCTTTGTCGGTAAAGAGGAAAATTTTGGTTTTAGTAAATTGTCGGGGCAGGAGGGTTCGAGTTATGCAGCCTTTCTCGCTAAGAAGGCAACTCGTACGTCAATGATCTATGTGGGAGCCAATGACGGTATGTTGCATGGCTTCGATGCGGCTACCGGCAAGGAAAAGTTTGCCTATATTCCAGTAGCGGCTTTTCCGAAATTTGCAGAATTGTCTGATAGCGAATACGAACATTCATATATCGTAGATGGCTCGCCAAGAGTGCTTGATGCGTATTTAAGCGGTAGTTGGAAGTCGATTTTAGTAGGCTCTTTGGCTGCGGGTGGTCGTTCGGTATTTGCCCTTAACGTTACCGATCCGGCTACGTTGAACGCCTCTAGTTTTCTTTGGGAGTTTGCTACAGCTTCAAATGCTGTTGATAAATTGGGTGTTGCAATGAGTCAGCCTATCATTGCGCGGGTAGCAGCAGGTGGCAAGTGGGTAGCAATATTTGGCAATGGTTATAATTCCGGTGACAACGTTAAATTATTTGTGGTTGATTTAGAAACAGGCGCTTTGATTAAAGCTATCAATACGGGCGTCAGCGGCGTGGATAACGGTTTAGCAAGTCCGGTTCCAGTTGATGTTAATAACGATCGCGTAACGGATTTTATTTATGCAGGCGATTTAAAAGGCAATCTATGGAAGTTTGATTTGACCGGTGCATCGAAAAACTCTTGGGATGTCGCGTATAAAAATGCGGGAGTTGCTGAGCCTCTCTATAAAGTTGTTGATGCAGACGGTAATACGCAAGCAATTACGTCAAGGCCGACGGTAGGTGTACATCCTAAAGGCGGTTATATGGTCTACTTTGGAACTGGAAAATACTTTGAGAACAGTGATGGGCTATTGCCAGTAAAACCACCAATTCAGGATTTTTACGGTATACGAGATAACGGTTCGAGTTTTACAGGTCGGGACAAGCTGTTATCACAAAGCATTGTATTCCAAGGTGTTGCTACGACTGCCGACGGTTCGGCGTCTGCAAATAAGATCCGTATAGTCACTAATAATAGCGTAGGTACTCCGCCGACTTACGGATGGCATTTACCTTTGTATCCGCCCTCAAAAGTTCGCACGGGAGAAAGGGTTGTTTCGCAGCCAATCTTACGCAACGGCAGAATAATTTTTGCAAGTATTGTCCCCTCTGAAAGTGTGTGTGGTTTTGGTGGCGATAGCTGGTTAATGGAACTAGACGCGGTGACTGGAGGGCGTATTGGTGAGCCGGTGCTGGATATTAACGGCGACGGTAAGGTTAATTTATTAGATCTAGCTCTATTTGAAGGGGACTATTATCCAGCAAGCGGAATTGGCAGTGAAGAAATGATCAAAACCCCTGGCATTATCGGAGCTGGAGAACTTGAATATAAATACACATCAGGAACGAGTGGTACCATCGGCGTGATAACGGAAACCGGCGGTGGAAGTGACGTAACAGGTAGGCAGTCTTGGAGACAGTTGCAGTGATACGGATGTCAAAAGCTGACGGCTTCAGTTTAATGGAGCTGATGATTACGCTAGCGATCGTTGGTATTCTCGCGTCGATCGCATACCCCTCTTACCAAGAGTCGGTGGCTAAATCACGTAGGGCAGAGGCGAGCGGTGCACTTTTATCTGCGGCGCAGGCACTTGAACGTTACTACTCTACCAACGGGCGTTATACAACGACTGCAGCGGGTTCAACTTTGCCCTCGGTGTTTTTAACTACAGTGCCAGAAAGTGGTACTGCCTATTACACAATTGCATCCAGTTCTGCATCTGCGAACGCATTCACTTTAAAGGCAAGCCGGGCGGGAGTCATGGCTGGTGATGCCTGCGGTGACTTTACCTTAGATGAAACGGGATCGTATTCCATAACTGCAAAGCCTTCGGGTTCGTCTAAATCCGTTAGCGATTGCTGGCGGCGTTGAATTTAATGGCGGCAAGCTTTAACAAGATGCCGCCTGTCGTGTAAATCCTACCGGTCGTCGGTCTTCAGCTGACATTGATATAACACCCTCCTACAGTGTAAAACGAGTCATTTTTTTATGGGCGTTTTACGCATGATTTTTTCTCTACGTCGAAATAGCGGGTTTACCTTGATTGAGTTGATGATCACGGTAGCGATTATTGCCATCTTAATGATGGTGGCGCTCCCGTCTTATCGAGATTATACCGTTCGAGCTAATCGTTCTGCGGCAACTAGCTTTGTTATGGAAGTTGCGAATATGCAAGAACGCAACTTTCTTGATGAGCGGAGCTACGCGACGAGTATGGCTGATTTAGGTGCAACAACGCCGTCGCAAGTAAGTAGCAACTTTACAATTAGTACTACAGCCAATAACGCGGCAACACCGCCGACTTATACGGTTTCAGCGGTGCCTAGAGGTAGCCAAGCTAGCGATGATAGTTGTGGCACCCTTACCTTGAACAGTCAGGGGCAAAAGGGGCATGCAGCGGGGGCGACAAGATGCTGGGATTAGGTCAACAACGTGGTTATACCCTGCTGGAATTAATGGTAACGCTCGGTATCGTGTCTATCCTGGCCGCAGTGGCGGTCCCCTCGTTTAATGATGTCATTCGAACACAACGATTGCGTAGTGTTGCCAGTGATTTAAACGCGACGTTCCAACTGGCTCGTAGCGAGGCGGTAAAGCGAAATACCGATGTTACGGTTACTCGAGCTGGCAGCAGTTGGGTTGAAGGTTGGACGGTAACCGCGGCTGGCGATACATTGCGATCTCAGGATGCAGTTTCTGGGGTGAATATAACTGGCAGTGCAAACAGCTTTATCTTTCGAAGCAATGGCCGCATAGATAGTTCAGTGACCTTCGACTTAGTAAGTTCGGCTAGTAGCAGTGTCGCTAAGTGCGTCAGATTGTCTTTGAGTGGCAGCACCACTACTGATGATGGGAGTTGCTAATGCCAATAAGTCATCGAACTAACAGTGGCGGTTTTACATTAATAGAAATATTGGTGGCGCTGGTTGTATTGCTCGTTGGTTTGATGGGCGCAGCTGGTTTAATGGTGCGTACAGTGCAGCAGGAAGCCGAATCCTACCAGCGTTTGCAGGCCTTGAGTGTGTTGCAAGACATGGTCGATAGGATTAATGCAAATCGCACTGTAGCCGCTTGCTACTCCTACGGTGGTACAGGATCCGTGATGGGTTACAACGTGAGTGCATTGACGTCTTGTACACTCGGTGATGCGTCGCAGCAAGCTATCGCCGACGCAGATCTTAGCGAATGGAATGATTTACTACAGGGTGCGTCTGAGCAAATAGGCAGTGCAAAAGTTGGTGCAATGGTTGGCGCGAGAGGTTGCGTACAGCAAATAAGTGCTGCAGACCAAACATACCGAATCACTGTTGCTTGGCAGGGTTTGAGCGAAACGGTAACGGCAACAGCGAATAATACCTGTGGTAAGGATCTGTACGGCGACGAAAAAATGAGGCGTATTGTGAGTGCCATTATTCGTATTGGAGACCTGTCATGATGGGGTGCGTGTGTCATGTCGAGGTTCGTCAACGAGGCCTATCTTTAGTTGAGCTTTTAATTGCGATGGGACTCGGCGCATTTATGCTGCTGGGTATCATTAGTCTTGTTGCCTCTGTGAGTACAACGAGAACTGAACTGGCAAACACCTCGGACCAAATTGAAAACGGGCGTTATGCACTGCAGGTTTTTAATGAGGATGTGGCATTGGGTGGGTTTTACGGTAAGTACCATCCGGGTATTGGTGCAGTTTCATATAGCACTCCAAGTCCCTGTGGAACGGCGGTGGCGAATTTGGGCTTTAATAGCACCGTGACACCCGTGCAGATGCCCTTATCTGTAAATGGGTATCCTTATGATAGCGCTAGCTCGGCACCGGGCCTGACAGTGCCAAGTTGTTTCAGTGCCGAGGTGCGCGATAAATCTGAAATACTTATCGTTCGTCATGTGGATCCAAACTCGGTGGCGGTGACTGCGGCGAATATCCCTGCCAGTAATACCACGCCGTATCTTCAAATATCGAGCTGTGATTTGGATTCGCTAAGTTTCAAAATAAGCACTGACATTGCGGAATTAACACTTCGTGAAAATGGCTGTACAAGTGCAGTTTCGACCTTGGCTGAGGCTTGGCCATACACCTTTAATGCCTATTTCATTTCTCCCTGTAATGACTGCTCGGGTGCGGGCGATGGTATTGCTAGCCTTAAGAGCTATGAGTTTAGAGCTGGCAGTGGTGGCATTCGCACCTTGGTTGAGGGGGTAGAGGATATTCATTTCGACTATGGTTTAGACCTAGATGGGGATGGTGGACCGGATTGCTACGTTGCCAATCCTACTGTTGATACAAAACCAGCGGCTTGTCCAGCAGGTGCGAGCTACGAATGGGAGTTTACAGATAGCTTAAATTGGCAGAACGTTGTTTCTATACAAATTAAAATGTTGGTACGTGGTAGTCGTTCAAGTAGTAATACTAGTAACGCTAAAACATATGATATTGGGCGAGAAGTATTGGGCCCATATAGTGACAATATTAAGCGGCAAGTGTACTCAACCGTCGTTATGTTGCCGAATATCGCCGGAGTGAGAGAGTGATGCGCACATTAAAAAAACAACGTGGCGTGGTACTTATTGTTGTGCTGATTATGCTCGGAATTTTCAGTGTTATTGTGGCGAGTATGCTTACTAGCAGCAATGTGAATTTTAAAATCGCTGGTAATCAGCAGTATCGTGTTGAAGCAAAGCTGGCGGCGAGTAATGCCTTGGAAACGTACATCTCAAACCCCGCTAATTTTTCGCTACCACTGCCGACAACAAATTCTAATATTCAAAGTGATTTTGATGGCAACGGTGTTGCCGATATGGTCGCGGTTGTGCCCCCGCCGAGCTGCTTACGGATTGCTCCGGTCTTGCGGTCCGAACTCAGTTACCCAAAAGACAAAGATTGCATTCGAACCGCTCAGGATATCGATGCCAATATTTTTCGTGACGACGAAGGGGTAGCCACGGTAACTAACTCAGGTTGCGTCAAAATGACGTGGGATGTGCAAGCGAATGTCACAGATGCCGCAACCGGCACAAATTTAGAAATGCACCAAGGGGTTTACCTTCGCGCTGCATTGGGAACAACGTGCCTGTAGTGCACGATTTTAAGAAATTAAAAATGGTGAGGCAGTAATGAATACATTCAATCACACAATGAGAACTTTAATCTCAGCCGTCACATTTTTATTTGTATCTGGCGGCATAGCCCTTGCCGAAGATATAGATCTCTTTGTTGGGAATACGCCGTCGTCTGAAGCGCAGACGGTACTGCTTGCCTGGCATACCAGCGGTAATGTAAATGCCAATGCAGTTCATGGCTGTGTATACAGTGACAATGCGGGTATACCTGCTCTTGGTGCGAGTACTGTTGGTGGTATGGAACAGTGCGCCATGGTAAATGCGGTCCTGTCGCTTAAAGACGATATCGATAGTTTGGGAGCGCTTAAAGTAGGTTTGATGGTGTTTAATAAAAACAACCAAGACAATTATTTTCCGAACGGCACAAGTTTAGGAAACGGCAACAATGGTTGTGGGTATTTGGTCATTCCTCCAACGCTATTAACTTCTGCCGGTATCGATGCCTTTGTTGCGAAATTAAAAGCAATCGATAGTCGAGTGACGGCTAATGCCTCAGAAATGGGGGACATGATTTCAGAGAGCTGGGCGGTTTTAAATGGTCTTGGTGCATCGGCGTCTTGCTCTGGTGTTAATTACAGTTCATTGGCGACTGCCGGGGGTTTATGCAGGGATTCAGTTCTGGTTTATATTGGCAACGCTACTGCAGCAAATGCCAGTGTAAAAGATGGCAACAACAATCCAAGTGGCGTGCTTTTTAATCAATTGAGTTCGGCCTTTGGCTATGCCAACGGATCTGCTGAATATAATAGGTACGCGACGATTCGTAATATTACGGGCTTTAATAAAAATCCGGCTAATGATTTTTGGGGGGATGAATGGGCCTACTTCATGCACAATGTTGATGTTGATGATAGCGCGCAATCTGACCGCAATGTTACTACTTATTCGATAGCGGTTTATGATCCTAGTGTGCAATCTCAAGTCGCGGAGGAGTTGGTTTTTCTTGGCGAAATCGCGATTGCGGGTGGCGGTAGACCTTATCAAGTCACATCTACTGAACACGCTGATTTAGCAGCGATATTCCGGGAAATTTTTAACGAGGTATTAGATGTAAACAGCGTTTTCTCCTCGGCAACACTGCCGGTGAGTGCGAATACGCAGGGTACCTTTGAAAACCAGATTTATATTGCTATGTTCCGTCCAAATCCATCGGGCGGTCCGCGTTGGTTGGGGAATGTAAAACAGTTCCAATTCGGCGTAGATCTAAGTGGTGGTATTGTGCTGACAGATGCACTGAATCCCACAGTCAATTCTCAGTCGATAGTGAACCCCGTCACAGGTGGCTTGGTTGATAGCGCACAAAGTTTTTGGACCACTAATTCGCCTACAAATCAAGCACAATGGCCGTTAGAGGGTTTCTGGAAAAATAGCCCTGAGGGTGACGGTTTTACCTTCGATGCGCCAGATGGTGATTTAGTGCAAAAGGGTGGTGTCGCTCAAATGTTGCGTGTGGACTATTTAGCAAGTCAGAGTGCCCGTCGTGTTTATACTTGTCCTAGTTCTGGTTGCGTTGCTAACGCGACATTAACTGAATTCAAGGCATCTAATAGTGATTTGGTTAACGCCCTCGATAGCATAATTTCTTCTACCCCAAGTAGTGCTACCTCCACAATAACGGCCGGTAAACAGGCCCAGATATCAGGTACTGCTGTTTGCGATACCAGAGGCAATGCAAGTAATCGGACTTGTACGTATACCTACGCAGCGGGTTCGCCGACTTTTAATTTTTCAACCAGCGAAGATCGGGTTGTGTTGGGTACAGGTATTGCGGGAAGCTCAAACTGCACTAGTTCGTCACCGTGTGTGGTGGAGTCGTCGTCGGCAACGCAGTTTGTTGTTAAGGCTGGTAATACTGGCAATACAGCTAGTTCCTCGTTTACAAATGCGACTGTGACTCGTGTAACAAGTAGGATAAATGTTGCGAGAATCGCGCATGGAATAACAACGGCTCAGGCGCTGCAGTCATGTGCATTAAATGGCACCAATAGCTCAGCAACAGTATTGAATGCCTCGTTAATTACCGGGGCGACGGTTACTACAAGCAGTTTCGCGAATGTAGATGCGAATAATTACACGGCGAGTTTGGGCGCCGGAGCTTATGTCTACGCCAGTTCTGCTGCAAATGTGCAGTGTTCTGCGTCAACCAGTTCATTAAACACCGCTAGTATTATTAATTGGGTTCGTGGCGAAGACAATGCGGCTAACGAGCAGATGGCGGGTCCTTGCTCGGATGGTAGTTGTTCGCTAAATGTGCGTGGTTCAATTCATGGCGATGTATTGCATTCACGCCCTGCCGTGGTGAACTACGGTGGGAATATAGGCGTTGTTGTATATTACGGAGCTAACGACGGGCTTTACCGTGCTGTAAATGGTAATCGTAGCGCTAGTATCAGTAACAGCGGGAATACGGTTACGGTTCGGCCTGGTGGCGAGTTGTGGAGCTTTGTGGCGCCAGAATTTATTGATCAACTCCCTAGGCAGTTTAATGATGACCCTGCGATTCGTTTTCCAAATACGCCAGCGTCGTCAGACGCAGAGTATAGGGATTATTTCTTCGATGGAACGACGACATTCTTTCAAGATAGCCGCAGCAGTGGGGCAACCGCAGGTGATAAATATTTGTATCTGTCAGCACGCCGTGGTGGTCGTTTGCTTTATGCGATGAACGTGACTGATCCAATGGCGCCGACGGTAATGTGGCAACTCACAACTGCACAGTTGCCTGAGCTAGGCTATACATGGTCGCAACCAAAAGTGGCTAAAATAGGTGGTCGAGCTAGGCCTGTATTGATTTTAGGTGCAGGTAATTCCCCGGAGCAAGACGCTGACCCCGTTGTTTCAGCGGATACGATGGGGCGCGGCATTGTTATTTTAGACGGAATTACAGGAAAAATTATTTGGGCGGCGTTAAATAGTTGTGCATCAGTGCCAGCCGCAAGTTTTAGTACCTCTGCGACTGAAGGGGTGGTTGGCGTCTGTGTGAGTAATAGCGCTATGACTAGTGCTTTCCCTGCAGATATCACTTTGTTGGATCGTGATGGTGATGGCTATACTGATCGTTTATACGCCGCTGATGTTGCCGCTAATATCTGGCGTGTTGATCTTGACCCATCTGATTCGACGAATATCTATATTAGTCCAGTAACGACTACCCCGGCGTCAGAGATTATTCTAACTAAGTTTGCAACCTTAGGTGGTAGTGGGAATAACGCGAGAAAGATGCTTTACCCTCCAGACGTGGTTCCCACTGAGGATTTCGATCTCGTTGTGGCCTCTACCGGAGACCGGGAGCATCCTTTGTATAGCGCGGCGGCAACGGCTGGGACGGCACAGAATGTTCAGAATCGATTCTATATGCTAATTGATCCTAATGAAGGTGCTTCAGCAGCTGGATTTACAGCTATTGTTGAAAGTGATTTGTTAGATCAGACAACGCTTACCTGTATTAATAATAGTGATGTAACAGGTAATAGTGTCACTTGTGACAGCACCAATGCTACTACCTATGTGTTCAATGGAAGCACGTCGCCATATTTGGGTTATTACCTAAATTTCTCTGCGGGAGAAAAGGGCGTAAATGCACCGCTGACTGAAACTGGCACAGTTTATTTCGCGACGAATAGGCCTGATACGCCAACCCCCGGTACTTGTAGTAATGGTCTCGGACGTGCTTTCGCCTACAAGATAGATGTATTAACAGGTGAAACAACGAAGTCAGAATATGCAGGTGGGGGGCTGCCGCCAACGGCGATTTCAGGCTTGGTTAATTTGAATGGAGAAATTCGATATTTCTTATTGGGCGGAGATGGCGATTCAATCTTTAAGCCTAGCCAAGGTAAGCCGATTACCAGCGGGCGTAAACGCATGTTCTGGTACTACAAATAATTTGATGTGTCAGAATTAAAAACGGCGACCTTGAGTCGCCGTTTTTTTAATCATCTAATTTGTATTTTTTCAATTTATATCGAAACTGTCTAAACGTGACGCCAAGCATTTTGGCTGACTCGGTTTTATTCCAGCGGTTTACTTCTAGCGCGTCGGTAATAATTTTCATTTCTATATTGGCGAGATATGTTTCCATATCACCTTTGGCGGCTTCCATGTGCGATATTTCTGATAAGGCATTTGTAGAGTTGGCGCCGCTTGTTGCGGTTGTTGAAATTGACGGTAGAGATAAATCTTTAGCGGTAATAGTGTTGTTTTCACATAGAGTCGCGGCGCGTTCAATGATGTTCTCTAGCTCGCGAACATTGCCGGGAAAGGCGTACTTGCACAAGGTCGATAGCGCATCGTCACTCATGCTCGGTGGCGTGATGTCCCATTCGCGACCAATTTTGTCGAGCATAAATTTAGCGAGCAGAGGAATGTCAGTGCTGCGATCTCGAAGGCTCGGTACGGGGACTTCAATGACGTTAATACGGTAGAACAAATCGCTACGGAAATGTTCAGCTGCAACCGCTTTGGCTAGATCTCGGTGGGTGGCGCTTAGTATACGAACATCAACAGGGATTTCTTGGTTCGAGCCAATACGACGAATCGCTTTTTCTTGAATCGCACGCAGTAATTTGACCTGCATATTGAGCGGTAGATCGGCGACCTCATCTAAAAACAGCGTTCCTCCATTTGCCGCTTCAAACAGTCCTTCTTTGTGATCGTAAGCGCCAGTAAAACTACCTTTTGCGTGGCCAAAAAACTCACTCTCTACTAGCTCGCTAGGTATTGCCCCGCAGTTTACCGGTACAAAGGGGGCATCGCTGCGCGGGCCATTAGCGTGTATTAGTCGCGCGACGACCTCTTTGCCGCTGCCAGATTCACCGCTTATGTAGACCGGCGCTTGGCTCCGAGATAATTTAATAATTTGCTCACGTAGTTTTACGATGCAAGATGTTTCACCGAGTAGGCGGGTATTATTACTACCGTCCACTGCGGTCTCACGACCGGTTAATTTTAGCGCTGTCTTTACTAGGCTGCGAAGTTGAGCGACGGAAACGGGCTTATTTATAAAATCAAACGCGCCGGCTTTTAGGGCGTCTACTGCGATTTCGGTACTGCCGTAGGCAGTGAGCACGGCAACGGCGGGGCAGCGAGACGAGGCTTGAATATGGCGGACAATTTCTAGTCCCGAGCCGTCTGGTAGTTTTATATCGGTAAGGCATAAACTTATCGATGCATCAGATTGCAGTGCGTGAATGGCGTCGCGAACATTACCTACCGCAATGGTTTGCAGACCCATTCGGGTGATGGTGATATCTAGTAGTTCTCTGATATCAGGTTCATCGTCGATAATTAGTACAGTTTGTTGCATATTGTTTAGCTCGTTCGGTATTTATTTTATTCTGCCAATGTGCCGCGATCTGGGTGCGAAAATTGTAGTCTAAAGCAGCTTTGATTGAGTTCAGTGCGACGAAAGTAAATATTAATTTGATTTGCTAGGCAGAGCTCGCGACATAAGTATAGTCCTAAGCCATTGCCATGTTCTTGGGTGGTGAAGAAAGGCTCGAAGATTTTATCTTCGTCGGATTCCTTGATGCCAGGGCCATTATCGATAATGTCTAGAATGACTGCATCGCTGGTTTTATTTTTTATACATCTGAAAATGATTTGTGCTTTGGGATTATGTTCCGCACCGTGACGCGCGCCGTTCTCGGCAATATTAGAAATAATTTGTGCCAACTGGCTGCGATCCACATTCACAGTATCATTGTCCAGTTCGCTTTCGATGTTGATATCTATGGCGATGTTATTCATTGGTTGCCAGTCTCTTAGAAATTGCGACAACCAGTCATTCAATTTAAAGCGCGCAGGCTCTGAGCTGCGACCGCGGGAGAGTTCGAGTATGTTTTTAATAATGTCGTTCATGCGTAGCGCATGATTTTGAATGATGGTTGCAAAGCGATGATCGGCCTCAGGTAGGTCGGGGCTTTCTGCTAGCAATTGTGCCGCATGGCTAATGGCACTTAATGGATTGCGTATTTCATGTGCGATACTGGCGGTGAATCGGCCTAGAGATGCGAGTTTTAAATTTTGTGCGCGCTGGGTAATTTTACTGATGTTTTCTATGTACAGAAGGCGGTCGCTGTCGCTGTCATGCCCTTGCTCTAGCACACTCATATTTACGTGGGCATCTAAACGGCGTGCCCCGAGGCTGATTATCTGCGAGCTGCTAGACGTATCTTTAGCCATTTCAATTAATACCTTGGGTGCAAAATACGTGCTGCCGGCAATTGGCATTGGGATTTCAAGCAGCTCGGCGGCAGCAGCGTTAATGAGTTTTATCTGTCCGGTTTGACTCATCACCACAATGCCAGTTTGCATGCGCTGAACGATGTGTTGGTTGATGCGCGATAGTTGCTCAATATCTGATCGCCGCCGATCAGCCAGTTGCTGAGTCTTCACAATGCGAGCACTTAAATAACGAATTGCGATTGCGGAAGAAAAGTAGGCAGTGCCGGTCATACCCGCGACGATGAAACGTTGTGCGGATACTTGTTCGTTTAATGTATGAGCTGCCACTTCACTGATCGCTGATATGGTGGCGAGGGCGGCGATGGCCAAACTGAGCTGGCCGGGCATGGTAATGCTGGCGGCACTGATGGTGACAATCAGCAGCAGTGGCAAACCCGAATCAGCGCTGCCTGAGCAATAGCTCATTAGCATGATGACGCCAATATCGACGAAGAATTCGAAAAACAGCTGGGTTTGAGAATATCGGGTGCTGAAAAGTGTGTGAGTTAGCAGCGATACAAAGGCAAACAGCACGTAGGAGAAGGCGGTAATTGCAAACCATTTTGGTGCGGTTGCGCCGAGGGTTGAGTTTGCTGGGCCAAAGATCAAGGCGATAAGCAGCATGCTTGCCAGCGCTAAGCGATAGGCGCTGTACACTCGCATGATGGCCCGTTGCTGGGAAAAATCTTGCGCAAAAGACATATTGTGCCCTGAAGTTCGTCAAACCGTAGTTTATACGTCCATAGTGGGGGATGCACTCTCGCTTATTTGCTAGAATATGCGCTGAATTCACATGCGGCATTCGGGACGACCGAGCGCGGCTTCGTATTTACTGATGGAATTGCATTAATGACCTCCCTGCGTATCGTTATGGCTCAGATAAATCCCGTCGTCGGAGATATTGAGGGCAATACAAATAAGATTATTGCCACCATTGAAACGGCGGTGTCACGCCATGATCCTCAGTTGATTTTATTTCCTGAGTTGGTGGTGACGGGGTATCCGCCTGAAGATCTTTTACTGCGCTCCAGTCTTGCCCACCGAATAGAACGGGCGCTGCAGCGTATAGCCAGTCATGCGCCCAAATGCTACGTGGTTTTGGGCTATCCGCGATCTATCGATGGCGATTTATTCAATGCTGCCGGGGTGTTTTTTGGCGGTAAATTGGTCAATGAATACCACAAGCAATGTCTGCCCAATTACCGCGTCTTTGATGAGAAGCGTTATTTCAAAGAAGGCCGCGATACGCTGGTGATGGATATTTTTGGTGTGCCCACGGCGATCAGTATTTGCGAGGATGTCTGGGAAGATGCGCCGACGGCAGGTGCGAAGGCAGAGGGTGCGCAATTAATGCTAAATCTGAGCGCCTCACCATTCCATGCGGGCAAACAGATAGAGCGTGAGGCACTGCTGGCACAGCGTGCTTGGCAGGGTGGTATGCCGGTGGTGTATTGCAATCTGGTAGGTGGACAAGATGAGTTGGTATTCGATGGCGCCTCGATGGTGGTGTCTGCAGAAGGTGAGTTAATAGCCCGCAGCCCAGCCTATGTGGAATACATCAATTGTGTAAATGCTCGCTGGGATGGCCGTCGTTTGCGCTTTGATGACGGCGAAGTCAGCGATTTGCGCCCGGTACTTGAGGACATCTATGAAACCCTTGTGCTCGGTGTGCGGGATTACGTCAACAAAAATGGCTTTAATGGGGTGGTGCTCGGTTTGTCCGGTGGTATTGATTCCGCGCTAACCTTGGCGATTGCGGTCGATGCCTTGGGCGCAGATCGCGTCGAAGCAGTCATGATGCCTTTCCGCTATACCGCCTCGATGAGTATGGAAGACGCTCAGTCCCAAGCCAATGTGCAGGGTGTGAGCTATAAGGTCATGTCGATAGAGGCCATGTACGACAGCTTTATGTTAGCGCTGTCTGATGAGTTTGCCGGTATGTCACCCGACAAGACCGAAGAGAATTTACAGGCTCGCTGTCGGGGCGTGTTGCTGATGGCGATATCAAACAAGAAAGGGTGTTTGGTACTGACTACCGGCAATAAAAGTGAAGTGGCCGTGGGGTATTCCACCTTATACGGTGATATGGCCGGTGGCTTCGACGTATTGAAAGATGTGGCTAAAATGCGGGTTTTTGAGCTTGCGAGATATCGCAATACCGTGTCACCGGTAATTCCGCAGCGCGTTATTGATCGGCCGCCGTCGGCAGAGTTAGCGCCTGATCAAAAAGATCAAGACAGTCTGCCGCCTTACGATATTTTAGATCAAGTACTTGAGCGCTACATAGAAGATGATGAAAGTGCAGAGACCATTATCGCCGCAGGCTTTGATCGGGAGATGGTGTATCGTATTTTGCGCTTAGTGGATTTAAATGAATACAAGCGTCGCCAAGCACCGATTGGAACGCGTATTACCGAGCGCGGCTTCGGTCGAGATAGACGCTATCCGATTACACAAAAATGGGTCATTGGCGACTGAGGTTCTATTCTGTGTCGCGATTACGCTGGTAAGCTTGTCGCGACGATCTTAACTCTTTTGCCTATATCAACCTCATCAGGCTAGCTTCTTGCTTGGTGTCTAGCTATTCGCGCCATCTTATTTTCAGCGTAGCACGTGTCGTAAAATTGAATGAATTGTTAACTAACAATCGGGGCCGCAATGGAATTACGGACAAGTAATGTAAGTAAACTGCGCGACGGCTATTTCGACGTCCTTATTTTAGGGGGGGGTATAAATGGCGCGGTTTCTGCCGCGTCATTAGCAGCAAAAGGCGTAAAGGTCGCCCTGGTTGATAAAGGTGATTTTGCAGGACTCACGAGTTCCAATTCGTCTAATTTGGCCTGGGGCGGCATTAAATATTTAGAAAACCACGAGTATTTTTTGGTCGATAAGCTGTGTCGCAGTCGTAACCATCTTATGCGGAGCTACCCGTCGACGGTAAAGGAAATTAGATTCCTCACCACGATTCAGAAGGGCTTTCGATTTCCGGCTTTCCTCGTTTATCTCGGTACCATTGTTTACTGGATTTTTGGTCGCTTTGTTACCCGCGCACCAAAGTATTTAACTCCAGCGGGCTTAAGCAAGCGAGAGGGGGTAATTGATACTTCTCATGCGGCGGGAGGTTTTGAGTACTCTGATTGCTACCTATACGACAACGATGCGCGCTTCGTATTTAATTTTATTCGGTCTAGCTTAAATTATGGCTGCATTGCGGCGAATTACGTCGAGTCCCAAGGTTCTGAGCGCAAAGGCGGCTTGTGGCGTACTCGCCTGAAAGATAATCTCAGCGGCGAGACATTTACAGTGCGCAGCCGTGTGTTAATAAATGCCTGCGGACCTTACGTCGACACGCATAATCAACTCACCGGTCAGCACACAGAACACCGCCACTTGTTTTCTAAAGGCGTTCATCTCATTGTTGACCGCGTATCAGACACCCAGCGAATTCTTACCTTCTTCGCCAGTGATGGGCGTCTGTTTTTCGTGATTCCAATGGGACCCAAGACCTGTATTGGTACCACCGATACCCAAGAAGTTAGCCCAGAGGTCGAGATGAGCCCTGCAGATCGTCAGTTTGTGCTCGATAATGTAAACGCCCTGTTGAAATTAGAGCGGCCATTAACCGTCGATGACATTATTGCCGAGCGCTGTGGTGTTCGGCCATTGGCGTTAAAAGGCCAGGATGGCGTTGCAGACTGGGTAAAACTGTCGCGTAAGCACGCTATTGATATAAACAGTAATGATCAACATTTGAGCATTTTTGGCGGCAAACTCACAGACTGCCTCAATGTGGGGGATGAGGTGTCTGACATTGTTGCAAAATTGGGTGTCGCAGTTCCGTTTCCCGAAAAATGTTGGTATGGCGAACCGGGTAATAGCGTGAAAGAGGAGTTTATGCATCAAGCGATGTTGATGGGGCTTGATGATTTAACAGACAAAACATCCTCTGAACCCTTAACCCAGCGCCTGTGGCGTCGCTACGGTAGCAGTGCCCTAGAAATGCTGGAGATGATTCGAGAAGACCCCAGCGGTGCGGAGCTCTTAATTGAGAACGCGGAGTACTTACGCTGTGAAATAGAGCATGCCGCGCGCCGTGAAATGATTACCAAGTTAGACGACTTTCTGCGCCGCCGCTCCAAAATTTCTCTGGTGGTACGTCGCGATGACATTATCAATGCGCCAGGTTTGAAAGAGGCCTGCGAAATTCTCTTTGGTGATGAGGCTGAGGCTAAATTGCAGGAGTATATTGAGGAGACTGCTGGACGTCGGGAGTCGGACGTCTGACGAACGGTCTGTAGTTCAGCTTCAGCCGGCGCAGCTATTCTGAGAGTCTTACAGATCTATAAAAAAGCCCGAGATTATTACACCTCGGGCTTTGCGGTTTTACACGTCTGGCGTCAGTCTTCCGACGTCTAGCAAGGTCTCAATTTTCTTCCCGGTTATCAAATTTTGGCGGTTCGTAACGGTCAAATAAGCCTAGTGTCGCTTTATTTATAATAGATCCTTCCTGATCCATCCCCACTTGGCTAATAAAATTACCATTCTTATCCAGTGACGGGTGGTCGGGATAATTTTTACGTAATACCGTCAGTGATTGTTCGGCAAGGTCTTCCATGCCCAACAGTAGGTAGGCTTGAACCATGACTGCCAGCGCGTCTGGTGTAGCAGGCGTTTGTGGCAGGTTTTCGATTACATAGCGACCACGATTGGCGGCGGCCAGATAGGCTTTGCGCTTAAAGTAGTAATTGGCAACGTTGATTTCGTAGCGAGCTAAGCGGTTACGCAATTGAATCATGCGTGCTTTAGCGTCATCTGCGTACTCGCTGTCTGGGAAGCGCTGAAGTAACTGCCGGAAATCGTCAAAGGATTTGATGGTTGATCCGGGATCGCGCTGGGTCATATCAGTGGGAATAAAGCGTTCTAGAAAGCCCTCACCATCGGTATAGTTGGCCAAGCCGCGCATATAATAGGCGTAGTCGACTTTTTGATGCTGTGGATGCAGGCGAATAAAGCGGTCTGCGGCGGCCACGGCGGCTTCATTGTCGCCACGACGGTAGTGAGCGTAAATGATTTCAAGCTGTGCTTGTTCGGCGTAAGGACCAAACGGATAGCGGCTTTCCAATAGCTGTAAATTATCAACAGCCAATGCAAAGTTCTTGCTTTTCAGGTAGCCTTGCGCGGTTTCGTATATTTCCCGCTCAGACAAATCTGGACGATCTGGTTTGCCGGCGCAGCCGACGACCAAAGCGGTGATAAACAGTAGTGCACAGACCTTAACGACAGATTTCATGTAATTTTTCCAAATAGCGGAATATCCCCAACGACCCCTTGCCTTAACGAGGGCCTGCTATTTAAACACAGCCGGATGATGGTATAAAGAATCACATATGACCGAGATTATTGAACGACAGGAAATAGTCCCAGACAGCCACAATGGCGAGCGCTTCGACCAAGTTGCCGCGCAGTTGTTCCCCGAGTATTCCCGCTCGCGGCTGCAAACGTGGATAAAAAGTGGCGAACTCACCGTAGGCGGTGAGCTTAGACGTACCCGAGACAAGGTGCTGGATGGCGAAACCCTGTGTTTGAAGGCGGAACTCCAAGTAGAAGTGCGCTCGGCAGCCGAGCCGATTGACCTTGATATTGTTTATGAAGATGAGCATGTCATGGTGATTAATAAACCTGCTGGTCTTGTGGTTCACCCCGGAGCGGGTAATCCAGATGGCACATTATTGAACGCCTTGCTTAATCACTTCCCAGAAATTGATAAAGTCCCTCGTGCGGGTATTGTGCATCGCCTTGATCGCGATACAACCGGCTTGATGATTGCCGCTAAAACTATAGAAGCTCATACCAGTCTGGTTGCGCAACTTCAGTCTAGGGAGGTTCATCGGGAATATGACGCCGTGGTATTCGGCACCATGACAGGCGGAGGTACCGTAGATGAGCCGATGGGTCGCCACCCGCGTCAGCGTACTAAAATGGCCGTGTCGCAAATTGGCGGCAAGGAAGCGGTTACTCACTATCGTGTTACGCGTCGCTTCCTTAATCACACCCACATTCGCTGTTTCCTAGAGACTGGCCGTACTCACCAAATTCGGGTGCATATGGCGCATATAAAACACCCATTATTGGGTGATCCTCTGTATGCCGGGCGCCCGCGTCTGCCTAAGGGGGCCACGGATTTATTGATTACCTCGCTTCGCGGCTTTGGTCGTCAGGCACTTCATGCTCGTAAGTTGGAGCTAGAGCATCCTATTACCGGCGACACCATGTCGTGGGAAGTGCCACTTCCCGACGATATGAAAGCGCTGCTTGCCGTGCTGGCATCGGAAGATGTTCGCTAGATTGGGTCGGCCATTTTCTCGGCATGCGCTCTGCATGTCGAAGACGTGTGGTTGATGTTTATGGATCATTTTATCGTCCCAAATTGGCCAGCGCCCGCTAATGTCCTTGCCTTGTCCACCACGCGTAATGGTGTCGCGGGTTTTGCGGGCGCCAGTGTCGCACCCTTCGCTAGTTTTAATCTTGGCGATCATGTTAATGATAATGCCGCCAGCGTTGAAAAAAATCGTAGTGCATTGATTGCTGCTTGTGATGGTTTGAACTCTATTTCATGGTTGAATCAGGTTCATGGGGTGGATGTGTGCGATGCTTCGCTTATCGAGTCGCCCTCTGATTTTGATGCCAGTATTATTCGCGACAAGTCCCGCGCCTGTGCAGTGTTAACCGCTGATTGTCTTCCGGTGTTATTTTGTCGAGTCGATGGCGGCGCGGTAGCTGCCGCCCATGCTGGTTGGCGAGGTCTGTGTGCCGGGGTTTTACTTAATACGGTAAAAGCATTTGATTGTCCGCCTCAAGAGTTGATGGCTTGGATTGGACCGGCTATTTCTGCCCCGCACTTTGAAGTTGGTGCGGAGGTGTATCAGGCATTTATTGCAAATTTTGGCGCTGTCTCGGCGGAGAGAATCGCCCAAGCGTTTACCCCGTCTCCGCAAAAAGCCGGGCATTTTTACGCCGATCTGAATGCCCTCGCCAGCGCCCAGCTTCAAAGTCTAGGTTTGGCATGGGTTGGTAGCAGCAACATTTGTACTTATGCAAATGCTGATCGTTTTTACTCCTTTCGTCGCGATGGCCAAACGGGTCGTCAGCTCAGTTTGATCTATATCAAGTAGTCGTATAGTTAATTCCGCGTATTCTATCTAGCCTTGAATTTTTCCTAGTAACCCCCCATTTATAGATCAAGGAAGATGAAGTTTAACTTTGTCGAATCATGATTTTTTGGAGAGCCCGACATGCGTGCTGATCGTTTTACTAATTCATTGCAAACTGCACTTGCCGATGCGCAATCGCTCGCATTAGGTAAGGACCACCAATATATCGAAGCGGTGCATTTGCTATCTGCCTTGTTAAAACAGCAGGGCGGCAGCGTGCGGCCATTACTCACGCAATCTGGAGCAAATCTACCGGCTTTAGAACAAAAAATTGCAACTGAGCTGGATCGTTTGCCCACAGTGCAAGGCGCCGGTGGCGATGTCCATGTGTCGCAAACGCTAGCCAGAGTATTTAATGTCTGCGACAAGCTGTCTCAGCAACGTCAGGATAGCTATATATCCAGTGAACTAGTGCTACTGGCGATGCTAGACGTTGGCGGTGATGTATCAAAATTATTGACTGATAATGGTGTTGCAAAGCCGGCCTTGGTTGCCGCTATCGACAAGGTTCGTGGCGGTCAGCCGGTTAACGACGCCGCTGCAGAGGAATCACGGCAAGCGCTAGATAAATATACGATAGATCTTACCGAAAGAGCTGCCTCCGGCAAGCTCGATCCGGTGATTGGTCGCGATGATGAAATCCGTCGTACCATCCAAGTGTTGCAACGCAGAACTAAAAACAATCCCGTGCTCATCGGTGAACCCGGTGTGGGTAAAACGGCTATTGTTGAAGGTTTAGCGCAGCGAATCGTCAATGGCGAAGTACCCGAGGGCTTAAAGAACAAGCGCGTACTTTCCCTCGATTTAGCGGCGCTATTGGCGGGTGCAAAATTCCGTGGCGATTTTGAGGAACGCTTAAAAGCGGTCTTGAACGAACTCGGTAAAGAAGAAGGTCGCGTTATATTATTTATTGATGAATTGCATACCATGGTTGGCGCGGGTAAGGCCGAGGGCGCCATGGACGCCGGTAATATGCTGAAACCCGCTTTGGCGCGTGGCGAGTTGCATTGCGTGGGTGCAACCACACTAAATGAGTACCGTCAGTCGATAGAAAAAGACGCGGCGCTGGAGCGTCGTTTTCAAAAAGTATTGGTTGAAGAACCGTCTGAGGAAGACACCATTGCGATTCTGCGTGGTTTGAAAGAGCGCTATGAAGTACATCACAGTGTTGATATCACCGACTCTGCGATTATTGCCGCAACGAAATTATCACAGCGTTACATTACAGATCGTCAGCTACCCGACAAAGCGATTGATTTAATAGACGAAGCGGCTAGCCGTATTCGTATGGAAATCGATTCCAAGCCGGAGGTGATGGATAAATTGGAGCGGCGTTTAATTCAGTTAAAAATTCAACGCGAAGCGGTGAAAAAAGAAGATGATGACTCGGCGCGTAAGCAATTAGAAAAGTTGAATTTAGATATTGAAAAAGTGGGCAAAGAGTTTGCCGATCTGGAAGAAATTTGGAAGGGTGAAAAAGCAGCGCTTCAAGGTTCTGCGCAAATTAAAGTGGATCTTGAAAAAGCGAAGTTGGATATGGACAGTGCCCGTCGCGCTGGCGATCTAACGCGTATGTCAGAATTGCAATACGGCGTGATACCGGGTTTAGAAAAGAAACTACTCGACGCCGATTCGGTTGATCATGGTGAAATGCAATTATTACGTAACAAGGTAACTGAGGAAGAGGTTGCCGAGGTTGTGTCGCGCTGGACAGGTATTCCCATCAGTAAAATGCTGGAAGGTGAACGCGATAAATTACTACGTATGGAAGATGAATTGCACCGCCGCGTGATCGGTCAGGTTGAGGCGGTGGATGCGGTGTCGAATGCGGTGCGGCGCTCCCGTGCAGGTCTTAGTGACCCCAATCGGCCCAACGGTTCTTTCCTGTTCTTAGGGCCAACCGGTGTGGGTAAAACCGAACTCTGTAAAGCGCTGGCGATGTTCCTTTACGACAGTGAAGACGCCATGGTGCGTATCGATATGTCGGAGTTTATGGAGAAACATTCGGTCGCACGTTTGATCGGTGCGCCTCCGGGCTATGTTGGCTACGAAGAGGGCGGATACCTAACCGAGGCTGTGCGTCGCCGACCTTATTCGTTGTTACTTTTAGATGAGGTGGAGAAAGCGCATCCCGATGTGTTTAACATTTTGCTGCAGGTACTAGACGACGGTCGCTTGACCGACGGACAAGGCAGAACCGTTGATTTTAGAAATACCGTTATCGTGATGACGTCGAATTTAGGCTCAGACGTTATTCAAGAGATGACCTTGGCTGGTAGCGAATATACAAAAATTCGCGACGCGGTGCTAAATGTGGTGTCCGGACATTTCCGGCCCGAGTTTGTCAATCGTATTGACGAGCTAGTTGTATTTGAACCGCTGGACCGGGAGCAAGTTAGGGCCATCGCCGGTATTCAAATCGATATTCTGAATAGCCGTTTAGCGGAGAGAGAGCTTCGTTTAGAAGTTAGTGATGAAGCAATGAAGCGCTTAGCTGATGTCGGTTTTGATCCTGTTTATGGGGCGCGGCCACTGAAGCGGGCGATACAGCAGCATTTTGAAAATCCTCTTGCGCAGCGCCTACTTAAGGGTGAATTTAGCCCTGGGCAGGTGATAAATGCGGCGGTTGAAGACGATGACATCGTCTTCGGGGTGGCGCGCTTGCAGTAGGGATTTTATTCGAAATAGGTGTAAGTCCTAGGTAGATATTTTTATTTTAGTGATCTGTGTTGAATGGCGGCGCGTACAAACAGCGGTCAATCCATAATAACCGAGGTGCTAAGATGAAAATATCTACCAGGGGACAGGTGTTCGCACTGTCATTACTCAGTGCTGCTGTCGTCAGTCAGTTCGCAATCGCATCTAGCCATCGGGAGGCCCCCTTTATTGCAGGCTCACCTAAAGTAGATGGTACCGATTTTTATATGTTCCGCAGTTATGAAGCTGGTCGTGGCGACTTCGTCACTTTGATCGCCAACTACCAGCCCTTGCAAGATGCTTACGGTGGTCCAAACTATTTCACCATGGACCCCACCGCGCTATACGAAATTCATATCGACAATGACGGCGACGCTGTTGAAGATTTAACGTTCCAATTTCAATTTAATAATGCCTACGGTCAAGCCAATGCAGAGGGTTTGATTAATAATGGCGGCATAGCAATTGGTCCTGATGGCGCCGAGGTTCAAGTGCCATTAGCAGCAGTAGGCCGTGGTTCTGGTAATGGAACTGGTTTACTCAACGTGGTAGAGACATATACAGTCAACCTGGTGAGCGGTGACCGACGCACAGGGACTAGTAATCCAATTACTGCTTCAGGTGGCAGTGTTAGCACATTCACTAAACCCGTAGACAATATCGGTACTAACACGATTCCTCAGTACGCAAATTACGCCGATCAGTTTATTTATGACGTCGCCATTCCTGGCTGTGCTACGCCCGGTCGACTGTTCGTTGGACAGCGTCGCGAAGGCTTCGTAGTAAATTTGGGCGAAGTATTTGACCAGGTAAACCTGAACCCGCTAGGTGCGCGCGATTCGAGTAGCAATACCATTGGCGACAAAAACGTGACATCTCTCGCCTTAGAAGTGCCTTCAAGCTGCTTAACGAGTGGCAATGATCCAGTCATCGGTGCTTGGACAACTGCCAGCAAACGTCAGGGCCGTGTCCTTAACCCCTCACCGACTGGCCCTACTGATACTGCATCAGGAAAAGGTCCGTCAGTTGAGATTGGTGCGTGGACGCAGGTCTCTCGTTTGGGTAGCCCATTAGTTAACGAAGTTGTCATTGGTATTACCGATAAAGACAAGTTTAACGCGAGTGAGCCGTCTGGTGATGTAGGCAATTTTGGTGCATATGTGTTGTATCCGACGCTGCCTGTGTTGGTTGATGTCTTATTTCCTGGGGCGACCACCGTTCCGACAACGCCAAGAAACGACCTCTTGGCTGCCTTTGTTACCGGTGTAGAGGGTTTGACAAAGCCTGCAAACCTGACGGTTCCCGGTGAGATGCTGCGATTGAACACGGGTGTTGCTCCCACTGCTTTTGGTTTGCAAAGTGATCTCGGTTTTCTTGGTTGCGATCTTGCCGGCTTCCCGAATGGCCGTCGTCCAATTGATGATGTCGTCGACATTGCCTTGTCAGTTGCGGAAGGTGCGGTTGGCGGCTTAGATGCGTCTGATCCTACCCCAAATCCAAATATGCTTCAGACCTGCGATTTGAGTGGTTCGTCTCCGTCTGTGGTTAATTCCGGCGCAGTTGTAAACGATGGTGCTTTGCCATCTAAAGCGGATTACCTCACAGTGTTCCCTTACTTGAACACTCCGATTCCTGGCGCAGGATTGGCTAGCCAATAAGGAGACGTTTATGAACACCATCATTAAATGTAGCCTGTTTCTTAGTTTGGCCCTCGGTTTAGCGGCGTGTAACAGCGATAGTAAATACGATGGTAAAGCGGCAGGTGGCGGTAATACGCCGCTAACGGCTAGTCAGTTACTCACATCGGTGTCCATGCAAGCTCCAAATGGCGAACCAGTGTCAGTGAACGACAAAAATATTGCAGACAGTTTTGACCCGATTGATGTCAATAGCCTGTAATTTTAATAGTCGAAGCAAGACCCAAGAAATAGCGCGGCGGTTTCATCGCCGCGTTATTTTTTTGCGGGTATTCCTTTTAGCGAACTGTGTATTTTTATGCGCACAGGTTTCGGGCGCGTCTATTGATGGGCCAGAGATCTATCAGCCGTCAGACGACAAGGCGATTATATTTAGAATTACAGAAATACCTGCACCAGCTAGTCCTAGTTTAAACAAAACACCTCAAGAGCACTTAGACTCGGTTGAGCAGGCATTAATTTCTTTTAGGAATACGGCTAACCCTCGTTTTCTAGGTGATGCTGAGCGCGAACTCGCGTTAATTCCTGTCGATGACCGCGATGTTATTTTCTATTTTTTCCGCGCATCACTTAGGCAAAGTCTTCATATGTTCGATGAGGCGGTTGCGGACTTAAATACCATTTCAGATTTAAAGGGCGACACTATTGAGTCGCTAATGATGCGGTTTACGATTAATTTTGTGACCGGCGATTACGCCGCCGCGGATGATGCCTGCATTGCAATTAAACGATTTGAAAATAGTCTTTATGCCGCAAGTTGCAAGCAGCAGCTGCAGGCTGTGGATAATCCGCAAATTGCCTATCGTGATCTCAAACACGCAATGGCCGAGTTCGGCGTGTTGAGCGATCGCCGCGCTTTGCTTTGGGCAAGCGGTACTCTAGCGGATATTGCAGAGCGGGCTGGGCGCGACGATGCGATTGCACTATGGCAACTTGCCCTGCAACTGAATCGTGACGATCTCTATGCCCGCGCCCGCCTAGCTGGAGTCTTGCTTGCGAATGGTGATTATCAGCAGCTAATACCGCTTACCGAAGACTATTTATCGGTCGATGCGTTGGCCGTGAGCCGTGCTATCGCTCAGAAACAACTGGGAGACGGTGTCGCGTTAACGAGCATGTTGCGCGAGCGTTTTGATGAAGCCCTTTGGCGTGGAGAGATTTTACATAAACGCGCCTACGCACAATTCTTGCTGGATATTGAACAAAATCCGCAAGCCGCCTTAGATATGGCAGAACAAAACTGGGCGCATCAACGTGAATGGCCCGATGCGCTTATTCTACAGCGCGCGCGTGACGCATTTAATGGCGAGGCAGATAAATGATGTCACGTGTCATGTTACTTGTATTGCTAGTGGGCCTATCGGTAGCTTTCCCTCGCTCGGTGTTAGCCCATAAGGCTAGCGATAGCTTTATGTATATCACCGCAGACCAAATACGTTTAGATATTGCGCTGCAGGATATGCAGCGAATCCAGTCGTTGGATTTGAATAATGATTCACAGGTCGAATGGGGCGAGCTGCGTACTGCCGAGGCTGCGTTTTCGCAGTTGTTGGCGGAGCGAATTTCGATAAGTAGTGATGATGAGTCCTGTCCCTTAGTCATTAAATTTGCTGGGCTTAGCGAGCATAGCGACGGGCCCTATGGGGCGTGGTTGATTCGCTCCAACTGCTTGGCGCAATCGGGGGCTCAGCTCAGCTATTCTTTGTTATTCGATGTGGATCCGCTGCACCGAGCATTGTTGGTGAGCGACCTCAGCGGTGAAAAACAACTTGGCGTGTTATCGCCGTCCAAAAACACGGTTAAGTTAAATGAGCGGGTTTCCGCGCTAGATACCGCCGAAGTATTTCTTTGGCAGGGCGCGGTGCATTTGCTGTTGGGCTACGATCACATGCTGTTTTTATTAGCGTTGTTACTACCTGCAACGCGGCACAGAAAGCACGGCGCTCAACTGCCCCTGCGTAGGGTATTTACCGATGTTGCCTTGGTCGTCACCATGTTTACCTTGGCCCATAGTTTTACCTTGGTTGCGGCGAGCTTGGGATGGTTTAGTCTGCCATCACAACCAGTGGAAATTGCGATTGCGTTATCAATTAGTTTGGCTGCCGTGTTGGCATTGATGGATGTTGATGCGCGTTTTCAGCGGGGCTTGGCGATGGGGGTTGGTTTAATTCACGGCTTTGGTTTTGCGGGTGTCTTGTCCGATTTATTGGCCGCAAGCTCCTTAAAATTATTGGCACTTGGCAGCTTCAATGTGGGTATTGAGCTGGCTCAGTTAGCGCTGGTTATTTTGGTATTGCCACTTCTGTATCGATATAGCTTCCATGCTTGGTATCAGAAAAAGGCATTTCCACTGGCGGCCATTTCGTTAGCCGCCAGTGGTTTGTATATGGCCTTCCAGCGAATCTAAATAAGCGATTAATTGCAATTAAGCTTGATGACCTGTTGTGCGCGATTCTCTTGTTCTTTGATTTCCTCGGCGTTTAGCATTCTGCTGCTACCGTCAGCGTTGGTAATGCGTATTCTGGCACCATTGGCTTTTAATGATTGCATATTGGCCTTGGCCTTCTCGCACAGTTCTGGGCTCTTCGGTGGAATTATTTCCATTTTGGCGGGGGCCGCATCATTGCTTGCCGAATCGGTCTCCGCTTCGCTACCAGTATCATCGGCCTCATTGCCGTATTCTTCACTCTGCATTGTTGCGCCGCCGCGGGTTTCTACAAAGTAGTATTTGCGGCCCTGTGGTGGTTGTTGGGTGAAGTGCTGTTTGCCGTCGTCGTCTGCCCAGCGGTAGTAGCCGGTTTTGTCTGCGTAGGCAGAAAAGGATGCGGCTAGTAAGCCAGCGCAAAGTGCAATTGTGAGGGCCGTATTTTTCATAATGGATAATGACCGTGACGTTTAGTTATTGAGATTATGGCAGATTAATAGCAACGTGGAAAAACTGCCTCTAAAACAACGCTAAGTTTTGGCGTTTTAATCTGCTATAGGCAAATCACCTGAATTAAGTCTTTGTTTGGTATTGACATAGATGGCTGTAGGCTAAAAAATACGCGGTCTATCTTTACGATAGCAAATGGCTGTTTTCCGCGCCGCTTACCTGCGGCCTAAGTACAGAGTATGACTCATCGTGTCGTACTGCTACATACGTGTAGTTCCATTCACTCTGCAGACACATGACCTGTGTTGCGAGATTGCCCGCACCGCGTTATCCCGCGATGCATATAAACGCTGCTTGGCAGCATTTTGGCGTTTCGCCCGGAAATCAGCCGTGTCGGCTGGGAACCGGTGGTAATGTGTTTCGACATCTTTGTTCTTGTTTCATACCTATTGCTGAGGATTTGCCTCCGCGATGCTATTAACAAGATTTTTGCGTATTCAAACTGAATCGAGGATATTTCAGTGGAGTTGTTATCTGGCGGCGAAATGATCGCGCGTGCCATGGAAGACGAGGGTGTTGAATTCATCTTCGGCTATCCCGGTGGTGCAGTACTGCATATATACGATGCTTTGTTTAAAAGCTGCAAAGTACCCCATATTTTAGTCCGCCATGAGCAGGCAGCTACTCACGCTGCCGATGGTTATGCGCGGGCGACGGGTAAACCTGGCGTGGTCTTGGTCACCTCTGGTCCCGGCGCAACCAATGCCATTACCGGTATTGCGACCGCGTACATGGATTCAATTCCAATGGTCGTCTTGTCAGGTCAGGTCATGAGCCATCTGATTGGTGAAGACGCCTTTCAGGAAACCGATATGCTGGGTATTTCTCGTCCCATCGTAAAGCACAGCTTCCAGGTTTCTCGCACCGAAGATATCCCTGAGATTATTAAAAAGGCGTTTTATATTGCGTCTAGCGGTCGTCCTGGTCCTGTTGTCATCGATTTGCCAAAAGACCTAACCAACCCTCATGACAAGTTTGAGTACAACTACCCTAAAAAGGTGAAGTTGCGCTCTTATACGCCAGCTGCACGCGGCCACTCAGGACAAATTAAGAAGGCCGCCAGTTTACTGCTTGGCGCTAAGCGCCCAGTTATTTATGCTGGCGGCGGTGTCGTTCAGGGCAATGCCTCTGAGCAATTGCGGGTGTTGGCACGTGAACTGAATTTCCCAGTAACCCATACCTTAATGGGCTTGGGTGCTTATCCGGCAAGTGATCGTCAATTCCTTGGCATGTTGGGTATGCACGGGTTTTACGAAGCCAACAATGCCATGCATCACAGCGATGTAATTTTGGCAGTGGGCGCGCGTTTCGATGACCGCGTTACTAATACTTGCGCCAAGTTCTGCCCAGGCGCAAAGATTGTTCACATCGATATTGATCCTGCTGCTATTTCTAAAACAATTGCTGCAGACGTACCTATCGTTGGGCCAGTGGATTCTGTGCTGACGGACTTGTTAGCGGTAATTCGCGAAATGCGCCAGGCCGACAGCAGTTTGCCAGATGCCTCGTCGCTCAAACATTGGTGGAGCCAAATTGATGAATGGCGCGATGCGCATGGCTTGTGGGTTAAGCCACGCTATGACATCTCTACGCCATATATCAAGCCGCAACAGGTTATTGAAACTCTGTGCAAAGTAACCCACGGCAAAGCCTATGTGAGTTCTGACGTTGGCCAGCATCAAATGTTTGCCGCTCAGTACTATAAGTTTGATGAGCCGCGCCGTTGGTTAAACTCAGGTGGTCTCGGCACGATGGGCTTTGGTTTGCCAGCCGCGATGGGTGCCAAGTTGGCCTTCCCTGATGCTGACGTAGCCTGTGTCACTGGCGAAGGTAGTATTCAAATGAATATTCAGGAGCTGTCTACCTGCGCCCAGTACAATATTCCGGTCAAAATTATCAGCTTGTACAATGGCTATCTCGGCATGGTTAAACAGTGGCAAGACATGCAATATGAAGGCCGTTATTCAGAAAGCGTTTACGAAAATTCGCTGCCAGATTTTGTCAAACTGACCGAAGCTTATGGCCACGTTGGTATTAAAGTGACTCAGTTAAGTGATTTGGAAGAGGCAATGAAAGAAGCCTTTGCCCGTAAAAATGACTTAGTATTTATGGATATTCACGTTGATCCGCACGAGCATGTTTACCCTATGCATATAGCGCCTAACGGATCGATGCGCGATATGTGGTTGAGCAAGACGGAGCGTACATGATGCGACATATTATTTCGGTATTGATGGAAAATGAGCCGGGTGCTTTGTCGCGTGTTGTCGGACTGTTTTCACAGCGTGGCTACAACATCGAGACACTTAACGTGGCTCCTACAGAAGACCCAACCTTGTCGCGTTTGACCCTGACGACAATTGGTGATGATCACAAAATTGAGCAAATCACCAAGCATCTTAATCGTTTGATCGATGTCGTGAAGCTGGTTGATTTGTCAGAAGGCTCACATATCGAGCGCGAGTTGATGTTAGTAAAAGTGCGTGCTACCGGTGCGCAACGCGCTGAAATCAAACGCTGCACTGATATTTTCCGCGGTCAGATCGTCGATGTTGGCCCAAGTGTCTACACCATTCAGGTTACCGGCGCGGCTGACAAGCTAGATTCATTTCTAGAAGCAGTCGGCGAAGCGGCGATTATGGAAGTAGTGCGCAGCGGTGTGTCGGGTATTGCTCGCGGTGAAAAGGTACTGAGCTTGTAATCAGCACTGAGCTAAATGATAAGGCGCCTTTCGGCGCCTTTTTTATTTCATAGTTCTTATAGTTTGAGTATAACTTGGTCATCGCTGTTCAGTAGCAAAAGTTGGCCATCATCAGAAAGTAGCAGGCGGTTCTTTTGCGCAATTTGAATATGGGTTAAGGCCTTGGAGATCGGCTTTTGGTTTTATTGAGATGAGTGCCGGGCTCGATAATTTTTTTAGAAACTATTTGTATGTATTTTGTACTACTAATTTTCGTGTTTTAGCTGCTACCCATCAAAGAGGCGGATGGTATTTGGCCCTCGCGATTGTTGGTGAGCGACGTGTGGTGTGTCTTTCGGTAAGAACGCTCGCTAAATACTTGCACAAAGCGCATCAAAAGGGTCAGGATGAAGATTGCTTAGACCGTCGGAGTATCACGGGCAGTGAGTGAGTGCCATTACGAATCTCGTAAGCAGTCTGGCGTAATCCTCTATCGGGTTGGGGATGACTTAGTCGAAGGCTTGTATATGGCGGTTCAGACACTTGGGAAAAGAACTGCATTTAAAATTCGATAGGTGAGTCAATGACAGTCCAGAAAAAAACTCTCGATCAGGTGCTGGCGGAGCAACGGGAATACAATGCGAAGCGCGCAACGGGTTACCGAGAGAGAGCCTTAAAATTATACCCATGGGTTTGTGGGCGCTGCGCGCGTGACTTCGATCGCAAAAACTTGTCTGAGTTAACTGTTCACCATGTAGATCATAATCATGACAATAACCCCTCTGATGGAAGTAATTGGGAGTTATTGTGTATCTATTGTCATGACGAGGAACATACGAAACATGAAAACCTCGTGCGCTATGGCAGTACAACAGAAAAGAAATCTAATGCGGCGACCTTTAACCCCTTTGCGGATTTAAAGGCGAAGATGGACGCAAAGAATAAATGATGGCGCCTAGCTAGCATTGGTATTTCTAGAGAGGAAAGGTAGACCACCATTTCGCTTTGCTGAAGTTACCAGTTAATGCGCGCTAAACGCTTGCACACAGTAGCCTTTAGTTAAAGCTTCAAGAATTTGTGGATCTTTTGCTAGGGCTGGATTTTTAGGTATTTGCGCGTTGTCGATGAGTTTGCGTTTAATGATTGTGACATCGCGAAAACCTTCTGCCATTACAAAAAGCTGCGCGAGTTTTTCTGCGCCGAACATGTCTTTGAAATCGACATAAACAATAAACGGCGCGCTTTCGCCCTCGGTGAATTCGCCTTGGGTTTTTTTGGCCGTGGCGTTAACTGAAAATAGGTACATGATTTTCTCCGGCCAGTCCGTTGTCTGGCAAATTACTGACTAACAATGGCCAGTCGCAGTGCTGACATATTTAATTGTAGTGATTTTAGTGCGGCCAAACCTACTACCGTTTCCTGATCAAAGCTGTCCAGTTCGGCGGCTTCTACATTGGGATTACGGCTCATTAATGCCTCGAAGCGTTCGCGTTCATTGTGACGCTCCACTTCATAAGCTTCGGTCGCAGTCCTTATCCACTCTTTGCTAGCCTCTTCGGCAAGACCTTCTATATGGGGAATCATCGCAGTGATGCTGTTACGCACTTCGCGCAGTAATACGGGCATCAATGTCTTCTTAACGCCTTGTGCCAGTTGATTTAATTTACTGTGTGCCACCGCGTTCGATAAATTGCGATTCTGTTGATCGGTAACTAGGCGGAAGCTTTGCGCAGGTAAATAACGTTGTAATTGCAGCCATGCGGGCGCTTGCACCGCTGGGCTGAAAAAGGCTTCTAGTAACAGTGTTCCTGGTTTTAATGCTTTTACTGCGATAGTACAAATACTTGCGCTGCCGAAGTCGCTGGACATCACCATATCCATCGCGCTGCTTACCAAGGGATGTTCCCAGCTGAAATAGGCCATGTCTTCGCGGCTAAGCGCGCGATCGCGATTAAAGGTGCCGGTAATGCCATCTTCCGGTAAATGCGGAAATGCCTCGGTGATCATGTGGTCGCCGGGGCGCAGGATGATCGCATTGTCACTGTGATCTTCATGGTCTAGGCCGAACTGCTCGGCGAGCATTTCAAGGTATTCGGCTAGGGTGTCGCTGCGTTGCTCTTCTTCAAGCGCGCTAATTAGTTCTGCAGCGCGCTGTGGCTGGCAGGAGTTTAATTCCAGCAAGCGATTGCGGCCCTTGCGAAGATTTTCTTGTAGTTCAGTGGCTTTACTTGCGGCCTCAGCAATGAGCGCTCGGATAGCGGCGTCGTTTGTACTGGCAAGTGCGGTGGTAAGTTTGTCGCCGAATTCCAGCATCAGCGCGTTTCCAACTGTGCAGGGTTGGGTGAATATATTGAGTGCGTCGCGGTACCAGTTCAGTAGTTTTTCTTGAGCACTGTCTGTGTAGAAGGGGACGTGTAAGTTAACGTCGCCGAGTTGTCCGATACGGTCGAGGCGACCAATGCGCTGTTCCAGTAAATCTGGGTTTAAGGGCAGATCAAACAGCACTAAGTGTTGCGCGAACTGGAAGTTGCGGCCCTCGCTGCCAATTTCTGAACAGATTAGCAGTTGGGCGCCTTCTTCTGGGTCTGCAAAGTAGGCTGCGGCGCGGTCACGTTCGATGAGACTGAGCTCTTCGTGGAAGACGGCGCTGGCAATGCCACGACGTAGACGCAGATGTAATTCGAGATCCCTTGCAGCGCTTGAATCCGCAGCGATTAGCAGGACTTTTTCGTCGGGATTTTGTAGTAAGAACTTTTCTATCCATGCAACTCTTGGGTCTGATTTTAACCACGCCGCGCCAAGTAATTGCTCGGGGTGAAGTGTTTCTTGAACGGTCGCGGTGGTGCAGGCTTGTTCATATCCTGCGGGTTTGTCGAGTGGATGCTCGTGGAGAACACGCTGGGGGAAACCGCCGACAGAGGCACGGGTATTTCGAAACAACATGCGACCAGTGCCGAAGCGATCCAGAAGGTCGCGGATGGCTTTGTCCAATTGTTCTGGGCTAGGACTTTTTTGCAGCGCGTTGATTTGCTCGCTGCCCAATAGCGCCTCCAATCGCTGACAGAAATCTGTCTCGGCCAGTGCGGTATCCGGTGTGTCGGCTAAACCCTGAATGAGATCGCTAATCTCTTCGTAATGGTCCTGCTCTTCTAGGAAGGCGGCTAAGTCGGGGTAGCGTGCCGGGTCGAGCAGGCGAAGCCGTGCAAAATGCCCGTCGATACCGGCATTCTCAGGCGTCGCCGTGAGTAGCAATACAGAGTTAATTTCGGCGCTGAGGCGTTCAACAAGTTTGTATTCGTCTGAAGAGCTGCCGTCCTCGTGCCAGTGTAAATGGTGAGCTTCGTCAACCACCAACATGTCCCAACCGGCTTCACTGAGTTGATCTTGGCGGCGAGGGTGGCTGCTGATCCAACTTAGCGGGCAGATGACGAGCTGTGCATCTTCAAAGGGATTTTCTTCTTTTTCTTTCGATTCTTCTTCGTTGAAGAAAACACTACTGGGTTCGTCTTCATATTCATCGATCAGGCGGCAGCGGGCTTCATTGAAAATACTAAACTTCAGGTTGAAGCGGCGTAGCATTTCTACCAGCCATTGGTGAACTAAACTGTCGGGCACCACGATCAACACCCGTTTCGCTCTTTCGAGTAACAGTAGTTGATGAATGATAAGGCCAGCTTCGATAGTTTTGCCCAGCCCCACTTCGTCTGCCAGCAATACGCGGGGCGCTGGTCGGCTCGCGACTTCGGCGGCAATATACATTTGGTGTGGAAGTAGCTGAACTCTTGGGCCTAAAAGCCCGCGAGTGCTGGCGGCTTGGCTGGTATTTTGTTGCTCAAGCGTAGCGGCGCGTAGGGCGAAACGACGATGATGCTCTACTTGGCCAGCCAGCAAACGCTCTTTGGCATTACTGAGTTTTATGTGGGCACTCAGTATTTGTTCGGGCACTGGGTGTATTTCGCCATTCTCATCTTCGGCAAAATATACGATACAGCCGTTGTGCTCCTGCTGTTCTTTGACAACGAGCGGGCCTTGGTTTGGCACATCAATATTGTCGCCGACCTGAAATAGTACCCGTGACAAGGGCGCGGCAGCGGCTGCGTAAGTGCGCTCTTCTTCGGCGGCAGGAAAGGCAATGACTACGCGGCGATGTTCCGCTTCTAAAATAATACCAAGGCCGAGATCTGGTTCTGGGTTGCTGATCCAGCGTTGGCCGGCGATAAAAATAGTAGACATAGGGTATGTGTATAGCTCGATGGATTGAGTAGGTTCAGAGCATGTAACCGTGATTGCTCTGATTTCCGGAGTGCGAATGTTACGCATCGGTGGCGTCAAGGGAAAGGCTTAATACCGTAAATCTGCCCAGCCATCGCTTATCTCGTCATTCATTAGGTCGCTTCGGCATAGTAATGTGTGAATGTAGACCATAGTCGAGTACCGCGAGTCTTGTGGTGGGCTAGACTGAGGGTATTGGTAAGATAACTGCCGATAAATCGGTGTGGTGAGCTTAGGTGCTGGAAAATCAGTGGGTTGTGTTGCTGGCGTTTGTATACGTTGGCTTTTTATTTTTAATCGCATGGTGGGCAGATCGCCACACCCAGCGATCGGCGCTTCTTCGCGCGCTGATATACAGTTTGTCACTGGCAGTGTATTGCAGCTCTTGGACATTTTTTGGAGCAATAGGCCAGGCGGCGAACGATGGTTGGTCGTTTGTGCCAATTTATCTCGGGCCGATTCTTTTGTTTCTACTGGGATGGCCATTCCTGCGTCGTCTGTCGGTAGTGAGTACGCGTAATCGGGTAACGTCGATTGCCGATTTTATTGGCTCTCGCTACGGTAAACATCAGTTTTTGGCGGCCTTGGTCACTTTAATTGCGGTCGTGGGTAGCCTTCCCTACATTGCCTTGCAGCTAAAAGCGGTCACCCAAGCGTGGCTGACAGTTCAGAATTTGTGGCAGCCCAATTTGGAGGCGAATCACAGTAATACTAGTTTTATTGCCGCCTTAATTTTGGTGGCCTTTACCGTTGCGTTTGGTACTCGGGTTTTAGATAAGCGTCATCGCCACCGTGGTTTGATGTCGGCAATTGCCGTTGAATCCACCGTAAAATTGGCGGCCTTTGTTGTGGTAGGTGTGTTCGCTATTTCGGTATTGATGGATGCAAGCAACCGTCATTTCGATATTGAATATGGGGAATTGGCCGAGTGGCCAGATCCGATAAATTTTATAACCCAGCTCGTGTTGGCTGGCGCCGCTATTGTGTGTTTACCGAGGCAATTTCATGTGATGGTGGTTGAGCATCACAGTCGGCGAGATATGCGCAGCGCGCGATGGATTTTCCCCGTCTATTTGGCCTTGTTTTGTGTATTGATTGCGCCGGTTGCCATACTTGGGCAGTCGTTACTGGGCAGTGGCGCGGTACTTGAAGGTGGCGGTGCGGACATGTTTGTGGTGTCGGCGCCATTGGCGGCGGGTAGTACAAGTTTTGCGATAGTGGCGTTGCTCGGCGGCCTATCTGCCGCCACGGGGATGGTTATTGTTGCCTGTGTCACCCTGTCGGTGATGATATGTAATGAGTGGATGGTGCCACTGTGGCAGTTTTTTGATCGCGCTCACAGCATTAATGCCCGCTGGCTGCAATTGGTCAGGCGCAGTGCCATTGCTGCGGTTTTACTGGCCGCGTGGTTATTGGAACAACAGTTAACCAATCGTGGCGGTTTGGCGTCATTGGGTTTACTTTCCTTCGCCGCCGCTGCGCAATTGCTGCCCTCTATTCTTGCGGCGCTGTATTGGCCCCGAGCACATTCGCGTGGCGTCATTGCAGGCTTATTTGCCGGTGGTGCGCTGTGGTTTTATTGTCTTTTGCTTCCTGCTTTATTGGGTGGTGAACATCCCCTTCTCGCGCAGGGCCTATTCGGTATGTCGTGGCTGCGGCCCGAGGCTTTGTTGGGAGTCGATTTCTTTGACCCACTTACCCACGGCGTGTTTTGGAGTTTATTACTTAATTGCCTTTGTCTCGCGTCTGTGTCGGCGATAAGCCGGTTTCGAGCTATTGAATTGCGTCAGGCAAGAGCCTTTACCCAGCTTCGTCTGGCTCGGGGATATCAAAAAGCCGACTTCGAACTGACCAAAATTGAAAGCTGGCAATTGCAGCGGATGTTGACGCCCTTATTGGGTAATGAGCGTAGTCAGCAATTGTGGCAGCGATTTGAGCAGCGTGTCGGTCAACGTTTGTTGCCAAACGACCCTGTGCCACGGTTCGTCGTAAAGGACGTTGAGGAGGCCTTGGCTGCAATTGTTGGTGCGGTGTCTGCTCACCGTACTCTTGATTTATTGCAGCGTAAAAAGCCCCTGCAACTTGATGAGTTTGTGTTATTGATTGGCGACTCTTCAAAGCAGTTGCAGTTTGGTCAAGATTTACTGCAAATCACCTTGGAGACTATTCCCCAAGGTATTAGCGTGGTCGATGCGAATTTAGACTTGGTCGCGTGGAATAGTCGCTATGTTGAATTATTTGGTTTTCCCGAGCGCTTGCTTTATATCGGTTGTCCCATCGCTAAGGTCTATCAGTTCAATGCTGAACGCGGCTATTTGCAAAATGCCGATACTGATGTAGACACTGCAATTACGCGGCGTTTGGATTTGTTGAGCGGTGGTAAACCCTATCGTATTGAGCGTGTGCTGCCCAACGGTATGGTAATTGAAATTTGCGGTACGCCAATGGCGCGGGGTGGCTACGTAACCACTTACACTGATATCAGTGAATATCGGCGTATGTTCAATGAGTTGGATCAGGCCAAAAATCAGTTAGAACAGCGTGTTATTGAGCGCACGTCCGCGCTAGCGACGGCAAACGATTCACTGGCCAATGAGAATCAAGCGCGGGCTAAAATAGAGCGAGAGCTAAACACCGTTTACGCCAGTAAAAGTCGTTTCCTCGCCGCGGCGAGTCATGATTTATTACAGCCTATCAGTGCTGCACGATTGTTTACGGCTGCATTGATGTATCGCAGCAAAGACAGTGATGTGGCTGCGGAGGTTGGGCATATTGATTCGGCGCTGATTGGTGCGGAAAATTTAATTACCTCGCTACGGGAAATTGCCCGTCTGGATTCTGGAAATATTCAACTCGACCGTAGAGATTTTTGTTTGCGGGAGATGCTTGAACCGCTTGCTCGTGAATGTGGCTTAATCGCTGAGCAAAATGGTTTGGCCTTGCGTTTTCGACCCTCGAATTTATGGGTCTACAGTGATCAGCAATTATTACGGCGGGTGATTCAGAACTTCCTTTCCAATGCCCTGCGCTACACTCGCGTGGGTCGGGTCTTATTGGCGTGTCGACACCGTAGTGACCATGTTTTGATTCAGGTTTGGGACACCGGACCGGGCATTTCTAAAGTAGATCAGCAGCGGGTGTTTGATGAGTTTGAACGGGCTCCTGGCGCTGTTCACAATGATTCTGATAAAGGTCTAGGTTTGGGCTTGTCGATTGTTCAGCGGATTAGTGGTTTGCTTGGTCACGAAGTTACCCTCCACTCGGTTGAAGGCCGGGGCAGCGTATTTGCTATTAAGATTCCCATTGGGCAGCGGCAGGAGCGTCTGGTTAAGAGCAATGCCGTTGATTTAGAGTCTGAGCTGGCCGGTATTAGCGTTTTATGTATCGATAATGAGGTGGGAATTCGCGCAGGAATGCAGGCTTTGCTCAGTCAGTGGGGCTGTCGTGTTTTTAGCGCGGCCAATCTCGGTGAAGTGCTTGGCCAGTGGCGTTTGGAAACAGCACCAGATATTGTGCTCGCGGATTTCCATTTAGATAATGATGAAACGGGACTGCAACTCATTGAGGCATTGAATTACCACTGGCATACCCGCTTGCCCGCGGTGGTGATTAGCGCTGATAACAGCATAGAGGTGCGCGCTCAGGTTGAAGGTGCCGGTTATCGTTTCTTGGCTAAGCCTGTTAAACCGGCTGCTTTACGGGGTGTGATGCGCCAACTACTGCTGCGTAAATAACGGTCTTGATTGTTATGCTAGCTGTTGTGGGCTGACATCTAGCTGACTAAATGCCAAGGCGGCTTGGGTGCGCGAGTGAACACCAAGCTTGCGAAATATTTCGGTAACGTGGGCTTTTACGGTGGCTTCTGTGACATTTAGCTCGTAGGCAATTTGCTTATTTAGCAAGCCTTGTACAAGCAGGGTGACCACCCGAAATTGTTGCGGTGTGAGGCTGGCGATGTCTTCGGCCATTTTCTTTTCTTTGCTGTCCTGTCCAGCTTGATAGTGAACTCCCTCAGGAAGCCATCGTGCGCCGCTGATCACGGCATTAATAGCGCGGCTTATTGCCTCAGCTGGACTACTTTTCGGCAGAAAACCGGCTGCGCCGTGGTCTATGGCACGACACATTACTTCGGGGGTTTCACTGGCGGAAATAACCATAACGGGTATTTCGGGGTAGTGGGCCTGCAGGTGTATCAAACCACTAAAACCCTGCGCGTCTGGCATATGTAGGTCGAGCAAAATGAGGTCGCTGCTAGTGTCGGTGCTTAGCAAATTTTGTAATTCGGTAATGGATGCCGTTTCGCTGACCGTGCAGTGTTCAAAGCTCTGGGCGAGCGTTGCTTTGAGCGCAGTGCGAAATAAGGGGTGGTCGTCGGCAATGATAAATCGCAGTGAGTCCATCTGGCGCCTTTTTTATTGGTTTGTATAGGCGACAGTGTATAGAAAAAAGCCCCGCAATGCAGGGCAAAGACCCATAGGAAAACTTAGGCGGTACTGACTTTTGATGCTTTGTGCGTTCCGATCAGCTTCGCAACAACCGCAGGATCGGCGAGGGTGGATAAATCGCCGAGATTCTCGGTGTCGTCCGCTGCAATTTTGCGAAGAATTCGGCGCATAATTTTGCCAGAACGGGTCTTCGGAAGATCGTCGGTCCACTGAATGATATCGGCTACCGCAATGGGGCCAATTTCTTTGCGCAGCCACTGTTTCAATTCATTGCGCAGTGATTCGCTTTCGTCAAGTTTGTCGGTGAGGGTAATGTAGGCATAGATACCCTCACCCTTAATGGCATGGGGATAGCCGACAACAGCGGCCTCCGCGACTAAGGGGTGCGCGGCGAGGGCGCTCTCAAGTTCAGCGGTTCCCAAGCGGTGTCCAGAGACGTTAAGTACGTCGTCTACTCGGCCTGTAATCCAGTAATAGCCGTCTTCGTCACGACGGGCACCGTCGCTACTGAAATAGTAGCCTTCAAAGGTTGAGAAGTAGGTTTCGATAAAGCGCTGGTGGTCGCCGAAAATCGTGCGCATTTGTCCCGGCCAGCTATCGCAAATTACGAGGTTACCCTCCGCTTCGCCAGATAAAAGCTGGCCTTCGTTATCGACTAGTGCAGCATGTACGCCAAAGAACGGTAGGGTTGCCGAACCGGGTTTTAGACCGATAGCACCGGGCATCGGGGTGATCATTACACCGCCGGTTTCTGTTTGCCACCAGGTATCCAGTATTGGGCACTGGCTGCGGCCAAATTGTTCGTAAAACCACGTCCACGCTTCGGGGTTGATGGGTTCACCGGCGGTGCCCAGCAAACGCAGCGAGCTGCGGTCAGTATTGGCCAAGGCTTCGGTGCTATGCGCCATGAGTGCTCGGATAACTGTGGGCGCGGTGTAGAGAATATTGACCTGATGTTTGTCGATGATCCGGGCCAATCGACCCGCGTCTGGGAAGTTGGGAATGCCTTCGTACATGACGATGGTTGCGCCATTGCTCAGAGGTCCGTACACGGCGTAGCTGTGGCCGGTGATCCAGCCGATGTCGGCCATACACCAATATATCTCGCCGGGTTTGTAATCAAAAACTAGCTGGTGACTGAGTGAGGTGTAAACCAAATAACCGCCAGTAGTATGGACCGCGCCCTTGGGTTTACCTGTTGAGCCTGATGTGTAAAGGATAAACAGCGGATCTTCCGCGTTCATGATCTCTGGCGCGCAGTCGCTAGCCTGATCATTTACGAGCGCGTGGTAGTCAACGTCTCGAGATTCCTGCCAGTCAATCTTGTCGCCACAGTGGTTAACCACCAAGACTTTTTCTACTAGTGACGTGGGGCATAGCGCAATGGCGTCATCGACATTTTGCTTTAGGCTGACCCGTCGGCCACCGCGATTTCCGGCGTCGGCGGTAATGACTAATTTCGACTGGCCGTCTTGTATGCGGCCGGACAGCGCTTCGGGTGAGAAACCACCGAAAACGACGGAATGTACGGCACCTATTCGCGCGCAGGCTAACATTGCGATGGTCGCCTCTGGAATCATGGGCATATAGAGCGTTACCACATCCCCTTTCGTCACGCCTAAACTTTTTAGGCCGTTGGCGAGTTTGCAAACTTCTACGTGTAGCTCCCGATAAGTGTATTTGCGAACGGGATCGGTCTCGCTGTCGGGCTCCCAAATCATGGCTAATTGATCGGCCTGCTGATCTAAATGACGATCTAAGCAATTCACGCTGGCATTTAGTTGACCGTCTTCAAACCAGCGAATGGACAGATCGTGTTTTGCAAAGCTGCAATTCTTAATGGTGTTTGGTGTCACGACCCAGTCGAGGCGCTTTGCTTGCTCGGCCCAAAATATTTCTGGTGTCTCTAACGATTGTTCATACAGCGAAGTGTGAGTGTCGATGTCGATATAGGCAGCATCCTTTGCTTTGGCATCAACAGGATAATGGCTTTTAGAAGGCGTCGAGGTGGTCATGACCGTGGTCTCCATTTTAATTTATTGTGTTCAACTATCCTTGAACTATGGCATGAAGAAAATTAGACCTTGGTCTAGTTCCGCGTCCCTGTGGCTTTTTCGCATAGACTTTAGTCTATATATGACTAATGGCTAATACCCAGTTTAGACCAGTGGGTCTATAAATTTCGTGTCATTTACGATTCGAGAGAGCTCACTATGATAAACAATAAAAAATTAACTCCGCCAAAGCTGACTAACTTACGGTCGAGAGCACGCCTACTCGCTGGTCTGATTTTCGTGGCACTGCCGCTATCGGCTGTCGCTGAAACAGCAAAGGCTGAAACATTAGAGCAAAGAGTAGCGAGATTAGAGCGTGCGCTCGCTGAGAAAGAGGCATCGTCCGCCGTTCAGCAAACCAAAGGCGGGACCGAGTATTCTTTTGGTGGTTATATAAAATTAGATGCCATCGCCAGTCAATACAGCGACGGGGAGCGTGCGCTGGCAGGAGTAGGCGACGATTTTCTGGTCGCATCGGTAATTCCTGTTGGAGGGGAGTCCGGCGACACCAATCTCGATATGCATGCTAAGCATTCTCGTATTTGGTTTAAAACTAATACGGCAACCGATGTTGGTGCAATTGGCACTTATATCGAAATGGATTTTGGTGTGAACCAAATTGGTGATGAGCGGATTAGTAACTCAGCCGCATCGCGAATTCGACATGCCTATTTAAATTGGCAATACGATGCTAATAGTTCTCTATTGGCCGGTCAGACGTGGAGCACCTTTTTTAATGTGGGCAGCTTGCCCGATACCCTCGACTTTGTTGGCCCTGTTGGCACTCTGTTCGAGCGGCAGGCGCAAGTGCGCTGGACTCATACACTGAGTGGTTCCAGCTCAGTCATGTTTGCGATGGAGAATCCCTCAAGTGGTTTGTATGGCGAAAGCGGATCTGCCGCTGGCGCCAGCGCATACGACAATAATGCGCTGCCCGATATGGTACTGCGCTATAACGGAAAATCTGGTGATTTCAGCTATAGCCTTGCGGGTTTGGTGCGCGAGGTTGCGTATAAGCAAAACTTTGCGAATAGTCAGGCTCAGGCGATTGTTGGTGACGACAGTGTCTACGGTTATGGACTCGCCTTCGCGGGTGTGTGGCAGCTCGGCCAAGATGACCTTCGTATCCAGCTAAATGCCGGTAATGCGCTTGGTCGCTACCTTGGTTTACAAACCTATCGCGACGGTGTGATTGAAGATAACGGTGATATTGATTTGATTGACTCTGTGGGTGGCTACGTTGCTTATCGCCATTTCTGGGCGCCGAAATGGCGTAGTAGCCTAGTGTTATCGGCCAGCTCTGCGGACAACCCAGATACGGTAGCTGATGCAACAGCCGCCTCGTATCAAAGTGCCCATGCTAATTTAATCTACGCCCCTGTAGCGGCGCTGAACCTTGGCGTTGAGTATATTCACGCCACTAAGACGATTGAGCGACCCGTCAATGGCGACGATAGCGGCGATATAGATCGTCTGCAATTTAGCGCGAAATACACATTTTGATTTTAAAGCGTGCCAGTCGACTAAGGTCGAATGGTGAGAGTACGAATTAACTGCAATGCTTAAGTTATAAGACGGTAAACGACGAAAATAACGGGAGAATAACAATGGCGTTTCATTCAAAAGAACTGGCGAAAGCCTACTGGCGAGAAAATGTGAAGCTATTACTTAGCTTACTTTTCATCTGGGCCTTGGTGTCCTTTGGCTTCGGGATCCTTTTAGTTGATGCATTAAATCAAATCCAATTTTTTGGTTTTAAATTGGGTTTTTGGTTTGCTCAGCAAGGGGCAATTTATACGTTTGTGGTGCTGATTTTTGTGTACGTATACAAAATGAATCGGCTCGACGAAAAATACGACGTCCAAGAAGACTAGGGGTGATTTATGGATATTAGAACTTGGACATTCTTAATCGTCGGACTGAGTTTTGTTTTGTATATCGGCATCGCAATTTATTGCCGTGCGGGCTCCACCAAGGAATTTTACGTAGCGGGGGGCGGCGTTCACCCAATTGTTAATGGCATGGCGACGGCAGCGGACTGGATGAGTGCAGCGTCGTTTATATCAATGGCGGGCCTTATTTCCTTTATGGGTTACGACGGCGCTGTCTATTTAATGGGCTGGACTGGCGGCTATGTGTTGTTAGCGCTGTGTTTGGCGCCGTATCTGCGTAAATTTGGCAAATTTACGGTGCCGGACTTTATTGGCGACCGCTACTATTCGCAAACGGCGCGAACCGTTGCCGTTATCTGCGCGATCTTTGTGTCCTTCACCTATGTGGCGGGACAGATGCGCGGTGTAGGTGTAGTGTTTAGCCGCTTTCTTGAAGTTGATATAACGACTGGTGTATTGCTCGGTATGGCGATTGTGTTTTTCTACGCCGTACTCGGCGGCATGAAAGGCATTACCTATACCCAAGTTGCACAGTACTGTGTGTTGATGATGGCCTACTTGGTACCCGCGATCTTTATCTCGATCATGGTTACCGGTCATGTTATTCCCCAGTTTGGCTTCGGCGCGACCTTGGCCGATGGTTCGGGGGTGCATCTGCTCGACAAGCTCGATGGCTTGTCGGCTGAACTCGGGTTTGCCGCCTACACCAGTGGGACGAAGTCGACGATTGATGTGCTGTTTATCACTGCAGCATTGATGGTGGGTACGGCGGGTTTGCCTCACGTGATTGTGCGCTTCTTTACCGTACCTAAGGTGAAAGACGCGCGTAAGTCTGCGGGCTGGGCGTTGATCTTTATTGCGGTGCTTTACACCACAGCACCCGCGGTTGCCGGTTTTGCACGGCTGAATATGATCAACACCATTAACGGTGCCGATAGTCAGGGTACTGAGTACAGTGAAGCGCCGACGTGGGTGACCAACTGGGAGAAAACCGGCTTAATCGGCTGGGAAGATAAAAACGAAGATGGCCGTATGTTCTACTCCGGCGACGAGCGCAACGAGATGCATATTGATCGGGATATTATGGTCTTGGCCAACCCCGAGATTGCCGATCTTCCTGCATGGGTGATTGCCCTAGTTGCCGCGGGTGGCGTTGCTGCAGCCTTGTCTACCTCGGCAGGTTTGCTACTGGTTATCTCAACATCGATCTCCCACGATTTGCTGAAGCGAAATCTGATGCCGAATATATCGGACAAAATGGAGCTTCGTTATGCACGTAGTGCGGCAGCGGTGGCGGTGTGTATCGCTGGCTATCTGGGGATAAATCCGCCGGGCTTTGTCGCCCAAGTGGTGGCCTTTGCCTTTGGCTTGGCGGCATCGAGCTTTTTCCCTGCCATCATCCTCGGTATCTTTTACAAACGCATGAATAAATACGGTGCGATAACGGGCATGGTTAGTGGTCTCTTGTTTACTGCTACCTATATTGTGTATTTCAAATTTATCAATCCTGCGGCCAGCGTGCCTGAGAATTGGTGGTTTGGGGTGTCGCCAGAAGGGATTGGTACCTTAGGCATGATTGTTAACTTTGCAGTGGCCGCTGTGGTGTGCCATTTAACACCGCCGCCACCGCAAGATGTACAGGATATGGTAGAGAGTATTCGCTACCCACAGGGAGCGGGTGAAGCCCAAGTTCACTAAGCTCACATAGCGCGAGGCGCCAAGCCGCTACCGATTTTCGGTGGCGGCTTTTTTTGTCTTATGGTGTTTTCACCCTTTTAGACGTTAACTTGGTAAAATGCTGGGCTGCGGCCGTTTATACTCGGTCGAATAGCTATTTCGGGATAAATAATGGCATTGGATTTTGAAGAGCTACTTCGTTTCGTTGATACCGTTTTAACGGCCAATGAAGGCGATCATTTTACGACCTTAGGCATTCGCCCAGAATATGTTGAGCGTCATCGGGTTGGTATGTCTATGTCCTACAGCGACACATTGATTGGTGACCCGGATACGGGCGTTATTCATGGCGGCGCAATCACCGCCTTATTGGATACTTGCTGTGGCTTTGCCGCCGCGACGGTATTAGTAGATTTGGCGATGACGCCAACCATCGATTTACGTATCGATTATATGCGCGCGGCGACCCCTGGCCAAACGGTGTATGCCGACGCGGAGGTTTATCGCGTCACTGAGAGTGTGATTTTTGCGCGAGCTCTTGCCCATCATGGTGATCGCGAGAAGCCAATTGCATCCGCTGTTGGTAATTTCTTCCGAATGGAGCTCGCGTTGTTTACCGATATGCGTCGTGAGTTTCGTGCAGCGCAAAAATTGAAACAATCAGGGCAGAAGTCCCGTGGTAGCGACAATGAATGATTTGGAATTGCATCAACTTATTAACCGAGTTCCTTATGCGCAAACGCTTGGTATACAAGTGGGAGGGGAGAACGATTGCTTTTTGTTACCGACCAAAAAGAGCAATATCGGCAACCCGACACTGCCAGCGTTACATGGTGGGGCAATTGCTGGTTTTATGGAGTTGTCGGCAATGATGTATGTCTTGCGGCATAGCAACAGTGAAAAATTTCCCAAGGTGGTCGATTTCGCGGTGGACTATGTGCGTGCAGGCAAGTATGTGGCTACACATTCGCGCTGCAAGTTGGTCTATCTCGGTAGGCGAATGATTAACGTGAGTATAAGTGCGTGGCAGGAAGATGAAGCTGCGCCTATAGCAATGGCTAGGGCGCAGTTTTTGGTTAAAGAGTGAAACTTTAATTTAGCCTAAGGTTTGCTTTGCAAATATTGTTTTGGCGTCATATTAAACCAGCGTTTAAACGCTCTATTAAATGAGCTTTGTTCGTTGTACCCCAATAAACCCGCTATTTGTGACATGGGTATGGCGTCGTGCGCAAGAAGTTTTTTAGCTTCAGTAATCCTAACTTCGTCAACAAGTGCTTCAAAGGTATACCCTTCAGATTGCAATTTTCGGTGCAGGGCACGTTCATGAAGTTTCATGTTTTCTGCAATTACGGGGCGTGACAGTTGGCCGGTCGGTAGCAGTTTTTGAATTAAATGACGAGCTTGCTTGCTGGTCGATAAATTCGGTTTACTTGTGGAGTTGGAATCTATTTCTACCATCGAGAGGTAGCTGGATACCAAACCGTGAAGCTGAGGGTTGTGGGAGCTCAATTCGATATCTAAAAAGTCGGTGTCGAGCTCTATTGAATCATATTTTTGATTAAATACCGTTGGGCAATTGAACGCGCTTTGATAATGCTTTTCGGGACCAATTTTTGAATGGCGGAAATGAACGGCCCGCGCTTTAAATTTTCCTTCGGTAAGCAGGTGAATAATGTGAAGTGTGCAAGCGACAGCGTGCTCTACTGCCTGGCGGCTGTTATTGGCGTTGACGAGCTCTAAGCAGGCATAGCTTGGCTGGTCCTCACTCTCTCTCAATGTGAGTGAAATGGCGGGGGTGAAATGGTACAAAAATTTTCCTACACTTGTTAATGCTGACCTGACATCGTGCGCAGATAGTGCTAAAAAAGCAACTGGACCAAGAATAGAGTGATCCTGTCGCATAGCAAGTTGTAAGCCAATATTGGGTAGATTTAGGCTTGTGGCACTTAACTCAAGTAGGTCTATAAAGCTTTGATATGGGAAAAAATAGTCTTCCTGATCTAGTTGACTGTAATCTATACCTGCTTTGAGGCATAAATCCTCAGCATTACCTTGTAGCTCCTCAATTAGGGATACAAAATTATTTAGGCAGCTGGCCCGTACGCGTGCAGTCATTGAGTCTCACAGGTATATAGGTATTGTTATCGTTGTGGGTACGTTTTTGATCTGCTCGGAGCATAGCAAGAATATGCAGAGTTTCCTACTCAGGGAATGAGTGGCACTTCGGTGTAGGCGGGGGAGCTACCCATTGTCTGCACGGCTGCTTTGGTGCTGTTTGTTTATATTGGTTTCGGGGGGCTACTGTATGACGAACTAAATATAGCGCGGGAACACTCGCCCGCATTTAAGGGCGAGCGGTGAAAGGTGTTTTAAAGTTGTGAATTAATCAGCCCATCGATTAGGGGAAGGGTTGGAATAAATGGCTTTAAATTTTCACTGTAAGTCGCCTGTATTACATCGCCACCAGGTAATCCGGAGAGAACGTTATTTATGATTAGGTTGCCCTGTAGTAGATCGCTGATAACGATAGTATTTTCCGGCCCTTTTAATAGAACATCATAAGTGATTAGTAATGGATTATTTGGCAGTATATTGAATAGCGGTGACGAATTTAACCCAATGGCTGCGGTGGTTGCTTGGAGTGGGTCAACTAGCGTCACCACTAATCCCCCGCTTAGGCTCCCCAATGTGTCGGTAATACCCTGAAGCGGACCTAAGCTTTGGGCGTTGACAAGTGATGGGCCAGTCATTAATGCTGCGGTTAAAGTTGAGTACGAAAGTAGTTTTTTTAACATTATTTTCTCCGGTATATAAAAGTGACGGGGTTATACGAGCGTCCATGCTCTTTGAGTAAGCTAATACATCCAGTATTACGCTGCTTTAATTCGCTCCTCTCAGCATACCGCTTGAACAATTTTAGCCATCGCTGCAGGGGGTATATTGTAAAACATTGCGGCAGGGTCAGATGCAATCGCATGGTAAATAGCATCTTGCTTATCTTGGTTGACCTCCCAGCGTTTAAAGTTGGTTGTACAGCCTATGCGCTGTTGGAAGTCTATTAAGAATTTAATGCAATTGCCCAATAGTTCTTGGTCACTACCATTTTGAGAAAGATTGAGTGCTTTGGCGAGCCGCTGCCCTTTGCCTGCATAAAATTCAGGGCATGCTTCCATCACGACGGGAAGGAGCGCGGCATTGGCGTCGCCGTGGGGGATGTGGAACATGCCGCCGAATGCGTGGGCGCAGTTGTGAATGGGGATTGCGTTTAGGCTACCGCCGAAGGCGTCGATTGCTAGGCTGCTCGCTTGTAACATATTTGAGCGCGCGACAACGTCCTTGCCATTATCGATCACCTTGGGCAAATTTTCGACAATCATTTGTGCGGCATGAAATGCGTGAGCATCTGTCATGGCATTCGCAGTTGGCGAGGCGACAGCCTCCAGTGCGTGTGTTAGAGCATCCATTCCCGTGGCTGCCGTGAGGAAGTCCGGTAGTCCTAAACACAGATTGCCGTCTAGTACCGCCATGTCGGGCTCTAGAAAAGGCGCGACAAGGTTGGTTTTAATGCCTAAGGCTTCATTGTAGAACACCGCTACTGGTGAAACCTCTGCCCCTGTGCCTGCAGTGGTAGGGACGCCGATATGAGGGATCCCCGAGTGCTGGCAGCTTGGCCATGCATCAATTTTAATCCCGCTTTGAAGTAAGTCGGCGATATCTGTTGCCCCGTGTTGAAGGGAGTATTTGACACCTTTTGAGGCATCTAGAACACTGCCGCCACCCACTGCCAGAATGGCATCGGCCGCCACGGACCTAGCATAAGCAGTTGCAGCGTTTACGGATTGGCAGGCTGCGTCTTGGCTTATGCCGGTATAAACGCCTACTAGCACGGCTTTATTGCTAGAGCAGCTGGCGAATACTGCCTTTATTTGGTCTACGATGCCGGCCTGTTCGAGACCAATATCGCTAAATAGCACCACTCTTTTGGCACCCATGCCTTCAAATAGCGCGGGTATGCGAATAACTGAGCCTGCGGCGCAATGAATCGTGCTGCGCATATTGTACTGATAGTAATGTGAGCTAGACATGCTGGTATCCTATTAATAATTAGCGTTCAATTAGCTGGGTCGCGAACCTTAAAACGTATGGACCAAGTGGTAAGTTGATTTTTTCCTAGGGTCGCGTTCAAACGCTGTCGAAATGGACTTCAGTTCGGTATACGAGTTCAGGCTGTTGTGACTCATTTCCCGGCCATAGCCGCTTTGCTTCATGCCGCCAAATGGTGCGTCGGTCCGCATCATGTGCCAGTCATTTATCCAAACTGAGCCTGCCTCGAGTTGCCGGGCAATGGCTTGGGCGGCAACAACGTCCTCTGTCCAGATGCCGGCCGATAGCCCGTATATTGAATCGTTTGCGATGTTTATGGCTTCGTCGAGCTCGGTAAATTTTATGATCGACACTACTGGCCCGAAGATTTCTTCACAGGCGTGTTTCATGTCGTTCTGGCAATTGCTGAGAATAGTTGGCTCAAGGAAATAGCCATTTTCGAAGCCCGCGACAATCTTGCGCTTTCCTCCGGTAATGATGTGGGCGCCTTGCTCTTGCGCTGACCTAAGATAGGCTTCAATTCGATTAAACTGTTGCTCGGAAACAATAGGGCCCATGCCAGTTGCAGGGTCGAGTGGATTGCCGACAACTATTTTCTCGGCTAGGGTCTTCATTTTGGCGATGAGTTCATCGTGAATATCGACATGGACAATTAGTCGACTAGCTGATTCACACGCCTGCCCAGAGTTCATCATGATGCCGAACAGTGCGCCATGTGCGACCAAGTCGATATTGGCGTCAGGCATTACGATAGCTGCCCCTTTACCACCGAGCTCAAGGGTGACTCGCTTTAGCGTGGCGGCTGCTGCAACTTGAATGTTTCTACCTGTTTGAGTGGAACCTGTAAAAGATATTTTATTTACTTTGGGGTGTTTGACTAGGGCGTCACCCACTTTTACCCCCGTACCACTTACTAGATTCAATACACCAGCCGGTAAAAATTGATTAATTAGCTCAATTAAGCGAAATGTCGATGTTGGCGTTAATTCTGATGCTTTTACGACCACGGTGTTACCTGCAGCTAAGGCTGGGGCTATTTTCCAAGAAAGTAAAAGAAGCGGAAAGTTCCACGCGGTAATAATGCCGCAGACGCCAACAGGTTCTTTGACGACCATGGTGTGAACTTGTTCTGGCAAAATCTTTGGTGAAAGGTTTTCGATAAATGGGTAGTTTTTGATGGACTCGGCAAGAGTGAAAAATAAATCGGCGATGGCCAAGATATCTAGTCCCATTACCCGCTTGATCGTTCCGCCGGAGGCTTGAACCTCTAGAATAGCTAGCTCTTGGGCATTCGCTAATACCGTGTTACCGATTTGATACAGCAATTTGGAACGCGCGGTTACGCTAATATTGCGCCAATCTGTACTTTTCAATGCACGGCTGGCTGCGTTTACCGCGAGGTCTACATCGGTCGCATCGCCATCGGCGGTTTTCGCTATTAGATTGCCTGTGGCAGGACAATGCACGTCAATATAGTGACCAGAGTTTGGCTTTACTATATCGCCGTTAATGATGTGATGATAAAGCGGTAATTCATGGGCGTTGTTCATTTAATGTCCTTGATGTTGGTCTGTATGGATATAAATGTTTTATTTATTTATTTATTTATTTATTTATTTATTTATTTATTTATTTGTTTATTTGTTTATTTGTTTATTTGTTTATTTGTTTGAACTGATTATTGATGTTTAGTGTTGATTGGTATTGGCTTTTTAGGACGTTTTTTTGTCATTTGAGCATTGCCAATGCGGCTGTCCTAATTTGCCAAAAAGTTGTCCGCATCGGAAAAGACGTGAGATTGCTTTTGGTGGATTATGTGCACTTAATCGATAGTGTTAGAGGGGATAATAATTAAATGCGCATATCTCAGAGTTACTTAAAAAAGATCACGTTAGGTGCATCTTTAGCTAGTCTAAGTTATATACCAATGACTTCGTTGGCCGCGCCAATGCTCGAGGAAGTGATTGTTACGGGGCAGAAGCGCTCGGAGAGTACCCAGGATACTCCTGTTGCGATTACCGGTATGACTTCTGATTCGTTAGAAAAATTCGGTTTCGCGAGTGCAAATGATATATCTGCGCAAGTACCCAATATGCAGGTTAGTGGTCCCTTTGGTGACGTCCAGCCGATCTTTGCGATTCGCGGTGTCAGTATGTCGGATTACAGCTCTAATCAGGCAAGTCCCATCGGTGTTTACTCCGATGAGTCATATATGGGGCCGGTATATACTCATGGTATGAACTTTTTTGATGTTGAGCGACTAGAGGTTTTGCGCGGCCCTCAAGGCACATTGTATGGTAAAAATACTACTGGTGGTGCAATCAATATCATTACTAAAACCCCAATAATTGACGACGGCTTGCACGTCAACGCCAAGCTAGGTGCGGGGAATTATGATTCACGAGTCGGTGATTTAGGGGTTGAGGGTACGTTAATAGATGAAACTCTAGCAGTGCGTGCCGCATATTCATTTTCTCGAAATAGTGGCTATACCGAAAACCGTTCTGGTGGTCCAAATTTATCCTCCATTGATTTCCAAGGATTGCGAGTAACACTGAATTGGCAGATATCTGAAAATTTAAATAATGTGCTTAAGTTAACCCATGGGCAAAATGATTCACTAGCCAATGCATCGAGAAACGAACCACGTGGAAATCTTGATGGTGGTGATGGCTTACTTGGCGTAGGCGGTATTGTGACGGGCTCTCTGGCCCAAGGTGACGACAGTAGTGGTTATATGGATAACACGGGTTATTCGGCGTCGTCGCAAAACCTCGGGCATCATGAGGTTGAAGATAACTTTACCGGTCCGTTAATAGTTAATTCGGATATGTTGGTAAACAAACTAGAGTTTATTGGCGATAGCCACACCCTCACAAGTATCTCGTCAATTAGCATTTCTGACTACGCTCAGCAGCAGAATACTGACGGCTCACCCGAAGAGCTGCTTGAGATACGTTGGGCGGTAGACACTACGGCGTTTAGTCAGGACTTGCGAATTTCGAGTAATTACGACGGCATGTTCAATTTCATTGGCGGTTTATATTACGCCGAAGAAGAAATGGATATGCATAATGAATACGCAATTTACGGCACACCGCCCGATCTTCGGGTTGCGGTAACGTATCCCGGTGCGACCGGGTTCTATCCATACCTGCTTGATTTTGGTCAGCTAGACCAGAAAATGATCACCGATAAAACAAGTTACGCCGCTTATACGCAGCTTCGTTTTGACGTAACCGCAGACTTTGGAATCGACTTTGGTATTCGCTATACCGTCGACGAAATTGACCTTGCCTACCTTAATATATCTAGAGAAGGTTACGATGGTAGCCCGCGCGGTACATATGTTCCTGGTAATACTAGTCGATATGACGAGCCCTTTGTACCGCTGAACCTTGGTGGCGATGCCGGTATTGCTGAAATCGATGTGTTTCTAGAAAATTTATTGAGTGGGCAAGTGACATTAGAAGATCTTCTCGCAACGGGGCAGGTAGGTTATACCCACGGACCGTATACCACAGACTCCTCGACGCCAATGTCGGCAAAGGAACAAGAATTTACCGGTAAGCTTGGTTTAGATTATCGTTTCAATGACGACTTCATGATGTACGCAAGTTATAGCAAGGGCTTCCGTTCCGGTAATTTTAATGGCGGTGTTTATTATCGTGAGCGCGATTTCGAAGATGCCTATGCGAGACCTGAGTACATAGATGCTTATGAAGTAGGTTTCAAATCTGATTTTTATGATCAGCGTGCTCGTGTTAATGCCGCAGCCTTTTTATACGATTACATTGCTGTCCCACAAATATTCATAGCAAGCAGAGCTGCGGATGATTGACGTTGTTCATCTGCTCTGGCGGATCGCCTCTCAGCAAAGGCAGCAACTCTCTGCGCTCAAATAAATTGAGCTGAAGAAGGCGAATCATTTGCTGCAGGCTGCGATCAATTTGGCTGCTGAACTTAATCCAGGCCAGCAGCAGATAGGCACACATGGCGATCCAAATCTGGGTCATGACCGCG
>NZ_JANZNQ010000089.1 GCF_027257955.1 Zhongshania aquatica | reverse complement strand
ACTGTGTAAACTCGTGACTGATGAATTCCGGCCCGTTGTCGCAGCGAATGACTGCCGGTTTTTCCCGCCACTCCAGCAGTTGATTTAGAACCCGAATAACTCTGATTGATGGCAATGAAAAGCCAGCTTCAATGGCAATTCCTTCTCGGCGGTAATCATCAATGACATTGAATAATCGATAGCTGCGGCCGTCGGATAGCTGGTCATGCATAAAATCCATTGACCACACTTGGTCAGGGCGCAAAGGCTCCTTCAATGGTTCCGGCTTGTTACGCTTGAGTCGCCGCCTAGGTTTGATTCGAAGATTTAACGCCAATTCACAGTAAATGCGATAGACCCGCTTATGATTCCAAGCAAAGCCTTTTACATTCCTGAGATAAGCGAAGCAGAGGCCAAAGCCCCAATCAGAATATCGTTCCGTTAGCTGGATTAGCCATTCCGTAATCTCTTCGTTTTCTGACGACATAATAGGCTGATAGCGATAACAGCACTCGCTGACCTTAAATGCGCTGCAAGCCAGTCGAATACTGACGCCTCGACTAGCAACCACCTGCTGAGCCATCTCTTTACGCTGAGACGGCTTCACCACTTTTTTGCCATGGCTTCCTGAATGATCTCGGCTTTAAGGCGCTCTTCAGCGTACATCTTCTTTAGCCGACGATTCTCATCTTCAAGCTCCTTGAGGCGGGCGACCATCGACGCGTCCATACCGCCATATTTGGCCCTCCATTTGTAAAAGCTCGCTGAGCTCATACCGTGTTCCCGGCAGAGCTCGGGTACTGGGCTCCCTGCCTCAGCTTGCTTAAGAATGGCCATAATCTGGCTATCTGAATAACGGGGTACTTTCATGCAGAATCTCCTTCAAACTATTATGAGAAAATTCTACTTATCGCTCCAGCTATTTATCGGGGTGATTACC
>NZ_JANZNQ010000088.1 GCF_027257955.1 Zhongshania aquatica | reverse complement strand
CTCAAATAAATTGAGCTGAAGAAGGCGAATCATTTGCTGCAGGCTGCGATCAATTTGGCTGCTGAACTTAATCCAGGCCAGCAGCAGATAGGCACACATGGCGATCCAAATCTGGGTCATGACCGCGTTTTTGGATGTGCCAACAAAGGATTTGATTTTCAGGTTTTGCTTGATGCATTTGAAGAACAATTCGATTTGCCAGCGGGACTTATAGATATCGGCAATCGTCTTGGCGGCAAGATGGAAATTATTGGTCAGAAACACATAGTGCTTGCCGGTTTCAGGGTCACGGAAGCCGATCCGGCGCAAAGGACCAGGGCAAGACTTTGCATTGGCGCCGGTGATGAGAATTGTCTGATCGCAGGTCAGGCCTTTGGATTTGATGGCATCGCGGCGTTCAACAATACGGTACGTGGCATTACGTTTTTGCCGGATGACAAAGAAAATTCCTTTATCATTCAGGGCGTTAAACCATGAATAATCAGTGTAGGCGCGATCCATGACCACAATGCTATCCGCAGGGAATTCAAGAACGCGACCGATAGTGACATCGTGCTTTTTACCATCGGTAATACTGACGAAGCTGGGAAGCAGTCCATCATGATCGAGGCCCACATGCACTTTTACCGCCCCTTTGGCGCGGCGGAATTTTGCCCAGGGAAACACGGAAAGGCAAAGGTCAATAGTGGTGGAGTCGAGGGAATACAGCTTATTCCCGAAACGAAATCCATGCTTTGGTGCGACGCCGTGGCAGCGGGAAAGCAGCTTATGAAACAGCGCTTCGTAAAGCGTATAGGGCTGACTTTCGTTGACGCGGGAAAGGGTGCTTCTCGTCACATTGCCGGCGCCGAGGTGGTAAAGCCGGGCTGCTTGAGCAGACAGGTTACTGACGATATCGCGCAAGCTGGATCGGCCAGAAAGTTGTGCCAGGCTCAGCGCAACGAACTGAGACCAGCGCGACATTTTGCGCAGTTTTTGCCCCTCGTGGTGCTGTTTAGCGAGGGTTTCAAATTCATGTCTCGATACCAGTTTCAGCAATTGAGAAAATACCGTGTTATGATGTGCCAAGGCTTG
>NZ_JANZNQ010000087.1 GCF_027257955.1 Zhongshania aquatica | reverse complement strand
TATTAACCCGGCGGATTTTGGTATCTGTTATGCGGCATAACGAATTTTCTCGTGCTTAAAATATTTGCGGACACGATGTGGCTTCCGTTGCAGCATACGCATGTGCTTCGATACCTTCTGTTTGAGTTGCTCTTTATTGCGTGCGGGCTGCCCACTATGCACACCACCCTTGAGGTCACAATTCAAATACTCGTCAGGATTTAGTTCTGGCGAATAAGCTGGCAGATAAAATACCTGAATCATTTTTTTGTGCGCCTCTAACCATTCTTTTACCGGCTTGGCATGATGCACCCGCAGATTATCCAGAATCAAAAACACTTTGCGCTTCGCATCTTTGAGCAATCGCATCATGAAATCAATCAGTCTATCCGCATTCATGTTGCCTTCAAATATCTGGTATCTTACTTTGCCCTGATTGGTCACTGCTGAAATCATGTTGCACGATTCACGCTTGGCATTTAGACGAATCACTGGGGTCTTTCCTTTGGGCGCATAGCCCCGCTCATGCTGGCAGTCGTTACGCAGACCAGTCTCATCGCCCCAGTAAATCTCGGCATTTTGCTGCTTCGCTTGCACTTTTATCGCCGGATATTCTTCCTCTAGCCATGCTTTCACTTCCGGTGCGCGTTGTTCATACGCACGCTTTTGTGGCTTCTGCGGTGTCATGCCCCAGCGCTTTAGGTAATCGCCAACGGTGCGTACGGGTAGCGCCAGCCCATAGCAATTAAGGATCAGTTCGCGAACCGATTCCCGCGTCCACAACGCATAGGGCATTTTTAATTGATCCGGCGTTTTGTCGATCAGCACCGATTCAATATGCTGTTCCTGTTCAGCCGTTAACCGCCGCCCACTACCGGCTTTTCGCCCCGGCTTATCGTATCCTAGTTGATTCTTGTCGCGCTTTAACCAACGACCAATCGTATCCGCGTGAATGCCCACTATTTCGCCAATCTCGGCTCTCGTCATTCCGCGTTTCCGAAGTCGATGCGCCTGTCGGCGTTTTTCTTCAAGAACTTCTAAGGATAATTTTCTTGCATCAATTTTTTCGTCCATTCGCGCATTATATCAGATACTTTTGATCGCCGGGTTAATA
>NZ_JANZNQ010000086.1 GCF_027257955.1 Zhongshania aquatica | reverse complement strand
GGTCAAGCCCTTGCCATTCGCTAGTAGTTAACATCTAATAACGATCATAAATCGCTAAGGATGGTGACCTTCCTACAGAGGACTTTCACCTCATTAGTTCATGCCCATGCTGGGCGTACACAAGGTGGTGCAGTGGAGCCAGTTGCGCTGCGCATTTTTTATGGTATCGCTACGCTATTTTTACCATAAAAAATGCTCCACTACTCTGGCCCACTGACCACGGCGTTAAATGCCCATCAGGAGAAAATCGAGCGCTGAAATAATGTCAGTTCGATTAAGTAGCAATGAGCCTTTTTTTTGAGAGAGAAATGAGGTTGACACCGTCGTAATTTGATGGGTAAGTAGGGCATACTTTTCGTTCCCAATCTCTACAATTGGGCACAGGTTTTTGGGAAATGTCTTTGCATCCTGTACCGGAGAAATCGGTATAACGACGCGACTATTAAGATTATCGAGTAGGTCGGTTTGCACATCCACGAAGAAAGGGTATGTTGCGTGGCTATCAGAGTCTGGATTCTCGTACAGGTCAAACTGCTTCATCAGAAGCCTCGATGTTTGTCAGCAAATAGTCCACGGTCTGCAAGGCGGTTGCAGTTCTCGATAGTTTGTTTGTTGTCCTCACGCCACTTTTTGCGCTTGTTCTCCCTGATTTCTTCTTCCAGCGCTCGCTCAAGGGTGGCAGAAAGGTTTACCTTTAGGCTTCTTGCTTCAGCAAGTAAGCTACTGTTTATACTAAGATTTGTGGCTTTTTTTGGGGCATCTTTATCGAATATTTCGCGCATTCCAGAACCTCCCGCACACGCTATGCGTATAGTTAATGCGCATGTTAACAGTAAGGCATTTAACAAGGCAAGGCAGGCCGACGCAGATAAGCTGCGTGTCTGCTTTCGGCGTTAGCACCACCATGATTAAGCAACTTTTAATACTTACAATATTGACTTCAAACATTGCCTACGCAAGGGGGAGCAATACCGATATGACACGGTAATCCTCCCATTTTTAGCTGATGCTCAAAGTAGAAGTTAAGCAGCCATCAATGGTGGCTTCCCATTGTTGGCTTTATGGGGGCGTTCATGATTGTAAAACCAAAGCCACTCGGTTGCAT
>NZ_JANZNQ010000085.1 GCF_027257955.1 Zhongshania aquatica | reverse complement strand
CGGGCGAGCAGCGTGCACGCCGCATTGATTACAAACATGTGATTCGGGCTTTAGCATCCAAGCCTCAAGCCTTCCGCTACTCAAGCTTACGAGACGATTTGCTGCCTAACGAGGCATACCGGCAGTTGTGGCGATGTGCGGATCAACACTTGGAAAAACGCGAAGCGTGTAAATGGATGGTAACCGTTTTGCGCCTAGCCTTTGAATACGATTGTGAAACTGATTTGGGTGAGGGTTTACTGGCCGGCGCCTTGCTTGGCGAGTTCCCATCCATCCTCGCGATTCAAGACCGGTTCCTGAGTCACCAGACACAAGAGGCTGAGACGAGGCAACCGGTACAGCATTCACTGAAGGCATACGATGAGCTGCTGTGGGCCAACCCCGGCAATACGTTTGAGGCGGTGTACTCATGAGCGACTCCGTACTGTTATTGCTTAAAGAATTGCGCCTACCGGGCTTCGCCCGGCATTACAAAACGCTGTGGCAAACGGCAGCGGATAGCGGCTGGTCTCACGTTGATTACCTGCTTGCGCTGTGTGAATATGAAATGGCGGATCGGCTCCAACGCCGTATACAAAAGTGGCGTCGAGAATCTCAGTTAACGACGACAAAGACGTTTGCCACGCTCGATAGAAAACCATTTAGCGGCCAAAATCAGCGCAGCATCGCTAAGCTTGAGCAAGACGTAGAGTGGGCGCGCCGGAGTGACAACGTACTGCTAATTGGCCCGAGCGGCACCGGTAAAACACACCTTGCCAGCGCCTTGGGGCATGCACTAATCGAACAGGGCATTCGCTGTAAATGCTTCCCAGCAATCGCCCTAGTGCAGCATCTCCAGCAAGCCAAGCGCGATCTTGACCTCATGACCGCGATGACGCGACTGGATAAATACCCGGTCATTATCATTGACGATATTGGCTACGTGAAAAAGACGGATGCAGAAACAAATGTGCTGTTTGAATTTATCGCGCACCGATACGAAAGCGGCACGTTAATTGTGACGGCCAACCAACCCTTTAGCGCTTGGGACAGCATATTCACAGACGGAATGATGACCGTTGCCGCCATTGACCGCCTGATTCATCATGCGACCATCATTGAACTTGAGGGCGAAAGTTATCGTAAGCAAC
>NZ_JANZNQ010000084.1 GCF_027257955.1 Zhongshania aquatica | reverse complement strand
CACACGCGATGGTTGAGCTGTTCTTACAACGAAAGCAGGTGCCAGAGCAGGCGTATCGCGCCTGCTTGGGGTTACTGAATCTCGCCAAACAATACACACCGGCACGCCTAGAGGCGGCTTGCCTACGCGCGCATCACATCAAAGCCCTGCGCCTAGCCAATATCAAATCGATCCTGCAGAGCAATATGGATCAACTGCCCCTGCCGCTAGAACCACAGGCACAGGCAAGTGAGTCTCATCGCAATGTCCGTGGCGCCAATTACTACCACTAAACCAAAATCATCAAACCACCCAACCCAAGGAAAGCACATGTTAGAAACACAAAGCGTACAACAACTCCGGCAACTTCGACTCACCGGCTTAGCGGACGCACTGGAAGCGCAGTTCCGTCAGCCCAACACCTACGATGGGCTTGGCTTCGCAGAGCGTATCGGCTTAGCTATTGAGCAGGAAGTTACCTACCGGAACGACAAACGATTGCAGCGCTTACTCAGCGCTGCACGCTTTAAAGAAATGGCAAGATTGGCGGACGTTGACTACAGCCATCCGCGCGGACTTAAGCCAAGCACTGTTGCCGCCCTGCAAAGCAATCATTGGATTAGCAAGGGGCATAATTTAGTGATGACCGGCCCGACGGGCTGCGGCAAAACCTATCTTGCTTGCGCTCTCGGCCACCATGCTTGCGTACATGGTCATCCCACTCGGTACTTCCGCGCCTCTCGGCTGTTTGAACAGCTCACCATCGCCCACGGTGATGGCAGCTACCTCAAGCTCCTCGCGCAAATCGCCAAAGCAGACGTACTGATCATTGACGACTGGGGTTTAGAGCCGCTGACGCAAGTGTAAAAGAACGACTTGCTGGAAATCATGGAGGATCGGCACAACAAAAAAACAACGATAGTGACGAGCCAGCTTCCGGTGGAAAACTGGCATGACTTTATCAATGATCCAACGTTGGCTGACGCCATCTTGGATCGACTTTTACACAACGCTCACAAAATCAATTTGAAGGGGGAATCCATGCGAAAACTGATGACTACATTGACTGAAGATGATCACTTAAAGTAAAAAGACGGCACATGATGTATGAGGTGGATTAAGTGATCACGTTCAAGCGGTACGACTGATCAGGTTCAGCGGAATACGCA
>NZ_JANZNQ010000083.1 GCF_027257955.1 Zhongshania aquatica | reverse complement strand
GTAAGCAATGGGATGGACTCCTCCTCACCCTAGCAATGCGGCGTCAATGCGCCAGAATGGTAAGTGTCAATTTGCCATTCAGAAGATGAGGAGAAGCCCTATATGAACATTACAAGAGTTGGAGTAGATATCGCAAAATCTGTTTTTCATGTTCACGGTGTTGATCGGCATGAAAAGACTCAATGGCAAGTCAAGCTCAAACGTCATGAGTGGCTTGATATGCTCTGTCAGCGCGTACCAAAAGGAGCCGAGGTTGGAATGGAAGCGTGCGCTTCTGCCCACCATTGGGGGCGAGAGCTACAGCGGCGGGGATACACCGTTAAACTGATTGCGGCTCAGTTCGTGAAGCCCTACGTAAAAAGTAACAAGAATGATCGTGTCGATGCTGAAGCAATCTGCGAAGCCATGGGGCGACCTGGAATGAGGTTTGTTGGCATTAAAACGGTCAAGCAGCAAGATATTCAAGCTGCCCACCGGGTGCGAGAGGAGCTTGTTGGTCAGCGTACGGCCAAGGCAAATCAGATTCGAGGGTTAGTTGGCGAATACGGCGTTATCGCACCGATCGGCATCAATAAGCTTCGGCAAGCATTGCCCCAATGGCTTGAAGATGCGGAGAATGGTTTGACCGATGAGTTTCGAGTTTTACTGGCCGAACTCTCCAACGATTTGAGGCACCTTGATCACCGCATAGCCGATCTTGATACCCGAATTGAGCAGTCAGTTAAAACCGATCCGGCGGCACGTCGCCTATTGGATGTGCGTGGTGTTGGCCCACTTACCGCTAGCGCTCTTGCCGGTGCGCTCGGAGACGGCCAAGCGTTCAGGAAGGGTCGCGACTTTGCAGCCTCGCTCGGCCTTACTCCACGTCAACATAGTACCGGTGGCAAGGAGAGATTGCTGGGTATCAGTAAACGAGGGGACAGCTACCTGAGGAAGCTGTTGGTTCACGGCGCCAGGGCCGTCATTCGGCATGCGAAGGATCGAGATGACGGGCTGAGCCAATGGCTAAATGCGTTAAAAGCGCGTAAGCATGTAAATGTTGTAACAGTCGCACTGGCAAACAAGACGGCGCGAATCGCGTGGGCAATTGTTCACGACGAAGCGAGCTATGAGCCGATGTTAGCGGCATCCAGATAATCTGAATATTAGAAGATTAAATAGAAGGATAATTCACCACGATTGCAAAGCATAATGTTTGATGGCGAACAGGTTGAACCGATGTCGGAAAAACCCAAGTTTGAGCGTAGAGCTGACAGCTCGTGTAAGCGATTGGGAGCCGGCGTGCGAATA
>NZ_JANZNQ010000082.1 GCF_027257955.1 Zhongshania aquatica | reverse complement strand
GAGCCTGTAAATAATTCTGTGTAACTGCTCGTGGTTTACGCATAGTCTTTCAAGCGGTCTTCGAACTCAATCATAAATCGGTTCATGGCCGCACGCCAATTTCTAATTGGCATTGTCCATTTCTTTGATGCATCAATGATCGCAAGATAAACAACTTTTCGAGCCGAGTCATCTGTCGGGAACAGTTTACGCTTCTTGATAGCTTTGCGAATGACACTGTTGAGTGACTCGATGGCGTTGGTCGTATAGATCGCTTTACGAATGTCCTCAGGGAACGTGAATAGCGTATTGAGATTGTGCCAGTGATTCGTCCACGACTTCGCAATCTGAGGGTATTTCTCGTTCCAGCGCTCACCGAACGCCTCCAGTGCGAGCAAGGCTTCTTCCTCTGTGGCAGATCGGTAAATTTGCTTTAGATCAGCCGTGACCGCTTTATAGTCCTTCCAGACCACATACTTCACCGAGTTGCGTACCATGTGGACGATGCAAAGCTGTATACGTGTTTCAGGGAAGGCGGCGTTTATTGCTTCAGGGAAGCCCTTCAGGCCGTCGACACAGGCGATCAATATGTCTTTAACCCCTCGGTTCTGTAATTCAGTCAGGACGTTGAGCCAGAACTTCGCGCCTTCGTTTTCAGACAGCCACATACCCAGTAAATCCTTATGCCCCTCCATCGTGACGCCGAGGGCCAGATAAATAGCCTTATTAATGACCTGCTTGTCTTGCCTGATTTTGACCACGATGCAGTCAAGGTAAACGATGGGGTAAACCGCATCTAGGGGGCGGGATTGCCACTCGCTTACTCGCTCAATAACGCTGTCAGTGACCTTGGAAATGAGCGTTGGGGAGACATCGGCATCGTACATTTCTTTGAACGTTGCGACGATCTCGCGTGTTGTCATGCCTTTGGCGTAAAGGCTGAGAATCTTGTCGTCCATTGAGGTGAAGCGAGTCTGTTGCTTCTTGACCAGCTGAGGCTCAAAGCTACCGGCCCGATCCCTTGGAGTGTCGAGTTCAAATTGGCCATCTTCGGTTTTGAGTGTCTTTCTGGAATAGCCGTTACGGCTATTGCTCGACTCGGACTGCTGGTGCCGCCCGTAACCAAGATGATCATCCAGCTCCGCATTCAGCGCCGTTTCAACCGTCACTTTGGTGAGCATCTGACGGAAGTCGTTGAGATCACTCTCAGACTTGATTGATTTAGCTGCCTCCCGAGCGAAGGCTTCCAGTTCTTTCTTGTTCATAACTGCCTATCCTTAGCCATTACTGGCTTTCAATGATAAGCAGTTACACAGTTTTATCTACAGTCCC
>NZ_JANZNQ010000081.1 GCF_027257955.1 Zhongshania aquatica | reverse complement strand
CCGCCTCTAGGCGTGCCGGTGTGTATTGTTTGGCGAGATTCAGTAACCCCAAGCAGGCGCGATACGCCTGCTCTGGCACCTGCTTTCGTTGTAAGAACAGCTCAACCATCGCGTGTGTTGCGGGGCCTATTGTTCCCGCCCACGACAGCAGTCGCTTCGGCGTCCACTGCTGATGCCGCTGGTGTGCTTCAGGCATGTGATGTGTGCTGGTAGTAAATCCACCTTGACGCTGGCTACGTGCATGACGTGCTACCTGCTGATCCTTAAAGAAGATAGCAACACCGTCGCGGCTGGCCTGGATCTCAACTTGTGTTTTCACCAAGTGATGAGGAACGGAGTAATAGTGCTTGTCGAACTCGACGTGGTAATCAATATTGACCCGCGCCAGCTTGAACTCAAGGTATTCATAGCGCGTCGCTGGCAGCGGTTTAAGCGCCGGTTTGTCCAGCATCTCAAACTGGCTTAAGCGGCAACCTGGAAGCTTTTTGAAGGGCCGTTGGTTGAGATCTTCCAGTAAACTTTTAATCGTAAGGTTCAGCTCTGCCAGCGTAAAAAAGGTGTGATGACGTAGCTTGGCCAAGATCCACCGCTGCACAATCAGCACCGTGTTCTCGGCCTTCGCCTTGTCTTTTGGTTTGAGCGGCCGCGCAGGAATGATCGCGGTTCGATAGTGTGAGGCCATGTGTTGATAACTGGCATTGATGGTTGGTTCGTAACGGCAAGGTTTGCTCACTGCGCTGCGAAGCTGATCAGGCACAATGATCTCCGGCACACCGCCAAAGAACTCGAAGGCCTTAACGTGGGCATCGATCCAATCCGCTTTGCGTTGCGTCCAGCTGGCGGTGGCAAAGGTGTAATTGCTGGCGCCGAGTGTTGCCACAAAGATCTCAGCGTTGCGGATCTCTCCCGTATCGGGGTTAACAATAGCGACCGTTGCGCCGCTGTAATCCACAAACAGCTTTTCACCGGCGAGGTGTATCTGCCGCATAGAGCGTTTTTGTTGGGCGCGCCATTCGCGGTAATACCCGCAATACTGCGAGTACTGATAACCCGCGTCACCATAGGCCTGTTTGTACTCCTCCCACAGCAGCTGTTTGGTGACGCCTTTGCGCTTTAACTCCAGATGTATGGCGGCGCAATCAGGCATAACGCGGCCATGTCGCGCACTCAGCTGGGGTGAAGGAAACAACAGTTGCTCAAGATCGTTATCTGACAGCTCGGCGGGCAAGGGCCAGCAAAGGCCCAGCGCAGAGGCGCGTTTGCCGTAGGTTGATACGGTGCCCACGCCAATGCCCAGGCTGCGCGCTATCTGTCTGTGACTTAGCTTTGCCTCAAGTTTAAGGCGGAGAATTTCTTTGATATGTCGCATTGCTAATCTCGTGTTTGGCATCGTCATCCCGGCGCAAAAGCGGCAAGGATAACGTGCAGTACAGGATGAATTTC
>NZ_JANZNQ010000080.1 GCF_027257955.1 Zhongshania aquatica | reverse complement strand
AGCTTAAAAACCCTGGAAGATGGAGTCGGCGCTGCCGGAACTGGGACTTCATTAGTGAAGTGAAGTTAAACCCAGAAAAGGATGCCGCATAACCGTAAAAAGCGACAACATGCTTGAAAAACAGCGATTTTCTCAACTGTGAACACTGAATTTTGTCGAACCGTGAACACTTTTGCCACCGCGCAAAATTAGGTGTTCACGCTTAGCAAAATTTCTTAGCCATAGCAGACAACCCCCTTCATCTCTTGCAGGCAACGGCATTGTCCGTAATCTGCGTTCCCTTTGTTTTTCGTTCAACCACAGGGAACGACCATGAGTACCAAGAGAGTCACTATGATGAAGTTAAGAGAACTCCTACGCCTCAACTACGAGGCTCAGCTGTCGGTGCGTCAAATTGCCCTGTGCCTGAGCCTATCCGTGGGTGCGGTTTCCAAGTATGTGCAGCGCGCCGACGCCGCGGGCCTCGACTGGCCATTGCCGGATGAGCTGTCTGAGATTGGGCTTCAGGCGCTGCTTCAGCCCCGGCGGTCGACGGTCGCATCGTCTAATGTTGCCGAACCCGACTTTATGAGCATTGAGCAAGAGCTCAAACAAAAAGGCATGACGCGGTTATTGTTGTGGCAAGAGTACGCCCAAGCGCACCCGGGCAAGCACTACAGCTACTCCCGCTTTACCGTGTTATTTAAGCGCTGGCGCCAAACGCAGCAGCTGTCGATGCGTCAGCAACATTGTGTGGGTGAGAAGCTGTTTGTGGATTACTGCGGGCCGACCTTGTCGGTCGTGAATCCTGAGACCGGCCTGGTGCGTGATGCTCAGGTCTTTGTCGCGGTACTCGGCGCCAGCTCGTATACCTTTGCCGAAGCCACCTGGTCGCAAAGCCTGCCCGACTGGGTGGGTTCACACGTTCGGGCCTTTGCCTTTTATGGTGGCTTGCCCGCTGTGGTTGTGCCCGACAACCTTAAAAGCGCGGTCAGTAAAGCCTGTCGATACGACCCCGACATCAATCCCACCTACCAGCAAATGGCCGAGCATTACGGGGTGGCGGTCGTGCCCGCGCGGCCCTATAAACCCAAGGACAAAGCCAAGGCTGAGGTAGGCGTACAGATTGTCGAGCGCTGGATCATGATGCGGCTTAGGAAGCAGACGTTCTATACCTTGGCATCGTTGAACATGGCGATCAGAGCACTGTTAGATGATTTAAATCGCCGCCCCTTTAAGAAGCGCCCAGGCACGCGGCTAAGCCAGTTCGAACAACTGGATAAGCCGGCGCTAAAACCTTTGCCCAGTGCTGCGTACACTTATCGCCACATCAAAAAAGCGCGGGTTCATCTGGATTACCACGTCGATTACCTCGGTCATTATTACTCGGTGCCTTACCAGTTGGTGAAGGAAGAGGTGATGGTGCATGCCGGCGATACGACGGTGGCGATCTTCCATCACGGCCGGCAAGTCGCCGTGCATCCTCGCGTTCATCATGCCGGTGGCCACACCACCGACCCATTGCACATGGCCAAAGCACATCGCAAACATCAGGAGTGGTCACCCCAGCGGTTTCTGAGCTGGGCAGCGAGT
>NZ_JANZNQ010000007.1 GCF_027257955.1 Zhongshania aquatica | reverse complement strand
CTCAAACAGAAGGTATCGAAGCACATGCGTATGCTGCAACGGAAGCCACATCGTGTCCGCAAATATTTTAAGCACGAGAAAATTCGTTATGCCGCATAACAGATACCAAAATCCGCCGGGTTAATAGTTAAGTGCGCTGATGAGATAGCACCGCAATACGAACATCGATGCGAAATAACTGATCGCCGCCGAATATCTTCCATAATTTGCAATTACACACTGTGCTTTTAAACACGCAGTGTCATGTAAACGGACAAAGGATTTCGCGAATGAACACAGAGGTCGCCCCGCTAAACCAAGGCACTGTCATTTCGGTGCGCGGCAGCGTGGTGGATATTCGCTTTGCTCAATCTCTACCACCCATTTTTACACTACTGAACACCAGCGATGCCAGTGTTCGCATAGAAGTGAGAACTCATCTAGATGCCAACACCGTTCGTGGTATTGCCTTAACACCGACCCAAAGCTTAGCGCGAGGCATGACGGTAGACGACAGCGGCGGACCATTGTTGGCGCCCGTCGGCAACGCAATTCTCTCTCGTATGTTTGATGTGTTTGGCAACACCATCGACAGTGGCCCTGCGCTAGATAACGTCACGTGGAAGTCCGTACACAACACCCCGCCTAAACTTATTAACCGCTCAACCCAAGCCGAAATTTTTCTCACCGGTATAAAGGTTATAGATGTGCTAGCCCCCTTAGAGCGCGGCGGCAAGGCCGGTTTATTTGGCGGTGCCGGTGTGGGTAAAACCGTGTTACTGGCAGAAATGATCCACAATATGGTGGGCCATCACGACGGCGTCAGTATCTTTTGCGGCATTGGTGAACGCTCCCGCGAAGGGGAAGAACTGCATCGAGAAATGAGTGAAGCTGGCGTATTGCCTAATATGGTGATGGTGTTTGGCCAAATGAATGAGCCGCCCGGCAGTCGCTTTCGCGTCGGCCACGCCGCGCTCACTATGGCTGAGCACTTTCGCGATGAAGAACACCGCGATGTGCTGCTATTGATCGACAATATATTTCGCTTTATTCAAGCTGGTGCGGAAATCTCGGGGTTAATGGGACAAATGCCCTCGCGTCTCGGCTACCAGCCTACGTTGGCAACAGAGCTAGCCAGCTTAGAAGAACGCATCGCCAATACCCAAGCCGGCGCCATTACGTCGATTCAAGCAGTGTATGTGCCCGCAGACGATTTTACCGACCCCGCTGCGGTACATACTTTCTCCCACCTTTCGGCGTCTATTGTCCTGTCTCGAAAACGCGCTAGCGAAGGATTTTATCCAGCGGTCGATCCACTACTGTCTAATTCAAAAATGGCGACGCCAGGTATCTTAGGCGAGCGGCATTACAATTTGGCGCAAGAAATTCGCCGCACCCTAGCGCAATACGCGGAGCTAAAAGACATCATATCCATGCTCGGCTTAGAGCAATTGTCGGCGGAAGATCGCAAGGTAGTAGCCCGCGCCAGACGACTGGAACGATTCTTTACCCAACCTTTTTTTACCACCGAACAATTTACCGGCATGTCGGGGAAATTAGTGGCTCTTGAAGACGCACTAACAGGCTGCGAACGAATCCTGCGGGATGAGTTCAGTGACCTACCGGAGCAAGCTCTTTATATGATCGGCACCATCGACGAAGCCAATCTTGAGCCAGAATCCAAACCCAACAAGACGAAGCTCGAAAAAGTGACGCCCACCCATGATGAACCTTAAGGTATTGCTGCCCTTTGGGGTTTTCAAAAGCCTTGATGAGATCGAACGCATCGTTGTCGAAACTGATCAAGGGAGTTTCGGCTTACTTCCTAAGCGGCTCGACTGTGTTGCCTCAATTGTGCCCGGCATCTTGACCTACCAACGTCGCGGCGAAGAGGATGTCTATGTCGCAGTAGATGAAGGTGTGTTAGTAAAAACAGGTAAGGACGTGTCAATTTCGGTGCGACATGCTGTTGCCGGCAACGACCTTAATGAGTTGCACAACACCGTTGAACGCGATTTTTTACAACAGAGCATACAGGACAAAAACGTTCACTCCGTCTACCAGAAAATGGAAAGTGATTTTATTCATCGACTATCGGCCTTCCGTAATGACACCTAAGGAACCGCGCGACGCAAGAACACCGTTTTCAGACACCGTAGGCAGCAAGGCTGCGCGTAAATTGAGAGCACAACAAGTAGATACGCCGGGTATTTGGTTTGGTCTCGGTATGATGGGCTTAGTCGGTTGGTCGGTAGCTGTTCCCACACTGCTGGGTGCCACCCTCGGCGTGTGGCTAGACAAACACTATCCCGGTGACCACACCTACACGTTGGCCCTACTCATGGTGGGACTATGTCTAGGCTGTTTCAATGCCTGGCATTGGGTGGGAAAGGAGCAACGGGACATGCATGATCAAGCCAATCAGACCACGCAAAACAGGGGAAAAAGGCCCGATGAATAGTATTGCAGCATTATGTTTGGCCGCTGTCGCCGGTATTGGTCTCGGATTGTTTTTTTATGGCGGTCTTTACCTTACCGTAAGCCGTGGCCTAAATTCGCAACGCCCTGCCCTGTGGTTTTTTACCAGCTTTGTCCTGCGCGTAGCTGTGGTGCTAACAGGATTTTATTTTGTCAACGATGGCCACTGGCAACGTCTCGTCAGCTGCGTGACGGCCTTTATGATCGTCGGTGTGATATTTCCGATGTGGAAAAAAATACCGCCTTCTGGCGACAAAATCAGCGAACAGGGAAACACCCACCATGCACCTTAGCCCAGACGAAATCATTTACTGGCAACTAGGCTGGATCAAGCTTAACGCAACCATTGTATTTACCTGGCTAATCATGCTCGGCTTAGGTCTCGGCTCGCTGCTTATCACTCGGCACTTATCGACAACGCACGAACGCAGCCGCTGGCAGAATTTATTAGAGATTATTGTCACCAATATTGTGAGCCAAATTGAGGAAGTAGGACTGCCAAAACCCAGATACTATCTTGGATTTTTAGGCACCCTATTTTTATTTGTAGCCTCATCGGCCCTGTGCACTATTCTCCCCGGTTTTGAGCCACCCACCGGATCACTTTCAACTACCACCGCATTAGCACTATGTGTATTCGTGGTTGTGCCGTTTTTTGGAATTCGCGAGCAAGGAATCAAAGCCTATTTATCATCGTATACCAAACCCACCATTATCATGTTGCCTTTCAACCTGATTAGCGAGTTATCTCGCACCTTGGCGCTGGCTGTGCGCCTGTTTGGCAACATGATGAGTGGCGCGATGATTCTCGCCATTCTGCTCACTATCACACCGTTTATTTTCCCGATTGTTATGACCTTATTAGGGCTGCTCACTGGCATGGTACAAGCTTATATTTTTAGTATTCTGGCCGCGGTGTATATCGCCGCTGCTGCGCGCACAACCGCGCGTACAACTCCCACTTCAAGCTGAGGATTTTTTATGGATAGTATGACTATTATCGCCGTTACCTCCATTGTGATGGCTGGCTTAACCACAGGGTTTGGCACCATGGGGCCCGCATTAGGTGAAGGTAAAGCCGTCGCCAGTGCCCTAGCCGCTCTAGCGCAGCAACCCGATGCCTCCGCCACCATTACCCGCACCTTATTTGTTGGTTTGGCCATGATCGAGTCCACCGCGATTTATTGTTTTGTGGTCTCAATGATACTGCTCTTCGCCAACCCTTTTTGGACTGCGGGACAATAGGTCATGCTTATTGATTGGTTCACGGTCGGCGCGCAAGTCCTCAACTTTATTATTTTGGTGTGGTTGATGAAGCGTTTTCTATACCACCCCATTCTCAATGCCATTGATGCTCGCGAGAAAAAAATTGCCGATGAATTGGCTCGCGCAGATAAAATCAGTCGCGAGGCAAGCGAGGCCAAAGTCAGCTTTGACGACAAGAACAGAGCGCTTTTACAACAGCGCGAGCAATTGTTGAGCGAGGCGACTGACGCAGCAAAATCAGAGCGTCAACGTTTGATGGCAGAAGCCCGTGAAAACGCAGCCGCTCTAGAAGCCAAACAACAGCGTGCACTGCAAAACAAGATGCAAGCGCTACAGGAATCGGTGCGCAACACGGCGCGAAAGGAAATTTTCGCCATCGCTGAAAAAGCCCTGCGTGATCTTGCTGCGGTCGATATTGAATCACAAATGGTGGCGGTATTTGCCAAACAATTGCGCGATATGGATGAGGAGCAGAAAAGCGCATTGCATGCGGCCTTTACGCTATCCACAAAGCAAGATCCAGATAGCACTCATCCCGAACATCCCACGTCACTGATCAAAGTCATTTCCAGTAACGCCCTACCGGCGGAACAAAAAAACACCATAACCCAAACCCTGAATAATTTTTTGGGCGAGAACAATCAGCTTATATTTGAGCAATCCCCAGACTTAGTCGGTGGTATCGAGCTTTCTGCCAATGGCTTTAAAGTAGGCTGGAGCATTGCTGAATATCTCCACACCTTAGAGGCCGCCGTAACAGACGATATTACTAATCACCTAGACAGAGCTCGGATTGAGCAGCAGACGCTAGCGATATCGTCGAGCGAGGAGAACCCCAAACCGGAAGAAAAGCCTAAACCTGAAACAAACGTATCAAACAGCACTTCGTGAGTTTTCTAATATGACGTCAGCAGAACGCGATACGCTTCCAAACACAGCGACATCCGACGACCTTGAAAATATGTTGGAACACACATTTACGAATATTGGACAAGCCACCAAAGACTTCAAGATGCAACTTCGTCCGCGAGAGGTTGGCAGTATCATCCACAACGCGAACGGCGTCGCCACCGTTTCCGGTCTCCCCAACGTAGGCTCTGAGGAGCTTATTCACTTCCGCGACGGTCTACTCGGTATCGCATTTAATATCGACGAAGACGAAGTCGGCGTGGTACTACTCGGCGATTACTGGAAGCTCAAGGCGGGTGACCAAGTTCAGCGCAGTGGCCGCGTGATGGACGTACCCGTAGGTGACGCCCTACTCGGGCGAGTAATAAATCCACTGGGGGAGCCATTGGATAACGCTGGCCCTATCAATGGCGACATCCGTTTACCCATAGAGCGCCCCGCCCCCCCCATTATGGATCGGGCACCGGTAACCACCCCACTGCAAACCGGTATAAAAGTCATCGACGCCTTAATTCCTATAGGCCGCGGCCAACGCGAGCTCATTCTAGGCGACCGACAAACCGGTAAAACCGCACTGGCCATTGATACCATTGTGAACCAGCGCGGTAAAAACGTCCTTTGTGTGTATTGCGCCATCGGGCAGCGCGGCGCATCCGTCGCCAAGGTCATTGCCACGCTTCGACAACATGACGCGATGGAATACACTGTGGTAGTCGTCGCCGAAGGTAGTTCACCACCGGGACTCAGTTATATAGCACCGTATGCGGCAACCAGCATCGCCGAAGCGTTTATGGAAGCGGGACGAGACGTCGTCATTGTGTACGATGACTTAACCCAGCACGCCCGCGCCTACCGAGAACTCTCATTACTGCTCAAACGTCCGCCCGGCCGCGAAGCTTTCCCCGGTGATATTTTCTATCTCCACTCCCGCTTGCTGGAACGCGCTACTCATCTAAATGACGATCACGGTGGCGGCTCGCTAACTGCACTGCCGATCATAGAAACCGAAGCACAGGATATTTCTGCCTATATCCCCACCAATCTTATTTCCATCACCGATGGCCAAATTTACCTATCACCGTCATTTTTTGAGCTCGGTATTTTACCCGCTGTGGATGTGGGCAGATCTGTATCTCGGGTTGGCGGTAAGGCACAGCGCAAAGCCTATCGCACCGTGGCCAGCAATTTAAAACTGACCTACGCCCAATTTGAAGAACTGGAAACCTTCTCGCGATTTGGCGCTCGGGTAGACACGGCAAGCCAAAAAGTAATTGATCACGGTCAGCGCGTACGAATGAGTCTTAAGCAAGCGGAATGCACGCCCTTCTCAGTCGAAGAACAAATTTTAATATTACTCGCGGTCAAAGAAGGCCTTTTCGACACCATACCCCTAGCAAGTATGCCCAAGGCAGAAAATAGTCTACTAATCACTGCGAAAGATATCCCCAAAACCATACGAGATAACATCGAATCAGTTAAAGGCATTAGCGACGAAGAAACTCAAACCCTTGTCGATCTCGCAAAAGCAGCGTTGGCGAGGTTTATCGTCAGCGAAACTGACATCACTGAGCCACAAAAAAACACTGAAGATAACGCTGGCACAGCGCCAGAATAGGAGCCAAACTTATCGACACTACCGCGAGTTTAAAGCATAAAATCAGCAGTGCCGCTAGCCTACAATCGGTGGTTCGCACCATGAAAGCGGTCGCGGCATCCAGTATTGGCGACTACGAGTGCGCAGTCGCGGCACTAGCTGATTATTACCAAACGGTAGAACGAGGCTTGGGGGCGTGCTTCCGACAGCCTGGCTTATTTCCAGTGAATAACTCGGCAACGCATACCAATCAGCCCGCCTGTATTATCCTATTCGGCACTGACCAAGGACTCGTTGGGCAGTTCAACGACCGCATCGCCGAGCTTGCAAAAGCAACATCGCCATCACTCATCTCCCCTCAAAAGTCAGAAACCTCACAAGCCCTCGTCTGGGTGATTGGCGAACGGTTAAACGAGCGGCTCAATGACATGGGGATTACGACACAAAGACATTTTGATGTACCAAATTCTGTCAAAGCGATTACAGCACTGATCGGGGAAGTACTGCTTGATATTGAGTCCATATACCCGCTAAGCGCACAAAGTGACGTCCAGCTGTTTTATAACCAAACCGGCAATAGCGCAGTGTACGCACCTGTAAACCAAAACCTTCTCCCCCTCAACCAACCATGGTGTGAAGAACTTGCCAAAAAACAGTGGCCCACCAACAACGCGCCAGAACTACTTGGTGAAAGCAGCGCCACTTTAGGCGCATTTATTCGCGAGTACCTTTTTGTATCTCTCTTTCGCGCCAGCGCTGAATCCCTCGCCAGTGAAAATGCTAGCCGATTATCCGCCATGCAAAGAGCTGAAAAAAACATCAGCGAATTACTGAGCGAACTGGAAGTAAATTATCATCGCCTAAGACAAGCAGGGATTGATGCGGAAATGTTCGATGTCATTTCGGGGAGTAATGTGTAAAGAACATATCTCGAATTCAAATAATAGCCGGTCAGAACTGCGTGTAAATGCAATGAAACTATGGTGAACACCAATTTTACCGCGAGACGACTGAATTAGCTGCACTGAAAACAACTGCTCATACCACTCAAGAAACTGAAAGTAGATCCATTAAATTAAAATCTGCGTATCGCCCCTTGTAACTATGCCGAAAATTGAAACATAACTGCCTGATTAGTTGCTATAAAACCTTAACAGACAAAGTTACAATACCATCCAACGTCAGCCCTGAAGTTTTTGAATTGATCTATGTGTCCTAAATTTGAGCTCACCAAGTAATGCCGAGTCAACATCTACCCTCCCTGAATTTAATCCGTGTTTTCGAAGTGGCAGCTCGCCGAATGAGTTTTAAAGACGCTGCAGACGAACTATTTGTATCACCACCGGCGGTAAGTCATCAGATTAGAGCCTTAGAAGAAAACCTGGGGATCGTGCTATTCAAACGAGAAAACCGAAAAATCTCCTTAACGGCAGAGGGCAAACGCTATTACCTGCATGTAAAACGCGGCTTGGACTTAATTGATACCGCGACGCTAGCAGTGCGCAAGGAAAAGAAAAAACGTCGTTTCGTAATCAACACCTTACCCAATATTGCCAGCCTACTGCTGTTCCCGAATATTCACGACTTTCAAGCCAAACACCCGGAACTAAATATTCAGATTGACTCCGACGTGGCAAGAATAGACTTGGAAACATCAGAAGCCAACGTAGCCATTCGGCATGAATGCGGCAATGAACCTGAACTGACTTATCATCCGCTGGTAAAAATTGCCTTAACGCCCCTGTGTAGTCGCAGTTATCTGGAGCAACACCCAGGATTAAGCGATGGTGATTTCCGCAATTGCCGACTCATCAAAATATCAGGAGACACTTACCAATGGCCGCGCTGGCAGACGCAATGGAGTCTGGCCCCAGATACGCAAGATGAGCTCGTAGTTAGCACTGTACAGGCTAGTATTGAAGCAGTGAAAAACAATATTGGCGTGGCCATGGGCTATCTGCCCACGACCTACCAATTCATGAGAAACGATAACGATCTTGTGCTACCCATGCTCAACAAAGTTACACCGCACGGCGAGTGCTTTTTGACTTATTGCAATAGCGATTCCAACGATGAGGTGATTATGGCTTTTCACGAATGGCTGAAAGAAATTATCTCAAAAGAGTGGTCAGATAAGATAAACTAACTCGAAACATCGTATTTTTTCATTTGTCAGCCCCGTGTTTCAGGGGGAAGATACTTGGCAATCGCAACCGATAAGGTGATAGCCAAATGCCACTAGACAGCCCTAACCATCAGCGTATTGAAGCACAAGCACTTCCCCTCACACGACGGGAGCATGACGTCCTCAGAGAACTTGCGCTAGGTAATAGCAATAAGACAATTGCAAAAATCTTATCTATCAGCGCACACACCGTTGATGGATATGTAAAAGATATCTATCGGAAATTGGGCGTCCACAATCGTTCGATGGCGGCAGTAATTGCCTTTCATCATGGAATTCTTGATATACCTAATCGCGCAATGAGCGGCGATCACCGTATTAGCGCGTAAGTGAATCAAGGGGTCCTCAGACTCCTTGATTTCTCATCCCCCCCATGACTCTTAAGGTCGATTTGCCACCAAATAAATCTGCGCTTTGACGCTAGAGCTTCTGAGTATCCGTGCTTTATCTGTGCAAGGTCTTATTTCATTGGGTGTTTCTTTTATCGAGTGCTTCCGCACCAAACTCGTGAAAATAGCGCATGATACTTAAAGCGGCGTCGTTATGGCGTATCAACCACGGATATTCACTTGGCGCGCTCACTATTCCAGCAGGAGGTTTAATTCAATATTGTTGCGGCGATCTAGTCATAGCGCCCTCCTTGGCAGCCTGTAATTGCTAGTTTCAAACGCTATATTAATTGAACATTAGCGAAAAACTTAGAGGGTCTGCTCCCTTGATACTTAATACCTACCTCGTAAACATTTTCTTCCAAATCGGCTTTCCACTCAGAGTATGAAGAATGACAGCACCCACATGCATCACCAGATAGATTGGAATTAGTGCCTCGCCTAATTCGTGAACTTCTTCGGCAAACTTAAACGCACCGCTTTTTAGGCCGTCGTTCAACAAATATATCGCCGTGCCGGTAGCCCCCATCCATGCAAATACAATCAGACCAAATGCTTGCTTAATACCTGCTAGCCCTTGATGGGGTTCTCGCTCAGGTACACCAAGCTTTAAGAGTGTGTATACGTCCTCTATAGCCAAACACCATTGCTGCCGAGAAAATGGCGACCACCCTTTAAAAGTAACCACGTGATGCCCAGGAAACCCCGCCCCAATTCTAAGCAACATAAAGGCCGCCAATGACAGACCTAAATAGGTATGCATCAAGTAACCCAAGGAAGTACCGTCACCCTCTGCCCAATCACCGGTTAGATAAGCCGTAATACCAAATACCGCAATCCCCAAATGAATTGCTTTTGCATATGTCGGATATGAATAACCGCGTTCAACCATGATAAGTTCCAAGCAGCCAAGATATGATCGTTTACTACTACATTTGTTACTCTTACCCCAGCTAAAATAAATTCGAAAAGCCACCAGTTTCAAAACGCGGCTACCTACGCCCTACTGGTATCGAGCATAGCGTGGTCAAACGAAGACGCAATTTATAGCGTTTTGTCCTTATAGGTTGTAAGGCCGAAAGGAACATAAATTGGACACCACCCCAACGCGGCGGTGACAAGCGGAATGGCGCCGATAAGGCCTAACCAAGATTTAAAGAAGACTCCAACCGCAATAACAAAAAGACCTACAATAATTCTGATATTTCGATCTGTTTTGCCTACATTGCATTTCATTTAAACTCTCCTTTTTACTTAGTTGACGACGTTATTATCAATTTTCGTCGACGCTACGCTAAGGCAACGTAGGACCTATGATTCAAGATCATAAGTCCTAAACATCCTCCATGAATTGATTTCGATCAAAGGATCAAGAATTAGAAACCAACCAGCTTTTGATGGTTTCTTTTTCAGGAATTGATCCCGAGTGCATTAGGACATCATCGATAACAATCGCTGGCGTACTCATTACCCCATAGCTCATTACCACCTCTGGACTCGTTTCTTTAGTGACATTAACAGCTACCTTACATTCCGCAGCTACCGACTTAATCAAATCAGCGGCTTTAATACACTTGGCACAGCCACTACCCAACACGGTAATTTCTTTCATATCTCTCTCCTAACTGACATTAACTGCATTTAGTATCCATCCCACTACGGTAAAGGACGCGAGCAACAGAACGAAAATAGTCGCCAGTAGCTTCCAGGTCATTACCTGCTTGAGTAAGATAAACTCCGGAAAACTTGCTGCTACGGTGCTCATACAAAAGGCCAATGTGGTTCCTATGGGCAGCCCTTTGCCAATCAAACTTTCCATTACCGGGATAACCCCAGTCGCATTTGAATAGAGTGGAATACCGAGAACAACCGCTAAGGGAACAGACCACCACTGGCCGTCACCGAGATTGCCCTCGACCCATGAAACTGGCACAAACCCGTGCAGCGCGGCGCCTAGACCCACACCGATAAATACCCATTTCCATACACGACTAAAAATATCCTGTAATTCTTGTTTGGCGAACTCATGTCGTTCTTTAAAGGAAATACTTGCCTTGCCTGTAACTTTACTTAGCGCCGGATTTGCCGATTCATACGCCTTACGAGCGAAGGGTTGTAGTAATCTCTCCGCATGGATAAGGTCGAGAAACATTCCGCCGGCAATGCCGATTGCTAAACCAACCAGCGCATAAATAAGTGTTATTTCCCAGCCAACTATACTCAACAAAAGTAGTACAGCAACCTCATTAATGAGCGGTGAGGTTAATAGAAATGCCATGGTGATTCCGACGGGGATACCGCCAGAGGTAAAGCCTAAAAATATGGGAATACTAGAACAAGAACAAAACGGGGTTATAGCGCCAAATATCGACCCCATAACATAGCCGACAAGCTTATTCTTACCCGCTAAATAATCGCGAACTCGTTCAATATTTAGCGAGGCACGAATGAGTGCAATAAAGTAAATCATCACCAGTAAGAGGAAAAATATCTTGCTGGTATCCTCAATAAAGAAGTGAACCGCATCACCTAGCTTTGAATTCGGCGTTAAGCCAAAAAGGGTAAAAGCAAGAAAGTCAGCCAGTTCTGTAAAAATTGCCAGCATGTAATTTTCCTTATTGGCCTAACACCGCAAACTATATTGGGAAACACCAAAAATATTCCTCATTCGACTCAATGTCTCTTTGCGATTGACATTTGATAACAGAGTACGACGATCGGATGATCTAGTTGATCAAGTATTGCTCATTATCATCCAGCCGCGAGAGCAATTGATCCGGCTGCGACGACTTACCAATGTGAAAGCTGAAAATCGTCACTAATATGTTGCTAAACAAACTCGCGCCGCGTAAAAGCTGGACAGTGAATACCTTGCCGATAATTTATATAGGCTCCCTATTCATCTACGTTGAAAATACTATTGATCACCAGCCTTAACGCGATGAAATCAATATTTCCCACTGCTTCCTAAAAGTAGATGAGCGGAAATTGATAAATGGAGAATGTAAAACGATAACTAGTCGATAACGATGAGGTCTAAGAACTCACCAATACGACGGTCAATTACAATGTATATTGTTTCGCAAAAATGGGAGTTGATGCAGATCAAGCGTCATAGCGTTACTCCCAAGCTTACTCGAACTCCAGCACAGATAACGATCAAGCCACCGAACATCGGGATTCAAATTTGAAAGAAAGACTTAAAGCCCCTAATGGGATCATGGGGGTTACGAGCTAAGCTACCTAGAAATGCCATCTACTTCCGCATTTAACACAATATTTGACTATTCAAGAACCACACCCACACCCACACCACCAAACCCAGAGTAAAAATAGAAATCTAGTAACCACTGCACAGCAACGGTGTTTTATACACTCAGCCAATTACACCATAACGACCTAACGAGACATCTTAAACTGCCGGTGACGAGCGCAAGGATTCAATCTATTACGTTTAATCTCAATATGGCCAAACTGAAGAAACAGCTATCTACATAATATCCTGGGTAGTCCCGTGTTAAACTTGCAGAAACAGCACACCTGACTGCGCAGCGTTATCCATAGATTGAAATGTTTAGATAACCCCCTACACTTAGCAGTGACACGTTTGGCGCATCAACACTGGTTTGTTTACGTGTCAGTATTCATTTCTGCTAACGTCAGTTGTTCTGATACTTGCGGCAGCCCAATATCCATCTCCAAGCCGGAATGATCAGGTCTACATATTGGTTGCTTAGCCTGGCTCAATGTATAAACCACGCTCTAAACATCAAAAAGGCAACACATGTTATCTCGACTGCTAAATTATCGAATATCTAAACACCCGCTCCTACTTTTCAGAAAGACGTATTTCGATGTCACGACCGTAGCTAAATTAAGCAAAATGATCACCAATGGAGATAACACGTCAATTCAACTGACTCATCAGTCGCGCCCGCATCTATTGAGCACACTAGGCATAATTTGCGTATTACTGAGTAGCCTCGCCAGCGCGGCTTACGCTGACTCGGACATCAAATTACAAAGTATCAATGACATCCAATTTAGACTGAATGCCGCTCAGTCCTCTGACAAACTCAGCGCAGACCAACGTGATCTAATCGTTCAGCTCTATCAGAAAACGATTGAGAATCTGACTCTCGCGAACGACGACCGCAATCAGGCCCAGCGGTATATAGAACAAGTAGCAAGCGCCCCCTCACGCGTCGCAGGCTTGCAGCGAGAACTGGACCAAGCTCCCCTAAAGCTTGACATGAGTGGCAAGCTAGAACTTCTGGAAAAACACTTACTCAATCAGCAGACAACATTATTAGAACTACACAGCGAAGAAACCGACATAAATGCTCAGATTTTGAGCGCGCAGCAAGATGTATCGCCACTGATTGAAGCGGCCTTACAGAAACAGTCTGCCGCCGAAGCTCAATTGGCCGAGACACCAGAAAGTGACACAACAGAACTTGCCAAAGCACGCAGAGCATTCAACTTAAGCGAAAGCCGTGCTGCGAATGCGCAGGTTGAATTATTGCAACAACGGCTTATTTCCAGAGATTCAAGACTTGAAATTCTTGATCTGCAGCAACATTTGATCGTGCGCAAAATCAATATATCAAATCAAGCAATCGGGAAATTACAAGACGCCGTTAGCAGCTCCCGCCGAAATCAAGCAGAGGCCGTCGCCAAAGAAGCCCAGCAGCGTCTTATTCAACTGGAAAATGCGAACGAGAATGTTAAGGCCACTGCCAAAGACAATGCTGAGCTCGCAACAGATATCGCCAACGTTACCGCACGTACAGATGAATTATTGAACAAACTCGCTGTATTGCGTGATGAACGGGCTTACGTTGAACGCTACTCCAACAGTATGTCACAACAACTTGCTATTACGGGCGCCGACCGTCTTTCTTCATTAGGCGTTGATTTATTAGCGCAGCGCCAACAGTTTTTTCAACGCGCCTCCCTAACACTAAAACCCAAAGAGTTAGATGAAGAGCTCGCCCGCGCCCAACTAACCAAGCTTCGTCTGGAAGATCAGCAATATTTAATGACCAAAACAGACCTCACTGATTATGAGTCACCGCTAGACAACTTGCGCGAAGTAAAAACTAAGCTGCTTCAGGACGGCATCAAAATCTATCGTCGATACGTTGAAGCGATAATGACTACGCGCAGTGAAAATATCACGTTGAATACAAAGACTGCTGAATACATTGAACTGCTCAATAGTCGTCTTTTGTGGATACCCAGCACGACACCACTATGGCTTCAAGTACAACAGGCCATGACGCAGAAGGATCCCTGGTCTGGCAAATTACCGCGGTGGCAGCCAAGCGCAATGTGGAATGGTGAGCAGTGGAATAATAAATGGCAATTTTTTTTACTGCTCATACCTGGACTTATCATTTTTTTCAAACAGCGATTACTTAGACTGATAAAAGCCTTAGCCAAAAACGTCGGCAACGTAAATCGAGATCGATTTTCTCATACCGCCGCCGCCTTGCTAGTGTCACTCGTACTCGCGGCGCCTGGCCCACTAGTTCTGGCATTTCTAGCAAACTTAACTGCCGACGGCGGCGCAGTTACCCAGCAAATTCACGAAGGACTGAAGAATGCAGCTGGACTTTGGCTATTACTTAATATTTTTCGAGAAGTATGCAGGAAAAATGGTGTTGCCGAACTCCACTTTAAATGGCGTCTCGACATACTGGACGTCACCAGGAAAAATTTAAACTGGCTTACCTTAACACTGGTTTTTGTAACACTCTTTATACCGATTTCAGAACACGCAACAGATGGCGATACCATTATTAGCCGTCTACTTTTCGGTATCTCGTCACTGGCCTTGGCTTATGTATTGCATCGCGTTTTATGGCAACTTTTTCTTTTGCGAAACCATATTTCTCGTCGACAAATCAGCTTTAAATATATAATTCATGGTTTCGCTGTCAGTATTCCTTTAATACTTCTAGGGCTATCTTGGTACGGCTATCACTTTTCGGCACTCACTATTCAAAACAAGCTATTTGTTACTGCCTGTTTACTCGCTGTACTGTTCATATTTTATTCCCTCACTTTACGAGTATTCTCAGTAATTGAACGGCGTATGACACTCGAACGGCTTCGTATTAAGCGCAAAGCCGAGCAAACACAAAGCGCAAATCGGCAGGCAGCGGAAAACGCGGGCGAAGGAATACCTGAAGACATTGGACCGACTGAGTACGATATGAACACAATTAGCCAACAAACCAGAGGATTTTTGGGTTTGTTAACTGGCGTTGCTGCTATCGTCCTAGTATGGGACTTATGGGCCGAAATACTACCGGCACTTAGCGTACTCAATAATGTTGAACTTTGGCATGTTGCGGGCACCAACCCTGCCATGGGAGATCAGGCAATCACTCTGACTGACGGGATGATTGCTATCATCATGATGACATTGACCTACTTGGGCGCCAAAAACTTACCCGGTATCTTGGAAATCTCGATCCTTCGTAAAATGCAGCTTGCAGCAGGAAGCAGTTACGCGATCACCACCGTGGTGAAGTACATTATAGTCATGGTAGGAATCATCGTTTCCCTCAATATCATCGGTGCTCAATGGTCAAAACTTCAGTGGCTAATAGCCGCCCTCGGTGTCGGCCTTGGCTTCGGTCTGCAGGAAATTGTGGCCAACTTTGTATCTGGCCTGCTGATTTTATTCGAACGCCCCATTAGGGTGGGAGATACCGTTACCGTAGGCACCCACACTGGCACCGTCACCCGTATTCGTATTCGCGCGACAACCCTCACTGACTGGGATCGCAAGGAACAGATAATTCCGAACAAAACCTTTATTACTGAGCAGCTCACAAACTGGACCTTAAGTGATTCTATTACCAGGCAGATCATCAAAGTGGGTGTTGCCTACGGCTCAGATGTTCTAGCCGTACATAAATTGCTATCTAAAGTCATTGAGGTAAACCGTCGGATCACCAGAGATCCCCCGCCGTCCGTATTTTTTGTCGGGTTTGGGGACAGTAGCCTCGACTTTGAACTGCGGGTGTTTGTACCGAGTATGTTAGATATCATGCCCTTAATTCATGAAATCCACGTAGAGATAGAAGCAACATTGAGACAACACGGAATAGAGATTCCATTTCCGCAGCGGGACGTGTGGATCAGATCAAAAGAGAAAACACTTACCGACGAGTAAAGTGATGACGCAGGGGCAATGCCCAATATTTCTAACGGAATAAATTAGACGACACAAACGACCAAATGCAGAACAGATAATGAAGGGCCATAAATAGTTCATGTTTCAATGGGGGTGGAATCGGAACGGGGAAATTTGCCGTACCCTTTAGTAAGTAACTGAAAAGGCTTAATTATGAATAATAAACTCATTATCACTAGCTTGGCATGCATGATATTGGCAGCATGCGGTAAGGATAGCGTGTCTGCCAAAGTCCGCGCAGTGACTGATATCAAAGCCTCAGGCGAACTGAGGGTTCTGATGCGCAACGCCCCTACAATTTACTACTTAGATAAAGATAATCATCCGGCTGGGCCTGAGTACCAGATGGCTGAAGCCTTTGCCGACCATCTTGGGGTTAAGCTGACCGTTGTGCTCGAAGAAACGGTCAATGACACGCTGCAAGCCCTAGAAGCCGGAAAAGCTGATATGGCGGCGTCTGGACTTACTATTACTGATCAACGACAAAAACGCTTTCTCTTTTCCAGTCAAACTGAAAGCGTTACCGAGCAGCTAGTTTGTCGGCGCGGTGGCAATGTCGCTAAGTCAATTGATCAACTACAAAGCATTTCCTTAGAGATTGTCGCCGGCAGCAGCTACGAAGAAACCCTACAAACGCTAAAATCTAAGAACCCAGATATCAGTTGGAAAAGTAATACCCAAACCGGCACCGAAGCCTTACTGCAAAAGGTGTGGGACAGTAAAATTGATTGCACCGTGGCAGACTCAACTATTGTCGATGTAAATCGACGCTTTATGCCAGAACTGACTGTTATGTTCGACCTAAGTAAACCGAAGTCGCAAGCATGGGTAATGCCTGCCGATGGTAAATCACTTAAATCTGAAGTAGATCGCTGGTTAAAAAGTGCATCTGCTAAGGCTACCTCACAGCTTGTTCACAACCGCTATTATAGTTTCATACAACAATTTGATTTCGTCGATATTCGCACGCTGATTACCCGAATTGAGGATCGTCTGCCCAAATACGAGTCGATCTTTGCCAAAGCGGCAAAAAAACACAATTTGGATGAATCCCTGATGGCTGCTCAGGCTTACCAAGAGTCGCACTGGGATGCCTCGGCAAAAAGCCCGTCTGGAGTCAGAGGCATAATGATGCTGACTCAAAATACAGCTAAATCTCTAGGTGTTAAAGACCGCTTAAACCCAAAAGAAGCGATCCCTGCTGGCGCCCTATACCTTAATCAAATGAGAGAAAAATTCGACAAAAAAATTCCGGAGCCAGACCGAACTTACATGGCCTTAGCGGCGTACAACATCGGTCGTGCGCATATGCATGACGCGCAATCTTTAGCCCGTAAACTGGGCAAAGATCCCTATAAATGGGCCGACCTAAGAGACGTTCTCCCCCTGCTTTCGGATAAGCGGTTTTACAAAGACCTTAAATATGGCTACGCGCGGGGCTTAGAGCCAGTGCGCTATGTACAACGTATTCGAAACTATGAGGACATTATTAAAGAATATGGCAACTAAAAACCCCCTGTGTCGCCCTAGAGCAGGTACCTATACTCTATAGTCGACGAGGGAGTCTCGACTCCAAATAGGTGAAATGGTACGTGGTTAAGACAGGCTCAAAAACGCCTTGTAACCCTGCACACCAAAATACCGAATCGATTTTTTAATCTTTATCTTCTTAGCAATCAAAGCATCGTCACGATATACCTTTACCACCTGTTTATCGGTATTGGTATCCGTTTCAAATGAATGGGCACAGTTCTTTTGAAGGTTTTCAAATTCGGTTTTCATGATCAATATCATGTCGAAATACCTAATATTCGCTGGAAATTTGGGCTACTTAGCAGTGATTTAAAATACACCTATTCTGTCAAACTCAATACATCAAATACCAGCGTAGATATCCATTTACCTGCCGTACAATCGCACACTTATCACCCAGTCTCTTTGGTTACTATTTAGGACAGCAACCCACCAAAACCATATCAAGCGGCGTATTAGACTTAAAAATGACATCTAATTGACACATTTTTGTCATCTTAAAGTCACTCTGTCACATTAATGTCATATTTATGTAGCAAACTTGCGTCCAATCCAAGGATACCCTTACCTAAGATATCCGCTTACGCAACGAACCGTTGAACGAGGACGCAATGACAAATCTGATATCTAAGTTTGTACCTAAACCAGAATCAACACACGGCCAAGGTTTTTCTAAGCTACTAGCGACTGTGGGTCTTTTAGCCATCAGTTCTACGGCGTTTGCGGCTCCGCAAACCTCTTTCAACCTCTATATGGACAGCAATACCAAGCAGGTATTCACCGAGCCTGGGCCTAACCGCATAAAGCTAGGCACCTTCGAAGCTGTTTCAGAAGAGAGCCAGAAACGTATTACCAAGCTGGAAGAACAGCAAAAAGCCCAAAGCCAGCTAGAGGTTGGTAAAAAAGGCTTGGTGGTCAAATCGGGAAACGGTGACTTCAGCATGAACCTAGGTGGTCGTATCCAAGCTGACGCTAGCATTCACAGCAATGATGACCTGCAAAAACGCAGTAATGGCGACCCAGTTGAAGCCGTTTCTGGCACAGAGATTCGACGGGCTCGCCTTGCGTTAAAAGGCACGTTCAACCGAGATTTCGGATATGTGATTGAAGGCGATTGGGGCGGAAATAGTGTCTCGATGAAAGACGTTTTTGTGGTCTATCACGCCACCCCAAATTTGGAGTTTACGGTTGGTAACCAGAAGCACGCGTTGAGCATGGAAGTTCAGGAAAGCTCAAACGATATTATGTTCAATGAGCGTTCCTTGCTTACCGGCTTAACACTACCTCACTTTGATCGTGCTATCGGCTTGAATGCCAAAACAATGGGCGAGAACTGGTCTTTGCAAGGCGGTATTTATGGCGATGCGATCTCATCAAGCGGCAACGGCGCTGATGAAGGCGGCGGCGTGGCCATGCGCGGCACTTTCGCCCCCATCAACGAAGCAGGTAAATTACTACATATTGGCGCCAACCTCGGTATGCGCAAAGCCAATGACAACAACAGCTTGAGCAACAGTAAAACACCGCGTCTACGCTATGAAACAACCAATATGTCGGACTTCTATCTAACAGATACTGGCAGCATTGCCGGCTTCGACGAAATTCAGCTGTCAGGATTTGAACTCGCAGCCATGCTAGGACGTTTCTCAGCACAAGCCGAGTTTGGCCAAGCTGACATATCACGAGACGGAGGAAGCGACCTGAGCTTCGACGCTCACTACCTCCAATTTGGTTGGTCATTAACTGGCGAAGCACGCACCTACAAAGGATCTGATGGCGAGTTTAAAAAATTAAAAGCGCGCAACAACTTTAACCCTTCCCAAAATAACTGGGGCGCTTGGGAACTAGCGCTGCGAATGGACGAGCTGGATCTTGGCGACGAAGACATTCAGGGTGGTAGCCAGAAGCGTTTGAGCCTAAACCTAAATTGGTATCTGAACGACAATCTACGCGTTTTAATGGGCTATAGTCGCTCTTACGATGTTGAGTCTAGCCCCGTAATACAAATCGGCGGTGGTGAGCCCGACAACATAGATGTGATATCAATTCGCACGCAATTGTCACTGTAATATTAAGCCCCCTCACCCGCCTAGTTTGCGGGTGAGGGATCGCATGAATCCTCTTATAACGAGTTAGAATTCAACCTAAGTATTACTTACCTTTTCAGCGCACATAACACCGCCTGTTTATTTGTTAGCCCAACACCATGATTTTACAAAGCCCTTAATCTATATAAAAGCTCTTTAAAATCAATAAACTATATATTTCCAATACCATGGGCCATTGAATATACTATTCATGGTATTGAAGCTTGACCTTAACTAGGTCTTAGGCAATACCATGAAAAATAATATTGATAATGCAGAACAACTTGTCAATTATATTTATTTTTCTTATATATCAACAAGCTAAGAACACCGACTACTCCCACTCAATTGTCGCAGGCGGCTTGCTACTCACGTCATAGGCAACCCGTGACACTTGTTTTATCTCATTAATAATACGGTTAGATACGGTTTCTAATAGCTCGTAAGGCAAGTGCGCCCAGCGCGCGGTCATGAAATCGATGGTCTCTACTGCACGTAAAGCGATCACGTATTCGTAACGACGTGCGTCCCCTACTACACCGACAGATTTGACCGGTAAAAACACGGCGAACGCTTGGCTAGTTTTGTGATACCAATCGGCGCGGTGCAATTCTTCCAAAAAGATGGCGTCCGCTTCGCGCAGAATATCGGCATATTCTTTTTTAACTTCGCCCAAAATTCGCACACCTAAGCCCGGGCCTGGGAATGGATGGCGATATACCATGTCGTAGGGCAAACCTAACTCTAAACCAATGCGACGCACTTCGTCTTTAAAGAGTTCGCGCAACGGTTCTACTAAATCCATTGCCATATCGTCTGGCAATCCGCCCACGTTATGGTGGGATTTAATAACGTGGGCTTTGCCGGTTTTTGATGCTGCAGATTCAATGACGTCTGGGTAGATGGTGCCCTGCGCAAGAAAGTTAACGTCTTTAAGTTTAGTGGCTTCTTCATCGAATATTGTGATGAACGTATTGCCTATTATTTTGCGTTTTTTCTCTGGGTCTGACTCCCCGGCAAGCTGACTCAAAAAGGCGTGTTCGGCATCGGCACGAATAACTTTTACACCCATATTCTTAGCGAACATGTCCATGACCTGATCACCTTCATTTTTACGCAACAGGCCGTTATCAACAAATACGCAAGTCAGCTGGGTGCCTATCGCTTTATGCAGCAAGGCGGCAACCACAGAGCTGTCTACGCCACCAGACAAACCCAGCAACACCTTTTGATCACCAACTTGAGCACGTACTTTTTCAATGGCGTCTTCAACAATATTGGCTGGCGTCCACAGCGCCTCGCAGCCACATAGCTTTAGTACGAAGTGTTCGAAAATACGCTGCCCTTGCAGAGTGTGGGTAACTTCTGGATGGAATTGTACGCCGTAAAACTTCTTCGCTTCGCACTGCATCGCAGCAATTGGGCAAGACGGCGTTGAAGCCAATACCTCAAAACCTTCGGGCAGACGAATCACTTTATCGCCATGACTCATCCACACGTCTAATAGTGTTTTACCATCGGTACTGTCAATGTGATCGGCAATATCTAAGGTCAACGCGCTGTTAGTTTCTAATTTAATTTGCGCATAACCAAACTCGTGTACCGGCGAGCCTTCTACTTTGCCCCCCATTTGCTCGGCCATGGTTTGCATACCGTAGCAAATACCTAAAACTGGCACACCAAGCTCGAATACTTTTTGCGGTGCCCGTGGCGAACCCGCTTCCGTTACCGATTCAGGACCACCTGCCAAAATAAAACCAGAGGGTTTAAATTCTTCAATGTCGGCATCGTCAATATCAAAGGCGCGAATTTCACAGTACACCCCGATTTCGCGAATACGGCGAGCGATAAGCTGGGTATATTGTGAACCAAAATCGAGAATTAAAATTCGGTGGGCATGAATATCAGGGATGGACACAGCAGCTCTCTCAATAATTTCAGCAGGATTTACTGACAATTCAAATAAACAGAAACCCGCTGGTTCGAAAAACTTTGCAGCGGGTTTCTGTGCTTAACAATGCGACGTAAATTTAAGCATTAGGTCGGGTAGTTTGGCGCTTCTTTGGTGATACTTACGTCGTGAACATGGCTCTCGTTCATGCCCGCAGACGTCACCCGGACAAACTCGGGAACGGTACGCATCGCTTCCATATCGAGGCTGCCGGTATAGCCCATTGCCGAGCGCAGTCCACCCATTAACTGATGGACGATAGCTGATAGCGGGCCTTTGTAAGCAACCCTGCCTTCAATACCTTCGGGCACCAGTTTCTCCGCGCCGTCATCGGCACTTTGAAAATAGCGATCACTCGAACCCTGGGTTTTAGTCATGGCACCAAGTGAACCCATACCGCGATAGGATTTGTAAGTACGACCTTGGAATAGCTCAACTTCGCCCGGTGCTTCTTCTGTACCCGCAAACATCGAACCCATCATGATGGCACTGGCGCCAGCAACAACAGCCTTCGACAAATCACCAGAGAAACGAATGCCGCCATCGGCAATAAGCGGGACACCCGTGCCTTTTAATGCCTCGGCGACATTAGCGATAGCACTAATCTGCGGAACACCCACACCAGTAACAATACGGGTGGTGCAAATTGACCCTGGACCGATACCGACCTTAACCGCGTCTGCTCCCGCCTCTATTAAGGCAAGCGCCGCAGCGCCGGTTGCGATATTGCCGCCAATCACGTCTACCTGTGGATAGCGTTCTTTAATCCAACGCACACGATTAAGTACGTTCATTGAGTGACCGTGAGCAGTATCGACCACCAATACATCGACGCCTGCAGCAACTAAGGCTGCAACACGGTCATCAGTATCGGCGCTGGTGCCAACCGATGCGCCAACGCGCAATTGGCCAGCACTGTCCTTACACGCGAAGGGATAGGTCTGAGCATTGTTCATGTCTTTCACAGTGATCATGCCGGTGAGCTTAAAATCATCATTAACCACCAACACTTTCTCGATGCGATGACGATGCAGTAGCTCACGGGCAACCGCCATGTCGACGCCCTCTTTCACAGTGACCAGTTTTTCTTTGGGGGTCATCATGCTCGACACAGGCACATCCAACTCTTCTTGGAAGCGCACGTCTCGACTAGTAACAATACCAACCAGCTCGCCTTTATCTAAAACCGGCACGCCAGAGATTTTGTGGCGACGACGCAGCTCAAACAATTCGCTAAGGGGTGCGCTGGCCTCAATGGTGATGGGGTCTTTAACAATACCGCTTTCGTGCTTTTTAACAGCGCGCACTTCTTGCGCCTGCTGAGCGATGGTCATGCTTTTATGAATAATGCCTATACCGCCCTCTTGCGCGAGTGCAATAGCAAGCGCGCTTTCGGTAACTGTATCCATCGCGGCAGAAACCAACGGGATATTTAAGGAGATATTGCGAGTCAGCTGGGTCTTAAGGCTAACGTCTTTCGCGGTGACCTCGGAGTAACCGGGGAGTAGAAGTACATCATCAAAGGTGAGAGCTTCTTGGGCAATGCGTAACATATTTTGATTCCGGTGCCTGTGGCTAGAATCCTCGCAATTTTAATTCATGGGCGCCGCCGAGTAAACCGATTCTTAGCGACCGAATACCATATATCGGTATAATGCACCAATGACTACACAAGAACCGCCACAAACCCTAAGCGTCAGCCAGTTAAATGGCTTGGCAAAACAATTATTAGAAGACTGCTTCGCGCAAGTCACCGTTAGCGGCGAGCTTTCTACCCTGTCTCGGCCCAGCTCCGGCCATTGGTATTTCACCTTAAAAGACGACCGCGCTCAAATTCGCTGCGCCTTCTTTAAGGGTAAGAATATGAGGGTCAATTTTAGCCCTGAGCCAGGCCAGCAAGTTAACGTACGCGGTAAAGTTAGTCTTTATGAGGGGCGCGGTGACTACCAGCTCATTGTAGACAGCATGCAACCTGCTGGCGCTGGCGTCTTAGCGCAAGCATTTGAACAACTCAAACAAGAACTGATGGCAGCGGGCTGGTTTGACGCCGAGAACAAAAAGACACTGCCGGAGAACATTCGGCATATCGCCGTAGTCACGTCACCCACAGGCGCCGCCATTCACGACATTTTATCGGTATTAATGCGCCGCTGGCCCAGCATGCAAATTAGCGTATTACCGGTACTAGTGCAGGGTGAGCAGGCTGCACAGCAAATCGCCGATGCAATTCTAAAAGCCAATATTTGGGCTAGTCAGGGGCTGCAAAACTTCGATGTCATTTTAGTATCGCGCGGCGGTGGCTCATTGGAAGATCTATGGCCGTTCAATGAGCGTGAGGTCGCAGCTGCGATTTACAACTCCGCGCTGCCGGTTGTTAGCGCCGTTGGGCACGAAGTAGATTTTAGTATCAGCGACTTTGTCGCCGACGTCCGCGCCGCCACCCCGTCTGCTGCCGCCGAACTGCTAAGCCCAGACCAAGGTGAGTTGATCTCACGACTACATTTACTCAAGGGCCGCCTCGCCAATAGCCAATTGCGCAGATTTGCGCGATGGCGCGAACAGCTGCTATCGATTACCCGCCGAGTGCGCGACCCGCGCAGTCAATTACGCGAACAAAGTCAGCGCCTAGATGATTTAGAGATGCGTTTACAGCGGCAGTGGCTGCAAGCCCAGCGGCAGCGCAAACAGCGCCTACATGCGGCAAATCAACAACTCGCCCTACTCAACCCCGAACGCCAATTGAAAACAAAATACAAAGAACTGAATGCACTGCGTGGACGGATGCAACTCGCCATCAAACTACGACTACAGCAGCCACGAATTGCATTAAAAAATATGGAGCAACAACTCAAGACCCTTGGGCCAGAACAAACTTTAAACCGAGGCTACGCCATTATTAGCGACGAAAGTGGCGCTATTGTTCGCGACGCGGCGAACTTACAGAAAGGCCAAGAATTAAACGCCAAGTTTGGGCGAGGAAGCGCAGAACTTATCGTTAATAAATAATCTTATAACAAAGCCTGTGTTTACCAACTTCAACTTAGCACAGCACAGCACAGCACAGCACAGCACAGCACCACAGTTTGAGAGCTAATGACTTTATAAGTAATCATCTGCGTCGGCTCACTGCCTAAATCATTTACCTCCCAATTGATAATCGCCGAAAAAACATCATCTCTCGTGCGCGCATCACTTGCCATCAAGCCAGCCAATTTGAGTTATTGAGAGAGATCTTTTTACCCATGCGACACCGTTAGTAAATCCTTGCAGCAACATACCACCTGGTATAATATCAATTTAAATACCACTTAGTATGTTTTAATCGGAAGACGCAGTGCCTATTAATCTAAATCAAAAAATAAGAATCTGCCGACATTGCATGATCTTTTTCTCAGCTGCGCTGCCACTTCACAGTTGGGCAGGCATCGGATCTTTACCCCTTGGTTTCGGGACAGATAGCGTTTCAATGGCTGGCACTGATATGGGATTTTCCGGCGACCCACTCAGTATCAACAATAACACTGCTGGTATCGCTATCTCTAAGCAAGCTCAATTTAGCACCGTAATTGAACCCGTTTTTATGAACGGTATTCGCCACGCAGACTCCTTAAACAACGACGACCGCTCAGGTAATGATCGTGCGATACTTATAAGTAGCGCTTGGTCAACACCACTTGAGAATCATTCCGATATAACCGTCGGCTTAGGTTTTTTTGCCCAGGGCGGAGTTGGCTTTGACTATACGAACCTAAATACTGCCTTCGGCACCACGGACGACCTTACCGCCATGTTCGGGGTCTTTCGGCTAGCGCCCGCAATAGCATGGAACGTGAACGACAAGTTACGAATTGGCTTTAGCGGATCTATAAACTATTCCCAAGCCGAACAAGAGATATTTCCAAACACATCCGATGCCGGAAGTGGCTTTGCCGGCTTAGAAATAGAGGACCTCAGCGGCGTTAGTTACGCGTGGCGCGCGGGCTTGCAATACGATATTAACGAGCAACTTACCCTCGGAATAGCTTATGGTTCCGACACAAAACTGGTATTAAAAAATGGCAATGCAACCGCTAATTTTGAAGCGATGGGTCTCGGTCGTGTTAAATACAACTCAGCCAAGATCGACGGCTTATCATTACCGAGTGAGCTAGGCATTGGGTTAGCATGGCAAGTAAGTCCGCAACTTACCCTTGGCGCTGACTTCAATTATTATCGTTGGCGCAAAGCTCTAGGAAAGGTCTCAACCACGCTGTCAGAAGCGCAAACAACTGGCGCACCAGATAGCATAAAATTAACGAATGATTTTGGTGGGCAAAACCAATTCGCAAGGTCAATTGGTGCAAAATTCAAACTAAACGATCAAACGCAAATCACTGCGGGGATCAATCACCTTGGCAATATCATAAAACACGGCTACGAATCTCCACTAAACAACCTCCTCGCCAAGTGGCATTTCACCGCGGGCGTAAATCACGAAATTGCCCCACACTGGGAAACATCAATAGGGTATGTCTACGTGCCAAAAATAAAACGCCAGTACACAAATACGCAACTGCCACTAGGAAGCGACGCGGAAGAAACCTGCGGTGCCCATTGGTTCGCCTTCGGCCTTACATATACATGGTGAGGCCATTGAAGGTATACGGCGCATCATAGACACTACGCTGAACAACACATTCAGCTTATTGGCAAACCGGTATAACGAGTAAAGTTAGTAACTCTCTGGGAGCTTTCTCTTAATAATAATATGACGACCATCAACGTCAATGTATTCACCAATGGTGAGATCTTTCAATATACGAGCGACCATTTCGCGAGATGAACCAACCCTATCTGCGATCTCTTGCTGAGTGAGTTTTTCATCGATACGCATGCTGCCATCATCGCCAACAGGAACCGCCAAACTGGTCAGCACTTTCACCACCCGACCATACACGTCTTGCAGCGCCAAACTCTTCACATCATTGGTCAGCTTGCGAATGCGGCGGGTGAGGTTTTTATTAAGAATACGGGTGATATTCGGATGCAGATCCAGAATCGCCTTGAAGTCTTCTTTATAGATAATACGAACTTTACTGACTTCCATCGCGCGCACTGAGGCAGATCGCTTATCGTCGTCGAGTAACGCAAGCTCACCAAAATAATCGCCGTGCTCTAAAATATTCAGTACAAAGTCTTTGCCGCCTTTGTCGCTGCAATACACTTTAACTCGACCTGATTCGACCACATAAAGGGAGTCAGCTACATCGCCTTCGTGAATCAGTACGGTATTTTTTGCAAATTCACGCACCACACTGGTGTCACGTAAAATCTGAATTTCTTCCGGCATCAGACCGTCAAATAAATCGACGTTTTCGATACTCATCGTATAAATCCCCAGTGCTTAAAATGCGTGCCCAGCACTATAACATAGTTGCCCAAGTTGCTGTCTAGGCGGGATTTATATCAAATGTGTTGAGGAGAGGAATGGGGAGAAAATAGTCTTTTAGGAGATGCGTTCAGGTGACGCTACGACCACCTGAACACACAAATAGAGATTACTCTGGGCGCATATGCGGGAATAACAGAACGTCACGGATCGACGGTGCATCGGTAAATAACATCACCAGCCTATCAATACCAATACCCTCACCAGCTGTCGGCGGCAAGCCGTATTCAAGGGCCGCGATAAAGTCAGCGTCATAATGCATAGCCTCGTCGTCACCGCCCTCTTTCTCTGCCACCTGCGCCATAAAGCGTTCTGCCTGATCCTCTGGGTCATTTAATTCCGAGAAACCATTTGCCAACTCTCTACCGCCAACAAAAAACTCAAAGCGATCTGTGACAAAAGGATTGTCGTCATTGCAACGTGCAAGTGGCGAGACCTCTGTTGGGTATTCGGTAATAAACGTCGGCTGATCTAATTTATGCTCAACGGTCTCTTCAAAAATCTCGATCTGAATCTTACCTAGGCCCCAGCTGTCTTTCACATCGACACCGAGTTTTTTAGCGATGGCGGTCGCTTGAGCCATGTCAGACAGTTGCTCTGCGGTGATATCCGCGTTGTATTGCAGCACAGAGTCGAAAACCGACAGGCGGGTAAAGGGTTTAGCAAAATCGTATTCGCTGCCCTGATAATTAATCGTAGTAGTGCCCAACACTTCCTGGGCGGTATTGCGCAACATGGCTTCGGTCAAATCCATCATGTCTTTATAGTCAGCATAAGCTTGATAGAATTCGATCATGGTGAATTCTGGATTATGACGGGTAGACAAGCCTTCGTTACGGAAATTACGGTTAATCTCAAACACCCGTTCAATACCGCCCACCACCAAACGTTTTAAATACAGCTCTGGCGCAATCCGCAAATACATATCCATGCTCAGCGCATTGTGATGAGTTACAAAGGGACGCGCGCTTGCGCCGCCAGGAATCACTTGCATCATCGGGGTTTCAACTTCGACAAAGTCCCGTTGCTGCAAGAAATTACGAATCGAGCTAATCATTTTTGAGCGGATCGCAAAAGTACGACGCGAAGACTCATTCATAATGAGATCAACATAGCGCTGGCGATAACGAATCTCTTGATCTTGCAGGCCATGAAACTTATCTGGCAGCGGGCGCAGGGATTTGGTCAGCAGCGACGTTTCTTTCATGTAGACATACAAATCGCCCTTGCCAGACTTATGCACGGGGCCAGTCGCAGAGATGATGTCACCAATGTCCCAGGTTTTAATTTCGTCGGCTAATTCTTCTGGAAACTGTTTTTTATCAACATAGACCTGAATGCGGCCAGTCATGTCTTGCAGCACCATAAACGGCCCACGCTTTGCCATAATGCGCCCGGCAATGCTCGCTTGACGATCTAAGGCCTCTAACTCTTCCTTGCCCTTCTCGCCCAACTCAGCTTGCAAGCGGTCGGCATAATCCTCACGACGAAAATGATTTGGGAAGGCATTACGCTTCGCGCGAATCGCCGTTAATTTTGCGCGGCGCTCTGCGATAAGGCGATTCTCTTCCTGAACGTGTTCAGCTTCGTTGTGTTGCTCTGACATGGTGTAATCCTTGGGTCAAACGCCTTCAATCGCGTTAGACATTAAATAAAAATGGTTTTGTTAATTTCTGTTTCAGCTCAATGCCTACAAACCGCTCTTCAAACTCGCTTCAATAAACAGGTCTAAATCACCGTCTAATACCGCGCCGCAATTGCTGGTCTGCACATTGGTACGCAAATCTTTTATGCGCTGATCATCTAAAACGTAGGAGCGAATTTGACTGCCCCAGCCGATATCAGACTTACTGTCTTCAAGCTCTTGGGCCGCGCTATTGCGCTTTTGCATTTCCAATTCGTAGAGTTTTGCCTTTAGCATTTTCCATGCGCTATCACGGTTTTGATGCTGCGAACGCTGGTTTTGGCACTGCACCACAATATTAGTGGGTACGTGGGTTAAACGCACCGCCGAATCGGTTTTGTTAATGTGCTGACCACCCGCGCCGCTAGCACGGTATGTGTCGGTACGCACATCTGAAGGATTAATATCGATTTCAATATCGTCATCAATTTCCGGCGAGATAAACACTGAGCAAAACGACGTGTGACGGCGATTACCGGAATCAAAAGGCGACTTACGTACTAAACGGTGAACACCGGTTTCTGTGCGTAGCCAGCCAAAGGCATATTCACCCTGAATATGGATTGTCGCGCTTTTAATACCCGCCACTTCACCGTCTGACAGTTCAACCAGTTCCGCTTTAAAGCCACGGCTCTCGCACCAGCGCAAATACATGCGCAAAACCATATTGGCCCAATCCTGGGCCTCGGTGCCGCCTGAGCCAGATTGAATATCCAGGTAACAATTATTTGGATCCATCTCGCCAGAAAACATACGGCGGAATTCTAAGGTCGCCAACGACGTTTCTAAACGATCAACGTCAGACTGCATGCCGCTAATGGTGTCGTCGTCACCCTCTTCCACCGCCATATCCAGCAGTTCACTGCAATCGGCTACACCGCTATCTAGCTCGTCGATAGTAGCGACAACCGCCTCTAAGGACGCGCGTTCGCGACCAAGATCCTGCGCGCGTTTTGGGTCATCCCACACCTTTGGATCACCCAGCTCTAACTCAACCTCAGTTAAACGCTCTTTTTTGTTGGCGTAGTCAAAGATACCCCCGAAGCACGTCGGTTCTATCGCTCATGCTTTTAAGAGATTGGCGTATGGCGTTAACTTCTAACATTGAGCAACATCCGGTAAGACGTGGAAAAGGGACGGCATTTTACCTGATGCGGGGCACTGAGCAAAGCGCAGCGAGGAATTGGGTAATGAGTCGGCACCGATAAATCAATCCAAACGAGAATCTGTGCCGGTAACTGGCTTTATTCGACGACCGCCTGAAGATGATCGACCAATAACTGCACCGTCAAACGCTCTCTAAACAGATTACTATCAAGCTTGTACACCACATAAACCTGATCTGCTTGCTGATTTGGCCAGATCGCGGTGTCGATATTAAAGGCGATGGCATCAATGATCTGTTGGCTAAGTTGACCGTCGGCAGCGATGGGCGCCAAGACCATTTTTAAATGACGTTCGCCAACGATACGCTGCTGAACCAGCCCGAAGCGACCATGGAATTTTGGTTCCGGAAAATTCTGCCCCCAAGGCCCCGCACTGCGCAGCAATTCGGCGTGGTCGATGGAAAAGTCCTCTGGCTGCAACTCACCATCGCTGTGCACGGCGGCGGTAAGCTGCTCTTCGCTGGCCAACTCCGCCACAATCGCGTCAAAGGCAGCTTCAAAGCGCGCGTAATCTTTCTTGGCCAAGCTTAGGCCCGCAGCCATCGCATGACCGCCAAACTTGTTGAGCAAGCCAGGATTTCGCTTAGCCAACAAATCTAAGGCATCACGCAAATGTAAGCCCGGAATCGATCTGGCAGACCCTTTCATTTCATGATCATCAGCGTCAGCAAAAGCAATCACCGGCCGGTGATAACGGTCTTTAATACGCGAGGCTAAAATACCGACCACACCCTGATGCCATGTTGGGTCGTATAAACAAATACCATTGGGAATATTGCTCGCATCTAACTGCAAATGTGCCAACACCCGCATGGCGTCGTCTTTCATACTCTGCTCAATCGAGCGACGTTCACGATTCAAATCGTCAAGTTCCGCCGCCAAACTCAGCGCCACATCTTCGTCATCGGTCAATAGGCAGCGAATACCCAGACTAATATCATCTAAACGGCCCGCAGCATTTAGGCGCGGCCCAAGGGCGAAGCCCATGTCAGAGGCGACTATACGAGACGCTTCTTTGCCCGCCACGCGGAGCAGCGCCTGAATACCGGGACGACAGCGACCAGCGCGAATCCGCCGCAAACCCTGTGTTACCAACACTCTATTGGCCTGTTCAAGCGGCACAACATCGGCCACCGTGCCTAGGGCAACAAGGTCTAAGAGTTCCGCCAAATTTGGTTCTGGACGCTCTTTTGAAAACCAGCCTCGCTCGCGTAACTCGCTACGCAGTGCAAGTAAGACATAAAACATTACCCCCACGCCAGCCAATGACTTTGCAGGAAAGGGACAGCCGTGCTGATTTGGATTAACAATGGCGGCCGCTGCCGGCAAGGCATCGCCGGGCAAGTGATGGTCAGTAACGATAACAGGAATACCAAGTTTCGCCGCGGCGGCGACGCCCTCAATACTTGAAATGCCATTATCAACGGTGATTATTAAATCTGGCTCACGATCCGCCGCCACTGCGACAATTTCCGGTGTTAAACCGTAGCCATACTCAAAACGATTGGGGACTAAATAGTCAACATGCGCGGCACCAAGCGCCCTAAAACCCAACATGCCAACGCTAGTACTGGTGGCGCCGTCGCAGTCAAAATCACCAATTATTAACAAGCGCTTTTGCGTTTGAATGGCATCGGCGAGCAAGGCGCAAGCCTCAGGCAAACCTTTCATATCAGGTTTGGGAAGACGCTCTAAACCTGTTTCGATGTCGGCGTCGCTCAGCACACCGCGCGCGCCGTATAACTTTTGCAGCAAAGGAGGAACCGCCGCAGAAAATGCTGTAGCGGCGGGAGTACGAAGAATTATCTTAGGAAAATCAGACACCGACTCAGGCGCGGACGTTGGCAGCGATAAACGCGTGAACATCCCCAATGTTATTGTCGATAACTTCGTAACGCTCATCTAGATCAAACAAATCGCTCATATGATGTGGCAGTGCCGGCGCAGTGGGATAACCGGCCTTCATTACTGCTTCAGGGAATTTCGCGGGATGCGCCGTCGCCAAGGTAATCATCGGCGTAGACATATCACGGCGACACTCACGCGCGGCTTTAACACCAATCGCTGAATGTGGATCGAGCAGATATTCACTAGCGTCATAGACCGATGCAATAGTTTCAACCGTTGCCGCATCGTCCACACCGTAGCTATCGAACAGACCACGCACTTTAGCGAAGGCGCTATCTGGAATAGACACGGTCTCGGTGTTCATTCGCTCCATTAAGTCTGCAATGGCAGCGCCGTCGCGGTCATAACAATCAAACAACATACGCTCGAAATTGCTAGACACAACAATATCCATACTGGGAGACAACGTGTGTTGCAGCTCGTGCTTCTCAAATTTATTGCCACTAATAAAACGGTGCAAAATATCGTTTTGATTAGTCGCAACTACCAGCTGATCTATGGGCAAGCCCATGCACTTAGCCAGATAACCGGCGTAAATATCGCCAAAGTTTCCGGTGGGCACCGAGAAACTCACCGAGCGATCAGGTGCGCCAACCGCGTAGGCGGCATAAAAGTAGTAGACGATCTGCGCCATAATCCGCGCCCAGTTGATCGAGTTTACCGCCACTAATTGGCGGCCTTCAGGCAAGAAACTTTGATCAGCAAAACTGGCTTTAACCATTGCCTGACAGTGGTCGAAATGTCCACGCACGGCAATGTTATAAATATTATCGCCGACGACGGTAGTCATCTGGCGGCGCTGCACTTCAGACACTCGCTGGTAGGGATGCAAAATAAAAATATCGATATTGCTGCAACGCTTGCAACCTTGAATCGCCGCCGAACCGGTGTCGCCGGATGTCGCACCCATGATGACAACTTTTTGCTGGCGACGCTCTAAAACGTAATCCAACAAGCGACCCAACATCTGCAGCGCAAAATCTTTAAAGGCTAATGTCGGCCCTTGGAATAATTCCAGCACCCATTCATTGCGATCAAGCTGCACCAACGGCGCAATCGCTGGGTGGCGAAAATCCACATAGGTATCTTCGATGATCGCTTTTAAATCGTCATCGGGAATACATCCACCGACGAAGGGTTTAATAATCTGAAAGGCTAAATCGGTATAAGACAGTGAAGACCAGGCGGCAATTTGCTCTTTGCTGTATTTAGGCAGGGACTCGGGCACATACAAACCGCCGTCTGGTGCTAAACCAGTAAGCAACACATCTTCAAAATTCAGGGCGGGCGCTTTGCCACGGGTGCTTATGTATTTCACGTGCTTTTAGCTCTCAATGTTCGTTAAATTATAGTAGTTAAACGCTTGATGGGAGACGAGAGACGCAAAAGTCGCACTGGCGTCTCCCGTGCCGCGTAAAGCGGCCTTAACCCGCCAATGACTCCACTCGTATCCGAGTCACTTCACCCACGATGCTTTCCAAACCTTCGATCTGGCTTACTGCAGCCGACAATTTGGCTTCAATGGTACGGTTGGTCAAAATAATCATCGGCACTAGGTTCGCATCGTCCGCAGCTTCTTTCTGAATCAAAGCTTCAATACTGATGCCGCCGTCACTGAGGATCTGGGCGACTTTTGACAGCACACCGGGTTTGTCCACCGCAGTCATGCGCAAATAGTAGGCGGTTTCCACTGCGTCGATTGGCAGAATCGGGTGGGCACTGAGTGATTCCGTTTTGAATGATAAATATGGCACGCGATTATTTTGCGACGAGCTTAAGGTGCGCGCTACATCGATAATATCAGCTACCACAGCAGAAGCGGTCGGCTCGCCGCCAGCGCCTGCACCGTAGTATAGACTGGGGCCAACGGCATCGGACTGAACCAAAACAGCATTCATTACGCCATTTACATTGGCAATCAAGCGCTTCTCAGGGATCAACGTCGGATGAACCCGCAATTCAATACCGGCAGCAGTATCTCTAGCAATACCCAAATGTTTAATGCGGTAACCAAGCTCTTCGGCGTAAATCACGTCTTCTTGGGCAATACGGCTAATGCCTTCGGTAAAGACCTTGTCGAATTGCAGGGGAATTCCAAAAGCCAAGGAGGCAAGGATGACTAGCTTGTGAGCGGCGTCGATGCCTTCCACGTCAAACGTCGGATCGGCTTCGGCGTAGCCCAATTCCTGCGCTTCGGCCAATACATCAGCAAAGTCACGCCCCTTCTCACGCATTTCCGAGAGAATAAAGTTACCCGTGCCGTTGATAATACCGGCCAGCCACTGAATTTTATTGCCCGCCAAACCTTCACGCAGCGCCTTGATGATGGGAATGCCGCCGGCTACAGCCGCTTCAAAGGCGACGGTAACGCCCTTCTCTGTTGCTGCCGCAAAGATCTCATTACCGTGCTCCGCGATCAGTGCCTTATTGGCGGTGACCACATGTTTGCCATTGGCAATCGCTTTTAAAACCAGTTCTTTGGCTACAGTGGTGCCGCCGATCAATTCCACCAGAATATCGATTTCGGGGTTTTCAGCCACCGCGAACACGTCGCGATTAATCGCCACATCACCTGTGTCGCACTTGGGGTTATCGCGACGCGAACCGATTTGCGCCACTACGATGTCGGCACCAACCCGAGCAGATATCTCCGCTGCGTTGCGCTTCAATACCGCAAACGTACCGCTGCCTACGGTTCCTAAACCACATATTCCTACTTTGACCGAATCCACTATTGCTCCTTATACATCAGGCAATATTTCGGGCGCTGAAAACCCGATAATACTGGGACTGGCACGGAAACTGATTATTCCAAGCCGAATGGAGTGCATTTTAGTCAAGCTGGAGCGCTAAGGCTATGGTCTATGGGGATTGAAACAGGTTTATTCGCGATCAAGCCTCACATGAGCGAAAAAATATGGTCTTTCTGGCTTGAGAATTCAAAATAACCGCAGCTTGGTTATTGTAAATAATAAAAAAGCCCTGCGCTTTGGACTAACCAAAAACAACAGGGCTTTAACATTTTGGCGCTTAATTTCTCAAAGCATCAGAGCTGTCGCCGCTTAATCCGCGCTACACAAACCCAGCAAGCGTTGCTGGATAATTACCTCTGCTTCGCTCACCATGCGATCCAACAGTTCTTGGCAGCTAGGAATGTCATTGATAAGACCAATCACCATGCCCGCGGTCCAAATACCGTCGTCGATGTCACCTTGCTCCAACACATTTTCACGGCCACGCGCGCCAGCGACTAATGGTTGAATATCAGCAAAATCAGTTTTACCGTCGCGCCCTTCTATCTCCACTACTTGCTCAGCAATTGCGTTGCGGAAAACCCGCGCAGTGTTGTTGAGGCTGCGAAAAATCAAGGTGGTTTGGCGTTCGTCTGCGTCAACCATCGCGCGCTTCACATTTTCGTGAACCGGCGCTTCTTTGGTGGCTACAAAGCGGGTGCCCATATTAATACCTTCTGCGCCCAGTGCTAACGCGGCAACTAAGCCCTGTGCATCGCCAATGCCGCCTGAGGCGATCATAGGAATGCTCAACTTAGCTGCAGCGGCAGGTAACAGAATCATATTAGTGACGTCGTCTTCACCGGGGTGACCGGCACATTCAAAACCATCGACACTAACGGCATCGCAGCCAATACGTTCGGCTTTCAGCGCGTGTCGAACCGAGGTGCATTTATGAATAACCCGCACGCCATTCGCTTTAAATAGCGGCATGAAATCCTCAGGACTACGCCCAGCGGTTTCCACTATTTTGACGCCACCACGAATAATTGCTTCGGCGTATTCCATGTATGGCACGGGATTAATGGTCGGTAAAATGGTGAGATTTACACCAAAGGGTAAATCTGTCATTTCTTTACAGCGCAGTATTTCTTTATACAGAGCTTCAGGGGTTGGCTGCGTCAACGCGGTCAAAATACCTAAACCACCGGCATTAGACACCGCCGAGGCTAGCTCGGCGCGTCCTACCCACTGCATACCACCTTGGATAATGGGATATTTAATTCCCAGCATTTCGGTAATACGAGTTTTCATTGGGAACGTCCTTTATTAACAAGTAACTTATATGCGCTCAATAATAATGGCGGGAGCCATGCCACCAGCCGCACACATTGTTACAAGTCCGCGTTTTAGGTCACGACGTTCGAGCTCATCTAAAAGAGTACCAATCAGAATTGCGCCCGTTGCACCGATAGGATGACCCAGGGCCATTGCGCCACCGTTCACATTCACCTTGTCACGATCCAGTTTCAAATCGCGAATATACTTTTCTGCCACAACAGCAAAGGCTTCGTTTATTTCGAATAGATCGATATCGTCAATTGTTAAGCCAGCTTTTTTCAGCACTTTTAAGGTTGCTGGAACCGGTGCATTTAGCATTAAGGTTGGTGAATCACCCATATTTGCCATAGCAACAATTTTCGCACGAGGCTTTAAGTTGTGCGCTTTAGCGTATTCAGGCGATGTGATCAAAATTGCCGCAGCACCATCAACAACACCAGACGAGTTGCCGCCGTGATGAACATGGCTAATCTTGAGGTCTGGATAGACTTTATTTACTAGACCAGCATAAGTCGTACCCTCTTCGTCAAGCGGGTAATACGCCAACTCGCCAAAAGCTGGCTTAAGCGCCGCCAAACCTTCTAATGTTGTACTTGGACGTGGAAATTCTTCCTTGTCTAAAGCCAAGCTGCCATCTTCACGATAAACAGGCACCAGACTCTTATCAAAATGACCGTTTGCAATCGCGTGCGCCGCGCGCTGCTGACTCGTAAGTGCGAGCTTATCTAGATCTTCACGGGTAATACCCTCAAGGGTTGCAATAGCGTCACCACACACACCTTGGTGAGGCTGGGGATGCGCCTCACGTAAAACCATATTACCGTTGTCTAAGAACATCGACGGATCGTTGCCTTTTTGGCCGTAGTTAGACATCATCTCAGTGCCACCGGCAATAACGACGTCTTCCATGCCAGACATGATCGATGCGGCCGCAAGGTTAACGACCGTAATACCAGAACCGCAGAAGCGATCCAAAGTTACGCTGCTGCTCTTCACATCGTAGCCAGCCGTTAACGCGGCCATGCGACCAAGGTCACCGGATTGCTCGCCACGCTGTGAGCTAGTACCCCAAAGAATATCGTCAACATCGGCAGTGTTTAAATTATTGCGTTCAGCCAGTGCCTTTAATACCGTTGCCCCAAGTTGCTGAGGGTGAATACCTGCCAAGGAACCCTTGCCTGCTTTACCAATGCCACGGGGTGTGCGGCAAGCGTCGATTATCCATGCTTCTTTCATAATGTAATCCTCGTATTAGCCCTATGGGCGATTAACAACCTTTCCAGTTTGGAGCACGTTTTTCTGCAAATGCGGTTGCGCCCTCAATGGCGTCTTTACTACTAAATACTGGGTCAACGATTTTGGCTTGCTCTCGGTACATCTCGCTTTGCTGCCAATCTTGTGAATCAATAACCACTTTCTTGCTCGCGATCACAGCCATGGGGCCGTTCGCGGCAATGCTGCGTGCAAAGGCTTTTGCACCTTCAAGCGCGCCACCGGCTTCAACAACTTTATTCACCAAACCCAAATCATAAGCACGTTGAGCGCTAATGAAGTCGCCGGTTAATGCCATCTCCATCGCGATGCGTGACGGAATTTGACGTGGCAAACGCATTAAGCCACCAGCCGCGGCCGCCAAACCGCGCTTTGCTTCTGGAATACCAAATTTTGCATTGTCTGCGACCACAATCAGATCGCAGCAAATCGCCAATTCAAAACCACCGGCCAAGGCAAAACCCTCTACTGCCGCAATTAACGGCTTTTTCGGCGGCTGCTCGCACAGGCCGGCAAACCCTCGGCCTTTAATAACCGGCAATTCGCCAGTAACAAAAGCCTTTAAGTCCATACCAGCGCAAAAGGTATTATCCGCGCCCGTTAAAATGGCCGCGCGAATATCACTATTGCTGTCCAGCTCATCCATGGCTGCTGCAATACCTTTTGCAACTGCTAGGTTGACTGAGTTTTTAGCTTTGGGACGATTGATAGTGACAATCATCACGCCGTCTTCAACACTGACTAATACTTCATCGCTCATTTCGATACCCTCGTCCGGCGGTCTATGCCGTTATTAAAATCATTGAAATTGGAGATCACTCGCCACGAAATACTGGCGGTCTTTTTTCAAAAAAAGCCTGCATGGCCTCTTTTGCATCGGCGGTATCCACACAGATCTTTTGTGCTCTCGCCTCAATTTTTACTGCATCGTCGTAACTGGTATTTGCGACTTGACGAAGTAGCTTCTTCATTTCTCGCAATGCCACTGGGGCGCGAAGAGCAAGTGCCTCTGCCCACGCCTGCGCGGTTGCCAGTACTTGATCCGCAGGAGCCAATTTATTGACAATGCCCGCGGCCAAACACAAATTCGCATCTAATCGGCCACCCTCTGCCATCAATTCAAAACTGCGCTGATAACCGAGATGACGAAGCAATAGCCAACTGGCGCCGCCATCTGGCACCAAGCCCACATTGCTGAACGCCATTATTAAACTGCCCGAATCTGCCATTACAATGAGGTCACAGCGCATGGCGATTGCAGCACCAACCCCCGCCATAATACCCGGCGATGCTGCTATAACAGGTTTATTCATAGCGCCAAGTAAACTCAGAATCGGACCGTATTCATCGACGATTTGATCTTCTACGGTTTGCCCCGGCAAAAAACCTTCAGCCAGATCGGCACCAGACGAAAAACCACGGCCATTGGCACCCAGCACAACAGCGCGAATGCTTTCATCTGCATTTGCGTCCTCCAGTACAGAAAACAGCTCAGTACGCATTTCACGGTTAACAGAGTTCAGCGACTCTGGACGATTCAGCAATATCTGGGCAACTGCGCCCGACTTGCTGTACTCCAGTGTTTGGCGAGATGTCATACACCCTCCAGTAAAATATGTCCGGTGGCCGCAAGAAGCAGCCACACTGTGGACGAACGCCTTAATTAACGAGGCTGCATACGAATTGCGCCATCCAAACGGATAGACTCGCCATTCATATACTCGTTTTCAGCAATCATGACTGACAAGTGCGCAATTTCATCTGGACGTCCTAGACGCTGAGGGTTAACAACACTGCTTTCCAGTGATTTGTAAGCCACCTCTGGAAGTGTATCGAACAGGGGGGTATGGATCAGGCCTGGAACAATCGTGTTTACACGAATACCGTAGGATGCCAAATCACGTGCCATTGGCAGAGTCATACCCACTACACCGCCTTTAGAAGCGCTATAAGCAACCTGACCTACCTGACCTTCATAAGCGGCAACTGACGCTGTATTAATAATAACGCCGCGCGCATTGGCACCGTCATACGGTTCGTTCTTCGCCATTTGCTCAGCAACAAGACGGGCAACGTTAAAGGTACCAATTAAGTTCACGTTGATCACGGTTTTGTAGGCATCTAATGGGAAAGCGCCGTTTTTACTCAAGGTTTTGACCGCACTACCAATACCTGCGTAGTTATTGCAAATATGGATAGCACCGAATTTTGCCATAACCTCTGCAATCGCAGTTGACACCGATTCTTCGTCGGCAACATTCACATTGTGGAAACTGACATTGTCTGCACCTAGCTCAGCGACAATGGCATTGCCACGCTCGGCATTCATATCGAAAATAGCAACCTTGCCGCCTTTAGCTACATAAGCGCGCACTGTGCCCTCACCTAAACCTGATGCACCACCTGTAACAACTGCAACTTTACCGTTGATATCCATGAGTATTTCTCCTGCGTTAGTTAGTTTAAATTTTAAGGCTTAGCGTTTTTCAAAAATTGAACGCGCAATGATTTCTTTCATAATTTCTGAGGTGCCGGCCAGAATCCGGCTTATCCGGGCATTGGCATACAAGTTACAAATTTCGTACTCCTGCATATAGCCAGCACCACCATGAAGCTGCACACCCTCGTCGACCATCCGGCCCTCCACTTCAGAACAGTAGAGTTTAGCTTGTGATGCCGAGCTTGCAGTTAAATTACCCTTGTTATGCTGAGCGACACACTGGTCGATAAATGCCTGCGCAACATCAATTTCGGTACGTAAATTCGCCATTTTAAAGCGGGTGTTTTGTTGCTCAGACAATGGTTTACCAAAGGCCTTACGTTCTTCGACAAATTCTTTCGTTAAATCGAAGGCACACTGCGCAGCAGCCAAAGAGATACACGCCGTGATCAAACGTTCCTCTGCTAGGCCCTGCATAAGGTGGTGCATACCTCGCCCCACTTCACCCAAGACATTTTCTTTAGGAATTTTCACGTCGTTAAAGAAAAGTTCTGCGGTGTCCTGCGCTTTTAGACCCAATTTATCTAAGTTGCGACCTCGCTCAAAGCCCTCCATCCCTTCTTCTACAATGAAGAGTGTCATTTCACGGGGTTTTTCAGGATTAGATTTCGCGGCGACAATTACCGCATTAGCGAGAATACCGTTTGAAATATAGACCTTGGAGCCATTTAACAGCCAATGATCGCCCTTGTCTTCAGCTCGACTTTTCATACCCGCCAAGTCAGAACCCGCATCGGGTTCCGTCATGGCAACGGCAAGAATACATTCGCCACTGACACACTTAGGAATAAATCGCTGCTGTTGTTCGGCATTACCGAAGTGTTTTAAATACGGTGCGACTAAGCGACTATGCAATGTATGAAATAAGCCAACCTCACCACGACGACCGTCTTCTTCAATCATAATTTGCTGATAACGGAAGTCTTCAAGATCCAGACCGCCCAGTTCCTCGGGGGCCCATGTCAAAAGATACCCCTGCGCACCCATCTTGAGGAAGATATCGCGAGGGACAATACCCGCTTTGCGCCACTCTTCCCGGTGAGGAGCCACTTCCTGCTCCAAAAATCGACGATAGGCATCACGGAACTGTTGTTGATCCTCTGTAAAACACTCTCTTTGCATAGATACTCCAGCGCTCCAAACCTGCAGCCACCTCGGGCAGAAAATATCTGCAGCTAACGATAGCCATCAAAAATAGAAACGTATTCTGGTACAAAGAGGGCAGAAGGAACCATGTCGGTTCGCAACAAATTAACTGACATTTGGTTACATTTCACATCGAGGGTCTATGGTGCAATAAATTGATAAAAGAGTGATATAGAAAATTAGGTCGAAAAAAAAGGGGCATACGCCCCTTTTCAATACGCAGTCAGCGCTATTTATTGAGAACCAAGGGCCCTAACTGCGCCGCAGTTTTGTAACCGGGAATCATACTACCATCTTCCAAGACAATAGCTGGCGTTCCCGTCACGCCCATTTGCGCGCCAAGCTGGTATTCTTGGGCGATCGGGTTAGTACACTTTTTAGGATCAACGGCAGCACCCGCTTTTAAAGAATCGAGGGCAGCTTTACGATCATTTGCACACCATGCAGATACCATTTTATCGTAGGTTGGCGTACCTAAACCGGCGCGAGGATAACCTAGGTATCGCACTTCAATTCCCATGGCATTCAGCTGCGGAACTTCTTGATGAAGCTTACGACAGTAGCCACAGTCAACATCGGTAAATACATAAATAGCACCCTTGACCTCACCTTTGGGGCTAAAAATAATCATGTCTTCGCGCTTAATCTGAGTAAGCAATTCTTTACGCAGGGGTTTGAGGCGCTTTTCTGCAACGCTTTCAATACCGGCGGCACTAATTTCAAACATATCGCCGGTGATAAAATAGCGGCCATCTGCACTAGCATGCACCGTTGGACCATTTTCCATGGTGACCAAATACACACCGGGAATACCACTGGCTTCGACTTGGCTTATAACAATGTCAGGACGAGTTGCCTTAAAGGAAGCGCGTATCGCTGTTTCAGCTGCTTTATCCACAACAACGGAGGCAGATACCTCGGCAGAAAATGGCAGTAAAGCACCGCCACAAGCCAACACAAGGAGGCCACGGCGCAAAATGATTTTGATATGATTATTCAAACAAATTCTCCAAATTCCACTGACAATATCGATTACTCTTATGAGAGCAATTTTGGCACAACAAGTTTCATCAACTCCAGTGCTAACGCCGCGTAAACGAGAGATACCTAGCAAATTATCACAGAAACTGACCCACGTTTACCGACCACTGCGCAGGTAAGTATGCGATGGAAGCCACAACATGGCACTCACTTTTGACTAAGCTGGCCCTAATTATTTGCCAACAAAGTGGAGATAACGGCTAATTACACCGTTTAACTAAACCCCAGAAAGCAAAAAGGCAGCCATTGGCTGCCTTTTTTATAACGCTAAAAAGCTTATGCTTTTGCGCCAAGTTTTTCTTTGATACGTGCTGCACGGCCGCTCAACTCACGCAAGTAGTAAAGTTTAGCTTGGCGTACATCGCCGCGACGCTTAACTTCAATGCTGTCGATCAGCGGGCTATAGGTTTGGAACGTACGCTCCACACCAACACCGTGAGAGATTTTACGTACAGTAAAGGCAGAGTTCAGGGCACGGTTACGAATGCCAATAACAACACCCTCAAAAGCCTGAAGACGCTCACGAGCACCCTCTTTCACTTTTACCTGAACGACAACGGTGTCACCGGGGCTGAAATCTGGCAGCTCTTTGGTGGCCTGCTCTGCTTCCAGTTGGGCAATAATTTTGTTGGTGCTCATGGCATGCTCCTAAATTCAAAAGTTTATAGCTTCACAGCTAGATGTCAGTTAATCGTCAAGCTCGCGGATAAATTCCGCCAGCAATGTATTTTGTTCGTCGCTCAATTCTACGTTTTGTAGCAAATCTCTGCGCCGCAACCATGTTCGACCTAGGGACTGCTTTAGTCGCCAGCGTCGTATCGCTTCATGATTACCGCTTAACAACACATCTGGCACCCCCCTATCTCGGTAGTGCTCAGGCCGCGTGTAATGCGGACAATCCAGCAAACCCTCAGCGAAGGAATCTTGCTCCGCCGACAAATGATGCCCCAACACACCTGGTAATAAGCGGCTAAGGCCATCAATTATTACCATGGCGGCTAACTCACCACCGCTAAGCACGTAATCTCCAATCGACCATTCTTCGTCGACTTCGCTTTCGATTAAGCGCTCATCTACACCTTCGTAACGCCCCGCCAATAACACCAGCGAAGGACGCGCTGCCAACTCAGCCAAGCCCGCTTGATCTAAGGGTCGACCTTGGGGAGACAGATAAATCACCGTCGCACCAGGCGCCACCGACGCTTTTGCAGCCTGAATTGCCTGCTCCAACGGAGCGGTTTTCATCACCATTCCTGGGCCACCGCCGTAAGGCCTGTCGTCCACTGTTTGATGGCGATCCGTGGTGTAATCACGGGGATTACGACACGATATATTCAATAAACCGTTTTGGACTGCGCGACCGGTTACACCGTAATCGCTGACCGCTGCAAACATTTCGGGAAACAGACTTACCACCGATATGTCCACGCTGCCGCCTCCTTTGCCCTTTAAACTAGAACTCAGGATCCCAGTCGACCAATATCACCCCCGTTTCAAGGTTGATATCTTTTATAAACTGACCTGGTACATAAGGAACTAATCGCTCTTTATCATCCAAGCTTCCTGCGCATTGCCGCACTACAAGTACGTCATTCGCACCGGTTTCTAGAAGATGACTAACCTCTCCTAGCAAAACGGGTTCGTCCGACGAGTACAGTGTCGCAACCTTTAAACCAATCAGTTGATGCCAGTAAAACTCATCATCCGCTAATTCAGGTAGCCCGTCTTCTGGGACCGCTAACTCCAGCCCACAAAAGCCTGCCGCCACATCGCGATCATCGACACCTTTTAGGTGCCCAACAATGCCTTTGCCATGTGACTGACACTCGTCAAACTCTGCGCGCTGCCACTTTCCTGACTTGCAAAAGTAGACGTCGCTATAATCAAAAAAATTGCTAATCGGATCAGTGAAAGAATGTATTTTCACCCACCCCTTCACCCCGTACACCGCCGTAATCTTGGCGATTACCACTCGATTTTCCGGGGTAAATGCTGTCATTTAAGCGGCAGCTGATGCGTCTTTAAGTAATTTTGCAACGCGATCAGATACTTGAGCGCCTTGACCGATCCAGTGATCAACACGAGCTGCATCTACGCGCAAACGCTCTTCGTTGCCACGAGCAACTGGATTGAAGAAACCAACGCGCTCGATAAAACGACCGTCACGTGAAGTGCGGCTGTCAGTAACTGTCAGATGATAAAATGGGCGCTTTTTAGAGCCGCCACGTGCCAAACGAATAGTGACCATTCTTGTTTCATTTCCTAGCATTTGGGCAGGCTTTAACACCTGCTTATCGAAAAATTCGAAGCGATTATATGACCGAGGCCATAAAGGCGCGGAATTATAAGGGAAATTGATGATATATGAAACACTTAGCAGACTTTTTCTTGTCACCGGTAAAACCTACGGTAAGACAAGAAAAAACAACATGACAAAGCGCAATTAAATATTTACTTATAGTTATTTTTATCAATGAGTTATAAAAGAATCTTAAGGCAAACTATTACCAAATCGAGCGCACTACAAGCCGAGTAAACTCAAGACCGCAGTGCGCTCAATTTTAACAATACATCACATGCCAGGGAAACGACCACCACCAGGAGGCATCATCCCGCCCATGCCGCGCATCATATTTGTCATGCCACCCTTCTGGCCCATCTTTTTCATCATCTTGGCCATCTGCTTATGCTGTTTCAGCAGACGGTTCAAATCTTGGATCTCGGTACCAGAACCGACGGTGATACGACGCTTACGCGAGCCATTTAACAAATCGGGGTTGCGGCGCTCGGCTGGCGTCATGGAATTTATGATAGCCTCCATACGCGTGAACATTTTGCCGTCCATCTGACTCTGCGCCATTTGCGCCATATTACCCATACCCGGCAGTTTGTCTAACAGACCTTTCATACCGCCCATATTCTGCATTTGCTGTAACTGGTCGCGCAGATCTTCCAAATCAAACTTTTTACCCTTCTTGAGCTTTTTAGCGAGTTTTTCTGCTTTATCTTTGTCGAGCTTCGATTCCGCCTCGTCAATCAACGAGAGAATATCGCCCATGCCCAAAATACGAGATGCAATACGGTCGGGATAGAAAGGATCGAGGGCGTCCGTCTTCTCACCGACACCAATAAACTTAATGGGCTTGCCGGTAATATGACGCACCGACAAAGCGGCACCACCACGGCTATCTGCGTCAGCCTTGGTCAAGATCACACCAGTTAATGGCAGCGCCTCACCAAATGCCTTGGCGGTATTGGCGGCATCCTGCCCAGTCATAGCATCAACCACGAACAACGTTTCTATCGGATTAATAGCCGCATGCAGGTCCTGTATCTCAGTCATCATATCGGTATCGATATGAAGACGACCAGCGGTATCCACTATGACCACATCGTAAAAACGTAATTTTGCTTCTGCAATCGCCGCTTTGGCGATATCAACGGGTTTTTGTTCGATATTACTGGGAAAGAAACCTGCACCAATGTCATTTGCGAGGGTTTCTAGCTGCTTAATTGCCGCAGGACGATAAATATCGGCACTGACCACAAGTACTTTCTTTTTGTGCTTTTCCTGCAAAAACTTAGCTAGCTTCGCTACTGAGGTGGTTTTACCCGCACCCTGCAAGCCCGCCATCAACATAACCGCTGGCGGTTGAGTCGCCAGATTCAAGGTTTCATTTTGGCTGCCCATAATCCGCTCCAGCTCTTGCTGGACGATCTTAATGAACATCTGACCGGGGCTCAGGCTTTTACTCACCTCTTGCCCTACTGCGCGGGCTTTTACAGCCTCGACAAAGTCTTTAACAACCGGCAGCGCAACATCCGCTTCCAACAATGCCATTCGCACATCGCGCATCGCGTCGGCAATATTGTCCTCGCTCAACCGCGCCTGACCGGTAACATGGCGTAGGGTCTGGGAAAGGCGTTCGGTCAAATTCTCAAACATGGGTAGACTCTCTAAATCTGCGGTTATTAATTTGAAAACACGGTTCGAGTCGACATTCTGTCGCGAACCCGCTTACAATCTGGTCGCTGTGCAGCACACTATCATCTATGCCGCAGCAAATAATGCCGCAGTATAACCGAGTCATCCGGCAGACCCAACGCTCAGTACACACAATACGGATATAACGGCCAAACATACCAATGAATTTATATAGTAGCATCGCCGCCATCCTTCTATATGTTGTTGCCACTGGCATGCAATATCGCGCGCTTGATCGCAGCCTCAGCAAAAGCAGCCTCATTACTGGCTTAGCCGCAATGCTCTTTCATGCCGTCGCGGCTATCACTGCAATCCATACCGCCAAGGGTATGGATCTTGGTGTTATACAGGTCTTGTCGCTAATTACATGGCTAGTTTGTTTAATTACCGTCAGCACCAGCCTGCACAGACCGCTTCACAATCTATTAATCCCCTTATATCCGTTAGCGGCCATTAGCCTTGCCGCGGAATTATTAATTCCTGAACGCCAACAGTTATTACAGCATCAGCCACTCGGCGTACTATGTCATATATTACTGTCGATTCTTGCCTATAGCGTGCTCACCATCGCCGCCACACAGGCTATTGTGCTCGCCCTGCAAGACCGCATGCTTCGTGAACACCATTTAAAAGGCTTGCCCAGTATTCTTCCTCCGCTACAAACGATGGAAGCCATGCTGTTTGAATTAATCTGGGCGGGATTCGGGCTACTTACCCTAGCCATACTGACTGGCGGCATCTATGTAGACGATATGCTGGCTCAGCACCTCATCCACAAAACCGTTTTCTCAGTATTGTCGTGGGTATTATTAGCGATTTTACTCTGCGGCCGCGTTGCACTTGGTTGGCGCGGCAAGGTCGCCATCCGCTGGACGCTCTGGGCCTTTGCGTGCTTATTGCTCGGCTATCTCGGCACCAAAATTGCTCTCACCATTATCATGCATACCACCACCGCGTGATATTACGCTTGTCGCGCCCCCCTTTTTTAGTCAAGATTGGCGCATCTTTTTTTACTAAGGAGTTTTGGGCTTTTTGAACGAGGCACCGCTGGGTCTTCTTTTTGGCATATTAGCTACATTAATCGTCCTGTCCGGGTTTTTCTCCGGTTCAGAAACCGGAATGATGTCTCTCAATCGATATCGCCTGCGTCACCGCGCCAAATCGGGTCATCGCGGCGCAAAGCGCGCATCAAAACTGCTTGAGGAACCAGACAGTCTGATCAGTACTATCCTGATCGGCAACAACTTGGTTAATAACTTAGCGGCATCCATAGCCACCATTGTGGCTATTCGCATGTACGGCGATAACGCCGTTGTACCCGCATCAATATTACTTACCCTCGTTTTCCTGATATTTGCTGAAATTATCCCCAAGACCATTGCAGCGTATAAATCCGAGCCCGTGGCCTATGCGGTCAGCCATGTACTGTTGCCCCTGAAGAAGCTAATGTTTCCAGTGATATGGCTGGTCAGCCATGTTACTCAATTTGTATTGCGCATTACCCGGATAGAGAAAAATGACGGCTCTGAACATATCGGCCTAGAAGAGCTACGCACCATTGTTGGTGAGGCGGGTCATTTAATTCCCAAGCATCACAAAGGGATGTTAATGAACATCCTCGATCTTGAACAAATTACGGTGGATGACATTATGATCCCCCGCAACGAGGTTTTTGGAATTGATGTTGATGCCGACACCGACACCATTATCCGTAAACTACGCGACGCGGAATTTACGCGGATCCCCGTTTATCAAAACGACATCGATAATATTGTCGGTATATTGCATCAACGCGACATCATAAACAGTGTCGACGAGCAGGGTCGCGTGCAGCGTGATGCCCTACTACAAGCCATAAGAGACCCCTATTTCATACCGGAAGGCACACCACTAAATACCCAGCTGTTTAACTTTCAAAAACAAAAGCGTCGCATGGGTATCGTGGTCGATGAATACGGCGTGATGCAGGGTATTGTTACCTTAGAAGACTTGCTTGAAGAGATTGTTGGTGAGTTCACCTCCAACCTCAGTACCGATACCGAAGATATAGTGCATCAGCCAGACGGCACCTATCTCGTCGATGGAACAACTACCATCCGCGATATCAATAAAAGTATGAAGTGGGATTTACCGACGGACGGGCCCAAAACACTCAACGGCTTACTGCTAGAGAAACTAGAATCCTTCCCCGAAGGTTCGGTAGGTCTGACCATTGGTCGTTATTACTTTGAAATTATTGAAATGAAGGGCAACCTGATTCAATCAGTGCGCGCCTACAGCAAGGCAAAAAGCCGGCGATAATTCGCCGGCTTTTTGCCTAGCCTAGATCGCCGTAGCGACTACGGCAACGCTGGTTTGCCAGCACAATCACCTCGCGCTTACGCGAATTATCCATCTCAGACCATTCACCAATCTCTTTCAATGTGCGGTAGCAGCCAGTGCAAACGTCTTCGTCGTCCAGTGCGCACACAGATACACAGGGCGACGACACCGGCTTTTCTTTCGCTCCGCTCATGCCATGTCCTGTGGCTTGAGCTCAGCGGCGAAGCGGTGACCGTTTTCAACATAATGGGAAGCAGACAGCATCAGCGCAGCTTGCTCATCTTCGCTTAAAGTCCGGCGTATCTTCGCCGGCGAACCGAGCACCATCGAGCCATCAGGGATTACCATACCCTCAGTGACGAGTGCGTTGGCGCCAATCAAACAGCCTTTACCGATTTTTGCACCGTTGAGCACAACCGCGTTGATACCGATCAAACTGCCTTGGCCAATCGTGCAACCGTGCAACATGACTTTGTGGCCCACTGTGACATCATCACCGATATGCATCGGGAAGCCAGTATCGGTATGTAAGACGGAACCATCTTGAATATTCGTCCGCTCACCAATCACAATGTCATCAACATCACCGCGAATAACAACGTTAAACCACACGCTGACATTCTCTTTTAACACCACAGAACCGATCACGGTGGCATTGTCGGCGACAAAATGTCCGCTCCCCTCAAGTTGAACGCGACGCTCACCCAATTGGTACAACATATCCAATCTCCTTGTATACAAGTCGTATCGACTCGTCGTTCAGATTGCCGCCAGTTGATAAAACTCAAAGGCGGGTTCTTCGTAGGGATGCGCGCTTTTTAGCGCCGCAATGACATCGTTAACGCTCGTCTCTGGACAAAGCGTTTCAACCCTATACTCATCAACACTCTCAAGACTATCCTGCTCACCAATAAATGGCTGGCTACCCGCCAGGGGCATGAACTGCCCCTGCCCCAGCACTTGCCAGCTGCACTGACCGTAATCACCCTGACTGCCGGCTCCAGCGGCGAAAACCGCAAGCTTGACCTGTTCACAGTGACTTACTGGCACAAAGAAAACGAGTTTAAGCATCGTCCCTACCATCCTGCTCACGATAAAACTCGTCGGCAAACTGTGCCAGACGCCCCTCTTCAATCGCCTGACGAATTGCCGCCATATGATTCTGATAATAACGAAGGTTATGGATAGTATTAAGCTGCGCGCCCAAAATTTCCTTACATTTATCGAGATGATGTAAGTAGGCACGAGAGAAATTCTGGCAGGTATAGCAGTCGCATTTCGCATCCAAGGGGGCGTTATTATAACGATGGCTGGCGTTACGAATTTTGACGACGCCAGTGGATGTAAACAAATGACCATTGCGGGCGTTGCGGGTTGGCATAACGCAATCAAACATATCTACACCGCGCATAACCGCTTCCAAGATATCAGACGGCTTACCCACACCCATCAAATACCGCGGCTTATCCTGCGGCATATGTTCAGCGAGTGAATCTAAGACCATCAACATTTCGTCTTTAGGCTCGCCCACCGACAAGCCGCCGATAGCAAAACCGTCAAAATCAATGTCCTTTAAACCTTGCAGAGATTCTCGCCTCAACTCAGGGTACATGCCGCCTTGAACAATGCCAAACAAGGCCGCGTCATTCCCCGCATGCGCCGCCTTGCTTCTCGCCGCCCAACGTAACGACAGCTCCATTGACGTTCGGGCCTCTGTCTCGGTCGCTGGATACGGCGTGCACTCGTCAAAGATCATTACTATGTCTGCGCCTAAATCACGCTGTATCTGCATGGAGGTTTCGGGATCGAGATAGACATCACTGCCGTTAACAGGTGATTTAAAAGACACACCGGCTTCACTAATTTTACGCAGCTTGCCCAAGCTCCAAACCTGAAAGCCGCCCGAGTCAGTCAGAATAGGTCCCTGCCAACCGGTAAAGTCATGCAAATCACCATGGGCTTTTACCACTTCGGTACCGGGACGCAAACTCAGATGAAAGGTATTACCTAGAATTATCTGGGCGCCAATTTCTTTAATATCACGAGGCAGCATACCCTTAACCGTACCATAGGTTCCTACCGGCATGAATGCAGGAGTTTCCACCTTGCCTCGGGGGAAATCTAGGGTTCCGCGACGCGCTAAGCCATCACTGGCCGTAACATCAAAACGCATTCGACACTCGGTCATAAAACAGATCCTGTCTCTATATTGCTCGGCGGAAATACCAGCATGGCATCACCATAACTAAAAAATCGGTATTGTTCGGCGACGGCTTCGCGGTAGGCGGCTAATACAGCATCTCGACCCGCGAAAGCGCTAATCAACATAATGAGCGTTGACTCAGGTAAGTGAAAATTGGTCACAATCACATCGACGCTGCGGAACTGATAACCAGGATAGATAAATATCCGACTATCACCGTAAAACGGTGCAATCTCACCGGCCTGCGAAGCGGACTCCAAACTGCGCACGCTGGTTGTGCCAACCGCCACAACACGACCACCACGTGCACGGGTCGCTCGCACCTGCTCACAAACCTCTTCACTCACTTCTATATATTCGGCATGCATTTGATGGTCGCGAATATCGTCTGCGCGAACCGGCTGAAACGTGCCAGCACCAACATGAAGAGTCACAAACGCGATATCGACACCGAGATCCCGACACTGTTGCATCAAAGCATCGGTAAAATGCAAACCAGCTGTGGGTGCAGCAACCGCGCCGTCGCGACTGGCATACACTGTTTGATAGCGCTCGCGATCATCCAATGCATCTTCCCGCTCTATATACGGCGGCAGCGGCATGTGGCCAATTCGGTCAAGCACATCTAACACGGGCAATGCAAAGGCGAGCTCAAACAAAGCGTCGTGACGCCCAAGTACCGTCACAACATCATCACCCTGCTCTGCCTCAGCGCTTGAACAAAGGAATAAGGTAGCGCCCGCCTTCGGCGATTTACTCGATCGCACATGTGCGAGCACCCGATGCTCATCAAGCACACGCTCGATTAAAATCTCTATGCGGCCGCCAGTAGATTTAACCGCAAACACTCGGGCGGGAATGACGCGGGTATTATTGAAAACCAGCAAATCCCCAGCGCGTAAATAGGACGGTAAATTTTTAAACTGACGATGCTCACAGCGCTGATTTTCACCCAGGACCAACAGCCGACTGCCATCGCGCTCAGGCATGGGGTGATAGGCTATTAAGCTATCGGGAAGCTCAAAATTAAAATCGCTGCGCCGCATAATCTCTGCTTTCATTCGGAAGGGCGCAAGATTAGCGGAAAATGGCACGGGACTCCACCAGAGTAGATCAATATGTAAGCAGCTTCTGCCACATTATTAAATTAAATGCCTCAGTCGATTGACCCCGCAGAAAAGCTTGTTATAATCGCGCCCCACTTACATGCCAGTGTGGTGAAATTGGTAGACACGCTAGATTCAAAATCTGGTTCCTTTGCGGGAGTGGCGGTTCGAGTCCGCCCACTGGTACCATGTAAGATTATAAAAACAAGAACTTAATGACGATTGTGAGCATTCAGCTCGCGGAAATTCTAAATTAAAAAACGCCCTCATTGTTTAGACGCCCTTAGCTATTTGCGATCTAGCTAAAGTAGACTTAGCCTTGCACAATTCTAAACAGAGATTGACTCATGTGCGGCTATCTCGGCAATGCCATAGATTCACCACTCACTAAAACCTTGATGCTTATTTTAGGTATTGATCTCACGGCACTGCGAGACAACCCAGGCGCCGGCCCCGCCGCAAGTATCGATATTATTCTAAATCACAATGGCCAGAATATTGTTGCGCCGGCGATTTGGTGGCTACTGCTTGAGCAAACGCCGCACGGCACAAAACCATCGAAGTACACAAGTTTTAACACTCGATCAGATAAATTAAACACGCCCAATAGCGCAGGCTTTCACGCTTACCGTGAAAGCCGCTGCATCATACCCGCTAGTTATATTGTCGAGGGTGAAGGTGCTAAGGGATCGCGGCTTTACCATCGAATTGAACCGACTAGTACGGGTTTTGCACTCGCAGGCCTATACCGAGAATGGGTAAACAAGAAAACCGGCGAATTAATACGTTCCTGTAGCGTCATCACACTTGCTCCGCGCCCGAAATGGGTAGGTATACACAGTAAATCAACACCGCTATTCCTACCTCCTGAGACAAGCATACTTCAACGCTGGCTATCTAAAGATATTGTCGACACGGCAGAATTTGACGAGCTACTAACCCCCTCCTTTCCAGAAAGGCTACTGTGTTTGCCAATCGAAAGACCCGGAAATCAGATACCAACCGGACTCAGTATTGAAATCAACGGATAATAGTTCGCAAACCACCAATTGCCCTTTTGTCACAATGAGCGAAATTGCCTAGCTTCACTAAAATTACGCATTCTAAGGCTGCATTGCTTTCCATCAACGCTAGCTCCTATTACACTCTTGCGCTACTTCGTACCGCCATGGGGCACTAAGCAGATGTTGGCCAACGATCAACAACGTCAACGACTTCGCAATATTTGCCTGCAACTCAGCACCGCTCTGGAAAGCAGCCAAACTCTGGGCGGCAGTACAGAGGAGCTTGCCGAGATAGAAGCGACACTTTTACGCCTTAACCAGCAAATGTCGACCTTAATTGGTCGTAAAATGGTTGAATATTACACCCCAGATTACCAAGGGGACTTTCGCAATATATTACCGTGCAGCCCAATAACCGGCTATTTCAATCCGATTGCACCAGACCTCAACATCTGGCAGGAAAACAACAACGTATACGCAGAAGGCAGCTTCGGCAAAATTCACGAAGGGCCACCTGACTGTGTTCACGGTGGTATTATCAGCGCAGTATACGATCAAGTTTTAGCTTTTACGGCACTGGCCAATCAATTGCCCGGCTTAACTGCTAGCCTGACGATAAAATATCGTAAACCTACACCCTTGTTTACACCACTTCGCTTTACAACGTGGCTAGAAAAGCAAAAAGATCGGCAAATAGTTATCCATGGCGAATGCCATAGTGGTGACACACTGCTGAGTAATGCCGAAGGGCTTTTTATTCTGTATAAAAATTAAGCGGCGAAGAACTTAAGGAATAGCTAAAACATGATTAAAAAATACGCTACCCCATTAGCGATGACTATTAGCCTAGTATCTGGCTCCACCATTGCAGCTGAAAATAGCAGCACCGCACCTGAAACCGTCGCGGTGACCGCAGACAGAATTGAAAAACAACTTAACGAACAAAGCGTGGCGCTGAGTATTATCAGCCAAGAAGATATTGAAAGCATCGGCCATACCCACATAAGCCAAATATTAAACCAAGTTCCCGGCGTATCTATTAGTCGCGGCAATGGGCAGGAAAACTTAACTGCCATTCGATCCGGCGTGTTAACTGGCACAGGTAGCTGCGGCGCATTCTATTTTGCCGAAGACGGTATTCCTTTGCGCGCCCCCGGCTTCTGCAACGTCAACGAATTGTTCGATGTGAATGCCGAACAAGCGGCTAGAATAGAAATTATCCGCGGCCCCGGCACTGCGGTGCATGGATCCAACGCATTGAACGGCGTTATCAATGTTATAAGCCAAGCCCCCTCTACTGAGCCAGAGTCACATTTATCATTTGAGGGCGGCCCAGACAAATACGGCCGTATAAAAGCCAGCCACAGCGATACTAATGGCAAACACGGCTACCGAATCAGTCTGCAAGGCAATCACGACGACGGCTATAAAGACGAGTCTGGTTTTGATCAGCAAAAAATGAATTTACGCCACGACTATCACGGCGAGACATGGACCATTCAATCCATGTTGGCAGCCAGCAATCTAAACCAAGAAACGGCGGGTTATATTTTAGGCAAAGACGCCTATAAAAATGACGACCGCAAACGCGAAAACCCTAACCCGGAAGCATTCCGCAATAGTAGCAGCGCACGCTTTTACAGCCGATTTGAACGCGAGGGCGAGAAAGACAGTCGCTTTGTTGTTACACCGTATTTACGCTACACCGAAATGGAATTCCTCCAACACTTCCTACCGGAAACGCCCCTTGAAGAAAATGGCGAACGCACCGTGGGTTTACAAAGCGCTTTTTATCAGAATTACAGCGAGAACGTCACGCTCTATAACGGCTTTGACATGGAAGTGACCAAAGCCTATTTGAAGCAATCCCAAAGTGAGCCCACCAAAGGCCCGTTCCCCACCGGCCCACACTACGACTATGAGGTAGACGCCCTGTACAGCGCATGGTTTATAGGTGGTGACTGGCAAGCGACTAGCAGCACAAAAGTCAATTTTGGCGGCCGCTACGACATACAATTTTACGACTATGACAATTTGATGATCGACGGCAATACCGCCGCGGATGGCAGCGCCTGTATGCCCAATGGCTGCCGTTACGCGCGCCCCGCAGACGACAAAGAGCGCTTTCGCAATAGCTCATTTAATCTTGGGGTAGTTCACAGCCTAAGTGAGCACACTGATCTAACCGCCAATGCCGGTCACGGCTTTAGAGCGCCGCAGGCCGCCGAACTCTATCGTCTTCAAACCCAACAATTAAGCGCTAATTTAGACGAGGAGTCATTGAATAGCATCGAGTTCGGACTCCGTGGAGACTGGAATACCTTCCAATATCGTACGTCGATTTACTGGATGCACAAAAACGACGTGATCATCCAAGATAGCAACCGCAGCAATATCAATGGCGGCAAAACGATTGACCGAGGACTAGAAGCTAACTTTAGCTGGCAGCTTACGCCTACGCTACTTTGGCAACTACAAGCCAGTTACAGCAAACACCAATATGCCAATAATGCACTGACCGCAGATGGCAATGAAGTAGACACTGCACCGCGTCAATTGGCAGGAACGCTCGTTCGCTGGTCGCCTTTCGCTAGCACACGCATTGAATTAGAGATTCAGCACCAAGGCGAATACTTCCTAGAAGAAGATAACCTTCACCGGTATCCAGGACACACATTAACCAATTTACGTTGGCGCCAGCAGTACGGAGAGCAACTCTACTCAGTAGTTAGAATCAACAATCTTACCGACATTGATTACGCTGAACGTGCGGATTATGCCTTCGGAAATTACCGCTATTTCGTAGGAGAGCCGCGCGCAGCCTATATTGAAGTCGGTATAGATTTTTAATTTGGTGCTTAACAGTAAAATTTTGCGCCTAATTACTACTGTTTGTGTGACTGCGTTCACAGCTCTCGCAAAGACACATGTAGCCGCTAAGCAATAGCGTTATATTAGAGACTCAATCACCGACGCTAGGTCACGGCAATGGGTCTAATAAAAATAATCGCTATCGTTTCAGCGCTCATTTTAAACAACAGTGCCTTTGCGGAACGCCAACAAGAAACAAAAACCCAGGCACTGATTGCAATGTGGTCATCTTGGGTTCGGGACTTAAAACCCATCGCCAATGACACTGCCTGGCCGGAGCTACGCAAGATTGACGCGCGGTTTCATATAGAAACACTCCCCGCCCAACTCAATTTGAGTAAAGGTGACAGGGTAATTTTTACTGTTAGTCCTGTCGGAATGTCATTCAGCTCAAAATTCTAAGCCATTTAGCCCTATTTAAACGCCGCCAAACCTACCGCTTTGCGCACTTTAGCTAACATGATTGCCGCTTGAGCACGGGCCTTCTCAGCGCCTTTCTTTAACTCACTTTCTAAATATTCACCGTCGTTTAATATTGCCTCGTAGCGCTCACGCGCAGGTGCGAGTTGGCTATTAATCAGCTCAAACAAGTCCTTTTTGGCCTGCCCCCAAGCGATACCATCTGCAAACTTTTGACGCATTTCTGCTGTTTGCTCAGGAGTAGCAAACGCCTGCCAAATTTCAAACACTGTTGAGTCTGCAGGATCTTTGGCTTCGCCAGGCTCGAGCAAATTGGTTTTGATTTTATTAATATGCTTTTGCAGCTTCTTCTCTGGTAAAAACAGCGGGATAGTATTGCCGTAGCTTTTGCTCATTTTCCGGCCATCGAGCCCGCTTAATACCGCTACGTCATCAGCGATTACGGCCTCTGGCAACACGAATGTATCGCCATAAAGGTGATTAAAACGCTGCGCCATATCACGTGCCATTTCTATGTGCTGAATTTGATCACGGCCAACCGGCACCTTTTTAGCGTTAAACATCAAAATGTCCGCAGCCATAAGAATGGGGTAACTGAACAAGCCCATAGTTACGCCAAAATCTGGATCTTCTCCGCTTTGTTCATTAGCTTGCACCGCCGCTTTATAAGCATGAGAGCGATTCATAAGTCCCTTGGCGCAAACACAGGTTAGTATCCAACTCAACTCGGTAATTTCGGGCACATCTGACTGACGATAAAACGTAGTCGTGTCCGTATCTAAGCCCAAGGCCAGCCACGTGGCAGCAATTTCGCGGCTAGACTGATGAACCATTGCAGGGTCATGGCTTTTGATTAAGGCGTGATAGTCCGCCAAAAAAAAGAACGCATCAAATTCACCGCGTTGGCTTTCAGCAATGGCTGGTCGAATTGCACCAACGTAATTCCCCAAATGCGGCGTTCCGGTGGTGGTAATACCCGTGAGTACCCGCTGCTTTGCCATGTTATTTCCCTGTTTAATTCACACACTACGACTGCGTAATATCGCCACTGCAGCCAATAAAGCCGCATATAATACTGGCTCGTATCCATGCTGTCAGTATTGGCTACGCTATTGTCATCCGCTACAACTTTACCATCCCTTCAAACACGGCCATATACTGCGCTGCCAGCCGCTGCCAACTCAGTGCAGATACATCCGCATAAGAAAAAGCGCCCGCCCTCTTTTTCTGTATCAGTCGCTGTATCTCGATGCGAGCAGCCGCCGCCTCAATCGCAATATCATCGCTGGACTCATAGCAATATTCAGCGGCAAACCATTCGGGGTAACACAACCTATTCGGAACCAAGGGCACACAGCCCGCGGCGACAGCCTGCAATACTGACAGCCCCTGAAAATCATGTATCGCCGTTGATAGAACAACGTCGCAACTCGACAGCATAGTCCGATAGCTCTGAGCATCTGGTACGTAGCCGAACTGACACAAGGCCAAGCTCTTAGTGCTAAGTATTATCGATTCAATCTCGGCAAATTCCGTGGGGCGCTCCCGAAATTGCTGACCGGCAATATATAAATCAACTGGCAACTCAAACTTTGCACAATTTTTAACTAGCGCTAACAGTCTGTCGGGGCCCTTGTCGTACTCCCATCGGTGATTCCAAAGCACGCTAAGTCGCTGTCTGGAGCTAAGACCGTCAGCACATCCCCCGTCAAAACCGTCCTCTTCAAACGGCTGACCTACAAACTTTTCTCCCGCAATCATAGCCTCTGCTGAAACAGAACTCGCGTCTACAAAATTAAGACCAACGGGCAGCACCTGCGCGAGGGAAAGCTTAGCCATAACCTCTATACGGGGAGCAAAATCAGGTAATCGCGACAATAGACTGTCAACGCCGTTGAGCATGGTACTGCGGTTATATTCGCTATTGAACAGCACTTTATCCGCCGCAAGAGCGGTATACAGGTTCAGTATTTGTGGCTCGACGCCAGCTCGCTGCTGAGCGCTTTGCGGATAACTGAATTGATTCTCGTGAAAATAGACCACCGTCGGAATTCGACCGAGTTCAGGCACCAACCCCCGCAACGCCGATAAATCCGTCATTGAGGTTGCAAGCACGACATCATAGGGACCGAGTAAAGTCTCTCGCTCCAACATCGCCCAAGACAAACTATTACCTCGTATACGCCAGCTAAAATAGCGCGGTGGCAGGGTTAACACTGTCCATTCAATATCTGGCAAATGTGCCGTAAGCCCATCCAGCCAACTGCGATGGCTATCTGCGTGATACGCAGACAATACCAATATTTTCATATTTTAAGCCGTGCCCCAAAATACAGTGGCGTTGAGAATTGACGCATAGTTACGCCTCCATTACCCTCTTCGCCTGAATTAAACTAAATGGATTACCCTACTGCTATGCGCGAATACAATACTTTACTCTGGGAAAATACCAACGGCATCGCCAAAATCACCTTAAATCGCCCTGACGCAGCCAATAGCGTTAATTTAGAAATGGCCCAGGAATTGATGCACGTCGCGATGATATGCGATGAAGACAGCAGTATTCGCGCGGTCATTCTCACGGCCACCGGCAATATGTTTTGTGCAGGGGGCGATGTGCCGAGTTTCCATGCCGCTGGCGACGATATCGGTATACTGCTAAAAGAAGTAACCGCCTGTCTACATTCCGCCAACGCCCGATTTGCGCGAATGGCCGCACCCTTGATTATCGCCGTCAACGGCACCGCCGCTGGCGCAGGTTTCAGCCTCGCGGCATCCGGTGACATCGTTATCGCCGCTGACACCGCAAAATTCACCATGGCCTATACTGGCATTGGCGCCAGCCCCGACGGCGGTTCCAGCGTCTACCTGCCAAGGCTTATTGGCTTGCGGCGCAGCCAAGAGCTTATGCTGACCAACCGAGTGTTAAAAGCACAAGAAGCCTTAGAGTGGGGCATATTAACCAAGGTAGTCGCGCCGGACGAGCTAATGACCGAAGCAGAAGCCTTGGCCAACAAACTCGCCAATGGCCCATTAATGGCCCACGGTAAGATTAAAGAATTACTGCTTGGTAGCTATTCAAACTCACTAGAAACCCAATTAGAACTAGAGAGTCGTGGTATCGCTAAATGCGTGAGTAGCCCCGAGGGCCGAGAAGGTCTATTAGCATTTACAGAAAAACGTAAACCTGACTTTGTATCGGCAACATAAACCGATTGGCGGACTCCACTGAATACCCAAAGTAACAAGGGCATTCAGTGGCAAAAAAGACCGGACTCAATTACCAGTAGAAACAGACTCTAGTTGGTAAAAAGCGGCTAACACCTTACTTAAATTAAACGCATCATGGCTACCTGCCAACTCTCGAATCGAGTGCATAGCAAACGTTGGCACGCCAATATCTAAGGTTTTCACACCGATTGCCGACGCGGTAAGCGGCCCAATAGTGCTGCCACAAGCCATATCACTGCGCACCACAAAACACTGCACCGCCACACCTTGACTGGCACAGAGACGACGAAATATTGAACTGGTTTCGCTATTAGTCGCATATCGCTGATTAACATTGTTCTTGATAACCGGTCCTGCGTTTAACAAGGGGCCATGATTACCATCATGCTTGTCACTAAAATTAGGATGAATACCATGGGCATTATCGGCTGAAATCATCATTGAGTTAGCAATGGCGCGCTGCCAAGACACTTCATCGCCCGTAATGCGGCGCAGTACCGACTCCAACATTGGGCCCTGAGCACCGACTGCTGACTGGCTACCCACCTCTTCATGATCGTTGCACACCAGCACACTGTGTTGAGACACATCCGCAGCTAACAACGCATCTAGCCCGATATAACAGGACAGCAAATTGTCTAAACGTGCACTGGCGATGAAATCCTCGTTCCAACCGACCATTGCTGATGGCTGGCAATCGTAAAAACTCAGCTCGTAATCTAATACTGTAGCGACATCGCTCGCACCCTGCTGGCTTAAAACCTGCGTAAGTAAATCGCGAAAATTCTTAGGCTCATCACTTTGTAGCAGCACAACGGGTAAATCTTTTTGCGGATTCACCGAGCGACTGTTGTTCGCTTCGCGATCAAGATGGATCGCCAAACTGGGAACGATTCCGACTGGTCTATTCAAATTGATTAAGACGCTACACAAATCACCATCGGTATTTTCGTAATTTACCCGTCCGGCCAAACCGAGATCTCGGTCAAACCAAGGATTGAGCAGCGCACCGCCGTATACCTCAACACCGAGCTGAAAATACCCTTGACGATGTAATTCTGGCGCTGGTTTCACCTTCAAGTTCGGGCTGTCGGTATGAGCACCCACCATACGCCAACCGCTCTCGCGAACGGGAGTGTTACCGCAACGAAAAGCAACAATGGACGAACCGTTACGAATAACGTAATAGCCCTTCCCGGCCTCCAACTGCCATTCACCGCGTTCGTTAAGGGAAATAAATCCAGCGTTATCCAAACGCAAGCGCATGGTTTCGACCGCATGAAATGGCGTTGGGCTTGCGTCTAAAAACCCGCGCAAATCGTTATTAAATTGATCCACATTACTCATTATCTTTTTCCCCACGCCAACCATCGGCTGTCGAATTTTTTAAGGCCAATAGCAAGCTAGACGTATCGCCACGACCACCGCCTAAATTCTGAACTTGGGTATAAAACTGATCAACTAAGGCGGTTACCGGCAAACTAATCTGGCGCTTGCGAGCCTCGTCTAAAACATAACCCAAATCCTTACGCATCCAATCTACCGCAAACCCGAAGTCAAACTCATTGTTTAACATCGTCTTAGCACGATTATCCATTTGCCACGACTGAGCGGCTCCGCCGCTAATAACATCAACAACAGCGTGCATATCCAATCCAGCTTGCTCACCAAAATGTAAGCCCTCAGCCAAACCCTGCAGTAACCCGGCTATGCAAATCTGATTTACCATTTTTGCTAATTGCCCTGAACCCACTGGACCCAGACGCTGATATCGTGTCGCATAGGCTGCCAACACCGGCTCAACAGCCGCAAACGCCTCAGCACATCCGCCAGCCATGACCGTCAAACAGCCTTTCTCTGCGCCGGCCTGACCACCGGACACTGGCGCGTCGATAAAACGGTGACCATACTCCCGTGCGCAGTTTTCCATTTCCCGAGCGAGTTCAGCTGATGTTGTTGAGTGATCGATGACGATACCGCCAGCAGGCATAGATTGGAAAACCCCCTCCTGCATAGATAGCACCGAGCGCACATCTTGATCAGCACCTAAACAGACAACAACAACGTTTGCCTCTTTGACTGACCCCGCTATGGACTTACTAGCGTTAACTCCAAATTCTGCTGACCATTTTTCTGCCTTTTCAGCACTCCGATTAAAAACCGATAAGGGAATTCCAGCACGACACACATGTCCAGCCATCGGGTAGCCCATTGTGCCCAAGCCAATAAACGCTACTTTCATTGCAAGCCTCCCTCTTTGGCTATCTACGACGCTAATACGGCAAACAAAACGCCGGCAAGCAGTACACGGTAAATAGCAAACGGCATCATTCCCATGCGCTCAACCCAGCTCATGAAAACGTGAATGCAGGCATAAGCCGTAATTGCAGAAACCGCCGCGCCAATGGCCAAATAGTTCCACGCAACAGGATCGCTGCTTTCAATCAACTCTAATAATTTGTAAGAACCCGCCGCCGCAATAATGGGCATTGAAAGCAAAAACGAAAATCGCGCCGAATCACTGCGATTAATTCCCAGCATCAGTGCCGCGGTAATCGTAATACCAGAGCGGGACGTTCCGGGTATCAATGCTATCGCCTGAGCAATACCAATAATAATGGCAATACGCAGGCCGATATCCGCCATTTGCTTACCGTGTTTTGCATATCTGTCAACAATGCCCAGTAACACCCCAAACAACAACGTGGTGGTCGCCAAGACATATCCAGATCTTAGATGCAGCTCTATATAATCGTTGAATATAAGACCCGCCAGCACCGCTGGGATCGTAGCAACAATAACCAACCAGCCAAGCCTGCTATTGTCAGTTTGTTTACGGGAATACAGGCTACCAAACCAATCACCTAATATTGCCGCTACTTCTGCCCGAAAATACCAAAGAACCGCCAGCAAGGAGCCAACATGAACGGCAACATCAAAGGCGAGCCCTTGATCTTCCCAGCCCAATAGAGTTTGAGGTAATACCAAATGACCGGAACTCGACACCGGAAGAAACTCGGTTAAGCCCTGGATTGCGGCGAGGATTACAGCGCGAAATGAATCCATGATCGTTTAAGCCCTAGATTAAATTTAAGATTTTTGCCACGCAACGTTGTCCCGTAAATAAACCGGTTGAGCCTGTTCAGCAACAACAAACTCTCCGCGTTCATATGCTCGTTTTGCGAGTTTTAATACTGCTTGGGCACGCGGATAGGCATCTACGTGAATTTCGTTAACTGGCCGACCAAGCGCAAAGCGCGACTCGTAAAGCCAGCCGCTACCAAATCCGAATACACGGCTTTCCGCGGCAGACAAAGAAACTGATTCTGGCCTGCGCAGACTATCTTCACACACTTGCTCTGCAAAACCGTGGCTATAACGATACTGGCCCCAATAGACTTCATCCATGCGGGCATCTATGGCGGGAAGCAGTAAATCACCGTTCGACAGCTGCAAGCGGTCTGCTTCAGCTTGCGCAATAGCCTGTAGGGTGGAAATCGGCACTACTGGCTTCTCAGCGGAGAACGCAAGACCTTGAACAACACCAGCGCACACTCGCAAGCCGGTAAACGAACCGGGACCCGCTGAAAATCCAATTGCATCCACGTCACTGAGACTAATGCCTTCCTCAGATAAAATCTGATCCACCATCGGAAGTAGATAACGGGTATGAGCGCGGGGTAAAAGACGAAAATCTTCTCGTTGCTTGCCCTTATGAAGCAATGCAACCGAACACGCTTCAGTTGAAGCCTCAATCGCGAGTAAACTTATCATTAATTCAGCCGTGGAAGCGGATACAGTTTGAAATACTAATGCCGCGGAATAATAACATACTGCACAATACGAGGCTTAGCAGTTTACACTTATGTGCGGACTGATATTTTATATTGTGAAGCAAACTTGCCAAGGAAAATAATGCTGAAGAATTCAATCTGCATACGCGATGTTACAGCGCTTATTCTGGCAGGCGGTGAAGGTCGACGCATGAATGGCCAAGACAAGGGCTTGCTTGTTTGGAAGGGCCGGCCACTAATCGAACACGTACTAGAGGCTGTTCCAAGCGAGGTTTCATCAATTCTAATAAGTTGTAATCGTAATTTCGAACAGTACGAGGTATACGGCGACACTATTCGAGATGCAAATCCAACATTTGAAGGCCCTCTTGCGGGTATTTCCGCCGCAATGCAGACCACATCCAAGCCATTGATGTTAATTCTTCCCTGTGACAGCCCACTTGTGCCGGCCGATATTTACTACCAATTAGCTACCACATTAAATGAAAGCGATGCTGACATTTGCTATGTGAACGATGGAGAGCGGGAACAATATTTATTCGCCTTAATGCGTACGGAATTAAAATCTTCGCTTCAAGAATACATACAGGCGGGAAACAGGCAGGTAAACCGCTGGTACAAGCAACATAACACGGTGGAAGTACGCTTTAGCGATCGACAGGGCTCATTTAAAAACTGTAATACCATTGATGAACTTGATGAGCTGAATTAGGACATAAAAAAGGGAGGCTCTCGCCTCCCTTTTTACTTCAAAGCACAATATAAAATTATGACTCTGACTTAGGCGCCTCAACTGCTGGCGCCGGAGCTGCTGCGGGTGCAGGAGCTGCTTTAGCTTTAGCTTTAGCTGGAGCACGTTTCGCCGCCACCTTTTTAGCTACTGCTTTCTTAGCTGGAGCTTTCTTAGCCACTGCCTTTTTTGCAGGCGCTGCTTTCTTAACCGCAACCTTTTTGACAGCTACTTTTTTAGCGGCAGCTTTCTTCTTGGCTGGAGCCTTTACGGCAGCTGCTTTTTTAGCTGGTGCCTTTTTAATAGCCGGTGCTTTTGCACTAACTTTGGCTACTGCTGCTACTTTGGGGTCACTGATTTTAGTACCGAGCTGTTTAACAGCTTGCTTGTGCTTAGCTACCAATTTTTTCTCGATAGACGCTAACTTGAGTTTATTTGCAGCAAGACGCTTTTTCTTGAATCGTTGCTCGAACAGTTTTACAGCTTTAGCAAGATCTGCATCCGCTTTACTTGCCAACGCAGTAGAGCGTTCTTCAATCTTTTGCTTAACCGCAGCCTCAGATGCTTTAATTCGAGCCAATGCTTTTGCATTAGCAACAGCGGCTTTAGTTTCAGCAACTTTAGCGCGTGTCACTTTCAGCTTCGCATTCAATTTTTCAGCTGCTGCGGCAGCACGTTTAACAGCATTTTTATCCGCTGCGCGCGCTGTCTTTTTAGCCTTTGCGCGAGCCGCATCAACTTTAGCTTTTGCAGCAGCAACCGCTTTACGCTCATTCGCCACCATCGCCTCAACCTTTTTCAATCCCTCTTCTGCTTTAGTCACAATTGGGTTTGTTAAGATCACATTTTTAGCGCGGGGTTTACGTTTTGCGGGCGTCTTTTTAACACTCGTTTTACTTGATGGCATCATTTATTCTCCTTGACGATGACGATGCTGGTATTTATGTTGATAAAAATAGCACATAAAATAACCAACGCAAAAAAAAGTCTTTTAAATAACGGCTTTTTCTTAATATTTATCCAAAATTTACGTTTTTTTCTTCTAAAAAAGACTCACAAAGCGAAATCATCAGATTTTGGTGCTCATCACTGTCATTTAAACAAGGAACGTAACGGAACGCATTTCCACCGTTTACAATAAAAAACTCATGCGCCTCTCCGTCAATTTCTTCAAGTGTTTCCAAACACTCAACAGCAAAAGCTGGGCAAATTACATCCAAGGTTTCAGTCCCTTCGCTGGCAAGTTTAATCACCGTTTTGTCGGTGTAGGGCTGCAACCATTCCGCTTTACCTAAACGAGACTGGTAAGTCTGCGTCCATTCGGTTTTCGATAATCCGAGCTCCTCGGCCAAAGCCTTCGCAGTCTCTTCGCAATGTTGTTGATATGGGTCCCCAAGCTCGACATTTCTCTTGGGTATTCCATGAAAAGACATAAGTAACAATGAAGCTCTTCCGTGCTCAGACCAATGTTGCCTAACCGTATTCGCTAATGCCGAAATATAGGCTGGATGATTGTGGTAACTACGAACCCAAGACCAATGCGGTATATTTCGAGCTTTAGAAAATACCTTAGCAATTTGATCATGCACCGCTGCTGTCGTTGTCGCAGAATACTGCGGATACATAGGTATGAAAAATAAACGCTCGCAGCCAAGAACTGACAATTCTTCGATTGCACCCGCAATCGATAAATCGCCATAGGTCATTGCCAAGCGGGTGTGAATTTCCGCACTTGGAAATCGTTCAGTCAGTTTTTCAGTAACACCATCGACCAGTCTCTGAGAGAAATAACGCAAGGGCGAAATATTGTTCATCCAAACCTGTTTATAATTACCCGCTACCCTCGGCGATCGAAAAGGCAAAATAATTAAATAAAGTATTAGCATCCAAACGACACGTGGCACTTCGACGACGCGACGGTCTGATAGAAACTCCCGCAAGAATTTTCTAACGCCACCCGCATCAGGTGTATCTGGCGTTCCCAGATTTATAAAAATAATGCCTGTTTTCATCTCTACTCTACTAAATTTTTGAGGTTCTACGAATTATGAGGGGTAATCGATTTATTAAAACAAAAAAAGGCACCCTAAGGTGCCTTTTTCAGGTCAAATATTGCTTAGGCGTCTAGCGCGGCAAGTACTCGCTGTGTAATCTCAGTGACGGATCCGACACCTTCAACACGTGAATACTTCGGGGCGTGGTCGCCCGTTAAGCTACTATAAAAAGACACTAGGGGTTTAGTTTGCTCGTGATAGACCTTAAGACGATTGCGAACAGTGTCTTCTTGGTCATCTTCGCGCTGAATGAGTGCCTCACCCGTTATATCATCAACCCCGTCCTGCTTTGGCGGATTGTAGACAACATGGTAGGTCCGTCCAGAGCCCTCATGACTACGACGACCACTCATCCGAGTAACGATTTCCTCATCTGCGACGGCTATTTCGACTACGTTGTCGATAATAACACCGGCGGAAATCAAGGCTTCGGCCTGAGGAATCGTGCGCGGAAAACCGTCAAACAAAAAGCCGTTTTTACAATCGTCTTCTGTAATACGTTCCTTTACGAGCCCAATGATCGTTTCGTCCGACACCAAACCGCCTGATGCCATAACTTCCTTAACTTGCAAACCAAGGGGAGACCCTGCTTTGACAGCAGCGCGCAACATATCCCCCGTGGAGATTTGCGGAATAGCGAATTTTTCAGAGATAAACTGAGCCTGAGTGCCTTTACCTGCCCCAGGAGGCCCTAACAATATAACGCGCATAGCGGGAAACTCCCCAAAAAGTTACAAAACCATAGCCTGCAGCGTAGGGGCCGCTGCAGCAAAAGCGCACAACGATACACAGCAATGGCTCGCCATACAAGACTTAGCGCCCCACTAACCACTACAGATAGCTGTCCTTCAAGAAAATAAACACTAACTAGCGTAGCGAGAACCGCAATTGCTGTGCAAAATCAGAAAAACGCCGCCAGCTCGCTCACCGTCCTAAAAGCCTAAACGCTAACCATACAATATAAAGCAAAGGCATTACATTGTACTAAGCGCGCAAGTTGACCAATACCTAGGTCTAAAATGGTTCAATTGTAATCCAAGACACTATTTACATCGATAAAGCTAGTAAATGCATTACTCGGCTAGGTATTATTTCTCCGTAGACGTCTATTTTCTCAGATGTCTCTGGATGACAGGAACCTTGTTATGAACGTACGAGAATTGTTATCAATATGGGAAGATACCGCTGGCGGCACACTTACTGCCGATAGTTACAACGTAAAACTGCCCATCAAAGACGCTGCTAGGCTCAATGCGCTGGCTGAGTTATATCCCCGACGCAATATTGAGGAGCTCATCACTGATTTGTTGACTGCCGCGCTCGACGAGATGGAAAGTGTAATGCCATATTGTCAGGGTTCAAAGATTGTGGCGAGAGATGAGCAAGGTGATCCCGTTTATGAGGATATCGGTCCAACGCCGAAATACTTGTCCTTAACTGAAAAACACCTGAACCGCTACAAGCGACAGGACAATCACTAAGACTATGCTAGGGGCTTAACGACCTTAAAGCCCCGCCGCTTTAGCTTCGTTCCAAAACAGATCTAACTGAGGCTCTGCAGTCCCATCATCCCCCGAAATATCCATTTCCTTGCAGCGCTGCTCTACAAAACGAAAACGCCGTTCAAATTTTCTGCACGCATTTCGCGTTGTCGTTTCCGCGTCTAAACCGAGATGCCGACTGAGGTTTACTGCGGAAAACAACACGTCGCCCATTTCATCTGCAATGTTAGCCTTTTCGCCCTCCGCGATGGCCTCCTCTAGCTCATCAAGCTCGTCTCTAAGGGCTGTAATAACCTTGGCAAGTTCACTCCAATCAAAACCGATTTGGGATGCGCGTTTTTGTAGTTTCATCGCCCGTGTTAGCGCAGGCAATGCCTGAGGCACGTCGTCTAAAACGCTAAACTGCGATTTCTGTTGGCGCTCGCCCTGCTTAATTTCTTCCCAGCGCGCTTTAATTGCCGCGTCATTTGGTGCCTGACTATCGCGACGCGAATCTAATGTGCCAGCTGGAAAGACATGTGGATGACGACGTAGCAACTTTGCAACAATGTCATTTACCACATTGGCAAAGTTAAAATGTCCTTGCTCGGATGCCAGTTGACTATAAAAAATCACTTGGAATAACACGTCGCCAAGCTCCTGCTGGATTTGGGGAGTATCACCAAGTTCAATGGCATCAACTAGTTCATACACTTCTTCAAGCGTATGCGGAATAACGGTTACAGATGTTTGCTTCAAATCCCAAGGGCAACCCGTTTCCGGGTCGCGCAGCCTCGCCATCAAATATAGCAGATCATCTATGGTGTAACTCACCCTCAATTCTCCCGAATGCGCTTTACACCAATAACATTTGGCAATCCGTTAAGACGACTCAGGACATCTGACAAGGTGGCAAGATCTCGAATTTCCAAGCGGATTTTCATCGTCGCCATATGATTGGCGGTATCAGTAATGGTATTCAAAGACACGACGTTTACCTTTTCCGTGGCAAGCTGTTGTGTGATATCTCGCAGTAAGCCTTGGCGATCATAGGCTTCCAATTCGATATCAACAGGATACGTGTCAATTTGCGCATCAGCCCAGTCAACTGTAATTATCCGCTGCGGCTCTACGCTCTGTAGCTGCAATAATTTATTACAATCCTGCCGATGAACACTGACGCCGCGGCCAACGGTAATGTAGCCAGCAATCGCTTCACCAGGTAACGGTTTGCAGCATCGGGCAAAATAGGTCATCAGATTACCAACGCCGCTAATCCTAACCTGACTACCATCATTACTCTTCGTACTTGCTGGCCGCAAGCGGAGTATAGATTGGGCGTTCTCGTCCTCACGTCCGGCTAGATTATAGGCCGCACGAATCAGCTGAGACATACTGATCTCACCCGCGCCCACAGATGCATACATATCATCGACACTTGCACAGTGCATCTGATCGGCAAGATATTTAAAGTCGATACTATTCAATGCCAGACGCTTAAATTCCTTATCGAGCAATGCCCGTCCGGCAATGATATTGTCTTCTTTTGCTTGCTGTCTAAACCAGTGCTGAACTTTAGTTCGAGCTCTAGAGGTCTTTAAATAACCAAGATTACTTTGCAACCAATCCCTTCGCGGTTCACTTTCTTTGCCGGTAAGAATTTCAACTCGCTCACCTGTTTTCAAGGTATACGTTAACGGCACAATCCGACCATTAACTTTTGCACCTCGGCATCGGTTACCGACTTCTGTATGAATATGGTAAGCAAAATCTAAGGGCGTCGCGCCGTTTTGCAGAGTGACCACATGACCTTCTGGGGTAAATACATAAACCCGATCTTGCGTGCTGGTAAATTGCTCAGCAACATCACTATTACTACCACTTTCTTCATGCCAATCTAAAACTTGACGCAACCACGCGATTTTTTCGTCGTAGCTATTGGTAGTTTTAGCGCTGCGGTCAGTTCCTTTGTACATCCAATGAGAGCAAACGCCGAACTCAGCTTCATCATGCATGGAACGGGTACGAATTTGTATTTCCAACACTTTGCCGCCGGGCCCAATCACCGCTGTATGCAGCGAGCGATAGCCATTCTCTTTAGGGTTGGCAATGTAGTCATCAAACTCATTGGGAATGTTGCGCCATAGACCATGAACCAAGCCTAGGGCGGCATAACAGGATTTTGCGTCAGGCACCAAAATCCGCACAGCGCGGATATCATAGACCTGAGAAAAGCCGATGCCCTTACGCTGCATTTTTCGCCAAATACTATAGATATGTTTTGCGCGACCGGCGATATCGGCTTGTATATTGTCGGCTTTTAGGGCCTTGTCGAGAATATCTATCGCATCCTCTATATAGTGCTGACGATCCAGCCGTTTTTCATCCAGCAGCTTGGCAATTTTTTTATACGCTAGCGGCTGTAAATACCGGAAAGAAAGATCTTCAAGCTCCCATTTGATATGACCAATACCTAGGCGATGGGCAAGTGGCGCATAGATATCTGCAACTTCTCGGGCAACCCGATAGCGTTTATCAGGTTTATTCTTCACAGCCCGAATGGCCGACGTTCTCTCTGCCAGCTTAATCAGTGCTACGCGCACATCATCAACTAGAGCAACAAGCATTTTCCTAATCGTTTCACTCTGCGCTTCAGACTGCCCCAACACTGGCATATCTAACTCAGCATTAACTCGCGAAATCGCGGCCATGCCCAGCACACCGTCAACCAACTTAGCCACTGATCGACCAAACTCTTTCTCAAGATCAGTAATCGAGAGTCGATTCTCCCGAACCGCGCGGAATAAGGTCGCAGCAATGAGGCTGTCTTGATCAAGATGAAGATCCGCTAATATCTCGACCATTTCTAACGCGGTGTAAAAGCTGCTTAGCCCTTCGTCTGTATGGCCGCTGGGCTGGGCAGGTAACGCGGCACAGCGCTCGGCCAATTCAAACGCGCGCTGTAATTCATCCGTTTGAATGACCTGCGTGTCCATAGGCAGTCGCGCTATCCACGCAGCAATATCGACACTGCCATTGTCCAATCGCGGAAAGTCTTCCCTTACTTTAACCATCGCACCCTGCTCTTTGCACTAGCCATCCCGGTCATATCCATCCCGCTTAAGTCAATTTGTTAATGCCGCATCAAAGACGCCGGTAGACAAATATCGATCGCCCCGGTCACAGACAATGGCGACAATGACTGCATTTTCAACAGTCTCGCTAATGCGAAGTGCGCCAGCGACAGCACCGCCCGAAGAAACCCCGCAAAAAATCCCCTCTTCAGCAGCCATCGCACGCATTGTTGTCTCCGCGCTGTGTTGATCCATATCAATCACGCGATCAACCTTGATGGCATCGTAAATACTCGGCAAATATGCTTCAGGCCAACGCCTAATTCCAGGGATGCTCGAACAACCGTCTGGCTGTAAACCAATTATTTCAATATTAGGATTTTGTTCTTTTAAATACCTAGACACGCCCATGATCGTACCAGTAGTGCCCATTGAGCTGACAAAGTGGGTAATTCGCCCGTTGGTTTGACGCCAAATTTCCGGGCCGGTTCCCTCGTAATGTGATTGTGGATTATCTGTATTTGAAAACTGGTCAAGCACCTTGCCTTTGCCATCTGCTTGCATCGCCAATGCCAAGTCACGCGCCCCTTCCATGCCGGACTCTTTTGATACCTCCACCAGCTCCGCGCCGTAGGCTGCCATGGCTAGCTTGCGCTCCGCACTCATATGGCTGGGCATAATTAAGATCATTTTATAGCCCTTGATGGCGGCCGCCATTGCCAGCGCAATACCGGTATTACCGCTAGTCGCCTCTATTAAAGTATCACCGGGGATAATATCGCCGCGCTGTTCAGCCCGCACTATCATGCTCATAGCGGGCCTGTCCTTCACTGATCCGGCAGGATTATTACCCTCTAGTTTGACTAGAATCGAGTTACTTGAGTCACCCCCAAGGCGCTGCAATCGCACCAAAGGCGTGTTGCCAATAAACTGATCAATCGTCGGAAATTCACTCATAAATCCAGCCTGAACCTTATATTTGTTTATCGCTCAGCCATTTTAACACCGCTTACCACCTAAATGGCCTAGCTAAATTGATTAATGCTTCCACACTAGGCGCGCCCTAATGGCAGCGAGCGCTATTTTCGGTCATGATAATACCACCGCAACACTAGAAGGCTCCATCAACCAATGCGTGCGCGATTGGGAATAAGAAAGTTGATTTTGGTTATGGGTCTGCTGCCCATACTCGCTCTGTCTCTGGCACTCAGTGCCTATCTGATGTTCAGCCAAATCAGTGAGCTGCGCAAGCTCATGACCGAGCGTGCAAAGACCTCCAGCGAACAACTCGCGATTCTGACCGAAGATGTACTCGCAAACGGTCATGCCGACACGCTGGCACGCATCACTACCACAGCACTCGAAGAAACAGCGGTAAAAGCCATCGCAATCTATTCCGCAGACATGCAACTTATTGCCCAAGCGGGACCAAAATCCAATTTATCAGCGAACATGATGTCGCCAGGCCAACAAAATGCAACGTTCGAAACACTGGACGATGGCCTGTTAATACTTCAACCCGTATTGGCGTCACCCGGAGACTCGCAAATAGCATCGTCCATTGTCGGCTGGGTCGCCATGCAATTCGACTGGCGTCATTTAAAAACACACCAATATCAAACCTTGTTGGTCGGAACCATATTTTTAGTTATCGCCTTAATTCTCTGTATCAGTCTAACGAGCTATATCAACCAATCTCTGGCTGCAGACCTTGCATCGCTGCGTCAAACTATTCGGAAAATGGTAACTGGCGCGCGTAACTTCCACGCGCATATTCCTGAAAATGACGAATTCAATGAGATTGCAGACGAGCTAAATCAACTCAACAATGCGCATCAAAAAGAGCTACAAGAACTACAACGGAGTATTGAGCAAACGAATATCGATCTTCGTGAAACCTTAGAAACAGTAGAAGTACAAAATATTGAATTGGACTTGGCACGACGTGAAGCCCTCAATGCCAGCCGTATCAAGTCCGAATTTTTAGCCAATACTAGCCATGAAATCCGTACACCACTGAGCGGCATCATAGGCTTTAGTAAAATTCTATTGAAATCAGAACTAGAAATAAGTCAGCGTGAAGCCATTGAAACAATCCATAATTCTGCAAATAGTCTACTGACTATTATCAACGATATTCTGGATTTTTCTAAGTTGGAAGCTGGCAAACTGGTCTTAGATAGTGCGCCGGTAAATCTGCGCGAAGTGGTGGAAGATACTCTGCAACTTTTAGCACCAAGTGCAAATGAAAAAGCACTAGAGCTGGTCTTAATCATTGAGCCAGGAACACCAGAAACAGTACTAGCAGATGGCCTGCGCTTAAGACAAATTCTTACCAACCTAATCAACAATGCCATAAAATTCACCCCCAGCGGCCATATAAAAGTGGTGATATCTAGTAGCTATACCGGTGACCAAGAAGCCAAAATAACCGTTCAAATAAGCGATACAGGAATCGGTTTATCTAAAGAACAGCAACAGGGAATATTCAAGGATTTTAGCCAAGCTGATGCCTCTATTACTCGCCAATACGGCGGCACAGGACTCGGGCTCGTCATTGTCAAAGGCCTTATTGAACAAATGGGCGGGGAAATTGGTATTGTGAGTGAGCCCGGCCAAGGCGCTACATTTTGGTTTACCCTTAGCTTACCGGCTACTAGCAATACGATAAAACTTCGTGATTTTAATGTTTTAAATGGAAAAACCGTCGCATTATATGACAGCAGTGAACTCCACTCGCAGGCCATAACATCACTATTCATATCTTGGGGACTCGAGGTAAGTCGCTGTGACAAAATAAGTGATCTGAGCAAAGCTGATTACTGCGTGATTTGCACGGATAGTAATTCAGATACCCGCAATTTGCTTAGCGAGCTAAATCAACCTGCGGTTATTATTACGCCTTACTCAGAGCCGCATGATGAAAATGCTGACCGAATTTATCTCAGCAAACCATTTTCGCACATCAAATTATTCGACGCTTTATACAAAGGTCTAAAACATAACTCGCAGACATTCCCACAGGCCGTCAATTTTCCAAACACCCATATTTTAGCAGTAGATGACAATCCCTCGAATCTACATATTTTAGGCAGCTTTTTGTCCGACATGGCAATACAAATACACTATGCGCAAAACGGTGCAGAGGCACTACAACAATGTCGCGAGAAGCATTTCGATCTTATTTTTATGGACATACAAATGCCACAGATGGACGGCATTGAAACCAGCAAACATATCCGCGACAGCGGTTTGAACAAAAATACGCCCATTATCGCGCTGTCCGCGTATTTATCACCGGAAAACCCAACACAACTGCGAGATGCAGGTATTAATGACTATTTCAGCAAGCCAATTTCTGAAAGACAACTCGCCACACTCCTTAGTAAACACCTCAAACCAAAAGCCGAGCCCAATAATAGTCTCGGCCCGTTACGGCCAGTTGATATTAGCGAATGTTTAAAATTGACGAAAAACAGACCTCAACTCGCGACTGATATGCTAAACATGCTTTTAGAGGCATTACCGAATCAAAAACAAGACTTATACAATGCATGGGAACAAGATGATTTAAACGAAGTTAGCACAATCACCCACACACTTAAGGGAGCCTGCTGCTATACGGGAACACCCATCCTTAAACAGCGGGTCATAGAACTAGAGCTGAAATTAGAAAACGCCAGTCCCTGCCAAACCGAATTCTCTGCATTAATAAACGCGATTGACGGTTTACTGGCGTGGCGCGACGAACATGACCTTTCAATCGTGTTTGACCTATAAATACTTAATTTTCAGCAGTCGTAAAATAGGGAGAATATGAAACGAATGTTATCTAGCAATACTATTACTCCCGATGAGTAGCAAACTGCTCGGTAGCAGTTGAGGAAAACAATGATCGACTTCTCAAAGGCTTATCACCCAGCAATGGATTTAATGCCAAACGGGTTATTTTTTTTGCCGCTAGCAAGGCGCCACCGCTATAATCTTCGGCCATCAACTGCAGCAAGTCAGCACCACGAAATATTAATCCAGACGCAGTTTCCGACGTTAAGAAGAGTCCTTCGCTGCTATCAAATCGATAATAGCAATCTTTCTGCACAGGCTCATTATTATGCGCGCAAAACCCGAAATTGACCCCATATCCCAACGATTCCAACAAATTAAACTCGAAACGTCGCAATATCGGTTCAAGGGGCTGATCAATTTCGAGCTGGCTTAGACAATGGGTGTAGTTAAGGAATATATCTGAATGGGGATCGTGACGGTAAAGTAGCCGCTCTAACAGTTCGTTAATATAAAAGCCACAGTACAGCGCTCTACCCATAAGCCTGTAGCTTTGCTGATGTTGTGCATCAAGAAGAGACTTTAACTCGCCTTTACCTTGCCAGCAGACAGACACCAAATTAAACACTTGGAGCGCCGCCCGCCATTGCTGCCGGGAGCGACCAGAACCACGCAGTCCCTTCGCCACACAGGTAAATCGACCGTGTTCTAAACTAAATAAATCAACTAAGGCACTCGAATCGCGATAAGGGCGCAAATGCAATACAAAACACGGTGCGCCATCAACCCGATTCATACTTATTTAAAATCGTTATAGCCAAGACTGCGTAATGCACGCTCATCGTCAGCCCAACCAGACTTCACCTTCACCCACAATCGCAACATGATTTTATTATCGAAGGCAATTTCCATATCCTTACGCGCCTCGGTACCAATTTGCCGTAAGCGACTACCGCCCTCGCCAATAATAATCTTCTTTTGGCCAGCGCGTTCAACGAGTATTAGCGCGCTGATTTCCAATAACCGGGGCGACGCTTTAAACTCTTCAATCTCCACCGTCATAGAATAAGGAATTTCCTCTCCTAGCTGTCGCATAATCTTTTCACGAACTAACTCAGCCGCTAAAAAACGCTCACTCCGATCGGTGATTTGATCTTCGGGATACATATGCACAGTTTCAGGTAAAAATCGTGCGATAACCGCTTCTAACTCTTCTCGATTATGGCCACGCAACGCAGAGACTGGTACGACGTCAGCAAAGCTGTGCTTCGCTTGCAAGGTCTCGATTAGTGGTAATAGCTGTCCCTTATCATCGAGGCGGTCAACTTTGTTTATCACCAGAACAACCGGGCAGTGGGCATTTTTGATATTTCGTAACACTAACTCATCATCATCGGTCCAGCGATCTCTATCCACTACAAACAAGATTAAATCAACGTCTTTCATCGCTGAGCTCGCCGCCCGATTCATATACCGATTCAGAGCCTTCTCTTCTTTTAAATGCAAACCTGGCGTATCTACATAAATAAACTGATTTTCACCTTCGGTTTTTATTCCCAAGACTTGATGGCGCGTTGTTTGAGGTTTACGGGAAGTGATGCTGATTTTTTGCCCTAGAATATGATTCAACAACGTAGATTTACCTACATTGGGACGCCCCACAATCGCAATAAATCCGCAGCGTTGTTTATTCATATCCATGGGTTCTTCAGTACTCATTTGGTATCCTTTAGGGCAATCAGCACCTTTTCTGCGACGGCCTGTTCAGCCTTGCGACGACTTGTCCCAGAGGCTGAAATTTTTGCTTTTAATAATGGCACCGAGCAACTCACTATGAATGTTTGTTGGTGGTCGGCGCCTTCGGTATCGACTAATTGATAATCAGGTAATGGCAGCTTTCGGGCCTGCAAAAACTCTTGCAGACGGGTTTTGGCGTCTTTATGACTCGACTCGGGATTCAGTACCGCAAGACGAGACTCAAACCAAGACAACACCCGTTCTCGGCAAACCTCAAATCCAGCTTCACTATATATAGCGCCAATGAGTGCCTCTACTGCATCAGCGAGTGTTGAGTCTCGTCGATGACCGCCGGTGTTTTTTTCACCGGCACCTAAACGCAAAAACGCGCCCAACTGAAACTCTGTCGCTAATTCAGCCAAAGTTTTACCGCTTACCAGCAAGGCTCGAATGCGACTTAGATCGCCCTCTCGCAATTTAGGGAAGCGGCTGTACAGCGCTTCTGCAATGATCATATTGAGTAAAGAGTCTCCCAAGAACTCGATACGCTCATTGTTATCTGCGCTAAAACTACGGTGGGTGATGGCCATTGTTAACAATGACTCATCCTTAAATTTGTAGCCAATCTTCTGACATAGCTCGTCAGGGTTTTTCAAAATCAACGCCGCGGCACCACATAAATCGCATCGTCAAATCGAACAACCGCATCGATATTAAACATGATAGGGGTTCGCTTCTCATAGCGGGCGTCAATTACAACGCCATCTTTATCGTTGCTAATTTTTATATCGCGTAACGAAATCGCTTCAACACGGTTAGTAATAAATCGGCTAGATAAATCGTGACGAATACCCGCAGGGCTTGGATCACTGCTACGTTCTTCATTGGCCACATCGTTAAGGATTCGAGTTAAGGTCCAGTAATCCACATAGATTGGCATGAGTTTTACTGCGACCGTTGCAAATATGATCACTGTACCTAATACCAAAAGTGCAGGGATCATCCCCATGCCGGCTTGTTTTGCTTTCATCATTTTGTCCTATCGCTAACGTATACGACCAACTCGATTAAAACTTGGTAAATCACTAAAGGAATGCCAGTGCATCCAGATAGCAAAAGCCTGCCCAACTATGTTTTCCTGTGGTACTTGACCCCAAACGCGGCTATCACTGCTGTTATCTCGGTTATCGCCCATCATAAAATAATGACCAGCTTCAACTGTCGTAACAAAATCACCGCGATAAATGCGCTTGTCGTGATGAATCAAATGGTCGACGTTACCCAATTGCTCGCTCAACACTTGTGTAACTGGCTGCAACGGCGGCACTTCGGCCATCAGTGTTTGTTGAATCAAATCACCATTAATGTAGAGCTGCTTATTAATATAGCGAATTTCATCGCCAGGTAAACCTACAACACGTTTAATAAAATAGCGGCTGTCATTCGGCGGAAAGAAAACCATAACATCACCGCGCTTGGGTTCACCGACTTCAAGAATTTTTGTCCCGACGACAGGTAAACGCAGACCGTATTTAAATTTGTTCACTAATATATAGTCGCCAACCTCTAAGCTTGGCACCATCGATGCTGACGGTATCTGAAATGGCTCAATCACAAAAGAGCGCAAGACCAGCACGACTAGCAACACCGGAAAAAACGAACGTGCATTTTCAGCAATAGGTAACATGCCGCCAAATTCGGATTTAAGCGTGTCTTGATCTTGTTTTACAAAGTAGGTAATGAAAACGGCTACCTTACCCGCACTTACATAGGCTTGCCGCGCTTTTTCGAACACAAATCGATCAAGGCCGGCGATAATACCTGCGATGATCGTCAGCACCACTAAGGCTAAGGCAAAATCACCATCTTTGAGTAGCACCACACTGGCAATCCAAACAAACCAGCCGAATACAACCAAGCGATATGTCCATTCAAGCCAACCGGGAACAACCTGCTGGCGAAGCGAGGCGGCGTCGTTGGCAGTACGTTTTTCTGCGCACCAATCTAACGCTTGCTGTATTTGACGACGCCCTTTCACTTCTTGAATAAGCCAAACGACTAGCGAAATCGCCGCGACGACTAAAAGTATCAAATTAACCATGCGGCTATTTATCCTTTAACTATCAATTTTAAGTACTGCTAAAAACGCTGTTTGTGGAATCTCGACATTTCCCACCTGCTTCATGCGCTTTTTACCGGCTTTTTGTTTTTCTAATAATTTACGTTTGCGAGAAACATCGCCGCCGTAGCACTTAGCCGTTACATTTTTACGCAGGGCTTTCACCGTTTGTCTTGCAATAACATGACCACCAATTGCGGCTTGTATTGCCACATCAAACATCTGCCGGGGAATTAATTCCTGCATTTTATCAACTAACAAACGTCCGCGACTTTGCGCTATGTCTCGATGCACGATTAACGCCAGAGCATCTACTCTATCACCGTTAATTAATACGTCCAGTTTGACCAAGTTTGCCGCTTGAAAACGGTCAAAACTATAATCCAAGGATGCAAAACCACGACTAACCGACTTCAATCGGTCAAAAAAGTCTAATACGACCTCGCTCATTGGGATTTCCCAGTTTAGCGAGACTTGTTGACCTAAGAATTGCATGTCTTTTTGAATACCGCGCTTCTCGGCACACAAGCTGATCACATTGCCTAAATGCTCCTGAGGCACCAGAATATTAACTCTCGCAATTGGCTCGCGGGTTTCTTCAACTTCGCCGGGATCTGGCATAGAAGACGGGTTATCAACCATCACCACGTCGCCATTCTTTTTCAGCACTTCATAAATAACTGTCGGTGCCGTAGTAATTAAATCAAGATCGTACTCTCGCTCTAAACGCTCTTGAATAATTTCCATGTGCAGGGTGCCAAGGAAGCCACAACGGAAGCCAAAACCAAGCGCATCAGAACTTTCTGGCTCATAGAACAAAGACGCATCATTCAGCGTTAATTTGCTTAAAGCCACTCGAAAATCTTCATAGTCTTCGGTCGACACCGTAAACAATCCCGCATATACCTGCGGCTTCACTTTTTTAAAGCCCGGTAACGATGCGACTGTTGGCGTTGAGGCATGAGTAAAGGTGTCGCCTACTGGCGCACCATGAATATCTTTAATACCCGCAATAACAAATCCAACCTCGCCAGCACGCAATATACCTGTCGCTGTTTGCTTAGGGGTGAAAATACCAATCGAGTCCACCACTTGGGCCTTACCAAGTGATTTAGTGATTATTTTATCGCCGCGCTTCATTGTGCCGTGTTTAACACGCACCAAAGAAACCACACCTTGGTAATTGTCGAACCAAGAGTCAATAATCAAGGCCTGCAGAGGTGCGTCTGGATCACCCACCGGTGGCGGAATTTTAGCAACCAAATGCTCCAGCGCATCAACAATGCCCATACCCGACTTAGCCGAAACGGCAACGGCCTCACTCGCGTCAACGCCAATGATCTCTTCAATTTCGTGTTTTACTTTATCTGGATCAGCCTGCGGCAAATCCATTTTATTCAAAATAGGCAGTACTTCCAGTCCCTGTTCTATTGCGGTGTAGCAGTTAGCAACCGACTGCGCTTCTACACCCTGAGCCGCATCTACGACCAACAAGGCACCTTCGCAGGCGGCGAGAGAACGAGATACTTCATAGGAAAAGTCGACATGCCCGGGCGTATCAATGAAGTTGAGCTGATAGGTCTTACCATCCAGCGCGGTGTAATTAAGCGTGACCGATTGGGCTTTAATCGTGATACCGCGCTCACGCTCGATATCCATAGAATCAAGCACCTGAGCTGACATTTCACGCTCAGTCAAACCACCGCAGGTTTGGATAAAACGATCAGCTAAAGTAGATTTGCCATGGTCAATATGGGCAATAATTGAGAAATTGCGAATTAAATCGAGACTAGACACGCTCGGCTTATACCTCAGAGAAACAAAAATGATGAAATTTCAGAGGCGCGATTGTATCGCAAAGCCACAGCTCTAGGCTATGAATAGACTCACTCAGAGTATGGTGTAGCGGTAATTGCAACGGAATTAATCAAAGCATGGCCACATTTTGCAACAACGGTGGCCTGAAAGGACGGTTTGTTCTGAATATACGTAGCGTGTAGACGAACTAAGGCCATTCCTACAACAAAACCCAATAATGCACCCGTGGCTGCAGCTATATCACCAGCTGCGTATTGTGAGCCAAGAGCCATCCCTGCAATCATGGTTATCAAAGGGAGCAGATACACCATCATTGCACCCGCAATGAGCGCGCGCTCTGGAATACTTATTTCAACTTCATCATTTAATTCGAAGTTATGGGCAGACTGGGAGCCCAGCAACACCCTAAGTTGATTCCGACGACCATCAGTCGCCTTATTCATCAAACCCTGACCGCAACCCTTTTGTGCCGCACAGGTGCCGCAGGTACTGCGACGAATTGTCTCTACCCAGAGGGCCTTATCTTCAATACCGACAACGCGCCCAGTTTCAGTAATCATTATTGATCCCAACTCAAGGATTTTGCCACTTGCTTGGCTGTTAACATCGGCACTTCACCAACTACCGTTGCAAACATACCGTTTTCCGGAAACGCAACCGTATAACTAACTGAAGCGCCACGACGCATGCCACCCTCAGCAACGGACACTGCCCCTGCTTCCGATTTAAGCAACGGTTCAACGAATATCGACATCACCGCCAAACCGTCTGTGTAGGTCATCGAGACACTGCCATCGTCGCTGTCTTTCAGCTGCGTAAAGCCAGCGGGGATCCAGTTTGGCCGCCACACTCGCATTTGTATCGGAGAAGAATTATCAGTTTCTATATCTTTATGCTGGACTTCAATAGCCCCTTCAACAGCCAGCTCGTCATCAGGGATATTCAAGTCCAACATCACGTACTGAAAACGCTCTAATACTTTGCCCTGCTGATTGACAATATCTGAACGCAGTAATAAACCAGTTTCATTGTCTAGAGATAACTTATAACCCAAACGATAGACATCGCGGGGCTTAATCGACAAAGTAACTACATCGCGACCAGCAACGCGATCTTCACCGCCTACATCTATATCGTAGTAGCGATAAAACCCCTGCTCTTCATCCGTTCCGAAAAGCTGTATTAGCTGTGGCCCAGGGTGAACGCAATTGACGTCATGGCCGTGGTGAACTAAATCTTGATGATCGCCATCGAGGGATTGAAGGGCTTCGAACTCTTTACCATCATGGACTGTATGGGTGATGCGATAACTACTGAGTTGATCACCCAATTGATAGGTAACAATAGCGCGATAATTTAGCTCGCGGTGACTATGTGTCATCTTGCTGAGCAGCTCGCTACCTGACTCAACACTCAGTACAGGGCTACTGCACAACACCGCGGCCAAGGCCGTACAGGCAAGCCGAAAGATCACGCTATTCGGACTCCTGAGATACTACGCGGGCATAAGACACCATGCCCTGCCCATTATTAAACGCTGCCCGGTCGGTATGCTTGCGCAAATACGCCTCAAAACGCTTACGCGCCTCTGCATCATCATTCAGTAATGGACCTGCTGGTGACGCCTGTGCCTGCGCACTAACGGCTACGCCGCCAACTGCGGAAGATGACGCCTGCGCTGGATAAACTCGGCCACTCACACCGTTGTTATCAGCCACCATTTGACTAGAGCCGCTGAACATATTACTGCCCAGCGAACCGATAACCACCACTGCTGCGACACTAGCGGCGATAGCAAGGCCTGACACGGCTTGTTTCCAGCCCGTTCCAGCACTGTTTGCCAACTCCTCGTCGGCGATCTCCGCCATTACCCGCGACGAAATATCCCAACCTATAAACGGGTTGGCCTCGTTTTTGAGTACGGATTGCGAGCGGTGTAAATCAGCCCATTCGGTACGGATAGCCTCTTGGTCAGCACTGAGAATACGCCTCAGTTCCAACTCAGTGGCTTCGCCATCCATCAATGCTGATAGGGATTCTCTGACGGTATCGTTCATACTTCCACCTCTTCGCCACTTATCTGGGCTTTAACTCGCAGATCGACTGCTTCTCGGGCGCGAAAAATACGCGACCGAACCGTACCGACCGGACAATCCATTACCGATGCAATATCTTCATAACTCAAACCATCAAACTCTCGCAGGCTAAGCGCCGAACGAAGATCTTCTGGCAGAGACTTTATCGCGTCCTGTACTACTTTTTTAAGCTCTTCACCGTAAAGATGATTTTCCGGTGTTTCAATATCCTTTAGACCAGAGGGGCCCTGAAAATACTCCGCATCCGCAACATCAACATCAACGCCTGGTGGACGACGATTCCGGGCAACCAGATAATTTTTTGCGGTATTAATCGCAATCCGGTAAAGCCACGTATAAAAAGCGCTATCACCTCGAAATTTAGGCAAGGCACGATAGGCTTTTACAAATGCCTCCTGCGCCACATCCTGAATTTCGTCGTTATCCTTCACATACCGTGAAATCAAGCCAAAAATCTTGTGCTGGTATTTTAAAACGAGCAAGTCAAATGCACGCTTATCGCCTTTTTGTACCCGCTCAACCAGCTGCTGGTCCGTCTGCTTAGGCTCGGCCATATTGCCTCACCACAAGCCTTTCGGCAGCATCTGTGGAGTAGACCACCGGTGCTAAAAGAAGTTCTATCATCGTATCCCTTTTGAGCATCTACTTCGCTTTGTGCGACAGCAATGCAGGCAAATATTGGTAAGGCGACTTTCTAACAGTATACTTTGCGCCACTTCACATCCCGAGCAGCATATTATAACCGCACCGCGGCAGGAGCAAATAGCAGCATGAACCACTACCATTCACACGATGTTTTGGTGATAGGCAGCGGCGCCGCAGGTCTGACGCTGGCACTGCAGCTTGCCGATACCGCACGCATTGCGGTTATTAGCAAGGGTGAACTAAACGCAGGCTCTACCTATTGGGCACAGGGCGGCATAGCGGCTGTACTCCATGACGGTGACACCGTTGATGCACACGTCGCAGATACCCTAGTCGCTGGCGCACAACTCTGCCACGAAGACAGCGTGCGTTTTACTGTTAAAAACAGCAGTGACAGCATTAAATGGCTACTATCACAGGGTGTTCAATTTAGCCGTTACGAACACAGCAACGACGCTTTTCATCTTACCCGCGAAGGTGGCCACAGCCAGCGTCGCATTATTCACGCAGCCGATGCGACTGGCCGGGAAGTATCAGAAACACTAACCAAGCGCGCAAGAGAAAATTCAAACATTGAAATCTTTACTCGCCACGTCGCAGTAGACCTCATTATCGACGACAATCACTGCCACGGTGCATATGTGCTGAACAGAGACAGCGGCCACGTCGAATTGTTCCACGCAAAAGCCATTGTGTTAGCTACCGGAGGTGCAAACAAAGCCTATTTGTACACGAGCAACCCAGATGGTGCCAGCGGTGACGGTATCGCCATGGCGTGGCGCGCAGGATGTAGGGTGGCAAATATGGAATTCAACCAGTTTCACCCGACCTGCCTATATCACCCGAAAGCGAAATCTTTTCTTATCACTGAAGCCATTAGGGGTGAAGGTGGCAAACTGATCTCCGCCAACGGTGAACGCTTCATGTATCGCTATGACGAACGCGGTGAACTAGCGCCGCGTGACGTGGTAGCACGCGCCATTGACCATGAGATGAAACGCCTAGGCAGTGATTGCGTCTATTTAGACATCAGCCACAAATCACCTGAATTTTTGCTAGAGCATTTCCCGACAATAAAGGCGCGCTGTCTTGAGCTAGGTATCGATATCACCCGCGAAGCAATTCCGGTCGTACCCGCTGCTCACTACACCTGCGGCGGGGTGATGGTCGATCAATATGGGCATACCGATATCCCAGGACTTTACGCAATAGGCGAAACCTCGTTTACCGGCTTGCACGGCGCCAACCGACTTGCCAGCAACTCACTTTTAGAATGTTTTGTGTACGGAACCTCAGCTGCGTCCGACATACGCCAACGCCTGAGCGATCTGCCTGCGCCCAAAATCGCGCTTCCCTGGGATGAATCACAGGTCACCGATTCAGACGAAGATGTCGTAATCTCCCACAACTGGGATGAATTGCGCCGTTTTATGTGGGATTACGTGGGAATCGTGCGCACAAATAAACGCCTTCAGCGAGCGCTCAACAGAGCAGCACTCCTGCAGCAAGAAATTGACGAATACTATTCTAACTACAAGGTCAGCAACGATTTGTTGGAGCTGCGGAATCTCGCCATGGTCGCTGAGCTTATCATTCGATCTGCAATGCAGCGCACTGAAAGCCGCGGCTTGCATTACACCTTGGACTACCCTGAGCAACTAGACGTTGCCGAAGATACGATTCTAACGCCAAACAATTACGTCGGTGGCGCTAACTAAGCCTCGCGAGCTAAGCCGTCTTAGCTCACACGTGAAAAATTGCTAATTTGACGCAAGCGTCGATACTGATCTACGCCGATATTATCTGGTAGTACCACGATCGACACCGCGCGGCCGTTCGCTAACCTAAAGCGCAACACCACACCGTAAGGGAGCGTTATCCCCTCCAACAGATCAACGTGCTGAGTTTTCACGTTCGCTAAATGGCGAATATCACCACGATAAATACGCCAATCGTTATCGGCAAAGGCAATTCGTGCTATCGATTGCGGCAGCCTAAAATAGACGTCACGCCTCATATAATAAAAAGCACTTGCAGCTACCAATATCGACGATATGAAGGCCAATAACGTTGGTAAAACAAGCCAAAACCCAGCTAGCACCGCACTGTGCAGGGCAACAAAATACCCACACAACCAACGCGAAGGGCGAAACTTAAGATCGAGGGGTTTTGGTGAACGCAATGATGTCATCGACGATTATCGCCAATTCAGGGTCATCCGGTCGACCTTTAGCAAGAAACCAAGCAAATAACTCCGTGTCTTCACTTTCCAGCAAATTAATAAAACGCCGCTGGTTTATGTCGTCTAACGTTCTAAAACGATGTTCCACATAGGGCCCCATTACCAAATCCAATTCCAGCATGCCACGGCGGCAAGCCCAACAAATTCGCTTGAACTCGTTTTCTGAAACCATTATTTTCCACTTCGTTATGGTAGCTAGCCCTATAAGCCGCTACAAAAAAGCGTATTATAGCGGCAAAATGCAGCAATCACAGTGCAGATGATTTTTATCATTCCAAACGTACCCGCACTAACAGCAACATCTATTTTGAGAGTCTATGAATACATTTTGGACATTTTTACACAACCAATATCCCGCCAGCAGTATTTCAACAGACCAATACTGGCGTGTTGGCGCCTCAGCCGCCATTGACGTGGGCGACTGCGGCATCACTGCGCTGAGTCAATACGGCTTCCTCGCCGTTGCAGGCCCTGACAGCAGTAAGTTTCTACAGGGCCAAACCACCTGCGACTGGCGAAAAATTGACGTTGAGACAGCTGCGATCGGAAGCTACTGCAATATAAAAGGTCGCATGGTGATTAGCTTCGTTGCCGGCATGCAGACTAGCGACGCCGTCTTACTCCGGCTCCGAGCTGATACGGTCGATACCGGTTGCGCGACACTGGCAAAGTACATCGTATTTTCAAAGGCTAAGATTCGCAGTGCAACAGACGAATATATCGCCATTGGCGTAACGGGAAAACATGCCCGCCAGCTACTTATAGAACACGCCGGAATGGCGCCTTCTGATTTACTGAAACAGGTCACCGACGGCCAAACCATCATTGTACAATTGGACGAAAACGGTGAGCGCTTTGAATGCTGGGCGCCTATGGAAGCTGCAAAAGCTCTTTGGACAAAGCTCAGCGAGACAGCAAACATTATTGATTCAGCGCAATGGGAAGCGCAAAACATTGCCGCTGGCTTTGGCGAAATTTGTGCAAACACCCAAGACACGTTTATTCCGCAAATGCTGAATTACCAGATTATCGGCGGTGTTAGCTTTAACAAAGGCTGTTATACGGGCCAAGAGGTTGTCGCGAGAATGCAATATCGCGGCAAACTGAAGCGTCGCTTGTATCGCGCAACTTTGCGCAATAGCTCACACAGCTTCAGCCATATACCAGGAACAGATTTGTACAACGGTGACGAGCCGCAAAGCATTGGGAATTTAGTATCGGCAGCGACTATTGGGGATGAAACAGAAATACTTGCTGTGCTAACCGAGGAAGCGGTTGCCGCTAACAATATTCATTTTGCCGATGACTCCACGTGTTTAGAAATAACAAGCTTACCCTACGAACTGCCAAGCGCGGGCTAACTCCGAAAGCCCACGGCGATAATGGCGCAGGCTATACGCGCCATTAACCACAAGCCCTTATAGTTTAAATTCGCTTTAACACCATTCTAGTACCCACATTCATAAGCGGTACTAACAAGCGATCGTAACAGCCCGGAAACAAGCGCTGGATTACATCTAGAAATTTTGCATCGCTACCAATAAGCACTCGGGTTTGAGACTTGCGCATGCCACGCATGATAACTGTCGCCGCTTTTTCGGGAGTAGTCGCCGCAATACGATTGAAAATATCGGCGGTTTTTCCCAGATCAGCATCGTTTCCGGTGATGGAGTTTAGGTGCCGACCATTGTTCGCGATATTGGTTTTAATACCGCCGGGATGCACAGTAACCACCTTGACACTGGTGTCGCGTAAATCCTGGCGCAAAGACTCAGAATAGCCTCTTACCGCAAATTTAGCGGCGTTGTATGACGATTGCGAGGGCACGGACATCAGTCCAAACAAGGACGAAATATTCACCACACACGCTTCCGGCCGTGTTAATAACTCGGGTAAAAATGCCTCGACGCCATTAATAACGCCCCAGTAGTTGACCCCAAAAAGCCATTCCATTTGCTCTCGGGGCTGTTCGGCGGCGTGGCAACTAAGGGCAACACCGGCGTTGTTAATAACACCGTCCACCACCCCAAAGTGGTCTTTCACCGACTTTGCCCACGCCTTCATAGCGACATTGTCACTCACATCCAGCTTAGCTAAAAACAGCTCGGACTCATCACCATACTCACGTAGAGACTGCAAGCTGCCCTCTACTACGTCCGAAGCAGCAACTCTTGCACCAGCCGTGCGAAGTCCAATAACCAAGGCTCGGCCAATACCTGAGCCGGCGCCAGTCACAGCAATAACTTTATTGTTAAATTTTTTCACTGTTAATACCTATGATTAGCTAGCGGTAGCCACGCTATTACCAAACTCTTCTGCTCCGCCTTTAACACTAACAAACTCATACTCTGCAGCAGAAAAATGCTTGGTCGTGAAGTGGTATTGCCACGAGAAACCGGGCCATAAGGTAGTGTTTTTTCCGTCTTTAGTCAGATACCAACTATTGCAGCCCGACATCCACGTTGTACCTTTGAATCGTTCCTGAATATCCGCATTAAACTCGCGCTGCACCATTGGCTTAAGATCAAAATACGTATTTTGATTTTTTCGAAGCGCTTTCAAATACTTCAAAATATACGTTATTTGCGACTCGATATAAAAAATTACCGACGTATTACCCGGCCCAGTATTAGGCCCCATAACGTAGAGCATGTTCGGGTAGCCAGATACCACTACACCCTTATAGGCCTCACTGCCAATTGCCCAGTCCTTTTCGAGCAAGCGCCCACCCACTCCACGAATGGGAATTGGCGCGCCAGACACAGGCACTTTAAAACCAGTGGCAAAAACGATGGCATCTACTTCATGACGCTGACCATCACTGGTGTGTATCGCTGTTTCATCAATTTTATCGATGCCTTCCACGCACACATTGACATTGCCTCTCGTTAAGGCTGGATAATAATCATCCGACAGCAACACCCGTTTACAGCCCATAGAGTATTTGGGAGATAGCTTTTCTCGCAAAATAGGATCACGTACGACCTTTCGCAAGTAACGGCGGCCAATAGACTCACCTATGCGCGTCAGGAAACTGTCCCAAATAAACGCAGGTAAAACACTTTCCATCATTATGTATTGAAAATTGCGTACTGCTCGCTGCAAGATGGGCCAGCGCCGGTATAGGCGCTGGCGAGCCGGACTTAGTGACTGATCAGACTTTGGCATTACCCACGGCGGCGTGCGCTGAAAAAGACTCAATGATTTCACTTTAGCTTGAATAGATGGAACTACTTGAATCGCGCTTGCGCCAGTTCCAATAACACCTACACGCTTTCCATCCAAACTATAATTTTTATCCCACTCCGCGGTGTGCATTACTTTGCCCGTGAAGTCATCGATACCTGAGACTTCAGGATATTGCGGAATATTTAACGCACCAATTGCCATTACTACGGCGCGCGCCTGACGTTGACTTCCGTCGTCAAAGTTGAGATTCCACACACCGCTTGTTTCGCAGAATGCCATGTCGCTCAGCGACGAATTAAACCTTATTTTGTCACGTAACTTATATTTGTCTGCGCAGTGCTGCAGGTAGCGATGAATCTCTTCCTGAGGACCAAACGCTCTGCCCCAATCTGGATTCGGCTCGAACGAAAAAGAGTATAAATGCGACGGCACATCACAAGCCGCACCAGGATAGACATTGTCTCGCCAAACCCCACCAACATCACTCGCCCGCTCATAAATAACAAAATCATTAAGACCTTGCTGTTGCATACGGATAGCGACGCCTAGGCCACCGAAACCCGCACCAATAATTGCTACATCGTCGATCACTACATTAAATGTTTCGTTTGTTTTATTTTTATAGTTGCTCATTACTTAAATCACTCTCGTTCCAGCACGCCAGAAGTCACTCAGCACTCTTGCCGTCAGTCCCGGCTCTTCTAACATAGGTAAGTGGCCAACAGAGGGCAAAATCATCGCTTTAGCACCGACAATTTGCTCACAAAATTGATCGGCGCAGGTGACATCTAACACCTGATCCGAATCGCCCCACAATACTAAGGTCGGCGCCTTAATCTTGTTTAAACAAAGATAAGTGTGTTTTAGAGAATCAACCAAATGGGAAAAAATGTAGTCATTTACCTGCTTACGATGACTCATCGCACCCGCCATGAAAAAGCTCAACACCATCCCAAAAAACCGGTGACGCCTATGCAAAGCTATTGCGAAAACTAGCAAAGTATCATGTGGCTGCGCCGGCGAAAGATAATTAACGCCCGCCGCCAAACCACTCTCCAACTGACTAAGGTGTCTACCCGGCACGCCCGCAGAATTCATTAAGCATAGCGTGTCGACAAGCTGCGGATGACGCGACGCAAGCTGGGCAGCAATTGCCCCGCCCATCGAGCTACCGGAGACATGCGCTTTATCTACTCTTAAAATTTGCAACCATGCGGCGATACGGTCAGCTTGCTCAGCCATTCGATAATCTGAATCGGCGTGAAAACTGCTATCACCAAATCCGGCCAAATCGGGCACCAACAGATAGTAGTCTCGACGTAGCTTTGCCGCCAAATAGCTCCAATTTTCTTTGCTAGAGCCGAAACCATGAAGAAGAACTACTACCGGCCCAGCGCTATTACCGCCGGCCCAATAACAAATATCGTGATCACCGACTTGCGCCACCCTGCGCTTCAAACCCGCCTGCATACCCATTAAGGGCTGCAGACGTTGCCACAATGTGGCTTTCGGGCGCCATTTTGCTAGCGCATCTTTATCGATGCTCGCCAATGGCGTTGCCAAATATCGATCACGCATTACATCTATTTCTGCCAAAATTGCAGTGTTTCTATCTGCAATCTCACTCACCGCATTCATGCTGCAGCGCCCGCCACCTTGTTATCGTAGCCAGCGACTTCATCGACCAAAGAATCGACTTCATCTAGGTACTGTGCATTATCGTGATCCCAGGGATGGAAACCGGGCTTAAAGTAGTCCAGCCAGTCAGGAATAGTTCTACGCAGCATGCCTGGAGAACCCCACAAGAAATTCATCACCTTAAACCAGCCAACAAGGTTAAATAGCTGACCTTCGCGACGCACCAAACCAATATGAAACGGGATAACCATCATCCAAAAAATAGTTGTTGCTGTTATCAAAGCAAAACAGCGGTGTAAATACCCAACAATACCTCCGCCCAATACCTTCTGATACACATCATAAGCCACCGCCTTGTGCTCGGTTTCTTCCAATGCATGCCACTTCCAAATTGCGGCATACCGTGGCTCTGCGCCTTCAAGGCTACGTGGCTCACTTAATACCATATTGGCTAAAATAGCAGTGAGATGTTCCAGCGCTATGGTGACTGCAAGCTGCGCCGACTTCGGCGTAAAGCGGGCAGATAACTTTAGTAAACGAACAACAATGCGGCCATAGCGATCTGCCGGCATGCCTTTCTGCACTAAAGCATCATTGTATTCTTCATGCTCTCGTCCGTGCATTGCCTCTTGACCGATGAAACCACGGACAGACTCCTTCAACTCGGGATCTTGAATGCGATCTCGGTAGTTACGAACACTGTCTATAAAAAAGCGTTCGCCATCAGGAAAGAAAATAGACAAGGCATTAAAAAAGTGAGTGATGTGTGCACCACCGGCGTGCCAATCGCCGATACGATCTTTAGGCAGATTAAATTCAAGATTACGACGTACAGGCTGAACTATAGCTTTCATAAAGCATCCCCTTATGAATCATTTTATTATGTAACACCAAGTGATGTAACATTAATCTTGACATCATTTAATGTCAAGTAAATTTATCTGAAACTTTCATTAGAAAACAAACTAAAGAAAATCGACCACTAGGGCTCGGTTTTAGTGACAAAATCGCCAATCAAGGTTGCCAAAATGTGGGGATGTGACAAAGGCAGCCAATGCCCCCCGTCAATACGGTGAATCACGATGTTCGAAACCCACGCCGCGGTCTCCGAGTATAAATCCGCATTTAGAAACCGATCTCGAGTAGGAATAACAAGCTGCACTGGCCGGTTACTGATACGCTCGCGCGGTGATCGAAAATATCGTAGGCAATTTGCACGATATAACTCGATGCCATTAATACCATCTCGTTGACGATGAACACCTTGAGCCAAGGTAACATGTTGGGTATTAATGCTTTCTAGTGCCCTCATTATCCTCAGCCAATGCCGACCTAACACCGTTCGCCAAAGCAAAGGCGCAAGGAAAGGCAGTTTGAAGAGCCATATATACCAAGACTGAAAAATCTGCTGAATAACAGAACGAGGTCCTCCTGACTCTCTCCAACGCCGCCTAAACCAGTGGCCAACGTGGTCGAGACAGGGACCAGATATCGATGTGTAAGAAAGAATTTTCTCCCGGAATGTGGGGCAAGTCACCGACTCCCAGCTTTGTACTGAACCCCAATCGTGGCCAACCAAATGGAAACGTGTACGGCTACAAAACTTAGTCGTTACCGCTTGTAAATCAGCCTTGAGATAGGCTAATAAATAGTCGCTTCTATTTGCGGGTGTAGTCGAATTTCCTGCGCCGCGAACATCATATCGAATAATATAAAACTGATCCGCAAGCTGGTTTACCAATAAATCCCAAACCTGGCTGTCATCGGGATAACCATGGACTAAGACAATATTTGGTTTACTTGGGTCACCCTGACAATAAACAGCGAGACGTACATCGCCAGAATCACAATACTGTAGATAGGGGGGGTTCTTTGCTGTCCGACCACCTTCGCTACGCTCATCATCTATCTTCATTTTCATAGAGCGCTCCAATAGTGAAAATCTCACAGAGAATGAAATTGAACGTAGCGATGTAACAGCGGACTATTTAAAACGGATTAAAATTAGCGTATTCAGGTAGTACTACCCTTTTACGCATGGCTTTCAGAGTCTCAAAGGGATTATCCACGATCATCGCGTTCACTAAACCTGAAGGGAGTGCACCTACCGGATTTAAGTGCAACTGAAATACAACTTTAGTCTGAGTATCACTAAGCGGAGTTAGCTCAAAAAAGCCCTCCACTTCTTCCACCCTTACCGCATCAGTTTTTGTAGGTAAGGTCGATTTTGCCGATTCAGGCAGAGCGTCTGCCGTCACCCCAGTAAGCTTAACTATTGTCTTACGACTAACAGGATCTTGAGATATCTCATTACGCAAGATCATCTCTCTATCTGCAGCAGGCCAAGGAAAATCGTTAACCAAATACTGATATCGATCCAGTAAGCTCGCCTTGTAAAGAAGTGTCGGATTTTTACAGTTAAACATCCAATGTACAAAGCCCTTGGTATCGTCCAGCAAGGCCATCACTTGATTTAACTCAGCATCGATAACCGACTCACCACGAAACGCCTTATAGGCTGAGCCTTCCACTTCGCGGGTATATACCTGAATACCGTCTTTATCTTTCTCGAGCTTCCACTCTGACGCCACCGACGAAAGGCTAAGTAGCAAAAACGCAAGCAGCACCACACATTGATTCTTAAATTGATTCATCCTTGTCTCCATCGACAAAACATTCAGCGAGCCACATAAATTAGAGGACCACCAGAAAGATAAAGTTCTGGCGGCCGTCAGGAATTATTTACATCCTATAAGTAAATTGCATCGCTACAGAACGAGGAGCGTCAAAAAAGCCGGTATGACTAGTAGTGCCAAAAAGGGTTTTGGCTAAGGGCGTATCTGCAGCGTAAACCATGATAATTTCATCTGTCAGGTTTTTACCGACCAAGGCTAGCTCCCAGCTCCGGTCAATCGCACCGATACCTGCCCGCGCATTCACCTTAAAGAATGTATCTTGCTGCACTCGCGCATCAAGATTCGACGACGGGTTGTAATCACTAGTGAAAACCACGTCCAGTCCCAAACCGATACCTAATGTGTCTGTAATTGGCGCCTCAAAACCTGCCAATAATGTGCCTGACCAATCTGACACGTACTGATTAGTCATGCCAGTGTAATCACAATCTCTACCGTTCGGAGAGTTCGGTACCTGATCCTGCTGACATTGGCCGTTGGTAAAATCTTTGAATTCAAAATCTAGCAGAGCCAGCGCCCCACCAATACGGAAATAGTCGGTTATCTGCCAGCGACCATCCAACTCCAAGCCCATATTGACCGCTTTTTTAGCATTACCCACTTTGAACCCAACGGTACCGTCAAATATGCTAATTTGGAGATTGTCGTACTCGGTATAAAACAACGCCGCGTTAAGTTCAGCCGCGCCATCTAAAAGCCCTGTTTTAATACCTAGCTCATAACTCGTTGCCTCTTCTTCACCGTACTCAAAGGTGCCTATCAATACCGTTTGATTGGGAATCAATGCCGAAGGGTTCCTAGGGGTAAGTTCGTCATCAGGGGTAGCATTCGATCTGGCGTCAAAACCGCCGGATTTGTAGCCGCGGCTCGCTGTCGCATAGGCCATTCCATCAACCGAAAAATCCCACTGAAGATTAATCAGCGGAGAAAACTGCGCCTCACTACGCTCGCCTTTTAAGTTGTGTCGCTCTACCGCAAACGTATTTGCAACGACTGTATCAATCTCCCCCAGCGGCAGCTCATTACCCTCTAGGTCAGTAAGCGTTAAGTGCCGCGAACCGGTTTTATTCTCATAAGTATAGCGCCCACCGAGCGTTAAACGCAGGGCCTCAGTCATATTGATGGTTGCTTGCAAAAAAGCTGATGCTATTTTTGTTTCACTTAAAAACTCCCGAGGCCCCTCAATATTAGCAATCGCGTTGCCCGCATCACCAACACCCAAAATCTCTTCAGGCGCCAACCCCAAGCCCGAACCCAAAGGATCGATATCACCTCGAGCGCCTGCCTCCGCAAGATCAAGCGCGTTAACCAGTTTAACAACGAGATTCGAGTCTTGGATCAATTTATCGTTGAACTTCAAGTCGTTGTACTGAAAGTAAACACCACCTATATAGTCAATTTTTCCGCCTGCAGGCGATATCCACCGAAGCTCCTGACTGATTTGTTTATAATCTTCCGCCAATTCAAACTTAAATAGTTCAGCCGAAGTCGCATCACAATCACAGAGATCGTCATACTTATACCCCATCAGACCAGTTATCCACGTAAAGATATGATCGTTCTCGGTCTGATGAGTGACGTTAATAGTCAGATTCTTGGTATCGTTATTACTGTAATTACCGTTAGTTGAGTTTCTGAAATCCTGAAAATTATTATTTACCGATTCATCAACGTCGACATCAATAATGCCCGGAATAAAAGTGCGATCCAATATTTCAGCTTGAGTCCGCCCGGCCAATACTGGGTTACTGGACGTCGAAGGTTCATCATTTATTATCTCCGCTTGGCGCCCCACCGAGTCAAACCGCCCCAGTTCAAGCTTGGCAGTCACCGAGGTGCGATCACTCGCGTCCCAAAACGCCTTTAAACGATAGGTCCCTTGGTCATACTGCGGTCCAACGTCGCCATTCAGCTCATTGGTCATGAAGCCACCGTAGTCTCTTAAGCGCGCCGCGAAACGAAGACCAAAATTGTCGGTAATCGGTCCAGACAGCATTAAATCAAGGACTTTCTCTTCCATCTCCGGCTCGTACAGCGCAGAAAACAGCCCTTCCACTTCACTACTAGGCGAAGCCGTAATGATGTTAATCGCACCCGCAATACTGTTTTTACCTTGTAAAATATTCTGCGGACCGCGCAGTACCTCAACGCGCTCCAAATCTAGAAACGGTGCCCGCGCTAACTGAGCGCGCCCGTAATAAATACCGTCAACATACATACCGACAGACTGCTCAAAACCTTGATTCATTCCGGTGCCAATGCCGCGAATGTAAATATCGGTACTGATCCCGCTTTCCGTAACAGTTAGGTTAGGCACGTAGGCTTGCAGGTCTTCCATGCGGTTGATGCCTGCCTCCATCATTTTTTCGCCACTAATGGCGCTGACCGAAACTGGAACATCTTGGAGATTCTGAGTTCGATGCTGTGCGGTAACCACGACCTCTTCGAGCATAGCCGCCATTAATGTTGTCGGAGCCAAGACTAATGCCAAAAAACAAAACGAGACGGATGTACTGCGACTACTCATAATTTGAGACCTGTTATCCAAATTTATTGTTATACTACATGCCACTATGTGACATCGAATGATGAGACATTAATCTGAGACCCATAATATGTCAAGAAAAATGTTGACGATGACACCATTGCAAATAGTTTAGCTTAAATATTTGTGTCTGCCGTCGCAAAATTGTATTCAGCGGAAGCCTCAGAGAAAATCAAACGGTAACATTGATATGTTTACGGCAGACCACATTCACATTTAGAGGGCGTCAAGCGCAGTGAGAAGTATGAAATTTCCGGAAGACACCATAAGTAATATGGCACAGCTACTGCCGCAAACGAACTTTTCGAATACGATTGCGACTACCGAGCATCAGCGTGATTACTCCGTTGAAGAGCTTGCAATAGCGGCGAATACTACCGTTCGTAATATTCGTGCTTACCAAGATCGAGGCGTACTTCCGCCACCAACACTGCAAGGCCGAAAAGGTATATATAACAACTTCCACCTTTCTAGGTTGCGCCTAATCGCCAATTTATTAGACCGCGGCTACACACTTTCGAGTATCAAGGAATTGATCTCGGCATTAGAAGAAGGCATCGGTCTTAGTGAAGTACTCGGTATAGAGTCTGCACTCAACTCACCATGGACGAACGAAGCACCAACAACCATCTCCATGACAGAACTAGTTAAGATGTTTGGTACTAAGCTCACTCCGTCAGCGGTTAAAACAGCCCACGATTTAGGTTTGTTCAGTATTTCAGGCACTCAATTAAGAGTCTCTAGTATGAATACCCTTAAGGTGTCGGAAGAATTATGTGCGACCGGTATCCCTTTGGACGAGCTACTGGATATTTTGCGCATGATGCGGGGCAACGTTCAACGGGTGGCCAACGAGTTTGTTAAACTGGTATCGCGACACGTTTTAGAACCCTACGCAGAACAGAAACTGCCACCGCCGGAAGAACTACCAAAGATCGCGGAGCTTATATGGAAACTTAGGCCACTTGCCGAAAAAGTAGTCGATGCTGAGCTAGGCCGAGCGATGGAGATTGCCGCCAGTCAATTCCTAGCGGACACCTTAGAGTCTATTATGGATGATTTACCCAAAAACTCTCCGTACAAGGCGCAGCCGCCAATAAACGATGCTTTATAGACGCCAATTGACGGGCGTCTCGCCGCGAGCCTCCAAATACACATTCGCTTTAGAAAAATGGCCGCAGCCCAAAAAACCACGATGAGCCGACAATGGTGATGGGTGTGGCGCTTCTAATACCAAATGGCGCTGCCGATTAATCACAGCGCCTTTCTTTTGCGCGTGACTGCCCCACAATAAAAAAACAACACCTTCTCGTTCGTTATTAAGATGCTCAATAATCGCGTCAGTAAATAGCTCCCAACCCTTTCCCTGATGAGATCCGGCGGCCCCCTCCTCCACGGTCAGCACACTATTTAATAGTAGTACGCCGCGCTCAGCCCATGCTTGCAAACAACCATGCTGAGGAATATCAATACCCAAATCTGAGCGGAGTTCTTTATAAATATTTCTTAAGGAAGGCGGAATTCTAGTCGCTCGCGGCACAGAGAAGCTAAGCCCGTGCGCTTGACCGAAGCCATGGTAGGGATCTTGCCCAATAATTACCGCCTTAACGTTTTCAGTGGGCGTGCTGTTAAGTGCGGCGAACCATTCGTCTCTTGGTGGAAAAACTCGCACCCCCTCAGCTAAACGTCGATCAATAAATTTTATCAGATTTTGAAAATATTCCAGTTGAAACTGCTGCCCCAAGGCGGCGTGCCACGAAGCATCTAAATCAATTGTCATATTATTACCCACCACTATAGTCAAACTAAACCCAGCCCTAGCTGCGGGGCAAGCATAGCAAACTATTAATAGCAGTACTCGCTAGTAGGAACGACATCAATCTCATCAAAATCAATAAATTTTACGCAGCTATCAATCATTTTCTGCATATTACTTTGCTGCTTTTCCGTGTCGCCAATCGCATCATAAAATACGCCGGAATCTGTCATCGCCTGCGAGGGGAAACACTCTTCAACAATCGCGTGATAGCACGCGATATCTTTTCCAGCAACGCCAGTAATAATGTTCTGCACATAACGGAACGTAGACTGGGTTTCCAAAGCAATACGGGTGTGGGTATTTTGCCAATAGGCCAACCAATCCTGATACTCCAAACGCTGCGGACAACGCAGCATGGCAATCTGACTAAAGCCCGGGGTACGAGCACCAAGTGCTACTCGATGCTCGGTATTTTCTAAACGTTCTATTTCATCTACATGGTAGCGACTAAACTGAACGCAGAAGCCATCAATCAGCCCATCTATAACATCCAATTCAAGCTCAGTGGACAACCATATACTGCACATTGCATCAAACGCCGGTGCGGAATTTTCCATCCGCAACGACGCCGCCGCGGCAACATCGCGATCAGGTACATTAAGCTGCACACGATTAATCGCTGCGTTTTCTTTTAACGTTGTTAGTAAATTACTATGCAAAGCCATGACGAACTCCTCGCTCGCCGTGTCAGACCACATTAAATAGATAACTTTACGCATTAATACCTACTCCTTAGCGCCGCGCTATATACGTCACCCTATTTAAAGCACTACACGCCGATAGGAGGCGTTGCCGTAGACGCATTATCAATTAACATTTCTGCCGCATTAACAAAGCGTGACTCATCAGAAGCCAAATAAAGCACTAACGCTGCAACATCCTCAGGCTCGCACATAGGATGTGCTTCAGTAGACAATGACTCAATCTCTTCGCGGGTAGCCGACTCTTGTCCTGTTGCAACCTTGAACACCATGGGCGTCTTGACCCCGTCGGGGTGTATTGAATTACAGCGAATACCATTGCGTTTTTCGCGACAATATAATGCAACTGATTTAGTCAGAGCCATCACCGCGCCCTTGCTGGCGCTATAAGCGGCTACGAACGACATCCCGTGCATGGCAGCTACCGACGACATGTTAATAATCGAGCCGCCATTTCCAGACGCCTCCATAGCCGGAATCACTGTTTTACAGCCCAGAAACACACCTTCGCTATTGACCGCATTAACCCGACGATAATCTTCTAAAGTGCAATCGACAACATTGCCAAGCGTCATCATACCGGCGTTGTTAACTAAAACATCTAAACGACCAAAACGCTCTACCGCCGTCTTCACCACACGCTGCCAATCTTCTTCGCTGGTCACATTGTGTTTAACGAAGATCGCGCGCTCACCAATAAGCTCAGCAACCGCTAAGCCGTCCTTTTCATTTAAATCCGTCAATACAACCGACGCACCCTCCTGAGCTAGCATTATTGCATCTGCACGTCCCATACCACTGGCAGCGCCAGTCACAATACATACCTTGCCTTCGACACGGCCCATAACTTACCCCATGATTTTTATTGATCTATTTATGACGACTAAGTAACCGACCGAACCCGGAAAAGTTACAGAATACTAACCACAGTAAATCACGACTTCGAGTAAAAAAAAAGCGCATATGAATTACCCTTTGGTAAGATTAGCAATACGCCAATTCGGAGCCGCTATGAATATTCCCTCAATTACTCACAAAGTCGCGATTAGTTCAGTTATTTTTTTGGTGCTGGGCGCCGCCGGTGTACGCCTTCATATTTTTAACTTTCAAATCGGCTTACTCCTATTCAGCCTTGCCGGGCTACTCAGTTTTATCTGCATTTGCGCCTCCGCTCTGTTCACTCGGCGAGTACAAAGTCTCAGGGGGCGCCGCCAACTCAGTCAAGCATCAATCATCGCGCTACCGGCTATTATCTTTTTCGGTCTAAGCCTATATCGAGGCGCCGGGTCGCCTCTGATACATGACATCAGCACAAACACCGAACGTCCCCCGCAGTTTATTATGGCTGTTCAACAACGGAGCCCCAGTGACAATAGACTTGAATACACAGATCGCAATCGACAGATACAACAACAGGCGTATCCAGACATTAATACCATCCCAACCTTATTGTCCGTCGACGCGGCACAAAAGAAAGCGCTCGATATTGCTGAGAGTATTGGTTGGAAAGTGGAATACCAAGAACGGGGACATATCGAAGCCATAGAGAGGAGTTTCTGGTTCGGGTTTACTGACGACATTGTTATTCGTATTAGCGAAACATCAAGTGGATCTATGGTAGACATTCGCTCAGCCTCACGCGTTGGTGAAGGTGATTTAGGTGTCAATGCTCGACGCATTAGACAATTCACACAACTGTACCTAAAGTAACGAGCAACCAAGTAAATAAAAAAAGATCTATCGCATTAATTTATATAAAGGTGATTTTGCCATTTACCCGCTACAACAGAGCCTTTACTATTGGCCTTAGAAAGTAAAAGAAAACGAAAAAACGTTAAATATTCAGTAGGTTAAAAATGAGTAGTAGGTGAAAAGAAATATATTCTTCTGCCCTTGAAGATAAAACCGCATGTAAATCTGAGGACGTCGCTGTACGGAGCATTTACGTCAGCGCTGATATAATAACCACCGATACTGGGCACACACTCTGAAACATAACGAATCGACATCGGATACCCACCACATTGCGAACAAAGGGAAATATCTAGGTCTGCAACGAAAACTCAGTGGCGTACTCTTTTTAACAATCGCTTTGGTTATGGCAGGCCGAGGGTATTACACATACACCCAAACAACTGCGCTTTACCGTGAAACTGTCCGAGAAGATCTTCTAGACTTAGAAGCCAGCTTTAAATCAATCTCCAATAATGCAAACAGCGAGCTATTTAATTTAACCAATAGCCAGAACCTTCATTACCTTATCAGCCCCGAACAGCGCCAAAATCCAGAGTCTAATAAGCCGTCAATATTCGAGGGCAAAACTGGTCTCCCAGAGAAACCAGCAACATCATTTTCATCGAGTATTGAATCGGCTTACTACCTAAACTACAACGGCGAAGAAGTAACCAGCTCAGGCATCGGCACAACCGAGCATAAGATCACATCAGAACAAAAACAGAGCATAATAAAAGCCGTGCAAAACAGAAACCGGGCGGTAGCAACCATAGTATGCGAGGAAAAATGCTATCAACGCCTACTTATTCCAACGCAAGACATCAATGCGCAAAAAGTAATCCTCGTTATCCATCGCTCGGCAGAATTACTATTGAATGATTTTTCTGGCATTAGCGGTGCAAATATTGCGATTATCAAATTGCCTGAGGTTTCCAAGAAATTAACAGCAGAGCATATTTTACTCGCTAGCCCTGCAGCAACAACGCCGAAAATACTGCAAAAAATTTCTGATAAAATCGATGTTCACGACTATATAAACAACAGCTTTTTTGATTCAACAAATTTTTATAGTACGCGCTTCCTAGCCTTAAGTTCTGATGAGTCGAACAACCACTATATTGCAATTGTAAAAGACCACGCCAAGGTCTACAGGCAAATTTTTAGGGCTACTAATGAATTATTACTTACCTCCTTTATCACACTTATCATCATTCTTATTTTAATTGCAATCATCCTCAAGCCACCACTGAATCGCCTTTCCGAGCTAACAAAAATTTTGCCATTGTTACCCTTGGGCCGGTTCGACAATGCGAGGCAATTACTCAAAAAGTTAGAATCTAACTCCCATTGGATAGACGAGATTGACATATTAGCCAACACGGTGGACAAGGTTATCGACTCGCTAGACAGCATGGACAGAATCGTCATTGAGCACAAAAATGAACTTGCGGTAAAAATAGACGCGCTCACTGAGGCCAAGATCTTTAACGAAACCCTGCTCGACACCTCACCACTTGCAATCATCATTCATGACGCAGATGGAAAAATTCGCAATATTAATAAGCTAGGTCGTGAACTAACTGGTCTGACAGAGCAAGTGCCACAGTCAGCAAACATTAACAGCTGGCTTAGAAATGAGAGACAAACCAAAAACCTGAGTACCCAACTTCTCCCGATCTTAAGCAGCGACGGAACAAAAATTCAAAGTGAGACCACATTTTTTACCGCGGATGGAAGAAAGCTCGACTTCCTTTGGACACACAGCAGCCTCTGTGTCGGTGGCGATAGAAAAATACTCTCGCTAGGCATTGATATTACCGAACGACGCGAGGCCGACGAAAGCCTGAGCTGGCTAGGACAACACGACCGAGTTACAGGCTTACTCAATCGCAGCAGTTTTACCGAAGACGCGAATAATTACATCGATATCCACCACAACTCTATGCTAATCGAACTGCTTATGTTAGATATTGACGATTTTGCGGCATTTAACGATCGTCATGGATTTGATGCGGGCGATAAACTTCTCAATGATTTAGCTGCGCATTTACACAAGTCGCTACCCTTAGACACGATACTTTCACGAACAGGTTCTGGCGAATTCTGCGCGCTGATTTGCCACAAAAATAATTCACAAAAATGTGCAAAAGACCTAGATCTCGACCACCTTACTCGTTTTGCATTCAAATACGATGGCGATGAAGAGGAAGTTTGTTTGTCTGGTGTGATTGACGCCTACGATGAAAGTCTAACAGGGATTGATGAGTTAATTTCAAACACTACATCAACCATGATACGAGTCAAAAACAAACTTCGAGGACATTTGTATTACGCGGCTGGCGAACACGATGACGGCAAGCGATCATCTCGACACAAAAAATATCAAATGAAGGAACAGCTGCTGTCTGCGCTTAATGAAAATAGATTGGTATTATTTTACCAGCCGATTCTCGATCTCCGCAGCAACCGTATCAGTCATTGCGAATGTCTGGTTCGATTACTTGACGAAGAGGGACAATTTATTGCGCCAGCGAAATTTCTTGGTATCGCATCTGAGTCTGGCTTACTTCCCAAGCTCGATTATTCTGTTATTGAAAAAGCTATGCGCCAGCAGTCACTCTGGGAAGAATCGGGTATTACTACCGGCTTAAGCATAAATGTCACTGCGCCAACGCTAGAACAAGCCGATTTTAAACAACGCATCGAGTCATTAATTCATTTAACGGGGGCAAACCCTAAGAGACTAATTTTTGAAATTGTCGAAACGGATGCGATTTCAAATTTAAATATTGCTCACGACCTGCTAAATCACTTCAAATCCATTGGCGCAAAAATTGCGTTCGATGACTTTGGTATCGGCTTCACGTCCTTTGAATATGTCCGCGATTTGCCAGTCGACTTTATTAAGATTGACCAATCCTTTATTCGCTTCATTAACGAACGCGAGCAAGATCGAGTATTGGTAAAGTCGATGATCGATATGAGCCATAGTCTCGGGAAAAAAGTCATTGTTGAAGGCGTTGAAAATCGTATAGCGCTAAACATAGTAAAAGATATGGGCGTTGAATACGTGCAGGGTTACCACGTATGCCGCCCCATGCCGATAAGCGCCTTGGATCTCTCACTTCACCTGCGCCAGTAAAACACTAGTATCTCAGCGATTGGCTAAAAACTAATGGGTAGTGCGAACACGCGACACCGCATTTTTCCAACCGGTATAACGTCGCGCGCGATCTACCTCATTCATCGCCGGATCAAACCCGCGTTCGCAACGCCACAATGCGGCGATTTCTTCCAAAGAACTATATATACCGAGTTGTAAACCAGTTAAATACGCCGCACCCAATGCTGTAGTTTCAGCTATTTGAGGTCGTTCACAGCGGCAATCCAACATATCAGCCAAGCGCTGTACCACCCAATTATTGGCGACCATACCACCATCAACACGAAGTGTTTCAAAATCAGCGCCGTCACCTCGCATAGCTTCCAGTAAATCGCGGGTTTGGTAACAAACTGATTCCAAAGCTGCCCGAGCAATGTGAGCAATACCCGTATCGCGGGTGATACCGAAAATCGCGCCCCGCGCATCGGGATCCCAGTACGGCGCACCCAGCCCGGTAAAGGCTGGCACCATATACACACCATTTGAGCTGTCAACGCTTTCGGCCAATGGCTGTGTTTCTGCCGCAGAGCCAATCAAGTTCAAGCCATCGCGCAACCACTGCACTGCGGCGCCAGCGACAAAAATACTACCCTCAAGGGCGTAACAGACTTCACCCTTTATACGATACGCAACCGTAGTCAGTAATCTATGCTCAGAACTTAAGGCCACCGAGCCGGTATTCAAAACCACAAAACAGCCCGTACCGTAGGTACTTTTTACCATGCCAGGGTTAAAGCAAGCCTGACCTACAGTCGCAGCTTGTTGATCCCCAACAAGCGCACAGATTGGAATCTCCGCACCAAACCACTGACTGTCGCAGCGGCCATAATCATCACAACTGTCTTTAACCTCTGGCAGCATGGATGCAGGGATACTGAACAATGCCAGTAGATCGGCATCCCACTCTTGCGTATGGATATTAAAAAGCAGAGTTCTAGAGGCATTGGTGGCGTCAGTTGCATGTTGCTTAGCACCCGTTAACCGCCAGAGCAAAAAGCTGTCGACGGTACCAAACGCCAGTTCACCGGCTTCCGCTCGAGCTCTCGCACCGCTAACATTATCTAATATCCAGCCGACCTTACTGCCGGAGAAGTACGGATCCAGTAATAGGCCGCTGCGCTTCGACACAATACCCTCGACACCCTGCCCCTTGAGTTCAGCGCAGCGCGCAGCGGTGCGCCGGTCCTGCCAAACAATCGCAGGATAAACCGCCTTACCGGTTTTGCGATCCCAAACAATGGTTGTTTCACGTTGGTTAGTAATACCTATACCAGCGATATCTGCCGCCGAAATACCTGCGGCACTCATGGCTTTTCGACAGCTATTTAGCGTCGTTTCCCAAATTTCTTCCGGGTCATGTTCCACCCATGCGTCCTGCGGGTAAAACTGATTAAACTCCTGCTGACCAACGCCGCAAATTTCACCCGCTGCATTAAATACAATCGCGCGCGAACTGGTAGTGCCCTGATCAATGGCCAGAATGAAAGTATCCATTGGGAAAATCGCCTCCTTTAACATGTCTCCGCACTATGATGGCAGAGACTTTAGGTGGCGACCAGACGTTAGACTCGTTTAGCGATATTTGGTATCGCCATTGGAAAGCTCAGTCATCGAGAACAATAACTGAGCTTTTAATTGGCTAGGCCAGTATTCCGCCATCAACGCGAATATGCTCACCGGTAATGTGGCAGCCATCGTCAGACGCTAGCATCGCAATAACACCGGCGACAACTTCAGGACCTTTCGCCCCCGTAAGAGAGGTAATCCGCGACAATAAATCGAAATCTGCATCGGCCGGAAACGTCACACCTTGGGCCATATTAGTATTGATATCGCCAGGACAAACGCAATTTGCTCTAACGCCGCGCTTAGCATACTCCACGGCAATGCTACGTGTCATAGAAAGCACACCGCCTTTACTTGCCGCGTAGGCAACTCCCCAAGGCAAGCCTTGTAGCGACGCTGTCGAAGCCGCATTAACAATATTACCTTTGGATTTCAGTAATTCCGGTAAGACCGCTTTGCACAGCATAAATGTGCCAGTGAGATTAACCGCAATTACCTGCTCCCAAATATCCAAACCAAGCTCATGGCAATTGGAGAAACGCAGGATTCCCGCCATATTCACCACCGCATCGAGACCACCAAATTGGCCGACACAGTCTTCAACGCATCGCTCTGCGGCGCCGACTTCGCTAATATCAAATCGATAGGCGAATGCCGTACCGCCCGCAGTCTCAATCTCGTCTACGAGGGTTTTTAGTTCTTTCTCATTTATATCTGTACACCAGACCTTTCCACCTTCGGCAGCCAGACGCACCGCACTAGCACGGCCAATACCCGACCCCGCACCCGTCACTAAAATCACTTTATTCTCAAATCGCTTCATAATTTCAACCTATTATTATTTTAAATACGCACAGAATGACATAGCAGTAAGATGGCAGACATTGCATAAGGACGTCTACCCCTTGCGATTGACTCCGCCCAAAGGTTTAACTGAACAAACCACCTAGGCGCACAAACATCGCCAAGAGAATACCCTGCCAGTTAATCATGACCGCTTTTGATAGTCAGTCTGACGTGTTTCGTCCTTGTCTTTAACCTCTCGTCCGCTAAGCTGATTCCACAAATATCGCAGCATCTGCAAACCATTTAAACGTGCTCCGCCGCGACCCATAACATTACACCATTAATAAATTTAAGGAGACCGACGTGAGCGATCTCGATCAATTCCGCCAAACAGTTAACGCATGGCTAGAAGAAAACTGTCCACCGTCACAGCGCATCCCAATAACGCGTGAAGAACAAGTCTGGGCAGGGAAAAACAAAACCTTCCCAAGCAGTGATGCCAAACTGTGGTTTGAACGCATGCGTGATAAGGGTTGGACAGTGCCTGAGTGGCCAATAGAACTCGGTGGTGGCGGCCTAGATGAACAACACGCGAAAATTTTGAAAGAAGAAATGAAACGCTTGGGCTGTCGCACACCATTATTCGATCTTGGCATTTGGATGTTAGGGCCTGCCGTCCTCGAATACGGTACAGATGAACAGCGCCAACAACATATACCCAAAATCGCACGCGGTGAGGTGCGCTGGTGTCAGGGCTACTCTGAGCCCGGAGCAGGTTCAGATCTCGCCAGCCTGCAAACTCGCGCAGAGGACAAAGGCGATCACTTCTTAGTGAATGGCACAAAAATATGGACCACAAATGCCGACAAAGCAGATTGGATTTTTTGTTTGGTACGCACCGACCCTGACGCAAAAAAACAGGAAGGTATTAGTTTCCTATTAATTGACATGGACGATGCTGGTGTTTCAACGACGCCAATTGAACTGATAAGCGGTGAATCTGAATTCTGTCAAACCTTCTTTGACAACGTAAAGGTACCAAAAGCTAATCTTATCGGGGAACTTAATAAAGGTTGGTCAGTCGCCAAATCCTTATTAAAACATGAGCGCAAACTGATGGCGGAAATAGGTGGTGACACGCCAGGGCCGAGCTTCAGTCCAATCCAAGCCGCAATTGAATATATTGGCCTCGATCAATCTGGCCGCCTGAAAGACATCGGCATACGTGATGAATTAGTCCGCCACGAAATGGCTTTTCGAGCGATTGGCCTCACCCACTTCCGCAGCTTTGAAGAACGCATGAATGGGGTTGCCGACAACAATGTGCCACTGATAATGAAGTATGTCGGTACAGAGGAAAGTAAACGTAAAGAAGAAGTATTAATGGCGATACTCGGGCATCGAGCCTTGGGATGGTATGACGACGAATTCAATGTCGATGAACTGCTCACCAATCGCGGCTGGCTATTTTCGAAAGCGCTGTCTATCGCTGGCGGCACCTCTGAGGTGCAGCTAAACATTATCGCTAAGCGGGTATTGGGCTTACCCGATTAAGTTCTCAGATAATTAGAAATTTTCAGCGACGACTTAAGATTCATACCGTGAACAAACCGGAGAACAACCATGACCTTGGTATTAAACGAAGAGCAACGCTTGCTCAAAGATACCGCCAAAGATTTTCTAAACAGCGCAATGCCCGTATCGGCGCTGCGGCAATTACGAGATAAAAAAGACAGCCTGGGTTACAGCCGCGAACACTGGCAACAAATGGTAGAGCTTGGCTGGGCCAGTATGGTGTTACCAGAGGCTTACGATGGTCTCGATTTCGGCTACATGGGTCTCGGCGCGGTTATTGAAGAAAGCGGCCGCACCCTCGCCGCCTCGCCTTTATTCTCAACCGTTGTGTTGTGTTCAACCATTATTGTTGAGGGCGGTAATGAAGAGCAAAAATCAATATTGTTACCGCGTATCGCCGCTGGTGATCTGAACATGGCGCTGGCCTTAGAGGAATCACCACACCACCAACCAAGCGGTTTTACTACCACCGCAATCGCCGATGGCGACGATTTTATTATTCAGGGTGAAAAGCTGTTTGTACTCGACGGCCACAGCGCAGAGCAATTGATTGTGGCAACTCAATTGGAGACGGGTGTAGGGCTATTCATTGTAGATGCGAATAGCACCGGTATTTCACGTCGTCGTCACCACATGATCGACAGCCGCAACGTTGCAACGATTAGTTTCGACCAAGTTCGCGTGAAGGCTTCGGCACTCATCGCTAATGCTAAACGGGGCCAAGATATTCTTAATACTGCCATGGACTATGGACGCGTTTGCATAGCCGCAGAAATGCTCGGCGGTGCAATAGAGTGTTTTGAACGCACGGTAGCCTATTTAAAAGAGCGTGATCAATTCGGCGTTAAAATTGGTAGTTTTCAGGCGCTGCAACATCGCGCCGCAAAAATGTTTATTGAATTAGAGCTATCGAAATCTGTGGTACTAGATGCGCTGTCCGCCATTGATGACAAACGGGCAGACTTACCTCAACTAGCAAGTCTTGCCAAAGCCAGATTGAATGACGTTTTTGAATTGGTCACCAACGAAGCAGTGCAAATGCATGGCGGTATTGGGGTGACGGACGAATTAGAGATTGGCTTTTTTCTCAAGAGGTCACGAAGCGCCACACAAATACTGGGGAACAGTGGTTTTCATCGCGATCGCTACGCAAGCTTGTGTGGTTACTAGCCCAACCAGCAGACTTGTAGTTACGAGGTCTGCTGGTTAGCAAAAGGCTAATTACAAACGCAGAATAAAATCTTTGCCATTAGATGGCCGGCCCATAAACTGGGTCAAACTCTTAAATAGCGGCGTTCCAGCAACGGGGGAAAGAAGAAGCTGGCCATTCAGCTGGCCATTCACGGAAATTCGCACAATCCCCCTTACTTTAGCGGCGTTATTTTCATCTACCGTCAATACAATACGTTTATTTTCACAGCTTAAATTTGCCATTACCGGTGCAATAGTTTCGACACCTTCGATATCCCCAGAAAGCGCATTCAAGGTTACGGCTCCCGCCATTGAAATGCAGCCTCCGGCGTTGATTTTTGCCTCACTCAAAGATAGTGATATGCCGCCATCGAAGCCCATACTAGGGAAATTCATGGCATTCAATAACCTAGCCAACTTGCCCTCAACTTCAACATTACGCAGTTGCAGAGTTTCCTCACTACCAATGCCGACGTCACCAGCACCATTCACTGGCTCGGTCACGGCGATAGCTAAAGGCACGCCACTAAAAAAGCCTATGGGATTTAACGTCCAGCTAATACCGCTTAGCGTGATACCTTGATACTGAACCACATCAAGCTCACCGCTCCAAACACGCCCAGTTACATTCCCCACCGCCATAGCAGGCTGCTGTTTAACAAGGATGTCTCTCACTATCCAGGCTGGCGTCGCAATAATTAAGCACAATGCGAAGAATATAACGGCAAGAAAAACCCATACACTGCGCTTCATTCAGTCGTCCCCAAAGATGCACGTAACGATACGCTTCCGGGAACGTCAAGTAAGGTGATATTTGCAGAATATAAGGTCATGCCCGCCACTGATAAAGTTTCTATAAATTGGACCGCGCTGCTGTAATCTGTTTTCGCGATCCAAATACTATATCGACCAGAAGATTGTGGTTCGATACGATTTATATTCACCGAAAGCGCTGCAGCAGCACCGGTGATTTGCTGTTGTGGCGAACCGCTCAGTGCCGCCGCCTGAGGCACAGTGCCGCGCATAGATTGAATTTGCGAGGCCGCTTGCTGCATCCACGTATACGACTGACGCCGTTGTTCCAAGCGCGCCTCCGCAGTAGAGTTTGCTTTTAGCAAGGGCTGCCAAATCAACATCCAAATAAGTAAGGGTATAGCAACGCTACCGCCGATAAGTAAAATCTGACGTTCGCGCTCATTGCGCCCTTCTAAGAGGCGGTTAATGTATTTCATTTCGCCGCCCCCCGAATACTAACCTGACCAGCAATACCACTGCCCTCTTGACCAAAGGCGCCACGATCAACGTCTAGCCCCTGCGCCTTTAACGCCGCAAGCCACTGATCGACAACTTCATACGACGCAGCCTTAACCAGAAGTTTCATAACTAGCGGATCATTTTCATAATTAAGTTGGGTCAGACTAATATTATTGCGACCACGGGTAGCCGCCGCAACTTTGTCTAACCACGGCATCATGGCACCACTGGTGCCAGCGCTTTCAAGCGCATTCAACTGACTGCGCATCTGACTTCGCGCATTAACTACCCGAGCGCCAGGGAAAACCTGCTGATATATCTCAATCATGCCTTTATCTAGAGCTTCCGCTTCGCGGCTCATAGTGCTTGTTTGAATCGCCAAACCAATCCAATGCAATAACAATAGACTGGCCAGCAAAATAAGGGGCCACCGCAGACGCTCCATAGCTTCGCCACTGTCGTCTTTTAACAGATAGGCACCGCTTAACAGGGACAATGACCACGGTTTGAAATCACGCGCAAAGGCCTGTAGTCGGTTTTCACAATCTACCGCCTTGCCGGAAACCTGATCCCGTAGCTCGCCGTGATAATCTCCGGCAAAATACCACTTCACCTCCTGATCTGGCGTATCACCTATGCCCGCCAATTGCTGCCACACGGGAAAGTTATCAGTCTTCAATCCAGCAGATTTAGCTTGAAAATTTGCTGCAACCTGATCCGCTGTCACCACCACCGCATTTTCTGACAACACGGCATAATCTGGGAGTAACGCTTTAATCTTCAAACCGCTATGACGAAGAACATCTAAACAATAAGCAGCCAGGTCTCGGGCGAGAATCAACACATCTGCTGGTTGGTTTGCTTTTATCGTGCCTGTGGCTATATGCACACTTTCAAGATCACTGCAGAGCTTGTCTTCTAATTGAAATGGCAAGGCAGACAGCCCCACACGGCCACCCTTAGGTAACACAACTCGGTGCGCGCTCACCGCTTCACCTGGTATAAGGACATAACAGGGCAGGCCTTCCGCGCGACTGGCTAGCGTTGAAAGTTCACTCACATTGGCCAACACCCCCTCTGCAATAACACGGGCGCTGTCACTATCCCAGTGCAACCAAGCGACGGGCTCTTCGGCATTAAGAGGTAAATCTATTAACAACAACGCAGTCAAAAAACTTCTCCATACTCACGGGCATACACAATTGCCTTGCCATTTTTTAATACTACTCGGCTAAATAATCGCATTTGACGCTGTTCATAAAATACATCGGCTAAACCTTTAAAATACTGTGATTTCACCCCAAGCCCTTGCAGCAGCTTCGTAGGCACGGTTTCGCTTAATGGCAATTCAAGTGCGGTAACAAAACTAGCCACATCCGCCCAACCATTTTCAGGTCGATTCTCCAATACTACTTTTACTTGTTCCACAGTCAGTACATTGCCGATCGCCGCCGCTAATAACGCCGCTTTATTGATCGGCAAGGTATTCACATTGATAACGGTATTCACCGCCGGTACCGCGCAAACATAGGGTGTGATTAGCGCCTTCTCATCCTCTTCAAACTCTGCATACAAAGCCATTTCACTGACGGATTCGAGTAAATTATTCGCCGGCAAATACGGATAATCTAGCGCCGTGTAGCTTAAGTCCTCCGCGCCGTAGATCCCCTCTGGCGAAAAATCATCATCAATCCAATCTTGGGTCCGGCCAATAATAAACTCCGCTCGCTGCGGACTAATCTGCAAGTTCTCTAGCAGCGCCGTAAACACCAACTCCGCTGCCAACACGTCTTCCTCTGCCCCGGTAGCGGGCTCAGCCCGATACAGGGAGTTCATATTAAAACAGGCCTGCTCATCGGTGATTAAACCCGCTATAGAGCCGCCATCAATGGGAAATACGATATCCTCCCTGGCCCAATCCTGGTTTAAGGCTGTCACCGTATCATTGGCGATGTCTTCAAGCGCAAACACCGCAATGCGTTCGCCACCCAAGGCATACCAATAACCTTGATCCATCAAACGTTGGTTTAGCAAACGCTGACTGCTATAACGCACACCATCGGTTAAGCCGACCGCGAGCACAATCATAATCGCCACAATGAGCAACACCATAATCAGCGCCGCACCATCTTGTTTTTGCCGAAACATCATTGCGTCAACTCAGGTAGCAAGACGTTCAACTGAATATCCGGCCAAATACTTGTGGATATTGTCATTCGCAAGGACTTTGGCTGTGCAGCCGTGACCTGCGTACTCGGCGGCCAAAATGTAGACCAGCGATTACCATCATACAGTTCAACCACAAACTCACTCACGTCACTTACTAAAACCTGACGCTGCCATGGCGTGTTCGTTGTCGGATCCGCTACCGCCGCACTGTATCTAATAAATTCTTTCTCTTCACGCACATAGCGCACTCGCTCCAGCGTGCTACCTAAACCGCGACCGGGCAAAACACGCCGGCCCGCATGAACAAATTCCACCTCACTGTCAGCGCCCACTTGTTCAGCGACTATATTAGCAGCCATTGGATCACCCTGAGAGTCACGGGGAATTCGCGGTGTAATCTGCTCCACATCTCGTCTAAATACAGTTAGCGCTAAGGCCATGCGCTCCAAAGCCTGTTGTCGCGTTTCAATTGCAGCTTGATTTTCCAATGAGGTATTTAAAAGCAATGACCCCACCGTACCCAATAAAGCCATAATACCGACGGCGATGAGCAGCTCAACCATCGTAAAACCATGTTGGCGAGAATCTCGCATAGAAATCTTCATTTTCCGAGAAACGCCGAGCGGCTAGCGAGTATGTCTTTGCCAGCACTCAAATATACTTCTACATCGACTCGACGGATATCAGGGTGCTGGGTTTGTTCAACATTTCGCTGCCAGCGAAAATCAAACCCCGCTAACGTGACCTTGCCACTATTGGCGTTGCCATACCCATCTCGTAAAATATCAACCAACACATTGTGAGCCACTAAATCAGCGAACTGGCGCTGCTCAATGGCGCCCACGCTATTTGCACTTTCGGTCAAACTTTTAGTCAAGGCTACGGCGGCAGTCGCAAAAATAACAAGGGCAACCATAACTTCTAACAGCGTAAACCCCGCACTGTGACGGCGCAGCGTTTGGTGAAAATGACGTTTGCGAGTAAAGAACATCGAGTTTACGGTTCAACCGTTAATTGTTCATCAAGGACCAAGGATTCAGCGCCCTCCGCCGATAAACGCCATTCAAATGGTGAAATCTGACCATCGCCAAGAAATACCAATTGTGGTGTCGTTTGTTGACCTTCTTCGTCTTCGTCAGTATCCATCGCGCTTTTCAAGGGTTCACCGCCGACGCTAATATCGGAACTCACACGTTCATCCAAGGCCAACTCTTTTGCTAACACACCTTGCTGAATACTTTGCCAACCCTGCGCAGTTAAAACGTAAAAACGTCCTCGCTCTTGTTGCCACGCCAAACCCAGGCTACGGCCACTAAAAACTGCCTCAGCCCGCGCGCTCCGCAAACTGCCTAGCAATTTAAACCGCTGCTCCTGCAGCAACGCACCGCCGTCCTTGGAGGGTAATGTTAATGCGGCGACACCACTAAGTAGACCGATAATAAAAATAACAACCATCAGCTCAAGTAATGAAAAGCCGCGCTGACTACTCCTGCCAATTAACGATGTCACTGGCAAGTTCTTCACCACCTTCCTCTCCATCTGCGCCCGTTGAATAGAGGTCAAATGCGCCATGCTCTCCCGGCTGAATATAGATATAGGGGTTGCCCCACGGGTCTTCCGGAAGGCGCTTTATATATCCGTTGCTGCGATAGCTTTTAGGTGCCGGCCCTGTTTCAGGACGCTTTACAAGCGCCTGTAAGCCTTGGTCGGTACTGGGATAAAAATGATTATCCAGTTTGTACATATCCAGAGCTTGCTCTAACACGGAAATATCTGCGCGCGCCTTCTCTACCATGGCCCGGTCTTGGTTTTGCAAAACGTTTGGCGCCACCACGGCAACTAATAAACCCATAATGACAATAACAACCATGATTTCTAGTAAAGAGAAACCAGCCTGTTTTCCCACTCTCAAATTATTGCCACCGACTCTCTGACGAGCGTTTCCCTTTAATTCAGATCCCAGCATACCGGTAAAACCTCCTAGAACTGTGTCAGATTATTTAACTGTAATATCGGCAGCATAATCGCCAATACAATTGATAACACTACGCCGCCCAGTACTACTATCAACAGGGGCTCAAACAAACTCACAAACATCTGTACTCGGGCCTGTAATTCGCGCTCTAAATTACTTGCTGCGCGCTGAGTCATGGCTTCCATTTCGCCACTAGCCTCTCCGCTGGCAATCATATAAATCGCCAATGGCGGGAGTTGTGCCTCTTCCTGCAAGCAGCGGCTAAAACTCTTGCCCTCACGCACCTGTTCACGAACAGTTGCCATACTCTCTTTCAAATGCTGGTTCGCGAGCGTGTCACACGCCACTTTCAAGGTCTCTAAAAACGGCACCCCTGACGACATCAGAATAGACAGCGTTCTGAGCATTCGCGCGGAATCTAGTTCCAACATTAGCAGCCCCCAAAGGGGAATTTTTAATATTACCTTGTCTGCTTTGAGCCTCCGGCCAGGATCCCGTAGCCACCAAGCTGCGCCGAACACAATGGCTGCAATACTAATCAGCATGTATAACCAGTTCTCAGACAAACCATCACTCAAGGTGATGAGTATTCGCGTCAACAGTGGCAGAGCTTGGTCGTAATGCGCAAATTGCGCCGTCACTTTGGGGACCACATAAGTCATTAGTGCCGCGATTACCGACAGGGCGACAAACATCAACACGAGCGGATACATGGCTGCCTGTACGATAACACCACGCAGCTTTTGACTGTCTTCGGTATATTCGGCAAGTTGCTCTAAAATTAAGCCCAAGTCACCAGACTTTTCACCAGAGCTGACCAGCGCTCGGAATACCGGATTGAACACCCGTGGATGCTCATTTAGACCATCTGCCAAAGAGTGCCCTTCTAAAACTCTTGCTCTTAAATCCAATACAACGCGTTTTAAATAGGCTTTACGCGTGTGCTTGGCCGTCGCGGCCAACGCTTCTTCTAAAGGAATACCGGATTGAATAAGTGTCGCCAAGTGCCGAACAAACAGCGCTAAATCAGCAATGCTGACTCTCGACCGACCAAAACTACGACGAGCATTTTCCGCGCGGGTTTTTTCTCGGGTTTGTTTTACATCAAGGGGAAATAATTGCTGATCACGCAATAACTGACGCGCTTGCCGACCAGAATCAGCCTCTATGATCCCTTTCTTATTAGCGCCATTTGCATCAAGGGCGCGATACTCAAAGGCCGGCATCACCGCCCTCTCGTACGCTTCTTAATAATTCATCGAGACTGGTCTGACCTGCTAAAACTAGCCGCCGACCTTCGCCCATCAACGACGGCATGTCGTTGCCAACCTTGCGCAAAATATCTTGCTCACTCGCACGATTGTGAATTAGCTCTGCCACCTCGCGATCAACCACAAGTAATTCGTATACGCCTTGGCGACCTTTATAGCCGGTGTGCTGACACTCGTCGCAGCCCGCGGCGTTATAGGCCTTATGCCCTTCTAGCGTCGGATCACCGAGCAAACGTGCCTCTGTTTTATCTAACACAATTTCATGACGGCAATGTTGGCAGAGTTTACGCACCAAGCGCTGGGCTAAGACACCCTTCAAGCTTGAAGCGATCAAGTAGGGCTCGACACCAATATCAACCAAGCGTGTCACCGCGCCTACCGCGGTATTAGTATGCAACGTTGACAGCACCATGTGACCAGTCAAGGATGCTTGAACCGCTATTTCGGCAGTTTCTTGGTCACGAACCTCACCCAACATCACCACATCGGGATCTTGCCGAAGGATGGCACGCAGACCACGGGCAAACGTCATACCGACCTTGGCATGCACCTGGGTCTGACCGATTCCGTCGATATCGTATTCAACGGGATCTTCCACTGTAAGGATGTTTCTGCGGCGGTCGTTCAGCGACATCAAGCCAGCGTATAGCGTTGTGGTTTTACCAGAACCAGTCGGGCCGGTAACCAGGAGTATCCCGTTAGGCTGCTGGAGCAAATCTTTGAGCGCTGACAGGGTTCTATCTGGCATACCCAGCTGATCAATATCGATACGTGCGGCTTGCTTGTCTAGTAAACGCATAACAACACGTTCACCATAATTCGACGGAATAGTAGAAACCCGCACATCGACCGAGCGACCCGCAATACGCAGTGAAACCCGACCATCTTGAGGAACACGCTTCTCCGCGATATCGAGCCGAGACATGACTTTTATACGTGACACTAACAGCGGAGCCAGACGCCTGCTGGGGGTCAACACCTCTTGTAATATGCCATCGACACGCAGACGTACCGACATGGTTTTTTCATAGGTTTCGATATGAATATCAGAGGCGTCACGTTTCAATGCTTCACCAAATAGTGCATTGATCAAACGAATAACGGGCGCATCGTCCTGTGCATCAAGCAGATCTTGGGATTCTGGAATCTCTTCCGCTAGGCGATCCAGATCGACTTCGCTAGAAATATCGCCCATTGCCGACATTGCATCGCCCTGCTGACGCTGAAATGTCTCATTGATTTTATCTTGCAGTGTTTTTTCATCGCAAAGCGTTAAACACACCTTGCCGGCAAGTACCCTCTGCACTTCTGCAACAGCAGACGCGGGGGTTTCTTTACAGCACAACAAATCAAAGACGCCGCTCTCGCGCTCCTCAACAAGCACGCGATTACTACGTGCAAATGCGTAAGTCAGAGGCTGCGACATATTAGTTAGCGACCGGAGCGGACTGTCTTTCAGACGTCGGCGCCGCACGTAGTTTTTTCTCAACGGCTTCTTCGGCCGGAGTCATTGGCGGCGGCACTGGCTTGTTCGGCAGAATTCCCGGCGGTGACGCGTCCATCCCCGTCCACTCAGGTAGTACCGCCAGCTCGGTGAACGGGAACAAATTGATTCCTTGTTCAGCTTTAACCAATTGTTCTGCGCGAATATAGTTATATTTTCGTGCACTCAATTCGGACAAAGTGCCCTGATCACGAACGATAGTTGGGCGAATAAACACCATCAAGTTACGCTTAACCTTACTAGTGTTATCCGCTCTAAACAGACGACCTAATATTGGGATATCACCGAGTATTGGTACTTTTGCTGCTTGTTCCGTCACCTGGTCATCAATCAGACCACCAAGCACAATGGTCGCACCATCGTTCACTAATACGGCGGTTTTGATCGTTCGCTTATCAGTTATTATGTCTGCCGCTTGGTTCGACCGACTGAGCGATGACACTTCCTGCTCAATATTCAACTGAACCGCGTCCCCCTCGTTGATTTGTGGTGTAAACAAGAGTTTTATACCAATTTCCTGACGGGAAATGGTCTGGAAGGGGTTGGCATTAGTTGAGCTTGCCGTTGAGCCTGTGACAACAGGAACTTCCTGCCCGACCAGAATCGACGCCTCCTCATTGTCCAAAGTCAACAAGCTTGGCGTCGACAAAATATTAGATTCCGTATCACTCGCCAACGCCGTCAGCAGGGCGGCAAAACTAAATGCGCCATCTTTGAGCTTGCCCAAACCAAATGCGGCACCCCTGACGGTACTGGCGGCCGCCGCAGCGGCTTCCTCTCCCGCCAGCAAGCTGATAATTCCCGGTGTACTGCTGCTACTTCCCGAAGCGCCACCACCAAAATTGATACCGCCAGCTGGTGTATTACCGGAGGAATTACCCCTAAATAACCACTGCACGCCCAACTCTTTGGCACGATTGTCAGACACCTCAATAATAATGGCTTCAACCAAAACCTGAGCACGACGTATATCGAGGTCGTTAATTACCGACTCTAAATCATCAATAATATGGGGGCTTCCCGAAAGGACAATCGAATTCGTCTGATCGTGAGCTTCAATATTAATCATTGACGACATGGAACCCGCAGCGGGCTTAGTAGCCTCATCACCTTTCAATAAGGTATCACTAATACTTTTCAGGACCGGCGCTAAATCAGCGGCCTTGGCATACTTTAAATAGTGAACGCGAATATTCGATTGATTACTTACCTCGCTATCGAGGTCTTCAACAAGGCGACGCAAATAAGAGCGCGCATCATCATCGCCAAAAAGAATTAAAGTATTTGTCCGCGGATCCGCCGCCACAACCGGTTTAGCCGCGCCGCGTTTTCTAGTTTGCTGAGACAGAACTTTAGTCAGAATACGCTCAACTTCCTCGGCCGAAGAGTGCTGTAGCACCACGGTTTCCATCAACTGGCTGTCCACCGCATTCACGGCCTGCACAATCGACATCAAGCGACGAACGTTAGATTCGCGATCAGTAATTAAAATGATATTCGAATCTGCATAACTGGTGATTACACCAACCTTGTTATCAACCAGCGGACGCAAAGACTTCACTAACTCATCCGCATCTGCATTTTGTAACTGAGCTATTCGGGTAATGATTGACTCACTTCGGCCCATTGTCGAACGGTCACCTTGTACATTAATACCTTCAATTTTTGCTGCCTGATTAGGTATAACTTTTAACAGGCCATCGCCGACTTCTATGGCTGAATAGCCCTCAACACCCAGTTGAAGTAAAAAGATTTGATAAAGCTCGTCAGCATCTAATTTACGATGACTTTCTACACTTATTTTGCCTTTTACACGACTATCTACAACAATTGTCTTTCCGGTGAGCTTGGCGACAGTATTTATAAACTCACCAATATCGACATTCTGCATGTCCAAATCAAAGGTTTCCGCCGAGACACTGCCAGAGAGCGCAATACAAATGCCTATGGCTAGACAGGATTTACGTAATAAGAATTTCATATATCAAATCTTTTGGTGAGTATGGTGTCCGCACGTTGAACTAGTAGCTCAAAGGACGTTGTGTTTTGCATGAGTTTAAACAATTCTTGGGGCTGTAAATCGGCCACAGACTGACCGTTAACAGAAAGCACGACATCACCGGGTTGGAGTGCCAGTTGCTCAAAAAGACGTGTATCACGTCCCGGCTTAATTTCGTAGCCGAGCAATTTGCCGTTTTCATTTACTGGGTTTGCGGAGAAAAACCGCGCTAGCATGAGCGGGCTATTTTGCACAGTATCGCGCGCATCGCCAATTAGGGACCGTATTTCGGGAGTATTTAGATCGACCGTTGTATTATCGTTTGCACTTGGCGACGCGGCACTACTAATACCTGCTAAAGCGGATTTTTTGTCTAATTCTATTTTCTCGCGCTTACGATTATTCTCAATAATAATGTAGTCAGACAGCACCGCAAGCAAACGTACAGCCCCTGGCACTTCTATTTTCTCACCCACGCTATAGGCTTTTGTTTTGCTACCGTAGCGAAGCACCGCCACGCCCAGCTCATCATTGCCGGAAACTAAGCCAATAACTGTAATTTTCAGTGCGCTGCGGCGAATATCTTTTCCAGTCTCTGTAGCAACCACATCGCTAACCGGCGGCACACCAAAAAGAGGTACCGCAAGCAAACTCTGAACGTCGTAAGAAGTACTGCTTGGCCGAGATCCATCGCCATCTAAACGCTCATTCGTAACAACCGAGGCGGGAAGGCTAGGATCACGGAGCCATGCAGAAACATCCCAGCATAAGCTCGCTAAGCAAGCTATCAATATTGCCCATAGAACCACATTCACGAAGCCTGCAGCGCGAGGAGGAAACAACCTTGTTAATGTCACGGATCGATCCACGTGTCAGACTTTCCCCAAATTTTCCGCGAAGCGCCGAATAGTAGACGAACAATATGACATTTTTCTTACCAAAACCGTCACCGAGGACCACAATCCATTTTTATAGTCACAATAATGTCGTATCACGGCGACCAGTACTGCTCATATAAATTACTTAAAATACAGCGGATGTTATTTGAAAACACAATGTTTCGCATAATCCATTGTTTCATTGCCCGACCAATCACCTTTTGGCTTCTTATCTAGCCCTGCGCACCATGCATCGCTGCCTACTTCAGGCGCACAAGCCGAGATCCAAAAAACCACACTTAGCAGCCCAAACAATTTTATTGTTTTCATCAATTTACCCCTAGCTATTAATCTATCCCCGAAGTGTAACAGAGGCTGGCTTGGTCAGGCACAGGGGCATCGCATTTTTCGACAAAAAGCCAGCATCTATCGACCAGAACCAAGCAAATCTCAAACTTAAGCGGGAACCATGTCAAAATCGAACTTACTAATGCCGCAATCTGGACACTCCCAATCTTCCGGCACATCCGCCCACAGGGTGCCAGCGGGAATACCGTCCTCCGGCAAACCTTCAGCCTCATCATAAATAAAACCGCAAATAACACATTCCCACTTACTAAACTCGCTCACAACTCACTGCCCCCATTTTTTAAAATCGATTTTTCTAGGCGTACACCAATACATTAAGACGCACTATGCGCCACAACGTGACAGAGTATACTATCTAACTCAATATCAAAATATTAAGTAAATTCAATGATATGACTTTTATTTCAAGACCCCGTCAGATGGATCAAAGTCTAGCAAAATGACCCAATCCTCCCGATTTCGCTCCAACGTCAGCACCAGGTGTTCACTATCGTCTAAATGCTCATACACATCCGTGAGCGCCTCGCCCTCGGATAAATCCACACCATCAATTGCCCGTATTTTATCTTTTGGCTCCAAGGCGAGCGCTGGAAATATTGCCTTATCTCGCCCGGGAGAAATATAGTATTCACGCGAATTCTCGCTTTTTAACACATCCACCTTGACTGCACCGACCAAGGACAATGGACGATCATACAGACGACGGCGGTAATCAGACACCAATTGCTGAATACTAGACTCCCCTCTTAAATCAACAATATGCGGCCGATCCCTTGGCGTCTTTACCGCCCCAGCACTTTCAATACGCAGTTTCATGCCGGAGGAGCCAGAAGCACGTCCATTGAGCCAAAGCAAAGCATAGCTCCCACAATGATCTAATAGCACCGCGTCTTTTAAAAATTGGCTGATCGCCAGACAAGGAGCAACCAACATATCCCCCGAACGCAATTGATGATCAACACCGTCAATATTCACAATGGCGTATTCGCCCCCTTCATCAGCAGCCAAGTCCCGTAACTGAAGGTGCGTGTAAAAATACGGATCTTCGCCGAATAAATCGGCATTCTCAGCATTAAAAATTCGCTCTTCCTCTGATACGGCACGCATCGATGGAAACTGAAAGGCGACAGCAGCCATGACCATTCCTGTGGCGCTGGCGAACACCAATCCACGCAAAAAACTTACCAACACTTCAAACTCCTAATTGCGAGCCAAAGAAAAACCCGTGAGTTACGTACGATAAACACACCTTTTTAGACCCTCAAATTGCCATAGCTAAGTTTATTCTCGTCAAGCAAGCTGAGGTACAATACCATTTTGTTTATTGTACCAACTTATGCAAATACACCTCGCTCCGATGGAAGGCGTCGTCAATGCACGTATGCGCGCGCTGCTAACTGCCGTTGGCGGCATTGATCGCTGCATTACAGAATTTGTACGGATTACTGACCAGTTATTGCCCGCTAGAGTTTATCATCGCCTGTGCCCCGAGCTTAAAAATGGGAGCAAAACACCTTCCGGAACCCCTGTCTATATTCAGTTGCTTGGCGGCGAGCCCGGACCAATGGCAGAAAATGCCGCGCTTGCGGCAAGTCTAGGCGCTATCGGCATCGACACTAATTTTGGCTGTCCCGCAAAATGCGTGAATCGCCACCGCGGCGGTTCAGTCCTGCTAGACGAGCCGGAACTACTTTATCAGATCATCAATTCGATGCGCAGAGCCGTACCTAAATCAATTCCGGTCACCGCCAAAATACGCCTTGGATTTAATGACGACAGCAAGCTAATTGATATTGTAAGCGCCATCAGTGAGGCTGGTGCCAACGCACTAACCATTCATGCCCGCACAAGAATGGATGGCTACAAACCACCCGCACACTGGCACCAACTCGCCAAAGTACATGAATTTACCACGATACCTATTATCGCTAACGGTGAAGTTTGGAGCCCAGAGGATTTTAAAGAGTGCCGCCAACAAAGTTTATGCCACGACGTAATGCTGGGCCGTGGTTTGCTGGCCAGACCCGATCTCGCCCTTGAAATAAAGTCCGTTGCGTCAGGCAAGGAATATCTGAGCCAGCAATGGCCCGCAACACTATTACTACTTGAGGCACTTTTCGAGGATAGCCTGGCAAACTGCGCACCGAGGCATGTTGGCGGCCCGATTAAGCAGTGGCTTGGCTATTTACGTCGCGAATACACCGAAGCAGAGCAGCTTTTTAATCAGATAAAACGCCTTAATACCCCCTACGATCTATGTGCTGCGCTTGAAGAGCATCGCGACTATCAGTCGATCGCTGCGGCCTGAGGTCTACTGCCCATTACTATTACTAGGCAAACTTTGATTTTAGATAATTAAGTTCATCCTGCGCGCCGGAATCAGTTTGCGACAGCACAAACTTCTCGACTTTTCCCCCAACTAGGGGAATTTTTGCCTTGCATCGGTGAGAAACGCTGTACTCACAGCCTTCACCAGTAGCTAACAGCGATATCTTGGCGGACAACGTTACTGGCTGCCCTTTGACTTCAATGAACATCTCTCCTATCCAACCACTTGCACACGAGCGCCAATTCTCAACAAACTCCAGTGTTTGTTTTGGATTGAAAATCTTTGCTAAGACCGATGGCAACTCACGCACAACTTCCCTAACCATATGAACTTTGACAGTACTGCCATCTTCTTCAATGTCACATTCGGCGCTTAGCTCGCCAAGCGCAACGCTTCGCTCTACGCGAAAATCGGGATCGCACAAAACCGCCCAGACTTCTTCTATATTTTTGTTAAACTTGCACGTAACAGACATGCCACCTCCCCACATCATTATTTTTATTTACGAGCATTTGCTGACACCCGAGCGGTAAATATTAGCCTATTACGCTTCAAAGCACTATATGACTGCATCTCACTTCTGGGGCTCAAGAACAAAGCGAAATACAAACATTCCGGCGAACATCGCCGCTAAAAATATAAAGAAGCTGGGAATACCCGTCAAAATTGCCACGAGCGCAGGAGCGGGACACAAACCACTTAACCCCCAGCCCATACCGAACAAAACCGCACCTAATAATAATTTTCCGTCAATGTCCTTTTTAGTTGGCAAAGAAAATTTTTCGGCATATCTTGGCGACGACATTTTAAGAACCCAGAAGAACCCCGGAGTGGCCACAAGTAAGGCCGTACCCATTACCAATGCTAAGCTTGGATCCCAAGCCCCCGCTATGTCCAAAAAATTCTGGACCTTAGCTGGGTTACCCATACCTGAGATAGTAATGCCCGCACCAAAAAGCGCGCCCGCTAAAAGTACAACCCAGCGATTCATACACCCTCTCCCAATAAATGACGAATGACAAACACAGTTGCAACGCCACTGGCCATAAATACACAGGTAGCTACAACTGAACGCAATGAAAACCGAGAAATACCGCAAACACCATGACCAGACGTACATCCGCTACCCATTCGCGTGCCAATGCCAACCAATAAACCGGCTACAATCAACACAGGAGTATTTGCAACCGGGGTAACGCCGCTCAACGCACCGCTAGTGACAGCAGCGATGAGAGCACCAAGAAATAAACCGCCCAAAAATATCAATCGCCAATATCGCTCATCACCACTCTCTAGTATCGCGCCAGCAACAATCCCCGAGATTCCCGCGATTCTCCCAACCGACCACATAAGTACAACAGCAGAAAGGCCAATTAGAGCGCCGCCCGCTATCGCCTCTATGGGTGTAAAAACTGTTTCTATGATCATAGTGACAACACCTTCCCTAATTTAAAAACACGTTTGTTGCTCAAAATATCGCGGTAATAATAATCGCCACACCACATTAAATATACCCCACAGGGTATATTTAATGTGGTCAGCAAATAGCCCCCACCAACATAGCATGGAGAAAAACATATTTTGATATTTTTAAGACACCGCGGAACGCCCTGTAGATAAATTCAAAGGGCCTTGCAGGAATGGCGTCTATCAACAGGGCAACAAATCAGAGGGGAGATCAAAAAATCCTCCCCGCCTTATCAAGGCCTAGGCTCGTAAATGGGTCCGTGGCAGCTCTGCACCCAAATGATGATGACCTTTAGATAAGCGATTAAAATCTTCGGCTTCGTAAACGTCAAGGATCTCCGCGAGCTTGCGACTTATCGTGGTACTCGCCCTAATCATCTCGATTTTTGGCCAAGTCGCCCTTTCACCCTCAGCAATGAAAAACTGTAATTCATCGGGCGTTAACTCCGTCAGCAATTTACGTGGATCAAAAAAACGATACCGTGGGATGATATTGATGTCGCCCGTATACTCTTGATTTATAACCGAATATACGATGTTACTAATACGGCGCACGCGAGGCGAATTTTTAAAATACTTACGCGCCATACTGCTTCCAACTTTAGAAAATTCTTTTATGCTCCGTCCGCCTAACTGAAACATCGCATTGACTAAACCACTATTCTCCGTTTTAGTGTCGCGCACCGCCCAAAGCACAAGTGGATTTGTCTGACTAACAATAAAATGGTTAACGCCATACAAACGCCCAAGACGTTTCGCGGGCAAATCATCGCTCACTGAACCGTCGATCCAACGGCGAGTAGCTAAATAGGGCTGTGGATGACCATGCACATTTTTAGCCTCCAACATAACGGGTGGATATATACCTGGAACTGCACATGACGCCAAAACGGCTTTGCGAATATAGACGTTCGGCGATGCAATAGCATTGAGCAAACGCGACGTTTGATGTACGTCTGAGGGCGAAATGGAAATATTGATATGCCTTCCCGTTCTCTCAAAGGCTTCTTGAAAGGTAATATCAGGAATTAGCTTGGCTATTTTTTCTTTTAAAAGCTGATGGTTTATCCGAGGAGACGATGTAGACATGCGGCCATTGGCAAGCTCTACTTCAGCGAGCAACAATTTACCCAAATTATCCGCTGTTAGAAAGTTTTGCAGCTCTTCGTCAGTGCGAGTACCCAGCACGCCCGCTATCAGTGACCCTGCACTGGCACCAGAGATCACATCCGGTAATAAATTTTGCTCCACAAGGGCCTTCACAACACCAATATGGAAATTACCCAGTACGGCACCGCCACTCAGCATCAAGGCTGACTTGCCATAACACTTATTAGCTCTCCTGAAGAAATCTAGGCGCTCAATAAAATTCGGGGAATCTGAATCTAACTGGGCCAAATGGTCAAGTGCATCTCGAATAGCGTCAACGTAATCGTGAACCAGCTGTTTGGTACCAAATTTAGCTCGGGCGTAAAGAACAGGTTTACCCATGCCCCCCATATTTCCATGGATACCTTCATTTAAGGTAAACAACAAACCAATATTGTCATTATTGTCCCGAAAATAACGCAAGCGCTCTAAACGCGACCGGATCGACGCATAATCATAAAGACTTGTTTTATCTATCTTTTTCCAGTGTTCCCTACCGGAACAACGATCGTGCTCCTGCGCCAGTGCTTTCCACTCTTCATAGCTACTGGCTAGTTGCAATTTGTTTTCCAGTTTCTTCACAATTGAACCTACTTGTCATACCAACAGGAATTCGCACATATAGAGCTTTTTGCGTATAACACCACTCTAACTAATCGCCATGGCGCTGGCCATAGGCATTTATAATTAATTTTCGTGATCACACTGAGAAAGCAAACTTGGCCAATATCACAGAACTTTGCTGTATATATACTCCATATCAACACAAGGTTTACACGTCGTGCTTATCCCATTCAACAATCTCAATAAACTGAGAATATGACTCCCGATAACCGGCTTACCCGACGTTAGAACTGATACCGCAATATCTCTCTCTGGATCGGCCCAGCAAAGAATATTTGAAAATCCCAAGTGTCCATAGGCATGGTGGGTTTTTGGCCCATACAACCCGACAGGACTCATGCCGAGCATCATTCCGGCGCTATAACGCATTGGCATAACGATCAATGAGTGATCAAAGGCGGGCTTACCCATTTCTCTAATCGCACGACTAACGGTAAGAGGTGTAAAGATACTCCTGCCCTCCCACTGCCCACCTTGCAACAACATTTGAAAAAAGCGACTCGACTCCTCTGCCGTTGCGTACAAATTCGCTGACGCTATCTCTGCGCTCAAAAATGCGTCACTGTTAGAAATATCAACCACCTCCGCAACGCCGACTCCTAGAATTTTGGTTAGCTGACGCTCAACGACGCCAATATTGGGAAGTCCTGTCGAGTAGTTGCGAGCAACTTTAGACTGATCATTTTTCTCTAAGCCATAGCGAAAATACTTCATTCCCATTGGCTTGCGAACTACCTCGTCCAAATATTCATTCAGGGTTTTCCCGGTCACTACGCGAATCAATTCCGCCTGTATAAAACCACCTGTAATGGCGTGGTAGGCCAGTACGCGCCCATCACTATGTAAACCCGGTTGCTTACAGATTTGCTCCACTGCAGCCTCATGATTAAACAGTGCGTCAATCGGCACATCATCTGGTATCCCCGGGACGCCAGCCCGGTGCGCCAGTAATTGATGCACGGTAATTTGCGCCTTTCCCTCAGCAGCAAAAGCCGGAATGTAATGGCTAATAGGGTTTAATAAATCGATCAAACCGTCCTCTGCCAATTTGTGAATCAACATTGCTGCTACTGCTTTCGACGCCGAAAACAAACACACTGGCGTTTGCAACGATCCGATGCGGGGTTGGGTGTGAGTCGCACCATCGGCATAACCAACTGAACGATTCAATATGACGTCACCACCACGCCGAATACACATTGTGACCATGGGATGCATGCCAGATTTGAAAAGCGATTCCGCATACCCCCAAAGCCGCTCTATATCCGGCTGAGCAAGCCCTTGTTGTAATGCTGGGATTTCCTTGGGATCAATATCGACCAAGCCCGTTAGTTCATCCGGTACAGAAATGCCACGAAATACTAAATTACGACAAGTACGATATTGCTTGTTCAGCCACATAAGAAAGCTCTTTAACGAAAAAACAGGAGGGGGTTATAGCACGACTCAATCAAGCACTCTATGACACAAATGACATCACCGACTGACGATATAGGTCATAAATAGACGTGTGTAACTTAAAAATTCAGTTCACGTCGCATTGCGTAGTGATTAAATAAGTGGATCACTAGCATAAAAATTATAATTGGGATAACTAAACTACGATATTCCGGTGCCAAGATATCAGATTTAAGTAACTAAACTGGAAAGATCTATCAAGTCCGTTGGCCGGCCATGGAGATAGCCTTGGGCATAATCGACCCCCATTAGTTGTAATTGATCAAAGACTTCTTGGCGCTCAACAAACTCAGCTATTGTCCGTTTACCCAATACGTGACTAATGTCGTTAATAGAGCGAACCATCGCCTCGTGCACCGGATTTTTGTCCATGTCGTGAACAAACAGCCCGTCAATCTTTACAAAGTCGACAGGCAGTTCCTGCAAGTAGCCAAATGACGACATACCTGTGCCAAAATCATCCAAGGCAAATTTACCACCTAGCTCATGAACACGATGTATAAAACGCGTAACGACTGAAAAATTGGTAATCGCGACCGTTTCAGTAATTTCAAAACAGATGATTTCAGGATTAACATTGCCGCGGCGAAGACAGCGATATACGAACTCTAAAAAAGCTTCCTGGCACAATGACTGCCCTGAAATATTAATCGAGAACATTACATCCTGATTATTAATCTCCGTGTTGCGCTGCAAATAGTTAAAGAAATTCTTAATCACCCACCTATCAATCTGCGGCATTAAACCAAAGCGTTCCGCAGCAGGCATAAATTGACCTGGCCGCAGCATTTCCCCGTTATAGCGCATACGCACAAGCAACTCTTTAAAGGTAGTTGTGCGATTATTCTCGTCTACTAAAGGCATAATTCGCTCGGTCACCAAACAGAAATCGTCTGCCGCAAGCGCCATATTTATACGGTGAACCCAATCCATATCGTCGTGTAAACGACTGAGCTTTTTATCGTTTTTATCATAGAGATGTACACGTCCGCGGCCGTCCTCTTTTGCAGAGTACATGGCCACATCAGCCTGACTCATTACACTTTCTCTATCAGACGTATTCTCATCGATCAAAACCACACCGATACTAATCGACGTATTGTGAGAAATACCACTCCAAACAAAATGCATTCGCTTAATCGCCTTTATTAGGCGATTGGCGATAGACCGTGCTTCAAATGAGTCCACATTGCTAAGTAACACACCAAACTCATCACCACCTAATCGGCATAGCATGTCGCCGATAAAGAGTTCGGTCTGCAAACAATCAGCGATGCTTTTAATAAGATTATCGCCAGCAACATGCCCACTTGTGTCGTTTATTAGCTTGAACTGATCAATATCAATATAAAGTAAGGCGTGGGTTCGTGAACTACTTGCCGCATCATTAACCAAATTTTCTAAACGTCGCTCAAACTCTTGGCGCCCCATTAATTCAGTCAACGGGTCAAGATGACTTTCACCGTCTCCATAATGAACCGCCGCAGCCAAACTATCTTTTAAAACTGAAATACTGCGACCGACAACATCGCCGTCCCCATCAGTAACGTCCCTTATTTTTATCGTATACTGACAATCACCGGTATGAGGTAGCAAGGCGCCTGACAAAAGCATATCACTGCCGCTCACAGAAAAACCTTCTACAAATATGCTTTCTCCACCTACATCGACAAAGGGCAAAAACGTGGCCACAGCTAAACCTCGGCCAAAATCATGCTCACTCAAAGATATAGCCGCAGAATTTGCAAAACTTACACGGCCCTCAAGGTCTATGCTAATTACAGCATCCCCGAGACTATCAAGGATCCATTTGGGATCGACTAAAAGCACGTCAGTTAGAACTGTCATTTAAACGGCCTTCACTCTGCGAGAGGGATTGTAAAATAAAACGTTGATCCTTTTCCTAGCTCAGATTCAAGCCAAATCTTACCGCCATGCCAACGGACAATTTTTTCGCAAATGGCCAAGCCAACGCCTGACTCACCTGAAACACCATCGCTACGCTCACGATGAAAAAGATTAAAAAGTCCGCTGTGATTCTCTGGGCTAATACCAAGGCCAGTATCACTAACAGAAAATAACCAATTTCGCTCGTGGGTCATGGCATTTATATAAATTTCAGGTTCGTGCCCCTCGGTAAAACGAATAGCATTGCTGATCAGATTTTTAAACAGCTGCATAAACTGTCTGCGGCATGCAAAAACAGTCGGTAAATTTTCGCAATGCAGATTCGCATGGCTAGTTCTGAACTCCCCATCCAAATTGGCCACAACATCGCTAACAATTGAATTACAATCGATTAGCTCTCTACTCTCATTAAATCGTCCAACCGACGTCAAAGCGACAAGCTTGTTCAAGGCAGATTGCATCGCATACACATTATCTCTGACCTCAAGAAAATCCTCAGCTAAGCTCGGTGGCGTCACTTCTTGGATATTGCCGCCAATTCTGCGCATTGCCGAAACCACATCATTAAGTGGCATTTGTAAATCTCGCGCGGCGAGATGTGAAAGTTGTTCAATTTCATTCACCAATCCAATTAACTGATGGCGGCTTCGCGCCAAAGCAATTAAGTCCCTGTATGACGACAAGGCAGTGTAGATAACTGAGAAAAGGCGATCCTGAGTAAGCTCTGTCTTTGCACGATAATCGTTAATATCATAAACTTTTAAAACCCGACGTTCAGGCGCCAAACCAGGCTGCCCCGTGCGTAAAATAATACGCACGAAGTGATTACCAAGCTCTTGGCGAATATAGCGCGCAACTTCCAATCCGGCATCATCGGTTTCCATCACTACATCAAGAAGAATAATCGCGGTATCTGGGTTTTCCTGTATTAACTTTCGCGCTTGCTGCCCAGAATAGGCGCTGACAAATTCTAAATGTCGTCCGCCAAAATTAAAATCATGTAACGCAAGACGAGTGACCACATGAATCTCCTCCTCATCGTCAACAATGAGAATTTTCCATGTACTATTCTCCGAGGCAGAGGTATTACTTAAAATTGCTGTTTGCTCGCTCGCTAGATTTAGCTCGTCGTTATCAGCCACTTTATTTAGCACCTTATTTAAATCTGTCATGATTTATTACGCTCCAGCAATGCAAGGGTCTCATGTGCAATTGCAACGTTTTTAACAAAAAGTTCAATCATTTCAATGTCCGGCACTGAAAACACATCTTTCGCAGACACATACAGGAGTTGTTCTAAACCAGATGTCGTTATGTAATAACTGACTAAATAATTATCACCATACTGGCTTTTCTTACTTTTTAATACCGAACGAATACTCGCAACCACATCGTTATCAAAGCATGCCAACTCCACTTCACCGTGAAGTTGCTGAAACTTTCCAATACCCGCTAACACCTTTAGCTTTTCAGCTTTCGAGTTCGCAAATAATCCTGAGGCGTTAATAAGAACAGCGTCATTATTTAAATATAAAAGCGCGGTTAACTGCTGTAAAACACCTTCTGAAAACTGCGTTATGTCCCGAGTCTCAAATATTGTTGCCGATGACGAAATCACTTTCATCAGCCCTTTTCTATTTTCTTCAAGGGCGAGCAAATCACTGTAAGAGCGAAGACTCGTATACACGGCGGAAAACAATTTCTGCCGGGTCAGCTCGGTCTTTTCTTTATAGTCATTAATATCGTACTGGGTAATAACCTCCTGTTCAGGAGACTGCCCTGGCTGGCCAGTACGCAGGATAATACGCACAAGCTTGTTGTTCAGTTCACGACGAATAAAATGGACTAAATCCAGCCCAGCCCGATCAGTCTCCATCACAACGTCTAACAAAATGACGGCGATATCGCTGTGCTCGCGCAACTTATCACGCGCTTCCGACGCTGAATACGCACTAACAAACTCTAAGCCACGCCCACTCAAATTAAAGGCATCCAATGCGAGATGGGTGACAGTGTGGACAACCTCTTCGTCATCAACAATTAACAATTTCCAAGGTTTTATATTGTCGCCAATATGTTTTTTGGACGACTCCACCGCTAAATTCAGTGCATCGCTTACCATAACGTTTGCCAGTTCGTCAGAACTACTCATAAGAAACCACCTTCCCAACATCCATTGGCAGGAACAGACGAATTGCTGTCCCTTTTCCTAGTGAGCTTTCAATTTCAATATTGCCGCACAGTTGCTGCGTCACTAGGTTATATACAATATGCAAGCCTAGCCCGCTCCCTCCGCCACCGCGATTAGTCGTAAAAAATGGGTCCCAAACTCGCCCAATATTTTCTGGAGAAATACCCTTGCCATCATCAGAAAAGCAAATACAAACACCCTCTGGATCACAGGACGAAACCACAAGCGATATCTTGCCGCTATCCCCTTTTTGATAGCCGTGGATAATTGCATTCATCACAAAATTCGTCACTATCTGCGAAAGTGCACCCGGGTAAGAACGAATGCTAAGGCCACTCGGGCATTCAAACTCGTAACGTAAATTCGTTTTGCGAAACTGCGGATTAAGACTGGTCAAAACTTGGCCAAGGTAATTCTTTAGTTCGATCTGACGAACCTCACTATTACTTTGATCCACCGCAACCTGCTTAAAGCTCTGAATAAGATTTGCGGCACGCTCTAAGTTGCCCAAGATAATATTCGCAGCGGATGTCGCATGTTCTATATATTGCAATAATGATGAATTAGTGAGTTCGCCGCGTTCATATTTATTACTTACGCTGCGGGTACTTTCTAGCAATGTAGACGCAGCCGTCACACCGACACCAACAGGGGTATTGATTTCATGAGCAATACCAGCGACCAAACCACCGAGCGATGCCATTTTTTCATTATTAATCAGTTTTTGCTGAGTCGCTCTCAATTTTTGAAGTGTGGAACTCAGTTCTCGGTTGCTAATATCAACCTCTCGCACTCGCACCTCAAGTTCGCGCCGCGCACTTACTACCTCATGGTTACGAGTCTCAATGTCCGCAATCATAATATTAAAATTCTCTGACAATACTCCCAGTTCATCGTCTGTGACTACATCGGCACGAATGGAATAATCCTGCTTTCCCGTGACTGTCTTTATTACCTCAAGTAAGCGATAAAATGGTGCCGACATCATTCGCGACGCAAAAATTGAGAAGCACCATGCAAAAAACAAAAATAAACCCAGTAATAACCATACGTACGAATTCATTACCAAAGCACTAGGTTGGCCGAGCAAGCGAGATACAATAAACAATTGGAAGGTTTTCTTTACACCATCACCGGTCTGCAAAATGATTGTCTTTTTATAATCCGATTTTTGTCCCACATACTGAAATGAGCAAGAATCGGTACTCTCAGCATGATTGTAATTAGCAACCAAATCTAAAGAATGTGAGCCAACAAGATAGAGACAAATCTCGTCAATACTATTGTCAACATTCAAATTTGAAATAGCGTCTAAAGCATCAACACCGGCGGCGGACTGACGAACTAAGGCCTCAATTAAGAGTCCGTAGTTGGCGTAACTCTGACTCCTACCTTTAATTCCCGCCACAAAAAACTCACTCATCAACAATGTCAGCACGAAGCACAGCAATGCGTAGGCTGTAAAAAAACCCATAAGTTTTCTTAACAGCGGTGTCGCACTAAGTGATTGCTTTGTCACTACAGCACTTCCAGTTCATCATTTCCCACTTTCCTTATTTATTAGTATCGGAGTTTTCAACATTGATACTAGTTTACTTTCCGTGTGCAAGCGAAAACCCTATTGCCGCACTTTACAGCTAATACACGATGGGAATGAATAGTGTGATCTACCTACTGGAATTAACAAAGAATGGGCGAATTCACCCGGTTTACGTTACGAACAGCGGCGAAAAGCAGAGCATCTACCAAACATAGTTGGCAACACCAGAGCGACCGGGTGGCATTTAGCTTGACCCCAAGGTGAGGCCAAGCTGATATTCAGGTTTTAGCACGTATTAAATCAGTTCAAGTAGAAATCGACCCGCTCATCCTGAAAGATATCCGCGCCCGGAGCCAATAGTTCCATATAGCGATCAAAATACAAGAACTGCTTTAATAACATGGTAAAAGCACGCGGAAAACGAATACCGTATTTGCGCGCAATATCACCGAGCTCAGTAAGCAACGAGTTAATCCCCTCTCCGTTACGATTTTCAAGAACGCGCTGAGGCTCTATGGCGTTCAGGCCTTCGAATAGGCTACTAATATCCTTCGTTAACGCGTCTAAGTTAACTTTTTCGCGCGTGATGCCTACGCTAACCATGGATTCAGCCATCAATCGATAATTCTGTTCGCTTATCGCCATGAAGAGACTAAATATAGCTTGCCACGCTTCTGGCTGAATTCGGCCTACCATGCCGAAATCGATGAACCCAACTTTACCATCAGGCATGATCATCAAATTTCCGCTATGTAAGTCCGCATGGAAAAACGGGCACTGGGTGAGACTAGCAAACCACGTATTAAGCGCATTAAATAAGCTGTTCGCAGGGTCGAACCCGCCCTTGTCCATTGCCGTTTCATTAGTAAGTGCCGCGCCATAAAAGCGCTCCATAGTGAGTACTCTTGCACCCGAGGCGTTGGTATAGGGCTTGGGCGCCATCACTACCTTATTGCCGCTGTCGCTTAGGAATCTTCTAAATTCTCGGAGGTTGTCTGCCTCTTTGAAGAAATCACACTCATCTATCATCGACTGATACATTTCTTCGACAAGCCCAGCAACCGCGTCTTTATCGGTATTAGGCAAGATCAACTCAAATAGTCTCACCAACAGATAAACAGTATTCATATCGGTAGTGAGAATGGCATGAACACCGGGTTTTTGGACTTTCACGACCACATCTTCGCCCGTCAGCAATGTCGCCGCGTGAACCTGTGCGATCGAGGCCGACGCCAACGCTGTCTCCGAAAACTCGGAATATACCGTCGATATCGGCTTTCCTAAATCCTTCTCTACAATCTGACGGATTTTGCTAAATGGCAGCGAAGGCGTTTGATCAAGACAGAGCTGAAATTCATCTACGTATTCTTTCGGGAAAATCGAGGGGGAACTGGCAATAAATTGCCCGAACTTTATATAGGTAGCTCCCAGCGATTCAAATAGTTCACGGAGCTCCTTTGGCGTGGGTTGGCGACGCTGCAGCAGCCATTTCATGGCTCTTGGGTAAACCGCTACTGTGGTTTGTAAGACTCGCCAAGAACCCCTCACACCAAATTCAGCAATACTGATTCGTCGACCTGATGTGTCCGTCGCAGCGCTCAAACTGCGGGCTTTCGTTGCGGCCTGCATAACGTTTTCTTTGACGCGCGCCGATATTGTCTTCGCCATAATCAATCATTCCTGTAATTGCAACTTTGCGTCACAACAAATTTTCCTAATTCCTAGATATGCCGGGGGTTAAACACCCACTACAACGCCGTATTCTTAATAAAATGAACCGCCCCAGCAACCTATACATCATGCAGAAAGCAAAACTCAGGCCGCATTCACTGACGAGAAATTACGCCATTGTAATCAGTCTTTATTCGCTCGTAGGTTACACTATCATTACCAAATTGAGCAGCACGCTCCACGAGAATAAGAAAGGAAGAAAAGCCCAATGCACAATACCGCAATTATATGCCAGGAAGTGCCGGTTCCGAGCGCAAATGGAAAAGATAATACTGACGAACATTGTTCTAAAGTCAGCGCGACAAATTATCTTATTGCGGAAAAAGAGATCTCGCTCCCCGTCAAGGTTGGCGCAGCCTCCATGTTGATGAATGTCTTTGTAGTAGACGCAAAAAAAGCCCAACAACTGATCGCCGACAGTGGGTTTAAGGTGGTCGAAATCTGGCCAGGCAAAGCACTTTTGCAACTTCTTGGTGTTGATTATCAACAAAACGATCTCGGAGATTATAACGAAGCCGCTATTGTATTCCCGGTCACAAGCCCAGGAGAACGAAAACCTCTACCATTACTCGGTTCAATTTGGCGTATGGCGCGCGGCACATTGAGCACCTACGTGTATCGCATGCCAGTCAATCAAAGCTTTACCACCCACGCAGGACGCTTCATCTGGGGATTCCCAAAGTGGGTAACGGATGTCGATATTCAATTCGGTCCGACATCGGCATCAAGTAAATTCAGCGACGATGGTAAACTGGTATTTTCCATTGAGGCGGCCACTGGCGGCACAGCTAGCGCAAAACCCCAATCCGCACCATCGCTGACTATTCGAAACGGCAAAGCGTGGAAGACCATAGGCACTACTGAAGGCGAAGGACTTACTTTTAAGCTGGGCGGTAAGTTACCTGACATCGGTAAGATCCATCCACTGGCACGCGTACTCAGAGATTTAGGCCTGCCCAAAAAACCAATGTGCACAATTTCGATACGCCACGCCAAGATGAAATTTGACGGGCCAGAGGCAGTCGACATAGGCAGGCCATTTTCGACATGAGCAATTTACGGCTGTTAGCCTATAGCCACACCGGATAACAAACCGCTCTGCGCGATGCCATCGAACAAAAACTGCATCGCGAGGGCGCACAGCAACACACCAAAAACTCGACTGATCATATGCATGCCGGTCACGCCCAGCCAATTTTGCAGGCGACTAGCCAGCAACAAGGACAGCAACGTCATCGTCAATACCAGCAGCAACGACCCAATAACTGCGGCCTGTTCTAAAAAATCCCCATCAGCATGAGCCATCAATAAAATTACAGCGCCAATCGCGCCTGGGCCCGCTATCAATGGTGTTGCTAGCGGAAACACCGCAATATCGCTGCGCTCCTCAGCCTCTAAATCTTCGTCTGTCGTTGTAGTGGTGGCTCCACTGCCTTTCACCGTGACCAAATCGATACCGATCAACAGTAGCAACACCCCACCCGCTGCCCGCAGAGCAGCAAGAGAAATACCCATGGCGTTTAGAATAAACTCACCAAGCAGCGCGAAAGCCAATAAAATTACACCCGCAATAAGTACGCCGCGCACCGCGGTATGGCGACGTTTCTTTGCCGACACGCCGCTTGTTAGAGCAGCAAACATCGCGGCCACATCAATGGGACCAATGGTCGCAAAAAACGTCGCTAGTGATACGCTAAAGGCCTCTACAAGCGAGCTATCAAGTGCCATTAGCGGGCCTCTTGTTTCGAAATAGCCTGTGCAGCCTCGGCAATGAGTGCGGGACCACGATAGATAAAGCCAGTATATATTTGTACAAGTGACGCACCCGCCGCGATCTTCTCAGCGGCAGATTCACCATCGCTGATACCACCCACGCCAATAATGGGTAAGCGCCCTTGTAAAGCATCAGCTAAAATACGAATCACCGCGGTAGAACTTTTACGCACCGGCGCGCCGCTCAAGCCACCCGTTTCGTTACCATGCCGCAGGCCAACAACAGCATCTCGGGCAATGGTGGTATTTGTGGCGATAACACCATCAATGCCCTGCTCTACAAATACTTCGGCGACACGGCGGATATCGTCCTCGGCCATATCTGGGGCAATTTTCACTGCCATAGGTACATAACGACCATGTTGCTCAGCCAATTCCAATTGCGCCTTTTTTAAGGCCGAAAGCAGATCGATTAGGGGCTGGCCAAATTGCAAATCACGTAAGCCCGGCGTGTTCGGCGACGACAAATTCACGGTGACATAGCTAGCGTAGGGGTAGACTGCGCGCAATCCAATCAAGTAATCATCCACCGCACGCTCAGCTGGCGTGTCTTTGTTTTTGCCAATATTAATACCAAGTACGCCAGTAAACCCGCTCGCCTTAACTTGGGCGACTAAGCGTTCAAGACCGAGATTGTTAAAACCCATGCGATTGATGATCGCCTCAGCCTCGGGTAATCGAAACAGACGCGGCTGCGGATTGCCCACTTGGGCTTTAGGCGTCACTGTGCCCACTTCAATAAAGCCAAATCCCAGCGCCGACAGGCCATTGATATGATTCGCATCTTTATCTAAACCCGCCGCCAGGCCAACTGGATTGGGAAATTCTATTCCCATCACCGTTCGCGGCGACGGTATCACCGAAGCTCTGATCAGCGAACTCAAGCCGAGTTTATGGAGTAGCGATACCGACGCTAAAGACAGATGATGAGAGGTTTCAGTAGGCAGGCTAAACAGAATGCGACGCAATACAGAATACATGACGAAAGACCTTAACGCGGAAGCGGCAGGATACCGAAAACTAAGGGATCGAGAAAGGGTTACAGGCCCGCAACGCAAGCCTGATGGCTAAGCAGATGTGTGTAGACCGCACTCGCGGTTCTCTGCCACCTTTGTTGGATCAAAATAATGCTTAGCTGAGGGCAATTTATGCTCAGCCATAAACGCTAGCACGTCCGCCTCGTTCCAGTAAAAAATGGGGGCCACCTTCAAAATACCGCGGCCATCCCAAGACAAAATATCTAAATTCTGCCGAAATGCGGTCTCTTCCTTACGAATACCCGTCACCCAAATCTTAGGTGCTAAATCGGCGAAGGCACGATTAAAGGGTTCAAGCTTCACCTGACGGGTAAATTCCTTATGCAAATCAGGATTATCATCAGGATGTGGAATGCCGCCCATAATCGCATTGCGATGCTCTGCGGTCATAGTCGGAATATACAATTTCAAATTCGGTTTGAGCAACTTAATCAACTGCTCAGCAACACGGTAGGTATCTGGAACGTTGTAACCACTATCCGCCCAAACGATAGGTGTTTCCGGCGCAACATCGGTAATGAGCTTTAGCATCACCGCTGCATTCGGCGCAAAACTGGTCGAACCCATTATTGGCTCACCCAAAGAAACCGCCCACCGAATAATATCAGCGGCCGATTTATGGCGAAGCTCAGCATTTAATGCGTTTAGGTCCAAATCCATCATTTTTCGTTGATTCAATTCTAATCGGGGCCGCAACTGTACCACAAAGATTGTAAAAAATAGAATAAAAAGCTTTAAAATCATATGCTTATAACTTAAGCATATATTGTTATAACAAATTAATCAGTTATTACGACCAGACACTCTCTACAAAAAATAGACTCGGAACGCGCAAGAGAGAAGCGCATTACCAAGGTAAATAGCCTCCCTTATTGCTGAAAAGATCAGCCCCTACTGATATTCCTGTAAACTTTTCGACACCACCTCGAAAACATCGCTAGATAACTCAGGTTCCGCGAGCACTCGCTGTAACTCTGAGCGCATAAGCTGCTGAGCCGCCGGTAGATATTTACGCCACTTTGTTAAAGGCACAAGTAAGCGGGACGCGATCTGAGGATTGCTGCGATTTAACACCAAAACTTGGTCAGCGAGAAAGCGATAACCCGCGCCATCTTCGCGATGGAAATTGACGCCATTTTGACCACAAAACGCGCCGATCAGGGCCCGGACTTTATTCGGATTACGTATTTCAAAGGCCGGATGCGACATTAGCCCCTGCACGGTTTCCAATGTACCTGGCAAACGACACATGGCCTGCACTTGAAACCATTGATTGATGACCAGCGGCTCGTGCTGCCACTGCTGGTAGAACCGCTGCAGCGCTTTAGCTTTGTATTCCGCATTGCTATTTACCAAGCAGTTTAACGCCGCCAAACGGTCGGTCATATTGCTGCTGTTTTCAAATTGACCAATGGCTAATGCAACCACCTGCTCGTCATCCAATAACATCAAGTAGGAAAGAACCGTATTCTTTAAGCTGCGCCGGGCAATCTGCGCCGCATCAGGCACATAGGCTTCATCGCTCTCACAGCGTGAATAGCATGCGTGCAGCTCGCCAGACAGCGCACTGGCCAAAGCCGTCCGCAATGCTTCTCGGGCCTGATGAATCCCATGCACATCCACTGGATGGATAATCTCGGCTAAATAAGCTTCTGAGGGCAACTGGAGCATTAATGCGACCATCGCCCCGTCAAGGGAAGTATCGTCAAGCAGCTCACGGCAGGCATTGATGTATTCAGGGTCAGGCGCGACCGCCTTGCCCGTCGCCAAATTCGTTATTGCGCGTTTGATTTCCGCCAAACCTAATTGCTGGCTCGCATCCCACCGACAAAAACCGTCGGTGTCATTGCGCATCAAACGTAGCAACTGATCACGGCTATATTCAAAATTCAATTTAACCGGCGCAGAAAACCCCCGGAGCAAACTCGGCACCGGCGCCTCTTTTACGCCAGTAAATACAAAGCTCTGGGTTTGCTCATTTACACTCAACACCATTTCGGTATTGTCAGCGGTTTCGGTATTTGCTGGCGCATCGGCTAACTGCAAGGGAAGCTGGCCTGCCTCGCCAACCAACGCCATCGCAAGCGGAATATGGAAAGGCGCTTTCACCGCCTGCCCCGGTGTTGCTGGGCAAGATTGCGCAACGTCTAAACGATAGGTCTGCGCCTGTTCATCATAGCTGCCACTGACTACCAACTGCGGTGTACCCGCCTGTGAATACCAATTACGGAATTGAGTCAAATCTATACCGCTGGCATCTTCCATCGCCAATACGAAATCTTCACAGGTAACCGCCTGACCATCGTGACGTTCAAAATATAGATCACTGCCTTTGCGGAATAATTCCGGTCCTAACAAAGTGTGAATCATGCGCACTACTTCCGCGCCTTTTTCATAAACCGTTACAGTATAGAAATTAGAAATTTCGATGAAGGAATCAGGGCGAATAGGATGCGCCATAGGACCGGCATCTTCAGCAAACTGCGCGGTACGCAACAGGGTCACATCTTCGACACGCTTTACCGTTGGCGATCCCATGTCGGATGAAAATGCCGCGTCACGGAATACTGTAAACCCTTCCTTTAAACTCAACTGGAACCAATCTCGGCACGTGACACGATTACCCGTCCAGTTGTGAAAATATTCGTGGGCAACCACGCCTTCTACTCGCTGGAATCCAGCATCGGTGGTGGTTTCTGGCTTAGCTAATACACAGGAAGTGTTAAAAATATTAAGGCTCTTATTTTCCATCGCCCCCATATTAAAATCGTCTACCGCCACGATATTAAAGATATCGAGATCGTATTCACGACCGTAAACATCCTCATCCCAACGCATCGCGTTTTTCAAGGACAGCATGGCATGATCACATTTATCGAGGTCTTTTTCCTCAACATAAATTCTAAGATCAACACGGCGACCACTTGTGGTGACAAACTGATCTTCCACCACTGACAATTTACCCGCCACCAAAGCGAACAAATAAGCGGGCTTGGGGAAGGGATCTTGCCAAATGGTTTTATGGCGGCCATCGGATAAGGTTTCTTTAGAGGTAAGATTGCCGTTCGACAGCAACACGGGATAACGGGACTGATCAGCAATAATCTCAACGCTAAAGACCGACATCACGTCGGGACGGTCTAAATAATAAGTGATTTTCCGGAAGCCTTCGGCCTCACACTGGGTGCAAAACATACCGCTAGACTTGTACAACCCTTCCAGGGACGTATTGTCTTGCGGGCGAATACGAGTTTCGCAACGCAAACTAAACGATGCCGGCACGTTGGCAATCGTTAACTGCTCGCCACTCTGAGACCACTCACTATCAGCGAGTAAACGGTCATCAATAGACAACGAAATAAGCTCTAGCTCTGTGCCGTGCAACTGTAACGGCGCGTCCGACGTTTTAGCATCTGGATTGCGACGAAGCGCTAATACCGAGCTAACCAGACTGCTGTCTTCTCCTAACTCAAAACGCAGCGTGGTGCTGTCGATTAAAAAATCGGGAACGCGATAATCACTTAAAAAGATCGTACTAGGCTGCGCGTCGCGCATGAAATTACTCCTGAATCACAATGACTCACTGCTTAATTCAATATGGTATCCGGCGTATTTACGAATATTAATAACACCGCTGTCAAAGATCAGATACTGGCCTTTTATTCCCATTAAAACACCCTCAATAAGCGGCACTTTATCTAAATTAAAAGACTTCACCTTGAGCGGATACGTTTCTACTGGGAAACGAATATGCTGCACGGGGATATCGTTAATCGCTTGGATAGCCTGAATACCATGGCGCTCCTGCAAATCGTTTATTCCCGACTGACAAAGTTCGATAAGCTCATCTCGACGCGCGGCTAAATCAACCTGTTCTGGCGCGCCCTTTAACATGGCCTGCCAACTGGTTTTGTCTGCTACATGGCTCTTAAACAAGGTTTCGACTAGGCCAGACTGCAGGCGGTTGCTCACCCTAAAAATGGGCAATGCCGCCACGGCACCTTGATCAATCCAACGCGTCGGGACTTGAGTGCCACGGGTAATCCCCACTTTGACACCCGACGAATTTGCTAAATAAACAATGTGGTCAATCAGGCAATGGCTTTCACCCCATTCCGGCTCTCTGCAAGTACCTTCAAAATAATGGCATTTTTCGGGGCTAACGATGCAACTATCGCACTGCGCCAAACGTTGAAAGCACGGGTAGCAATAACCTTGATTAAAGCTCTTTTTCGTCAGCCGACCGCAATGCACGCAATTTATTTGCTGACGAAACTCCATCCGCACTTTACTGCCAATTAAGGCATTCATATCAACCCGCTCATCGCCAATTGGCATGCTATATATTGCAAGATCATCGACTAAGCGGGTTTTCATTTTGGCTGTTGGGCCGACCAGCACGGATTGACTCATAACACTATTCCGCCCATTTCAACACTTGATCTTCATTCACGTCATCGTGGCTATGATCATCCCCACACACCTCGCCTTCGGCTTTGCTTCCGCGATCAATATAGCCAACGCGCTCATTCTCCGCATGAGCTTTCAAATCATAGGCAATCACGCCGGCCATACAATGTTCACGCTGTTCAGGAGTTAACATGCGGCCATCAGGCCATTTTCCAATCTCGACTGCGCGCTTGAGCCCCTCATAAATTGTTGGGGTAATATTGTCGACTAACTGCTCAAAATCCATCACTACTCTCACTATCGTTCTGTCACGCATTGATCTTGCGGCCAGCGATTATATACCAAAATTTATACCGGCTTGCGATCCAGCATGGCTGCGGCAAAACCTAAAACAACGCCTAGCAGTAGTCCGCTAAGATGAGCTGTGTTGGCAATCGCCCCCACACCCAATAATTCGGTAAATCCCGCAATACAAAGCAGCAGCCAAACTATCATGAAAATGGCGACGCCTTTGACCAAGGGAAACGCCTGCTCGGGTCTAAGCCGATTCCAAATAACGATGTAACCAAGAAGCCCATAGATCACGCCGGACATACCACCAAACAACGACACGCTGCTCATCGCCTGCGCTATATTCGAACCCGCCGCGACTAACACAAATAAGCCTAGAATACGCACCGCACGCTGACGACGCTCAATCATGCCGCCTAGCTCCCAAAGCCAGAGACTGTTAAAAACAATATGCATCACGCCGAAGTGTAAAAACGCAGGGGTTATCACCCGCCACAATTGGCCTACCGGCCAGTCGCCATGCAATGTACCACCAGTGATATAAAGCTGATAAAAACTTAAATAGCGGACATATTGAAAATCGCGATCAAGGACAGGCAACAGTGCGCCAAGCAAACTCAGCACCAATAAGGTCGCAACCACAGGCACATTAAAGAACCGCCTACCCCATGAAGCCTGAGGTCGAAATTTACGTCGTTCAATACGCACGGACACCAACTCAGGATCACCCGACTGTATCCGCTCGTATAGTGATTTTGCCTGCGCCGCATGAAGTTCTGAACCCACCCAAACCACCTGCATTCCGCGCTCTTCTGCAATACGGTGAGGCACGGAACTCTGCCATAGTAACTGGGAAAACCACTTTAAATCTGCGCTTAAAGGCAAACGCAATCCAACTACTTCAGCCATCAGAGTCCTCTTTACCGATATGTGCTCCCCAGCCCAATTTGTCGCGACAACTTGCGTAAAAACTGTGATCTAAGGGGTGAACTAAGCGCAATTTATGCGGCTTTTTACGCACATTGATAACGTCGCCGGGCTGGGAAGTGATTTTAACCTGCCCATCGCAGGTAACCGGTGGATGAACCATATTATTGCGACCTACCACCATTTTAATCTCGCTTTTTCCATCGATAACTATCGGCCGACTACTCAATGTATGAGGAAACATGGGCACAATAGCGATGGCATCCAAACGCGGATGCATAATCGGCCCGCCTGCTGACAAGGCGTAGGCTGTCGATCCCGTTGGGGTGGCGATAATCAAACCGTCAGAACGCTGGCGATAGACGAACTCGCTATCAATAAACAACTCAAATTCCATCATATGACCCGACGTACCAGAATTAAGGACAACGTCGTTGAGGGCATCCCCGCGCCCCACAGGTTCGCCGTCTCTCAGCACTTCAACATCTAGCAGAAAGCGCTGCTCTAATCGATAATGGCCGTCTAACACAGCGCCAACCTGAGATTCTATTTCGTCGGGGGAAATATCTGTTAAGAAACCAAGCCGGCCGCGGTTCACACCAAGGACAGGGGCATTGTGCCGCGCCAAAGTTCGCGCAGCGCCTAATAAACTGCCGTCACCACCAACCACAATGATCAGATCGCATACCTCACCAATCATCCGACGGGAACTCACTCGCAGAGAGTGATCAGGCAGCAGTTCAGACACCGCCTCATCAAGTACGACACCTAATTCACGGGCCTGCAAAAAATCAATTAGGCGCTTGAGGGTTTCTGCAACACCGTTGCCTTCCCGTCCTATCACACCTATATTGCGAAACTGTTCCATAATACCTGCTGCCAACTATCGGGAGATTATTATACTAGAGTGAGGGCTAGTTGAGACGCTATGCGTGGAGTTTGGAACATAACGATACTCGGCCGCAAGTAAAACCCCGCGGAAGAGCAGCACGCTAAGGCACTTTAACCCCCCAAATTTTATGGAGACCGACTATCGCCACCACCGAAACCACAGCATTTCACTCACCATTGGTCCGTGCACTCGCTTGGAGTTGCTTTAGCGAACCCTTAATCAATGAAATCTCCGGACCGAACGGTGTTGTTAGCCACCCAAACCTTCCGTTAACACCAGAACGACAAAACTGGCTGTACGAGCTCGATCAAGACGATCAGCCGTTGCGCGACTATTTAAACAAGTACTGCCACAGCACACGCTTGGGGCTGGTATTTGAGAGCCTCTGGCACTTTTTCTTACAGCAAGACAAGCAAACCGAACTGATCGCACACAATATTCCGGTCAGACGCGACAAAATTACCCTAGGTGAATTCGACCTTATTTACTACTGTAGAAATCGCGAAAAGCACATTCACCTTGAACTAGCGGTCAAATTTTTTCTTGGTATTCCAAACGCCCTCACAGCACCAAATCTCGACCAATGGTTTGGCCCTAATCGCGCCGACAGACTCGATCGAAAACTCGCCAGACTAACACAGCACCAGTTACCACTTATTCACACCGAAGCAGGCCGAGCGGTCGTCGCTGAATTAGGGATTGGCGATATAGAACAAGAACTTTTGGTTAACGGCATATTATTCCACCCATTAGCCAACGAGACTGACTATCCAACACTTAATCACAGCCATCAACGCGGAGATTGGCGCTGCATTAGCCACTTTCAAGAGGAACAAGAGTCGTCGCGCGAGCAATACACTAGCTGGCGATACATAGAAAAACCCAGCTGGCTGGGAGCGAACTTTACAAGTGCAACGCCACTTTCAAGCAAGCACATGAAAATGGCGGAACAGAAACCGATTATGTTAATCAATGCCCAGCACGAACGCCGTTTTTTAGTCGCAAATGACTGGGCCGACTAAAGCTCTTAGGCGTGCCACTACAAATTAAAACCGCGCCGCCCCTGCAGCCCCCCAGTGTGGACCAGTAAGATCCGGCTTCCCGCGGGAAACTCTTGATTATCGACCATAGATTGAACCGCGTAGCTAGCCTTAGCGGTATAGACGGGGTCTAGCAATATGCCGTGATAGCATTCAAAAGTTTGCATATGCTCCAACACAGCTTGTGGCAAGCAAGCGTAGGCTCCGCCATGAAAACGATGATCAAGCTGCCAATTATCTCGGTCTGCGCCAAGTACGGCCAGCATTGCTGAAATATCGCGGGCCATAAATTTCTCCGCCTTTAACACGGGTACACCAATAACGCGCACCCCATCCGCAATCATAGATGCAATGCCCGCCAAGGTTGTGCCGGTACCACACGCCAACACAAGTGCTGTGTAATCGCTTCCACGATTCGGAATGAGGTCAACAATTTTCCCGCAGCCTCCAGCACCTATCTTGTTCGCCCCACCCTCTGGAATGAGATAGGAATTTGGGTACTGCGCTAAAATTTCGGTGATGAACTCACGCTCGTTGCGGCGCCGATAATCGCTACGACTCAAATAATGAAGTGTCATTCCCCAGCTTTTCGCATCAAGCAGCGTCGGTGTCAGTGGATCGCCACGATCAGCTCGCACACAGCCAATAGTTTCAAACCCCTTAACATGACCAAGCGCCGCCAAAGCGTGAAGATGATTAGAGTAGGCACCGCCGAAGCTAATTAAGCGAGTAGCGTTTGCGTGTTGGGCGGCAACTAAATTTGGGACTAATTTAAACCATTTATTACCGGGGGCGAGACTATCAATGGTATCAAGCCGAAGGATGTCGACCTCGACACCATTCGCCGAGGTATACAAATTTTGGATCATGGTCGAGTCATGCCGATGTCCTTGGGCATGCTCGTAAATGTTCAACGACAATAATCACGCCAAGCCAGACGCGCTATGTTCATGACAGCGATCGCTCTCACCTGAACGAAACAACATGGGGCGCATAACCTTTGAGATGGGCTGACCACAATATTGCGAGTCTTCGTCCGTTGCTCTACAAATGGGTAAACGATAGTGCGCCAACCACTCGCGATATTGTGTGTCCGACACCTCGCAGCGGAAAGCCACATAGGCCAGTGGATCGCGAAGATATTCAGGCATTTCGTCCTGTGAAATAACCAAGTGCTCAACACCTGGATGATAGGCGACGAACACCACGCCCTTTTCAACCATGGTTTTAAGCAGCTTATCATCACTATCCAGCATCAACGTTCGATTCTGATCACGCAGGGTACTAATTTCACCGCGCAATTCGACTATCTCAGTTGCTCGGTCGTACAACTCCCTCTCCCTACGGTGTAACGCGTCTTCAAGTTTTATTGCCTGCTCTTTAAGGTGACGCTGCAATTCATCGGCATACTCTTTGCGAAGTTCTGCCATTTGCGCCTGATAGTCTTGCCCCCCCTGCTCTAATAGAGTTTCTAGCTCCGCAGTCTTTTGGTGCATTAAACGTTGCTGACGGTGCAAGCGTGCCTGAGTGTCTTCCTCTGCCTTCACAAGCGCATCCAACTCAGCTTTCTGTTGTTGAATGAGTGACTCTCGATCGCGAAGTTGGCGGGTAAACTCCTCCGCCTGGGCGTCTAACTTACTCTCAAAAAACTCAGTCTGGGTGGCTAGCGTTAATTTTTCAGCGCCGCGAATGGCCAGTAATTTCTGTCTGTATTTACGATTAAAAACAGGGCCATTTCCTTGTCCAAGTTGAGGCGCACTGGCCGTCGGGGCATTAGAAGGTGAGGATTTAAAAAAATCTGCGACACTCGCAACGGAAGCAACACGGTCATGGCTATCACTAATAATACCCAAGCGATTGCGCTCTGCTGCGGCGCTAAGTTTGCTAAAAGTCCCTGATGTAGACGTATCCGGATCCCACAACTGCCGTCTATACCAAGCAACCGGGCAAGCACTACGACAGGCTACGCGGATGGGTCCAGCCCCCAAATCAGGTCCGCGACTAGCATGATCAAGAAGATGGCGAAGTGGAATATTCCAATGCCCCGTCACACGACCTCGACCATCAAAGCTAATGGTAAAAAAAACAACACCAGTAACACGAAGCGTATCGTCAATTTGGGTAAACGCAGCTTGAATCTCATCATTAGCAAAATCAGGAATTCCAACCACGTCGTCGAGCACAGCCTCAAACTCGGCAAAAAACATTTCCTTAACAACATTCCCGTCGCTAAAGAATACTACCGCTTCAGTTAACGTGCCCAATCAAACCTCCACTATTTTTACAACCGTCACAAAACATTAGGCAAGACTCGTCTTTCCAACATTATAGGAGACAAAGCGTTAGGTAAGCGAAAAGAATTAGGCGAAGCAGTGAAAACTTAGCGGGAAACAGAGGGATAAAAAAAGTGAAGGAGTTGGCGGACCGGACGGGACTCGAACCCGCGACCTCCGGCGTGACAGGCCGGCATTCTAACCAACTGAACTACCGGTCCAGAAACATCACAAATCGCAACGGTGTCTGGCGACACATACGAAATATGAGAAAAACAGGGGGGAGGTCTAAATGCAAAGTTGGCGGACCGGACGGGACTCGAACCCGCGACCTCCGGCGTGACAGGCCGGCATTCTAACCAACTGAACTACCGGTCCGCATACTTTTACACGATTATGGTGGGTGATGACGGGATCGAACCGCCGACCCTCTGCTTGTAAGGCAGATGCTCTCCCAGCTGAGCTAATCACCCTCTCAATCGAGTGAGGCGCATTCTACAGTAATCGCTTTCGGTGTCAAACACTGGGCGGCGTTTTTTTACAATTTCTTTGAAAAAAAGCTATAACACTGATTTTGCTCATTTTTTATCCAAAATCTGAGGCTAAAATAATCACCATTCAATCAAGGAGTTAAGACGAGCTGTACACCATAGCCGCAGCTGATTAACATTGGCGCCAATTCAGTAACCCAAGCTCACCGACCTATCTTTTATAACGCCGAGACCGCACGTGGAAATATACAAAGAATTTACCTTTGAAGCCGCCCATCACCTTCCCAATGTTCCAGAGGGACACAAATGCGCCCGACTTCATGGCCATAGTTTTCTGGTTAGAATATTTATTGCTGGTGACATCGATCCACACACTGGATGGCTAATGGACTTTTCAGAACTCAAGAAAATTTTCGCACCTATATACGAACAACTCGACCATCATTACTTAAATGACATAAAGGGTCTCGACAATCCGACTAGCGAAAATATTGCAATTTGGATTTGGAATCAATTAAAGCCCTCATTAGGTGCACTAAGTAAAGTAGAAATTAGAGAAACTTGCACCAGCGGATGCGTTTACCGGGGCGATTAGGTCACTAGTAACGCACTGTAACCGAGCAGTATTTGGTAAATGTTTCGCAGTAAGTGAAAATACGTAACAGGTAACATGAAATAGACCTTGACGTAACACTTATTCACAGATAGAGCCGGAAGGTAGAGAACTTAAAGCTTAGCATCCAAAGGTAATGTTAAACCTACCGAAATACTTGTAACTATATGTTTTTATTAATATTTATTAAAATGACTATTTTTTGAACAATTTGTTAAAACCCCGACAAACCCTCTCTCTCCTGCCATAACCTACAAGTTACCCACCAAGTTATCCACAGATACTGTGGACAAGATTATTCTCCAATAACAGTACTGGAACGTTACTACAAGGAGTATTTTAAGCTAAATTTCGCGAAGATCACGGCACCGCCTTATTATCACTACTACACACATTGCAAACTTTGCCAAAAATCACTTTGCAGACGAGCGACTGGATTTCAAACAAATTTTCAAGTAATTGAAATGCAATAATTCCGTCACAAATGGCCCAGAAATCATCATCTTTATGTCATAGAATCACCGCGAACTCGCGTCAGGTTATTTACGCCAGTACATCAAAGCCATAATAAGTAGCGTCGCTATCTGCCGAAAACAATGTGGAGAATTATATGAAGCACTATTTGCTCGCCCCCGCCCTCATCCTTTCTGCCGCATCGTTTGCGCAGGCAGAAGTATCCTTCTACGGTCGAGCAAATATCTCATATCAAAATACCTCACGAGAAATTGGTTCAAACAGTGACCAATGGGAATTAAATAGCAACGCCTCTCGCATTGGTGTAAAGGGGTCCATTCCCGTTGACGACACCAATATCACCGCCATTTTTCAAGCCGAATATGAAGTTGCCTTCGACGATGGCGAATCGGCGACAGACCAAACCTTCAAACAGCGAAATACCTTTGCTGGCTTAACCGGCAGTTGGGGAACAATAATCGCCGGTCAAGTTGACACCGATACGAAAAATATCCGCCGTGAAGTCGATTTGTTTAACGACCTTGCACTAGGCGATATCAAAAACTTCATCAGCGGCGAAAACAGAGTCAAAAACACCATTCGCTACAGCACACCCAGCCTATTGAATCACCTAAGTGGCAGCATCGCTGTCGTACCAGGTGAGAACAGCAGCACAGACCAAGACGGCCCTGCGGACGGCTCAACGCTGTCCTTGCGCTACGATGGCGATAACTTTGTCGTCGCCTACGCTCATGACGATGAGATCAACGGCAAGAATATAGACCGCGCCATCGCTCACGTTGATTTTATGAGTATTGGTATTGGGCTACTCATCCAAACAGCAGAGATCAGCCGTCCAGTAGCCAATAACGAGGAAGAGGAAGAAGCCGGGCTGCTTAGCCTTAAATACCACGCCACTGATAAACTCGATTTGAAAGTGCAGACCGGGCACACTGAAATCGATTTATTCAATAGTGAAAAAGAGTTGGATCAAATTGCTATCGGGATCGATTATCGTATTAGCAAATCATTAATGGCCTACGGCTACAGCGCTCAAATCACGAGCAAAACCGACACGAATAGCACACTAAAAGATCAAACAACGGGGATAGGAATGGAACTTCGCTTCTAAAACGAAGCTTAAACTACAGTTATGCATACATTACATTAACGCTACCAAGGCAAAACGTAATGCAGCTGAGCCGATTTAACCCGACTCAGCTGCATATAGCCCTTCACACGAACTAAGCTAAGTTGCAGACAGGCTTGGAATCGCATCAACATTGGCGCTGGTAGAATTCACCCTCGCTGCAGCTGACTGCAAGGCTTGGAGTCGGCTAGCAAACACACCATCGCCGGGCAAGCCACTATTCATCCCCTCCAGCACACCTCTCACCTCCTCGTTCATACCAACCAAATACAACAGCTTTCCGCTGGATGCCGCGTCAGTCGCAATCGTTTCTACCGCAAGAACCGCAGATACATCGAGAAATGGCACTCTAGAGAAGTCTAGAATTAACACTCTCGACCCCAACTCGCTATGCTCACGGACGTGATGACCTAAGTCCGCCGCCGCACCAAAGCTCAATGGCCCACTGAATTCAAATAGCGCAACGCGATCGCCACACGAAGACAAACACGCTTTCTCAACCTCGGAGTCTAAATGCTCAGGGGTATTTTTAAGACTGGCGATCTGCAACTGGCCAACTTGTTTCACAAAAGCTAGGGCCGCCAGCACCACACCCGCAGCGACGGCTGTGATCAAATCGACAAAGACAGTCAATGATAATACCAACAGCATTAAGGCAAGATCCCATCGCGGTCCATTATTAGCCCGTTTTAAGTAGCTCCAGTCGATTATATCTAAGCCAACTTTAACCAAAATACCCGCCAACACAGCAAGAGGGATAGTCGAAGCCAAGGAACCTAGACCCAGCACCACGGCGAGTAACACCAAGGAATGAATCATCCCAGACAAACGGGTTTTGCCGCCCGACCGGATATTAACAACGGTACGCATCGTCGCACCCGCACCGGCAATACCACCAATTAAGCCTGCTACCGTATTACCAATACCCTGACCGATAAGCTCCCGATTACTATCATGACGCTGACGAGTCATATTATCGGCAACGAGCGACGTCAATAAACTATCAATCGCACCAAGCACAGCCAGTATAAATGCGGCCTCGATAACCAGCATCGCCTTGCTCTGCTCAAATACCGGCCAATGAATACTCGGTAAACCTGACGGAATCTCGCCAAGGACCGGAACGTCTAAAACTAGATACGCTAAAATGGTGCCTACGATGAGCGCAGCTAGCGGCCCAGGTAAATACTTTCCGGCGCGCGCGGGCCAAAAGTACACCAAGGCCAACGTCCCCAAGCCCAAGGCAAGGTTTGCGAAATTAATATCCATAATCGCAGTTGGTAGCTTCGCCATGGCCCCCAGAGGATTGCCGGGAGAATCGTGACCGAGCAAAGGCCCGAGCTGCAGAATAATAATAATTGCGCCAATTCCGGTCATAAAACCGGAGATAACCGGATACGGCACTAAGCGTATGTATTGACCAACCCCCAGAAAGCCAAAAACAATCTGGAAAACACCGGCCAACATAACTGTGGTGAAAATAAGTGCCACATCGCCAGACAAGCTGGCAAACAAACCCGCCAACACAACGACCATCGGCCCCGTCGGCCCGGATATTTGCGATGCCGTTCCACCAAATAGTGCGGCAAAAAAGCCCACAGCTATCGCGCCGTAAATCCCGGCCATTGGGCCTAGACCAGACGCCACACCAAGCGCTAACGCCAAAGGCAGAGCGACAACACCTGCGGTAATACCACCGGTGATGTCACCAGTAAGGTTTTCCCGATTAAACTTCATATGCCGCCGCCTCTTGCGCAATTACGGCCGGCTTCTCAAGCAGGTGGCTATAGGCCGAGTTCATTAGCTCAAATTGCTTGCGATCTTCGTTGTAGCACTCCACCTCGCCTGTCCCGATGTTGTAAACCCATGCGTGCAAACGTAAGCGGCCATTGGCCAACTTCGCAGCGACCGCAGCATGGGTACGCAAATGCTGTAGTTGGAGCAAAACATTTTCTCTCGCCACTTCGTCTAAATGACATTTATCAACGTGACCATGCCGTTCTTTTACGATTTCTGTCGCTGCACGGCAATGCCCTAACCACTCTTTGACGTGGGGGAGATTTTCCAGTCCCGATGGGTCGATGGCGCCCTTCATCGCACCGCAATCACTGTGTCCGCAAACAATAATGTCGGACACGCCCAATCCCGCGACCGCAAACTCTATGGATGCCGTCATCCCACCGGTTTGATTACTGTGGGGTGGCACAACATTACCCGCGTTCCGACAAATAAACAGCTCACCTGGCTGAGTTTGTGTCAGCATGCTCGGGTCGATCCGCGAGTCCGCACAGGTAATAAACAACACGTCGGGGTTTTGTCCGCTAGCAAGCTTTCGAAAAGAAACTTCCTTATCTGGGTACACATCACTTTGAAACCTAGCAACACCTTGAATAAGCTCTTCCACGGTAACGTCCTCGTAATTTAACAAACAGGATTTAGTACGGAAGCGATTATCCTTTGATAGCTTTATAATATGTTATACCATTTGCTGATATCTTTTAGTTATCAGATTTCGGATGTAACTATGGCGTCAAAAATTAGCTCCCCCAGTATTAAACAGTTAAATTATTTCGTTGCGGTAGCAAAACACGCCAGCTATCGACGTGCCGCTGAAGAACTGGGCATGAGCCAGCCTGCGCTAACAAATCAAATTGCCCTGCTTGAATCAACTCTAAATACCGCCCTTTTTGAACGCTCCAGAGCAGGCACCCTGCTATCACCAAGCGGCAGAGATTTACTTGATGCGGCGCGGCAAGTGTTAATTAGCATGAAGGAATTTGAAGACATCGCTGCGGCTAAAATTGACGGGCACCAGACAACATATCGCCTAGGCGTACCACCCACCGTTGGCCCCTATTTACTTCCCCACATACTTCCTGATCTGCATGATTTACACATCAACTTAAAATTGTATGTTCGCGAAGCGGCTCATAGAGAATTACAAAAAGACTTACTTGACGGTGTCTACGACATCGCCATCGTCCCGCTCCCCCTAGCTATACCTCAACTAGCCATGGAGCCTTTATTTATCGAGCCACTGAAGTTTGTGGTTCCCATTAACCACCCACTGGCAGGTCAAAAAAGCATTACTCCTAATAAATTACGGGGCGAAAAAATATTAACTTTGGAGAAAAGGCATCACTTTCATCTGCAAGTACAGGAGATTTGTGAGCGATGGGGTGCGGATATTCAGCGCGACTACGAGGGCACGAGCTTAGACACCCTGCGCCAGATGGTCGTCATGGGCATGGGAGTCGCATTCTTACCTGGTTTATACGTTCATTCAGAAATGCATAACTCAGAAGCCCTGTATGTTTGTGAACTACGTGATATTCAAATTCTTCGTAAACACGCGCTAGTGTGGCGAAATAACGCACCGAATCGCGTCTTTTTCAGAGAGTTAGCTGTAGACATTCGCGCCATCATCAATAGCAGACTCCCGGGCGTTATCGTCTCTACAACCCGCTAAAAATAAGCACATGAGGATGCGCTTACAGTAGATTACTCCACTCAAAAAAATACGTGTTTACCTGAGACAGATAACCACGTATTTTTTGTCCAACATTTTCTTATTCCCTATCAACCGCATTTCGCAAATCATGCGTAAAATGCGGCGCCTTAACTTAAGCTAACCGCAAACCCGATAAGTTTCGCTAAGATACCGTAGAACCACTCTTTTATCGTGATAAGCCAAGACGACTGCGCACGGCTCTCCTTATCAATATTAGCCTGTTCTAGTATAAAAGCATGCAACATAAATGCGTCTTCTTCGCTTAGTACGTCGGCGAAGCCAACCATGCCGGCTTTCTTCATAACGCCATCAAGCACAATCGCATTAAAATTATCGTGAAACGCTTTAGGCAAATGACGCAAATCAGGAATCGCGCCATTTGAAATAGCCTCAGTCCCGTGACAGGCACTGCAATAGGCGTAATACAAGTTACGACCCTTTTCTAAAACATCTTTGTCTTCCGTCAAGCGCGCCGGAGGTTCATGCATTTGCTTTAACGGATTTTCCGGCAGTGCTGGCGCAGAGCCACCTAACTTAAATGTCAGTACACGACTTGGCGGGGGTGAAACCTCTTTCTCTAGCCCAGCTATCAAACCGAATGCACCGCCCCACCCAGCCAAAATAGTCACATACTGCTCGCCATCAACTGTGTAGGTCACGGGTGGCGCCATCACGCCAGTATTCGCTTCAAATGACCAGAGCTTCTCGCCGTTGTCGGCACGAAAGGCAAGCACTTCACCTTCCGCCGAACCCTGAAACACTAGACCACCGGCGGTCGCCAGCAAACCACCATTCCAAGTTAGCTTATGTGGTACCTCCCATGCCGCTTGCTGCTTGACGGGATCCCACGCCAGCAATGAGCCTTGCGTTATTTTACTGGTCAATAATTGGGATAAAATCGGATCGGCAACGGCTTGCTGCTGAATATAAACACCTAAATTCCATTGACCCCACTGATGCAAATAATCATCTACGGCCTTGTATTCAAAAATACTATTAATGACGGGAATATATACGAAACCGGTTTGTGGGCTATACGCCATAGCTTGCCAGTTATGGGCACCCATCGATGAGGGCCGAACCATTTTCGGATCGTCCAGGTATCGAGCATTTTCAGTCTCTACGGGGCGCCCAGTTTCAAGATCGTAATGACTCGCCCAATTGACATCAACAAAGGGCTCTGCAGAGAGTAACTTGCCGCTTATTCTATCAAGAACAAAAAAGAAACCGTTTTTAGGTGCATGCCAAATAACCTTGCGCTGCTCACCTTTAACGTCCATATCAGCCAACATAATATGTTGAGTTGCGGTGTAATCCCAAGATTCAGCAGGCGTTTCTTGGTAATGCCAAATGTATTCACCGCTGTCGGGATTCAAGGCAACGATCGACGACAAATAGAGATTATCGCCTCCCTCAGGACTGCGAACTTTCGCGTTCCAAGGTGAACCGTTACCAACACCGATATACAGCTGGTCTAGTTCGTCATCGTAAACAATGGAATCCCATACGGTGCCACCACCGCCATATTCCCACCACTTTCCGGTCCAGGTTTTAGCGGCCGCTTTCATGGCATCATTTTCAAAACCATCTGCAGGATTACCGGGTACGGTGTAAAAACGCCACAGCTGCTCACCGGTGTTCACATCATAGGCGCTAACATAACCTCGTGCGCCGTATTCCGCGCCGCCATTCCCAATGAACACTTTTCCCTTCGCAACCCTAGGCGCTCCGGTGATGGTGTAGGGGTAAGCTGTTAAATCGGCGGTAGGTACTTCCCAAACTTTTTCACCGCTTACTGAATCTAATGCAATTAAACGCGCATCAAGCGTGCCAAATATAATCTTCCCTTCGTAGGCTGCCACTCCGCGATTGACCACATCACAGCACGCCATTTTTGCCCATTCTTTAGGTACTTTCGGGTCATATTTCCAGAGCAATTCGCCACTTCGCGCATCGAGTGCGTAAACAACGCTCCAATTACCTGTCACATATAACACGCCGTCGATAACAATAGGCGTCGCTTCAAGACCGCGGTTAAAATCGGTATCAAATGACCATGCCAAACTTAAATCTGCAACGTTGCCGACATTAATTTTATCGAGTTCGCTATAGCGCTGTTCTTTATAATCTTTACCATAAGACAACCAATTATTTGGCGAATTAGCGATAATACTTTCGGTGTTAACCGTCGTAGGAACGTCAGCTAAGGCAAATACAGAATGGAATATCGCGGCGATAACAAAAATCACCGACACAATATTTCTTCGCAGTTTTAACATGGTAACTTCCCGCAATATTTTATATATTTAGTTTTCAGACAATATCAATTCAAGCAAAAACTCGGCTTAAAAAAGCTCGGGGTTAAATCCAACTTTATCTTTATAGAATGCCTTAATTTCCAAGATGTCTTTTTCATAGTTGCCTGTTGGATAGAAAGCCTTGCCGACGCCAGTTTGCCGTTTTTTGGTATCAAGAAATGCCAGATAAATTGGCACACCAGCACCGACTGCAATGTGATAAAACCCCGCCTTCCAATTTTCAACCTTGCTGCGCGTACCCTCAGGCGCGATCAAGACCATGAATTCATCGCGAGTAGCATATTGCGCTACCATTTGATCAACGGTGTTTTGAGCAGCCCGGCGATCTACACCAACGCCTCCAAACCAGCGCATAATCACGCCGATGATCCCCTTGGGAAATAAGGTGTGTTTCCCCACCCAATGCGGATCTAAACCTAACACAAAGGCAGCCACCATCATGGTCGGGAAATCCCAATTACTGGTGTGCGGCGCCGCAATTAACACGTATTTTTTATCGGAAGGTTTCTCACCCACGACTTGCCACCCACGAAGTCTCGTCAGTAGTTTAAACACCACTCGAAAAAACCCGCTCACGTAAGGCGTGCTGAAGATAGTACGGGTTTGCATGGATTGGCATCACTCTACGACAACTGACGGACACGAGCTCGTCGCTGCACTTATTTTTGGTTACAGGGAGTTTACCAACAAGCAGAGCCAGTACAAGCGCCCTGCTGTTAAGGAGAGGAATTTAAACGAATTTTAATCTTTAAAATCGGCGGATTTACCCTCACTGTTCGCGGTAATTGCCAACATGACATCCTCAAAACTGAGCATACCGCCGTTCCAAGTAGCCTGATAGTTGAGTGCGTCAGTAACACTATGATCACGGGTATACAGCAGCATCTGCTTAGTGCCTCGAATGGCGAGGGGTGACTTACGAGCAATATCCTGCGCCAAGGCAGAGACCGTCTCAATCATCTCTTCATAGTTGTCAAAACGGCGATTTACCAAGCCAATACGCTCGGCTTCCTCGGCATCCACATTGCGGCCAGTGTATGCAAGTTCTCGCATAACGCCGGCGGGAATAATATGGGGTAACCTTTGTAAAGTACCTACATCGGCGACCATGCCGATATCAATTTCTTTGATAGAGAACTTAACCCCGTCACTGCAATAACGCATATCGCAGGCGCTAACGATATCAACGCCACCGCCGACACAGCTGCCGTGGATCGCAGCCAAAACTGGCTTACGGCAGCGTTCGATAGCCGTTAAGTTACCTTGTAATCGCAAAACAACCGCGCGGAACCACTCAACAAATCGCGACTTTTCCATACCCTCTGCGGTTGACGCCAAGCCGGCAAACATCGCCAAATCAATGCCAGCACAGAAATGGCGCCCCTCTCCGCACAACACCACGGCTCGCACAATTGGCTCTTGATCCAACCATTCGAAACAAAGCTGCAATTCTTGCCACATAGCTTCGTTCATCGCATTGGCCTTGTCGGGCCTATTCAGAGCAACCCATGCAACATGATCTTCCATCTGGACTTGCAGCGTTGTGTAGCTCGGGGGAATGACGCTATTCATTATTTTCTCCATTCTTTCATAAAATCTGATTGCGCTATGACGGGAAGTGGCTTTGCCTGTCCGTCTCGGGTGCCTACGTAAAGAAAACCGGTCACTTCTTCATTATCAGCCAGGCCTAAACCATTGTTAACTGTGGCGTCGAAGGCATTTATACCCGTGCGCCAAATACCGGCATAACCCAGAGCTTCGGCCGCCAACAAGGCACCGTAGGCAGCGCAGGCCGCAGACATACGCTGCTCAATTAGAGGAATTTTGGGGTGATCTTCTATACGCGCAATCACCACCATAATGCATGGCGCCCGCAGTGGCTGCTGACGAAAGCGCTGGCAGTCGGATTCACTCACCTGCGGATCCCGTTGTTTGGCGGCCTCGGCAAACAAATTACCCAGGGAGACTAAACTTTCTTCTCGCACCAGCAAAAAACGCCAAGGGCGTAAACGACCATGATCAGGTGCTCGACTTGCGGCCGCAAAAATTTCTGCTAGCGCCGCGTCATCAGGGCCCGGCGCGCATAATCGACTTGCCGAATTACGGCTTTTAAGTAAAGTAATCGCGTCCATTAAGCCCCCTGTGTGGCGTCAATGCGGAGTTGCTTTAATTGCGCTGGACTCACAGACTCTCCTGTTTCGTAATATTGCTTCATACTGAGTGCGACATCGCGGATAACACCCCGAAAAACTTTATGTAATAGGCGCTCATATAAAAGTCGCCCTGCAACGCCCCAGCGCATATCGAACATTAGGCTGGTAGTCAGTGCGGTGCAATCGTGACCGGCATCGTCAATACGATAACGAAACGCGGCCTTAGCGAAAGGCGGCGGCGCGCCTTTGTCGTCTTTGTGCAGGCGAATGAGAAAACCGTGTCCCTCGTTCCACTCCGTAACGGTTTCGTCTAAACCCTTACCGGAGGCCTGATACACACGGCGACTAGCGCCTAGCCCCTCAGCTTTATCGGTAGTGATTTCTGTGCGAGTAATGCCTGGCACGTAGTGATGCGCTAGCGACAAGTCTTTTAACAAGTTCCACGCGTCTTCCCTAGGCATATTTATAACGACTCGCGCGGTCGCCTCATGTTTCATCGTCCATTTCCTCTGGGCAAAAAAAATCCCCCGAACATGCGGGGGATCTATTCAACCATGAATTCGTAAAACTGTCGCGACTTGAAAAAACGCTAACGATGATCTGGGTGACTAAGAACTATGAAAAACGACGATCAAACTCTGCCGCGTGAGATTCAATCCACTCTGCTGCCGCCTCTTCAGCGCCTAGTTCACGGCCTTCCATTTCCTGTACTTCGCGACGATAGCTCTCAATCTGGCAAACCTGCTCCACCATTTTTGTGCGGTAAGCATCTTGTTCACATTCAAACTCGACACCCATGCGATAACTGGCTCGTAGTGGGCGACACCACACCACTCTGCCGCGCCCAACAGACTCATCAGCCAAAGAAGGCACAAAAAATTCAATTCGGCTGCCAACATCAATTATTCTGGCGACGTCACAAGACAACCCAGCAATACTCACATCACGCAAGTAACCACGGCGAGAGCCTGCCTCCATTGCCACTTTGACGGCGACGGGGATATCGCTAGGGTGACGGACAAATTCTCTCATCGCTGCTCTCCATGTGCTGCTGATTACCAAACCACCTTTAATTTGAGCACGCAAAGAAATCCATCTCTATCCGTATTTACCCGTGCTCAAGTCAACTTACAAAGCAAGACGACAGCTAATGCAAACTAGTCTTCGCTTGGCAACCATGATGCGTACGGTGATTTAAAATCTAGAGCGACCTTAGACGCCCAGCCCTTTATGCCAATGCCATCACGACTTAATTCAAGATCGCCGCCGTCGAGCACGTTTTCACCAAACTGATAATGCACGCTAAATCCCGTTTCACAGGCGGCGTCATCATAGGCCGAAGCCACAGCCTGCACTTGTTCGCGACGCGCTAGGTATGCCTGCCAAGCTTTGTCGCCGTGCCGCCCCTTTAGCATTTTCTCGCTTAACGAAGGTGATAGCAGCGCGACGCTGGCATTGTTACCGCCAAAGCCCTTGGCATTAAGTATGGCAACATCCAAGCTCTCTGGCTCAACTTCCATATGTTCTTTCTGCAAACGCAAGTTACTGCAGTGAACGTCATCTGCAATATGGTCAATTGTTGCTATTCCCGGCACGATATTGTCATTCCATACACCGAGACTGGCCACGAGCTGATCGCCGGAGGAGGCGCCAATACTGTGACCGATATAGGCTTTTATGGCCGCAACAGGCCATTTTTCGATACCAAACAACTTAGCAGTTTCATTTAAAATATGAGATTCGGTAACCCTATTCTGCGGAGTGCTGGTACCGTGAGACTGAACAAAGCTACGGGTTTTTATCGCCTTGTCACCAATAATGGCCGCGGCGGCGGCAACCGCTTTTGCCACGGTCAAATAATTACCCACGCCAGGGGAGGAAATTGACTTTTTATAGCCATCCGCATTAGTGAATACATTGGGCACAGCGCCGTGTATTTGAGCACCTAACTGCATTGCCAGCTCATCATCAAACAGCACAATAAACTGGGAAGACTCAGAGATTGTAAATCCACAATTACTGCTAAACGGCCGACTCGCACGGCGATGATCAGGCTCAGACAAGCCTTTATCAGCGTCCAATTTAAGTAAGTCTGCGTCGGACGCCAAGGCACCCATGGTGTAATAACCGTCGATAATTCGAGGGTCAACACCCGACTCCGCCACACCAACAACAGCAACCTTAACCGAGCCAGAGCGAATATCATTGACTGCTTGCCGCAGATTATAAAAAAACGTCGCACATGCGCCCAAGCTTGGGCCACTGGTACCCACATTCCCCAATACATAGGCACTGACAAAGTCAGCAGGCATATCGGGTAAACCCAAAGCCATCTGTTTTGAACTTACCCGCAAGCCGTTAGCGCGTGCGCCTAGCAATCCACCAAAACCATTGTCATCAAGCTGCGACATGGCAGAGCTGGCATATACCCCCATTTGGTCTGGGCTGATGCTATCCATCACCGTTTGCCATTCTAAGCCAATAGATTTCAAGGCATCAGATGCACCGCAGATAGCCATTTGTAGACCGCGAGGGTGATTTCTAGACGCATACAAACTTGATGGATCGAAACCACTAGGCAATTGGCCAGCTGTTGAGACTTCAATTTTGCGCGTTGTTGGCAGCAACATATTACAATCTTCGTTTATGCTTACCGAAACTTTGCCCGCCCCCAACTCTTTAACCACCCAGCCACTGGGCAAGGTATCTGGCAGATCCCGGGCACGGGTGACAAACTGCAACACACCCTCGGCACCGCTTAGCGCCATCCGTTTGTTCCAGGGCACATTATCGACATCGAAAATATTGCCTTCAATTTTGCGGATCAGCGTGTGATCACGCATATACTGACGCTGCACATCGGAATTTACCTGATCGGCGGGAATACCCATGATCGCCGCCAAACTGCGATAAGTACGCGACACTTTTTCGCCGGGCAAAGCATCCAAAACCGTACGACGATAACCATGGTGGAATGAACTACGCCCAGCGGCATTAACGCCACCAAAACCGACTATTACTGGTAACTTACTCACAGAAAATCCTTAACACGCGACAAAATCTATTAGTGCGCTAGTCTATCGACGTTAAGTAAATTGAAATAGAATATTACTGCCAATAAACAAGATGATTACGCCAACCGTGAAACACGTCGCCCTGCTTGCCTTTAATGATGCCCTTGCCACCAGCATTAGCCTGCCAAATGAACTGTTAATGGCGGCAAATAGCGTGTCGCAACGAGACAGCCGCAAGACTATTATTCAATCTGATATTGTCGGCCTTGATCCGTCCCCTATAAACGTGTCGGGAGGCATTGAGATACTGGCTAATGCAGACTTAAATAGCGGGGTCGACTACGATCTAATTATTATTCCCAGCCGCTGGCGGCATCCGCATCGAGGGGCGCCCGCGCGAGCCGACGTCAAACAATGGCTGTGCGCTCACGAAGCACGGGGCACCGCGATCTGCGCTGTCGGTAACGGCAGTTATTTCCTAGCGGAAGCGGGTTTGCTAGATGATCGAGTCGCAACCACCCATTGGCATTATTTTGACGATTTCGCCGCCCGCTACCCACAGGTTGCGCTGCATCGAGACTACCTCATCACCCAAGCCGATAATATTTACTGCACCGGCAGTGTTAACTCAGCAGCAGACCTTGTTATTCACCTCATAGACCGCTACTGGGGTGCCTCCATCGCCAATCGCGTCGCCCAACAATTTTCGCCCGAAAGTCGACGGCCGTTTTCACGAAACAGCTACCGCGTCAACCGCAGCGATCTGCACCGCGATGAAATTATTGTTCTGGCGCAAAACTGGTTAGCGCGCAATATTGCAACGCCACTCAACATTCCAGAGTTGGCCAAACAGAGCGGCTTAAGCGAACGTAGTTTCCACCGTCGCTTTCGTCTCGTTACAGGCCTAGCGCCACTACAGTATTTACAGAAGCTACGTGTTGAACTTGCCCAAGATCTATTGCAAAACAGCAACCTTAGCGTTGAGGAAATTGGCCAGCAATGTGGCTACAGCGACGCAAGTTATTTTTGTCGGCTCTTTAAGCAACACTGCAGCACCAGCCCCGGCGAGTATCGTCGCGCAGTTCGCCGAAAATTATTCGAAGTAAACAAATCCTGATACCTGCTATTAGTCTCGAAAATGGCGCGAAACCTTGAAAAATCGGCCTTTACGTGGCTAAATATGCCGCCTCTTAAAAATCCTTTTTTTACTATTACGCCCCAAGATCGCGTAAGTTTCGCGCCGAAATGGCTCACCAACAGGGAACATCCTATGTCTGATTCCGTATATATTGTCTCCGGTGCACGTACACCAATGGGCGGCATGCTGGGCTCATTAAGCTCATTGACCGCAGTAGAACTCGGCACAACCGCTATTGCTGAAGCCGTTAAACGCGCCAATATCGACCCGAATAAAATAGAAGACGTGATCATGGGATGCGTGCTTCCCGCAGGCCTAAAACAAGGGCCTGCTCGCCAAGCCGCAATCGCAGCCGGTATTCCAAAATCCACTGGTGCAGTTACCGTAAATAAACTGTGCGGCTCTGGCATGCAATCAACCATTTATGCACACGACCAAATTAAAGCCGGAAGCTGCGACATTATTGTTGCCGGCGGCATGGAAAGCATGACCAATGCGCCACACATAGTATTGAACGCACGGAAAGGCGTTGGCACTGGGGCCAAAAGCTTTGAAGACCATATGTTCTTTGACGGTCTGCAAGACGCTTATACTGGCCGCATGATGGGTAGCTTTGCACAACAAACTGCCGATGATAACGAATTCACCCGCGAAGCCATGGATGCCTACGCCATTGAGTCGCTTAATCGTGCTTGCACTGCAATTAAGAACGGCTCATTGAAAGCAGAAACTGCGCCGGTAACCGTGACATCACGTAGCGGCGAAACCATTGTCAGCGACGATGAACAGCCACTAAAAGCCTCTATCGAAAAAATCCCTAACCTTCGCCCAGCCTTTGCCAAAGACGGCACGATTACCGCAGCTAACGCCAGTTCAATCTCTGACGGCGCATCTGCAATGGTATTGATGAGCGAAAAAGCACTTAATGAAACCGGCACAAAACCAATGGCCCGTATCGTTGCTCATACCCGCCAGTCCTTAGAGCCTGCGCTATTTACCACCGCCCCCGTTGGTGCGATGCAAAAATTGCTGGCCAAAACTGGCTGGAGTAAAGACGACGTAGACCTTTGGGAAATTAACGAAGCCTTTGCCATGGTAACCATGCTGGCTATACGCGACCTTGAACTTGACCATGCAAAGGTCAATGTCCACGGCGGTGCTTGCGCCCAAGGCCACCCAGTAGGCTCTACTGGCGCGCGTATTATTATTAGCCTTATGTATGCACTCCAGCAGTACGGCAAAAAACGCGGTATTGCCTCTTTGTGTATTGGCGGTGGTGAGGCACTAGCAGTCGCCATTGAACTGGTTTAAGTAAACTGCCCTGCTCGGCCAGAATTCTCTCTGGTCGAGCATCCCTGCACTTCCCCTTCTATTTTCATATTTAACATCGCCTCCTAGCGTATAATCGCGCATTATTATTGTCTCTGTTATGAGGACTACCACATGACCGCAATCGGTCGTATTAGCAGCCTTAAAGTTACCCGCAACACTCAGGCAGGGTATTATTTAGACGGCGGAAAGTTAGGCGACATATTCTTGAGTCGCAAAAACGCACCAGAAACCTGCAAGCTTGGCGACAATCTAGACGTATTTGTGCTCCACCATAGCGACGGCAGTTTGATCGCGACCACCCAAAAACCCCGGGGGCAGCTAGGCGATGTCTTGCCGCTGAAGGTCTCACAAGTAAATGACACCGGCGCGTTTCTAGATTGGGGCTTAGACAAAGAACTACTTCTGCCCTATGCCGAGCATATGGGCGAAGTTACCGCTGGCAAAACTGTACTGGTTAAAATCTATCTCGACAAAAGCTATCGTATCGTAGCTTCAATGAAACTCGATGAGTTCATTGAAGACACCGCCGCACATTTGCAACGCGGACAATCCTTTGTCGTTACGGTCGCTAACAAAACCGAGTTAGGATTTAAGGCGGTAATAGAAAATGAGTATTGGGGATTACTTTACGACAGTGATCTCGTTCGTCCTATTCGAAAAGGTGAGCAACTTACCGCCTATGTAAAAAAAGTGCGTGATGACGGTCGCGTCGATTTGAGTATTCAACCGATAATTGCCGCAGGCGGCACTGATATCTCAAGTAAAATCATCAGCCAGCTAGAAGCCAACAACGGTTTTCTAGACGTTGGGGATAAAAGCCCACCGGAAAAAATATATGCTCAATTTGGTGTAAGTAAGAAAATTTTCAAGCAAGCACTTGGTCGTCTTTACAAGCAACAACGTATAAGTATTGAGAAAGACGGGATACGTTTAATCAATTGATGATTCTCGTTCTCAAGGCATAAACAGCATGGCAGCAAAGGACAGATCAATGGATGCTTTCGCATTTTTAAACGCACAATGTAGCCCAATACGACTTGCCGTTATAGACGATGACAATTTTCCAATTGTCTGTTCTCTGTGGTTTATTGTCGACGGCGAAGACCTGCTTTGCGCCAGCCATGCCTCAGCGAAAATAATAAAAGTACTAAAGAAAAACCCCAATTGCGCCTTTGAGGTTTCGGTTAACGAATCGCCGTATAAAGGCGTTCGAGGAAAAGCTATTGCAGAGCTTGAAAGCGATTCAGACGGATTCGTGCTCAGTAAATTGCTAGAGCGCTATGTTGGAGACTCCCAGCCGGGCTTATCGAAGTGGTTGCTGAGTCGCAGCGCAGACGAATTTGCAGTCCGACTCAAAATAAAGACAATGACAACTTGGAACTACAGCGAGCGTATGCAGGGTAATTAATTACCCCGCAGGCGTATTGATGAAAATTAAGATCTATTTACTGCGGTTTAATTTCTGCCTTAGGGTCGCGAGTAACACATAGAATAGCGGCACAAAAACCGTCGCCAAAAACGTAGCCAACAACATACCGCCTATCACACCCGTACCCAGCGACATCCGACTAGCCGCACCAGCACCACTTGATAATGCCAGAGGCAAACAGCCCAAGGTAAATGCCAAGGAGGTCATCACAATTGGGCGAAAACGCAGACGGATAGCCTCGACGGCAGAATCGACGATAGACATGCCCTGACGTTGTTTTTGCATGGCAAACTCAACGATCAATATCGCATTTTTACTCGCCAGACCAATCAAGCAAACCAAGCCAATTTGGAAGTAAATATCGTTTTCTAAACCGCGCATCCACGTCGCCAAAATTGCGCCCAGCAAGGCAAATGGCACGGCGAGAATAACTGCTGCGGGAATAATCCAGCGCTCGTATTGCGCCGCCAAAATTAGGAATACCATCAACACGGCAAGAATAAATGCCTGACTTCCGGAACCACCCGATGCTTTTTCTTGGTAAGAACTACCTACCCAGCCCAGGCTAAATTCTGGACCAAGCGCTTCTAGCGCGACGCGCTCCAAGGCTGCCAAGGCGTCTCCTGAACTATAGCCCTCCGCCGGGTTGCCCAGTACTTTCGCTGCGGGAAAACCATTAAATCGGCTAACAGTATCTGGCCCAACAATACGCTCAACGTGTATCAGCGAGCGAAGCGGTACCAAGCTTCCAGAGTCGGCGCGAACATAGACTTTTCCTAAATCATCTGGCGAGCTACGAAAGCTCTCTTCAGATTGCAAATTGACCTGAAAACTACGCCCAAACAAGGTGAAATCATTTACATAAAGGCTGCCAAACGTTGCCTGCATAGTGCTGAATACATCAGCTACCGGCACACCCAAACTCAGAGCCTTTTCACGGTCCAGAATCAGACGATACTGAGGGGTGCTAATATCAAAAGTCGTATTCACCCCCCTAAGCTCCGGCTGCTTGTTCGCCAGTGCAATAAAAGCATGCAACTGCTTATCCATCTGAGCAAAATCGCTACCTCCACGATTTTGAACATAAAACTCAAACCCACCGGTGGTACTTAACCCAATAATGGGGGGTGGATTAAATGCAAACATTTGGCCGTCTAAGAGATCACTACCGAGCCTAGGTAAGGTATGTGCTAGCTCCGCAGAGCTCTGACTAGGCTTAATACGTTCATCCCAATCCTTTAGCATAATAAACGACACACCAGAGTTCGTTTTTTGCGCAGATGCCAATAGATCGAAACCAGAAAATGTCATCAAGCTGCGTACATCATCCTGCTCAAGAACTCGCTTATTCATGACATCGGTCACTGCCACCGTTCTAGACAAAGACGCGGCCGGCGGCGTTTTATAAGCCATAATAACGTAGCCCTGATCTTCGCTAGGTACCAAGCTACTAGGTACGATTTGGAATAAATACCACATCACGCCCATCAAGGCGGCAAACACACCAAGACCTATGAACCGGTGATTTAAGATTGCACTGGTTGCCGAGACATAGGCATTGCGAAGCACAGCAAACCATCGATTAAAAGCACCTAAGAAGCCTTTGTCCGTGGGCGCATGAACCTTACTTTTGAGCAACATAGAACATAGTGCTGGCGTCAGAGTTAATGCCACAACACCGGATAATATTACTGAGACTGAAATAGCGACGGCGAACTGGCGATACATCTCTCCTGTTAAACCATCCATGAAAATCACCGGCAAGAATACCGCGCACAATACCAGCACAATTGCGACAAGTGGACCTGCCACCTCTTCCATTGCCCTCTTCACCGCAGTATCCGCGTCGACGTGCTGCTCTTCCATTATTCGCTCAACATTTTCGATAACGATAATTGCGTCATCCACCACAATACCGATGGCGAGAATCAGGCCAAACAAGGTCAATAAATTAATAGAAAAGCCAACCACGTACAGCCCGGCAAAGGTGCCAATAATCGATACCGGAATGGCAAGCAAAGGAATAATAGTGGCACGAATATTCTGCAGAAAAATAAACATAACCAACACAACGAGAACCAGGGCCTCGAAGAAGGTCACAATAACTTCTTTTATCGAATGCTCTACAAAAACAGTTGTATCAAATGCGAGAGATAGCTTAATGCCTTGGGGCAATTTTTGACGAACTTCTTCAAGTACCTTCTGAGCTTGCTCGGCTGTTTCTAGTGCGTTCGCTCCGGGTTGCAAATACATTGCCACTGGCACCGCAGGCTGCCCATTAAACGCTCCCTGAAATGCGTAATCCTTTGCGCCCAACTCAACCCTCGCGACATCACCAAGGTGTAAGGTTGCGCCCGAGTTATCAGTGCGCAAAATAATATTTTCAAACTCGGCAACTGTCTCTAATCGCCCCTGAGTCGTGACTGTATAGGTGAATGGTGCCTCCTTTGCCATTGGTTCCGCGGCAAATTTACCCGCCGCGAAGTTTGCATTCTGCTCTGTAACAGCTTGGGCGACATCCGCAGGCGTCAAAGAAAATTCCGCCAAACGATCGGGTTGCAGCCAAATACGCATTGAATAATCTTTCGCGCCAAGCAACCGCGCATCACCAATACCGGGCAAACGCCGTAATTCGTCAACAATATTTAAGAGCGCGTAGTTACTTAGATAAATCGAATCATACTGTGGAGAGTCTGAGGTCAACGCATAAATCATCAAAATGCTGGTAGAACGTTTACTGACCTGAATACCCAAACGTTTAACAGCTTCAGGCAATCGATTTTCTGCTACCGCAACTCGGTTGCTGACGTTTATTGCCGCCTGATCTGGATCGGTGCCAGTCGCAAACACCACGCTAATACTCACCGTACCCGATGCAGATGCCTGGGTAGACATATACAACATGCCATCAACCCCATTGATTTGCTGCTCCAAAGGCGCCGCAACAGTCTCAGCGATGGTCTCGGCATTTGCACCAGGGTATGTCGCCGAAACAATAATTTCCGGTGGCAAAAATTCTGGATAAAGGGCGACGGGCAATCTACCAATGGCAGTAGCCCCGCCTAGTAAAATCATCAACGATATAACAATAGACAGTACCGGACGATCGATAAAGAAGCGCGCACTCACTTGCCGTCACCCTCGATATCAGACGCTTTTTCAGTGTCGCTATTTTCTACGTCAATGCTTTTACTGATCAGCTGCGGTTCGACATTGCTCGGACTTTCCTCAACGGGAAGCTCCTTCGGCGCTAACTCTGCGCCTGGCTGAATTCTGGCTACCCCGTCAACAACGATCAAATCGCCGGGCTTAACGCCCTCTTCAATAATGACACCATTAGCCGCTTCCATGCCCAAGGTCACATTTGCGATTTCTGCACGATTATCTTCGGTAACTTTGTATACGTAACTACCTTGAGCGCCTTGTAATACTGCACGCGCTGGCACAACGATGGAATTTAAGCTCATCAAACCATGCAGTTGAACCCGTAAAAACTGTCCGGGTAAAAGAATACCATCTGGGTTGGGGATAATTGCGCGCAGCTGAACTGTACCCGTTCTGCGATCGATAGCACTTTCGGTAAAATTAACCTGTCCCATATACGGGTAGGGTTCATCCTGCCCTAACAGTATTTCAACTTTGCGACTGCCCTCTTCAAATGCAAACTCGCCGCGGTCAATCATTCGACGCACGCCCAACACTAATTTGTCAGGTATGGATACATTAACCCAGAGAGGATCTAGCTGAGTTATCGTCGTTAACAGACTATTTTCAGGACCAACCAAACTTCCCTCAGAAACGGCCTCACGACTTGTTATGCCGCTAATTGGCGCCTTTACATGGGTATAATCAAGGTTAATTTGTGCGGCCTGCACCTCGGCCTCCGCTAGCTGAACCGCCGCTTTTGCAAAATCTAGATCAGATTCAGTATCGTCTCGCTCACGAACGCTGATGGCATTGGTTTTGATCAATTCCTGTGCGCGCTGCCAACGGCGTTTGGCCGCAGATAAACTGGCATTTGCCTGAGCCAGCTGCGCCTTAGCGCGGTTGAGCGCCACTTTAAACGGCGCCGCGTCAATCTCAAATAGCGGCTGACCAACGGCCACCGCCTGCCCTTCTGTATAAGTACGACTCAGAAGAATTCCTTCTACACGGGCGCGAACTTGCACCTCTTTTGAACCTACCGCTCGGCCAGGATACTGGCCACCGATAGGAACCGAATGCTCTACCGCCCTAACAACATTCACCTCCAAGGGAGGGTTTTTCATTTGAACAACGCCCTCTTTATCGCAGGCACTTAAAGTCACTGCAGCAAGAATCGTTGCGAAAATAAAATAAGAGCGAAAAGAGGAAGGAAATACCGACACTAGTATATGCCTCGTGAGCAAGGTTTAATAAGCGCTACTTTACATACATACAGGTATGTATGTAAAGTAGCGCTTATTAGAAATTAGGCTGTGCGAACAATATAAAATCAGGCCCAAAAAATGAGACGCTCGAAAGCTGACGCAAAAGTAACACGCATTCGCATCCTCGATGCCGCTGGCAAGCTCTTCGCAAGCCACGGAATCGCTCGCACAAGATTAAGTGATGTCGCGACCCTCGCTGGTGTAACCCGAGGCGCGATCTATTGGCACTTCAAAGATAAAGAAGCATTAATTGAAGCGATGATGGACAGCGTAGGTGCGCCGACTGACGCCGCATTAGAGGCACTCAGTAACACAGACAACCCAGAGATATTGTCTCTTAGCAGCCTAAGAGACATCATAATCGATGCATTTGAACGAACAAATCAACTCCCTGCGCTCGAACAAATTACTCGTTTTGTATTCCGTTATTCCCTTTGCAATGAAACAGAGGCACTGACCATTCGGATAAACCGGGACCGCGACTTAGCCATTGTCAGACTCACTCGCTTTCTAAGTAATGCGCAGCAAGCTGGCCTGATCAAATCAGAACTCAACCCCCACTGCTTAGCCATTCACGTTCGTACGCACATCGTCGGCCTATTCCATCACCACCTAAGCACACCCCCGCCGGGATTATCAACGGAATATGTGACGGCGTCTTTAGACCTATTATTGGACGGCCTAAAACCCTAGTCGAACCTGCCTAACAAACTACACAGACACCGGCACGGACTCACTCTGCTCCTTACATTCAGAGATTGCTGCAGGTAATGTGATCTTAAAGCACGTGCCATGATCAGGCTCGCTGGTCACCGCAATACGTCCCCGCAATTGTCGCCGCACAATATTGTATACCACGTGCAAACCCAAACCCGTTCCACCACTGCCACGCCGCGTAGTATAGAAGGGCTCAAATATTTTCTTTTGGTCCAGGACTGGAATTCCTTTACCGTCATCGCTAAAGCGCAACACCACCTCATCTGAGTGACGACTGACTTGAAGCTTTACATGCCCATTCTGACCGTCAGCAAAGGCATGAATAAGACTGTTATTTAGCAAGTTAATTACTACCTGAGCGAGGCCGCCAGGCACCGTTCGAATAGTTATATCAGGAGAGCACTCCAATATAACTTCGTGGCCACTTTTACGATAACTAGGTGCCACATGCACGAAAACATCGGCCAAGTAATCGTGTAAATTGATTGCCCTAGCCTCTACTGTCTCCTGATCCACTGAGACCAGTTTAAAACTGCTTATAAGCGTGCCTGCACGCTGTACGTTTGTTAACACTATGTGCGAAGCATCTCGCATTCGCAGCAATAATTCAGTTGCAGAAGTGGGGGCTTCGCTATCTAGCAATAGCGTGTTCAATTTCGCAATATCATTTTGCAGCGTAGACTCAGCTGTAATGGCGATGCCTAGGGGCGTATTTAACTCATGGGCGAAGCCGGCGACAAGCCCACCCAGCGAAGCCATTTTTTCCGATTCAATCAAATGGTCTTGGGCCTCCTGAAGCTTTAAAAACATCTCGTTTAGCCGCTTCCTTGCAGATTCAGACTCGTACTTTTGCCCTGTCAGCACCAGCAACGCCATGCCCAAGAGCCCCGTAAACAATAATCCTGAAACCAACAAAATCCACGGCACCATTGAGCGACTCCCAACAATGAATCGCTGATCGGCCGTCAACTCAAGAAGCCATTCTGCATTTGCAAAATGCAGTACCGCTGCGTCTGAAAACAATGCTTGCCTTGCTGAATCAGCATTTTTTTCAAATAGGCGTCCACCACCAACGATAGATATCGACGCTGAGATATCGCCTAAGGATTCCGTTGACAGCAAGACGCTCATTAAATCAGGAACACGAAACACACCAGAGACATAGCCATGCAGCGCTGGCGTATCGACAGAAGCAACCTTAACGACCGGTAAGTACACCACCAAACCTAACTGGTCTTGTTGATCTTGAACTAAGTGAATTGGCGCGGTGGTTGCCGGCCGATTTCCGATGGTGGCATTTGCAAGCGCACTACGAACCGTATCCCGCGAACTAATATCAAACCCTAAAGCCTTCGCGTTGCTGGCCATTGGTTCGATATATCGAATTACCACGTAATCTTCTTTATTGTGCTGCGGAACCAGATTCTGCTCATTATTACGGCCAGTAATAATGACTGGCCTACCCCGCTCCTCGCTCATCAGCGACTCAAAGGCTGATCTATTCGCGGAAGAGACCCTAGGAGTCCAGGCGATAGCTTGAAAGCCTTTATTGCGCTCTAAAAATCCTTTCGTGAAAGCCTCAAATTCAGTCGCTGTGACCTTGTCCGAGACCTCCAATAGCGATTTAACCGCGTATAAATTCTCAATGTGGGTATCTATAACTGACTGTGCCCGGTGGATTATCTGACTACTGTAACGACTAAATTCGTCTTGTTGCCGACCGAGTTCCCAACGGCTTCCCAATATATACAAGGCGACGACAAGTACTGAGGCGCCGACCAAGGCAAGCGGTAAGATTCGACTCCGAGTTCGCCAAATTTCACGAGGTTCAGCAAAATAAACAAACATCAGTACGGCAAAAATCATTACGCCCAGCCCGTCACCAACCCACCAAGTTAGCCAGTTAAAAATAAAATTCTCAGCGGGTAATAATCCGGCAAGGAGTAATGTTACGGTGCCAACTGAAGCGTTCACTGCGCAACCAAATCCGCAGGCGAATAGCGTAAATTTTAATACGTCGCGAACACTATCAAGACAGAGGGGATACCCAACATAACGCCTGACTAAGTATGCGCCTGTGACAGCTTGCAGGGCGGCTCCAGAGGCAATAACAATTGGTACAACAAATCCGGACAATAGTGTGAGCAAGGACTGTGATGTATCTGGCGGTGCATTTAAATTAACAAAAAATGAACCAAGCAAAACGCCGGGCCAAAGTACATAGCCGCGCAACAAAATGGCAGCTAAAGCGACTCCAGCCGCAGGCCAGACTGCGGTTGCGTAACCTGGGGGAATGGCAAGTAGGAGTGCCAATTTGCCGCACAAAAAATATGCTGCAGCAAGAATTACTATAGAGACGTACTTAACACTAGGCATTCATCACCGACGTTAAAAGTGCACACCCCATTATCAGAACCCTAGCCAAAATCCTATATCGACACATTTTGTGCTCTCGGATCAAATAATCGTTTATTCTTTTACCGCAGCAGTTTAGTGCTCTAACCCCGCACTTAACCATAAGTAGATCTGCCTAAGAAGCGCTCTAACAAGCCAACTATCACGCCAAGATATAGCGCTATCATACTAATTTATAGCAGTTTTATCCTCATTGAGCCCTCAGTCAATCAACACTTTAATCGCATCTTTAGGCTAGTTGTAATATCCTACGCGGCTTTACCCAAAATCAAATTGTTAACCACAATGGATCTACAAAGATGCTCATAGGAATCCCAAAAGAACTCGCGAGCGGTGAAAACCGTGCAGCGATCATTCCGACAGATGCCAAAAAGCTAATCAGAGCCGGCGCAACGATTCAAATCGAAGCAGGCTTGGGCTTAGGCAGCGGCTTTAGCGACGAGGAATACATCGAAGCTGGCGCCACTGTTACCGCTGACCGCAACGCCGTGCTGGCCAGTGCTGATATTATTTTACGTATCAGCAAGCCAACACTAGACGAAATTGGACAGATGAAATCGGGCTGTATCCACATCAGCTATTTAGATCCGTTCAACGAGCACAGCTTGATCAAAGCCTTCCGTGATGGCGGCGTTAGCGCAATCAGCATGGAAATGATTCCACGCAGTACCCGCTCGCAAAAGATGGACGCACTGAGCTCGCAAGCCAGCTTGGCCGGCTACGTGATGGTATTACTCGCCACCACTAAACTGCCTCGCATCCTACCGATGATGATGACACCAGCCGGCACCTTGAAGCCGTCTACAGTGTTCATCATTGGCGCTGGTGTTGCTGGCTTGCAAGCGATTGCAACAGCAAAACGTCTTGGCGCTAAGGTTGTGGCGTTCGATACGCGCTCTGTCGTTGCCGAGCAAGTGCGCTCGCTAGGTGGCAAATTCTTAGAAATCGATCTTGGCGAAACCGGACAAACCAAAGATGGTTATGCCCTCGCCTTGACTGACGAGCAGATGAAATTGCAGCTGGAAGGTCAGAAAAAGCAAATTGCCGAATCTGACATCGTTATTACCACCGCACAGCTATTTGGCCGCAAGCCACCCGTGCTGGTCACAAGCGACATGATCAAGGGCATGAAACCCGGCTCCGTGATCGTCGATATGGCGGCGGAAAGTGGTGGCAACGTTGAAGGCTCAGTAGCCGGCAAAACCGTAGTAGTTGATGGCGTGACCATCATCGGTGACGGCAACTGGTCCAACTTTGTTAGCCGCGATGCAAGCCAAATGTACTCCGCCAACCTGTTCAACCTCGTTGATGAAGGCTGGAACGGCGATGACAAGAAAATGGTTATCGACATGGAAAACGATATTCTGCAAGGCTGTGTGATTACCCACGGCGGCGAGATCGTTAACGAAACCATTAAAAACCTGATTAACTAGGAGAAGATGATGGAAATAGTATTTCTCGCTTTCATCTTAATGCTGTCTATATTTTTAGGCTTTGAGCTGATCAATAAAGTCCCCGCAACACTGCATACGCCGTTAATGTCGGGTTCTAACGCCATATCGGGTATTACCCTCGTCGGCGCATTAACATCCGCAGGTGCTGAGCACTCTGGTCTAGCCACTATTCTTGGCACCGTTGCAGTTGCAATGGCAACCATCAATGTTATCGGCGGCTATATGGTTACCGACCGCATGCTGGCAATGTTCAAGAAAAAAGGGAGCGCTAAGTAATGGGTATTGAATTACTAGTTAACCTGGCCTATGTGGTCGCGGCCGTTCTGTTTATTTTTGGTCTTAAAATGCTGGGCTCTCCAGCGACCGCCCGTAAAGGTAACTTAGTGTCTGCACTAGGTATGTTTATCGCGGTTGTAATTACGCTGCTCGATCAAAGCATCATTGATTACAAATGGATTCTCGCCGGTATTGTGGTTGGTGGTCTGATTGGCGCGGTTATCGCCCGTCGTGTTGAAATGACCGGCATGCCCGAAATGGTTGCCCTATTCAACGGCTTTGGTGGCGTTGCCAGCTTACTCGTTGGCTGGGCCGCGCTTTATGGCTTTGAAGCCAATGTCTTTGAGATGATCACTATTATCCTGTCGATTCTGATAGGTGGTGTGACCTTCTCCGGCAGCATGGTGGCATGGGGTAAACTCAGTGAGCGCATTTCTGGTAAACCAATGGTATTTGGTGGCCAGCGCGTGTTTAACATCCTTTTGATTGTCGCAATTATTGCGTCGTCAGCGATGTTTACTATTTACCCAGAATCGCACCTTTACCTGTATCTAGTTATTGGTTTGTCGTTGCTGCTCGGTATCATGCTGGTTATTCCTATCGGCGGCGCCGATATGCCGGTTGTTATTTCGCTTCTGAACAGCTATTCAGGTTTGGCGGCATGCGCGGCAGGTATCGCGATCAACAACATCATCTTGATTGTGGCCGGTGCACTGGTTGGTGCCAGCGGTATTATCCTGACGCAAATCATGTGTAAGGCGATGAACCGCTCGCTGAGCAATGTCTTGTTCAGCGGCTTCAGCGCCGTGTCTGCAGGTGGCGCAGCTGCTAAGATCGAAGGCGAAGCCAAGGCCATGACCGCAGAAGACGCCTACTACGTGCTCGAAGCGGCTGCTAGCGTTGTCATCGTACCCGGTTACGGTATGGCAGTTGCACAGGCACAGCACGTGGTAAAAGAGTTGCAAGAGCTTCTCGAAAAGAATGGCGCCGAAGTGGTGTACGCTATTCACCCTGTTGCTGGCCGCATGCCTGGCCATATGAACGTTCTGCTTGCAGAAGCCGACGTATCTTATGACCTGCTGCTTGAAATGGACGCAATAAACCCGCGCATGGAAACCTTTGACGTGGCGATTGTTATCGGCGCCAACGACGTTGTTAACCCCGCCGCACGTGAAATGGAAGGCAGCCCAATTTACGGCATGCCGGTCATTAACGTCGACATGGCACGCAATGTATTCGTTATGAAACGTTCAATGGCATCTGGATTTGCTGGTATCGACAACCCGCTATTCTTTAAAGAGAACACGCGGATGTTGTTCGGTGATGCAAAAGAAATGCTAGGCAATATTATTAAAGCGTTTAACTAAGCTCAGCTTAGAAAAAAACGGGCTCCTAGGAGCCCGTTTTTTTTGCCCTAAAAATTGCAGGCTCTACTCCACACCCTCGTCTACTTGACCACTCAATGCGGGTAATAAGCGATGCAGTATTTCCTTAAGCTGCAGTAAATCGCCCTCTTGAACCGCCAAGCTACTCAATAAGGCCTCTGGAATACACTCGCAATCATCCCGCAGCCTTCTTCCTAACTCGGTAAGGTAAAGCACCACAACCCGCTCATCAGCCGTATCGCGGCGTCTGGCAATCAAACCCTGTTGCTCTAACCGCTTTAATAGCGGCGTCAGCGTATTGGTGTTTAACATGGCGCGCTCACTGACCACTTTCACAGCACATGGCGCACGCTCCCAGAGAATCATCATGACAATATACTGAGGGTACGTTAGCCCCAATGGCGCCAATTTATCTTGGTACAAACGGGTCATCATTCGCGACGCCGCGTACAAAGGAAAACACAGCTGATTATCCAATTGAAGCTGCGGCGGTATCGTCCCCGAAGCCTCTGCACTCATGCGGCTAACGCAGCCTCAATGTCTGCAACAATGCTTTCTGGCTTTGTCGTAGGCGAAAAACGCTTAATAGCAACACCGTCTTTACCGACTAAGAACTTAGTAAAGTTCCACTTCACCGCATTACTCAAAGTACCTGGTGCCGCCTTTTTCAAATAAGCAAACAATGGATGGGCGTTCTTGCCGTTAACATCAATTTTTTCAGTGATCGGAAAACTGACGCCATAATTCATCAGGCAACTACCTTCGATGGCGCTGGCATCGCCGGGCTCTTGGTTGGCAAATTGATTACACGGGGCACCCAGTATTACCAATCCCTTATCCTGATATTTGTCATACAACGCCTGCAACCCTTCATATTGTGGTGTTAAGCCGCATTTGCTCGCTGTGTTTACTACAAGTACAACCTTGTCTTTATAAGCAGACAAATCTAAAGGCTTACCCTGCAAGCTAGATATCTCAAAATCGTATAGTGTTGTCATATCCGTCTCCAATATTGAAGTTTATCTGGGCAAAATCACTTACCGCCTATCGCCATTAAAGCAAAATATTCTATCTCACGCAATTATATCGCGCACGATATAATTAAATTAGTACTCAAGCACGGAGATACTTTGTCGATAAGGTATATACCTAGCTGACACACACGGTTTTTGGACGCACAATCCAGTATGGTTATTATTAATCCCAGCTTTGCCACCCAACCCGCTGCGCTCAACCGCCCTTCTGGGCCCGCGCCCGTGCTGGCAATAGACAGAGTACTAACAGCGGTGGTTGTTGGCCAACGCGCTGAGCACCTCTATGAGCTGGCTTCCGGTAATCTCCGAATGATGGCAGAAAGCCAAACGGCACTTCGCCACGGTGAAAAACTACTTCTCCAAGTTACTGGCAAAGACCACAAACAACGGCCGCAGCTACAAATCTTAAAAGCAGAGACTGGCTTAGTTAACAGTCAATTGCGTGCAACACTGCCACAACAACAAAGCGCAAACCAACTCTTAGCCAATCTCAGTAAACTAAGCACTATGCCGCAGCAACAATCACTCGCTGGGCTTGGTAAAGAATTCATTGGCGTTCTGCCTGACAAAGCCCAATTAAGCGACCCAGCCGGTCTTCGCCAAGCGATAATGCAGAGCGGCCTCTTCTTAGAAAGCCAAATTATAAAAGATACCCTGTCTAACCGAGATTTAAAGCGAGCCCTGCTCCGTCTAAGCCACCAAATTAGTCAGCAATTAGACGGTGCAAAGAGCGAAACCAATATCGAGAAAGCCGATACCAAACACCCGCCACTAGCCAAAGAATACTCACCGCAAACACGTCTAGCGCCACTACCCAGCGAACATATGGCAACAAAGACCGCAGTAGAAAGTTACGTGCAAAGCGCCACAGCTAAACCAAAGAGCGAGGAACTGCCGGGCCAACTTCACCCCCAAGGCAGGCAGGTCGCGAGCCTAAACAACTCCGATTCTGACATTGAAATACTGCAACAAATTCTACGCGACGTGCGCGGCACTATCGCAAGACAGGAATCTCATCAGCTATTGCACTTGCAACAAAGCGACAAGCAACAAACCCAATATATGGTTGAACTGCCAGTACGTGGCAGCGACGGTATTGATGTTTGGCAACTCCATCTTCAAAAGTTTAGCCATGCAGAAGATGATCAAAATGCGCCAGATACCCCTCAAAAAGACAAACAAGACCAGCATAACTGGACGATAACACTGAGCTTCGATCTACCCGGACTTGGTCCGTTTCGGGCTCGCGTCTCTCAGCAACCTGATTTAAATATTCATTTTAGCGCGGATAGCTCAAATACCACTGAACTCATAAAATCACAATGCCATGAACTCGTACAGCGATTAGAGGATCAGGGAATAAACGCACAAAAAATTGAATGTCGCAGCGAACCGATAAGTGTTGATTCATCACCCTCTTACTCTCAATCACTACTGGATACCCAAGCATGAGTAACAAGCCAGGTGAAATTGCCGTGTCATTGCATTACGACGGCCACAATGCGCCGGTTGTTAGCGCCAAAGGTGAGGGAGAGATTGCACGTCAAATACTAGAAATTGCCACCGAACACGACATACCAATCTATCAGAATAGCCAATTGATACAATTGCTATCGCGGGTTGAATTGGATAATGAAATACCGAGGGAACTCTATATCGCGGTAGCCGAAATCATCGCCTTCGCCTACCGCTTAAAAGATAAAATACCAGCAAACTATTAAGAATGCTGTTACCGCTTTAGTCGCCAAGTAAACCGCACCTGCGCTAAAGAAGGTACCGCTTCACCATTTCGATTCGCGGGCTCAAATTGGCAGCGGGATATTGCCGACAAGGCGCGGTAATCCAGCCGACGGGTACCACTGCTCTCAACAATCTCGCCATCGCTGGGCTTACCCTCGGCATCAACAGAAAACGACATTGTTACTGTACCCTGCTGCCCAAATCTCACCGACTCCTCTGGATACTCAGGTCGCTCGCAACTATTCCAATCTATACTTGCTGGCACGACCACTAATGCCGACTCTTTCGCAGATGAGGGTTTTGCGACCGACTTCTGTGAATCGATAGTAGGCTCATTCACTTTCGCGACCTTTTCACGAACCGTCGCCAGCGCCAATTGACGCTCTTTTTCCGCATTTTGCGCTCGGGCTTCGGCCACCTCAGCCGCCCTCGCTGCCGCCTGCGCCGCCGCTTGCGCTAAAGCCAAGGCTTCAGACTGCTGCTGCATTGTCGCCATTTGCGCTTCTTGACGTAAATTTTGCTCGCGCTGACTAAACTCCCCCTCCAAACGGCTCTGCCACTCAGCAAGAACGGCCTGTTCTTCTGACTGCAGCTTTTCATCTCCCTGCACCGACGCTACGTTTGAGACCGAATTTTTTTCAGCTGTAAACGTTGGCGCATCATCGCCTGACAATAACCAAGCAGCTAGTCCCGCCGCTGCGCATACACATAGCAAGGCAATCGCAATAACAGACTCGGCAGACTGACCAGGCCCCTGCTTACGCTCCAGTGTGCCAACCGCATCATTCATTCAGCCACCCCCTCACAGTGCTCATGCCGTCAAACCAAACAAACGTCCAATGCGTTGGAACATTCCGCGTCGATCTGCTTCTGGTGGCGGGGGCGCTGTGGCCTCTGCTGCAATCCGCAGAGTTTGTGCGGGGTGTTTTTGCAGTATTTCAAAGCGACGCATGGCCAAATTTACACTGCCCCGCAGCAAGCCTTCGCTGACCGGTTTACTGAGGAAACGGTATATTTGGCCACGGTTAATGAGATCGATGCCCTGCTCGGCATCTGACTGCGCCGTTAATACGATTGCCACCAAACTTGGATGGTGCTGACGCAAGGCACTCAACAAATCAGTAACCACTTCACCCCCCACGGCAATCTCGGTAACAATAACCCCTATTTTGTGGCGCTCCAACAGATCCAAACCTTCATCGAGATTTGAGGCGGTGAAAACTGAACGCTCAGCACCTAGCACCCGCTGCAAGGTAGTGCGGGTCTTTTCATCATCATCAAGTATTAATGTGCCGACATCGTCGACGCCGGGCACATGAACCCGCGCCGTCAAGTCTTCTTCTGGAGCAACTGTTTCTTTCACATAATCAATCGCCGACGCTTTAACAGCGGCCGCAATAGTTGACCGCAGATCGACGTTAGACCAGGGCTTGTTAATAAAACGGAAGATTTCACCGTCATTGATTGCCGCGAGAATGGCACTCAGATCAGAATAACCCGTCAACAACACTCTAATCGCGCGAGGCCGAAGATCCTTTGCCAAACGCAAAACCTCCACCCCTGTCATTTCTGGCATACGCTGATCACTAACGACCACATCAACATCACCCTGACGCAGGATCTCGAGCGCTGCCTCGCCTGACGCGGCGGTAACCACGTCGTAATCCCGTCTAAATAACGCCTTTAAAGCGATAAGAATCCGCGGCTCATCATCGACAAACAAAATTCGCGCGCGGGGCTCTTCCGCCGGATTATCTACGGTGGTATTCATACTTTATGCGTCTCCAAGTACGACAACATCCTGCTCCGATGAACTGGCTGTGTTTTTATTCACACCTGCCACCGGCAAGCTAATAAAGAACTCCGTTCCCTTGCCAACTTCGGACTCAACTCTAATAGTGCCGCCATGATCCTCAATAATTCGGAACACAATCGACAAACCTAGCCCGGTTCCCTTACCAACTGGCTTAGTGGTGAAAAACGGTTCAAATATATGGGCACGGGTTTCTTCGTCCATGCCGCTACCGGTATCGCTGATCGCGACTTGTACATTATCGTTTTCGATACTAGTTCGTATGCAAATCTGCCCCTTGCCATCCATCGCTTGGGCAGCATTGGTAATCAGATTGAGAAAGACTTGGTTTAATTGCGATGGCGCGCAGCTAATCTCAGGAAGGTCTGCAAACATCCGTGTCACTTTCACACCATCTTTAAGCTGGCTATTACAAATTTTAAGCGCCGTCTCAATGCCTTCGTTTAAATCAAACAGCTGCGACTGGGATCGATCCACCCGACTGAAGTCCTTAAGACTCATAACTAACTCGGCAATCTGCTTTAAGCCGTATTCAGTATCGGCTAGCAACATGTCAAATTCAGCGACACTCTCGGCATCCACCTCTCCGTCCATCGCCTGCATCGACTCTCGGACAATTTCAACATTGCTTGAGGCATACCCAAGGGGAGTATTAATTTCATGGGCAACGCCCGCGACCATTTGCCCGAGGGAGGCCATTTTTTCTGACTGAATCAATTGCCCTTGCTGCATTTTTAAATCATCAAGAGCCTTACTCAATGCTTGGGTGCGCTTATCGACTATCTTCTCCAAATTCACGTTGGAGTTTTGCAGCTCACTGTTCAGTGTATCTAGTGCCGCAAAACTTGAGCGAAGGCGGATAGCGATCACACCAAAGGCCAGTAATAATGCCACCGCATAAACCGCGAGGGTTTGCCGATAGCTACGCGCCGTACTTTGCAAATTGTGGAAGTGGTTTTCATAAGCGGTACGCAAATCGTATAGCGCGCCGCCCGTTGGCAAGGTATCAAATTGCTCAGTTAGCTCCTGCAACTGATCCGAGGCACTGCGCAGCGCATCAACGGTATTCAATATGTGACGAAGAGCACCTCGCTCCGCGTCAGAATCAAGCTGGGCCTCAGCGGCAACAAGATCACGACCCAGCTCATCGATATAACTGCCGTTTGTTGGCGCAGACTGGATTCCGTAGGCTGTCGCCTCTCGGAGAACAGACATGATATTTTGACGCAGCTCGTCTGAATCATTCACCGATGGGGCATTTAAAAGCGATATACCAGCAACCCGTAAGACAGTGAAATGCTGAGCCAATCGCGCTAATTTTGCGGAGTAATCATTCAGTAAACTGAGTTTTGCGGAGGCCACACTATTGTATTTATCGAGAGCCGCACTAATCGCTTGAGACAAGCCCGCCAAACTCGCTTTACCACTGCTGATGGCTTCCTGCGCCACAGTAAAACGGTCGCGTGCCAGTTCCAACTGCTGGGGGCCGGAGTCAAGGGACAAACGTCCGCGTGCAATCTGCTGATTAAGCTCCGCGTCCGCCTTTGCCGCTGTATCCAGCTGTTCGAGACGAATTATATGCAGCCCCGTTTCTAGGGGATTACGCAAGGTTTTCCATAATAGAAATGTGATTAAACCTAAAGCCAATGTAATAGCTAACAGGGCAATAACACGCTGCATAGAAAACCCCCGCACAACAGTGCGAGACACACCCATTTGAACCATAAAGCTCTTCTTATTATTTTGCGTATCACTTTTCGTTCAACAGCAATCACTGACACAATGAATGAGCAGCGATCCAGTTAAAATCGAAAGTCATACTTTGAAGTAAGCACCCACGCTATTTTTATATTTATATCACGGCGAAGAATAAAAGCTGCCAGAGCAAATGTCTAGCGTTTCTCTAAAAACAGCCAACAAGGAATAGTGTTGACATTACAGACACTTAGACAATACTACTCGATACGAGCACACCTAAACCTAGGACATAATTACACTTTACACTGATCAATAAGGCCAAATACAAAACAAATACGGGAGGCTACTGACGGCTTCAATACAGTCCATTTGACTAGGCTAACAACGGAAATTGGTGAAAATAAACACTTAAACTTAGCCAACGCTACTCAAAAAGGCCCCGTAAAACTGAGGTTACGGTATTTTCTGCAAGAAATAAAAAAGGCCACTCAATTGAGTGGCCTTTTTTATTAAACTGGTCGGAACGGCAGGATTCGAACCTGCGACCCCCACACCCCCAGTGTGGTGCGCTACCAGACTGCGCTACGCCCCGATTTGAGGGGCTGCATGATACCCCAAGATGATTGTTGAGTGAACTATCTTTTCAGTAGTTTAGCGACTTCCTCTAGTTCACCTAGCATTTGCCGGATCACTTGCCGAGTTTGTGATGATTCATCTTTTGCCGTTTCACCGGACATGCGCTGGCGAGCACCACCAATGGTATAGCCCTGCTCATAAAGCAGGCTGCGAATTTGCCTAATCATCAGCACATCCTGATGCTGATAATAGCGGCGGTTGCCCCGACGCTTTACCGGTGTTAGCTGCGGAAACTCCTGCTCCCAATAGCGAAGAACATGGGGTTTAACACAGCATAAATCGCTCACTTCACCAATGGTGAAGTAACGCTTTCCCGGTATGGGGGGTAATTCATCGTTATGACTTGGTTCCAGCATAGTCCTCTACCCTGGATTTCAGTTTTTGTCCTGGCCGAAACGTGACCACGCGACGCGCGGAGATGGGAATTTCCTCGCCGGTTTTGGGGTTACGTCCGGGACGCTGACTTTTATCCCTTAAATCGAAATTTCCGAAACCGGAGATTTTGACCTGTTCGTTATTTTCCAAGCAATGACGAATTTGCTCGAAGAACAGCTCGACCAACTCCTTGGCCTCGCGCTTATTAAAGCCCAGCTCTTCGTACAATCGTTCAGCCATTTCTGCTTTGGTGAGGGACGTCATCACACTAGTTCCTTAAACTTGCGCCAAATGCCTCCTTCAAGGTGTGAACAACCGCGTCAACAGATTGACTCACCTCTTCTTCGTTAAGGGTGCGCGATGAATGACGGAAGGTCAAGCCCAGCGCCAAACTTTTTCGTTCAGGATCAATGCCTTTACCCTGATAAATATCAAATAGCTTCAAGTCGCTAAGGTGTTCACCTGCAGAATTTCTCACCGCTGTTAACACATCTGCCGCAGCTAACTGGCGATCAACGATTAAGGCCAAGTCTCGCCGAACCTCTGGAAAGCGTGATAGCTCAGAAAACACGGGAACACCGCGCTGCAGTAAAGGCTGCTGATCTATCTCAAATAGATAGACCGGATTTACAAAGTCCCAACGGGCTTGCAAGCTCGGATGAAGCGCACCAATGCGACCAATACGCTTGTCATCGCAATAAACGTCAGCGGTCTGCCCTGGATGTAAGGCAGTGTATTTCGCAGGCACAAAGGAAATTGCAGCGGTCGATACAGACAAGAGACTTTCTAAATCTGCCTTCAAATCATAGAAATCGACTAATTCGCCACTTTCGCTCCAACTTTCAGGCTCGCGGCGACCGGTTAACAGCGCTGCGAGCGTCGGAGTTTGCTTCAAGCCCGTATCAGATTTAATAAACCGCTGACCGGATTCAAATAAGCGAATACGAGATTGTTGGCGTTTTGCGTTATGCATCGCGGTTTTTAACAAGCCCGGTAACAGGCTTGTGCGCATAATCGACATATCCGCAGAGATCGGATTAAGCAATTCAACGCCCGATTCCCCTTCTGACATGGCTTGATGCATCACTGGGTCAATAAAGCTGTAGGTGATCGCTTCTTGATAGCCACGAGCAACCAGCTGCTGACGAACTTGCGGCATACCGCGCAGACTTTCTGGCGCCGGACGAATGGTTAAGGTATCGCTCATTGGCGTGACCGGTAGACGGTTATAGCCATAAACCCGCGCCAGCTCTTCGAGTAAATCTACCTCAATGCTGATATCAAAACGCCAGCTAGGCGCCGTCACTGACCAGCCACCATCAATCGCGCTCACCGCCATGCCTAAACCACGCAAAATCGACTCGACTTCATCTTGAGTCAGCGCCATACCCAGCAGCTTCTCAATACGTTTTTCGCGCAACATAATGGGATCACGCGCCGGCAACTGATTGTTAGCACTGGATAGCGGGCCAGCTTGACCACCACAGATTTCAATAATCAGCGCTGTCGCACGTTCGATAGCGCGCGCAGGTAATTCAAAATCAACACCACGCTCAAAGCGGTGGGAAGAGTCTGTGTGCAAGCCATAGCTACGCGCACGACCGGCAATTTTATCCGGGGCAAAAAATGCGGCTTCTAGGAACAAATGCTGGCTCGCATCGGTAACTGACGAGGGTTCGCCACCCATAATACCGGCCAAGGCCAAGGCCTGTTTTTCATCCGCTATTAAAAGTGAGCCTTCGCGGACGTCGATAGTCTGGCCATCGAGCAGAGTAAGGGATTCACCCGCTTGCGCATGACGAACTACGATACCGCCTTGAATTTTATCTAAATCAAAAGCGTGCATCGGCTGACCGAGCTCTAACAAAATAAAGTTAGTTACATCGACGACCGCATCAATACTGCGCAAACCGCAGCGACGAAGCTTTTCCTGCAACCATAATGGGCTAGGCTTGGAGACATCGACATTACGAATAATCCGCCCCACATAGCGAGGACAATCTTCGGTAGCCGCTACGGTGATTGGTAGTATGTCATCAATGCTTGCAGAAACCGCCGCTACCGGTGTTTCAACAAACGGTAACTCACTCAATACGGCAGTTTCACGCGCGATACCGCGAACGCTCAAACAATCAGCACGGTTAGGTGTTAAACCCAGCTCGATGACCGTATCGTCTAAATCCAAGTATTGGCGAATATCAACACCCAAGGGCGCGTCAGCTGGCAGTTCCATTAGGCCATCAGATTTCTCTGCCAAGCCAAGTTCTTGCTCTGCGCACAACATGCCGAAGGATTCTACACCGCGCAGCTTGGCCTTTTTAATTTTAAAATCGCCGGGCAATACCGCGCCCAAGGTAGCAAGAGGAACTTTTATACCCACACGGGCATTGGCCGCACCGCAGACTATCTGAACCACCTCCGATCCATTATTAACGCCGCATACCTGCAACTTCTCGGCATCTGGATGTGACTCTGCAGACACAATCTCTGCCACCACCACTCCAGTAAATTTGCCGGCAACTGGGTCTATCGCATCAACCTCTAGGCCAGCCATGGTCAACCGCGCCGCTAATTGCTCGGTATCTACCGCTGGGTTAACCCACTCTCGCAACCACTGCTCACTGAATTTCATATTCTTTCCGTCTTAAATCTTTTGGGCAATACTCGCTTCCGTTGTCTAGCTTGACGGAAGCTGGCTTATTTAAACTGGCCGAGAAAACGCAGATCATTTTCAAAAAACAACCGCAGATCATTCACGCCGTAACGCAACATCGCGAGGCGCTCAACGCCAAGACCAAAGGCAAAGCCGGTAAAGCGTTCAGCGTCGATGTTTGAAGCGGCAAACACACTTGGATGCACCATGCCGCAACCCAATATCTCAATCCAACCTGTTTGACTGCACACGCGACAACCTTCACCGCCACACATCACGCATTGAATATCGACTTCTGCGGAGGGCTCGGTAAAGGGGAAATACGATGGCCTAAAACGCACGCTGAGCTCTTTCTCAAAAAAGCTACGCAAAAATGACTCGAGCATGCCTTTTAAATCGGCGAAGCTAGTATCTTCACTGATCAACAAACCCTCGACCTGATGGAACATTGGCGTGTGGGTTAAATCAGAATCGCAGCGGTACACCCTACCCGGGCATATGAGCTTCATGGGCGGCTCACTGCTCTCCATTACCCGAACTTGCACTGGCGAAGTATGAGTACGGAGTACAGTTGACTCATCAACGTAGAAGGTGTCATGCATGGCTCGCGCGGGATGATGAGCCGGAATATTTAGCGCCTCAAAATTATGATAGTCGTCTTCAATCTCAGGACCTTCGACGACGTCAAATCCGATGCTGCCAAAAAATGCGCTAATACGTTCAATTGTGCGAGTTACCGGATGCAATCCGCCAGCGTGTTGGCCTCTGCCCGACAGGGTGACATCAATTTTTTCAGCATCAAGCCGCGCATCAACAGCAGCCTGATCAAGACGAAGCTTACATTCTGAAATCTGCTCAGATAAGGCCTCTTTAACACGGTTAATTTCCGCACCAGCTGCCGGCCGCTCTTCTGCGGATAAGCCACCCAGTCCTTTTAATAACGCCGTAATGTGGCCTTTTTTACCAAGATACTCCACACGCACTTGATCTAGCGTCTGTGCATCTGTGGCGGCACCTATTTTTGCCGCTGCTTCAGCCGCTAAACCTTCAAGATTTTCCATTCCGCGCTCCCAATCTCTGCGCCGCTGCCACCCTGTTCCCGCCCTAATAGCATTAACATGGCGACGTAAATTAGTGTCTTAAAAACAAAATAGGGAAAGGGCGCAAGCCCTTTCCCTATAATAAAACTAAGCAATATGACCGCTACGCAACGGTCAAACGCTTTTTAAGCTAAGGCTGATTTCGCGCGTTCTACGATCACAGCAAAGGCTTCTTTGTCGTGTACAGCTAGATCAGCCAATACGCGACGGTCTAAACCGATTTCAGCCTTTTTCAAGCCAGCAATCAAACGGCTATAGCTTAAGCCATTAGCACGCGATCCTGCATTGATACGAGTGATCCACAATGCGCGGAATACACGTTTCTTGGCACGACGGTCGCGGTAAGCATATTGACCTGCTTTAATTACCGCTTGTTTCGCTACACGATAAATACGTGAACGAGCGCCGTAGTAACCTTTGGCTTGTTTCAGAATCTTTTTATGACGACGGTGTGCGGTCACACCACGTTTTACGCGGGGCATAGTATATTCCTCTTAATCTCGATGACGTTTATCAGATGGCGCGCAACATGCGGTCTACTAGAACTTTGTCCGACTTATGGACAGCGCTAGTACCACGTAGCTGACGCTTACGTTTAGTGGTCATCTTGGTCAAGATGTGGCTTTTATGAGCGCTTTTACGCTTATAACCGCTACCGGTTTTTTTGAAGCGTTTTGCCGCCCCGCTGTGTACTTTTAACTTTGGCATCGTTAGATACTCCGCATTCACAATGTAAATTAAATCAAGTAGGCCCTAAGAGCTCACTACTTTTTCTTTTTCGGGGCAATCACCATAGTCAATTGACGGCCTTCCATTTTAGGGAACTGCTCTACAGCACCATATTCAACAAGGTCTTCTTCAACCCGTTTCAACAGCTGCATACCTAATTCCTGGTGGGCCATCTCACGACCGCGGTAACGCAAGGTCACCTTGGCTTTATCCCCGTGTTCAAGGAAACGTATCAGGTTGCGCAGTTTTACCTGATAATCCCCATCTTCCGTACCCGGGCGGAACTTCATTTCCTTTACCTGAGTTCGAACTTGGTTTTTTCGAGCCGCAGCTTGCTGCTTTTTGGCTTCGAAAACATGTTTACCGTAGTCCATCACTTTACAGACGATCGGGTCTGAATCTGTGATCTGAACTAAGTCTAATGTCGCTTCTTGCGCGGCTTTCAGCGCTTCTGCAAGGGGAACAACACCAACCTGGTTGCCCTCTGCGTCAATTAAGCGAACTTCATTAGCTTCAATTTCTTCGTTTATCGGCGCTCTTTTGCTGCGCCCTTTTGCGTTATCGCGTTTAATTGCTAGTTCTCCGAATTTGCGCGGCTGCGTTTAGCTACGCTGTCTGCGAGGAGTTTACTGAGATCAGTAAGTGCTACTGATCCCAAATCTTCGCCACTACGTGCACGTACCGAAACAGTCTGGGTTTCGACCTCGTTGTCACCTACGACAAACAAGAACGGAACCTTCTGAATTGTGTGCTCGCGGATTTTAAAGCCGATCTTCTCATTTCTCAAGTCCGCATCGACCCTAAAGCCACTATCTCGCAATAAATCTTGTACTTTAGTCACATAATCAGCCTGTTTGTCCGTAATATTACAAACCACAGCCTGAATCGGTGCCAACCAGAGCGGAAATGCGCCCTCGTAATGCTCGATCAAAATTCCAATAAAACGCTCGAAAGAACCCAAAATTGCGCGATGCAACATTACCGGCGTTTGCCGCTGACCTGCTTCATCAACATATTGCGCACCGAGACGGCCCGGCATTGAGAAATCGACCTGAATCGTACCTAGCTGCCATACTCGACCGATACAATCTTTTAAGGAGAATTCTATCTTAGGGCCATAGAAAGCGCCTTCGCCGGGCAATAATTCCCACGGTAAACCTTTGCTATCTAGCGCCAAGGCCAAGGCTTTTTCTGCACGGTCCCAATCCTCTTCGCTGCCTACGCGCTTTTCAGGGCGAGTCGATAGGCGATAAATAACTTCATCAAAACCAAAGTCTTCGTAGACCTCATGTAAGAAGTCAATAAACGAGGCCACTTCTGGCTGAATTTGATTTTCAGTACAGAAAATATGTGCGTCGTCTTGGGTAAAGCCACGCACTCGCATTATGCCGTGCAGCGAACCCGAGGGCTCATTGCGGTGACAGGAACCAAACTCAGCCAAACGCAACGGTAAATCGCGGTAGCTGCGCAAACCCTGATTAAACACCTGAACATGGCAAGGACAATTCATTGGCTTGACGGCGAAATTGCGCTCATCCGCTGTTAAGGTAAACATACCGTCACTGAATTTATCGGCATGACCCGATTTTTCCCACAGGGAAATATCCACCACCTGCGGCGTACGTATCTCTTGGTAATCATTTTTGCGCTGTTTTTCGCGCATATACTGTTCAATTGCCTGATATATGCTCCAGCCCTTTGGGTGCCAAAACACCATGCCCGGCGCCTCTTCCTGCATATGAAAGAGATCCAACTTCTTACCCACTTTGCGGTGATCACGCTTTTCCGCTTCGGCAATACGATTCAAATAAGCCTTAAGTGCCTTTTTATTACCCCACGCCGTGCCATAGATACGCTGCAACATGGCGTTAGCTTGATCACCACGCCAATAGGCGCCTGCTACCTTGGTCAACTTAAAGGCATTCAACTTACTAGTGCTTGGCACATGAGGACCGCGACACAAGTCCATCCAGTCGCCCTGCTTATACACAGAGATGTCTTCGCTACCAGGCAGATCTTTAATTATCTCTACCTTGTACTCTTCACCCAAATCGCTAAATGCTTTTACTGCTTCTTCGCGACTCATCACTACACGAGATATCGCCAAGTCCGCAGAGGAAAGCTCGGTCATTCGCGTTTCAATTTTCTCCAGATCTTCTGGGGTAAACGCGCGCTCGTATGCGAAGTCGTAATAAAAGCCGTCTTCAATAACGGGGCCGATGGTCACTTGTGCGCCAGGGAACAAATCCTGCACAGCCATCGCCAACAAATGCGCGGTCGAATGCCGAATAACATCAACACCTTCTTCGTCACGCTCAGTGATAATTCCCAGTTCGGCATCGTCAGTAATCACAAAACTGGTGTCAACAAGCTTGCCATTTACCCGGCCAGCGAGTGCAGCCTTAGCTAGACCAGGACCTATATCAAAGGCGACATCGGCAACAGAAACGGGGGCATCGAAAACACGCTGACTTGCATCAGGAAGGGTAATTACGGGCATTGCACTTTCCTTTCAGTGGTGACCCCTACTAAAGGCCACGTGAGTAATTGAAAATCATAGAAATTTTAGGTCGACTATTATGCGGATTGTGGCTGCTAGCTGCAAGCTTATCCAGACAAACCGACGCCGCTAAAGTTGATACTCGATGCATCGCAATAAGGTAACCACGACAGGACCATCATCGTGAGGTAAGCGCTCCCCAAGAACAAATCGCTCAACCATACTCTCAAAGCGAGGTCGATTCTGCTCAAAGTTCTCAATCGCCTGCTCAACCGTATCTGCGGTCTGGAAAAAATCTACCAATGCAGTCCGTGATATCGCAAACACATAGCGCTTACCGTGAATAGAACCCGCAAATTTCAAACCGCTAAATTTGCTATCCCACCAAAAGTCCGCTTCAAACTCCATAAATCCCACTCACCGCAAGGCTAATTTTAACAAAAGGTACTAACACTCAGCACCAGACGATCTTTTTGCCGCCAGTATAAGGCACCGCAAATCCTTCGCTTATTAACTGATCACCAAGACTCATGCCGTCTATCCAAACCTCGGCCAGTAGACGAAAATATTTATCCCGCTCGATAGAGCGCAACTCAATGACTCGCCCCTCCCTAAGCCGACCAACCGAGAACTGCTTGGCGGCTCGCGCCGCGTCTTTTTCCGACTGACACTTGCCGCGCAACTCTGGCGTATCAACCCCTTTTATTCGCACTGGCATACTCTCGCCAACCACCGACGGCCAACCAGCAATATTTACCCGAAAGGTATCTCCGTCGTAGATAGTACGCACTTCCGCCACAGTTGCGCTGCCAAACTCGGCGGCACCGAGGCCAATAGTTACGAGGAAAGCGCACAAGAAGCAGGCGAGACTAGCTACAAAACTCTTACTAACTTGACCTAATTTAATTGGTGTAATCCCGACTTTAATAAATAAAAAAGCGAGTCGGGAATCCCTTTTCCGAGGCAGGCTGGGTCGTTGTTATTTCGGTGACGAGTATAACAGTTATATCGAAAGATGAGATGCAGGAAAATCAAACTTCAGCGCAACTACGCGTAGAAACTAGAACACACAGGTAGAAACGAGTAGAAATAATTACTGGGACTTGATAGCGAACAAATATTACCCACCCTCTAGTGCGAGCAGCCTAAATTTGAACTCAAATAAAATTGGTACGACCGAGTGGATTCGAACCACCGACCCCCACCATGTCAAGGTGATGCTCTAACCAACTGAGCTACGGTCGTACAAAGCGTGCTGGCAATCGTCGAATCGCTTGCCTAACAAGGACGCGCATTATAATCACGCGCTTACATCAGCACAAGGTTTTAACCCAGATTAATACATTGCCGATTCAGCTAGCAAAGAAGCGCTGCTTTATCTCTGACAATTTATCCCTTACATTCGCCGCCGCTTCAAACTCAAGATTCTTAGCGTGCTTCTGCATATCTTGCTCTAGGGTTTTCAGCAGTTTTGCCAGCTCGGCATTCGACATACCCGCCGCGTCTAACAAATAGTCACCTGAAGGCTCAGCAACCTTCTGCATATTGCCACGCTGCTTTTTCTTGGAACCCGGTATCGCGCCGGCGTCGAGAATATCTTCCACTGACTTTATAACGCCAATGGGAATGATATTATTTTTGAGGTTATGCGCTATCTGCTTTTCTCGGCGTCGTGTGGTCTCGTCTATGGCTCGCTGCATAGAACCGGTAATTCGATCGCCATATAGAATCGCCTTGCCATTCAAGTTTCGCGCAGCACGGCCAATGGTTTGAATCAGTGAGCGCTCCGATCGCAAAAAGCCCTCTTTGTCCGCGTCTAAAATGGCGACTAGCGAGACCTCTGGCATATCCAAACCTTCACGCAACAGGTTTATTCCCACCAAGACGTCAAATTTACCCAGGCGCAGATCACGAATTATCTCAACCCGCTCGACGGTATCGATATCCGAGTGCAAATAGCGGACCTTTACGCCGTGCTCATCCAAATACTCAGACAGGTCTTCCGCCATGCGTTTCGTTAACGTCGTCACCAGCACGCGATCGCCGACCGCCGTGCGCAACACAATTTCTGACAGCAAATCATCTACCTGAGTACTCGCCGGCCGCACCTCTATCTCTGGGTCAATCAAGCCCGTCGGCCTTACCACCTGTTCAACAACGCGGGCGGAATTCTCTGCCTCGTAATTCCCAGGCGTGGCAGATACTAAAATAATTTGTGGTACCAAGCGCTCCCACTCATCAAATTTCATCGGCCGATTATCGAGCGCCGACGGCAGACGAAAGCCATATTGGACTAAGGTTTCTTTGCGAGATCTATCGCCCTTATACATCGCGCCTATTTGCGGAATAGTCACGTGGGATTCGTCAATCACGACTAAGGCATTTTCGGGCAAATAATCAAAAAGAGTCGGCGGTGCCTCACCAGGATCTCGACCAGATAAATAACGAGAGTAGTTTTCGATGCCGTTGCAATAGCCTAACTCGCGAATCATCTCAATATCATAGCGCGTGCGCTGCTCAAGACGCTGGGCTTCAACTAGCAACTCATTGCTGCGCAAGTGCTCCAAGCGCTCGACGAGTTCCTCTTCAATGAAGTCGACCGCTTTTAACAAAGTTTCGCGCGGTGTTACGTAATGACTCTTGGGATAAATAGTGATGCGTGGAATTTTGCCGTAGGATTCTCCGGTGAGGGGGTCAAATCCTGTAATTGACTCTATTTCGTCATCAAACAGCTCCACCCGAACCGCATTCTTATCACTCTCGGCAGGGAAAATATCAATCACATCACCACGGACACGATAAGTGCCACGCTGAAAGGCAATGTCATTGCGAGTGTATTGCAGCTCCGCTAAACGGCGAAGAAGCTTGCGCTGATCAATGCGCTCCCCACGCACCAAATGCAAGATCATTTTGAAATACTGCTCTGGATCACCTAAACCGTAGATTGCGGATACCGACGCCACGATAATCGCATCAGAGCGCTCCATTAACGCCTTAGTCGCCGACAATCGCATTTGCTCAATGTGATCATTAATCGAGGCATCTTTCTCAATAAATGTGTCTGAAGCAGGCACATAGGCTTCAGGCTGGTAGTAGTCGTAATAAGAAACAAAGTATTCAACGGCATTATTGGGGAAGAATTCTTTAAATTCACCGTAGAGCTGTGCAGCGAGTGTTTTATTCGGCGCCATGACGATGGTTGGCCGCTGCAATGCCTCAACAACATTTGCGATCGTGAAGGTTTTCCCTGAGCCGGTCACGCCAAGCAAGGTTTGCGCATGCAAACCAGCATTCACACCCTCGACCAAGCCTGCAATAGCCGCAGGTTGGTCTCCCGCTGGAGCGAACTTCGACACGACCTGAAACGGCTTACCCATCAGATATACTCGCTGCAAAAGCCCCCATAGTAACGCGCGCAGACCTTAGCCGCAAAGCGCCCGCCAAGTTCTTATAAAACACCCTAAACACTGGAAATTGTTCACAAAATCGCCAAAACAAGAAAATCTGTCGCCAGGGGTTGACGCCCCGAAAAAACATCCTTAATATGCGCGTCCTCAGCTGTTAAAGCTGTTCCGCCTTAGCTCAGTTGGTAGAGCAAATGACTGTTAATCATTGGGTCGCTGGTTCGAGCCCAGCAGGTGGAGCCATATCTAAAAGGGTTTATGTGCAAACATAAGCCCTTTTTTTTCGCATCAACAAATTGCCGCTTTAAATTCAGAAACTCACGCTATACTACCCCTACTCCGCATACACATCACGGTGCGCACCATTGCCGACCGCAAAACGGATATAAAATATGAGCGTTAGAATCACTGGCATTGCAATTTCACTAACACTTTTCTTTTGTGGAGCAATCCACGCCCAAACCCAAGACTTCAGCGCTGCACATAGAAAGATTGAGCGCGCACTGGAAGGCTCCGCGGGGTTCCCTGGCAGTGATGCCATTTGGGTTCGTCACAACGCCTTATTAATCGCTGTTGAAAAAGGCGCAATAAACGAAAAGAAATATGCAAAACAAGTGTGTGGCTTTCTAAATGCCAATGGTTTCTCGACGCAAAAAGTGAATATTATTATTTTTGATCAAAGTGAACTGCGAAGCCACAACACCTGGTCGCAGCTTGCAGAGGTTCAGTGTGAATAAACTAAAACGGCCAAATAAGTGGGGCTATTAGCACGGTAGCAACACCCACTATTACCGTTAGCGGTATACCAATTTTGAAAAAATCACTAAACCGATAATCCCCCGGCCCATAAACCATCAGATTGGTTTGATAGCCAATTGGCGTCGCAAAACTCGCTGACGCTGCCATCATCAAGGTCACAGCAAAGGGCAGCATGCTCACATCAAGCTGCTGACTTGCAGCCAGTGCGATGGGAAATACGATTACCGCAGCCGCCAAATTCGATATAACAGCGGAAAATAAGGTCGTAACCACGAAAATTGCAGCCAATGTCGCCATAGGGGACCCGGCAGCCGCGCCGACGATACTACCAGCAATAACCGAAGCCGCCCCCGTGGACTCCAATGATCCACCCAGGGCGATAGACGCGGCAATAACCAACAAGATCTGCCAATCAACGCTACGCCTTGCATCCGCAGCACGAATACACCTTGTCACTACCATTAGACCCGCAGCCAAGAAAGCCGCCTTTAACATTGATAGCCAACCTACTGCCACCACCAACACCATTGCAACCATGATGATGCCAGCACGGCCACGATGCTCGTGACGCACAGGGCGTGAATTTTCGATAGCACTGACCAGCAAGAAATCACGCGAGTAACGCTGATTGGGAACAAAGTCCTCATAGGCCTCAAGCAACAAGGTATCACCTGGCTCTAACTCAAGATCACCAATTCGTCCCTTGAGGTGCTCGCCATTACGAGAGATAGCGATAATCGCCGCACCGTAATTATTGCGAAAACGCATTTCGCGCACCGGTCGACTTAAATGAGGGAAGTTGGGTGATATCACCACTTCGACTAAGCAGCGAGATAAATTATTATCGCCAAGTTTGAAGGCCTGATCCTCAGCCAATCTTAGACCATGAAAATTTTTCAAGTCGACAACCGAGCGCACATCTCCAGCAAAGATCAACCGATCGCCACCCATAAGAATTTCTTTGGGTGAAACTACCGTCATCAATCGTTCGTCGCGGACAATCTCAATTAAGAACATCGCCGGTAACTGCCGCAAGCCAGCCTGTTCAATAGATTGCCCAATCATTGGACTGCCGGGCTCAACCAACATTTCGATAATATACTGACGGGTATCACCAAACCGCTCTGTCTTACCGTTGCTCGCCGGCAACAAATAGCGGCTCATTACGATGGTAAACGCGACAACCAAAATCGCGCTGGGTAAACCAACCCACGCTAAGTCAAACATGCCCAACGTTTGCTCGGGCAAGCTATCCAACATCATGCCGTTAACAACCAGGTTGGTACTGGTTCCCACCAAGGTGCATGTACCACCAACAATGGCCGCATAGCTCAGGGGAATCATCAACTGCGATACCGGCAAATTATTGCGCTTGGCCCAATCTCGCACTGCGGGAATCATCATTGCCACCACGGGCGTGTTATTTAATATCGAGCTGAATGCTGCGACCGGCGCCATTAGCCGAAACTGAGCCATGCGCACGGACTTTGGACGGCCCAATACATTCAGAGAAATCCAACTCACTGCACCGGTTTCAGACAGCGCCTGCGCTACAATAAATAATATACCGACAGTGACCATACCCTCATTAGCCATACCCGCCAACGCTTCTTTAGGCGAGAGAACACCAAGTAAGAGTAAAATCACAACACCACCGCACAAAATAATATCGGGTGGCCGCCGGGTAAAAATCAACGCTAGTAAACAACCTGCAATAACACTCAGGGCAATCCATGCATCAAGGGTGAACATATTAGTTCGACAAGCTCCGATAGAACTCTTGGAATTTTTCAACAAAGCTATTAAGACTTGTTACCGGTAAATCATTTATGCCAGCAGCGGCGGCTCGACCACCACCTGTAGGAAATTGCCGGCAAAATTCATCTGCGCCACGCTTATTATTAAGCGGCGCGCGAATACTTACTAGATAGTTACCGTTATTTTTTTCAGTTAATACAGCGTGCGCACGATCCGGAAAATCATTGGCTAAATCGTTGCTATAAACGCCGCTAACACGTCTTGCCCAGCGCTCATCCGGCAATATAAACACGGCACTTACCTCGTCAGCATGTACCGCAGGTAATTGGCTCGCCGCACGCATATCGTTGGTATAGCCTTCTTCCAATTGTGAAAACGTATCGGCGGCGTCCTTCATAAATTGCCGCGGGCTAGCAAAGGGCACCATGCGGCGATACAACTCGGCGGGATCAAAATGCAGATCGTCAATGCTGGCACCGTAGCCATTGTAATTGAGATAGATACCCAAGCTTTCTAACTGCGTTAGTTCTTCCTCAGTTAATTCTAAGGTTTTTGCGACTGACATCGCGCTATTGCGCAGATTATCGCCAAAGGCACCGACTACCGCCCACTCCGCAAACTGCCCTTTCAACATGCCATTAACCAATAAGCTGGTACACACATCTGCGGCTGGGTTTATGTTTACAGTCAAATTAGCATGTTCAGGAGTATCACCAGCAAAATGGTGATCGACATAAACCACTTCTGCACCAGCGTCTAAAGCTGCACGCAGGCCATCGCGGTTTTTATCCAGCGACACGTCAAGTACCGTCACTTGATCCCCTGATTGCGCTGTTACTTTATCGAGTAAATTAATATCGCGCTTTACACCCGTCACAAGCAAGCTGTCTTTGGGTGTTGCATTACGCAGCTGAACGAGGGCACATAGTCCATCAGCGTCACCGTTGAATACATCAATAACTGCCATACCACTAATTCCTTTTTGCTAAGTCTTTATAAATTTGCTTAATAACCTAGTGACGCGTTAATTTTCTTCAGGGCCGCCAAAGGATCTGCACTGCGAGTTATAGGCCGACCGATCACTAAATAGTTACTCCCCATGGTCATCGCTTCTTTCGGCGTTGCGATCCTTTGCTGATCGCCCTGCTCACTGCCCTCTGGGCGAATACCTGGCGTCACAAGTAAAAAGTTATCGGGTACAGGGCCACGAAGCATCGGCGCCTCCTGAGCCGAACACACCACACCATCTAAACCACAATCCACTGCTAGCGATGCCAAACGATTCACCTGTGTCGGCGCATCATCACGGACACCGATCGCCGCCAGCTCTTCACTTTGCATTGAGGTAAGTACCGTTACTGCAATAAGTAGCGGAGCGTCTTTACCATAGGGCTGCAAAGCAGTTTTTGCAGCAGACATCATCTTCATACCGCCGGACGCATGAACATTCACCATCCACACACCCAGCTCCGCTGCCGCCGCTACCGCCGCCGCCGTGGTATTCGGAATATCGTGAAATTTCAAGTCTAAAAAAACCTCAAAACCGCGAGCGTGCAAATCCTTAACTATTTCGGGGCCATACAAAGTAAATAATTCTTTACCTACTTTTAAACGACATAAGGATGGATCCAGCCTATCTACTAAGGCGTCAAGGTCGGCGCGCACGGCAAAATCTAACGCGACGATGAGTGGAGATTTATCAGTCATAATTTAATTCAATCACCTTGTATTCCTCGGATTGGCGCAATGGTACCCCACTGCTCACAACTGGGACATAACCAGTGCAGCTTTTGGCCAGAAAAACCACAGTGCCGACACCGATAAATTGGCCGCTCAGCTTTTAGCTGATCTAGTAACTGCGTTACTAATACGGCACTTTGTCCTACGTCGGAATCCTGCTGATCGAGAACAGACAAAAGTAAAACAATGGTCGGGCGCTTCCTCGCCGCATCATACAAATAACTTAATGCGGACTCCGAACTCGCCTGCTCTGCCAGCTGCAAAGCACACTCAGTAATAAACGCAGTACTGCTGACTTTTTCCGCAATCCGCTTAAGCGCATCAAGATAACCAGCTCGATTTCCAAAATCGACAAATGCCTCACGAAATAAAGGTAAAACCTCTTTAGCGAAAGCTGGTTGCCGCTCAATGACCGAATGCAGTAATTCCAAAGCTTGCTGTGGTTTTTTCTGCGTGATGGCAACCTTAGCTAAAAGTAAATAGGCGCGTACATTGTCGTTATCGTAGCTGCGTGCCATCTGCAATTCTTTAGACGCGGATTTAATATCGTGAGCGGCCAGCAACGGTTGAGCTTTCTCGCAGTGATAATGACTCAAAGAACACTCTACCGCGCGCTCAGCGGCAGTTGGCGCTGCAGACTTTTTTAACCACCGTCTCTGAGGCAGGCGTAACAACGCTACCGCGATAGCCTGATCCCACTCCTTTTCGCTTTGATAAATACCCTGTAAATGCTCCAAGGCATCACTACGGTACTGCGGGGATTCATCCACCACGTCTCGAAGTAAACGTTCGGCTCGATCAAATAGGCCTGCAGAAATATAATCCCTCGCCAATTCGAGATTCACTTGGTACAGCTTTTCTTTGGGCAAGCTCGGCCGCGATAATAAGTTCTGATGAATGCGAATAGCGCCATCAACTTCACCCTTGCTGCGCATCAGATTACCTAATGCTAGGTGTGTCGGCAGAGTTTCGATATTGACCGGCAATTCATTGATCACCGTCATGACCGCGGCGCCCGCCTGCTCGCCCAAGAGGTAATTCAACCCCTTATAGTAAGAGCTAGCATTGTCATCACTGCTATGGCTTCGCTTTTTAGGGCGGTAGAAATAACCCAGCAACCAACCGCTGGCCACCGCTGCGAGAACCAAGAGAAATTGTATTAGCTCAACACCCATTCCAGATTAACTACTTGTCGTCTGGCTGCGTGCAATCTTGGTTTTCTGGGACGTTAGGAGGCGACGCAAACGAAGCCGCGAGGCCTGTATACGTATTATCACTATGGAGCTTGCAGCCAAACCCGCTAACCCGCCCACGAAGAATGCCAAAATAACCCACGTTGACAAGCGCTGAGCCGGTAAATCTGCAACGAGCACATTTAAGGGCACCAATACATCATTTTGAATAGTAAACAGAAGCCCCACAGCTAGCACGAGGAGTAACAAGAGGAACACTAAAATCGAACGGATCAGACGCATCTAACCTTTTCCAAAAAAAAAACGGCATGGTCAAAGACCATACCGTTTCTTTAATCATAACGCTAGCAGTGAGTGTTGCTAAGTGCCTGACTGCAGGCTCAAATTCACTCTTTCGCGTAATTCTTTGCCTGGCTTAAAATGGGGAACAAACTTGCCGGGTAACTCGACAGTATCGCCCGTTTTGGGATTACGCCCCATACGAGGTTCTCGATAATGCAGAGAAAAACTACCAAATCCTCGAATCTCAATTCGATCACCCGTGGCTAAAACCGTCGACATATGTTCGATCATAGTTTTAACCGCCAGCTCAACGTCCTTATGAGACAGCTGCGGCTGACGCTCGGTAATCAACTCTATTAATTCAGATTTAGTCATTGCTTGTTCCCGTTGTTTCCAACACCCAAGCCTAGCTTAGCATTTTTTTGCATATAAGCCAGATAGTTACGGGCAATTACTCAAAGTAAATGCCCGTAACCTAGACTCAGATTAAAGACCTTAGTCTTTATTTTCCATCTGAGCCTTGATCAAGTCGCCGATTGTTGCCGGAGCAGCAGTTTCGACTTCTTTCTCACGCAGTGACTTAACTGCTTCTTTCTCGTCGTCAACGTCCTTGGCTTTAATAGACAAGGTCATTGCACGATTCTTACGGTCTACACTGATGATTTTAACTTCAACAGCATCGCCCACTTTCAACACGTTACGTGCATCTTCAACTTTGTCGCGGCTGATTTCAGACGCTTTCAACACGCCTTCAACTTCTTCGCTCAGTACAACAATAGCGGCTTTCGCATCGACTTCTTTAACAACACCATTAACAATGGCGCCCTTGTCGTTTTCAGCAACGTAGTTAGAGAACGGATCATCTTCAAGCTGTTTGATGCCCAAAGAAATGCGCTCACGCTCAGGATCGATAGACAGAATCACAGTCTCGATCTCATCGCCTTTCTTGAATTTACGTACGGCTTCTTCGCCAGTTTCATTCCAAGAAATGTCTGACAAGTGAACCAGACCGTCGATGTTGCCGTCTAGACCAATGAAGATACCGAAGTCAGTGATTGACTTGATAGCGCCCTTGATCTTGTCGCCCTTAGTGAACTGGCCACCAAATGCATCCCATGGGTTTTGTTGACACTGTTTGATACCCAGAGAAATACGACGACGCTCTTCGTCGATGTCCAAAATCATCACTTCCACTTCATCGCCAACTTGAACGACTTTAGATGGGTGGATGTTTTTGTTAGTCCAATCCATTTCAGAAACGTGAACCAGACCTTCAACGCCCTCTTCGATCTCTGCGAAACAGCCGTAATCAGTCAGGTTAGTGACCTTAGCTTTAACGCGAGAGTTCTCAGGGTAACGCGCTTTGATAGCAACCCATGGATCTTCGCCAAGCTGTTTAAGACCCAGTGATACGCGGTTGCGCTCACGGTCGAACTTAAGAATACGAACGTCAATTTCATGACCCACTTCAACGATTTCGCTTGGGTGCTTAATACGCTTCCAAGCCATGTCAGTGATGTGCAACAGACCGTCAATACCACCCAAATCTACGAAAGCACCGTAGTCGGTCAAGTTCTTAACAATACCTTTAACAACCATACCTTCTTGCAGAGATTCCAGCAGCGCTTCGCGCTCTTCGCTGTTTACGCTCTCAAGAACAGCACGACGCGAAACAACGACGTTGTTGCGCTTTTGGTCCAGCTTAATGACTTTGAATTCAAGCTCTTTGCCTTCCAAGTGCGCAGTGTCGCGAACTGGACGAACATCTACCAAAGAACCGGGCAGGAAGGCACGGATGCTGTTGATATCGACAGTAAAACCACCTTTGACCTTGCCATTGATAATACCAATAACAGACTCTTCAGCCTCAAACGCTGCTTCAAGAGTAGTCCACGCTTCAGCGCGCTTGGCTTTTTCACGTGATAATTTAGTTTCACCGAAACCGTCTTCTACCGACTCCAAAGCAACTTGCACTTCGTCACCGATAGACAGAGTGAATTCACCGCTGTCGCTTAAGAACTGCTCGCGGGGAATAACACCTTCAGATTTCAGGCCTGCGTGAACAGTAACCCAATCACTATCAAAATCAATTACAACGCCGGTTACGATCGAACCGGGTTTCATATCAATGGTTTTTAAACTTTCTTCAAATAGATCAGCAAAGCTCTCGCTCATTAGTCATTACCTGAGTATTAAGTAGTGGCAACGCCACCGTATCGCCGCGTATCCAGCTTACACGGGTCAATTCATATTGCCTCAATACAACGCCAGCTGGTGTTTGCGCTGCATGCGACGGTTTTTAGTTAGTCTTTTTACAAACTAACAAGACGAGCGTTGACTTCCGCCAGCACTCGGTTAAACACTTCTTCTATGCCCAAACCACTGCTATCAATGTGCACAGCGTCGTCTGCGGGCTTTAAGGGGGCTAATTCACGCTCGGAATCACGTTTATCGCGGGCGCGTATCTCCCCTAAAAGGGTCGCGAGGTTAACATCATCACCGCTTGATTTCAACTGATTGTAGCGTCGTTCGGCACGCTCCTCGGCACTTGCGGTTAAGAATATCTTGACCGGCGCAGTAGTGAACACCACCGTGCCCATGTCGCGACCGTCAGCGACCAAACCCGGCGCTTTAGCAAAATCTCGCTGGCGACCTAATAACGCTCTTCGTACAGCAGGAAGAACAGCAACTTTAGACGCTAACATACCCGTCGTTTCTGTACGTAAATCTCCGCTAACGTCTTCACCTTCGAGAAACACAAGTGTCGGCTCTCCTGGCTCTCCCGCAATAAATTCAACATCAAGATTTGCCGCCAACTTGGCAATGGCAGCCTCGTCATCAAAGGCGCAGCCATGTTTATCCGCAGCCATGCCAACTAAACGATAAAGCGCGCCACTATCCAACAAATGCCAACCCAAATGCCTTGCTAGCTTTTGGCACAAGGTACCCTTACCTGAACCACTTGGGCCATCTATGGCGATCACCGGCGCGGCTAACATGGAATCAAAATTACTCAAACCTGCACCTCTATATTCATTCCAAGTCCGGCGGCCAAACTGACAAAATTAGGGAATGACGTCGCCACATTATCGCAGCCCGTCACCGTGATTGGCTTGCTCGCACGCAACGAAGCGACCGCAAAGGACATGGCTATGCGGTGATCATGATGGCTTTCAACCGTTGCGCCGGTAATTTGCCCCCCCTGAATGACAATGCCATCCTCAGTCGGTACAGCGCTAATACCCATTGCCTGCAGGCCATCAGCCATGACCTGAATACGGTCACTTTCCTTAACGCGCAACTCCTCGGCACCCGTTAATACTGTTTGCCCTTCGGCACAGGCTGCAGCCACAAATAACACAGGAAATTCGTCAATCGCCAACGGCACCTGGTCCTCAGGAATATTGATACCTTTGAGCTGAGCATAACGTATACGAATATCGGCAACCGGTTCGCCGCCGATTTCACGCTCATTAAATACTGTAATATCGCCACCCATGGCGCGAAGAATATTAATTACCCCGATGCGCGTTGGATTAATGCCAACGTGTTCCAGAGTTAAATCTGCATTTGGCGTAATACTCGCCGCGACCATAAAAAAGGCCGCCGAAGAAATATCAGCCGGCACATCTATATGTACTGCGCTTAGACGACCACCGCCAGTCAGCTTGGCTACCGGCCCATCTACATCTACCGCATAACCAAAACCGCGCAACATGCGCTCGCTGTGATCTCGGGTCGGTGCAGGCTCAGTGGTACGCGTGTCACCTTCCGCATATAAGCCCGCCAACAACACACAAGACTTCACCTGCGCACTCGCCATTGGTAATACGTAATCGATAGCCTTCAGTGATTGTCCACCGCGTAATGTTAGCGGTGGGCGGCCACCCTCTGCTGTTTCTACTACCGCTCCCATTAGCCTTAATGGCGCAGCAACACGCTCCATTGGGCGCTTACTCAGCGACACATCGCCGGTCATCGTGACATCGAATTTTTGCCCTGCTAATAAACCTGCAAGCAAGCGCATAGAGGTACCTGAGTTGCCCACATACACATCACCAACGGGTGCTTTTAGACCGTCTCGCCCAACACCATGAATCACCACGCGACCATTTTCTGGCCCTTCAATTTCTACCCCCATCGCGCGAAATGCATTGAGAGTAGAAAGCGCATCTTCGCCCTCTAGAAACCCGTCTACGGTGGTAACACCGTCTGCGATGGCGCCCAACATAATAGAGCGATGGGAAATAGACTTATCACCTGGGACACGGGCAGTACCGCGCATTTGGCCACCGGGTTGCAAAAGGAAATCCACGATAATATTTCTCTTTAATTTAATCAGGAAAATATGAAGTTACGATGAAAGAGGTTTTTTTTGACGGGCGAGATACTGCCCCAAAAAATGTTCATCACGCGCGTGCTTAGCGCGATCGAAGGTGGCAAAAATAGCGTCGCCATCGCCGTCGGCAATCGCCTCTCGAACAGTGCTTAAATGCGCTGAAAAGGTATCGATACCCTGCAATATTGCATCGCGATTCGCCAGCGCAATGTCGTGCCACATAGTTGGGTCACTTGACGCAATACGAGTGAAGTCGCGAAACCCGCCAGCCGCAAATCGAAAAATATCTGCCGCCGCGCCATTCTGAGCAAGCGCGTCAACTAGGGTGTAGGCCAAAACATGGGGCAGATGACTGGTCGCCGCAAGAACGGCATCATGCTCCTCCACATCCATACACACCACTTCGGCCCCGCAGGTTTCCCACATTGACTGAATCAGCGAAAGCGCCGAATCAGAAGTGTTTGCCAAGGGCGTTAATATCACTCGATGATCAACAAACAAATCTACTGCCGATGCGTCAACACCACTTTGCTCTGAACCCGCGATGGGATGACCGAGCACAAAATTCGCCGGCACGTCACCAAATATTCGTTCGGCTGCTTTTTGAATATTACCTTTTACGCTAGCAACATCAGTCACCACCATATTAGCGGTCATCAACGGTGCTATTTCTGCCATGACTTTTTCGGCGATTAATGTCGGCGTCGCGATCACTACTACGTCGGCACCAGCGACGGCTTCGGCCATATCGAGGGTATAGGAATCTATCACCCCAAGCTGCAGGCCTCGCTCAAGCGACTCCGCACGGCGCCCTGTTGCGACTACTTGGCCAACAGCACCCTGCGCCTTTAAGGCCTTGGCCAATGAGCCCCCCATTAGGCCTAGACCAATAATGGTGAGTTTATTGATCAAAACATCCCTCATTTATCAGCTTTTTTAAGGCACTAAGAAAACGTGCGTTTTCGTGTTCCAAACCAATTGATACGCGCAAATGATTTGGCATTTGATAAACACCAACGGGACGAACAATAACGCCCTCGCGAAGTAAGGCTTGGTATACAGGCACCGCATCACAGGGTAATTCAACAGCAACAAAATTTCCGACCGATGGAATATAAGTCAGCCCTAACTCATCGAAACCAGCACATAGTTGACCCATACCCGCGCTATTGACCTGCTGGCTACGTTGCAAATAATCTCGATCATCTAATACTGCAAGAGCCGCCGACATCGCGGGAATACTGACATTGAATGGCGCACGCACGCGGTTTAACAAATCGGCAATTTGCGGGCTGCTAATACTATAGCCAATTCGCAAACCAGCCAAACCATAAGCCTTAGAAAAGGTGCGTGTCACAATAACATTGGGGTAATCGTTTAAAAATGTTAGTCCGTCAGGAAAATCATCAACACCCGCAAACTCCACATAAGCCTCATCAAGAACAACAATAACGTGCTCAGGAACCTTGGCTAAGAATGCGCTCAGGGATTCGCGATCAAGGTAATTTCCAGTGGGGTTATTTGGATTGGCAATGAAAACAACTTTGGTATCTGCCTCAATAGCCGCCGCCATTTCAAGTAAGTCATGCCCCCAATCTTTTGCTGGCGCAACAATAGCGCGAGCACCGACAGCCTGAACGGCAATGGGGTAAACAATAAAAGCGTATTGCGAAAATACAGCAGAACTACCCGCGCCCAAAAAGGTGCGCGCAATCAAGTCCAAAACATCATTGGAGCCATTGCCAAGGGTAAATTGGTTTTCGCCCACACCCAGTTTAGCAGCGAGCTTTTTCTTTAATTCAAAGCCGCTGGCATCGGGATAGAGATGCATTTGTTTCAACGACGCTTGCGCAGCAGCCATCGCGATCGGCGACGGGCCAAGCGGGTTTTCATTACTCGCTAGTTTAACTATATTGTCCAAGCCCAGCTCACGCTGCAGCTCTTCAATAGGTTTACCCGGCTGATAGGGATGTAAACCCTGAACGCCGACATTTGCCAGCGCAAATACATCACACGTCACTTGCTACACCCTCACAAAATAGGCCAAACAACATAACTAGATTGCGGCCTTGGGATAAGACCCTAATACTTTAAACATAATGGAGTGCTGCTCAATGTCATTGAGAATATCAACGATAATGGCATCATCGCGATGGCCTTCAAACTCGATAAAGAACACGTATGTCCAAGGCTCTGTTCGCGATGGTCGCGTATCAATTCGGGTAAGCATGACATCGGCTTTTTGAAACGGCTCGAGCAATTTAAACAACGCACCAGGACGATTTCGGGCAGACACCACTAAGGACGTTTTATCGCGACCACTGGACGCTACATCTTCGCGGCCAATAATTAAAAAGCGCGTGGTATTATCCGGCTGATCTTCAATATTGCCAGCCACCTGCAATAAGCCATACTGCTGTTCTGCTATATCACCAGCGACAGCGGCCACGCCCTCTTCTTCCGCCGCCATTCTGGCAGCTTCACCGTTGCTGCTTACCGCAGAACGCTCCACACCGGGATAGTTAGCATCCAACCAGCGGCGGCTTTGCGCCAAGGCTTGCTGATGCGCACAGATACGCGTAATCGGCTTATCTTTACCGTCTTTACCCACCAATAAATGCAGACGAATACGCAGTTCCAGCTCACCACAGATCTTTAGCGGAGAATTAATAAAGGCATCCAAGGTATTTGAAACCATACCCTCGGTTGAATTTTCGACTGGCACAACGCCGTAATGGCACTGCCCGTTAGCGACCTTTGCAAAAACCTCATCAATAGATGTTTGCGGCACACTAACGACAGCATGGCCAAAATGTTTAAGCGCAGCGGCCTGACTAAAGGTGCCCACTGGACCTAAATAGGCCACTTCCATCGGCTTCTCTAAGGCCAAACACGCCGACATAATTTCGCGAAAAATAAAGGCTACCGTGTCGTCTGCCAAGGGGCCTTTATTCGCTGCCTTCACCCGCGCCAATACCTGAGCTTCACGCTCTGGACGATAAAACAGTAATTGCTGCGCACTACTGCTATCAGCATTCGACTCAAACTGCTGGGCAGCGGCAAACTCCCGAAGCTTTACCTCGGCAACCTGCTGAGCACAGCTAGCACGACGATTCAGCAGATCGTGAATCTGCGTATCGATGCTGTCGATGTCCTGACGCAAATCATCAAGAGTAATTGGCGGCGTGTTGGATTCGCTCATAATCTCAACCGTGTTGTTGTGCGAAATCTTTCATATAAGCGATTAGCGCGTCTACCGCTTCTTCAGGCACCGCATTGTAAACACTGGCACGCATACCACCCACTGAACGATGGCCCTTCAAATTAAGTAAACCGGCTTCTTCTGCACCAGCAAGAAATGCCTTATCCAGGCTCGCGTCCGCTAATACAAAAGGAATGTTCATTAAAGAACGACTGGCAATTTCAACAGGGTTACTATAAAAGCCGCTAGCATCAATGTAACTATACAACTTCTCAGCTTTGCGACGGTTTACCACTTCCATCGCCTCAAGACCGCCCTGAGCTTTGAGCCACTTAAATACCAAGCCTGCCAAATACCACGCCCACGTCGGCGGCGTGTTGTACATAGAGTCATTATCGAAAGCAGTTTTGTAATCCAACATCGTTGGCGTAATCGCGCTGGCTTTACCCAATAAATCTTTGCGAACGATCACTATCGTTAAACCGGCAGGGCCAATATTCTTTTGCGCACCCGCGTAAATCAAACCAAATTTATTCACGTCAACTGGGCGTGACAAAATAGTAGACGACATGTCGGCAACCAGTGGCACCTTGCTTTCTGGTGTCCAGAAAAACTCCAAGCCACCAATAGTTTCATTTGGTGTGTAGTGCAAATAGGCCGCATCATCACTTAATTTCCAGCTGTCAAACGCCGGAATTGTGGTGAAGTTGGTATCTTCAGAGGACGCAACAACATTCACTGTCGCGTAGCGTTTCGCTTCTTTGATGGCTTTTTTAGACCATTCTCCGGTGTTGACGTAATCAACAACCTTGCCTTCGCCCATCAAATTTAAGGGCACGGCAGAAAACTGGCTGCTTGCCCCACCTTGCAAGAACAGCACGGCATAGTCGTCAGAAATACCCATCAGCTCGCGCAAATCGGCTTCGGCCTCATTGGCAATTCCGACCATCTCATCGGAGCGGTGGCTCATTTCCATGACCGACAAACCACGACCCTGCCAATCTAATAGCTGCTCGCTAGCCTCTGCCAACACTGATTCAGGAATTGAAGCCGGACCTGCACAAAAATTAAAACGACGCGCCATCTTGAATCGCCACTCCGAAAGTTAAAAAATAAAAAAACAAACGGCGCCAGCGGCGCCGCTACTCATACTATTTATCTGCAAATCTAAACAAACTACCGCGCGTGGGATTACTCCTCAGCGCTATCGTCTGCAGAGGCACCTGCATCATCGTCACTAACAGCTGCTTCGCCAGCAATCACATCATCAGCTGATGCTATTTCTGCATCTTCATCAATTTCTGGCAATTTTTCATCTTCTTCCTCGACGCGCTGAACACCCACTAAATGCTCGTCTTCTTTCAAACGAATAACACGAACACCCTGGGTATTACGGCTGAGAATAGACACTTCATCTGTGCGAGTACGAACCAAAGTACCTTGGTCACTGATCAGCATCAGGTCGTCACCTTCAAAGACCTGAACTGCGCCAACCAAGGGTCCATTACGCTCACTCATGGCCATGGCAATAACACCACGATTTCCGCGGCCTTTCGCCGGGAAATCTTCCACCAAAGTACGTTTGCCATAACCATTCTCAGAGACGGTCAATACGCGACCACCCTCTTGCGGAATAATCATCGCGATAGCGGATTGGCCTTCATCCATGCGAATACCGCGTACGCCGCGTGCGGTACGCCCCATGGCGCGAACAGCAGTTTCAGGGAAGCGAGCCGCTTTACCAGCGCTGGTTAATAACAAAATATCGTTTTCGCCATTGGTGATTGCGGTGCCGATAAGTACGTCACCTTCATCAAGCTCAATGGCGCGCAAACCAACACTGCGCTGACGCGAAAACGCCTCTAGCGGTGTCTTTTTAACCGTACCAAAACCGGTGGCCATAAATATGAAATAGCCTTCGGTATACTCGTTTACTGGCAGAATCGAGGTGATACGTTCATTCTCATCCAGCGGTAATAAATTCACCATCGGCCGACCGCGCGAATTACGACCCGCAACGGGAATCTGGTAGGCACGTAACCAATATACTTTACCGATATTACTGAAACACAGAATGGTGGTGTGCGTATTCACCACCAATAAGTGCTCAACAAAATCTTCGTCTTTAACCGAGGTAGCAGATTTACCCATGCCGCCGCGACGCTGCGCCTGATAGGTATCTAAAGGCTGCGACTTGGCATAACCGCCATTGGAAATAGTCACTACACGGTCTTCTTCAGGAATCAAATCTTCGTGATTAAGATCAAGCTGTGAGGCCACAATTTCACTGCGACGCTCGTCGCCGTAATCGGCAACTACTTGCTCTAATTCACCACGAATAACGGCGATCAGTACATCGGGATTCGCCAGAATATTTAAGTATTCCGCAATTTCCAGCAGACGCTCTTGGTACTCGCCCAATAGCTTCTCATGCTCTAAACCAGTCAGTTTTTGCAAACGCAGATCGAGAATCGCCTGAACTTGCACAGGCGACAAATAATACTGGCCATCGCGCATGCCATACTGATCTTCAAGATCATCTGGACGGCAGGCATTCTCGCCGGCGCGCTCCAACATTCCGGCCACATCGCCCAACTTCCATGGGCGCGAGATCAAGCTATCTTTCGCTTCTTGGGTGGTTGCAGACGCTTTAATGGTCGCGATAATCTCGTCGATATTAGAGATCGCTACCGCCAAACCTTCAAGTACATGACCGCGTTCCCGTGCCTTGCGCAGCAAATACACAGTACGACGAGTAACAACTTCACGGCGGTGACGAATAAAGTATTCGAGTAGCTGTTTGAGGTTAAGAATGCGCGGCTGATTATCTACCAAAGCCACAATATTGATACCAAACACATTTTGCAGCTGTGTTTGTGCATATAAATTGTTCAGTATGACTTCGCCGCTTTCGCCGCGCTTCATTTCAATAACAACGCGCATACCGTCTTTATCAGACTCGTCTCGCAGCTCAGAAATGCCTTCTATTTTCTTCTCTTTAACTAGCTCGGCAATTTTCTCGATCAAGCGCGCCTTATTTACCTGATAAGGCAGCTCGTGAATAAGAATAGTTTCGCGATGGGTCTTTTCATCAACGATAACTTCTGCGCGAGCGCGAACATAGATACGACCACGCCCCGTTCTATAGGCTTCAACAATACCGGCGCGGCCATTAATGATTGCCGCCGTCGGGAAGTCTGGACCAGGGATATGCTCCATCAACTGGTCAACAGTAATATCTGGATCATCAAGCAAAGCCAAACAGCCATTAACCACTTCGGTTAAGTTGTGTGGTGGGATATTTGTTGCCATACCCACCGCAATACCTGATGAGCCATTGATCAATAGCGCCGGTATTTTAGTAGGCATTACTGCCGGAATTTGCTCGGTGCCATCGTAGTTAGGCACCCAATCAACGGTTTCTTTGTCTAGATCGGCGAGAATTTCATGGGCAATCTTGCGCATACGAATTTCGGTATAACGCATAGCCGCCGCGTTATCACCATCGATAGAACCGAAGTTGCCTTGGCCATCAACCAGCATATAGCGCAGTGAAAACGGCTGAGCCATCCGAACGATGGTGTCGTATACCGCAGAGTCACCATGGGGATGGTATTTACCAATAACGTCACCCACCACACGGGCAGACTTCTTGTAGCCTTTATTCCAGTCATTACCCAGCTCACTCATAGCGAACAATACGCGGCGATGAACAGGTTTTAGACCGTCACGCACATCGGGAAGCGCCCGACCTACGATGACACTCATTGCGTAATCAAGATAGGACTGCTTAAGCTCGTCCTCAATGTTTACCGGCAGAATCTCTTTAGCTATATCAGCCATGAACAGGGTAATTCCTTATTATGGATAGTCGTCACGCGGCAGTGTCGCCTCGAAATCGGCCTTATCCGGTATTTAACTCACCACTACTTCCGTCTCCGCCGACGGCGCAGCTGGTCTAAGCGGAAAATAAAGCGAGAATGATAGCATAAATCTCAAGCCCGTAGACAGTTCAAAATCGCCGCAAATCAATGTACTACCGCAACAAAAGGCGACCACAGCGGCCGTGTTAACAGGTATACTTGCGCCTTTGCATAAACAGATACGGACAGCCCCATGCCTGCCCAAAGCTCAGACCCCGTTGATACACTGATATTTGCGCGCTGGATTATTCCCGTCGCACCTAACTGCACACCACTAAACAACTACGCACTAGCTATCCGCGACGGCGAAATCTGCGCACTTTTGCCCGCCGTAGACGCTGAAAATATCGAGGCCAACGAAGTACTGCGATTAGACAGCCACGTGCTGATGCCGGGACTAATTAACGCACACGGCCATGCAGCAATGAGCCTATTTCGCGGCTTGGCGGACGACAAACCTCTGCACACTTGGCTGAACGACCACATTTGGCCGGCAGAAGGTCGCTGGGTAGACGAGGCCTTTGTCCGCGACGGCTGCGAGCTAGCCATTGCAGAAATGCTCCGCAGCGGCACGACCACCTTTAGCGATATGTACTTTTTTCCAGAGGCCGCTGCCACCGTCATTCGCAAAGCGGGCATTCGCGCCCAGCTCAGCTTCCCTATATTTGACTTCCCCTCCGCCTGGGGTAGCGGCCCCGACGATTATTTACGTAAGGGCCTCGCCCTGCGGGACGAGCTAAAACACAGCAAACTCATTACCGTCGCCTTTGGGCCCCACGCGCCCTACACCGTCGGCGACGACGCCATGCAAAGGGTGGCCACCCTCGCTGCCGAGGCAGACGCGCCGATTCAAATTCATCTTCATGAAACCCAGCAGGAAATAGACGACGCTGTCGCCCAAACTGGCAAACGCCCCATCGCGCGCCTTGCCGATCTGGGCTTGCTTGGACCAAAAACCCAGTGCGTGCACCTCGCGGCATTAAATGACGAAGATATCGCGACGCTAGCTAATTTCGGCTGCCATGCCATTCACTGTCCAGAATCGAATATGAAGCTAGCCAGCGGTTTCTCTCCCGTTGAAAGAATGCGCAGCGCAGGCATCAATGTCGCCATTGGCACTGACGGCGCAGCAAGCAATAACGACCTCGACCTATTCAGTGAAATGCGAAGCGCGGCACTGCTAGGCAAAATCGTTGCCGGTGACGCCAGCGCACTGCCCGACCACTACGCACTGACCATGGCGACATTAAACGGCGCCAAAGCCCTTGGCATAGATCATTTAGTCGGCAGCTTAGAGATTGGCAAGCAAGCCGACGTGATTGCCATCGACTTATCCGGCTTAGAACAACAACCGATTTACAACCCAGTATCCCAATTGGTGTACACCAATATCAGCCATCAGGTTCGCTATAGCTGGATCATGGGCCGTAAGGTACTGGATAATGGCGAACTGACCACGCTGGATCGCCGAGATATTATTGCTCGCGCAGAACTCTGGCGCTCAAGAATTAGCGGAGAATAAAATGCAGCACGCGGAATCGCACAAACAAAATAGAAACAATGTTGATCCAGCGGAGATCGCCAAATTTGAAGAACTGGCGCATCGCTGGTGGGATCGCAACAGCGAGTTCAAGCCCCTGCACGACATCAACCCGCTACGCGTTAACTATATTGACGAGCGCTCGCCACTGGCCGAACGTCGCGTTGTAGATGTCGGCTGCGGCGGCGGCATTCTCTCCGAGGCCATGTATCAGCGCGGCGCCCGAGTCAAAGGTATCGACATGGGCGAAGCACCACTCAGCGTGGCCCGACTGCACCAATTGGAATCTGGCGCTAAGGTTGAGTATTTTCAAACCACCGCGGAAGAACTTGCGGCAGATGAAGCAGGCACCTACGACGTTGTCACCTGCCTCGAAATGCTGGAACACGTTCCCGATCCCTCTTCCGTTATTCGTGCCTGTGCGGCATTGTGCAAACCGGGTGGCGACATTTACTTTTCCACCATCAACCGCAATCCCAAAGCCTTTATGTTTGCGATCGTCGGTGCGGAATACTTACTAAAAATGCTGCCCAAAGGCACCCACGACTTCAGCCGCTTTATTCGCCCGGCGGAACTCGGTAACTGGATTCGCGAAGCCGGTTTGCAAATGCAGCATATGACAGGCCTGACCTATAACCCGCTGTTGCGCACTTATCGGCTGAATGAAAAAGACGTTGACGTAAATTATATGATTCACGTGAAGAAACCCGCCTGATGCTGCACGCAGTCTTATTCGACCTAGACGGCACCTTACTAGACACAGCCGCCGACTTTACAGCTGTGCTCAATAGCATGCTGGCAGAGCACAATCGTCCGCTACAAAACTATGACGCAGTGCGCAGACGGGTTTCCGATGGTGCCCGTGCGGTGGTCAGCCTCGGCTTTGAGCAAGCTGAAGGTAGTGATGGTTTCGCAGATTTACTCAATGAATTTCTCGATCGCTACCTAGCACAACTCTCGATTAGCACCACCCTTTTTCCGGGCATGGACGAGGTACTTACCCATATCGAATCCCTGGGTTTGAAATGGGGAATCGTTACCAATAAGCCCTCGCGCTATACCGAGCCACTACTAAAGGCTATGCAACTGTCGGCGCGCTGCGCAACGGCGATCTGCCCAGATCACGTGACAAATCGAAAACCCCATCCCGAACCGATTTACTTGGCCTGCAAAGAGATCGACTGCCTACCAGCAAATACGATTTATGTGGGTGACCATAAACGCGATATCGACGCAGGCCGTAACGCAAATATGAGAACTGTGGCCTGTCGCTATGGCTATATTTTGGAAAACGACAGCGCAGACAATTGGGGCGCGACTTACATTGTCGACACCGCCGTCGATCTCATTCCGTTAATAAACAAACTCCAGCAGTCTTAAACCCGAGGATTTTACGTGCCTTTAACCCTTCCCCCAGAATTTATCGCCGAGCCACAATGCCTACAAAACAAAATTATTCTGGTCACTGGGGCCGGTGATGGCATCGGTCGCGCCGCAGCGCTTAGCTATGCGCAACACGGCGCCACCGTGATATTGCTTGGTCGCACAGTGAGCAAGCTCGAAGCGGTTTATGATGAAATTGAAGCAGCGGGATATCCGCAGGCTGCCATTTACCCGATGCATCTGCGCGGCGCAGCGATGAAAGATTACGAAGATCTGGCAAATACCATTGAAAAAGAGTTTGGCCACCTTGACGGTCTGCTTCACAACGCAGGCGTTCTTGGCCAGCGCCGTACCCTCGCGCAAACAACAGTAGATAGCTGGGACGAAGTCCTGCACGTCAACCTAACAGCGCCATTCATGATGACCCAAGCCTTGCTACCCATGTTAGCGGCAGCGGAGAATGCGTCGATAATTTTTACTTCGTCCAGTGTTGGGCGCAAAGGCCGTTCATTTTGGGGAGCATACTCGGTGTCTAAGTTTGGCACAGAGGGCATGATGCAAATTTTGGCCGATGAAGAATTTGAACTGAACAAAACCCGTGTCAACAGTATCAATCCAGGCGCCACCCAAACCGTGATGAGACGCACTGCCTACCCCGGTGAAAATCCGCAGGACAACCCACCGCCAGAAGCCATTATGCCTCTTTACCTGTATTTAATGAGTGACGCTAGTAACGAGGTAAACGGTCAGCAGTTCGACGCGCAGCCAAAATAAAAAACGGCAGCTAAATATGGTAACGCCGCCATCGACAAACAAGCCAAGGTAAAGGAAAAATAAAATGAGCACTAACGCCGACACGCTTTTTGATCTAAGCAATAAAGTGGCCCTAGTCAGCGGTGGTAGCCGCGGCATCGGCAGAAGTATTTGTAAGTTACTTGCTGCGCAGGGAGCACACGTTATTGTAGCTAGCCGCAAAGCGGCGGACTGTGAAAAAGTTGCGGAAGAAATTCGTCAAGAAGGCGGCAGCGCCGAAGCCATGGCCTGCCATATTGGTGAATTAGATCAAATTGAGTCCGTCTTTAAGAGCATAGAAAGCAAGCACGGCCGCTTAGATATATTGGTCAACAATGCGGCGACGAATCCCTATTTTGGCCACATCACCGACACTGACTTAGCGGCGTTCAACAAAACCGTCGACGTGAATATTCGCGGTTACTTTTTCATGTCGTCTATCGGTATAAAGCTGATGGCGAAAAACGGCGGCGGTAGCGTCATCAATGTGGCGTCGATTAACGGTGTTAAACCCGGCGCACTGCAGGGAATTTATTCGATCAGCAAAGCGGCAGTAATTTCAATGACCCAAGCCTTTGCTAAAGAATGTGCATCGATGGGTGTTAGGGTCAACGCGCTGTTACCAGGTTTAACAGACACCAAATTTGCATCGGCGCTGGTAAGCAACGAAGCGATCAAAACAAGCGTTTTAAAGGATGTACCGCTAAACCGAGTCGCCCAGCCAGACGAAATGGCTGGCGCGGTGCTGTATTTGGCGTCAGTCGCATCAAGCTACACTACCGGAAGCTGCATAACAGTCGACGGCGGTTATTTGTCCTAAAATTAGAAAAGGAAAAGGGAAAAGCGTAAAGGCTAGCCCCTTAGTAAACTCTGCATCTGTTCAATCTGCTGGTGATAACCATCATCAGCATCTAATGTTACCGGCAAACCTAAGCGCTCAAAGGCACTGACCGTAGACCAGTCAACACTGGCAAGCGGGTGTTCAGAGCCTACGTAGCTATGCAAATTAGCCACCATGACTAAATCCACATAGTCCGCCTCCGGCACTTCGCGGTCAAAATCCATATGCTCGGTTGGCACCATAACAAGCTCATCCGCAAAGCCCCACGCCTCAAGAATACGGCTCCCCACCTCCGGACTTAGACTGATTAAAATTTGATCGAGTAAATCTGGATGGTCACGTAAAAAACCACGTCCAACAGCGTAAGACAGCACAGGGAGCGCCCCCACCTGATGAACAATCCCCGCCAGTGTGGCCATTTCTGGATTGAGTCTTGTATGAGACCGAGCAAGGGTATTACAAATAGCGGCAACGTCAGTGCTGTGCATCCATATTGCACGCATGCGCTGGTTAAGCGCTTCTTTGGTCGACAAAAAGATTTGCTGCATTGCCAAGGTGGTAACCAGCGTGCTGGTGTAACCAAGCCCTATTCTGCCAATAGCGGATTTAACATCCGGTATCGGCTGAAAACCGCGTAACAAAGAGCTGTTGGCTATACGTAAAATGCGCGTCGCGATAGAGCTGTCATTTTCTATAATATTGGCCAACATACCGACATTCACATCCGGATCGCTAGCCGCCTCGCGAATCTCTAGCGCCACCTCTGGCAGGGTCGGTAAGACTATCGAGTCATTTTCAATAGCTTCTAATAAATCAAGCCGTACCTGTTCTATTAGCGGATTACTTAAAGACACATCAACGCGCTCGTTATTAGACATGAGAAGAAGACTAGCAGATGCTCCGCCAGACTATTAGTGTTAAAAATACTTATGTGCAAACGAAAAAAAACCGAGACATTTATAAGATGCCTCGGTTTTAAATCACTGCCAATCTAGCAACCGGATGGAGTTATGCCAAAACCGCCTCTGCGGCGGCGACGGCCTTAGCCGCGTCGCAGCTATAACCCTGCTCGCCCATTGCCTCAGCCAAGGCATTCAGTAACAAGGTGATATTTTCCATCCTAGCGCTATATCCCATCAAACCAATTCGCCACACTTTTCCAGCGAGGTCGCCTAGGCCGGCACCAATTTCTAAATCGAACTTGGCAAGTAGATACTGACGGGTAGTCGCATCATCAACGCCCTCTGGAATATACACGCTATTAAGCTGCGGTAGTCGCTGCCCCGCCGCAACCACAAAGCGAATACCCAATGCCTCTAACCCATCCGCCAAGGCTTTATGCATAGTGGCATGGCGCTGCCATGAATTTTCTAAGCCTTCTTCCTGTAACATCACAAGCGATTCGTGCAAACCGTATAAAGCATTCACCGGCGCGGTATGGTGATACGCGCGTTTACCGCCTTCGCCCCAGTACCCTAGGATTAAGTTCATATCCAAGAACCAGCTTTGCACAGGATGCTTGCGCGCTTTAATAGCGGCCACCGCAGCGTCACTAAAGGTCACTGGCGACAAGCCCGGCGTGCATGACAAACACTTTTGACTACCTGAATACACGGCGTCAGCCTGCCACTCATCAACCAGCAAGGGCACACCACCCATCGACGTTACCGCATCGACAATACTTAAGGCATTGTATTTTTTCGCCAGGCCACAAAGTATCTTCGCATCGCTTAATGCACCGGTAGAGGTTTCGGCATGAACAAATGCCAACACCTTAATATCGCCCTGCTCTTTTAAGACCGCCTCAACAGCCGTCGGATCAACCGCGACTCCCCAGGGGAAATCAACACGAACAGCGATGCCACCACAGCGCGTTACGTTCTCAATCATACGGTTACCAAAAACACCGTTTACGCAGACCAATACTTTGTCGCCGGGCTCAACCAAATTCACAAAGCAAGCTTCCATACCAGCGGAACCCGGCGCAGAAATTGGCAAGGTCAGCTCATTGCTCGTCTGAAACGCGTATTTAAGCAGTGCTTTGGTCTCATCCATCATGCCAATAAACAAGGGATCAAGATGACCCAGGGTAGGACGACCAAGTGCGTCAAGAATACGTTGATGTACGTCCGAAGGACCGGGGCCCATCAGCGTGCGACGAGGAGGATGAAAAGAGGAAATTGCCATAATAAAATCTCACAAATCTGCCGCTAAGACCCATAGCACCGAAGCAATAATAAATAGGGCCGGTAAAGTTGACGGTGATTATACCCGAATACTCTCGATTGTTAGAAACCGAGCTTATATCGGCATATCAGCTGAAAATTCGGATAAACGCCGCCATTCCAAGTCGTTTAAAAAAGCGCGCAACAAACGGTAATGCTCGTATTGGAAGTCTTTGCTTTGTTCGCAGCGACGCCGTGCATCCAATAAACTTATCGATGTACGATTATCTACCCCATGAACTGCGTATTCAGTTAACCGCTGGTGATTAGTATCCCAATGAAAACTGCCGTAGTGACGCCAGTCATCGACTAAATGCCACTCCTCATGGCCAGCCTCATTTTGTTCACGAATCAATACCGGCTCATCAAAAGGCCATGGGCTATAAGCATATTCGGCGAAAGCGGCAGTGACACCCGCATTAAACGCAGCCGGCTCGGCCACAGACACCGTGGATGCGGGCAAAGATAAATCGGCTAGCGCGTCACAGACACTGCACACGCAATGCTCGCCGACCGCCAACACGCCAAGTCGGCTTAGGCACAGATCAGAATGACTCGCAGATTCAATAATGCGTGCTTTCGCCTGTTTACGATCCCGAAATAGCGCAACAATCTCGCCTGTCTGCACAATATTAGCAGGTAGCCCAGAGCGCAAGCGCAGTTGTATGTCACCCTTGTCATTAGCCACAAATCGTACACAGCACGGTTTGCCCGCCGCTTTTATACGGCGCTGCATTTGTGGTTTTTCGTGACGCAGAGCGAAACTGACATGAAGCCCAGCAGACAACTCACCCGCCAGCATCTGCCATTGAACACCGCCGACCCTGCGAGCCAATTTCGCCGCCTTACTGTCACCCGCCGTATTTTTAAAATGCGCAAGTATCTGAGCTTGCAGTGATGTCGCGCTGCCGATATACAACAATTCACCGGCTTCACCCAATAAGCGATAAATACCGGGCTGACAAGGAATGGCGTCGATATCTTCTTGGCTAATTGACGGCGGCAACACCGGAATACCGAGCTGCAAGCCCACCTCAAAATTAAATATCGCCGCGCCTTTGTCCTTCCGTGCGTAGTCGAGAAAGGCCTTCATCGCATCAACATCCGCCATCGCGCGGTGATGAACCTCTGAATAAAAGCCAATCCGGTGACAGATGGCTTCTAAGCCATGCTTAGGCCAGTCCGGATAAAGGGTGCGCGCAAGCTTTAGCGTACACAGCACTGGCGGACTATATTGGCGACCATAACGCGCAAAATTTGCACGCAAAAATCCAGCATCAAATCGCGCGTTATGTGCCACTAACACCGCATCCTGCAATAAATCCCAAAGCCCATCCTGCACCGCTGCGAATGTCGGCTTCCCCCTAAGCATGGCTTGAGAAATTCCCGTCAAGCCTTGAATAAAGGTTGGCACCGAACAAAGAGGATCAAGCAAAGACTCCCAACTATCATCCACACCCTCGCCAACTAAGCGAACAGCCACCTCCATGATTTCGTCATGTGCGTGCTGCCCACCGGTGGTTTCGAGATCGACTAATGCAAAACGGATATGTTTAAACACAGAATTTAGACAACATAAAATTATTAACGCGCCCAACAAACATAAAAAAACGGCTTCTTAAAACACCAAGCGACCCACTGCAAAAAGGTAATTTTTTACAACACATATTCACAAAAATCTTCAACAGAGAATTTCAACATTTAGGTCTTGGCAACTTCTCATTCGCACTCCAACTCCGCATCCACTTAAAAACTTTCTCAGCGGGAACACCGTTCCCCCACTTCATAGACCTTAAAGCAGGCTCAGTTTTTTGCCATTGCAGTTCAGCTAACGGATCCTGAGCTATAAACTCCTTAAGCACCTGGTTAATTAAAGAGCTTTTACTTCTGTTAAACTTTTTACAAAGCGCCTCCAACGGCATCTCTAGCTCTGTCTGTATGCGAATAGTAGTTACTAGCATATCAACAACCTCTAAAGAGTATTAATGCGCAGTACGCAAGCCCCTTCTATAACTACACAATTTATCCTTTTAAACTTTTGAAGTACATCAAACAAGAATATCTAAGCTGCCTGTGCTGCAGTGAACCGAATCCTTCAACGTCTAAGTATTTGCAGACATTTCTAAGCTGCCTGTGCGGCAGTGAACATAACCTGTACACCACCCCGCGCAAAGAAGCTTTTCTAAGCTGCCTGTGCGGCAGTGAACGCGGGTGTGGCTGCGCTACTGATCGTCAAGAATTTCTAAGCTGCCTGTGCGGCAGTGAACAGTATTATCTGAACAGTGTCTTCATGCATGCTTTTCTAAGCTGCCTGTGCGGCAGTGAACGGCGGTGGCAGGGCGCTACGCCTACTTCGAGATTTCTAAGCTGCCTGTGCGGCAGTGAACGCACTTTTTTCAAATCAAGCGCTTTCATTCACTTTCTAAGCTGCCTGTGCGGCAGTGAACCCAAGCGGCGCGCCTTTACCCGGTATTACAATTTTCTAAGCTGCCTGTGCGGCAGTGAACTTATTCCGATTTTACCGGCGAGGGACGATAAATTTCTAAGCTGCCTGTGCGGCAGTGAACGTAAAACTGGATGGATATGCGAGAGTGTACAATTTCTAAGCTGCCTGTGCGGCAGTGAACCTTTTTATGATAAATTTGCGCCGTTCTATTATTTTCTAAGCTGCCTGTGCGGCAGTGAACGTCATTAAATCTCTGGTGGAAACTGGTCAAATTTTCTAAGCTGCCTGTGCGGCAGTGAACATTTCCTCACCTGCCCACTTGGCCATTTTTACGTTTCTAAGCTGCCTGTGCGGCAGTGAACTTTTGAAGACCTCTTCAAGCTCGCGCTGGTGTTTTCTAAGCTGCCTGTGCGGCAGTGAACCTGTTTTTGGTTCGGCGTCTCTTGCGCCTAGTTTTCTAAGCCGCCTGTGCGGCAGTGAACTTGGGAGAAATAGATTTATTGGTGGTTGATGATTTCTAAGCTGCCTGTGCGGCAGTGAACCGTTGGATAACCCATTTCTTACTGACGAAACATTTCTAAGCTGCCTGTGCGGCAGTGAACACGCTGTCTAAGCCTTTGCCGGTGAGCTGAGTTTTCTAAGCTGCCTGTGCGGCAGTGAACGGCTAGACGTGAGCACTTCACGAGCATTTAGCTTTCTAAGCTGCCTGTGCGGCAGTGAACAAGGCGACCCGGGCGGCGGGGCGCTATTTACCTTTCTAAGCTGCCTGTGCGGCAGTGAACAAGAGCAAAAGACAGCCTAAGCTATCCTGTTTTTTCTAAGCTGCCTGTGCGGCAGTGAACACATGCGGGTTTATTTCGCCCTTGTCGTTATCTTTCTAAGCTGCCTGTGCGGCAGTGAACCGTAACAACGTGGGCGCCCTGTACACCGAAACTTTCTAAGCTGCCTGTGCGGCAGTGAACGCGAAGAGATAATACCTGGCCTTACCGTTGTTTTTCTAAGCTGCCTGTGCGGCAGTGAACACCTACCGCTAGAGTGGTCATTAATTTGGAGTTTTCTAAGCTGCCTGTGCGGCAGTGAACTCTAATAGCCACATGGCCCTTCCTCTGTTTCGTTTCTAAGCTGCCTGTGCGGCAGTGAACTCGTTAACTTTGAATGGATCAGTTTCACAATCTTTCTAAGCTGCCTGTGCGGCAGTGAACTCTGAGTTTGCGGCTCACCATCATTGTCTGTATTTCTAAGCTGCCTGTGCGGCAGTGAACTCGTGAAAAAAGGCGGACGCGCTCGCCGCCTCGTTTCTAAGCTGCCTGTGCGGCAGTGAACCCCACTCGCCGGACGCGCTCACGCGGTATTTTTTTCTAAGCTGCCTGTGCGGCAGTGAACTTGACGCCGATGCAGAAACAGCAAATGAATACTTTCTAAGCTGCCTGTGCGGCAGTGAACTATGTACGCAGACGCTAGGAAAATACAATATTTTTCTAAGCTGCCTGTGCGGCAGTGAACATGTAGTTATCTTTAATTTTGGCCACAATAATTTTCTAAGCTGCCTGTGCGGCAGTGAACGTGGAATGATGCCAAACGATTCTGCGTATGATTTTCTAAGCTGCCTGTGCGGCAGTGAACCTACAGAAAATATCGTGGTTGATAGCGGATTATTTCTAAGCTGCCTGTGCGGCAGTGAACATGACAGAGGCCCAAGCACGCAAAATATACGATTTCTAAGCTGCCTGTGCGGCAGTGAACAGCCGCGTTCGTGGCGTGGCGCTCTTCCCAAGTTTCTAAGCTGCCTGTGCGGCAGTGAACAGTCAAGGCCGGATAATGGCCTAGCTGCTGTATTTCTAAGCTGCCTGTGCGGCAGTGAACGACAAAATTGAAATAAGGGGCAGGGCATGAAATTTCTAAGCTGCCTGTGCGGCAGTGAACTGTCGTGTCAGGTGTCGCGGAAAATGCAGGAATTTCTAAGCTGCCTGTGCGGCAGTGAACGACAAAAGCCAGGCATGGCCCACGTAATGTGGTTTCTAAGCTGCCTGTGCGGCAGTGAACCGGTATCTCTATCCCAGCGAAGCGCTGCTGAATTTCTAAGCTGCCTGTGCGGCAGTGAACATCAAGTTGATTGGGACTCTGACCCGCGAACATTTCTAAGCTGCCTGTGCGGCAGTGAACCTTACGTCGGTTTCTACACCGTTAAGCGCACTTTTCTAAGCTGCCTGTGCGGCAGTGAACCGAACAAAGCCATTATTGCATTGTTGTCTTCTTTTCTAAGCTGCCTGTGCGGCAGTGAACACACCAAAGCCGCCGAGCTAGGCGCGAAAACATTTCTAAGCTGCCTGTGCGGCAGTGAACGCGGGCTCCGGTGGGACTGACGACGTATACCATTTCTAAGCTGCCTGTGCGGCAGTGAACTTCTACGTTGTGCGGACTACCGGTAAGCGCTCAACAAACCCCACCTAATTAATTATTTGCAAACTCAGATAATGCACCTATAGTTTTCTACAGGCTCTGGATGAGTCTACAGCATGGAAGGTAATCTCAAGGATGAGGGTCAGCAAGGGATTGG
>NZ_JANZNQ010000079.1 GCF_027257955.1 Zhongshania aquatica | reverse complement strand
GTAACCGTCCGGCGAACTCACCTTACATCAAGGCTGCCAATTGTGCGGCAGTAGCTCACCAATGTTTGAGGCGCGATGTGTCGGCAGTTTCTCCATCACGTCTTTCAGGTAAGCCTGCGGGTCTAGCCCATTAATTTTTGCCGATTGGATTAGCGTCATAATATTCGCCGCGCGCTGACCACTGCGTAATGAACCTGCAAACAACCAGTTTGAACGACCAAGTGCCCAGGGACGAATCTGATTTTCCACCCAGTTGTTATCAATAGGCACCGCGCCATCATCGAGGTAGCGCGTCAGCGCTTCCCAGCGTTTTAGACTGTATTGAATGGCTTTTGCTGTGGCACTGCCATCGGGCACTTGCTGGCGTTTACCCATAAGCCAAAGGTGTAATTGATCCGCTATGGGTTTTGCTCTTTCTTGCCGCCGATGCCGTCGCTCATCGGGTGTTAGGTCAGCTAGCTCTCGCTCAATCAAGTAAAGCTGTTTGATATAGTCCAGCGCCTGCTCAGCAATTTGACTTTTGTTGGCAACATGCAGGTCATGGAATTTGCGCCTTGCATGGGCCATGCAACCTATTTCAGTGATGCCATCAGCAAAGCCGGCTTTGTAACCGCTGTAATCGTCACAGACCAATTTACCCTTCCAGTCAGCGAGGAAGTCTCTTGATTCTTTGCCTGCCCGACTGGGCCGGAAGTCATAGACCACACCTTGAATCGGTGAGTAGCGTGTTGCGGCATACGCCCAGACATAGGCCTTGTGGGTTTGCTTTTTACCCGGCGCCAACATAGCCACCGGGGTTTCGTCGGCATGCAATACCGCGTGTTCAAGCAGCTGTTCGCGTAATGCGGCAACTAGGGGCTGTAGTTCTACGCCGCAGCGACCCACCCAATCTGCAAGTGTTGAGCGTGGGATCATCACGCCACCGCGGGCAAACTGCTGCTCTTGGCGGTACAGCGGTAAGTGATCGGCATATTTACTCACAAGGATTTGCGCCAATAGGCTTGTGGTGGGGATGCCTTTATCGATGATGTGCGGCGCAACTGGCGCTTGTACCAAGCTATCGCAATCACGGCAGCACCATTTGCCGCGGATATGGCGTTCAACACTAAAGGTGCCGGGCTGGTAATCCAGCTTCTCGCTCACGTCTTCACCAATACGGGTAAGCGCGCAGCCGCAAGCGCAGCTTGCGCTATCGGGCTCGTGATAAACTTCAGTGCGCGGCAGGTCTTTGGGTAGTGCCTGACGCTTAGGCTTGTTGCGCTCGCGCGCCTCGGTGGTCGTGACGGAGAGCTTCTCTAGCTCAGCTTCAATCGCCGCGATATCTTCATCGATCAGTGAATCAAGTAAGGCCAGTTGATGTTTGTTGATACTCTCGCTGCGTTTACCAAAGCGGTAGCGGCGCAGCAGTGCCAGTTCGTGCGTTAGTTTATCGGTATGGGTTTGCAGCTGACGGATCGAGGCATCGCGTTGCGCAATACACTGGTCACGCTCAGCTAACGCATTCGCTTGCTGTATAACGAGCTGACGAAGTTCGTCATGCGATAGGTGTTGAAGGTTGGCTGGTTGAAGCTGAGTCATGGCTTAACTTTGCCATAACTCAGCACCGCGTTCGATGACGGTTTTGTAAATGGACGGGCGGGGGTAACTATGCTCTCGCAGAAGGGAGAGCAGGTTGTAAATTACAGCACCGAGATGGTGG
>NZ_JANZNQ010000078.1 GCF_027257955.1 Zhongshania aquatica | reverse complement strand
TGTTGATTTGCATTTAAAACTGACCCAGGATTTGCATCTAAAATTGACCCACCCTGATGGCCAGATTATGGCCTAGATTTTACTTCTTTGCTGCCTTCAATTCCTCCTGTTGCGTTGTTGAGTGTTTTAATCTGAAGCTATCATTTCCAGTTTCGATAATGTGGCAATGATGAGTCAATCGATCCAATAAGGCGGTTGTCATCTTTTCATCGCCAAACACCGCTGACCATTCTGCGAAGCAGAGGTTTGTCGTAATGATGATACTCGTGCGTTCGTATAGCTTACTGATTAAGTGGAACAGCAGTGCGCCACCCGCCTGACTAAAGGGTAAATAACCTAGCTCATCCAGAATGACGAGGTCGGTATGGATCAACCTGTTGGCAAGTCGTCCTTGCTGCCCCTGCAGTTTCTCCAGTTCAAGGGCATTAACCAGTTCAATGGTAGATAGGAAGCGAACTCGCAAGCGATGATGCTGTATTGCCTGAACACCAATAGCGGTGGCCAAGTGCGTTTTTCCGGTTCCGGGGCCGCCAACCAATACCACGTTCTGGGTTTCCTCTAGGAAGAGGCAGCGATGAAGTGATTTCACTAGCACCTCATCAACCATACTCTGCGTGAAGTCGAAGCCGGTCAGGTCACGATAAGCGGGGAACTTCGCTACTTTCATTTGGTAGTTAATAGAACGTACATCCCGTTCAGAGGATTCTGCTTTCAATAGCATCTTAAGTACAGGCAATGCATTTTGGTAAGCCGGTGATGATTGTGAGGATAGGGTCGCAATTGTATCAGCCATGCCATAAAGCTTAAGGGACTTAAGTGTGCTGACCATAGATTCAGTGCTCATGACGTGTTCTCCGTAAATTGTCGTAGCGGGCGGTATTGGCCTGCGGCTCTGTCAGCAACATTAGCGCTGGTGGTGGTGTAACAAGCAGGGGTAGTTGAGGTTGCTCTAATCGGCTGAGGCAATTCATAACATGCTCCTTTGATGGCTCGCCAAGCTCTAGTGACTTGGTTATCGCTTTCTCGACCAATTGTTCGTCGTGCAATAGCACGAGCGCCAAGATGTCAGCCATCTCCCGATCGCCACCGTGTCGTTTAAGTAATTGGGTTTGCAGCAAGCGGAAGCTATCAGGCAAAGTTAAAAACGGCGCGCCATTGCGCAATGCGCCCGGTTTGCGTTGCACCACCGTAAGGTAGTGCCGCCAATCATAGATTGTCCGTCCGGGTGTGCTTTTTTCTCGATTAAAGACACGAGCATGCTCTGCCACCACGTGGGCCTCAGCCACGATGATCAAGCGCTCTGGATAGACGCGTAAGCTGATCACTCTGTTGGCAAAGCTGGCGGGAACGCTGTAGCGATTATATTCGAAGGTAATCAAGCACGTAGAAGACACTCGCTTACTATGCTCAATAAAGCCATCAAATGCTGGCGGCACTTGCATCATCTCAGCTACGTCTTCATGCCAGCACTCAGCCAACGAGCGGGATTTAAACTCGGGATGGGCTGACTCCTGCCATAGTATTTTGCAACGCTCCTCGAGCCAGAGATTCAATTCCTGCAATGACTTTATACTTGGCGTGTCGTACCAAAGTCCGTGACGAGCATCGAGCACGGCCTTCTCAATCTGGCCCTTCTCCCAGCCGGAAGCCGGGTTACAGAACTCGGGTTCATACAGATAGTGGCTGACCATGGCGTAGAAACGTTTATTAACCTGTCGTTGCTTGCCGCGACCAATTTTATCCACCGCCGTTTTCATGTTGTCGTAAATGCCGCGCCGGGGAATACCGCCAAACGTACGGAAGGCATGATAATGGGCGTCAAATAACA
>NZ_JANZNQ010000077.1 GCF_027257955.1 Zhongshania aquatica | reverse complement strand
CTCTTGTCGTTGGGTGATATGTAATCCCGGCACGCTGTTCTCCAAGGGAAAATCAAAGTACCGAACGTTACACCCAACCGGCCAAGATAGTTGTCGTCAACCGGTCATCCTAATTGTCGCCGAACATACGCTCGTATATGTGCTGATGTCCATTGCCACGATAGTAAGTTGGTGGCTCATGGTATGCCATTTCACTCATCGGCCTTTGAACGGGTAACTGAATTTCTCGGCTTAGGTAAGTTCCATGGTTCTAGTGATGGCAGAAAGGGCGAGTTGTGTATTGATATCCCTGATCGGCGAGGTTGTCTGATAATGTCTGATCAAGATGTTTGCTTTCACAGCAATGTTGCCGATACGTTGTCGGTGGTCGGGGCTATTGATGATGAGCCTGTTACCTTAACGAACCAGCTGGAGAAGCATGGCTTTGAACCGGATAAGGCCGTGGATGTGGAGCTGTGGTTGGTGACACCGGCCAATGAAATTCTTGACTACTGTTCTTCAACTGAATGGGAGCATCGATACGGAGCTGAATCGAATAACACGGACTTGGAAAAGCTGCTGGGCATCATATCGGCAGGGGAGAGTGAACACTGTGAATTTAAGGCATATATAGACCTTGTCACCAAAAAGAACGCCAAAGCCTGGGAGTTAGATAAAACGGTGTGTGCGCTTTCGAACCACCAGGGAGGAAAGCTATTTATCGGCGTTGACGATGAAACCCGTATTATTGGTATCAATGAGGGGTGCCAAAAGCACTATCAGGGGGAATCGGATACAGAAAATGCCGAATCGTATCAAAAAGCGGTCGTGAAGCGCTTACAGGAATCACTGAACAAAAATCAGTGTTTTAATGCCTATTTAATAGAGCACAACGAATTGTTTGTATTGGTCGTAGATGTCCACAAAGCCAATGGCCTGAACTATCTCTTGGCTACAAAAGAGGCTTATATTCGTCGCGGAGCCTCATCCCCCAAAATGACGCCGACGGAAATGCAGGCTTTTCCAGCTGAACGTGATGCGTTTGGGCGCGAGCGAATCTATAGCGAATCTATCGACTATTGAGTTTCAGGGGTGAGTTATATTTCAGCCAGTATTTCGTCTGGAGATTCTATTTCTGAAAGGCATTGAAACTGGCTGATACTCCTGCTGTGAAGAGGACTGTAAACAACAGTTATTATAGGAAGTATATTTGATGCCTTTATCAATACAGGACTTAATTGAAGACCCAAGATTAGAGCGATTGTTCACCACTAAGGGAGAGCAGTGTGCAATCCAAATTTGGCTTCTGCAGATAAAGCAAAGTACCGGGGTTGAGTCACATCTGCTGTATGGTCGAGCCTTGCCCTATGATTTTTCCAATGATCAATGGAGTACTACCAGAGATGACCAGTTTTCAGACTGTGATGGTGTGTCATGTCAAGTATTGCGTATCAATCTGTACTGTAATCCACAAAACCTGGCTAGAGTCGTTGCTGCTTTTTCAGACGGTGATACGTTATTGGAAGTGAATGATAAGTGTGGTATGTCGTTTGCACATGGCGAAGATGAACATCGTTTTGGTAGCTTCAAACTGGATGATGACCTTACATATAGACCTGTTTCGTTCTATCCGGCCAGGAGTGATTATGAGAATCAAGGGGCGAAAAGCACACATGCATCATCAGGAGAGTTCAGTGCGGCGATAACAAGCTTGAACAAGAGACGCTTATTCGAATTTGGTGATAACTGCGTATTCCGCTGAACCTGATCAGTCGTACCGCTTGAACGTGATCACTTAATCCACCTCATACATCATGTGCCGTCTTTTTACTTTAAGTGATCATCTTCAGTCAATGTAGTCATCAGTTTTCGCA
>NZ_JANZNQ010000076.1 GCF_027257955.1 Zhongshania aquatica | reverse complement strand
AACTCAGTTGGACCGCTTTCACTTTGAATTCATCTGAATACTGCCAGGTCTTTCTTGGCTTTGTGTATTTTGGCATAGGACACCTCATCTATTAGATTTTGGTGTCCGTTAAATTGGGACAAGATCAGGGAGCGACTGCTGTGCCTTGTTATACGCTTTCATATGCTTCAAGCTCCCTCTCAAATTTAGCTATTGATTCCCTGACTTTAGGATGTCTTCGAACCCATAGCTCCCCTAAAAATTGGGTTACGTTAAGCCCACACAGAATACTGCGAACTTCGCCATTCTTTGATGCCAGAAGTAACTCATGCCCTTTATCCATTACAGCTTCACTTATCTCAGCGACAGATTCACCAAGCTCGTTGCCCCATTCTTTTTGGATGCTTGAGATTAGCTTCCCAACTGCTTTTTCTAGCGCTGATTTCTTTGATGTCATATTACGTATAACGCCAAGCTTTGGGGCAGCCGAAACGCAGTGTAGAAGCCTCCCCCCAAAAAGTAGACGCCATTTAAAATTCATCTTATGCAGCCATTCTTTCATACTCAGCTGGACTTTGAAATCCAACTGAACTGTGACGGCGATCATGGTTGTAATAGCTATCCATATACCATGACAACTCTGACCTTAAATGACTTACCGATTCAAAATGCATACCCTTGAAACTTTCAGTCTTGAGGGTTTGAAAAAAAGACTCCACATACACATTATCATTCATAAAGCCCGGCCTATTCATGCTCGGCCTTATCCCTGAATCTTTCAGGCGATCCTGGTACACATAAGCACCATTTTCAGAGCCTCTATCGCTGTGAAATACCAATCCTGGCTTCACCTCTCTAGATCTAAGCGCTTTCTTTAAGGCCCCTAATGTCAAGCTAACCGTGCGCGTATTTGACAGATCCCAACCAATGATCCTTCTTGAATAGAGATCAAGCACTACCGCCAGATATTGCCACTCTCCATTCACCTTCAAATAGGTTACATCACCAGCCCATTGCTCATTTGGCCCTGAAGGAGCACCCTTCTTCCTTAGAAGGTTATCCACTTTAATACAGGGATTCTCCGGCAAAGATCTTCTGCGATAGATCCGACCTGCCTTGCCTACCAAACCTGCCTCTCTCATAAGCCGTTCGACGCGCTTATGGTTTACCTTTTCTCCCTGGGCATTGAGCTCAGAGCAAATCCGCGGGCTTCCATAGTTCCCTCTGTGACGGTTAAAGATAACCCTGATTTTCTTTAGAAGCTGTCGATCACAAATGTCCTTTTCTGTCTCAGTACGGACAAGCCACTTGTAATACCCTTGAAAAGACACTTCTAACCGGTGGCATAAGTATCTGACTCCAAACTCAGAATGGTGCTCAGCTATGAATCCGAACTTTTCTGCTTTTGATCCTTCAGATACTCGTCCCACTTTTTTAGAAAGTCATTCTCCTTCTGGAGCTTCTCGATTTTCTTTTGCAGACGCCTGATCTCTTTGTCGTCCGATGGCCTGTCTGGTTTGGACTTCTTCGTCATGCTAATTCTTCTCGTAGGATGCTCTACAAGCAGTCCTTCTCTGTATTCCTGACGCCACCGATAAACCATGACAGGGTGCAAACCCATTACCTCAGCTATCGTTACCGTGTCTACTTCCAACTGATTGGTTAATGCAACCACTCGCACTTTGAACTCCGTAGAATATTCCACGACTCGTTCATTACTGTTTATCTTTGCCATTAGGACGCCTACCTGTTGATTAAGGTAGGCGTCTACTTAATGGGGGAAGGTTTCGTAGGCTGTCCCAGCCGCAACAGCTGATCTTACCCCAATAAAACGGACACATTAGTTTTCATGCGGCCATTCGCTCATATTCTATTGGAGAATAGTAACCAATCCCCGAATGCAGCCTTTTACTATTATAAAAGTTGTTGATATAACGAGC
>NZ_JANZNQ010000075.1 GCF_027257955.1 Zhongshania aquatica | reverse complement strand
TAATCGGGTAGCCAAGGGTCTCTAACCCTCAGCCCCCACAACACCCTGCATGCGGATCCGCACAGGGCGTTTCACTGAGAATGGTGAAGCTTAATCCAACCATCGCGCAATTCGTACAGCCCCTGAGATTTCAAATAGGCATTGGATAATGCCTGATTAATCCCCGGTGTTTTGGAACTGCGCCATGGGCCTTTGCTGGTAGTACCACACGCAACTGCAGCCTGTACGTGGACGCCTCGACTCATCAGGTTTCTTACTTTGGTTCGTGGCTTTCGCCACTGCCGCCAATAAGCCATCCGTACTCTGCGCCGGATCCAATGATCTAGATCGACGCACAGTTGATAACAGTTGGCGATACCAAAATAGTTAATCCAGCCTCGTATAAATTGGCTGGTTTTAAAGAGCTGATATTTCATCGACACTCCCCAGTTGCGATTCGTTAACAAACGAATCCGTTGCTTGAATTTCAGCAGTGTTTTCGCGTGCCATTGAATACGGCCAGCCTTGAAGGTAAACCCCAAGAACTTGCTCTCACTGGTTTTAACGACGCGACTTTTATCGGTATTTACGACCAGCTTCAAGCGGTTTTGCAGGTACTGGCTGATACTGTGCAGCACGCGTTCACCGGCTCGCTGACTTCTTACTATTATCGTAAAGTCATCAGCGTAGCGGGCGAACTTGTGGCCACGTTTCTCAAGTTCTTTGTCCAAAGGATCGAGCATGATGTTCGCTAGCAGTGGCGATAATGGCCCACCCTGCGGCACACCTTCTCGACTCTCACCATAGAACTGGTTGTCGACAAACCCAGCTCGCAGGTACAACTTAATCAATCTCAGTAGACGCTTGTCCTTCACCTTGTCACCAAGGCGCGTCATCAGTAAATCATGATTGACTCGGTCAAAGAATTTAGACAGATCGACATCTACCGCAAAGCGGCGACCTTCCTTGATGATGTCGCGAACCTGCTTTACCGCCTGTTGCCCATTTCGATGTGGCCGGAATCCGAAGCTATTGCCTGAGAAACTGGGATCGAAGATGGGCGTAAGGACTTGGGCAATGGCTTGCTGGATCACACGGTCACAAACGGTTGGAATTCCCAGCTGGCGAGTACCGCCATCGGGTTTTTCAATTTCAACACGCCGAACTGGTGATGGTTTGTACCGACCTGTTGCCAGCTCGGTAGTTACCCTAGGCCAGTGGCCAGCTCGTGCCCATACGGGAAATTCGTCGACGGTCATGCCATCAACGCCCGCAGCCCCTTTGTTGGCTTGAACGCGTTTCCATGCCGCAGAGAGGTTTTCTCGGTGCAGCACGCGCTCAAATAGATCGTTACCAAAGGCTGGCTTCAGATCACTACGCTGAGTCACGTCATCGCCGGACGGCGTTCGTGCGTTCAAGTGTGACAAGGCTCCTCCTTTATTCTCAATGTTCAGGCCTTCGCCGTGTCCCATCCATTACGATGGGCATTTGGCTACTATGCCGTCTGCTGACTTCTGCTTAATCACTGCCAGAGTTACCCCCGTCAGCGCTATCGGTTTGTATCTCGTTCGCTCTCCATTGGCGATACACTCAGTGGAGCCAAGGCACTTATTAACCAGAGCCTTACTGGTAGTTTACCGATCGCTTGCTAAGCAGATCTCCCCAGATAAGAACATGAACTGTCCCCGCGCAACTGCATCATTTACGGTGGCCGTTAGATCACATGGCTTCGTCGTCTTGTGCCAACTCGCCTCCAGCCTACGCCTCATATGATGTTCTTGTTCATCAGCTCGCGGTTTTGCGTCCGGCTTCCTTCAGACCAGACCTCGCGGTCAAGCCCTTGCCATTCGCTAGTAGTTAACATCTAATAACGATCATAAATCGCTAAGGATGGTGACCTTCCTACAGAGGACTTTCACCTCATTAGTTCATGCCCATGCTGGGCGTACACAA
>NZ_JANZNQ010000074.1 GCF_027257955.1 Zhongshania aquatica | reverse complement strand
ACTAGGTTTTGCCACTGTTCTGGGCGGCGGTGTTTTCTCATGGGGGTAACCTCAACTTGGAAAATATGAGGTTACTTTAGGGAAAAATTGTACGCGAGGGCAGGACGTCTTGGAATGACCGCTTACGTAGCCGCTTTTTGCGCCTCTACAAATTTGCGACGGGCATGAGCCCAGCAACCAAGGTGGGTGAGCCCTTCTTGGCGTCCTGTCGCGTGATAGCCCGCATAGTCATCCGTTTGTAGATACCCGCTAAAGCCGTCCAGTAGGCCTGCGGCAATACTACCGGCTCGGCTATCCGCATAATCAAACAACACAATGGAACGGTCAGGCCCGCCACTGCGCCTAACCCACATATACGATTGGCTACTGGGCGGCTTATCCGGTTCTTTTAGTACCTGGAGCGGGGTTTCATCACACTGGATGATCTTGCCTCGCCGTATTTCTCTATCCAGCTCGGCAATAAGCGGAGAGATCAGGTCGCTACAACGCATCATCCAATTTGCCAGTGTGTTACGCGGGATATCAACATCCATCCGCTTGAAGATGTTTTCTTGGCGGTGCAGCGGTAGTGCATCTTGGTATTTGGCAGTCGCGATGTACGCAAGTAAACCCGCACTGGCATTGCTCTTTGGAATTGGCTGCGGCGGCAGCGCCGCTGTACGTACGGTCGACTCACAAGCTTTACAGGCGTACTTTTGACGGGCGTGCTGTAAGACTTGAACGGTCGCGGGAATGATGTCGAGCTGCTCGCTAATATCTTCACCGATGCGGGTTAACGCACAACCGCAGTCGCAGATTTTGTCGCTATCAGCTAGGTCGTGCTCAATGCGAACGCGCGGCAAATCCTCGGGCAACGGTTTGCGACCACGGGACTTGCGGCGTTCGTATTGGATGGTGTCGGTTTCGACGACAGCGGTGTTGTCTGCGTCAAAGGCATCATCCATCTCAGCATCGTTTTCTAAACTAACGTCAGTCGCTTCGACCTCGTTGAACAGCTCTGCTTGATCATCCGATTTCTCACTGCTAGCACCAAAGCGTTTGTGCTTAAGTAAACGCACCTGTTCTTCCAACAAGGAGATGCGTTTATCTTTTTCATTGAGGCTGCGATCCTTCTCAAGCAGCAAGGCTTTGAGGCTAGGAACGTCATCAGAAGAAGGGATTTGAGGGCGGATCGTCATGCCGCGTATTATACCAAAACACCTCAGCTGATCGAATCAAAATACAGCGTTTCATGCGGTTTATTTCGCCAAATATCCAAACCGTCAAGCAAGCAATTTAGTTCGCGGCCATCGCGCTGCTCGTAATCAAAGTCAGACTGCCGTGGCCATTTGAAGCGCTGCTTTTCCAAGCGCTTATACCACACCACAAAACCGTTTCGCTCCCAGTACAACAGCTTGATTTTATCTCGGCCGCGATTGCAAAAAACAAACAGCACCTCGGTCATGGGTGACAAGGCCAGCTCGTTTTCCACCAGCGCGGCTAGACCATTAATCGACTTACGCATATCCACTGGCGCCATGTACAAATAGACCTCAACAGACTCATTGGGGCGCAGCATTACTATAACTCTCGCAGTGAGCGCAACACCGCCGGCAGCACGGAGGACAAATCACTTGCAGACACCTCCATACGAATGCCCAGAGGTAAACTCAATACCACCCGAGAGGAGGTTGATACACCACCAATCTTCAGCAATTTGGTCGACGGCTCGGCAGACCGATGCAAGCGCTTGCGCCAATACACAAAGTTGTGGAGTTTGATGTCTTGCTGTTTACAATATTGTGTTTGGGATAGGCCGCTGCCCCTCCATGCTTCTGTGTGGGCTAGCCAGTATTGAGTTTTATCGATTGGGCTCATGGGAATCTCCGCAGTTAAAAACGGCAGAGTAGCTCCTAGGCTGCGAAGATATTAGATGGGGTTTATTGAGCGTGTATGGACTCCTCCTCATTTGCAAGCATTGTGCTCGATTGCGTCAAGGTACGACTGCCTACGTGTATCCGGTCTCGTTAATGATGCCGCCACTTAGGCATCGGACCCTGATGGGCTATTCGCAC
>NZ_JANZNQ010000073.1 GCF_027257955.1 Zhongshania aquatica | reverse complement strand
TGGGACAGTGTGCCGTAGAGGCGCCAGTAAACGCCAGCATGGATGCAGGCAAACACTGAGCCATAAGCTCAGCAGGAGATGGTGGTAGGTCCACCGGAGTCGGCTGTCGGAAGCGGGCTCCAAACCGGCCCAAGCTGCATACATTAAGAGTGTGTGTGGTGAGCGTTGGGTGAAAAGGCCGCATAAATGCGGTCAGGTGAGATATTGAGAGGCGAGTAAAACCGAACCCATGTTGACGTGTCGAGATCCATACATGACATCAAAATCGAGGGCGTGTCCCACCTTCGAGATCAGTTTGCGAGTGTACTCCGAATGCTGCGCAGGCGGTGTCCGGCATAAAGTGGGCGCGACTCAATATCAGGCTCTTGTTGGGAACTGCGGGAACCAGTCATCGTGATGTTTAAGGGAGAAGGCACAAGTGGCGACCACCACAAGGCTGAGAGTACCGATGCACGATACTGGGGCGGAGCTGCTCGTAGTAGTGATGAAATGCCTGTAATGGGCATGGAGCGAAGGGGCAGCGTCAAGCAGTCTGAAGGCCGATCTCAACTGCGTCAGCAGGAGGAGGGTCTGCATCAGGCAAAACCATTCGAGATCGACAAGTGGTTATTTGTTGAAGCATACAAACGTATCAAAACGAACGCGGGGGCTGCTGGCATAGATCAGCAGTCTCTGGATGATTTTGACCGAAATCGAAAGGACAATCTGTATAAGCTTTGGAACCGAATGTCATCGGGTAGCTACATACCCCCGCCAGTGCGAGCTGTCTCCATACCGAAGAAATCGGGAGGTACGCGGACACTGGGCATTCCTACGGTGGCTGATCGAATAGCTCAGATGGTCGTCAAGCTCCAGTTTGAACCCAATGTAGAGCCTCATTTTCTCGCGGACTCTTATGGCTATAGGCCGGGTAAATCGGCTCTTGATGCTATTGAGGTCACGCGAAAGCGATGTTGGCGTCAGGACTGGGTGCTGGAGTTTGATATTAAAGGGCTATTCGACAACATTCCGCATGACCTATTGCTGCGAGCAGTCGACAAGCACACCCGTGATCCATGGGTACGGCTGTATATTCGTCGATGGCTAACAGCACCGATGGTGATGGACGTACTAGAGAGAGGGGCAAGGGGACTCCGCAGGGCGGTGTGATCAGCCCTGTGCTGGCGAACCTGTTTCTTCACTATACGTTCGATCGCTGGATGAGTCAGTGCTTCCCTGCCATCAAATGGTGTCGTTATGCGGATGACGGGATACTGCATTGCAGCACGGAAAAGCAAGCACGGTACCTGTTGCGGACCCTGCGAGAGCGGTTTGCCGCATGTGGGCTCGAGTTGCATCCAGAGAAAACCAAGATTGTTTATTGTCAGGATCATCGTAGGCAAGGGAGCCACGCACATACCTCGTTTGACTTTCTGGGCTACAGCTTCTGCAAAAGAACGGTCAAAAGTAAAACCGGAGACCTGTTCATGGGCTTCTGCCCAGGCATTAGCAAGGCTGCACTGAAGTCAATCACTCAGAGGATCAAAGCGTGGAACATAGGGCGGCGAACGGATCTGTCACTGGCAGATATCGCTGGCTTTATAAACCCGTATCTGAGGGGCTGGTGGAATTACTATGGGCGATATTACCGATCACTGTTGTATCGGGTCGCGCGCTATGTAAATCAACGGCTGGTCAGATGGGCTACGCGTAAGTTTAAGCATCTTCGAGGAAGGAAGATGAAGGCGATTGCAGCATTTAGCCAGCTAGCCAGTACGCGCAGGAAGTTATTTGCGCACTGGTCGCAAGGGATGTCGGGTGCGTTTGCTTGATGGGAGCGGTGTGAGCCGAGAGGTTCACGCACCGTTCTGCGAGAGGCTGAGGGTGAGATTCCCTTGGTCTACTCTCCTCAGCTATTTACCTAGTCATGTTAAAGGGCAGCACTATTACCTTTATATGATCTTAGATATTTTTAGCCGGAAAATTGTAGGTGCTGAGGTGTACTCTCAAGAACTTGGCGCACACGGCGCCGATCTGCTTCAAAGGTCAGCCTGGGCAGAAAAGTGCGTAAACAGAAGGCTCATTTTGCATTCAGATAATGGTGCGCCCATGAGGAGCTTTACAATGCTTGCCAAGATGCAAGATCTTGGTGTTATCTCCTCTT
>NZ_JANZNQ010000072.1 GCF_027257955.1 Zhongshania aquatica | reverse complement strand
TCTTCAGCTCAATTTATTTGAGCGCAGAGAGTTGCTGCCTTTGCTGAGAGGCGATCCGCCAGAGCAGATGAACAACGTCAATCATCCGCAGCTCTGCTTGCTATGAATATTTGTGGGACAGCAATGTCTTGAAATAGAAAAAAACAATCAGCGCGACGCACACATTGCGTCTCTCCAAGAACAGATAAAACTTCTTTTACAAAAACGCTACGGCACCTCCAGCGAAAAAACATCGAACGATCAATTAGGGCTATTTAACGAAGCCGAAGAAGAAGTATTGTCAGAGGCGTCGCAGTCCACCGCATCTGAATCAACCACAGTCAAAGCGCATACCCGAACCAGCAAGCCGCGTATCACTCTTCCAGACCATCTTCCTCGCGAAGATATGATTCATGATCTTCCTGAGTCTGAAAAAGTCTGCCCACACGACGGCACACCATTAAAGTGCATGGGCAGTGACGATCACGAACAACTGGACATCATACCCGCGACCATAAAAATTATTCGTCACAAGCGCTTAAAATACACCTGCCCCTGCTGTAACAAGCACATCGTGACCGCGAAAAAGCCCAAGCAACCAATTGAAAAAAGCATCGCTAGCCCCAGCCTATTGTCTTACATCGCCACTCAAAAATACGCCGATGCACTGCCGCTCTATCGTCAAAGCGCCATGTTTAAACGCATCGGTATTGAGCTAGACAGAACCAATATGGCGAACTGGATGATGAAATGTGGTGAGCTATCACAGCCGCTCATTAACTTACTGATGGATCACTTACATCAACAGCCTTGTATACACATGGATGAAACCACGCTCCAAGTGTTAGACGAACCCAATAAAACAGCGCAAAGCAAAAGTTATATGTGGGTAATGACCAATACCGGAGAGCGACCGGCCTGTATTTTTAAATATTCCGACATTGCTGTCCCACAAATATTCATAGCAAGCAGAGCTGCGGATGATTGACGTTGTTCATCTGCTCTGGCGGATCGCCTCTCAGCAAAGGCAGCAACTCTCTGCGCTTGTATGGTATTCCCAGCCTTGATTATGGATGATATCAAGGCGCCGGGGAGGTGGAGGCTGGTCGCTGCGCATCCGCCACGAAAATCGTGTACGGCCCACATGAGAGTTTGCCCTGCCTCCCCACTCATCCAAAAGCGCCTATAAAGAATCCAGCCCCTGTACGGCCGATTTCCGCAAGCTAGCGCCAGTGATGAACCCCGACTATTCATAGATTAAACCGGAGGATCGCCCATGACAATGCACGTCACATTGGAAGGTCTAGGTGTTGATGTCGCTAAAGAGTGGCTCGATATTTTTAACGGTAGTACTGTTATTCGAGTCGAGAATACTGCTAAGGCAATTCGGGCCTACCTAAAATCACTACCGAGTGTCATGCCCATCGCCGTTGAAGCAACCAACACCTACCATGAAGAATTCGTACAACTGGCGCTCGCAACTGGCCATACCATTTATTTGGTTGATGCCTGCAGGGTCGCTCGCTATCGAGAAGCCATTGGCGTTAGGATCAAAACGGATGGTGCTGATGCGCAACTTCTACTTCGTTATCTTAGCGCTGAAATAGCTCATCTACGGCCTTATCAACTGCCGCCTAAAGCAGTTAAACGAATGATGACCTTACTCCGAGCACGAGCCAAGCTAACCCACTCAAAGGCGGCGCTAAAACTATCATTAGCGGGAATTGGCGAAATAGCACAAACCCGCAACGCACTGTTCGCCCGCTTTGATCACGCTATCGCGGTGATAGACAAAAAGCTTGTCGAGTGCGTCAAACAGTCAGGGTACATCGATGATTACAAACGCTGCTTGACCATTAATGGCGTTGGCCCACTCAATGCAGCTGCTTTGGTCGCCTTCTATCATCGCGGCGAGTTTAGTAAAGCTGATTCGTTTGTGTCATTTATGGGACTTGATGTGCGGGTAAAAGAATCGGGACGGTATAGGGGAAAGCGCAAGCTCACTAAGAAAGGGAATCCCGAGATTCGGCGATTGTTGTTTAACGCGGCTAGAGCCGGTGCAAGAACGGCGCAATGGAAGCCTTACTATGATGCTTTACGTGAGCGAGGGCTTACGACAACTGCCGCTGCTGTCGCAGTCTCTCGCAAGATTGCTAAGTTGGCATTTGCTTTGATGAGAGATCAAACAGAATATCAGCCAAGAATGGCGTAAAAGCTTGCCTCTGAACATAGAATCTCAAATAAATTGAGCTGAAGAAGGCGAATCATTTGCTGCAGGCTGCGATCAATTTGGCTGCTGAACTTAATCCAGGCCAGCAGCAGATAGGCACACATGGCGATCCAAATCTGGGTCATGACCGCG
>NZ_JANZNQ010000071.1 GCF_027257955.1 Zhongshania aquatica | reverse complement strand
CGCTCAACAAACCCCACCTAATTAATTATTTGCAAACTCAGATAATGCACCTATAGTTTTCTACAGGCTCTGGATGAGTCTACAGCATGGAAGGTAATCTCAAGGATGAGGGTCAGCAAGGGATTGGATGGCGTTGCCAAGAAGGCGACTGCCTTCCTGCTACTTTTCTTTATTAGGCGTTTGCCCACGGCAACAATGCCTGTAATTCTTCGGTTGTTGTCACACTCGGTAATTGACTAAAGACTTTGCACAAATACACGTAAGGCTCTACGTCATTTGCTTTTGCTGTTTCGATTAAGCTGTAGATCGCAGCGCTGGCCTGAGCACCTCTGGGCGTTGCGCTAAACAGCCAGTTCTTGCGGCCTATAACAAAAGGCCGGATGGCATTCTCGGCGAGGTTGTTATCAATATTCACGTCACCATCTTCCGTGTAACGAATCAGCTTTTCCCAATTTTTATTGAGATAACCCAGTGCCGTACCGAGCAGGCCTTTGGGCAAAGTGCTGTGCAAAGTTTTGTCCAACCATTCCCTCAGGGCATTGAGAATCGGAACGCTTTTTTCTTGTCGCAACTGGCGACGCGCTTCGCTGCTCGCGTCCTTCGCCTGCTTTTCGATAGCATACAGCTTGGCAATATAATTGATGGCCACATCGGCTTTGCCGGTGCGGGCGGTCTTTTTGTCTTTCGAGGTCGCCGCCTTTTGGGCGTCAACGAATTTACGGCGGGCATGAGCCCAGCAGCCCACATGGCTAATGTCGTATTGGCGGCCGACGGCATGGTAGCCTGCATAGTCATCGGTTTGCAGGTAACCACTAAAACCCGAGAGCAATTTCTCCGCCACGCTGCCAGCGCGACTCGGTGCATAGTCATATAACACGATGGGGCGACCAGGTGCGCCACTGCGCCTGACCCACATATACGATTGGCTACTCGCGGGCCTGTCCGGTTCGTTTAATACCTGAAGCGGCGTTTCGTCGCATTGTATGATTTTGCCACCGCGAAGTTCGCTATCAAGCTGGGCGATCAGCGGTGCAATCAACTCCCCACTGCGCATCATCCAATTCGCGAGGGTGTTGCGGGGGATATCAATTTCCATCCGCTTGAAGATACTTTCTTGGCGGTGCAGTGGCAGTGCATCTTGGTATTTCGCGGTAGCGATATACGCCAGTAGGCCTGCGCTCGCATTGCTCTTTGGAATGGGCTGCGCCGGTAATGCGGCTGTGCGTACATTAGATTCACACGCTTTGCAGGCGTATTTCAATCGAGCATGCTGCAGCACTTGGATTTTAGCGGGAATGATATCCAGCTGTTCACTGGTGTCTTCGCCGATATGCGTTAGCGCACAACCGCATTCACAGACTTTCTCTGCATCAGACAGGTCATGTTCGATACGGACGCGAGGCAAGTCAGCGGGTAACGATTTACGACCACGAGATTTGCGACGTTCGTACTGGATGGTGTCGGTTTCGGCGTCATCCGTGTTTTCGTTAAGGTCTTCCTCTGGGACAGGCTCAGCCGCTTCGGCTTCATTAAAAAGCTCGGCCTGTTCGTCCGACTTCTCGCTGCTGGCCGCAAAGCGTTTATGCCTGAGTAAACGCACTTGTTCTTCCAGTAAGGAGATGCGTTTATCCTTCTCCAAAAGCAAAGCTTTGAGGCTGTTGATATCGTCGGAAGAAGGAGATGAAAGTCGCGTCGTCATGACGAGTATTATACCAAAATACCGTTAGCTAACCGAGTCAAAATACAGGGTTTCGTGGGGTTTATTGCGCCAAATATCCAAGCCATCGAGCAAGAAGTTTAAGTCGCGGCCATCGCGTAATTCATAGCCTGACTCGCATTGGCGAGGCCATTTAAAGCGCTGCTTTTCTAGGCGCTTATACCACACGACAAAACCGTTTCGCTCCCAATACAGGAGTTTGATTTTATCTCGGCCACGATTACAAAATACAAATAGCACTTCCATCATCGGCGAGAGCGCCAGCTCGTTTTCAACCAGCGCGGCTAAGCCGTTAATAGACTTGCGCATATCCACCGGGGCCATGTACAAATAGACATCAACATGGGATGTCGGCCGCAGCATCAGTTCGATTCCCGAAGGAGTTGCAGCACCGCGGGCAACACGACAGGCAAATCGCTGGCGGATAATTCTAATCGAACGCCGAGCGGTAAATTCATTATCATACGAGATGAGGCTGGCATGCCGCCCAGTTTTATTAATTTTGCTGACGGCGCTTTTGCAGGGCTCAGCCGATTACGCCAATAAGCAAAGTTGTGAAATTTGATCTCATGCTGTTTGCAATACGCGGTTTGGGATAGACCGCTGCCTTGCCAAGCGGTGATGTGGTCTTGCCAAAATTGTTCTTTGTTGATTGTGCTCATGGATGACTCCTCAGTTTAAAACTGAAGAGTAAAGCTACCGCGAAAAGATTATTAGATGTGGTTTATTGATCG
>NZ_JANZNQ010000070.1 GCF_027257955.1 Zhongshania aquatica | reverse complement strand
TGTAAGCGTCCGGCAAACCCACATTGCTACGGCCGCCAATTATGCGGCAGTAGTTCGCTGATCTTTGACGCACGCTGTGTCGGCAACCTTTCCATTACGTCTTTCAGGTAGGCCTGGGGGTTGAGGCCATTGATCTTCGCGGACTGGATTAAGGTCATTACGTTAGCCGCGCGCTGACCGCTGCGCAGTGAACCCGCAAAAAGCCAGTTCGAACGGCCAAGCGCCCAAGGTCTAATTTGATTCTCAACCCAGTTATTGTCGATGGGTACGGCGCCATCATCCAAGTAACGCGTGAGCGCATCCCAGCGTTTCAAACTGTATTGAATCGCTTTGGCCGTCGCGCTGCCATCAGGTACTTGTTGCCGCTTACCGATTAGCCAATGATGTAGCTGATCGATAATCGGTTTGGCTTGTTCGTGTCGCCGCTGCCTTCGCTGTTCAGGGCTTAGTTCAACCAGTTCCCGCTCAATGAGGTAGAGCTGCTTAATATAGTCCAGCGCCTGCTCAACAATCTGGCTTTTGTTGGCCACGTGCAGGTCGTGGAATTTGCGCCGAGCATGAGCCATGCAGCCAATTTCGATAATGCCTTTGGTGAAGCCGGCTTTGTAGCCGCTGTAATCATCACACACTAATTTCCCCCGCCACTCTGCGAGGAAGTCTCTCGACTCCTTGCCTGAGCGGCTGGGCCTGAAGTCGTAGACCACGCCTTGTATCGGGGAGTAGCGTGTTGCCGCATAGGCCCAAACATAGGCTTTATGAGTACGCTGTTTACCCGGCGCCAACATCGCGACCGGTGTTTCGTCGGCATGTAATACGGCTTGTTCTAATAGTTGTTCCCGAAGCGCATCCACTAAAGGCTGTAGCTCTACGCCACAACGACCCACCCAATCCGCGAGTGTTGAGCGTGCGATTGTAACGCCACTGCGGGCAAACTGTTGTTCTTGACGGTACAGCGGCAGGTGATCCGCATATTTGCTAATGAGCACTTGCGCTAATAAACCGGTGGTGGGAATGCCTTTGTCAATGATGTGCGCTGCGACAGGCGCTTGTACCAAACTGTCGCAGTCACGGCAGCACCATTTGCCGCGGATATGACGCTCTACACTAAAGGTGCCGGGCTGGTAATCGAGTTTCTCGCTAACGTCTTCACCGATCCGAGTCATTACACAGCCACAAGCGCAGTTTGTGTTCTCTGGCTCATGGTGAATCTCGGTGCGAGGCAAGTCTTGGGGAAGTGCTTGGCGTTTGGGCTTTTTGCGTTCGCATTGCTGTGGCGTAATTGAGACTCTTTCCAGTTCAGCCTCAATCGCGGCGATGTCTTCATCGACCAGCGCCTCCAGTAAAGCGAGCTGCTGTTTATCCAAACCCTCGCTACGCTTACCAAAGCGATGGCGACGCAATAGCGCCAACTCATGGGTCAGCTTGTCTTTTTGGGTTTGTAACTGATGGATGGATACATCCCGCTCAGCCAGTCCTTGAGCTTGTGTGGTCACGGTCTCCTGCAACTGCATGACCAGCGTGCGAAGCTGATCGGGAGATAAGTTATGAAGGTCGGCTGGCTGATTCATCATGCTACTTTGCCAGAACTTGGCTCTGCGTTCGATGACGATTTTGTAAATAGACGAGGCGCGACAACTGTGCCCACTACCGCGCATTCAAGGTGCCGATATCGCCGTGATTACAGCACCGAGATGGTGGCTGCGCCACCTGCTTGTCGCCAAGGCAAACCAACGATCAACGCCTGCAACTGCTCTTCATCCAACACAATGGCTTGCCCTTCACGCAGCGCGCACCAGCTGAATTTACCCTTATGTAATCGCCGAGCGGCTAGCCACAAACCAAAGCCATCGTGTACCAATACCTTCATGCGATTGGCCCGTTTGTTCGTAAAAAGGTAGGCGCAATGGGGGCGGGCTTCGCCGAAGCTTTGCACCACGCGCGCCAAGGTAGTGTCTGGGCCAGCCCGCATATCCAGTGGTTCACGCGCCAACCAAATCTCATCGATACGAATCATGGCTGGGGATTCAGCCATGAAGCCAAACCTGCAAGATCAGCCATTGGCCAGTGGATCGTGACAGGCCCAAGGGCGCTGCTTAGTTCGACTTTTAGCGTGGTATCAGGGCATGAGGCGTCCATTGCCTTGACGGTAATTCGCGGTGCAACTTTAATAAAGTCATCACGCCCAGCCGCCTTCGCGTCAAACTGGCGCCGCCATTTATGCACTAGATTGGCATTGATTTTAAACTGCTGCGCTACGCTTGCTACCGACGTATTGGGGGCATAACTCGCCGCCACAACTTGCTCCTTAAACTGAAGCGAATGTTTGCGGCGCGGTGGTCTGGCTGGCGCGGGAAGTAATCCTTGAGTATCCATTGTTGGTGTCCACTTAGTATTAGGTGGACACCAAGACTACTACTCTAAAATTGGATGGAAAGGTGAGTTGGCCGGACGCT
>NZ_JANZNQ010000006.1 GCF_027257955.1 Zhongshania aquatica | reverse complement strand
TTGAGCAAGACGTAGAGTGGGCGCGCCGCAGTGACAACGTACTTTTGATTGGCCCGAGCGGCACAGGTAAAACACACCTTGCCAGCGCCTTGGGGCACGCACTAATCGAACAGGGCATTCGCTGTAAGTGCTTCCCAGCAATCGCCCTGGTACAGCATCTCCAGCAAGCCAAGCGCGATCTTGACCTCATGACCGCGATGACGCGACTGGATAAATACGCGGTCATTATCATTGACGATATTGGCTACGTGAAAAAGACGGATGCAGAAACAAATGTGCTGTTTGAATTTATCGCGCACCGATACGAAAGCGGTACGTTAATTGTGACGGCCAACCAACCCTTTAGCGCTTGGGACAGTATATTCACAGACGGAATGATGACCGTTGCCGCCATTGACCGCTTGATTCATCATGCCACCATCATTGAACTTGAGGGCGAAAGTTATCGTAAGCAACAATATGTTGAAAAGACTAAATCAGAAGTGAAAAGAGAAACCACCTAACCGGCCATCATAGTTGTCGCCGATCGGCCAAGATAGTTGACGCCAGACAATCAAAAGAAGTTATGGCATCTGTAATAGAGGTATATTGGTGTGAATCACCATCAACACCATTACACTCGGCTTACTTTCGTTTTTATACAAACAATAAGCATGTATTCAAATAAATGCCTAACAAGTCAAGGCAGCAACGCCACTTCGTGGCTGGGCGCGCTAACGCGCGTCGCTGTTTGAGACGTTATACGGATAGGAGCGCATAAATGAGTGCCAAGGAATTTGCTGCTCAACTTAAAACAACTATTGAAGGGCTTAGAGCGAACGGAACCGCTGCGATTTTTTGCGATAATTTAATTGCATATCTAGAGGAGGTGGTAAATTCGCCATCGCCGGTTGTAACTCAGGCTGAGCTTGAGCATTACAAGGCGCAGCTCCAAGTTTGGGTTGAGGCCGAGAAAAGGAATCACGTATCTGACTTGGAAATGTTTCGCTCTGTGATTCAGTCTGGGCAAAATGCCATAAAAACATCCTTTTTTCTTAATGGCGGTGCTTCGGTGGCACTATTAGCTTTCATCGGAAAGCTAACTGAAGAACAGCACTCCAGAATTCCATCATTTGCCTTAGCCTTAACAATTTTTGTTATGGGGGTTTTTTGCATCGCTATGACTTCTGGACTCACTTACCTAAGCCAATGGTTTTATGCGGAGTCCGAGCTGTGGAAGCAAAAAGTTGGGCTTGGTCTGAATGTAGCATCTATTCTGCTTGGATTGGCATCGTATGGATTTTTTATATGGGGCATGTGTCGAGCTTATGAGAGTTTTCTGGCATTCGTGTAACAAGCGCAAGTAACGGGACACAAAGAAGCCTACAGCTTTTTTGCGCTCATTAGGCCTCAAATGCGTCATGCGTATATTTTTAGTATCAACATAGTAAGGGCATACAAATGAGTCATAGAGAAGATACCCCAAAGAAGTGCCCAGCATGTAACGGGGGCTTTGTTACTGAAACTCTGAGTAGTTGGATATGTGCTGATTGCGGCGCAACCAAAGAAAATCCCGAGCGCAGGGAAAGAATTAAGCGAAAAATCAGCACCTAACAAGTTTAGGCAATCCAACAAATAACCCCGCCTTTGGCTCCGAAATTTTCCGTTGATAAAGGCGTTAGGAGCTACAAACATGCCCGAAGGCGTATGGCAAGTCATCATCGCAGCGGTTATTTCTAATACTGTCGTCCTTGGCGCTCTTGGCTTTCTCTTCAAATCGCTTATCGGTCACTTCCTAGATAAGGATGTAAATTCATATAAGTCCAAGCTAGAAGCAACAAATCTTAGAATGAATATTTCATTTGGAGGTATATACGCAGAACAAGCAAAAGCCCTATCTAGTCTTTATAAACATATGCTGGAACTTGAACTGTATGCTGAGTCCATACGTGAACCAAGCGAATGGAATGAATACCGAGACAAAATCAGAGCTGCTGCGAATCACTATCACACAGTAAGAATATACATCCCAGAATCGATGGATAACTTAATTCTAAATGTAATCACAGCGGCTCATGGTGTCCTTACCCAATCTCTTGACGGGCACACTCCCTCAGAGTTCGTGAAAAAGTTTCGTGAAGCGAAGGAATCTGCACTAGTAGCAATGAGGCGTCTTATGTCGGTAGAGGAATATTCATCCTAGTGCTCCAAACAAGGTGCTGAAATCGCTCATTTCATTCACTGTGACGGAGTTCCGTCACCCTTTAGCTTAATCGTTATGAATAGGGACACCATTGATAAACAGTCTTTTATCTCAATCTGCTGAACTTGAAAGTAAACTCTTGGAGCTTTTATCGCTCGCTCCTTTCGATGATTCGGAGAGAATCATGGCGAGCAGAGTCATGTGTAGTATTGTATTCGAGCATGCGGAAAGTGCAAAGATGCTGATTTCAGCTGGTAATTTAACCTCAGCGACGGGACTTGTTCGTCTTCAATATGAAGCCGTAGCCCGGGCAATGTGGCTCCTCTATGCGGCATCTGACGCCGATGTTTCAAGGTTAACCAGCGAGCTGACACAAGATACGGCCGGCAGAGCGAATAGGCTTCCGATGCTCAGCGAAATGCTTGAAAAATTGCAGGGTAAAGCTCCCCAAGGCCCAGTGGATATGCTGCTTGAATTCAAGGACTACTCTTGGAAGCCACTTAGTTCGTTCGTACACGGCGGTATTCATGCAATCCATCGCCACAGTAAAGGTTATCCAATTCCTTTACTCGAGCAGATAGTCCGAATATCCAATGGTGTGTCGGTAATGGTGGGTATGCTATTGATCATATTGCATGGCGGTACTGAGCATCGGGGCAAAATACCATCGATTCAAAGAGAATTTGCGGACTGCCTACCTGACACCAAGTCGCAAATCTCATAAAAAATGCAGACAAGGGACGCTCCCGCTGCAAGCGTTGAGTCTGTATAAAAACCCACCAACTTCCACCCGATTTGAGATTTCTTAGCATCAGCTTTTTACCATAAATTTCCCCCAGCGAACACCTTAAGAATTAATCAACAAGACAGCGCTATAAATGCTGGTACTAGGCGACCAATATCACGCAAAAATCTCTAAAGCCGCGGGGGATCTTGGGCGGCCTAAGCCAATATACGGATAAGCTATTTGAACTCAGCAGACTAAGCCATATCCAATCCAGTATGCACCAGAATTTTATGGCGCTCGGCCTCATTACAGTTGGTTTCGGAATCAGATAACCAGGTATGAATATGTAGGATGGCAATTCATTGTAACCATCCTTATCATGGTACTGAATTTCATTTCGCTTTTTCATGTATGTGAACCACCTACGAACTTTCGTCACTAGCGCTGGCCAAGTGCTAGATTAATACTTTAACAACACACAATTCACGCTCTTTTTTAGACCGCCATAAGCAAATGATCATTCGTTAACCCTTGGCGCTTCGACTCCAAACTTCTTAGCTAGGAGTCCATTCGCTTGTGCTCTTAAATACATATGCCTTGAACGCAGGAGTGCGCGCCGCCTATACGAACAAGGGGCCAACAGAGCACGCTTAAGCGCCTCCTCCGCCTTATCTCGTCGGCATATAGCTCGACCATAGGCGTCTTGTAACTTTGAGTAGTACGTCAGTTTCAGGCAATCACGACAGTAGAAACGATTTACCGTCGCCAGATAAAGCACTAGGCGCCGACGGGAACACTCCGGGCACAAGAACCACCAGCGCTCCCCACCAAAATTTGGGAGCGTCGTCGTCATTTCAACAAACTGCGTATAGTTCAAATTTCCGCTCACGGGCCATTTTAATTTTATACCGCTGCTTCGCATACGCCACTCCAGTGCTCCTTTCTCATTTCTAATTCTACCTACCCAGCTTAAAACCCCAGACGCTCCTGAACACAGTACCCAATCGCGATTCATCTGACGGAGATCAATGCGACATGTGTTTTCAACGTAATTACTAATACGGGCTCTAGGCCCACTGCCAATTCCACCCACTCTGCCCCCTTTTCATCGAAATGATTAGCAAAAGACCTATATTATTTGTTCAACTCGCCTTTCCGATTTGAACTCCAGAAGTCTAAATACCAATCTGGCACATTCCGCTTTGAATACAGGTCTCGCTAACTCCGCGCACTGCATGCACCCCTCTCACCTACCCTGACCTCGCAACAATCATGCTACGGCTCCATTGTTCTCGTATAACTCTTGAAGTTTGGCCAACCCTTTTCCAGTTATTAAGGTAGTAACCGAGTGCTGCAAGCCCTGATTTGGATGGTTCCAGCTTCTTAGCTTCACGTAGAGGTAGCCCCGTTCAATCATTAATTGGTAAGGTTCGTTTTTGTCATTAATCCATCTATTTTGGCGCAGAAACGAGAACAAACGTTTACTGCCTGTATTAAGCACTTTGGCAGCCTTGCCCACAGAAATAGCGTCGTCAGCAAGCACAACTCTGTCGTAAAAGTTGACTTTAGGACGGTTGGTCTCAAGCTCAGCTGAAAGGCGCTCCTGCGCTGCCTGCGCCGCGATGCGCATGACCTCGGTTTCTCTCATCATATCGATTAGATCAAGCCTAGTAGGTACCTTAGGCTGCTGCAGCTTGCCAGTATGGTAATTAATAAACACTTGATTAACCCTAAGCTGAAACACAGAACTGATCCATCCTGCGTAACTAACCGCCAACAACTCATGAGCGAATGTGCCGGGCGCTATTCCTCCCTTGATCGTATTGATCGGATTTTGGGCTAAGCCCTCTGACGGGCTTAGGGTTTGAAGCACCAGAACAAGGTCTTGCGCCTGTTCGGTTGCCAGCCACTTTGAGGGTCGCTTGTGATCAGCCAGCCCACTTGCGTGGTGAAGTGCATTTAAATTGAACCGCCCCTCGTTGTCGGTAGTTATCTCAACACCCGCAATCACAGGAAATCTAATAATATTACTCATTACAAAAGCCCCTTCGCCCAATCACTGTCTGCGTGTTTATCGATAAACCCGTTAACACTCCCATTAATAGGAACCACGCCGCCCGACTTGCTGCGAGCGATCAGCTCATCATTCCAGCGTTCATTGTTCAGGTATGTTGACGCATGCGGGATATAATCTTTCTTATCAAGCGACCAATCGCCAATACTCAGTCGTTCGGAAATATTGTTCCTAATATCGGTGGCTAACTGCTTGTTGGGTTTAAGTTTTCTCCATGCTTTCTCGGCCTGCTTTTTCCCGATATTTGTTGGATAGAGACCCCAAAACTCTTCAAACATCCGCTGTTCTTCCTCTCTAGCGACGATTTGAGATTGGCTCTGCGAATCGCCGGGCTTCCAACCGAAGGAATCAGGAATCAGATTAAGGGAATCAGGAATCGGGTTAAGGGAATCAGCATGATCACTCCCGTATGTGCACGTTACAGCTCCGGATTTATCTCGATTAATCGTGAGACTTGTAAAATCAATGATTTGGCGAGCCCCCTCAGTAAAAGGTGGTACTGACGGCCCCTTATCTCGCTCATTCTTATGCGGATTCTGATGAACGAGAAAGTTGGGTATGTTGAGGTAGATTTTCTCGCCGTCGGAATAGAACCGAACAAATCCAGATTTATCCAGATCAATAGCGAGTTGATCGATGTCGCAGTCATCATAGGGAAGCAACTGAGCTTTTACCCGCCGACCTCTCCACTCCAGATTCCCTGCACAATCGGCCAGCGTCCAAAGTCCGCAGAAAAGCAAGCGGCCTAGCGGCGAGTTGCTTTCCGCTAGAGCGTCGTTAGTAAAGAATGCTGGCTTAATATTCCTAGCTCTGGCCATTGTTTACCCCCACTAACCCACCGTCGGTCTTTACTAGGTGCCAAACATGTACATCAGAGGTGCCACCATAGCGGTTCGTAAGAGGTATAGCGGGCCGCTGACATAAGGCATAAAGTCCAACCCGAGCCAAAACACCATGGTTTAACTCACCAAGGCGGTTCGGCGGCCAACATACAGCACAATCGCGTGCGATTTCATGGGTGTAAGCACCTTCAGGGCGGTCAACCAAATAGTTTAGAATCCGGATTTTCTGTGGGGCAGTTACAATCCGCAACGCAAGGGAAACTCGGCCGCTAATTGTGTCCGGCAGCACTTCGTGATGCAAAACCTGCAGGTTGGTGATAGAGTTGGTATCGGTGGTACTTGCTGAGCCACTATTCTCATGGAGTCCGGCGGTTGCACCCGCTGGACTTTCATTCGCACTAAGCTCGTTCGCTATTTTTGTCATTGAGCCAACCCTCCTTGGAGGATAGCCGCATGTGCTAATTGTCGCTGACCAGCAGAGTAGTAATTCCTGCTTTCAATTAAAATATCCGGGCTCGGAATAATCTTCTTTTTCTTCCAGCGCCACCAAGTAACATCACTGCGGTTTCCGCACTCTCTGCGAACTTGAGACTCAGGGAACATAAGTACCCCGTCATCTTTTGACTTCTCAGCTTCTAAATTGGATTGAGACATTCGATACTTCCCATGTGAGTTGGACACGGGTATATCTTGGTCAGTGAAGCCTTGCTAATCCACGTATAACTACATGAAATATAATAACAATTTAAAAAAGGCTGCAGCCTTTTCGTGATTTGCAAAAAGTCTGGTAGCCTTTTTACAGTCCCCTCAATATTTTACGGGCCTCCTCTATCGCATCGGTCACTATTTTCAATAATTCTCCCGAACCCTCCTTATAATACTTAGCCGCCTTCCTAACATTTAAATCGGCTGCTTCCTCTCTCATTCTTAAAATGCGTCCGCTGATGTCAGCATGAGGATTAGCTCGCACATCACCAGTGATCCAAACCCGAATGTCATGCTTTCGTTTCTCTGCACGCTCTTTGGTTTTCTCTGTTCCCGTTTTTTGACGCACCTGCAAACCTCTAATTGTTTTAGCCTGGTCAGCAACAACGTCCAAATAATTAATTTCTGCCACCGACATACCTAACTGATACATGGAAACAGCCAAGCCAGCAAAATCATCTTGCCTCATTGAATCTATTGCTCCCCAATGTGCGAGGGCAATAGCGACATCGACTGGTTGATTAGTTCCAAACATATCGCTATGTAAACGTTGTTTGGGGCAATTTGCCTTATAGCGTACTAATTCATTGCCGATGTTTTTTACCACTTTGAACAAGTATTCCTCCGCCGACATAGGTATTGGTTTACCGTCAGAATCAAAAAAACCTGGGGGGTGGAACGGTATTTTTAATTGAAGGTATGTAAACTCTCCGTCAATTTCGACATGGTGGATATTCTCTTCGCTATCAGGATTATTCATCTTGCACCCTACGTAACACCCCAAAACCCCGGTAAGGTCACTAGGTAGGCGCCTTACCAGTTGGTCGACCTATACCGGAGATAACCTCAATAATTAGCTACGAATAGCGCTAACAATAGTAGCGAGAGCCAAGGTTTCCATTGGTAACGTTCACACTAAATGCCACGTCCCCGCACTCGAATCGTGCTCTGCAACACCTACCGCAACAAGCGACTTCAAGCCTTCCTCTACGGATTTAATCGGTTTGCGCTTAAATAGCTCGGCTAAACTGTCCGTCGTATGTGAGCGCTGCGCTAGTTCCTCACGGAGTAACCGCAACTGCTCAGGGATCGCTTTTGGAAAAGTTGCCTTACCTTTACTTGAGGCAACCTCTAATTTCGCCGCCACATTACGATGGGTAATATCTGCCTGTTGCAGGCGTGAGTCGGGAGCTTGGAATTCAGCCCGAAGCCAATGTACAAGTCCTTGGGCTTCGTCTTGAATACGCCGTTTATTAAGCTCGACCATACGTATTAGCAGCTCTTCCTCTGCTTTCATTTGATCAAATCGTTTATCCGGCAGCAGTGTCGTGGCACCTGGTCGGCCAACCAATCTATCAGCTAAGTCGGCCCAGCCGTAGGCGTTAAAAACCGCCCTATCAAGCTCGTCATGCAGTTCCAACAGAACAGAAACTAGGCCTTGGCGATGAAGAATCTTTTCTTTTTCCGACAGCTCTTCATCAGCCCTAAGTTTTTCGAGTACGTTGTACATGCCTGTTAGGGTAAGACCGGGGTATTCCGATTGCTGTTGTTTTCTAAGGGCATCGAGTTTCCCAGCTAAAACCCCTATTCCATTTTCCTGAGAATTTGTTGCGGCGGGAAATGGGAATGTCTCGAAACAACGAGTTTTGTTGTACCTGGAATCATTCCCTACGCCCAATCGACCGCCAGCGGAAAGCGCCCAAGCAATATGTAATCGACTTGACAAAACTCCTAGAACGTAACTTGAGTCGGAGCCTATATTGACTAACATTTGGTCTGGAAGCACCTCCCCATCGAGAAAAACAAATAGCCGATGCTTAGCTGTCATAACCGTAGCAATATAACGTTTCAATCCTCGTAATGAAGCCCGAAGATCGTCGTTGTTTCTCCTGTGGAGCCACCACTTCTTCCTAAGGTCCGAATCTCGGTTAACGTCCCGTTCGGGTTTAACCTTGTTTAGTAGCCATTGATATAGTTTAGGGTAGCGATCTAATACTTGTTCGGAGCTCAGGCCGTAGCAATCGATAACATATAGGCCTCTAGATGTGCCAGACACATCTTTACCATTTAGGTAGGGCCTAATTGGCGCGTCACGCTCAAACTCATGCCGATCACTAGAATGAACCAACATTCCTGATCCATGCGGAATCACGCCTGTAGCGCTAATCATAGAGTTCGCGGTTAAAGGCTTGGTTGACGAAATATCTGCACCTATAGTCAGAGTACTGTAGATATGTCCAATTCGCGTCGAAAATACAACGTCATAAAAATCTCCGGACGAGACCTCCTTTTGAGCAATATTTAGCACGCCAGGCTTGATTCCTGATTCACATGCAGTCATTGATATTCTAACAGCAGCACCATTATTACCATCAACCCATGGGTGATCAGGAACCGCAAATACAAGCGAAATTGCTTTCGTAGCATCTTTTAATCGAGGCTCTAAGACTCTTCGATTATATGTTTGACTAATACTGTTAGTTGTTATGAAGCCAAACCTTTGAATACGATTATCTCTTAGCTTGTTTGCCGCAATAGCCCACCAATACATTACAAAGTCGACTGAGTCCGGGACCTCTCCTTTGTATGCTTGACGTAGTGCATCAACATAACCACCCCCAAGTGCGGATCGAATTCTAAGTTTGCCTATAAAGGGTGGGTTCCCCAATATATAGTCGGCTTCTGGCCATTCCGCCTGACGAGGGTTATCGTAGCTGTAGACAGGTGCCCTACCTGCCTCATCGGGAATCAGCTCACCAGTAGTGGGACTTCGTTTCATACTAATACCATCCCAGATTGTCACTGGATCGCCATTTACGTCTAACTCAAGATCACGGCTGTCGTAGGTTATTAGTGCGTCGCGACATTCAATATTTTTGAAATCGCGGAGGATGGGCTCAGGTAAATCCAGTCTGTCGTTCAACCGGTAATGCCACTGAAGATAGCCAATCCAAAGTACCAATTCAGCAATCTGTGCGGCGCGGGGGTTAATCTCCAGCCCCAAGAACTGATGCGGGTCTACGGTTAGGCCATCACCTTCCAGAAGTGCCTGCCCCTGGGTTAGCTCCGAAAGGAATCCGAGGACCTCCCCTTCTAATCGCTTCATGTGTTCTAGGGCCACATATAGAAAGTTCGCGCTGCCGCAGGCCGGATCTAAAACACGGATTTGGCAGAGTCGATAATGAAAGCCCTGTATTTCTTGTAACGCTTTATCTTGTTTACCTTGACGCAATAGGGTTTCTGCAGCGCCGCGAACATCACCCCACTGCTCTCGCAGGGGGTCTATCAAGGTAGGCATCACCAAGCGCTCAACATAGGCCCGCGGCGTGTAGTGGGCGCCTAGTTTGTGGCGTTCACGAGGATCTAGTGCCCGTTCTAATAGAGTTCCGAAGATTGCAGGTTCAACAAATCGCCAATCAGCCTTGGCTGCGTCAATCAGTAATTGAATTTGATCAACATCGAGTGGAATAGGATCAATATCTTTGAACAAGCCACCGTTAAAACGCTTAATGGTTTTCATCAAGCGCTCACTATAGCCACCGGTGTTCATGGTTTCCCAAAGCGCCTTTACGGCATGCGGGAAAGCTTCAGGATTACGGTCTTTCACGTCCACGAGCAGATCATGGAACGATGATTCAGGGAGCAGCTCTACGTCTTCCGCAAACATGGTAAACAAACAGCGCTTTAAAAAGCTAGCAACCCGCTCAACGTCATATCCACTCTGCTCTAGTGACTTCGCCAGCTCTGCAAGCTTGGTACTGACTTGCTTAGTAACCAGAGCTGCACGCTTGCTAGGGTCAAGCTTTTCAGGGTCCAGCCACAACTGGCGCAGTCGATTCTGAATCTCTGGGTCGTGTAGATCATCAAGGCGAATTTCATAACTACGAGGATCAGGGAACGGAACGTAATTGCCACCTGTCCGTGTAAACTCCGAAAAAGTGTAAATTGCATTACCAACGTCTACCACGACGATAAACGGGGGCCGGCCATGTTCAATCTCGCTCTGAGGCAGCCCTCGGATATAGCGCTCGGCTTGGGCCACAGCGGCGTTTATCGCGTTCTGATGGCTTAACGAGGCCAGCTCCTTACCAGTTTGCTTTCCTTCAAGTATGAAGCAGTCACGGCGATAAAGGTCTATAAAACGGTTGTCGGTATTGCCATCGACACGGGCAGAAGCAATAAACCGCTCAAACACATAAGAGTTCTTGCTAGTATCGCCCTCCCCAGGTTCCGGCAGCGGGAGTTCAAGCAATGTACATAGGTCGCGCATGAAGGATTGGAAGTTCGAGCGCTCACTCCCTGAGTTACCTTTCCAGCGATTGAGAAAATTATCTATGGCAATGGGATCTGCAATGACCTCCAAGTTAGCTACTCCTTAGCAACGCGTTTTTATTGCCAATGATTCTACCTGTATTCAAACCGACTTGGGTACGCATACAGCGCTAATTTTCAACATCAGAATTCAGTACAAGTAATGCGCATTCATTCAAAAACAAAGCTCGGTTGAAATGACAATACCAGGCCATGACTGCGCCGCACCTTTAGCTGCACCGACGGAAAGTCGGCGCCAACAAATAACACTGCTATTTCATTGATTTATCTTGAAGTAGGTTTAAGATCGAGAGAAATGGATTTTCACAACTATAATAGGGAACGTATCTTGCTACCTCAAGTAATCTTTATGGCCTGTAACCCGCTAATAAGTCATTGTTTTTAGAGATTAAGCCAACTGTAGTATGAAGCAAAAATCAATAGACCAGCACAGCTAGCAGCCTAGGAATAACTAATGCCATCACAAGCCTATAGACGGTTCATACATAATGCCGTTGACGTCGATCGTCTAATTACATCGCACGGCACGCTATGTAGTGGCACAAGTGGAAAGAAAGCGCTTGGCCATATAACCAGAAGTGGCATAGTCATGTTATGTGCAGCGTGGGAACTATATGTCGAAGACCTCCTCATTGAATGCTCAAAATATTTAGCTATTCAAACAGAAAAACCGCTCAACCTTCCAATGCCTGTACAGAAGCACTTAGCAAAAAAAATACGTGAGAATAAAAACGAACTAAAACCATTAGAGCTTGGTGGATCTGGTTGGCGCGATGTTTATGTTGCTTACTGCCAAAATGAAGTGCGGGCAATAAACACCCCCAAGACAACGATACTCATACCGATTTACCAAAAATTTATCGGACTCACAGATATTTCAAGCATGTGGACCATTGGCGGGCAATACATAACCGACTTTGTGTCAGTGCGTGGAGATATTGCACACAACGGTAGATCATCGTCTTATATCAATCTTTGGGAACTGATTCAGTACAATGACTGCATAAAACTTACCGCCAAGGAAATGGATAATAAAATTTGTGATTACGTGTTTCAGCTGGTCTCTTACACCAAACAGCCATGGCGTAAAGTCAGTTGAAATGATCCATAACAAAAAACGCACTGGCAGCAATGCGAGTCTATTTTAGGCCTCAACGATTCATGACTGGTGTCAGGTGTAAGCCAGTAGGCACTCATCACATTAAGCCTGCATTTACAGAATGAGGCCGCGTTTACCGCGAGTGGTAATAACATTGGAGATGAATTTAATGCCTTTTGGCAAATCAATCCGCATATTCCTACCAGATGCGACCGTGACAGGGATTCGACACGCAGAAATACTGAATCGTACCGGGCAAGCGATTGCTTGCCCAAGAAGTCGTCTCGACGAGCTAAAAAAATGGCCTGAAACCGTTAAGCCTGGAGTCTATTTCCTGTTTGAAGCTAGATTGGGCGACTCCAAACCAATGGCCTACATTGGAGAATCAGAGAATGTTGCCGAGCGATTACTCGCACATGATCGGAAAAAAGATTTTTGGAATGAGGTCGTTATCTTTTCAAATAAAGATGACAACCTGAGTAAGTCACACATCAAGTATTTAGAATCGAGGCTAGAGTCGCTAGCCAAAAATGCTGACCGGTACGAGCTAGAAAACGGAAATTCTCCAACACAATCAAGCCTATCTCGTTCTGAGCGCGATGCGATGGAGGAGCTGCTCGAAGATATTCGATTGTTTCTCGGCACACTTGGCTATCCAATCTTAGAGCCCCTTATCCAATCACCTCACTCCGCATTAATTACTGATGGCCCCTTAATCCCCAGCGGTGCGTCGAGTGATGAATTTACCTTTAAGGTACATAAGCTTGTCGCGAGAGGAATACAATCAAACGAAGGCTTTGTGCTTAAAAAGGGCTCTATTGCCTCCAAGACAAACACCGATAGCTTAAGCCCAAAGCTTGTTAAACTGAAGGAACAGCTTGTTATTGATGGAAGACTAGTCAGAGAAAATGAGCACCTCCGGCTTACAAGGGACCTCCTCATGAGTTCATCAAGCTATGCAGCTGCACTAATTGCCGGTACGGCGCGCAGCGGCCCGCAAAGCTGGTATTCCGTGAACGGTAAAAGCCTTAAGGAATTAGAAGACCAAGCTGCAGAAAGTTTAGAAGTACAGCTTCGCGGGGACAACACTTAGCCGCGCGCCGCTGACACCTCAAAACGTCCTGCTACGCTGGCAATTATGTATTGCCTAGCAGGCATTATATGCCGCTTAGAAAAGGTTGCGAAATTGAGACATATTAATGAGTAAAGCAACATTCCCGCCTACATTTTTACTATTGAAACAGGAAGGCTACCTGATTAGCTCATCTCTTACGAATGGGCTGACAGCATTGAGGTCCGCTCATGTGCATAACAAAGGAGCGTTTTACACATCATTATTTAATCTGTCAGTTGGTTTTGAAAGACTGTTCAAAGCAATTGTTATTATAGACCATATGTTATGCAACCAACTCTCCGTGCCAACCAAAAAACAGCTTCAAGCTCGTGGGCACAATATCATCGACCTGTACGACGAATGTTTGAAAATCGGCATAAGCAGAAACTCAATAATTCCAGCTAGACCCCAACTCGACTCAATAGATAATGAGCTATTACAGCTGTTAAGTGATTTTGCCAGCGCTACGCGGTATCACAATTTAGATGCACTAAGCGCATTTGGCACAAACCACGATCCGCTGGCCAAAATAAATGAAGTACTTATCTCGATTCTCGCTACTGACGTATCACAAAACAAAAAAGACAAGATACACAAGGACACTAGTGCCGTGGCAAACCAGATTGATGATATTACTGTTACATTAATGCATGGACTTGACCAGCGACCGCTAACCACCTCTGATGCACTAACTCTGCCCGAACTGCACCAGCAAGCTGTCCAATTCGCAGTGCTCCGCCTTGTAAAGCTGCTTTCACCAATTAGAGACCTTCTGGGAACGGTTAGCCATGAATCTTACGGTCTGGGCCCTGTTCCCGCAATTCCACAAATGCAGGAATTTTTAGAATGGCTATGGAATGATCGTCAATATGTACTCAGAAAGAAAAAATGGCCGTAAACTAGAATCTTACGTGATATTTGACGCACCATAACTAGCCTAGTAACCAAGGATGTATCATCGCAACTAAAGAAGACTTAGCAGATTGGATCGCCGCCGGACTTAAAGCCAATGGCGTAGCGCGCGCCTACTCGAAGTAGCTAAATATATCTGTGTTAACTGAGAGTCTGAGCTTCGCCGCTCAGGAGACCTTTTCTACAAATGGCAATATGACATGCGATGGGCCGCAAATCAGCTGCGAAATAGCGGCGTAATGAAATCGGTGTCCGGATCACCAGCTGGAGTCTGGGAGCTAACGTAATAAGCCCACTAGGCTAGTCGAGTCTCAAAATCATTAATTTAGCCGCCTCTTTGCTACTAACAACCGTATGAGCTTATGCATCATGCCCATTAAAATAGATAAGTTGGAAATTGCTGATCAAATGCTTGAATCTGCCATTGAGGAATTTCTCGATAAAAAGAGGTTCTTCACAGCGTTCAATTCTGCGGGAGTAGCCTCAGAAATCTACGCTAAGGCGATTCGATTAAAAGGCAGTACAGAATCTCAGCGCGAAGTAATTGATGCCGCGATGGCCTTAATGCAGAAATGGAATGTCCCAGACTCATCGCTCAGAGAAATGAAAAAAATTGCCAACCGCCTAAAAAACGGCATAAAGCATTTTGATTCCGAAAATGATAGGTATATTGAACTAGCCCCTGAAGAGGAGGCTATGTATATGATTGCCGAAGCGATGACCAACAGTGAGAAGCTATATCGGGCTCAGACTCACTTCCATCCAAAGGTTTACCGAGTTCGAACGAGTTAAATCCATCGAAATTGTCGCTCAGTGACGTCGCGAAGAGGGTTAAACAATGATGATCAGACAAGCGCAGCAACACACTCACTTGATACACTTCATTTGCTTCGCGTTTCAGGCCGCGTGATTCACCCGCTACGCCCTTAACTTTATTACGTTTCCGTTAACGGGAACGCAATAAGCAGCCCAGGCATCCATTAAATCAGTCCGCTTTTTAATGAGGTCACCTCGCTGATAGGCCGCCTCCGCTCCATCTTTCAACTTATGCGCGAGGGCCATTTCAGCGACACGTCGAGGAAAGTTGGTTTGCTCTGCCACCCAATCTCGAAAAGTCGACCGAAACCCATGGACAGTGATGTCTTTTCGCTCCATGCGGTGAAGCACCTTAATCATTGCCATGTTCGAGAGCGGCCGGCCAACTTTTTGACCGGGAAATACGTAAATATCGCCGGTGATACCGTTCTTCATTTCGTGCAAGATTGATAATGCTGGTTTTGACAATGGTATGCGCTGTTCTTTTTCTCCCTTCATACGCTCGGCAGGTATCGTCCAGACAGCTTTTTTTAAGTCAAACTCTGACCAAGTTGCCTCAATGGCTTCTGAAGTACGCGTCGCCGTTAAAATAACCAACTGTAAAACCTTAGCTGCGCTCCCCGGCTGCTTTTTGAGTGCGGCCATAAAGACTGCGGCCTCGTCATAAGGGAGCGCATTGTGGTGCTTCACTTTTTTCAGCTTAGATGGTTTCGGTAAAACCTTGTCTAAATTCCCCTTCCAGCGCGCCGGATTATTACCACTTCCATACTTACGCACATTTGCCCAATCAATAACTAGCTCAATTCGATTACGCACCCTTGTAGCAGTCTCAGTCTTTTCCAGCCAAATTGGCTGGAGGATCGCCAAAACATCGTCTAACTCAATATCCGCAGCCGGCTTATCACCGATGACAGGGTAAGCGTAAGTCTTTAGCGTGTTACGCCACTGCTGTTCATGCTTCCGGTTTTTCCAATGCGGTGACATATCGTCAATATAAGTTTCGGCGCAATTTCGAAAAGTCATTTTCCGCGCAGCTTCCGCTTTTCTCTCTGCTGATGCTTTGGCTACGTTATCCGCCTTTTCATCGAGAGGATCTATACCGGCCTTTACCTTTAGCCTGAGCCTGTTCCGCTCCTTCCTTGCCTCTGACAAAGATATTGCAGGAAACCCACCTAAACCCTTAAAACGGCGCCGCCCGTTAATCTGGTATCGATATATCCAGCTCTTTGTTCCGGCCTTCGCAACCTGAAGGTATAAGCCCTCACCATCGCCATACGTCCCCGGATCACTTAGCTCTTTTATTTCCCGTGGATCTAAATTCATCTATTTAAACTCATACCCGCCACTTTACCCGCCACTTTATACGCAATACTTTGAGTTATCAAGAAATGAAATGAAACACCTCAATCAGAATAGTCAGCTAAAAATACCGCTATATATAGCGATAATACAGAGTTAATTGGTTTTATTTTGTTTCAATCTATTTCAAAGTATGTAGGACTGCCCCTCCGCCACTTTTATCGCTCCTCGCTACACCAATCTTCCTTTGCAAGTTACTCCACACACAGTATGATGAGACCTGTTATCATTAACGTTGTTTGCAATTAATGTATAGCAATTAGTGTTTAGCAATTAACGGAGTAAAACATGCAAGATAAATCAGTCTTCCAGACACACGGGCACGCGTTACCCGCCCTGGAAACTAGTAAGGTACTTCGCAACACCTATCTATTGCTCGGTATGACCCTAGTTACCAGCGCAATCTGCGCAGGGATCGCAATGGCAATGAATATCGGCCATGGCATTGGGCTTGTTTTGTCTATTCTCGGTTTTGTAATGCTATTTGTTGTTAATAAAACAGCAGACTCAAGCAAAGGCATAATCGCTATATTTGTGTTTACCGGTTTATTAGGCGCTGCTTTAGGCCCGATGCTTAAAATGTACCTTGCCCTGCCCAATGGCGGCGAGCTTGTTATGCAGGCGCTTGGCGGTACCGCATTAGTATTCTTCGGCTTGTCTGCCTATGTGCTGACCACCCGCAAAGACTTTTCCTTCCTAGGCGGCTTCTTGATGATCGGCCTGCTGGTTATGGTCGTTGCAAGCATTGCCAATTTGTTCTTCCAAGTTCCCGCAGCGTCACTTGCCATATCTGCGGCCGCTGTATTTATTATGTCTGGCCTGATCCTGTTTGATACCAGCCGCATTATCCACGGCGGGGAAACAAACTATATTCGTGCAACTGTCGCACTGTATCTAGACATTTATAACCTGTTTGTTCACCTACTACATTTACTGGGCATATTCGGAAGTGATGACTAATCACCAACCTAACCACCATGTAAAAACGTCAAAACAGAGGCCCTAATGAGCCTCTGTTTTGCAATTCTGGTTACGGGCCAACCCTATTCAGACCAATCGAGTCATACCGCACTTAAATTTTGCAAGGCTGTCATTGAACGCAAACACCGAATTTACCGAGTGTTTTTTTTCAACGATGGCGTTCACTGTGCAAATAGCTTCATAACGCCACCCCAAGACGAGCTGTCTATTCCGGTTCAGTGGCAATCACTTCAAAAAGAGCATGAACTCGACTTAGTCGTCTGCGTTTCTAGCGCCCTTCGTCGCGGCGTCGTTGATGAAAAAGAGGCGCAACGTTATGAAATCGACGGTCACAATATGAACGAGAGCTTCAATATCGGCGGCCTTGGTCAGTGGGTTGATGCATGTATAAATGCTGACCGTATTGTCCGATTCGGAAATTAAATGCATTTTTTATATTTATTTACTCGCCAAGCATACGGACACAGTCTCGCTCGCGAAGCAGTTGATATGGCTTTGGCCACGGCCGCATTTGATCAAAAAATCAGCTTGGTATTTTTACAAGACGCGATCTTTCAACTGTTAACCGCCAAAGATGCAACGATTATTGAAGCAAAACCCCATTCTGGCATCATAAATGCCCTGCCCTTGTATGACATCGAAAAGATTTTCTATCTTAAAGAAGATCGCGAGGCACGACAGCTAAGTCAAAACTCGCTAGTGGCACACGCGAGCGAAATTTCAGCCGCCAAGCTGCACGAATTATTACGCAGCGCGGACCGAGTACAGAGTTTCTAATGCATCTCCATATTTTAAATAGCCCTGCCAGTTACGACAGGTGTAAAAGCAGCTTATCAGATACCGACGCCATTATATTAATTGAAGATGCGGTCACGCTAAGCCCGTCGATACTGGGCAGCACGGGACAAGATATAGCATTTTACGCACTGAGAGATGATCTCCTACGCCGGGGAATTACCCCAAACCAGAAAATAAATCTTCTAGATTTCCCAGAGTTCGTAGATTTATGCGTAGCCCACCCACAGTGCATCAGCTGGTAAGATGGGCGCTCTCATTGTAAACGGCCAAAAGATCGCCACTGACAAAGACGGGTTTTTAAAGAACCTAGAGGATTGGTCGCCAGAAGTTGCCTCGGCTTTAGCGGAAGATAGTGCGATATCACTAACTGAGCAACACTGGGAGCTAATTCAGCTAGTCCAGAGCTATTACAAACAGTTCGGCCTATCGCCCGCGATGCGGCCACTGATAAAATACGCGAAACTTGAATTTGGATCTGACAAAGGCAACAGTCTGTATTTCTTGACGCTGTTCCCTGGTAGCCCAGCAAAAATTCTGAGTAAAGTTGCAGGCCTACCCCGGCCGGATAACTGCCTTTAATCCTAAGAGTAGCAATATGTCGCTAGAACATCCCTTTGCGCAATACGTACGCATTTTAGGTAAAGGCAAAACCGGTTCTCGATCACTCACAGAGTCAGAAGCTCGTCATGCCATGGGCATGATACTGCGAGGCGAAGTTGAAGATGTCCAGCTCGGCGCCTTTCTGATGCTTTTACGGGTGAAAGAGGAAAGCTTTGAGGAACTCGCGGGATTCGTAAAGGCCGTAAGAGATACCATCTCGGCGCCAGTAATTAGCGTTGATTTAGACTGGGCGAGCTACGCGGGGAAACGGCGCCAATTACCTTGGTATTTACTGTCAGCTCTCGCACTGGCAGACAGCGGTCTGCGCATCGTTATGCATGGTGCATCGGGCCACACCGCGGACAGAATTTACAGCGAACACGTCTTAGCAGCTCTTGGTGAGGTCCCCGCGTCGTCCTGGCCTGATGTAGAAGAAAAGCTCAATCGATCCAATTTCGCTTACATGCCCTTAGCTAACTTTTCGCCAATGCTGCAGCGCATGATCGATCTTCGCAATCAATTTGGTTTACGCTCTCCAGTACATACTTTATCCCGTCTACTAAATCCGTTATCTGCGCCCTTTTCTATGCAGAGTATTTTTCATCCCGCCTACGCAGAAAACCATCAACAGGCCGCCGCCTTACTCGGGCAAGCCCATGCGGTGGTATTTAAAGGTGAAGCCGGTGAGGCGGAACGCAAACCTGAAGCGGTATGCAAAGTTAAGATGGTTCACAATGGCGTGCTGTCAGAATCTGAATGGCCAAAGCTACTTGATGGACGTCAGGAAAAACTCGATTCCCTCAATATTACAGAGCTAGTATCAGCTTGGCAGAATGACATTGTTAGTGAATATGGCTACCTAGCCATTATTGGTACTATCGCGATTACCCTGCAACTGCGCGCCCCTGAATTAGATCAACAGCAATGTATGCAACAGGCTGAAGTAATTTGGCAGAACAGAGACCGCATGCGAATCAAGTCCCGCTGAAAAGCGCTATCCAATCGGAACGACTATGAGCTTAGCACCCATCGACGTAAACAACTATTCCACCATTCTCGAAAAGAAGGCGAACGAGGTTTCTGCGCTTTTTGACGACCTTGCATTACCCTCGCCAACCATATTCCCATCTGAGCCGGAGCACTACCGATTGCGGGCAGAGTTCCGTTTATGGCATGACAACGGTGACGCTTATTACGCCATGTTCGACCCGGCTGAGCCGAAAATACCTGTACGCATAGATCAGTTTCCTATCGCGTCAAAAGCTATTTACGACCTGATGCCAACACTTTTGGGCGAGCTGAATGGCAACATAATTTTAAGCAAGCGGCTTTTCCAAGTTGAGTTTCTGAGCACCTTAAGCGGCGATATGCTTGTCAGCCTGATTTACCATCGTCGTCTTGACGAAGAGTGGGAAGCCAGCGCCCGTGAATTGGCGACGAAGCTGGATATTCAAATTATTGGTCGTAGTAAAAAGCAAAAACTTGTACTTGAGCGCGACTACGTGGTCGAAGTTTTGCCTATAGGCGACGAACAGTATACCTACAAGCAATTTGAGGGAGGCTTTACCCAGCCAAACGGCAAACTCAATGCCACCATGATTGGCTGGGCAAAATCTCAGGTAGGCGATAATCAAGATCAAGATTTACTGGAACTCTATTGCGGTAACGGCAACTTTACCGCGCCACTTTCTAAGCACTTCAGAAAAGTGCTGGCCACAGAAATCTCGAAGACCTCGGTTAAGGCTGCGCATGAAAATTTCGACTTAAACGGCATTACCAATACCAACGTGCTCCGTATGTCGAGTGAAGAACTTACCTCAGCGCTCAATAAGGAGCGCAGCTTTCGACGACTAGCTGATATCAACTTGGATGACTTCAACATTAAAACGGTTCTGGTAGATCCGCCACGCGCGGGTTTGGACGAAAATACCCGCCAACTGATTTCCAATTTCACGGATATTGTCTATATCTCGTGCAACCCAGAAACGCTACACCGAGATTTGCAAATATTAACCAAAACTCATGCGGTTCAGGCCTTCGCCCTCTTCGACCAGTTCCCGTACACTCATCACATGGAATGCGGCATATTTTTAAAAAGTAGAGACAAGCCATGACAGTGAAGCTAACCGATTTAGAAATCAGTAATGCACTTAAAGAACTAGTGGGCTGGGAATTAAGTGACGGGAAATTGTGCCGAGTGTTTGAATTCAAGGATTTTATAAGCGCGTTTTCATTTATGACCCGCGTAGCCATTCGTGCAGAGAAAATCGACCACCATCCCGAGTGGAGCAACGTGTATAAAACCGTTACTATTGCTTTGACAAGTCATGATGCCGGTGGCCTGACCGCAAAAGACTTAGCACTAGCAGAAGCGATAAAAATCGAATTTGATCGTTGAGTACCGATTCATTTCTGAATGCTAGTAAAAGTCCACGCCTAACTGCTGAAGATGTCGACTAAGATAATCGTCTAAGGTCGCAATATCTTCAGGATGAATGTCTAAAACCAATAAACCCAAATCTTCGCACAACTCCGCACGTCGCATACGGGCGGATATCGCATCAGAATGGTCACTGGCACCCCAATACTCAAGGCAAACCCTGTTATCGGGCAAATAGAAGTCACTGACCTGCAGTTCATCTACAGGCAAGGGTCGATAAATGCTATACCGTACACCAGCTAAATAAAGCCACTGCGCAATATGACAATGCTCACGGGTTTTACAGGCAACGCCATCTAAAGCAATCCAGCCATCAGCCTTATCGTCGAATAAGTCTTCGGTGGCCTTCTCTTCTATCCGACACTCTTTGAGCAAACGAAGAAAAGCCTCACGACTCCGAATCTCTTCAGGCCAGAGGACATAACTTAAGCTACTCTGCTGATTTTCAAAGAGCTGTCCGCCAATCGCACTGCCAGTCGGGGTTAATTCCCAACCGCGCGAACTAGGCTTTAACCAAGCTAATTCAACAAACACCCGATTTAACTGCCGGCCACTGAGGCCTTCCATTCTGCCAAGCGCAGCCGCAGACAATAACTTATTACTCTCCATCGCCTTGAAAAGTTGGTGTTCCAGCAAATTTTGTGGCCACACAATATAACGGCCGTAGCGCTTACTGCTTTGGTAGCTACCGCCTTCAAACTCACCCTTGCTTGTTAGCACCCATCCATCTTCAACCTTGCGTATCCAGCCATAATCCTTAAGTACAGAAAATAACTGCTGAACAGGGATTTCTCCCTGCTTGGCTATTGCTGAAGTAGATAGCTTGTCTGATGACATTCTAAATCCGCCTAAGCCCTTGGATAACGCGCAGCGAGGCCTTGATACACATCGTCGGCAAACTGGCTGGATGTCACGTCCGACTGAGCCAATATCTCGACTAAGTGCACATTATCTTCCTCTCCCTGCCATACCTTTTTATAGCTTCCGTCTTTATAACCATGATCTTGACGGAAAAAATTCAATACATTTTTGCCAACATACTGTTTATACAGATCATCAAAACTCAGCTCAGAGGCCGTCATCAAATCCCAAAACAGCGGAACCGAGAAACCTTTGGTACGTAAACAGTACTCTGCAAGCGCCTCAGTGGCAGCGAGCACATCTAAACCAGAAGGCTGATGATCTGCAAGTTCGGACTCAATCGCGCTGGCCATGCTAGCTATATCAACGCCATCTTTAAATAACGCACTCATGCCAAAGTGCCAAATATCAACCACTTCTAACTGAACCTGTGCCAAATCAGGATGTTGCTTCTTCCACCACTTATAACCGTAATGATCCATTAGCTCGCCACACTCTATCCAAGCGGCACGATACCAAGCAAAACCTTGCTTCATCCAATCGCTATGTACTTTGCTATTCATGCGGTTTTGCAAATCCAGCATAGTGATAAATGCTGCTCGACGCGTTGAATCAGACACTATTAAATCCACCCATCAAAAATCCGAGTGCACATGATAAACAAGGAAGAGGTATTAAGCAGCGACTATTTGCGGCTTTGTTGTATGGGTGGGTAATCCAACTTAGTAGGCTATTGCGATAAATTCTCGCCCAGTTCGATGAAATAACTCAACAAGTCTGCATTTAGAACTTCGCGATAATCTTCACTGATACGGTCGGTAATAGTTTCAGGAATTTGCGCCATAAAATTAGCCGCATAGCTAACACGACGATCCTTAAGACATAAGCTGATCGTCGAATGTGGGCCGTGTACTGAATAGTGCATCGCCTCCAAAGGACGACTTTTTTGCATGTAACCCACTTTATGCGCAACGCTGCTGATCATGGGTGTACACCACTGATAACTTTCGGCCATGGGCAAAGTCGACTACCTGCAAGGGCATACCGGCTAATAAGTGTGACACAGCATTTTGCGGAAGTGCCGGCAAACACACTATGTTTTGTGGCGCCGCAGCGCCGGGAAATAATAGTAGAAGGTCTGTAATTTTTGACGCGCCATCGGCGCTTGCTCCACGGGAGAACAGTCGTATATCAGCACCCTGCAACTGATCCGGCAGGATGTTATCGACAGCGAGATGTTTCACGGTGTCATTTTTGTTGTAACCAAGCAGATAACTCGCTACCAGCATCGCGGCTCTCTCACATTTCAGATTAAACACGATTATGCGCCAATAGAAATGAGAAACTATCCGGTTATTTACCTACCGAGATAGGAGGTATAAAAAGCGAACGCCTACTGACGTGCACCACGGGCATTCAGCGCAACGACACTAGAATCGGTGCTACGCCAAGGGTTTATATCCAAACCGCCTCGACGGGTATAGCGAGCGTATACCGTTAGCGACTCTGGCTGAAGCCGACTAATTAAATCGCTAAATATGCGCTCCACGCAGTGCTCGTGGAACTCATCATGCTCACGAAACGACACGATATAAGCCAATAATTGAGACCTATTAATCTTCGGGCCGCGATAGTGAATTTCAACAGTGGCCCAATCTGGCTGAGACGTTACCGGGCAGCGTGAACGCAACAAGTTGCTGTATAACTTTTCACTAACCACTTCCCCGCTTACTGCCTGCAATAATTCCGGCGCAGGCAAAAAAGACGATGGACTAATGTCCAGTTCGTCTAAACACTCACCCACCGGCAGCGAAATCCTAGAGACCTCCGCCCACACATTCGGCGTATATACCTCGACCTCAACGTCTGCGCCCGTAGCGCGACTTAAATCTGCAAGCAATAAGCGCTTTAGCGCATCAACATCCTTAATTCGCGATTGGTTAAAGGAGTTCAAATACAATTTAAACGACTTTGATTCGACGATATTGGGGCTGTCAGCAGGAAAACGAAACTCCGCACAGGCCACCTTTGGCATGCCCGACTCAGTTAACCAAGACACCTCATAGGCATTCCAAATATCAACGCCCGAAAACGGTAAGCTCGAAGCTCCGCCTAGCCCTAAAGTTTCGCGCCCGGCGTCCCTAGAAATGGGGTGCAAACACGAGGGGTCGTACTCTTGCGGGTAATCGACCTTTTCACCCAGCGGCCCATGATGTTTTTTATCGCTCATTGCAGCTTTTTAACTCACTAATGACGCAGGCGAGTGCCGCTCGCCAACAAATACATACAATAGGCGTAAGCCGCCACAGTAAAACCACCCACCATCAAAAATGCCGTGGTGACATTCACGTCAGATACACCTAATACGCCGTATCGAAAAGCGTTAACGATATACAGCATGGGGTTTAGGCGGGACACGCCCGCCCAAAAATCTGGCAATAGATCAATCGAATAGAAAACGCCACCAAGATAGGTTAAGGGCGTTAATACAAATACCGGCACTATTGATACATCGTCAAAATTATTGGCGAAAACGGCATTAATAAAACCCGCCAAAGAAAACATAATGGACGTCATCAGCACGATACCGATAGTCACGCCAACGTGTTGAATATGTAGACTAGTGAAAAATAGCGACAACATGGTCACGATCAAGCCAACAAGCAAACCTCTCGCCACACCACCTATGACAAACCCCCACAACACAGTGTTATTCGACATGGGTGATACCAGAATCTCTTCTACAAAGCGCTGAAACTTGGCACCGAAGAACGAGGACACCACATTTGAATATGCGTTGGTTATGACCGACATCATAATCAAACCGGGTACCACAAATTCCATATAGGTAAAGCCACCCATTTGGCCAATTCGCGAGCCAATTAAGGCTCCAAAAATCACGAAATACAGCGACATGGTTATTGCTGGCGGTAATAAGGTCTGCATCCAAATACGTAAAAAACGTCGGATTTCTTTGCGGACAATGGTGTAAAACGCCACCCACTGCTCTGCTAATGTCATTCAATACTCCATCTATTCAAGGCTGGCGGCCACCAACAGTTTTACGCCAACAACATCCGGTTTACTTAGTCGCGAGCAGGCCCACAAATAATTCTTCTAAACGATTCGCTTTATTCCGCATACTGGTCACCACCAAGCCCTGCTCGTTCAAGGCGACAAAAACCTCATTAAGTGAACTGCCTTTTTTGAGGACAAGCTCCAACATATGGTCGTCAACATAGCGGGTATCAAAGCCTTCAATTTGAATATCTGGCGTGATCACATCGCGGGTATCTAAAATAAACACTTCCTTTTGCAGCTGCCTCAGCAAGGCCTTCATACTGGTATTTTCGACAATATTGCCACCATCGATTATCGCAATATGGCGACAAAGACTCTCCGCTTCTTCTAGGTAGTGAGTCGTAAGAATAATAGTGGTACCGCTGCGGTTTATTTCCGTGAGGAACTCCCACATAGATCGGCGCAGTTCAATATCGACACCCGCAGTAGGTTCATCAAGAATCAATAAACGGGGTTCATGGATTAAAGCGCGAGCAATCATAAGCCGCCGTTTCATACCGCCGGAAAGCATCCGCGACGCGACATCGCGCTTATCCCAGAGACCAAGCTTTTTAAGGTATTTTTCAGCGCGCGTACCGGCAATCGACCGACTCAATCCATAGTAACCAGCCTGATTAACGACGATATCCCACACGGTTTCAAAATTTGAAAAATTAAATTCTTGAGGAACGACACCGATCTCGCGCTTGGCAGCGGCCATATCAGTTTGAATGGAGTGGCCAAATATGTGAACGTCTCCAGCGGACTTTTTAACGAGAGACGAAACAATCCCTATTGTTGTCGACTTACCCGCACCATTAGGGCCAAGAAGCGCAAAAAAGTCCCCCTCCTTCACTTCTAAATCTATGCCTTTTAGAGCCTCAAAGCCGTTGTCATAGACTTTTCGTAACCCTTTAATCTGCAGGGCAATTCCCATAGTATCTACCTAAATCAGTTTCTGCCTAAGCACAATGAGTCAATTAAGGCCGACCAACTCTCATTAATTTTTACTGCAAATATCCGCGAACTCCCTAGAATACCTGTCGTTTTTGGGTAAACAACGTGGTTTTTACGTAAATACGACTGTGATGCGCAGCGCTAAATGAGTATGGACAGGCGACAATTAATTAGCCGCCTATTCTGCCACGCCGAGGCGATGGAATACACAACAGCCTGAAATCTAGCCTAAATGGAGCCACAGTGACGACAAGATTAGAATATTATCGCCAACTCAGTAATACACTCAGCGACGTATGTAAAAAGGTGATAGATCAGCACCCTAGCCATAGCGAAGAAAGCAACAGCGAACTTCTCGCATTATGCGCTGATCTTGACGCAAGTTTTATAAACCAGGGCGACTACGCTGTCATTGGCCAAAGTATCGTTACCCGCATCATTAGTCATTATCCCGATATTACGCCGCAAATTCACCGCGACCTACTTTGGTTTTTCGGTGGCGATTGCCTTCATTATTTGGGGGACGAAGAAATACAAAAATACCAAGAAATCGAAGAGCGCTATTACGACTTAAGTGAAGTCCAAGGTGAGGACAAAAGCTGCTACCGGAATCTTCGCGCCCAAGTCTTCAATATGCATTGAATCTCAAATTACTACGCAAAGCAGCCATTAAAGTGGTGGTTTGCGTAGTAAAAACGAGAGGCGAAAAAAAAGCGAAGCATTTGCTTCGCTTTTTAAAATTTGGAGCGGGAAAGGAGGCTCGAACTCCCGACCTCAACCTTGGCAAGGTTGCGCTCTACCAACTGAGCTATTCCCGCAAACACCGGTCGCTTGTAATCTATTGGATTAACAAAACTACCGTACAGCCTTGATAAAAAACACTTTTTTGCGACCCTATCAAGACGGGCGCATCTTAAAAAGTTTTTCTTACACTGTCAATACACCGTGGCGGGTGTTTATTTAACAGATCTCTACGTGCTGCAACGTAGAAATTGGCGTCCCCTAGGGGACTCGAACCCCTGTTACTGCCGTGAAAGGGCAGTGTCCTAGGCCACTAGACGAAGGGGACGCCGCGAGCCTTTCAGAGCGATAATGCTGTCCCTGAAAGAGGGCGCAATTTTAGAGTGACTCCCCCACCCCGTCAAGGCCAAATTAGCACTATATCGAGGAAAAATAACAAAAAAAAAGAGAAGCATTTCTGCTTCTCTTTTAGCGCTGCCGACAGTGTCAGCACCGCGGAATAATGGCGTCCCCTAGGGGACTCGAACCCCTGTTACTGCCGTGAAAGGGCAGTGTCCTAGGCCACTAGACGAAGGGGACGCCGCAAACCTTCCAGACTCCGAGTCACTTGACGTCTGAAAGTGGCGCGAATTCTAGAAACCTTATGCCCCGCCGTCAAGCCGCTTTTTACAGTTAAGGCCAAAAAAGCGAAAAAACCTCACAAATCGACTACTTATGCGCCAAATTGACCACAATTCAATCAGTTGACTCGTCGAGTTTCAGGGAAAGCGAGTTAATGCAGTACCGCAATCCCGTCGGTTCAGGTCCATCAGGGAAAACATGACCCAAATGTGCCTCGCATTTCGCACAGACCACCTCTTCACGAACCATGCCATGACTCGTATCTCGGTTCACTCCAACGACCTCCTCCGCAACCGGTTTATAAAAACTCGGCCAACCAGAACCAGAATCGTATTTAGTCTGCGAATCAAACAAAGGTTGACCGCAGCAGCGACACAGGTAACTGCCCTGCGCCTTTTCATTGTAGTACTCGCCGGTGAACGCACGCTCTGTTCCCTTCTGTCTACATATGTAAAATTCCTCTTCAGATAGAAGCTCCCGCCACTCCTGCTCAGTTTTCACTACTTTTTCCACGAATACCTCTCCACCTAAATGCCTGCAAACCCGTATACTTAGCGTCCAATCTATTTACGCACTATAAGCTACAGTAGTTTATACGGCTTTAAATAGCACACAAGATCTATCAAGCAGCTCGTCAGCTAATCGGTTCGACGAACTGACCATTAAAACGTCGGTTGCGGCCGACTAAGAAGGCGGGACATGGTTCAGCATTTAAAATCTAAAAAACTCAATAACGTCTGCTATGAAATTCGCGGGCCCGTGTTACAGCGCGCGAATGAATTAGAAGAAGAAGGCCACCGCATTCTTAAGTTGAATATCGGCAACCCCGCGCCGTTTGGCTTTAATGCGCCTGACGAAATCATTCAAGACGTGATTCGTATGCTGCCAGACAGTGAGGGCTATAGCGATTCAAAGGGCCTATACAGCGCGCGCAAAGCGGTTATGCAAGAATGCCAAAAGATCGGCATTCCCGGTGTCGGCGTTAACGATATCTACCTTGGAAACGGCGCTAGCGAGCTGATCAGCATGGCGACCCAAGCGCTGTTAAACCAAGGCGACGAAGTACTCATTCCCGCGCCAGACTATCCGCTATGGACTGCTGTTGTGTCGCTGTCGGGCGCGACTCCCGTGCACTATTTATGCGATGAAGATAATGGCTGGCAGCCGTCTATTGAAGACATAGTGAGTAAAATCACGCCAAACACTAAAGCGATTGTCATCATCAACCCGAATAACCCAACGGGTGCCGTGTATAGCCGTGAAATGCTTGAACAACTCGTGGCCATCGCTGAAGCCCACAGCCTTGTGGTATTTGCCGACGAAATTTACAGCAAAATCCTGTACGACGATGCCGTGCATATTCCGATTGGCAGTTTAAAAGCCGACATTCTATGCCTAACCTTCAATGGCTTATCAAAAGCCTACCGGCTGGCGGGCTTTCGCAGCGGCTGGTTGATCGTCTCCGGTGCAAAAGACCGCGCCGCAGACTATATCGAAGGACTTAATATACTGTCGTCTATGCGCTTGTGCGCCAACGTCCCAGCTCAACACGCCATACAAACAGCGCTAGGCGGTTACCAAAGTATTAACGAGCTAATCCTGCCCGGCGGACGCCTGCTTGAGCAGCGTGATTTGGCGCATAAAATGCTGAACGAAATACCTGGGGTAAGTTGCACGAAGCCAGCCGGCGCAATATATATGTTCCCGCGACTGGACCCAGAAATATATCCAGTTCGCGACGACGAGCGTTTGGTTTTAGACTTGCTGAATCAAGAAAAAATACTCTTGGTACAAGGCAGTGGTTTTAATTGGCATGAGCCAGATCATCTTAGAATCGTATTCTTGCCGAACAAGCTTGATCTCGCCGACGCAATAGAGCGCTTTGCTAACTTCCTAGCGTCTTACCGCAAGCAGCTATTACTGACGAAACAAGCCTAGCTTGATTTGCCGACCCACAACAGCCGCTTTACGGCTGTTGTGCACTGTCCTCGTTCGATGGGTTGAGTGGCGGCCCAGTAAACTCCGCCTCAATGATAACCTCTACACTATCGCCCACACCCATCGTCGAACCCGGCGCTGGAATACCGAAAGAAATACCAAAATCAGACCGTTTAAAGCTAGCTCTTGCTGAAAAGGCAATCCGTCCATGTGGGTCCATGGGATGGCCAGCGTAACCACCGTTAAATGTCGCATCGAGTACAACTGGTTTAGTAATGCCATGTAGGGTCAAAACACCGGTGATCTGCACTGCACTGGAACCTGTCGCCTCGACTTTTGTCGACTGGAAAATGATCTGCGAATATTGCTCTGTATCTAACCATTCGGGACTCAACAAGGTCTCAAGAAAGCCCTCTGGCGGCGACGGTAGAGCGAGCGAGTACGGGTCAATCATGGCAACCACACTCATTTCAGCGGGACTAAGCGGGTCAAAATTAAGCTCCGCAGTGAATTTGGTGAACCGCGCGGTATACAAGGAAAAACCTAAATGACTAAGCCGAAATGTCAGGTCAGCATGAGAGGGATCGACGCGATAAGCCCCCGCAGGCGCTTCTGTAACAAAAGCTACGTTAGCTTCCGCCTTTATCATCATTTTATGATTCTGCCCCTACATCCTGTTTATATTTTAACCGCGTGGCTTCGCCACGGATTACAAGTTCACTTTATTTCTTAGCAACACCCCCCTAGTCGATTGGAACATTATAATTTCGACAGACACCGCCAATGTTTTTGTGCCCCTTGGCATTCCCTAGCAATGAATCAAATGTACGCGAAATCAAACGTCGACAGCGCAATTAAAGACGGTAATGCAGAACTTTCAAGGCCGCATCAGAATCTGCCTCTGGAAAATCTGCCCGGCCCTTGAGACGAGATATAAATTTAGCAGACGGGCAACCCTCCGACATCAACTCCCGCAGAAATTCTTCCCCCACATAGGGTGCATTTAGACACACTAAGACATCGCCCCCCTCTGACAAAAGTGCAGGAAATTGTCGAACCAATTTACGGTAATCTTTGAATGCGTCGAAGCTGCCTGGCTGACGCGAAGGCGGGTCACAGATCACAATGTCGAAGGGGCCCAGTTTTTTCAGTCGCCCCCAGGATTTTAGAATATCGTGACTGAGATAGCTTATATCTGCCGGCATCTTCGGCGCTGGATTCAATCGATGATTTTCACGCCCCTGCAGTAGCGCGGGCCTACTGGTATCGATATTCACAATTTTATTCGCGCCAGCCTGCTCAGCAGCGACCGAAAATGCGCAGGTGTAAGAAAACAAGTTAAGCACGCGACGTCCTTCCACCCGCTCCGCAAGCCACTGCCTTGCAGGCTGCATATCCATAAAATAGCCGATATTCTGCTTGCTATTTAAATCCAGTTTAAATCGGCAAACGCCCTCTTCAGCGAAAACGTTTGCCGGAATCTCACCCCATAGGCAATAAGTTGACGCGGTCTTTTCATAGCGTTTTTGAACCACTGCAGCGTCACAACATGCACTAAAACGAAATTTTAATGCATCACAGAAATCCGCCCAGAACCCTTCATCTGGCTGCCGATATAAGACAATCCACAGTATCGGCTGAAAGAAGTCTACGGTGAAATATTCAAAGCCTGCAAAGCACTGCCCGCGACCGTGAAACAGGCGTTGAGCGCCTTTGTCCGCAGATAATGTCCAATCAGAAAACCCAGAAACGGCACTGAACTGCGCAAAGTCACTCACCGCTGGCACTGACCCTATACATGACGCTGTCACGATAGCCGGTGATCACCTTAATAAAGCCCAGCCATTCCCGGTCGACCTCTTGGTCATTACTGTCAACCAGTAAAGGTCGGCCATTAAGTTCGGTAATCTTGGTTTTTGTCGCGATGATGATGAAGTTATCTCGACCAATTCGTTTAATGATGGCCGGTGTTAATTGCTGATTTCCACGCCCAAGAATATGACCTTGACCACCAATGGCGGTAATAACCGCCTTAACTGGCCCATCGTGATCAGTGATACTTTGCATTAGAGACGCTGCGCTGACGTCGCTGGCTTTTAGCTCAAAATTAGTGATGAGATCTACACCCAGTAAAGTATTGTCTAGACCGAGCTGCGCCATTATCGCTGCAGTAGTGCTGCCGGGGCCTATCACGTAGAGCGTTTCGGGTTCCATTTCATCAATGATTTGGTCAGCAATATCCGCCAGCACAAGCTCCTTTTGCTCACGTCCACCCGCTTTTACATGTTGTAAGAATCCGCCAATACTCGGCACAGTGAGTTCACCGAAATACTTAGAACGCACATTGCCAGCTCTAAACGCGTCTTCATCGATATCTCTGACTTCTTGCTGGCTTACATCAACCAATTTTCCAGTGACCAGCGCGATCACAATATCCGCCGCGCTCTCTGGGCTGACGGCATAAACACCGGAGTGCATTTTCACACCAGCGGGTACGCCCAGGCATGGAATACATGCTCCAACAGCACTGTAAATGTCCCGCGCGGTGCCATCGCCACCCACAAATAGCAAAAGATCGACGCCGATTTCCGCCAAGGACTGCGCTGCTTGCTGGGTGTCGGCCTGAGTCGTCAGGTTCGCATTAGCAGCATGGCCGACCGAAACAAACGGCAGGCCGCCAACAGTCAGTGCATCGTCTGACTCGCTTTGCGCAGACATCAAGCCCGAGAAGCCGTAGACGGTGACATCTTGAATTCCACTAGATGCAATTCTGGCAAGGCAACGCAGCGCACGCGCGGCAGATCGGCCAAAATCACTCGACTGGACAGTCGCTAAATCAAGCCCATCACTCCCCTTCATTGCCATTGGCCCACCGAGGCCCGCAAAGGGGTTAACCACTAATCCAAGTTTAAACATCGCATCCTCTAAAGCACACCAACTTCAGCTTGGCGCTTAAGTCTTTATTAAAACCGCATTTATTCAAGATCATCACTCGCCGGGACATGCTCGAAACGCTATCTGATACGCTGGCTCCTTCCAAGGATGATCAACAACCGCTCTGCAGGGCGTGAAGTAACGGCAGGAACTTTGCACTAGCCGTTGTTAGATCAGTAAACGCTAGTTCTCTGCGAACGGGATAGGATTTGCGTAGTAGATCGAACTCATCACCCCGAGCGGGTGACTGGATGATCCCACGAAAACGCAGATTATCTTCCTCCACATCGTAGACCGAGGTGACTGCACAGCGAATAAAATCGACTTCATCTGCACCGTCACAGGAAATTGGCGCGGTTGTAGCCAAGTAGTCAGGTGTATCAAAGGGTTTCAACTCCTCATTCAAAAACGCCGCCAGTTCTGATGCCACCATACGAAGACCTGTTAACTTGCCGTCGGCGCTATACCCCGCAATGTGAGGTGTAGCAATCTGACAAGCTGACGCAAGCGCGACAGGGAACGCCGGCTCCCCTTCCCAAACATCAAGCGCCAATCTAATATCTGGTCGTTGCGCAACAAGGGCCTGTAAGACCTCAGTCGCTACAACCTCACCCCGCCCAGCATTTATGAGCGCGGCATTCTTTGGCATCGCAGTTAATTGGTCGATGCTCAGCATATGGAAGGTTGGAAACGGGCCGTCACGGGTTAATGGCGCATGCAGACAAAGCAAATCACTGCCAATAACCGATTCCAAATTACACAACCCAGAAAATTGAGACTGATCCAGCAACGGGTCATAGGCGCGCCAAGCTATGCCCAGCGCGCTCAAGCGGCGCCCCAAACGGCGCCCTACGTTGCCATAGCCAATAATGCCGACGGTAGCCCCTGCGAGTAAACGATCAAGGATGTTATCGATACGACAAATCGCACTAAGTACATAATCCACCACCGATTCTGCATTTGAACCAGGGGCATTGCAGTAGCGAATGGCATTGGCGCTCAAGTATTTAAGGTCGAGGTGATCGGTGCCAATGGTGGTAGATCCGACAAAGCGTATGCGGCTTCCCGCAAGTAACTGCTCGTTGACCTTAGTGACTGAGCGAACAATCAACACCTCGGCGTCGCCAATACCATCCTTTGTTAATTGCCTACCATTAACCTGCTGCACCTCACCAAATTGAGAGAAACACGCCACAGCCGCAGGTATATTTTCGTCAACCAGTATTTTCAATCGCGCTGCAACTCCCAAAACCACTTAAAATTTTATCTATAATTTACTATATATTTGTTTCATAAGATTATAATTTAATTAATAAATTTAAATTCATAATACTCAAAATCAGTACAAGGCATCGAACCAAAGTGCGTGCCTAGCGCCTGACAAAACTGCGCAGCTCTTGGCGGGAGCCCAAAGGCAAGATAGCGACGTACGTTTTGCCACACCGCCAGTCGAAATGGAAACGGATCAATTTCGTCACCATCGAGATTATCAACGCTCACTCTAAACTGACGGCCCGCGGCAACACTGAATAGCCACTCCAAAGCCTGCGGTTTAGCCTCTACAGATTCGAAGATTCGCTGCTGCTCCACCCCTCGGCCATCTGGCTCGTACCAATAACCATAGTCAACTAGCAATCTTCGCTGCTCGCCAGCAATGCACCAGTGCGCCGCCTCGTGCAGTGCGCTGGCGGCATAATCTGAGCGAAAAACAATCTGATGGTAATCGATCTCAGCATCAGCCGGTCGATATAGCGGCTCTTCGCCTCCACCTACCAAACGGGTTCGATTCGACGCCCAAAAACACGATTCAAACACAGAACAGATGCGGTCAGCGTCGCTAGGAATATATTCTGCCGCCAAGTTAGCCTCAGGCATTTCGCAACAAGCCTTGCTCACCAGCGATCGGCTCAGAGTATACACTCTCATGCCGGGTCAACATGTCGATGTATTCACCAGACAAAAAGTCACGGCCGGCCAATAAATGCGCCAAATAGCTGCTTTCTGGCAGCAGATTGTTGTTGATATAGGCTGGATTCGCCATATAGATCCATGTGCTACGCGGACCTGAACTGGTATTCACATGAACACACTCACGGCTATATCGGACTGGGGTGCCTTCAAAATAATCCATTAGATCTAAGTCTTCGGCCTTCGCAAGTGTGTATAAAACACCTTCAACGTGATAGTCAGACGCGTGCTGAACATTGGCGTAAGCGATGGACGGCTTACAATGCGACTGTTTGTTAAACACCAGGCGGAATCGCGGCAATATCGCGGCCTCTGCCTTAACAAAGTTTAAGCCCCGCGCCCGCATTCGGGCCGAGTTCATATTAGAGCCGTAGGCAAAATAGCAAGAAGTCATTATCAAACACTTGGCAAATCGATAAACAGAGAGTAATTTTAACAGAAAGGGACATCGCCGCGACCGAGTTTGCACCAACTCGGATTTCAAATGAGATTTCCTTTTGAAAGATTTCGCCGAAAGTCACACTTTTAGCGAAATCCGCTGGCATGCACCGCCCGCTACGTGAGGAATTATTATGGCTCCACGTAACCCCGGTAAGCCTTCGTCCGCGAAGATAATCCCCTTTCCTCTGCGTTCTTCACGCGATGAGGAAAACAGAATTTTACGCGTATCCCCCGAATACGAGGGACTTTGCCTCCTTTATGCCCATCACGCCCTAAGTCGAGACAAGCTCTACGCCGTAAAAATATTATGCTGGGCGCGCTTGGCCAATGGCCAGAATGTCGCGGTGCTACCTTGGCTGAATGGCGTATCACGCTGTATTGACCTAACAGACCCCCAAACCGGATTATCACAAGGCTATTACGACCCCCGAAGCACACGTCATTTTAGCGAAGCACCACCCCATCACATTGCGGCCCTAGATGCGATGCTGGAATATCCCGCTCCGCTTAGCGCTACTGTTGTCCAGGAAGTACCCGATCTCATTGGTAGCCATGCCGCTTTACTTAGCGATGAGCAACAATTCGCGCTAGAACCGGTGATTAGTTGGCGATTATATGAGGACGGCAAGCTGGAGGCGCTAGTCGCAGATATGGATTTGGCGCGCCACTCACCCGTACTAAGTAATGATGAGAGTCTTTACCCTGTGCAGAGGGAGTCAAACTTCCGCTACTTCTTTCAATATCACATTGCCAACCAAATTAAGGCTGGCGGACAAATTGCCACACGGGCACTGAGCCAATTATTAACCACCTAAGATTAACCGGCGCTAATATAGCGCCGGTTAATCTTAGGCTTTTTTAACGAAGTAGTGATATTTCCCGGCGCTGTCGTCTTGGGCCATGAGTTCATGACCCAAGAAATTACAAAACTTAGGGATATCACGGGTTGTAGCCGGGTCGGTTGCAATAATTTCTAAGACGTCACCTGACGTTATATCCCGAATCTTATTATGTAACAACATGACCGGCTCTGGACAAAAAAGTCCGCAAGTGTCTAATGTATGATCTGCCTCTATCGCCAAACGCCCACTCTCCAAATACCAATTCTAATGCGTGAGCAATATCACCCAGATTCTGCCAAACCGAGCTTAGTCTTTTGCAATAACTGACCAACTTTCCGTATCAGGACTAAACACGATGGCAGCCCTCTTCGTCTCAAGGGCCTTGCGTAGCTGACTAATCTTTTCCTCTAAGCTCACTTCACGTTCGCCATAATCAGTGCCGTCGCGGGTCGCTAACTCCTCTAACATTCCCTGAAAGGCATCCGGGCTAAGCTTTTGCCACGGAATTTCTACGTAATCATTCATGTACCGGTTTACCAAATTTAAGTGTCATCCGATCACTCTCTCCAATCGCCAAATAGTGATCACGCTGCTCTTCACCCAAGCGCAAACTGGGCGGCAAGGTCCATACGCCTTTAGGGTGGTGGTGATTATCCTTGCTGTTGGCGTTGATTTCACTACTGTCTAACAATAAAAATCCGGCTGATTCCGCCAGCGCAATAACTTGCTTTTCGGAAACATAACCGCTCTCAATCATAGTGTCTAAGCTTGCGTCGGCATCGGCTCGATGCTCAACCACCCCCAGGATACCGCCGGGTTTTAAGGCTTTGAACGCCGCTGCGAATACATTTTCTGCCACACCCGCTTTCAGCCAGTTATGTACATTGCGGAAGGTAAGGACCTTATCTGCAGTGCCCGCTGGGGCAATATCACTATACCGTGGAGGTTGCAGTGTAGTGATCGATATATTGCCGTACACCTCTGGATTCGCAGCGAGCTTTTCTTCAAAACTTTTACGCGATTTAGTGTAGTAGGCAATGTCGCTGTCTTTCGCGAATTGAGCGGTGTACAACTTTCCACAATCACCAACAATTGGCGCGAGCACCTCGGTGTACCATCCGCCGCCCCCCGGCCACAATTCAACCACCGTATCGCAGGGCTGAACGCCAAAAAATAACAGTGTTTGCAGAGGGTGGCGATATTTATCACGCTCCCTATTCTGCTCACTACGGTGCTCGGCATCGAGTACCTCGGCCCACATTAAGTCGGTAACGGCTGGCGCAGCAAAGGCAGCACCACTCAAAAATAACGACATAAATACTGAAACTGCGCGTAACTTCATTCTATTTCCTCTTTGACCTACCAATGTTCATCATCGCGCCTGATCTGCAATAAATGCACGTACATGTTCGACTTTGTCCGCCATAGTTTGTTCACGATCTGAACGCGTGCCAATTTTTAGTTGGGTTGATAATCTCGGAACGCCCATCTCATGTAAACGCGCATGGCAACGTTTGATTGCCTCCATCACGGTTTCCCACTCGCCTTCTATATTGGTGCCGTAAGCGTGCAAGTGGTGCGACAAGCCCATACTGGAAATGATCACTTGGCATTCAGCAATATAGGGCGTCAATGAGGCCTCGACATTTAAGGGCGTTATACAAAAATCTACAATCACTTTCATGCAATACCTCTAAGGCTGTTTGCCGCGATACAGTCGTAGTATCATCAATCAGCTATAATCTAACACTAACCATTCCGAAAAGGACGACACAGTGAACGACTCGCTTGTCTTTACATTTTTAGGACTGGATCGGCCCGGTTTGGTTGAACGGCTGGCCGATCTTGTCGCCGACCACCACGGAAACTGGCTTGAAAGCAGAATGACTAAACTTGCGGGACAATTTGCTGGGATTGCGCGTGTCACGGTTCCCGAACAAGAAGTTGATGAACTTAGTAATGCCCTGTTAAGCCTTAACGTTGAAGGCTTAACTATTAATATTCAGCCCGGACAACACGCCCCAACAACAGCGACGTCTGCAGCCAAAATATGCAAGCTTCATATTCTCGGTAACGATAGACCGGGAATTGTTCGCGAAGTAAGCCGTGCTTTAAAACAACAACAAATCAATGTGGTGGAAATGAGCTCAAACATTACCAGTGCAGCTATGAGCGGCGATTCACTATTTGAAGCCCACGTAAGTGCGGAAATGCCTCTCGGATGCAATCTTGATGAACTAGAAGAAAGCTTGGACACTATAGCAGACCAACTCAGCGTAGATATTATACTGAGCTAAAACGGCTAGTTCCCCCGTATTTTGTGCACCGCAAATACTAGCGCTGCCGCAAGTAGCGCTATAAAACCTACACCGAACACACAAAGCAACAAATACTCTGCAATATCCCGCCAAGGTACGTCAAAGGTCCACACCGCCGAGCACACCAACATGGTAGTCGCCAGTACAGCGAGAACCGGTGTCCGGTAGCGTTTATAGGCCTTTATATACTGATTTACCACATTGCTTTACCGTTTAAGATTAATTAATACGCGCTTTTGAATTTAGCCTAAAGCATCTTCACGAACCCATTCGCAACGCAATCGCCCCGCTCCCTGACCCGGAACATGACTCTCATCTTCAGCTTGCCAGACAAAAGTGTGGGTGCCGTTATAGGCGGTTTGCAAATGCACTGTGGCCGTTACCCAATACATCTTATGCAGTATTTTTTCGAACTGCTTTATCCATTCATCCCATTCATGCTCTATTGCTTTGTAAGAGCTACCGAAATGAATAACATCTGTTTGGCAATCGCCAAAATCGATTGCCGGCCTAGGCGCAGAGAACATCTCACGGCAAAGCAAGGGCCAGTCTTCCGATGCAGGCAATGAGGCAGTCACCAACTGATTATTGTCTCTTCGTTCAGCGACATCCTCTTTACTGCGCGCATACAACATATCTGTGATGCACCCGTAAACCACCGATTCCTGTGCCATAGCCTCACCCAATTAATGTCTTCTGCGCGAGTCTACAAAAGCAATTAGCCCTCGGCTAGTTATTTTCAGACATACCCTACGTCGCCGCGCCACTTTCCTTAGTCAGGTGAAGATAGCGCCACGCCAGCCAGTAAGCGACTGCTGCGGAAAAAGCTGCCACAACAAAACACAAGACACCGCTGAAATCCCACACCCAGCCACTTAAGATAGCACCAACTGCACCGCCCAAACCAAAACTTAGGCCACTGTACAAAGCCATGCCCTGCCCCTGATGACCAACAAAACATGTCCTAATAATTTCTATACCCGCCGCGTGGTAGCTACCAAAACTGGCCGCATGTAAACACTGTGCAATAATAAGGATCCACGGATAATCGACAAAAAAGGCAATAAGCAACCAGCGCAAGCAAGACAGCGCCAAACTCCAAAGAACAATATTGCGCAAGCTAAACGCCGATAAAACTCGATGCATCCCCATAAACAGGAAAACTTCTGCGATCACGCCCAACGACCAAAGAACGCCTATCTCGGTCTTAGAATATGAGTGAGCCTCAAGGTAAATACTGAAAAAGGTATAATACGGGCCGTGGGATAACTGTAAAAAAAAGCTAATAACAAAAAATGATATAACCGCGGGCCGCCGCAGTATACCGCCAAGGGATTGACGAAGATTTTTATTATGTACCGCGCTCTCACCCTTTTCAGATACCAATAAGCTGGCCAGCCAAATACCAGTGAGTAGTATGCTAATGATATAAAGCAGATGGACAATCGGCTGGCGATCTAACCACCAGCCAACGACAAGCACCGCTAGAATAAAGCCGATGGATCCCCAAACTCGAATAAGGCTATATCGCCCGTAGCGTCCCGATAAGTGGGACAGCGTCAGCACATCAAACTGGGCTAGCACCGCATTCCAAAAAAAGCTGTAGGTCACCACCACAGCGGCAAGCCACCAAAAATCGGAGCGCAAATACACACCGGCAAAAGCGAGAATGGCTGCAAACGCACCAAATCGTATTATGCGAGTTCGATAACCGTAGGTATCAGCCAGCCAGCCCCAAAGGTTTGGCGCAACTATCTTGGTCCCCATGACCAGCGCGGTGAGTATGCCAATATCCTCAGAACTAAAGTCTAAAGATTTTAGATATAAAGCCCAGTAAGGAAGCCACGTTCCAAGGAGCGCAAAATAACAAAAATAAAAGCCCGATAAGCGCCAATAAGGCACCCGACCTGCCATAGCTAGGGGTTACGCCTTGGCGGCGGGTATGACAGGCGTAGTAGAGTGCACACCGACATTCTGAGCACGATTGCGTAACAAATGATCCATTAAGACAATTGCCACCATCGCTTCTGCTATCGGCACTGCGCGAATACCAACACAGGGATCATGGCGACCGGTGGTAATCACCTCTACGGGGTTACCGTCAATATCGACAGTTTTTCCGGGCGACAAAATACTCGACGTGGGTTTTAGCGCCAGATGAGCCACTAGGTCTTGGCCACTGGAAATACCACCCAATATGCCACCCGCATTGTTAGAGGTAAATCCTTCGGGGGTAAGTTCATCGCGGTGGATACTGCCTAAGGCGTCGACACAGTCGAAGCCAGCGCCGATCTCTACACCTTTTACCGCATTGATACCCATTAAGGCGTGGGCAATGTCTGCATCTAATCGATCAAACACCGGCTCGCCCAAACCGACTGGCATACCCGTCGCTACGACCGTCAACTTAGCGCCAACGGAGTCGCCAGACTTACGCAGTTTCTGCATATATTCTTCCATTGCGGGCACTTTGTCAGCATCTGGGCAAAAGAACGGGTTGGTCTCAACAACATCCCAGTCGAGCTTTTCTATGGCGATAGGACCCAGCTGTGAAAGATAACCACGCACTTCCACTCCGCAGTGGCTCTGCAGGTATTTTTTAGCCACCGCGCCGGCAGCAACCCGCATCGCGGTTTCACGTGCCGATGACCGACCACCACCCCGATAATCACGGGTGCCATACTTCTGCTGGTAGGTGTAATCAGCATGCATTGGGCGGAAACGATCTTTAATTTTACCGTAATCTTTTGAGCGCTGATCGGTATTTTCAATAAGTAGCCCGATCGATGTGCCGGTCGTTTTTCCTTCAAACACCCCAGACAAAATCTTTACCACATCATCTTCGCGACGCTGGGTTGTATAGCGCGATGTACCCGGTTTACGGCGATCTAAATCGCCTTGTAAATCCAGTTCAGAAAGCTCTATACCTGGCGGACAGCCGTCAATAATTGCACCGATGGCAAGGCCGTGGCTCTCACCAAAGGTGGTGACTGTAAACAATTTACCGATGCTGTTACCTGACATGGAATTTCCTGAACCTACTTTAATTAACGCTGCTAAATTGCCGACGGATTATACGGTAAACTGCTGATGACGTCAGACACTCACGCAAAACTATCTGCGTACTCGATCAATTGTTCTTTTGTCATGACAAAAACGCCGTGGCCGCCACGCTCAAACTCCAGCCACATAAAAGGCACCATAGGAAAAGCGTCATCTAGAGCAACGCAGCTATTCCCAACCTCCACAACTAGAACGCCACCAGTATTAAGGTGCTCGGCAGCATGTCGTAGAATTTTCCGAGTTATGTCGAGACCATCCGGGCCAGACGCTAGGCCAAGTGCTGGCTCGCGGTGATACTCAGCTGGCATATCGGCTAAATCTTCGGCATCAACATAGGGTGGGTTACTCACAATCAGGTCGTACTGCTCCCCCACCAGCCATTCAAACACATCAGACTGAACGGCGCGTACCCGATCAGAAAGCTCGTGACGGGCAATATTAATGTCTGCCACATTGATTGCATCGAGGGAAATATCAGCAAGATCAACACTCGCATTCTCAAATTGATATGCACAGGCGATACCGATACATCCGCTACCTGCGCAGAGGTCTAAAATTCGCGTAGGGTATACACCAGAAAGCCAAGGTTCGAAATCTTGAGCAATCAATTCAGCGATTGGCGAGCGTGGTACCAACACTCGCTCATCAACATAGAATGACAAACCGGCAAACCACGCCTCTTTAGTCAGGTAAGCGGCCGGCACCCGCTCTTCAATGCGGCGGGCAAGTAGGCGTAATATTGTCTCCCGTTCGCCTAGTGTTAACCGCGCATCTAATAAATCCGCCTCAAAATCGAAGGGAAGATTAAGCACATGGGACACCAAAACCCGCGCCTCGTCGTAAGCATTGTCTGTTCCGTGACCGAAAAATAAACCCGCACGGCCAAATTCGCTAATGCCCCAGCGCAGATAGTCACGGATTGTAAAAAGCTCATCGCTAATTCTGTGTGGTGTGCTCAAAAGGTCATCCAATATTACAAAAAGATAATTTTACACTACCTAAACCAATTGTCCTGCATGATCGTAAACCAATCAGGTAGAACGGGTTTATTAAGAGATTCAACTTATTAAGTTCGTTTGGAAAGTAACCCGGGGTTTGTTACCATTCCGAGCCCAACGACGCACTAAGGATACCCTGTGGAAAAGGCGTTTGCAGACATCATTAAAAAAATCGGCGAAGATCCAAGTCGAGATGGACTATTAGATACTCCCGCGCGTGCGGCAAAGGCCTTTGAGTTTTTAACAGAAGGCTATCGACGAGATGTTAAAGACGTCGTAAATGACGCCTTGTTCGAATCAGATTGCAACGAAATGGTGGTTGTTTCGGACATAGAGCTATATTCGCTTTGTGAACATCACCTCCTGCCTTTTATTGGCAAATGCCACGTCGCTTATATTCCACGTGGAAAGGTACTCGGCCTGTCGAAAGTAGCTCGGATTGTTGATTTGTACGCGAGACGCTTACAAATTCAGGAAGGCTTAACCACCCAAATCGCCAACACCATGATGGAAGTCACCGGCGCAGAAGGCGTTGGGGTTATCATTGAAGCTCGCCATATGTGTATGATGATGCGCGGTGTAGAAAAGCAAAACTCCGTCATGCGTACCAGCGCAATGCTAGGCGCGTTTAAAGATAATCAAGTGACTCGCACTGAGTTTTTAGCTCTTATCAATATGTAAGATGCCTGTGCTCGTAAACTCTTTTTACGAGCCAGCTTAGCCTTCAGAGATTACTTCGTCAGTCTTGATGTTTCTCGTCCTGCCAATAGCTCCTCGAACCATTCAGCTATTTGTTTAGACTGGGTTTCCATATGACAGTGGTGGTGCCCTTCTATTTCACGCAACGCAAAACAGTGGTCAATTTTAATATCGAAACTGCGCAACCATTTACCAAGACCTTCCGACGCCGAGACGAGTATCGCCGGCGCCGTTATCGCATCGAGTGATGCCTGAATCTGTGGAAGAATCAGTTTTACTGGAGACGCATATTTTAAGCGCTTATCACTACGCCAGTAGTAGCGACCATTTTCCGCTTGATAGCTACCCCTTTCAACAATAGCTCTTGCGGCCTCTTCAGTCATTGGCGTTGCCCGGCAGCGAGCAGCAACCGCTGAATCAAAACTCGTATGGCCTTTATCTCCGAGACTAGAATCAGCCGAAAAATCGCTTATATACTTGGCCAACTGAGCGGGGAAATGTCCGGGAGCCTCCGGCTCAGGTATTAAGCCATCAATGCAGAATAAATGACTCACACGGTCAGGGAATGCGGCGCCGAGTAGACCTGCGATAATCGCCCCGCGAGAATGCCCCATAAGGCAAAATTTCTGCCAATCCATCTGACCAGCCACTGCAATAATACAACGCAGATCATCCCAAATAGCGTAATTGCCACTGGGAGGCTTATGATCACTAAAACCGTGGCCCGGCAAATCAATTGCCAAAATATGTAAATGGGGTAAATGCGATGCAAGAGCATCAAAGCTCGCCGCGTTGTCCATCCAACCGTGCAGAGCAATCACAGGTATACCTGAGTCGTCACCCCAGAGCTTCGCGGCTATTGTTAAACCATCGACAACAAAGCGCCTTTCGGTAAACGAAACAGAACTCATCGGCCGTTATGATCGTAGTTTGGGTAGTGCCGCAGCCACTCAAGGTTGCCACAGCCCTGCGCGAAAACCTCGGCGGTAACCATGGCCATACTCGCAGTATGCATTCCCCAATAACTTTTATTTGCCCCGCCATGCCAAAAGTCGATGGCATTGCTCAATAAGGGGTTATGAGACACCAACATTAGCCGCTGTCCTCTAAAGGTTGACAACATTGACTCCAATTCTGATTGCGGAGTATCTGGCGTTAATGACGATTTAAGACGCGGTTTAAGCTGCCAATCACGATTAATAATTGCTGCCGTTTGTACTGCCCGCCGGTAGGGGCTGACCCACAATTCGTCGGGCTGCCAGCCGCTGGCACGAATCCAATCCGCGGCCGCCTGAACCTCTCGCTGCCCCTGCTCTGTAAGCTCGCGCTCAATATCCGTTTTACATTCCCACGATGCAGCGCCGTGCCGAATCAACAAAATTTCCATAAGACCTATTACATTACTTTATAGTGAAATCAACATCGCGGCTTTGTTCAGCACACATCATTGTACCTATGACTTCACTTACCTGACGACCATTGTAGATAATGTCGTAGAGACCGTTTACCAAAGGCATGTAAATATCTAAAGCATCGGATTGTTCTTTCATTAACCGGAGGGTATTCACACCTTCAGCAACTTGACCGAGGCTGGCAACAACTTCATTTAGATCTCTACCCTGCCCTAACTCAAAGCCAACTCGATAGTTGCGGCTCAGTGGCGATGTGCAGGTAACAAATAAATCACCAACCCCAGCAAGGCCCATAAAAGTAAGCGGATCAGCTCCTTTAACAACGGCATAACGACTCATTTCAGCCAAACTGCGGGTTATCAACATACTGATGGTATTGTGACCACAACCCATAGCCGCCGCCATTCCGGCAGTTATGGCATAGACGTTTTTTAAGGCGCCGGCCAATTCAACACCGTACATATCATTGCCAGCGTAAACCCTAAAATAAGAGCACTGCAGTATATCTTGGATGACAGTGTTGACCTCTGGATCCTCGCTCGCTATTACCGTTCCAGTTATCATTCTGGCGGCTAATTCTTTGGCAAGATTGGGGCCACTCATTATGCCCAAACGAACCTGAGGAAGCTCTTCCCGTAAGACTTCACTCATTAATTTATTACTTTCAAACTCGATGCCCTTGGTCGTGCTGACTAATATCGTGCCGGGAGCGAGAAGACCCACTAACTGGCGTGCTACCTCTCTGCTTGATTTACTAGGAATGGAAAAAAACACCGCATCACAACCGGCAACCGTTTCTTCAAGATTACTGCTCGCACGGAGCGAAGGATTTAGCTTTATACCAGGGAGATAAACTTCATTGCTGTGACGTTCATTAACTTCACTAACACGCTCTTCTGTTCTCATCCATTGACAGGTGTCGTGTCCATTGTCCGCCATTATATTGGCAATCGCGGTACCAAAGCTGCCACCACCAATTATCGCAACTTTATATTTATTGCACATGCTACACCCTACTATTGTCTTATTTACCGAGAGTTTATCACTGCTACACAAGACTAAAACAATAAAGGCGGCTTTCGCCGCCCTTTTTGTTAGTCTCTACGCGCTTAACTCAAGTAGTAGTTTATTTAGCTTGTGAACATAACTGGCAGGATCTTCCAATTGCGCCCCCTCGGCTAAATGGGCCTGATCAAATAACACGTCCACTAAATCAGCAAAACGATCTTCATCGCTTTCTTGGTCTAACTTAACGACCAGAGGATGCTCTGGGTTAAGCTCGAAAATAGGCTTGCTAGGTGGCAAGGCCTGACCAGCAGCCTCAAGCATTCGGCGCATCTGCGCACCCATATCATCTTCCGTCACCACCAAGCATGCTGGCGATTCAGTTAAACGGCTAGTTACACGTACCTTCTCAACCTTATCTGCCAAGACCTTGTTTACGCGTTCAACGAGGTCTTTATGCTCTTCTGCCAGCGTTTCCTGCGCTTTTTTCTCGGCTTCGTCTTCCAAATCGCCCAGATCAAGTTCACCGCGACCGACGTCTTGGAATGGTTTACCGTCAAATTCTGACAGGTGATTCATTAGCCAATCATCGACTCGCTCAGACAGTAATAACACTTCTATGCCTTTTTTGCGGAATACCTCTAGATGCGGACTATTCGACGCGGTCTTATGACTTTCGCCAACCACGTAGTAAATCTTGGCCTGACCCTCTTTCATTCGCGCCACATAGTCTTCAAGAGAGTGGGTTTGATCCTTGCTACTGTCGTGGGTAGTCGCAAAACGTAGCAACTTGGCAATTTTCTCTTTGTTGCTAAAGTCTTCTGCCGGTCCCTCTTTTAGCACTTGACCAAAGGCTTTCCAGAATTGCTGATATTTCTCTACATCGCTCTTTGCGAGCTTACTCAACATGTCCAACACACGTTTGGTCAATGCGCTCTTCATTGCGTCAACGGCGGGATCTTGCTGCAAAATCTCACGGGAAACATTCAACGACAAATCGTTGGAATCGATAACCCCTTTCACGAAGCGCAGATACAGCGGTAAAAACTGCTCAGCATCGTCCATAATAAACGTGCGCTGAACATACAACTTCAGTCCACGTGCGGCATCGCGATTCCACAAATCCATTGGCGCCTGACCAGGTAAATACAACAGGCTTGTGTACTCTAATTTACCCTCAACCTTATTGTGGCTCCAATAGAGCGCTGGACTAAAGTCGTGACTGACGTGCTTGTAGAAAGCCTGATATTCGTCATCTGTTACTTCACTGCGCGAGCGTGTCCACAATGCAGTGGCACTGTTCACCGCCTCAAATGTCGGCGCCTCTTGCTCTTCCCCTTCTTTGGCGGCGGGTGGCGTGTTTAACATTTGTACTGGAATGCTGATGTGGTCGGAGTATTTTTTAATGATTGAGCGAACGCGCCAATCATCGGCAAACTCAGAGTCTTCTTTACGTAAGTGAAGCACTACTTCGGTGCCGCGATCTGCTTTTTCGCACTCTTCTACTGAGAAGTCTGCCTCTCCAGTAGACTCCCAATGTGTCGCAGACTCAGGCTTATCACCCGCCCGACGGGTAAATACTTCAACCCGCTCAGCGACGATAAACGCTGAGTAAAAGCCGACACCAAACTGACCAATCAGCTGAGAATCTTTTTTGCCGTCGCCGCTAAGGTTTTTCAAAAACTCAGCGGTACCAGAACGTGCAATGGTACCCAAATTCGCTACAACTTCATCGCGGGACATGCCGATGCCGTTATCGCTAATGGTCAAAGTATTCTTTTCTTTATCGAGGCTAACCCGAACTCTCAAATCAGAGTCATTTTCATACAAAGCGCTATCTGAAAGCGCTTCATAACGTAATTTGTCAGCCGCATCCGAGGCATTGGAAACCAGCTCTCTAAGAAAAATTTCTTTATTGCTATACATTGAGTGAATCATTAACTGCAGCATTTGCTTCGCTTCAGTTTGAAAACCCAGAGTTTCTTTTTCTGCTGTCGACATTGTTTCTACCTTTCTTCAAAAAAATTAAGTGTGGCCGCAGCTTGTACGGTCAGTGCTTATAAGATGGGGCCACAGCTTATTTTTTCAAGACTAGAATCAATGATTCTCTGGTAACACACGCGATAAAATGGCCTGAATATCGAGATTATTAGGAAGGCAGCCATATACACCCTGCCCCCCGCTGAGGCGTGAGCGAATAAAGGCTTCCGCAACGAAAGCCGGCGCGGCTTTAACCAACAAGGCTGACTGCATGGTTAAGGCAAGCTGTTCAACCAGATAACGCGCGCGAAACTCAAGCCGATCAGCCGTGGTAAAAAGCGCCCTTAGGTTCGCAATCGCACTATCCAGCAATTCGTATTGCCCCCAACTTTTTTCCATTTCATCGAACCAGCAAGCCAATACCGCCGGTGTCTTCTGTAGCGCACGCAACACGTCTAAGGCCTGAATATTGCCAGACCCCTCCCAAATCGCATTAATAGGCGCTTCTCTGTAAAGCCTTGGCATGATGCAATTTTCAATAACGCCGTTCCCGCCGAGGCACTCCATCGCTTCATAAGCGTGACCTGGCGTTCGCTTACATATCCAGAATTTCCCAACGGCAGTACCTAGACGCATCAAAAGCTGCTCTGTTGGATCTTCGGCATTATCCAAGGCGCGGGCCATCCGCATCGTCAACGCTAGGGAGCCCTCGACCTCAAGTTGCAAATCTGCCAATACATTTTGCATTAAAGGTTGATCAATAAGACGCGCACCAAAAGACGAACGCTGTCGAGCATGATTTACCGCCTGTGCAACAGCTTGCCGCTGCCCCGCCGTTGACCCAACCATGCAATCAAAACGCGTTAACGCCACCATTTCAATAATGGCCGGCACACCACGCCCCTCCTCTCCTATCATCCAGCCATGTGCCTGCCGCAACTCTAGTTCCGATGAGGCATTTGATACATTGCCCATTTTGTTTTTAAGGCGTTGAACATAGAGGCCATTTTTAAGACCATCTTCGCGCCAACGAGGCACAAGAAAACAACTCAGCCCGACAGATGTTTTAGCCAGCACGAGAAAGGCATCACACATCGGCGCGGACAAAAACCATTTATGACCAGAAAGACTATATAAAGCACCGTTCCCCGAGCCACTTATTGCCACTGCGTTGGTTGTATTTGCGCGAACATCTGAACCGCCCTGCTTTTCGGTCATTCCCATACCAATCGTCACCGCACGCTTCTCGAAATACGGCACGTTCTCAGGCTGATAATCATTGGCAAGAATTTTAGGGAGCCAAACATCGGCCACAGAAGGGCTTAATTTTATGGTGGGTACCGAGGCAAATGTCATGGTTAAAGGGCAACCGTGGCCGGCATCAATCTGTGCCTGCATATAACTCAGAGCAGCACGCTTTACGTGGGCATTCTTCTCGCCTGCTTGCCACGGACCTGAATGTAGTCCTTCGCTAAGCGCCATGTTCATTAACTGATGATAGCTAGGATGAAACTTAACAAGGTCTACCCGGTGGCCAAATCGATCATGACTGTCAAACTGCGGTTTATTTTCATTGGCATCAAAGCCCCAAGCGATGGTCTCTGCACGGCCGCATCGTTCTCCGTGTCTAGAAACGGCAACTGTGTCTAGCAAACCTGCATACTTCACCGCTTCTTGAAGTGGAATATCACTACAATAAAGATTGTAGTTTTCCAATGCCGACGATTGATTGAAGACCTCGTGTGTCTCTGTGCTTGAGTCAACGAGATCAAAGTCTGGTTTGTTGTGAATCAACGACATAGATACATTCCTAAAGAATTTTTACGGACACTTGCTTTCGACTACCACCCCGACCGCTCGCAAGCAAAAATCACGCAGCGCTGCAGTGGTTAACTCACGACATTCAAGGTGATCCAATGGCCCCAATAAACTTTCTGCCATTGCCCCAACCAAGGCGGCAGCCGACAAGGCCGGTATTTGAGGTACTAACTCGCCGCTATCGACACCTTTTGCGATAACTTTTTCGAATAGGGCCGCATACTTCTTACGGTACTTAAGGCGCGCAATATCCACTGCCGGCTCGACGGGCTCGGCAATAAGTGCCCATGCCAGTTTCGGCGCAGCAAAAGCTCGTTGCGAAAACACTTCTGCTGCGGCAGCAAGACGATCTGACATAGTTCCGTTGATATCTAAAACAGCCGATACAGCGTCTACCTCGCGGATAGTCGCCCGCCTGAACACCTCGGTGGTCAATTCATCTTTATTACTAAAATATCGGTATACCGTGCCCACACCGACACCTGCGGCTGAGGCTAATGCCTGTATCGTTAATGCACCGAATCCACCTTCCCTCACCAAGGATTCTGCCGCATGAAGCAGGGCCGACTTTTGCGCCAGTTTGCGCTGCGTTACTAAGGGGGTTTCGCGATACGCCATAGAGACTCCGACAAGGATCAAACAAGTGAATCATGATTCACTTGTTTGATCAAGAATTAGATGCGTGATTTACTCGATGCCAAAAACGCAAAAAGGCGGCCGAAGCCGCCTTTTCTAACAAAACATCTAAACCTTACCAGCCGGTAATTTCTTTTAGAGCTTTGCCAATGTCCGCCAGTGAGCGAACGGTTTTAACGCCTGCATCTTGCAGCGCGGCAAACTTCTCATCAGCAGTACCTTTCCCGCCAGAGATGATCGCACCAGCATGACCCATGCGCTTACCAGCAGGTGCAGTAACACCGGCAATGTAAGACACAACAGGCTTGGTCACGTTTGCTTTGATGTAAGCAGCCGCTTCTTCTTCAGCGGTACCACCAATCTCACCGATCATAACAATCGCTTCGGTTTGTGGATCATTCTGGAACATCTCCAGAATATCGATGAAGTTAGAACCAGGTATCGGGTCACCGCCAATACCTACGCAAGTAGATTGGCCGAAACCGTAATCAGTTGTCTGCTTAACCGCTTCATAGGTTAAAGTACCTGAACGAGATACGATACCTACTTTGCCTGGCAAGTGAATGTGACCAGGCATAATGCCGATCTTACATTCGCCTGGGGTGATAACACCTGGGCAGTTTGGTCCGATTAGACGCACGCCTAACTCGTCGCACTTCACTTTACATTCCAGCATATCCAACGTTGGAATGCCTTCTGTAATACAAACGATCAGCTTGATGCCAGAATTAGCGGCTTCAAGGATAGAATCTTTACAGAATGCTGCAGGCACATAGATAACAGATGCTTCAGCACCCGTCGCCACAACAGCGTCTGCAACAGTATTAAATACTGGCAAACCTAGGTGCTCTTGACCGCCTTTACCCGGCGTCACGCCACCAACCATTTTAGTGCCGTATGCAATCGCTTGCTCAGAGTGGAAAGTACCCTGTGCGCCAGTGAAACCTTGGCAAATCACCTTGGTGTCTTTGTTAATTAAAACGCTCATTATTTACCCTCCGCTGCTTTAACGACTGTTTCAGCCGCTTCAGTGAGGCTGTTTGCAGCGATAATGTTCAGACCGCTTTCTGCAAGAATCTTAGCGCCGACGTCTGCATTGTTACCTTCTAGACGAACAACAACAGGAATCTTCACACCAACTTCTTGTACAGCACCGATGATACCGTCAGCGATCAAGTCGCAACGTACGATACCGCCAAAAATATTTACCAGCACAGCTTTAACGCTGTCGTCTGACAAGATAATTTTGAATGCTTCAGAAACACGTTCTTTAGTTGCGCCGCCGCCAACGTCTAGGAAGTTAGCCGGTGCACCACCGTGTAATTTAACGATATCCATGGTGCCCATAGCCAAACCAGCGCCGTTTACCATGCAGCCGATGTTGCCATCGAGCGCGACATAGTTCAGCTCAAAGCTAGCGGCATGCGCCTCACGTGCATCTTCCTGTGAAGGATCATGCATTTTTTTCAATTCAGGATGACGGTACATCGCGTTGCTATCGACAACCAATTTGGCGTCTAGGCAGTGCAGATTACCTTCGCTAGTAATAACCAGCGGGTTGATTTCCATCAACGCTAGGTCTTTATCTTGGAACAATTTAGCCAAACCCAAGAAAATATTTACAAACTGCTTAACCTGAGTTGGGTTTAAACCCAATTGGAAAGCAAGCTCGCGACCTTGATATGGCTGTGCGCCAGTCATCGGGTCGATAATTGCTTTGAGAATCTTCTCTGGAGTCTCTTCTGCAACTTTCTCGATTTCAACACCACCTTCGGTAGATGCCATGAAAACGATACGACGTGATGAACGGTCTACAACCGCGCCCAAATACAATTCTTGATCAATGTCAGTGCACGATTCAACCAAGATCTTAGATACTGGCTGACCATGCTCATCTGTTTGATAGGTTACTAGGTTTTTACCCAGCCACTTCTCAGCAAATGCTTTGATCTCTTCTTTGCTGCTAACTAGCTTAACGCCGCCAGCTTTGCCACGGCCACCAGCGTGAACCTGGGCTTTAACAACCCATTTGTCACCGCCAATTTTATCAGCTGCAGCTGCAGCTTCTTCCGGGGTATCACAGGCATATCCTGTTGAAACAGGTAGCCCGTATTCAGCAAACAACTGTTTGCCCTGGTACTCGTGAAGGTTCATGTTGGAATTACCATCTCGGTCTGTGGAAGTGTTAAGCGAGTTAGATCCTGTCAGTGACTTGGCCCGCTCCCTCTGCACATTGCAGTAACAACGCGAAATCGGGATGCGTATTTTCCCGAATTTCGCGCACTACCGCAAATCTATTTACGCTTCTTGCGATTCGGCATGTGTATAGCGTGTCCATTTACCGCCAATGCGGCCTCATGAACTGCTTCAGACAGCGTTGGATGACCAAATACAGTCAGGCCAATATCTTCTGCTGATGAGCCGAATTCCATAGCGATAACAACTTGTTGCACTAAATCTGCGGCACTGGCGCCGATGATATGGCAACCAAGAATACGATCAGTGTCTTCGTGGGCAAGCATTTTTACCATACCCACTGAATCATTTGCGGCAACCGCCCGGCCAATGGCCATAAACGGAAACGTACCTACTTTATAAGGAATGCCGTCGGCCTTTAACTGCTCTTCCGTTTTACCAACACCGGCTACTTCAGGGTGCGTGTATATAACCGAGGGAATACAGTCGTAATTCATCGCCACTTTATGGCCAGCAATACGTTCCGCAACCATAACGCCCTCTTCCGAACCCTTGTGAGCCAGCATGGGGCCACGAACAATATCGCCTACAGCAAAAATACCTGGCGCGTCGGTCTTGCAGTGATCGTCGACAAAGATAAAACCACGCTCGTCTAGATTTACGCCGCAATCTGGCGCAAGTAAGCCACTGCTTAGCGGTTTACGGCCAACGCAGACGATTAACTTATCAAAGACCTCAGTCTTCTCTTCGTCATTGAGGGTGTAACTTACCTCTACCTTGCCATTCTCGATCTTGGTCGCGGTAACCCGGGCACCTAAACGAATATCTAAACCTTGCTTCTTAAATACCTTGGCCGCTTCTTTTGCTATTTGGCCATCTACCGCAGGCAGGAATGAATCCAATGCCTCAAGGACTACAACTTCACTGCCCACGCGGGACCATACACTGCCTAACTCTAAGCCAATAACACCAGCGCCGATTACGCCAAGCTTGGCAGGCACACTTTGAAATTCCAGCGCGCCCGTTGAATCAACAATAATGTCTTGATCGACTGGCGCGGGCGGTATCGCAACCGGAATGGAACCAGCAGCAATAATAATATTCTCCGCATCTAAGATGCTGGTGCTACCATCAGCAGCGGTAACTTCGACCTTTTTCCCCGCCAGTACTTTGCCAGTGCCCTCGATCGCAGTCACGCCATTCGCTTGGAATAGACCGCCGATACCACCTACCATCTGGGTAACGACTGCATCTTTGCGTTTTATCATGGTGGGAATATCAATACTCACATCACCGGTGCCAATACCGTGAACAGCAAAGTTGTCCTTAGCTTCGTGGTACTTGTAACTACTGTCCAGCAAGGCTTTTGAAGGGATACATCCGACATTCAAGCAGGTTCCACCAAGGGCTAACTTGTCGTTTTTGTTGCGGGCTTTTTCTATACAGGCAGTCTTCAAACCGAGCTGCGCCGCACGAATTGCTGCAACATACCCCGCTGGGCCAGATCCAATTACTACCACATCAAATTTCGACATTTCCACTTCCTATTCTTTAGTTCGTATTCGGCCATCGCATACAATGGCCAAGCACATCTAAATGGGTCACGCACCGGATTGGCCGGCGTCGGCCATCACATCGTTAAACTTCTAGCAAGATTCGAGCTGGATCTTCGAGTAGATCCTTGATGGTCACAAGAAATTGAACAGCGTCCTTACCATCGACCAATCGGTGATCGTAAGACAGCGCTAAATACATCATCGGCTGAATAACAACCTCACCGTTGACAGCCATCGGACGGTCTTGAATTTTATGCATACCCAAAATAGCGGTTTGCGGAGGATTCAAAATTGGCGTCGATAACAAAGAACCAAAAACACCGCCGTTAGTGATAGTAAAGGTGCCGCCGGTCATATCTTCAATCGATAGCTTGCCGTCTTTAGCGCGCAAACCGTACTCGCGAATTTTCTCCTCAATCTTGGCAAGGCTCATATTCTCTGCGTCGCGAAGCACGGGCACAACCAAGCCCTTCTCAGTAGAAACTGCCACACCGACATCTTGGAAGCCATGATAAACAACATCGTCGCCATCAATTGAGGCATTTACCGCAGGATAACGTTTAAGCGCTTCACAGGCTGCTTTTACAAAAAATCCCATAAAGCCAAGGCGCGTGCCGTTGTGAGACTTTTCAAACAAGTCCTTGTATTGATTGCGCAGAGACATAATTGGCTCCATGTTGACCTCGTTAAAGGTGGTCAACATGGCGGTGGTGTGCGTCGCCTCAAGTAGTCGCTCGGCGATACGCTTACGCAAGCGAGTCATCGGCACGCGTTTTTCTACGCGCTCCCCTGCAGGCACATCCACTGCCGGCGCAGCGGCTGGAGTAGATTTCGCTGCTGGCGCCGCCGCAGGAGCCGCTGCTGCAGGTTTAAAGTTAGCAACGTCTTCTTTTGTGATAACGCCACCTTTACCGGTGCCCGTTACCGCCGCCGCTTCAATGCCTTTTTCTTCCAGCATTTTGCGTGCAGCTGGACTGATTTTTAAGTCAGCAGACGCGGGTGTGGCGGCGGCTTCCTCTTGGGCTGGAGCCGAAGTAGCGCTAGCTGCAGCGCCTTCTTCAAACAGCGCAATAAGCTCATCGCTCAGTACGGTATCGCCTTCGCCCTTAATGATTTCCTTCAGGACGCCATCGGCAGGCGCAACGACCTCAAGAACAACTTTATCGGTTTCTATATCAACAAGCGGTTCATCACGTGTTACAGCCTCGCCGACCTGCTTATGCCATGTTGCGATGGAGCCATCTGCGACTGATTCTGGAAAAGTTGGCGCTTTTATTTCAGTACTCATCATTCTTCCTGTCAATTAATATCGCTGTACAAGACAGTCTTTATAAGTTGATTAAAACCTTAAAGTTTCAATGCCTGTTTAATGAATTTTTCTTGCTGTGCCATGTGCAAGGCCATGTATCCCGCAGCAGGCGAAGCAGACGGTTCGCGCCCCACATAACCCAACAACAGATTCTTATCAGGCTTAAAGCTGCGAATCACGCGCGTCATACGATGGCGACTGTTATACCACGCACCTTGGTTACGCGGCTCTTCCTGACACCAAACCACTTTCTTAAGGTTTGGATATCCAGCAATAGCGTTACGCAAATCGTCATACGGGAAGGGGTAAACTTGTTCAAGACGAACTATCGCTACCGAATCTTTACCGTGTTCACGACGTGCGGCGCGAAGATCGTAATAGACCTTACCACTGCACAGAATCATGCGCGTGACTTTTGATTTATCGATATCATCAGTCTCGTCAATCACATTCTGGAAGTGACCGTCGGTTAATTCCTCTAGGCTCGACACTGCTTCTTTATGACGAAGCAAACTCTTTGGCGACATGACAACCAGCGGACGACGCAATGGACGAATCGCTTGACGGCGCAGCATGTGATAAACCTGAGCAGGCGTTGACGGCACGCAAACCTGAATATTGTGCTCCGCACACAGCTGCAAGAATCGCTCTAGTTTTGCCGATGAATGCTCAGGACCTTGGCCTTCGTAACCGTGCGGCAGCAGCATCGTTAAACCACACAAGCGGCCCCACTTTAATTCACCACTACTAATGAATTGATCGATAACAACTTGGGCACCGTTGGCAAAATCACCAAACTGCGCTTCCCAGATAACCAAAGCGTCTGGCTGGGTTGTTGAATAGCCATATTCGAAAGCGAGTACCGCCTCCTCTGACAAAAGCGAGTCAAAAATCGAAAACGCTGGTTGATCTGGCGCCATATTTTGAAGTGGCACGTAACGGCGAGCATCAGTCTGGCTATGCAAAACAGCGTGGCGGTGAGAGAACGTACCACGACCAACGTCCTGACCGGTTAAACGCACTTTATGCCCTTGCTTTAGCAAGGTACCGTAGGCCAGTGTTTCAGCAAATCCCCAGTTGATCGGCATTGCGCCAGCGGCCATTTTGTTACGGTCTTCGTAGATCTTCGCCACTTGTCGCTGCACAACGATGCCCTCAGGAATCGCGTTAACAAGCTCAGCAGTTTCTTTTAAGAGCTTAGGATCTATCGAAGTATCGCCGGCAACATCCCATGCGTGCCCAAGATAAGGAGTCCAATCAACAAACAGCTCAGTGTTCGGCTGCATGACGAGGCTTTTCGCGACATGCTCACCATTGTCGAGTGCTTGGCGATATTCGTCAGCCATTTTATCGGCCAGCTCTTTGGTTATCGCACCTTCTTCAAGCAGTTTATTAACATACAGCTCGCGGGTGGTTTTTTGTTTACTGATTTTGTTATACATCAGCGGCTGGGTGCCAGATGGCTCATCAGCTTCGTTATGGCCGCGACGACGATAACAAATAAGATCGACAACCACGTCTTTTTTAAACTCTTGACGGAAATCAGCGGCCAGCTGGCTAACAAACCATACAGCTTCAGGGTCATCGGCATTCACGTGGAATATTGGCGCCTGGACCATTTTGGCAACATCGGTACAATATTCGGTAGAGCGTGCATCTTCCTGCAAGCTCGTAGTGAAACCAACCTGGTTATTTATCACGATATGAACCGTACCACCGGTTTTATACGCGCGGGTTTGAGACATTTGGAACGTCTCCATAACCACACCCTGCCCTGCAAAAGCAGCGTCACCGTGAAGCACGATAGGAACAACCTTGTCACCGATTGGGTCGTTGCGACGATCTTGTCGTGCGCGCACAGAACCTTCAACAACTGGCGATACAATTTCTAAATGCGATGGGTTAAACGCCAAGGCCAAATGAACTTCGCCACCGGGCGTCATAACATTTGATGAGAAACCTTGGTGGTATTTAACATCCGCTGACCCTTGGTACTTCACCTTGCCTTCAAATTCATCAAATAACTCGGCGGGGTTTTTACCTAGGATATTCACCAGCAGATTTAGACGGCCACGGTGCGCCATACCTATAACCATTTCCTTTGCGCCATAGGAACCGGCGCGCTGAATAATGGCATCCATCATCGGAATTAAGCTTTCGCCACCCTCAAGACCGAAGCGCTTAGTGCCTGGATATTTCGAGCCCAGAGACTTTTCCAAACCTTCGGCAGCAGTTAAGCGTTCCAACAAGTGCGTACGAATATCGAGGCCGTATTGAGGCTGAGAGCGAACACTTTCCATACGCTGCTGAATCCACGTGCGCTCACGGGTATCAACAATATGCATGAACTCCGCGCCGACAGAGCGACAGTAAGTCGCGCGTAGAGAGTTGTATATCTCTTTCAGACTAGCCTGATCTTTACCGATATACAGACTACCGGTCTGAAAGGTGGTATCAAAATCCGCTTCGCTCAACTGGTGATATTGCAATTCAAGATCGGGCACGCGCTTACGCTGCCACAAACCGAGAGGGTCGAGTTCCGCCTCTTGATGCCCGCGCTGACGATAGGCGCTCACCAACTGAATAACTCTTACCTGCTTGCGCTCATGAACACTAATATCGTTGTTCTGGGGGCCGCTATAGCGGATAGGGGTTTTTGCAAGCTGGGCAAAATGATCGCGAACCGGCGAGTGAGGGATATCGTGTGTCGTGTTTTCACTTACGCGGGGTAATTGCTGAAAGTAATTGCGCCATTCGTCAGAAACGGCATTTGGATCTGTGAGGTAGGCTTCATACAACTCTTCTACGTAAGTCGCATTACCGCCTGATATATGTGAGCTTTTCCATAGAAGCTCCATCGAATTTTTCTGCATTCCTGTCCACCTAAAAATAAGGGAAGTGGCAGTCTGAATGATCATTGCCCGATAAGGCTCTTCTCATCCTGTTTAGCCCAGCAGCATTCAGTGTACGCCGCAGAACCGACTCGCACCACAGGGAACGTCCCTTCCCTCTTATACGCTTTAACGCTCATATAGTGCCGGTAAGCACCGAGTTGTATTTTATTTGGCGCTGTTCGTAAACAGCGCCAGAGGACTAACTTTACGCAGAGTTTTATTTCTCGGCCGAAGCCGAGGGAATACTTAAGTTGCTCTGCTTAGCAACATATTCCGAATATGACCAATGGCCTTTGTAGGGTTTAGACCCTTAGGGCAAACGTTGACGCAGTTCTGAATGCCGTGGCAGCGGAACACGCTGAACGGATCATCAAGATCGCTCAAACGCTCCTCGGTTGCGGTGTCGCGGCTATCTGCTAAAAAGCGATAAGCCTGTAACAAACCACTTGGACCAATAAAGCGATCAGGGTTCCACCAGAACGACGGGCAAGCGGTTGAACAGCACGCACAGAGAATACACTCGTACAAACCATCTAACTTCTCGCGATCTTCTGGAGACTGCAGACGCTCAATTGCCGGCGCAGGCGTATCGTTTATCAAGAATGGTTTAATCTTTTCGTACTGCTTGTAGAAAAGACTCATATCTATAACGAGATCGCGAATAACCGGCAACCCAGGTAACGGACGCAACACTAATTTATTGCCACCTTTACCATTTTTAAGCGCTTCAGAAATGGGTGTAATACACGCTAGGCCATTTTTGCCGTTGATGTTCATGCCGTCAGAGCCACATACACCCTCACGGCAAGAACGACGGTAAGACAGTGACGGATCAGCACGTTTTAGCAGTTCGAGGACGTCCAGCACCATCAGGTCTTTGCCTGCGGTATCCACTTCCACTTCCTGCATGTACGGTTCCTGATCAGTTTCAGGATTGTAACGGTAGAGACTGACTTTCAACATATTCGTTTTCCCCTGAATCAGTACGTACGAATTTTTGGCGCAAACGCTTCACGTGTTTTAGGCGTAAAGTTAACCGCCCGCTTACCAACACGCTTATCATTAGGGAAATACACAGAGTGACATAGCCAATTATCATCGTCACGCTCTGGGAAGTCGTCACGCGCGTGAGCGCCGCGACTTTCTGTACGTGCTTCAGCAGCAATAGCTGTCGCCTCTGCAACTTCAAGAAGGTTGTGCAGCTCAAGCGCTTCAATACGAGCGGTGTTATATACGTCACTCTTATCTTCTAGATGAGCATTCTCTATACGAGTACGCAAATCTTGTAGCTTCTTAACACCCTCTTGCATGAAATCACCACGGCGGAATACGCCGAAATGGTTCTGCATTACGTTCTGAAGCTCTTTGCGCAGATCGGCAACTTTCTCACCACCGGTTGAACTGTTTATGCGATCAAGACGCGCAGTCGCTTGAGCAATCTCCGCTTCCGTCGCATCGCGCAATTCGATACCTTCACGCAGTGATTTCTCGATAAACAATCCTGAGGCACGACCAAAGACAACCAAATCTAGCAGTGAATTACCACCTAGACGGTTAGCTCCGTGAACAGATACACAGGCAACCTCACCGCAGGCATACAAGCCTGGGATGACGACATCGTTGCCTTCTTCGTCAATCGACAGCGCCTGCCCATTAACATTCGTTGGAATACCACCCATCATATAGTGACAAGTAGGTACAACGGGAATCGGCTCTTTTACTGGATCCGCATGAGCAAAGGTACGAGACAATTCGCAAATACCAGGCAAACGGCTTTCCAATACTTCTTCACCGAGATGATCTAGCTTCAAGAATACGTGATCGCCATTTGGACCACAGCCACGACCTTCGAGAATTTCCAACGTCATAGAACGCGCTACGACATCACGGCCCGCCAAATCTTTCGCATTTGGCGCGTAACGCTCCATGAAGCGCTCGCCATCTTTATTTATTAAGTAACCGCCTTCGCCGCGACAACCTTCAGTAACCAATGTGCCAGCGCCTGCAATACCCGTTGGGTGGAACTGCCACATTTCGATATCTTGGACTGGGAAGCCCGCGCGCAACGCCATACCAACGCCATCACCAGTATTGATATGGGCATTAGTCGTGGAGGCATAAATACGCCCCGCACCACCGGTGGCAAATACAGTCGCCTTGGATTTAACGTAGACAACTTCACCCGTTTCGATGCAGATAGCGATAACACCAACAACTGCGCCGTCTTGGTTTTTGACCAGATCCGTTGCATACCACTCGTTGAAAAACACGGTGTTGTTTTTCAAGTTACCCTGATAAAGCGTATGCAACAGTGCGTGACCTGTACGGTCTGCCGCTGCACAAGTACGAGCGGCCTGACCGCCCTCACCAAATGCTTTTGACTGCCCGCCGAAAGGACGTTGATAAATACGACCTTCCTCTGTACGAGAAAAAGGTAAACCCATATGATCCAGCTCAAAAACCGCCTCGGGACCAACTTGACACATATATTCAATGGCTTCCTGATCACCAATGTAATCAGAGCCTTTTACAGTGTCATACATATGCCACTGCCACTGATCCTGAGGATCCGCGCTAGCGATCGCACAGGTAATACCGCCTTGAGCAGAAACTGTATGTGAGCGTGTGGGGAATACTTTAGAAATTACTGCCGTCTTATACCCAGACTGGGCCAACTGCAAAGCCGCGCGCATACCTGCGCCGCCGCCACCAACAATTACACCATCAAAAGAAATTGTACGAATATTAGCCATTGCTTAACTCCAAAGAATCTGGATGCCCCAAACGAGGTAGGTGAACAAAACAACAGCCGAAGCTGCTTGAAATGCCAAGCGCAAAATTGTGCCTCGGCCACCCATCATTCGTTCAGTTAGGTAGTCAGTCGATACTGACCACAAACCAATCCAAGCGTGTGAAACAATGGACAACACTGCCGCGGTGCTGAAAACACGCATGAAGGTGCTGTCAAAATACGCACTCCACTCTGCATAGGTGATATCTGAACCACCGCACACCAAATAAAAACCAACTACTAACATATATGCCAGCAGAACCACACCGGACACCCGCTGCACTAACCAGTCAGATAAACCACTGCGTCCTAAATTCGTTACTGAACTTACCATATCCACAACCCCGTCAGCAGAACCAATACCGCTGTTACAGCTAGCACCAACTTCGCACCAGCTACGCCACCTTCCATAGTCTCGCCAATACCGGCATCCATGACCAAATGTTTCACACCTGCGGCCGAGTGGTAACTCAAACCGATCAACACGGCCCAAATACTTAGTTTGCCCCAGAAGGAAGCCAAGCACGCCTTCGCCTGCTCAAAGCCCTCAGGACCGTCCAAGCTAGTGCCAAGAAACCAAAACAGCAGGGCTACGCCCGCCACAAGAAACACACCACTTACGCGGTGTAAAATTGAGGTATATGCGGTAATCGGCAGCGCGATTGTTCCGATATCCAAGTTCACAGGTCGTTTATCGTTCACGGTTTTTGCCACACTTTTAATTTCTGGCCCGAAAAATACGAGCGGTTTAAAGGGAGTGGATCAATCAAATACCGAACTCTCCAATCCGGTACTGCTTCCTTAGAGACAGGAGTGTTTAAACTCCCAAAGAAACGCCGCGCATTATAGGGCCATCCAAGTGCAATTACAAACCCTTAAACAAGCGAGCAATGCGCTCAAAAAACGTGTATATCAAGGGCTTAAGCCACCATTTCGCACTATTATGGCGCCATAACAAATTTGAAAAGCGATGAAAACAGCGTACCCAATTAGCGAACATTTATTCACAAATTATAAAAAGAGATCAGACCTTGATATTTAGAATTCCATCCGAGTCAATAGCGCGCTAAAATGTGCACACCGTTGACAAAACATTTCAGCGCTCTATATTTGTCACTCCCGCGAAAGCGGATCTCCCCGTGTTACTTCTAGGCAATACCTTGCCGGATGCTAGATACTGGGAGCCAATGCCACAAGCAAGATTACAAAGTTACAGGAGCCCGTCCCCATGAGCGATAAGAAAGCAAGTCTGAGTATCGATGGCAAAACGCTGGACCTTAAAGTCCATTCCGGCACCATCGGACCAGACGTCATCGAAGTAAGCGCCCTGACGGGTAACGGCTATTTCACCTATGATCCCGGTTTTGTCTCCACCGCAGCTTGCGAGTCAAAAATCACCTATATTGATGGCGATAAAGGAATACTGCTTCATGGCGGTTACCCTATTGAGCAACTCGCTGAACATTCAGACTACTTAGAAACCTGCTACCTATTACTTTATGGTGCGTTACCAAACGCAGAGCAGAAAGAAAAGTTTGTAAACAAAGTTCGAATGCACACCATGGTCAACGACCAAATGAGCACGTTTTTCAAAGGCTTCCGCCGCGACGCCCACCCAATGGCGATCATGTGTGGCGTAGTTGGCGCATTATCAGCGTTCTATCACGACTCGCTAGACATTACCGATGAAAAACACCGCGAAATTTCAGCGATTCGCCTAATTGCAAAAATGCCTACACTGGCGGCAATGACCTATAAATACACCATCGGCCAGCCGTTCATGTATCCGCAGAATCACCTGAGCTACTCTGAAAACTTCCTGCACATGATGTTTGGCAATCCCTGCGAGCAAGACAAAGTAAACCCAGTACTCGCGAAAGCAATGGACAAGATTTTCCTATTACACGCAGACCACGAGCAAAACGCGTCAACCTCAACCGTACGCTTGGCGGGATCTACTGGCGCCAACCCATTCGCCTGTATTTCTGCAGGTATTGCAGCGCTTTGGGGACCCTCACACGGCGGCGCGAACGAAGCAGTACTAGACATGCTTAACGAGATTGGCGACGAATCAAGAATCGAAGAGTTTGTAGCGAAAGCAAAAGACAAAGACGATCCATTCCGCCTAATGGGCTTTGGTCATCGCGTTTACAAAAACTTCGACCCGCGCGCCAAAGTGATGAAACAGGCTGCGGACGAAGTACTAGCTGAACTAGGCTTGGAGGACGATCCACTGCTGGTCATTGCTAAACGTCTTGAGCAGATTGCCCTTGAAGACGAATACTTTGTTGAAAGAAAACTTTACCCGAACGTTGATTTTTACTCGGGCATTATCTTGAAGGCAATTGGTATTCCTACTAGCATGTTTACCGTTATTTTTGCTCTAGGGCGCACGCCAGGTTGGATTGCACACTGGAACGAAATGATCAGTGGCAGCTACCGTATCGGTCGCCCTCGCCAGCTTTATACCGGACCAGTTCAACGCGACTTCGTACCGCTAGATAAGCGTTAAGAAACGAAAAAAGGCCGCAAATGCGGCCTTTTTTATGCGCTACCCAATAGTAAAACATCATTTAAAACTCAGCTAAGCATCAAAGATTAGCGTGTCTTATACTCAAACCCCATCTCAGCGCCATCTACCGAATCACCATAATTACTGAGATTACTATTTTTATCGAATTCGACACCGTCTTTCATACGCAATTTAGTTTTCAATGTTAGACGCTTGTCGTCCTCGTTACTTTTTTGATCGAACCAAGATTCCACCCCGTAACGACCACCCTCATCGCTCTGCCAATCTCGAACTTCAGACTGACTTTCTCGGGGTACGCTCAGATCTAGTGTCACTTCACTCTTAGATTCAGGTGCGGATGACTCTGAGGACACTATACTTGCATCGACTTTGCTCAGTTCGACAGCGATATTTTCCTCAACAGAAGATATAACTTCAGTGTTAGTCACGTCTGCCGCCTCACGTTCTATCGCAGGTTTTTTCCCACAGGCGACAAGGGTTAGAAACAGTAGAGCGATAGAATAACGACGATTAAACATACTTTTTACTACCTAATTCAAACACAGATCTAACAACCATCGTCCGATTGGACAATGGTTAACATAAAAGGTGACGTATAAATTATGCCCATTTTACACAATGACGGTTCAACGGGGATCAAATGAGCAGACTTGCGGGAAAAGTAGCAATTATCACGGGCGCTGCACGCGGGATGGGCGCAGTAACGGCAAAATTGTTTGCTGAACATGGCGCACAAGTAGTTATCGCCGACATTCTTGACGAGGCTGGAGAGGCACTGGCCGCTTCAATCGGCAAAAATGCGCATTATGTTCACACAGACGTTTCAAATGAAGCTGACTGGCAACGTCTAGTTGAAAAAGCAGAATCCCTTGGCCCACTCAATATTCTAGTAAATAACGCCGCCATTCTGCACGCCTCGTCGATTGCGGACTCAGACGGTGATGACTATATGCGCGTCATCAAAATAAACCAACTTGGCACCTACCTCGGCATTCGCGCCGCAATCGAACCGATGAAAAAGGCAGGTAGCGGATCTATCATTAACATTTCTTCCATCGACGGACTGCAAGCAAAAAATGGGCTCTCGGCCTATGCGTCGAGCAAGTGGGCCGTAAGAGGACTTAGCAAGTCAGCCGCCATTGAACTTGGGCCCTATAACATCCGAGTTAATACCGTCCATCCCGGTGGTATTTTCACAGCGATGCATGGTGCCGAAGGCAAAACTGAGCCATCAGAACAAGACAATGCGTTTTACGTAAACCACGCTCTTCCACGGGTTGGTCTCCCTATAGAAGTGGCAAATATGTCCTTGTTTTTAGCCTCAGATGAAAGCAGCTATTCCACTGGTGCTGAGTTCTTAGTGGACGGTGGCTGGCAGGCCGGGATGAGGCTCAGCATGTTACCCAGCTCATGAATTAATTCCGTACAAAACAAACACTGGAAAGCGATCAAAGGGTCTTCTATATTGGGCATGTAATTTTAATTTAGTCTGCGGAGGACCCAATGGACACCGATCTACACACAATGAACCTGCTCTTTGACCAGCTTGGTCTACCAAGTGAAGACAAAGAGATTGAGCGATTCATTGTCCGACATCGCCCGCTGCCAAGAGGCTTGCAAATACACGAAGCCAGCTTTTGGAAGCCAGCACAAGCTAAGTTTCTGAAGGAATCTTTAGATATAGACGCAGAATGGGCCGAACTTGTCGATGAACTAGATGCGCGCCTGCGCTATTAGCGCAGGCGATGCTGTCGGAAAATTAGCTATTTCCCTCATCTAAACCTATATAGCTAATTTTGGGATATGACACCCATTTAAAAATCTGCTGATAACTGCAGATCATACACTTATGTGGAATCTCACCGGTGGTGGGATTCATCTCTCCGGCGCTTACCATCATGCCATGCCCGCATTTGTCGCAGACATAATTTACCTCTATCGGTTGAACTGGGCGTTTTATTTCAGGCATTACTAGCGTCTCGTATTAAAGCGAACCCTGACCATTTATCGGCGCGGGATCAGCGGATGGCGATGAATTATCTGGTGCTGCACTCGGGATTTTCTTATCAATCCCCCTCTTCGCACGCTCAAGCTCTTTTTCTACAGAATTAATCATGGCTGACCAACCTTCGATTAAGGCGTCATTCGCACTTTCAATTAAGCCTCCCAACGAATTTTGTTGGATTTCGTCTAACTCATTTTTAGCAATCCGTACTCGCTCGTCAATGCCATTAACGCGTTCTGATAAAAGTATTAATTGTGCATCAACGGTTTTCCTATAGGCCTGCGCATCCCTGTATTGCCAATACTCAAGACCAAGTAATACGACAACAATGATCGCCGCCATAAAGACACTCATCGACGTTCTCATTTCTTACTCCTAAGTTACGTCAAAACACAAAAAATTAGAGCTTACTAAGCAAAGACATTACTATGCTATGACAAGAAAGCATAGCGCTCAAATCATGCATCGCAAAACACAATAACGACACTGATTTCAGTATCGGGAAACATCACAAAATGAAATTGAAGTTACTACTGACCGGCAATGAACTCATGGCCGGCGACACCATTGACTCAAACTCCTCAATGATTGCAGAACTTATTACCGATTATGGTTGGCGGATTGAGAAGAAAGTCACCGTAGGTGACGACATGAAGCTGCTTGCCAAAGAAATCGATGAATTAAGCCGAAACTGTGATGTGTTAATTATAAATGGCGGCTTGGGGCCGACCGTCGACGACATGACTTCACAGGCGCTGGCCAATGTTAGCGGTAATAGGCTAACTGAGCATCCCGAGGCCCTCACCCACCTGCGCACATGGTGCGAACAAAAAGGGTTTCGGCTCAACGCATCGAATCTCAAGCAAACCATACTACCTGCGGGCTGCAATATCATTGCCAACGTTAGGGGCAGCGCAGTGGGAATCCACCTCGTGCACAATCATTGCATTATCCTAGCGACTCCGGGGGTGCCAAGCGAATTACGGGTAATGATGAAGAATGAAATTCTGCCATTGCTGGAATCTCAGTTCGAATCCGACCACATTCAAACACAGCGCTTAGCTGTATTTGGACTGGGCGAATCCTCTATTCAGGAGAAGGTAAACGCACAATATCCAGACTGGCCCGAAGATGTAGAACTTGGCTTTCGCGCCTCTATGCCAGTACTTGAGGTTAAGCTCACGACAAGGGGCGAAAACGCTGGTGCCAAATTGAATGAATGGCGCGGCAATATCATCCGTTTGATTGACGACCACTTACTAGGAGATATGCCGCTAACACTAGCGGAAGCGGTAATTTCCGCCGCTAAGAAACACAACCTTACAGTGTGTACAGCCGAGTCTTGCACAGGGGGCAGAATTGCAGCTGAATTGACCAGCGTCGCAGGATCATCGCACGTATTTCCCGGCAGCGTGGTCAGCTACTCCAACCAAATAAAACAGCAATTTCTCGATGTTTCAGAAACAAGCTTAGCCAATCATGGCGCGGTCAGTGAGACCGTCGCACGAGAAATGGCGTTAGGTGCCTTAGCTAAATTAGGGGCAAACCTTGTTGTTGCTGTGACCGGCATAGCCGGACCAGACGGCGGCTGCGAAGAGAAGCCCGTTGGGACAGTTTGGATTGCATGGGGCACTGCCAAGGACCTCCGAGTAGAAAAGTTCTTACTCCCCGTCGACCGCGCATTATTCCAGACACTGGTCACCGCCCTCGGTTTAGACCTCATCAGGCGATACATCTTAAATATCCCTGGTCTACCGGAGCTTATGACTAGACGAAGGGCCTAATTTAATTCGGGATAAAAGACGGCGGCAAACCGGTCAAGGCTAGTTACCTTTGGCCGAAAACCAATCGTCAATCCACTGTAGCAACATTTCATAGGCGCCAGCGATCATCGCAATAGCGTCTTCCTCGCTCACGCCCGTTGGCTCTGCACGACCATACCAATCTACACGACAGCGCGTGTCATCGAGCGCAGTCACTTTCGCATTGGCTGAATAATCCGTTACCGGCATTGGAATGCCTCGCGGAATATCATAAGCAAAAGTCATTGCCGACGAGTCCTGTGCAGTCAGTTGCTCATCTATCGGATCCATGCCGGTAATATGCAATCGGCGAATCATTCCAATTCCTTCACCGATAATTTCTATTTTATCGATGCCTGGCGCCCAATTGATGTCGCCAAAATTTTCTAATAGCCCCCAGATCTTACTCGCTGGAAAATTAAAATCTCGCGTTAAATGCGCTTCAACCATAATCGATACTGCCCTGCTAAATTATTTATTTCGGCAATCATGCCCCAACATCCTTCACGGCACCTCACCCGAACGGCCTAGCTCATTCATTCCTAACGCTTTTGTAACATTCTCACTCGACAATTGGCGCCCCCTTTAAACACTGGTACTCTTAAAACAGGTAACAAACCAATAACTATACACATACAACATCAATAAAACGCCAATCGGCCGGAACAACATTATGAAGGGTAAACCTGCCACGCCTGTGCTGCTGTTTAGTATGGACTCAGATCAATTTTGGGCAGCACCAACAACCACCGGCGGTTTAAAAGCCTACTATGAAAAATACGGCGAAAATAATGACAGCTATCATATCGAGTTAATTCATTTTAAAAATGAAAACGCCATTGTTACTTGGCAACAGCGCTGGCAGGAGCACTATTTACCGCTGATTAAAAAGGCATGTTTACAGAATGAAAAGGCTATTATTGGCTTTAGCATGTACACATGGAATGCCGCCGAATTCCTCGACCTAATCCACAATATCAAAACGGACTGCCCCGATATCCTGTGTATCGCAGGCGGACCGCATGTACAGCAAGCCGAAGACTATCTGGGCGAAGACCCTATCGACATTATTATCCTCGGCGAAGGCGAGACAACGTTTCAGGAGATTCTAGACAACCCCTCGCGTAATGAATGGCACACTATCATGGGAATCGCCTATCTTGAAAACAACGTCATTACTAAAACAGCAGAACGCCAGCGTAGAAAGCTGCTTGATGAACTGCCTTCTCCACTCGATGTTATCGATCTGTGCGATGCCCAAGGTAAACCGCTCTACGATTCCATATCCTACGAAACAAGCCGCGGCTGCCCCTTTAAATGCGCATTCTGTGAATGGGGCACTGGCGCCATAGGGTCTAAAATGTATCAATTTTCTATGGAGCGAGTACGCAGTGACTGGCACCGAATTGTTGATGCTGGTATCAAAGATATCTGGTTAGCAGACTCTAATTTTGGCGCGCTCAAAGAAGATCTTGCAAAAGCTCAGCTTATTTGTGAGCTAAAAGAAAAGACCGGATTACCGAGTAGCTTTGCAACGTCTTGGTCTAAAAAGCACAGCCCTCGGGTTCAGGAAATAGTGCTGCTGCTACATAAAAATGGACTGCTCCCCCACTACCAATTAGCGCTGCAAACACTAACGCCCTTGGCGTTGGAGCTGAGCAATCGTCAAAACATGGCGGCAAATAAATATGAGCCCATCGCGCGCCAAATGGCTGAAGAAGGTGTACCCATCGCCGCCGAACTTATTTGGGGATTACCGGGCGATAATCTTGCCGACTTTGAAACCAATTTAGATCAGCTTCTAAGAACATTCCCTAATCTCAATATATTTGCTTATACCTTGCTGCCCGGCACAGAGTTTTATGAAAAACGCATAGAATATGAAATTGAAACAATCCCAGTAGCTGGCTACGGAAAAGCGAAGGGAGAATATGTTGTTGCCTGTCATACCTTCGACAGAAACGAGGGAATTGAAGGCTATTTTCTGATTACCGCGCACATTCTTTTTGCCCACGGCCATCTGATTCCATTAACCATACGCTATTTAGCGTTACACAACAGCATCACCACTGCACCGCTGCTTCGCGCACTGCTGCGCGCCGTTTGCACTCACTACCAAACAGATATGCCCTCATTAAACCTACAAGATAGAATGACGGTGTATGAAAGCCGAGCCGATATCTTCACCACCATTTTGGCCGATCCAATACGCTTGTATTCATTACTGGAAACGGAAATAGTGCATTATCTGGAACAAACAGAAAATACACATTTGATCTCAGCTAGTCGGAACATATTGGCATTGGATCGCGCACTCTCTCCCCGCCGTGGTGAGGCCAGTGAACTAGATTATGAATTTAACTTTGATGTTATTAGCACAAAAGCCGCACTCGACTGCCTTAGCCTTCCCGACGCAGAGGACTTAAGTACGCAAACGCTGCAGATCCTGACAGTCAAATCACCGGGGGGTGTCGGCAGTATTTTAAAAGATCCAGATGGCGGCGCTTGGCTAAGAGGTGAAATTCAACACAGACCACTCGATGTGCAGACCGTGCGAATTGTTCACCCCAATGTTAAACCTGCTCTACCCATGTGACCGGGCAAAGATGGCACAGCGTTTAGTTTAAAGCAGCTCGTATTTTCTCAGCTGCAGCGGCTAGCGCTTCGCCATCAGCTCGCTTGGCATTGCCGATATTTGCATCAGCCATCTCATTAATTGGCGAAAGATGAATATGGGTATGAGGCACTTCTAAGCCAATAATCATCATACTCACGCGTCGACACTCAAACGCTTTCTTCAATGCTTTCGCTAATATTTGCGAAACCGACATCAGATGGCTAGCTAGGTCCTCTGGCAAATCATCCCAATGGTCTATTTCTAGTCTGGGTATGAGTAAAAGATGTCCTTCCTGAATAGGTTCAATGGTCAAAATTGCGAAAGCGTGTTCATCTTCCCAAACGCAATGACCGGGTAATTCACCCTGAATAATTCGTGTAAAAATGCTAGTCATTCTTTTTCCTCTTTGTCTGATAACCGTGCTATTTGAGCGAATGTCACTCGCAATTTATCCTCAACCTCAGCGCGACCATTCAAGTTATAATCTACAGAAACGCGAGGCCAACTCCTACCTAGCAAGAGTACGCTAACCGCTAATTCGGCATGCTCAAACAGTTGCATATTAGATCGACAACACAACCTGATCATACTCGCCGCAGCCTGCTCAAAAATTAACTCTTTATCGCAATAACGTTTAACCGTTCTAAGGTCGAATTCAACATCGCTATTATTTGCTTCATCGCCAATTAGCAGTGCCACTAACGTATCAGCGCTCATATCTGAATGCACATGTCGCAGGGTTAAAGGCACATCCATCATCAGTCGACGATGCATTAAGTCAAAATCGTGAACAAGTTTGGCATCAAGGCTCTTCGCGACAATTAACGAATATACGCCACTAGAAGTGTCACGACGACTGCCAAGCCACACGGATGTGAATCCACTATGCTGCCAAAAATCAATAACATCTGGAGTCGCAGCAAAACTGGACGATAGATAGGCCGCACCTATATTTCGCGTATATCTTTCTGCCTGAGATAATAATTCTCGCCCTACTCCCAAGCGACGCTGACCTTCTGCAACAGCAATTCTATTCACCCGGTAGCTCAAGCACTCCGCATAATAGGCGCGCGCATTTATGTGCGCCAAACGTTGGGCAACCAAATGTCCCTTTGGTCTGCGCTCACCGCCAATAACCCCTTTGACAAGTTCAGCGCCTAATCGCCCTTCCGGTAGCAGCTGACAGACACCCACGATCCATCCTTCGCACTCTGCAACAATGAGAATGCAGGACGAATCCAACAAATACTGCAGATCTCTTGGCGAGGTTTGATAGTGCGCCTGCACTAATAATCCAAAGACCTGTTTAACCATGGCTTCCTGCGTCAATTCCTCTTTATCAAGAACGCGAAATTGAATTGCGCCCAGATCTCCACAATCAATCAATATTGGTTCAGCGTTTAATAAAAAAGCCTCACTCAAATAATGCTCAAGGGGATCATCCACCGCCCAGCGCACAGGTTCTCGCAACTCAGCACGACGCCATTGCGGAAATTGACTATCTAAAATCTCCTTAAAACGAATATCAAAACCACGACCGCTGCCTTCGTAGCCATGCACCGTCGTCGAAAAAACGAGTCTTGGGTGCTGGCGTACCAGCTTTTCTAATACCACAATAGGTAAAGCGGCGGCCTCATCGACAAACACCAAATCCCAAGCAGTTTCGTCACAAAGCTCAAACGCTGGCAGAAATGTCATCTCACAGTCGTCAATCTTGTAGTGAGAACCCGAGAGTTCTCCACCAGGAAGCTCTTGATGAAGTTGTCGAAATGCCGCCGCAACCGCGTCTTGATGTGGGGCAGTAATGGCTATTCGCTGACAATCACCCGCTTTAAAAAGCGCCGAAGCAGCAATACCCAGCGCCGACGTTTTGCCACGCCCCCTGTCGGATCGGATAACCAGCGGTCGTTTTGCCCTGCCGCGAACGACTTTTAGAATAGCTTCTACTGCAATCTGCTGATCTCGACTTGGCAGCATCGGCTCCCATGTATATGTTAACGAGGGAAGTTGAAATTCAGAGGAATTGCTAACGCTGTCACGTTCGCTGAGGTGATAAACACCATCACTCGCTGACACGTAAGACAGAACGCGTTGTATAAAAAATGAATCACTTTCATCATTTGATAAGTCAGAACGCGATTGAAAATAAGGCGGCCATTCATCAAACTCAGGACACATAAAAATTAAAATACCACCCGCCCGCAGAGTGCCCACTGCCGCAAGCCAGTCGTCGACAGATTGCCAAGAATAGGCATCAATCACGACCGTGCTGAATTCCTGACCTAAATGTCGTTTAGCAATATTAGGAGATAGACCGCACACTGCGCTCTCAGCCAGTAATAAACTCTCATCATTGGCTAGATCTAATTCGCCAAGTTGCGCCTGCGCCCAAGATGACGAACCACTTAAAAACAGGAGATAACGATGTCCGTTGTGCTTACCTACCGAGCGAAGTTGCTGAATAAATGTGTTCATATCAGCATTGTCATACAGAAAATAAACTCACGATTAGGTCGACGGATATACCGGCGCTTCCGGCATACATACATGAAGTATTATCCGATCGTCGCTACGATAAACCATAGCGGAATCAGCCCCCGTATAGTGCTCTGCGAATGCAATTAGACGATCCCGCATTTCTATCTTTGTAACAAAGCCGGATACAACTCCAGCTTCAATAAAGCCCTCTAGCCGGTATAAGACCGCAGGAGGAATATCAAAGCCCTGGGATTGATCACTGAAAAAAGACTTTAACCTAGCCTCTAGCTGGAAAAGATAGTTTGCCGATGCATCACCAGCACTCGCATTGAGCGTCACACCGACACCCGCTCGCGCTGCACTAATACCCAAGGCGCGACAACCACCGCCCACACTTCGCAATTTTCATCCAACCAACTAATCGCGATATCTTCTGTCGCCTTTGTTAACTGATTCGACTTCATCCACGCTGACACCGCAGTGGCATCGTCATTGGCAACTGCCGCTGCGGTGGCAACAAGATCAAGCTCTCCAGCAACAATCAAAACTGCACCCTGCGCGTAAAATCGTTGTAAATCTTTCCACAGAATTCGCGACGTTTCTCGGTTTAGTTTCACCATCACGTCAGAGGATTCGTCTAACATCTCGTATTAACCTTAACTTTGTCATTTTATATTCGATTGGAAAAACCATTGTGCGGTGACACTCGCGAACTTAAAACATCGCTAGTTCAAATCTGGCCACGCCATGTCCCAGGGCGAGCCACAGTTTAACAACACTGCTTGCAAGCCTCCATCAAGAAACACTTCACCGCTTGAAGGCATGGACACATAACTACGCTCAGTACCGCGAAAATGGAATCGTAATGCCATGGCGTGCAGATACATTCGATCCGCGTCTTGAACACTAGGGCCATAGCGACGATCACCTAATATAGGCACACCGAGACTTTTCATTACTACACGTAATTGATGGGTTTTACCTGTGCGGGGCTTTAAAAGATAGGCACGTCGGCCATCCTGAGTAGCATAACTAAAAAATTGAGTTACCGATGGATTCGTTCGTGTGCGACTGAGTAAATAACTGCCACTGCGACTCTTTTTTATGTCTCCAACAATCATGCCTTGCTTTTTAAGTGGCTTCCCATCGGCTATCGCGAAATAGTATTTTTCAATCTCCCGATTAGAAAACAACTCACCAAATTCAGCAGCTGCAGCTGGACTTTTAGCCAGTAGAAGCAAGCCGGATGTTGCATCATCGAGTCTATGCACCAAATGAAATGATTCGCTGGGAAAGTCTGCGTGAACTACATCTATCAAACTTTGGGCATGCTGATTACGATGTAAATTAACGCCTGGCTCTTTATCAATAACGAGGTAGTCCTCATTATTTTCTATCACTCGATAGCCCATCTCACGATCAGTCGCCATGAATACGTTAATCAGCTCGACCTTTACCTAAGAAAAAGACATTACTTTTCAACTGATCGCGCAAGCTTTCAATCTCGCCAAGTAATCCGCTATCAGAATTCGTAATTTCCATCTGCGCGGCCAAACTTTCAAATTCGTCTTGGTCGCCACAGCGGGCATAAACATCCAACAAGTGCATTTTAAGATCAAAATCATCGTTGGTGGCGATATTCTCCTCCAGTATCTGACGAGCCCCCTCATAATCACCCAATTCAATACACGCCGAAACCCTAGCAAGTGTATCTGATCCTTTTTCGGGCTTTTGCAAAGACCAACTTTCACCTGCGTCTGGAAGGTCGAAATCAGGAATGTCTAGCGCTAAAAACTCTGACTCGTCTTCTAACCCACCCCCCTGTAACAAGGCATCCTCATCGAGATCTGCAAAAAAGTCATCATCGATATCAGCCAAGCTGGTAGTGGCTGCTCGACGCGCCGACGACAAGGCAATGTCATCTAGTTCGGCCGTGGTTTTCCTGTGACTCGCCGTTGAAGAGGTTTCTGCCAAAGACTCTTGGCCTAACGTTTTACTTGGGGACGTAGCTACACCATGGCGAGCTCCGACGGTTTTAGCATCAAGCGCCGAGAATATATCGTTAAAGTGGTCTTTGGAAAGCGCTCTTTGAGCCTGCGCGTGGGCCGCCACTGCGGCATTCACGTCAGACAGACTTTCGGAATCTTCATCTTCATGCGAATTATCAACGAGAGAGACGGCCTGCTTGTCGCCACGCTTGCGCAAAAACAAAAGAGCACCAGCAAAAAGCGGGAGCAACCACCAAAGCCAAGTCCATGACTGACGAGGTATTACTGGGTTAACCGTTGCGTCACTATTTAAAGTCGACTGATCATCTGACGCCGCAATAAATTCAGCTTGCGCGGCACTATTCGTAGTTTCACTCTCGCCTATTAAGCCCGTTAGATCTATTTCATCGGTTTGCGCTGCACCTAGTAGATCAGCCCCGATCTCCTCGTCGCTTGGCATCCCGTCGGTTACTTGCATTATATCGCCATCAAGCTGCACAGCTGTCGGTACTGACATGGGAACTAAATCCGCGCTATCGGAGCTATTTAACCTAGCGTATTCAAGGTTCAGACTTTCCAATTGCGCCTGCAATGCGACTAATTTTTCGCTCATCGCCACAATACTGGCTGAAGCGTCAGCCACCTGATTTCGCACGTCATTTAAATTCTGGAGAATGAGCTGCTGTTCGGTTAGCGCCCCAGTGCTCTCCTCGGCCAGCGGCTCCAAATCCCTGCGAGAGACTGTCGGCGCGCGAACAGCGCCTGCCAAAGGTTTTTCAAGTGGTGTAGATTGCAACACGTGTTCCGCTTTCTGTTTCAAACCGACGGACTCGTCTTTGTAGGCCAACGTAGATTCCGGCTCGACAACGCTTTCAAACAAATCGAGCGTCACACGCTCTTTTAATAAGTTTCTATTATTGCGAATAAAGGCCTTTGGATTATTTCGGTACAAGCGCTCCATCCAAACCGACGCATTCCCGCCCTTCGCGTTAGCGACACGTTTGGAAATGCTCCACAGATTATCGCCCCGAACACTGGTATAAAATGAGGTATCAGCATTGATCGATTGGGCAGCAGAGTCGCGTCTTATTATATTCGACGAGTTAGATACGGTGGATAAGACTTCAGCAGATGTATTCCGGGCGCCAATAATAGAACTAGCGGTACTTATCGCTTGAGTATTGTTAACGGCGTCGCTGGCAAGATTCTCCGGTAAATCCAACAATAAAGTATACGCCCGACTTAGCTCGCCACCGGGCCAACGCACACTGATAAGAAAGTGGAGATAAGGCTCTTCAACAGGACGATTGCTGCGTAAGTAGATGGTGCCCGTCCCCGATTCATTCATTTCACCCACAGCTGAAATCGAACGAGTATCAACACTACCTATCTCGACGCCTGTTTTTGCATCGGTAACCGACCGTAAACTTACCCTAACATCCTCACTACCAATGCCTTCTGCACCAAAAATCGGAATTCGAGCAAACAATGGCTGCCCCAGCTTGGAATCTAAATTGGCAGATCCCAAACCCAAGCCCAAGGCATCCCGTGCCATAAACACCGCTAAGCACAGGGGCAACATTGTTGGTAATTTACGATAGCCCATGACAAACATCTCTACTTTTTCTGGTATCAAATACCGACTTAAATAACAGCTTACACAAAACGGCTAAAAAGGTTTCGCCTCTCCACCTTAGCTAAAACCTATTAAACGCCTGCAAAAACGTGAAGACAATCACAATCTTGAGTTATATCTGTGATATTACGCCTATTAAGTCCTGCAGACAGCCCTATGTGCATAACTATTTGATCTACACCAGCGCAAATCAGAGTTTTCCCCAATTAAGGTGAATAAGGCTGTGGATAAGCATGTAGATTACGTGCTTGAGGTAGCGTTCACGGTGGATGCGTAAATCAGCATAAATTTTAACCAGACTGTCATCAAACTGTGCTTTGTTTGCGCCACGACTTTTCAAAAACAAGCAAGACTAAAATAATGAGTACCATTACTATCGCCGCACACCAGTAGGTATAGCTTGGAGAAATTCGGTACAGAGTTCCGCCAAGCAATGGCCCCAGCATAAAGCCTAAACCAGCAATGGCGCCCGTCAAACCCGCCAATCCACCCTGTTCATGGGGTTCCACAGACATCGTCGCACTCGCAGCAAAGGACGGCCCCGTTAGCCCCATCCCAAAACCAAAAAAGCCCATAGCGATATAAAGCATAGTTAAGGAGTGCGCATTCGCCAATATTAAATAAGATATCAGCATAAAGGGTAGACCAAGCCGTAATAAGCGCATGGGCAATCCTCGGTACCGCCTAACAACAGCTATCTGTGCGACAAGAATCAAAACAGAAGAACACACCATTGCGGTTGAAAATAGCTGAGCGGCTCGAATACCGTCAAGCTGCAAGATATCTTGGAAGTAAAAACCCAAGGTTTGCTGAACCATGCCGACCAAGCTAAATATAGAAAAGCCAACAAACATAAATAATCGATATCGCGGATCAAAAAATGACATTTTAACGGTCTTTCTGTCACTTCTGTCTGCAGGCGGTATGCCGGGAAGGTAGCGCCAAACGAGAAGACCAGCAACAAAGAATATGCCTGCTTGAATATAAAGTGGCGCGAGGTAATGTATGCTAACAAACCAGGCTAATGCCGGGCCGATCATTACGCCAATCTGGTTAGCCGCCTGTAGCTTACCCATGCCTTTTGTTCGCTCATGAACAGAGGTTACATCCACCATATACGCTGTCGACGATGGGTGTGAAGCGGACATAACCAAGGCGTGGAAAATACGACTAATAATCAAACAAAAGAATAACAAGCCCCCAAACCAAACACCGGTCAAACCCAAGTACGCGATACCGTTAAACAGCAGCGTTCCGACAACATAGCCAAACAAACCAAAAATAATCAATGGCTTGCGTCCAAGTCGGTCGCTAAGACGCCCCCATTTAGGGGCTGCAATAAAAAACACAAACGCCGTCAATGCCGACAGAGAGGTTATTGCCAGCTCCTTGGGCTGTACAACCATGTCTAGGAAAGGGAATTGAAATACCAACAAATCGAGATGAAGTTCACGGCCAAGCATAGGCAATATGGCAAATACGACGGTCTGTCCCATCCCAACACTCATCATCGCGAGGTACAGACTAAACATTGCTTTATTGTTGGGCTTACCCACATTTACTTCGGAATTACCCAAGTGAAACATCCTCATCTGCCAAGCATGCTAGGAACACGCAGCATTACATTGTTAATGGCTGTCACAAAAATTCAATATTTGCCTGCTTACACCGGGCAGTAGGTTCCCGTGAATACGATTAGGCAGTTAATGATTAAATTTTTGAAGGGCAGTTTAGCACGTCAGAAACTGACAATACTGTGATGCCTTGCTATTAGAGCAACTCTACTTAATTTGAAGTAGTTCTGACATTGAGAGGAAATAACGAGATGGGGCAAGAGGCGCGATTTGAACAGTCAGATTGATATTAAGAGAGGCTCTCAGTAAACCGCAATCCAAGCTGGGTGACTCACCCAAACTTGGACGCGCTCGCATGGTTTGTTATTTTAAAGGCAACCACGCGACTCATCGACCTCAGATGATTCCAAACATGGCGACGACCAACTGGCATGCTAGAGAGGCGAACTTGACCTTAATGTTGGTAATAGTTAAATGTCTCAATCCAGAGGCGCGCAATACTTGCACCAGCTAAACCGCAAATCGCTGCATCTGCACCACCATGTTCAAACAAAACAAAATCGAACAATACAAAGGCTAAAATCGCTCTCCACACTCGATGGTGTACTGGCCAGCGGGATCTACGGCGCTTCATCATCACTTCACTTTCTAAGCGCCAAGCAACGACGATACTTTCGTATACAACTAAGAGCAAAAAAATAAAGATTGGCCCCTCGAGACGCAGTATCGCAATCATCCAGTGTTCCAACATCCAAGTGGTGACCAATTCGATGTCAGATATCCCTAGAGGCGTCCAGATAGATTACCTTGCAGTAAGTTCCAATAAACTTCATCAACGTACGCTGCTTACGATAAAGCTCATGAGTATACCTATGATTACGCCCAACCATGACACCGATATCATTCGTTAACCGAGGAAGACGTGGCGCCAACCATGCTTGCTAGCAAACGATACCTGGCAAGGCGCTTGGACGCAGAGGAAACAGAATTTAGAGAAGTTGGCGACAATGCCTTTTCCTCCCTTGCGACGGGGTATTTACTTGATACGTAGCTCTCTGTAGATACGATTGCGATTCTATTAAACTACCGCGACGGCTCCAACTTTAGACGCATATTTATGCGTTGGTACTCAACTCCACCCGAAGCATTCAGGATGAAAAACAAAACTTAAGGCCAAAGATAACTAATAATTCTGTGGGCTATCGTTATACTGTTGAATAAATGACGCTAAGCTAAATACAGGCAAAGGATATGAGTGATACCAGAGTGCGCCAGTCATTCGTTCAACGCTGGCTAAACGGCCTAGAAGCGATGGGCAATCGACTACCACACCCCGTCCTACTATTTATTTATTTTTGCGCAGTCATCATAGTTTTCTCTGCGCTCGCTCAATACCTCAGTTTTACCGCTATACATCCTGTAACGCACGAAACGATCGCCGCAAAGTCTTTGCTCAGCGGCAACGGCATAAAATGGATGGTGAGCAGCGCAGTTAGTAATTTCATACATTTCGCCCCAGTCGGTTCCGTGCTCGTCGCAATTTTGGGTATCGCGGTGGCTGAGGATTCGGGCCTTTTAGGACATGTTCTAAAACGGTTGGCGGCAAACGCACCACCGAGAATACTAAGCAGCTTTGTCGTATTTGCTGGCGTAATGTCTAGCATAGGTTTCGACTCAGGTTATGTTGTGCTTATTCCGTTGGCGGCACTGATATTCCGCGCCGCAGGCCGATCACCACTGGCCGGCATCGCCGCCGCATTTGCTGGAGTATCCGGCGGATACAGCGCCAATCTACTGCTCGGCCCCGTCGATGCAATTCTTTCAGGCATAAGTTCAGAAGCCGTGGAATTAGTAGCGCCTGGCCGAGAAGTACTAACCAGTGCGAATTATTATTTTACCGTGGTCTCTACCCTGTTTATTACGATTACTGGCGCGTGGATAAACGAAAAGCTTGTTGAACCCCGCCTAGCAAAACCTACCGGGAATTATATCGACGAAGATCAAGAAACAACGATTGATAGTCAACGTTTATCTAAGGCTATCAGACGCGTGGGCATATTCAGTATCGCCTTTGTTTTACTTTTGTTCTGGCTGGTCATGCCAAGTGACGGATTAATGCGTAACACCGACCCTAACGGTCTGGCCGCCCTACCACTCCCCAACGGCATCGTCGTTTTCATTGCACTTTACGCAACTATAAGTGGTTTAATTTTTGGCTATACAACAGGTAAATATCAGCGTCATAACGACTGGATAGCCGGCATGGAAAAAGGCGTTACTACCCTTTCTGGTTATCTCGTCTTGATGTTTTTCGCCGCGCAGTTTGTTAATTATTTTAACTGGACTGGACTCGGGGCAATTTCTGCCATAAATGGCGCCACTTGGCTTGCAGGGTTGGCGCTATCTAAAACAAGCTTATTAATTAGTTTTATTTTAATTAGCGCCAGTATCAATCTGTTAATTGGTAGCGCATCGGCAAAATGGGCCTTAATGGCGCCCATTTTTATTCCCATGCTATACCTTCTGGGGGTTGATCCTGAATCAGCGCAGATGGCCTATCGAATCGGCGACTCAAGCACTAACATCATCACACCGCTCATGCCCTACTTCGGCGTTGTGGTGGCGTTTATGCAACGTCATGACAATACAGCGGGAATGGGCACCTTAATCGCATTAATGCTGCCCTACTCGGTAATATTTTTACTTGGCTGGTCGGTATTGCTCAGCCTGTGGTTAGCATCTGGCTTACCGTTAGGGCCGAGCTAGTAACTTTACTAGCCCAGCACTTGATGATGCGGAGCGACCTACTCTTGAATGGTCGCTGCCATTTCGTCAATATCAACATGGCGAACATTGGCGCCCTTAACAAGATAGATAACATGCTCTGCAATGTTACGGGCATGGTCTCCTACGCGCTCCAAAGAGCGTAACGCCCACATGACCTGCAGCACAGACGAGATTGTGCGTGGATCTTCGATCATATAGGTCACTAAACTGCGCATTGCCGTGCCATATTCTAGATCAACCGCTTTATCTTCCTCAGCAACTTCCAAAGCCAAGTCGAGATCAAGACGCGCGAACGAATCTAAGGCATTACGAACCATGCCCGAAACATGATCGCCGATATGGCGAATTTCCAAAACACTGCGTGGCAAACCACCAAGTTCAGTTAGTTTAATCGCGCTATCAGCAACCTTGCTGGCCTCATCGCCCATTCGCTCAAGATCGCTTAAGATTTTGCTAATAGATAACACCAAACGCAAATCACTGGCCGCAGGCTGCCGACGCGCCAAAATAATGGTGCACTCTTCATCAATAGACACTTCTAAGCTATTAACGACCTTATCGCCCTGCTTAACATCCGTAGCTAAACCGGTATCTAAATTCATAAAGGCATTCGTCGCATCGGCAACTTGCTTCTCAACCAAGCCACCCATTTCCAGCATCCGAGTTTTAATATCGTCGAGTTCCGTGTTGAACTGCTGAGATATATGGTGCGCATGTGAAATCTTGTCTTTCATTATTAATCTCCCAAAAATCTATCGGCAAACCTTAACCATAGCGACCAGTAATATAATCTTCGGTTTGCTTGTTACTGGGGTTTGTAAAAAGGATATCCGTATTATCAAACTCTATTAACTTACCCATATACATAAACGCTGTATAGTCAGAAACACGGGCCGCCTGCTGCATATTATGGGTAACAATAACAATCGTGTACTTGTCTTTGAGCTCGTAAATTAGCTCTTCAATTTTAAGGGTTGAGATAGGATCAAGTGCGGACGCGGGCTCATCTAGTAGTAGTACTTCTGGCTCTACGGCAATCGTACGCGCGATTACAAGACGTTGCTGCTGACCACCAGACATACCTAAGGCATTATCATGCAAGCGGTCTTTAACTTCTTCCCACAACGCAGCTCCTCGAAGGGAGCGCTCAACAACTTCATCAAGTACACGTTTTTTATTTATTCCCTGAATCCGCAATCCATACGCAACATTTTCGTATATAGATTTAGGAAACGGGTTTGGCTTTTGGAATACCATGCCAACGCGACGACGCAGCGTTGCAACATCAACCCGCTTATCGAAAATATTTGAGCCATCCAGCGAAATCCCGCCGTCAACTCTGCAGGTGTCGATCAGGTCGTTCATGCGGTTAAAACAACGCAACAACGTCGACTTACCGCAGCCACTTGGTCCAATAAACGCGGTTACCTTTTTACGCGGTATAACCATATTGACGTCGAACAATGCCTGTTTTTCACCGTAGTACAAATCGAGGTTGTCTACTGTCAATGTAATGTCTTCGTCGTGAATAGATTGTTCCACTCTATTACGTCCCAGCGACTCTATATTTATAGCGTGCGCCTTTACATTTGATTTGTCACTTGTCATAAAATTCGCCGCCTTATCGTTCACATCATTCACGCTTACATTTCCAGTGATTTATATTTCTCGCGCAAATGATTGCGCAAAGCCACCGCACTTAAGTTAAGCAGAGCGATGATAACTACCAGCAGCAAGGCCGTGGCATACACCAAGGGTCGCGCCGCTTCGACATTTGGACTTTGGAAACCGACATCATAAATGTGGAAACCCAAATGCATAAATTTCTGGTCTAAATGAAAGTAGGGAAAATTTCCATCTACGGGTAGCGATGGCGCCAGTTTAACCACACCCACGAGCATTAACGGTGCAACCTCACCTGCCGCTCTAGCGACCGCAAGTATCAACCCTGTCATCATCGCCGGGCTAGCCATCGGCAACACAACCCGCCAAAGGGTTTCTGCCTTCGTTGCACCTAAGGCCAAACTACCTTCGCGCAAATTGCGCGGAATACGCGCCAACCCTTCTTCTGTGGCAACGATTACGACCGGCAAGGTCAAAAGCGCCAAAGTTACCGAAGCCCACAACAAACCAGGCGTACCAAAGGTCGGCGCTGGCAAAGCCTCTGGAAAGAAAGCTTTGTCCATTTCTGAACCGAGAAAGTAGATAAAGAAACCTAAACCAAAAACACCGTAAACGATAGAAGGTACCCCAGCGAGGTTATTCACCGCTATCCGGACTACCCTAGTCATAAAGCCCTGTTTAGCGTATTCACGCAAATAAACTGCAGCCACCACACCAAAGGGAGTCACCAGCACAGACATGATTAATACCATAATCACCGTGCCAAAAATGGCAGGAAATATGCCGCCCTCGGTATTGGCCTCGCGGGGTTCGTCGGTCAAGAACTCAGCAAATTTAGCGAAGTAAAAACCCAATTTCTGAAAGACATTCATACCATTGGGTTGATAGGCATGCACCACCGTCGCTATGCGTTGTTCTTTGGTCTGCCCAGACGCCGTTTTCACGGTAAAGGTGTCGCGATGCCACTGCTGATAAAGATCCGCAAGCTGTTGCTGCATCCCCTTATATTGCGAATCTAACTCGGCACGCTCCAGAGCGATATCAGCTTTTTCTTGCTGGCGTTGAGCGTCGGCCATTGACGTATCTAGCTCTAAGCCGCGATCTCTTAGTCGTAGTTTTTCGAGACGATAATTAATCGAACCAATATCTTTCTTTTCTATTTTTGTGATTTTGTCATGGATTTCATTGGCGCGGCTAACCCGAGCTTGAAACTCACTCCACGCGTCGCCCTCTTCTAGACTGGCAACAATCTGGCCTTGCTGTTTTACATTCTGTAAGAAACCATAGAAATTACCCCATTCGCGACGTTCAATAACGACCGCGTCTTTGGGATAGCTTACGTCGCTTAAATAACGGGAGATAACCCACTTAAAGTCCGCACCACCGATATCTCTGTTGCCCAACTTAACTAGTTCACGTTTAACAAAGGCATCGTTTGTATCAATCTTAAACCCTGCACTAAGCAGTTGTTCAATCGGCACCTGTTCTGACTCGACTCGCTCTGCCAGAATTGACGCTACAGTTTCACTGGGAAGTTGATACTGCGCTTGCATAACAGATGCAGGCCAAAAATGGCCCATGCCCCGAACGGTCAACAAAAGTAACAACCCGATGACCGCTAAAGTGCTGACTGTCACCGCTGCGGCATTCAACCAAATCATTGGCTCACCGCGTTTACACCACTCTATAAAGCCTTGCTTGTTATCATCGTGCAATGACATGACTTAATTTCCTGTATCTCTTGCGCTGGCACACTGGCGAATTTAGCAATAACAAATCAAAGATTTCCATAACGCATACGCAGACGTTGGCGCACGGTTTCAGCAATCGTATTCACCGCAAAGGTAAACATAAACAGCACAAATGCTGCTAAAAACAGCACGCGATAATGAGAGCTATCTACTTCGGTCTCGCCAATCTCGACAGCAATATTTGCTGCCAAGGTCCGCATTCCCTCAAATATATTGGCATCCATAATGGGCGTATTACCGGTGGCCATTAGTACGATCATAGTCTCACCAACTGCGCGCCCCATGCCTATCATCAGCGCGGAAAAAATCCCCGGGCTAGCCGTTGGCATCACTACGCCAACCAAACTTTGCCATGGCGTTGCACCCAATGCTAAAGAGCCGTAACTAAGGTGCTTAGGCACAGAGAAAATCGCATCTTCAGCAATTGAAAAAATAGTCGGGATAACCGCAAAGCCCATCGCAATACCGACTACAAGCGCGTTACGCTGATCGAATGACACACCAATATCGTTTGTTAACCACGCCCGCATATCACCTGCAAAAAACAAACGCTCCATGGGTGCACTCATTTCTACACAGCCTAAAACAACCGCAAGCACAATCGGCACCAGTAGCAGTGGATGCCAACCATCTGGAATATGACGACGGAAATTAGCGGGTAATTTTGACCAGCACCAGGCGAAAAGCAAAATCCCAACGGGTAAAAGCAGGAACAGTGAGAAGATAGCGGGTAGATTTTTCTCTATAAACGGCGCCAACCAAAGTCCCGCCAAAAAACCGAGAATGACCGTTGGCAATGCTTCCATCAATTCGATTAAGGGTTTGGTTTTTCTACGCAGTGCAGGAGCCATAAAATACGCAGTGTAAATAGCACCGCAAATTGCTAGTGGCGCGGCAATAAGCATCGCATAGAACGCCGCTTTTAAGGTACCAAACGCTAAGGGCGCAAAACTGTACTTTGGCTCAAAATCATTACTGGACGCGGACGACTGCCAAACATAATCTGGCTCGGGGTAACTCTCGTACCAAACCTTGCTCCACAGCGCAGTCCAAGACAGCTCGGGATGTTCATTATGCAAATCGTAGGTAGCTAATCCGCCAGAACTATTTTCGACCAAAAGCTTGTCTGCGCGTGGCGAAATTGCCATGGCGCTGACCTTGCCAACATCGAGACTCTTACTTAGTAGACGCCGATGAGAGGTGGTATAGAACAAATCTAATTCACCCTCTTTATTCACATTCACAAAACCCTTTCGGCGATGCTCGGTCACTAAGGCAGCACTACCACCATTAGGAATATCGAACTGGCGAACGGGCTCGAGTTTATAGCCGGACTCGCGTTCTTTATCTCTAACCACAAACCACTGGCCTATGGAACCGTGATCGCTCGCAACAAGTAGGGAGATACCACCCAACAAAAATCGCGCCTGACTCAGTTTGCCGTTATCAAACAAATAACCACGATCACTAACCGTCTGCTTCGGCAAATCAATTAGTCGAAAACCACCATCTGCTGCTAGTACATACAGCCACTGTTGGCCCGGACCGATAAGTACACGATTTGGCACAATATCGAGTTCAGGTAAAAGCACGTCCTCTTCGCTTAAGGTCACTTCCTCACTGAGAAAATCTTCTTCTTTTACCCAGCGACGACCCAACAACTTACCTGCACTTACACCTATTAGAAGCAACGCGTCGTCGCTATCACTGATAGCGACTTGCTCAAGCCCAACACCCTCTGACAGCATGAAGGTTTGCTCGCCATAGGGATAACGCAATTCCGGCGTGATCACACGCTGATCATTCGGATAGCTACTGCGATAATCGTGTTTTGCAATCAGCACACCACCGTTGCTTAAACCTAACGCGAATAATCGACTGTCTTCTGATTCCAATGCGAAACTCAGAATATCGGCGTCATGAAGTGGTAAATGACTTTCAGAAAGTGTGTCGCCAGTACTTAACTTGAAGAAATCCGCGTTGCCATCTTTATCAAGCCGAAAGCCCACCTCGGCCTGCTCCTCTATAGCAAGGTAAAGCGACGGCGAATCAGTGCCTGCATTGAACTGCGCATCAGGTTCAAGCGACGCAGATTGAAACAAAGGCATAATTTCGTAAAGCAGGTAGAAAAAGATAAGCAATATCGCGAAGAGCACACTAATGCCCCCAGCAGTGATTGTTACCGTCGCAATCCCATCCTTAACTTGCCGCCACTTGCGGTAAGCGGAGGCTGTAGCTCGTACCTCAGATTGACTCATTTCCTAGCTCTCTGAAAAAACACCAACACAATATGACACTTTTGTTACATTTTGATGACAATGGCCAATCTCAAAAAAAATGCCGCATCGAGTTCTGCGGCATTTTGATAATTAACTAGTCGCCTTTACAGCTCTAGTTTTGTCCGGATTTTTTCAACCACGCTTGCTGGCAGCGGGATATAGCCATCTTTTACAACGACTTCTTGGCCTTGTTTAGATAACACCATTTTCACAAATTCTTTTTCTAATGGCGCTAATGGCTTGTTCGGCGCTTTGTTGACGTAAACATACAAGAACCGAGACAGTGGATACCGGCCTGCGGTAGCGTTATCTGCCGTGGCTTCTACAAAGCCGCTTTTATCATCTTTGGCTAATGGAATAGCTCGAACACTAGAGGTCTTGTAGCCAATACCAGAGTAGCCGATACCATTTACCGACGTGGACACAGACTGCACTACCGAAGCTGAACCAGGCTGTTCATTTACACCATTCTTAAAGTCACCTTTACACAGTGCCGCTTCTTTAAAGTAACCGTAGGTACCAGACACTGAGTTACGGCCGAACATTTGAATATCGCGCCCTACCCATGCACCAGTCATTCCTAATGCGCCCCAAGTATCAACGTTATCAGCATGGCCGCATTTATGGGTACTGGAAAATACAGCATCCACTTGTGCCATGGTCATACCAGGAATCGGATTGTCTTTATGTACAAATACAGCTAGGGCATCGATGGCAACTGGAATGGCAGTAGGTTTATAACCATATTTAGTTTCGAAAGCCTCAATCTCTTTGTCTTTCATTTTCCGGCTCATCGGGCCGATATTTGACGTACCCTCGGTAAGCGCTGGCGGCGCAGTAGATGAGCCTGCTGCTTGAATTTGAATATTGATATTAGGGTAGATTCGCTTGAAATCTTCGCCCCACAAGGTCATCAGGTTTGCTAAGGTATCGGAACCCACGCTAGACAAATTACCGGACACACCAGACGCACTGGTGTAATCAGGCAAGGACTCGTCGACACCCGTCGACGCCATCGCTACGACAGATGACAAGGCTACAATGGTTCCTGCAACATATTGCTTTATCTTCACAATCCAACTCCCAAACCAATTAATTACTTCAACGCAGCCACTTTATAGACGAATTATGACAACTTTGTGACAGCTGCATTGAAAATGACGGGACTCACGATTTCTTGACTAGCACCGCGGCTGACCGAGGAAAAACACAGGTAAAAGTGCTGCCCTTATCCGGCACACTGCGAATACGTAATTCCGCGCGATGACGAAGCAATACATGCTTAACAATCGCCAAACCCAAGCCCGTACCGCCAGTATCTAAGGAGCGACTCTGATCCACGCGGTAAAAACGCTCAGTTAACCGAGGAATGTACTGCGGCTCAATACCGATACCGGTATCTTCTACTTCAAAATATGCGTGGTCATCGTCGCGATACCAACGCAGAGTAATCGTGTCATTTTCAGCGGTATATCGGGCCGCATTAATCGCTAAATTAGAAAATGCACTGCGTAATTCATTGGCATTGCCATTTATTGCAATATTATCGTCACAATCGATAACAATGCGCCGCTCTCCCTTTGCTGCAGAACCGCACTCTTCTCTGATCATTTCCATTAATGGCCGCAAGCGAATCACAGTATCATCGCCGGCCTTTGGGACGGCCTCTAAGCGGGACAGCAACATGAGATCCTGAATAAGCAAATGCATACGACGGGATTGCTGCAGCATTTGACTCACTGCACGATCCCACCGCGGATTTTCACCGCCATGCTCCGAGAAGGTTTCTAAATAGCCATTGATGACCGTCAAAGGAGTACGCAACTCGTGGGAAACATTCGCCACAAAGTCTTTACGCATTTTTTCGAGCCGATGAGTTCTTGTCACGTCCCGAGCAAAAAGTAGACGGTTACCTTGACCAAAAAAGCTTAGGCTAATGCTCAGGCTCAGGGTGCTATTCACCGGTGACGGCATCTCCAAAGGTGCTTGATAATGCTCGGCGTCAAAATAACGGAGAAATGCTGGGCTACGAATCAAATTAACCAGCTGGCGCCCCTTGTCGTCGGATTCACGCAAACCTAACAAATCGTGCGCGGAGGCGTTACACCACTCGATATTACCCTGCTGATCTAGCATCACCACGGCATCTGACATAGAGGCAAATGACGAGTGAAGATAGTCGATCATTGCCTGTAATTTGTTCGTATTCTGCGTACCATCACGCTGCATGTCATAGATGACATCAAAAACTTGGCCCCACATACCTGTTGCCTCTGGAGGCTCTTTATCTACGTCGTTGTAAAGCCAGTCAGACAGGTGCTGAAGATTGCGCAACAACCAAGCACAGGTGAGTAGCGAAGCAATAAATAAAGGCCAAATTCCTAATTCAAAAACTGCGCAGGCGCCCGCCACAACCGTAATCGGCAGACTGACACGCAATAATTCCGTTTTCCAGTTGTAGTAGCGCATTAATCATTTTGCGCTAGGCGCAGACACCTGTCGTAGAAAAGCGGTAGCCAGTACCGCGCACGGTTTGAATGAGAAGTCCGCAGTCACGCTGGTCGGTTTGCAATGCCTTGCGCAGACGACGGATATGAACATCTACCGTGCGCTCTTCAACATAGACATTACTGCCCCAAACTTGATCAAGTAACTGACCGCGGCTATAGGCTCGCTCTTGGTGGGTCATAAAGAATTTGAGTAATTTAAACTCCGTCGGCCCCATATCTAAAGGTTGAGTATCGACAAATACGCGGTGGCTAGCCGGGTCTAATTTTAATCCCCCGACTTCTATCGACGCCTCCTGTTCACGCGTTGTAGAACGGCGCATGATGGCTTTAATACGCGCCATTAACTCACGGGATGAGAATGGTTTTGTGATGTAGTCGTCCGCACCCACATCTAAGCCCTGCACTCGATTATCTTCGTCGTCTTTTGCGGTGAGCATAATCACTAACAAGTCGCGGGTGAGATCGTCTCTTCTCAGCCTACGCAGCAACTCTAAACCACTAGTGACGGGCATCATCCAATCCAGCAAAACGAGATCTGGTCGCTGATCGACGATAATACCGTGAGCGTCCTGTGCATTGCTTGCCTCTAGACACTCGTAGCCGGCTAGTTCAAGACCGACACGGATCATTTCCCGTATTGCGGCCTCATCGTCGACAATCAGTATTGTACTCGCAGTCATCCCTCTACCCTTTTTTAACAATATATGTAAGCAGCATTAAAACGACATTTGGTGACAATTTTATGACAGAAGCCATTTTCTAGCTTAATCGAAAACAACAGTCTTGTTGCCGAGCACGAGAACACGGTCCTCTAAATGGTTCCTAAGTGCCCGCGCCAGAACCGCTTTTTCAACATCTTTACCCAGGCGAACGAGATCGTCTTTGCTATGGCGATGTGACACACGAATGACATCTTGTTCAATGATCGGCCCCTCATCTAGCTGCTCAGTCACATAATGGCAGGTGGCGCCAATCAGTTTTACTCCCCGATCAAATGCTTTCTGGTAGGGATTTGCACCAATGAATGAGGGCAAAAAGCTATGATGAATATTAATCATGCGACCGGTGTATGCACGACAAAACTCGGGTTGAATAATCTGCATATAGCGCGCTAACACCACGCAATCTGCCCCGTACTCTCCTGTTAACGCCATAATACGTGCGTGTGATGGCGCTTTATTGTCTGGATCGATGGCAACATATTCAAAGGGAATCCCGTGCCACTCCACCATGCTACGCAGGTTCTCATGGTTTGAAATAACACAAGGAATGTCACAATCGAGTTCACCACTATGCCAGCGATGCAAAATATCGGCGATACAGTGCGAGGCGTGACTCGCCAGAATAACTACTTTACGCTTCACCGACGAATCCACTAGTTCCCAGTGCATACCGTATTCTTTGGCAATCGGTGCAAAGGCAGCTCGGCAGGCTTCAGGCCCCATACTCAGGGAATCTGCACGAATTTCGTTACGCATAAAAAACCAGTTATTGTCCGCGTCGGCATGGTAATTAGCCTCGGTCAGCCAGCCGCCCTGATCTGCCACAAATTGGCTGACACGGGCAACAATACCAACCCGGTCAGGGCAACTGATGACTAAACGATATGTATGATCCATGAAAACTCTTCAACCCTTTATTTCAGTTTTCTTAAATAGCAATAAGGGCCTTATCCCTTATTCAATATTCCGCGCAAAGCCTGTGGTAAATCTGCTGGCAAAACGACGGTTTTTGCATTCCCGGACGTCGACAGTTTCACCAGTGCATCGGCGTATTTTTCACCTAATAAATACAACACCGGCAATTCGTCGTTTCCGACGGCTTCAGATACCAAGGTAATCGCGGCACCGCTGGCTTTTGCCAAAACGACTTGCGCCTGTGCATCGCGACGAGACGCCTCAAGACGGCCATCGGCTTCTAATATCGCCGCCTGCTTCTCACCTTCCGCCTTAGTTACCGCAGCGCGACGTTGACGTTCCGCCGCAGCCTGTTCTTCCATCGCGTGTTGCATGGTCATCGACGGATTTATGTCTTGAATTTCTACTGTTTTAAGGGTGATGCCCCAATCAGCAATATCGTCTGAAATAGCGGCTTTCAATTTCGCTTTTATCTGATCACGTGACGACAGCGCCGAGTCCAAGGCCATTTCACCAACAATCGAACGAAGCGCTGTTTGCACCAAGTTTTGAATCGCAAAGGTATAGTCCTCCACTCCGTATACTGCCTTTTCAGGGGACACAATATTTATATACGCCACGGCATTAGCAATAATGACCGCGTTATCCTCGGTGATAACTTCCTGAGACGGAATATCAAGCACGATATCTTTGGTGGTAAGTTTGTAAGCCACTGCATCGATGTAAGGAATAATAAAATTCAAACCGGGATTAAGCGTAACGTGATATTTTCCCAAGCGCTGAACAATGTGTTTATACCCTTGAGGAACAGTACGCACCCCTTTAGCGATCGTCACAACAACTAAAATTGCCAACGCCACTGCTACTGCTAAGCCATCCATCGCACTTCTCCTTAAATTAACTACTGTCTAGATAAACGCATTTATGCCGGAGTCTGACCGATTGCGAGTTTTACAATAAGCGAATTGCCGGAGACATCTTCGACTACAACACGATCGCCAACTGAAACAGGGTCTCGACATATAAACAGCCACTCGTCGCTACCTAACATAGGAATCGAAAATCGCAAGGTGCCATGACCAAATTCTGAGCCTAGTTTAATAACCATCGCCTCCTGCCCTACTACCTGCTCACGAGACATTCCGGACAGTGTTTTGTTTTTCATTTTGGGGTGTACAAACTTAAACCACACCGCCAAATCAATCACCGACATTAGCAACCAAATCAGTATTTGAACGCTAAATGACATCTCTATTGCGGCCAAAATTAGCCCGACCGCAATGCCACTGGCACCAAACCAGATCATCACAAAACTGGGTATAAAAATTTCACTTGCCACCAGCAACATACCGAAAACCATCCAGTGCCAGTATGCAATATTGGTGTTTAACCACTCCATTTTGCGCCCCTTTACAAAATGCCAACCAACTAGTCGACTATTTACTAATTATTCCTTTAAATATTCAAGCACTTACTGCTCAATTTTATATTTTAAGGTGAGTTCGAACAGACCAGCAACAAGCCACATTATCACGTATAATGCCTCCTCATTCAGAATTCTGCGTCAGCACCATGTCATCAGTTATGCAAACACCCAAAGTAATTTTTAGTCATCGCCAATATTGGGCCGAATGTTTCGGCACCGCGACCTACCTGCCAACATCTCGAGCCGAGATGGAAGCTTTAGGCTGGGACAGTTGCGATATTATTATTGTGACCGGCGATGCCTATGTCGATCATCCCAGTTTTGGCATGGCAGTCATCGGCCGAGTTCTTGAAGCACAGGGCTTTAGGGTGGGTATTATATCGCAGCCTGACTGGCAGTCGGCTGAGCCCTTCAAGCAGCTAGGCCAGCCCAATCTGTTCTTTGGCGTTGCTTCCGGCAATATGGATTCTATGATCAACCGCTATACAGCGGATCGTCGCCTGCGTCATGACGATGCTTATTCACCAAACAACGAGGGCGGAAAACGTCCGGATCGAGCCGTCATTGTCTATTCGCAACGCTGTCGCGAAGCCTATAAAGACACACCGATTATTATTGGCTCGATAGAAGCCAGTCTTCGCCGCATAGCGCATTACGATTACTGGAGCGACAAAGTTCGTCGTTCTGTTCTGCTAGATTCCCGAGCTGATTTGCTGCTTTACGGGAATGCGGAGCGCGCCATTATCGATGTTGCCCATCGGCTCGGCCGTGGCGATGCTATCGACACTATTACCGATTTGCGCGGCACCGCCTATGTAATCCGAGAAATTCCAGCCGGCTGGACGGTCATTGATTCGGCAAGCGTCGATCAACTCGGCAAAGTCGACCCTATCACCAGCCCCTATGTCGATACCAGTGCGACAGAAAGCTGCAAGAAAAACGATGAAGAAGCTGTTGCGAAAACGGTAGAAGACATTCAAACCGTTCGCATAATAGACCCTTTGCAGGCACGCAAAGCTGGAACTGACGCCGCAAAAACCGTTATTCGTTTACCCGATTACGACGTCGTGAAAGACGACCCAGTAAACTATGCCCATGCAGCGCGAGTTCTTCACTTAGAAACTAACCCAGGTAATGCGCGCGCGTTGGTTCAGCGTCACGGTGATCAAGAAGTGTGGCTGAACCCACCACCAATTCCACTAACCACCGAAGAGTTAGACTGGGTATTTGAGCTGCCTTATCAGCGCAAACCACATCCAGTTTACGGTAAGGCAAAAATACCTGCCTACGACATGATACGTTTCTCGGTAAATATCATGCGAGGCTGTTTTGGTGGCTGTAGTTTTTGCTCAATTACAGAACATGAAGGCCGCATAATTCAAAGCCGCTCGCACGAGTCAATCGTGAAAGAGGTAGAAAAAATCCGTGATAAAACCCCAGAATTTACCGGGGTAATTTCAGACCTTGGCGGCCCCACCGCCAATATGTGGCGCCTGAATTGTAAGAGTACTGAAATTGAACAGCGCTGCCGCAGATTGTCCTGCGTGTACCCCGGTATTTGTAAAAGTCTAAACACCGACCAAACACCACTAATCGATTTGTACCGAGACGTTCGCTCATTAGATGGCGTCAAAAAAGTACTTATCGCATCTGGGCTACGTTACGATCTAGCAATAGAAACCCCAGAATACGTAAAGGAGCTTGTGACTCACCATGTTGGGGGCTATTTAAAAATAGCGCCTGAGCATTCCGAGGACGGGCCGCTGTCAAAAATGATGAAGCCCGGCATGGGCAGCTATGACAAGTTCAAAGCCATGTTCGACAAATATTCAAAACTGGCAGGAAAAGAGCAATATTTGATCCCCTACTTTATCGCGGCGCATCCAGGCACCAGCGACAAAGACATGATGAATCTCGCCATGTGGCTGAAAAACAATGGCTTCCGTGCCGATCAGGTTCAGGCGTTTTATCCATCCCCCATGGCGAACGCGACGGCCATGTATTATTCCGGCAAAAACCCGCTCAAAAAAGTATCTCGTACCAGCGAGGACGTGGTGAGTGCAAAAGGATTAAAACAGCGACGCCTGCACAAGGCCTATTTACGCTACCATGACCCCGAGGGTTGGCCGTCAATAAGAGAATCACTACTCAGCATGGGACGCAAAGATCTTATCGGTTACGGCAAAAAGCACTTAGTGCCGCCGCGCCAGCCAGCAAACTGGACGCCCAAAAACGGAAAAGGTCGCCGAATACTAACTCAGCACACGGGATTGCCGCCCCGCAAAACGAAATAAAAAATTCATTATTTTAGGTGCAAAAGTCTTCCTATTGTGCTTTTGAGTATGTATATAATGGATTTGCTGGCTACGGATGCAGCTTGGTTTTATGTATATAGCACCACGAAGTCGATTTTAGTACCTCGTTCTGTTTCATAAGTCCCTGCCTATCTCAGCTCAAGCACCAAAAAAGGCAACCACGTAACGAGGTACACAACATGTCCAGAAGCACTGGAAAAGTAAAATGGTTTAACGAAACTAAAGGCTTTGGTTTTATTGAGCAAGACTCCGGCCCAGATGTTTTTGTTCACTTTAGCGCCATTGGCGGTTCAGGCTTTAAAACACTGGCAGAAGGTCAAGCAGTTGAGTTTGACGTAACTACCGGTCAAAAAGGCCCACAGGCAGCTAATGTAACTGTCCTTTGAACGCTTAGCGGCGGTCGCAACGGCCGCCGCTTAATTTATACTCCTCTCTGCAAATCTAATCAGTTACTCACACCATAAAATCCAAGTACCCACTCAAGCTTTGAAATCTCAGTAGAGCTATTTATTTATGCTCGATATACCAGCAGTAGTGTATTGGCTTACCGCCGCGTGAAAAATCCTCGTCTAAAGACCACCGAGTTTTGTCTTCAATTTTATATTTCTCAGCCACGTTTTCATCAAGAACAAAATCGCGCTTATTCGTCGAAAATATCAAAACGCCATCGGGCGCCAAACAACGCATAGCATCTGCAATCAAATCAGGATGATCTTTTTGAGTATCCAAAACATCATCCATACGTTTTGAATTTGAGAATGTCGGCGGGTCCAACAAAATAAGATCGTATTGATCTTCGCAGTCTTTTAACCATTTTCTACAGTCGGCATGCTCCGTTCTATGTCGAGATTCACTTAACCCATTTAAAGATAGATTACGCCGAGCCCACTGCAAATACGTACGAGACATGTCTACTGAGGTGGTAAAACGTGCGCCGCCAATGCCAGCCTGCACTGACGCAACCCCGGTATAGCTAAACAAGTTTAGAAACCGTTTACCCCGCGCCCGCTCGGCAATATCTAAACGCACAGGCCGATGGTCTAAAAACAAACCAGTATCGAGATAGTCGAAAAGATTAACTAATAACTTTGCCTGCCCTTCGCTTACTTCCATAAAAGAATTGCGTGGTGCCTGGCGCTGGTACTGATCTTTTCCGCGCTGACGTCGACGCTCTTTGATTGCAATATTTCCCGCTGACACTGAAAAAACCTGGCTGACCGCTTCAATAACTTCGCGCAGCCGCCGCTCGGCGTCTTCTTCTGAAATCGTAATGGGCGCCATGTATTCAGCAATATGTACCGAGCTACCATAGCAATCGACAGCTACTGAATACTCCGGCATATCGGCGTCGTATACACGGTAGCATTCAATCGCGTTTTTATTTTTCCATTTACTCAATCGCTTTATATTTTTACGAAGTCGATTGGCAAACATCTGCCCGCCCGCAGTGAGAGGCGCATCGGATACAGGCTTATTGTCTTTTTGGGGCGCGTGATCACGCTCGACCACAAAAGCGTCTGGCGTAATATTAAAAAGCAATAATTTTGCTGGAATGGTGCCATTTAATAACTGATATTGTTTATTGCTTCGCAAACCCATGCGCTTACCGAGATCGGGGTTACCGGTAAATATGGCACCCTGCCAACCAAGAAAATGTTCTTTCATTGCTTGGCCTAGGTGGCGATACAAATGCAATAATTCTGCCTGCTCACCTAAACGTTCACCGTAGGGTGGATTAGTAATTAATAAACCCTCAGGTAATGCCTTGTGAGTCGGCATAGACAGTTGCGCCAATTCACGTCGCGACACTTTTACAAATTTTTCTAAGCCCGCATTAGCGATATTTTCTTCTGCCTGTGCAACGACTTTGCCATTGGCGTCGTAGCCGCGAATTTCTGGCCACTCACGCATTAACGACTTCGCGCGCCGGGTTCTTGCTTCGTCGAGAAGATGCTCCCATGTTTTTGGCTCGTGACCGCACCAACCTGTAAATCCCCAACGAGTGCGAAGTAAACCGGGTGCTATATGCATCGCCATCATCGCCGCCTCAATAAGCAGCGTACCGGAACCACACATGGGATCAATTAACCCTCCGCCACGACTTGCCATACCAGGCCAGTCCGCGCGCAATAACAAAACCGCGGCAAGATTTTCTTTAAGTGGCGCCATTGCACCACTGCTGCGGTAGGCGCGGCGATGCAGGCTTTCACCGGACAAATCCACTGCAATGGTTATATAGCCTTTGCGCAGACGCACATTTATGCGCACATCGGGATTGTCTTTATCAACACTCGGACGCTGTGCGCCCTTCGCCATAAAATAATCAACGATCGCATCCTTGCTTTTCAAAGCGCCAAAATGGGTGTTGCGAATATCATCAGACTGACCATTAAAGTCTACGGTAATGCGACTGGTGGCCGCCAAATGCTCGCTCCATTCAACCGCCAACATACCTTGATACAAAGCATCCGCATTCTCTCCTCTAAACTCAGAAAGAACGAGTAAGACCCTATTTGCTAACCTCGACCATAAGCATATGCGGTAAGCAGTGGCGATATTGGCAACAAAACTGATTGATCCAACACTCTCACGACCGACTTCCGCGCCCAGGCTAGCAATTTCTGATGCCAATAATTGCTCCAAGCCCTTTGGACAGGTAGCAATAAATGAATTGGTTTGACTCATAAAACCTCTACTGAGCACTAGTGAAATGTATATTTAATAAACTAAACAACGACTTAACTACTTATACACCTAGCGAATAAGGGATCCCCTACTTAGAAGTAATAGGTCTTCGACTAAGTGTATGAAAATTTGATTACATAAAGATCCTGTCGCGATACGACGAATCGCGATGGTGACAGAAAATCGGTTGTTGCGCGACCAAGCGATACCGTAGCGACATGTTGACTAAATACGTGGAGGCAGATGCCCTATGAGAAGACAGAAACGCGACATGACAGAAAGAGCATATCAACGTGGTTATCAAGCCGGCATTTCCGGTAGACAAAAAGACAATTGTCCCCATAATCAAGAGCAACTTAAACAGGAGTGGATGTCAGGCTGGCGAGAGGGACGCACCGATCACTGGGATGGTATAGATACCGCCACTGCTCTTCAAAAACAGGCGTTTCACTAAGTAAATACCAAACATCAACACCAACAACAAAAGGCCTAACAGGCCTTTTGTCATTTCTGCCTAACGCGTTCTACGTCCGCGACCACCCGGAGGCGCCGCAGTCACTGGCACAGGTAAATCCGCCATCGCGTAAACGTCGGCAATATCTTTGTCGTCCAATTCTGTCCACTGCCCCACCTTCACCTTCGAAGGAATAAAAACTGAGCCGTAGCGCACGCGCTTTAAGCGGTTAACCTGCAAATCTTGCGATTCCCACAAACGTCGCACCTCTCGGTTACGCCCTTCCATAATAACGACGTAATACCAATGATTAATGCCTTCGCCACCACCATCGACAATATCGGTAAAGCGCGCAACACCATCTTCTAATTGCACACCTTCTTTTAGGCGCTTTAGGGTATCTTCATTGGCTCCACCCATAACGCGACAGAGATACTCACGCTCGATTGTGGTTGACGGATGCATCAACTTATTTGCCAGATCGCCATCTGTGGTGAACAACAACAAACCTGTAGTATTAAAATCTAAACGCCCCACTGAAATCCAACGCTCACCTTGCAAACGGGGTAAACGATCAAATACCGAGCGACGACCCTCTGGGTCTTTACGGCTACAAATCTCACCCTCTGGCTTGTTGTAGAGCAAAATACGCGGCCTTGCGGCGGCAGTTTCTAGGCGCAACGGCTTACCATCTACCTGAATCTTGACCGCACTCGTTACACGATCACCGAGGGTCGCAACTCTGCCATCAACAAGAACACGTCCTTCGCTGATAACTTTTTCCATTTCTCTGCGCGAACCCAAGCCAGCACGAGCCAGTACTTTTTGTAATTTTTCATCTGTTTGTATCATTAAAAGTTTGTCTCGGGTGGGTATTCTTGATCGTAGACTTGATCAGGCAGAATGCCATTATCAGGCTCGGCATCGGCATCGGCATCGGCATCGACATCGGCATCGGCATCGGCATCGGCATCGGCATCGGCATCGGCATCGGCAGGATTAGTATCGGTGCCAGCCGACTCAGCGACAAACTCTCCGGTGTGCAATTCAAGTTCGCCGTTAAGCGTATCAAGATCTGTAATTTCTGCCAGACTTGGCAGCTCATCTAAATTGCGCAAATTAAAATAATCTAAAAATTTGCGCGTCGTCGCGTACATCGCCGGACGACCAGGCACATCTTTATGGCCAACAACCCGAACCCATTCGCGCTCTAACATGGTCTTAATAATTTGCGAGCTCACCGCAACACCGCGAATATCTTCAATATCGCCACGGGTAATGGGCTGGCGGTAGGCTATAAGCGCCAAGGTCTCTAGCATGGCCCGCGAATAGCGTTGAGGCTTTTCTTCCCATAAACGGCCGACCCATGGCGCTAAGTCTTCACAAACCTGCAAACGGTAGCCACTGGCAACAACTTTCAACTCAAAGCCTCGGCCTTCGCAATCTTGACCGATGGCATTAAGCGCATCTTGAATATCACCCGTTGTCGGACGATCTTCTGCGTCAAACAACTCGGCAATATGTTGCAGCGACAAAGGTCGGCCGACAGCCATTAAGGTCGCTTCGATAATACGCTTTAACTGCTGTGAATCCGGCATCATATAACTTTCGCTTTTACGTGAATTGGCGCGAAGGCCTCTGATTGAACAATTTCCACCAATGACTCTTTAATTAATTCCATGATCGCTAAAAAGGTAACAACAACGCCTAAACGCCCCTCCTCAGCTTTGAACAAGGTAACAAAAGGAACAAAACTATCTGAGCGCAACACGGCCAGCACCTGCGACATACGCTCACGCGTAGATAGCTTTTCACGTTGAATCTGATGGCTTTCAAATAGATCGGCTCGACGCAGCACCTCGCCAAGAACAAGCAGTAGCTCTCTTAAATCTACATCGGGTTCGGCGCGCAGCTTAGACATTGGCGGCGGTTCGATAACCACCGCATAATTGTCACGGCCCATTCGCGGCAGCTGGTCGATATTTTCAGCCGCTTGTTTGAAGCGCTCATATTCTTGTAGGCGCCGAATCAATTGGGCGCGGGGATCTTCTTCATCATCAAGTACATCGGCTGAGCGCGGCAGCAACATACGTGACTTAATTTCTGCAAGCATTGCGGCCATAAGCAGATATTCCGACGCCAACTCGAACTGCATCGCGCTCATCATATTCACGTACTGCATGTACTGCTCAGTGATCTGGGCGACGTTTATTTCCAGAATATCGAGATTTTGGCGCTTTATAAGGTACAAAAGTAGATCAAGCGGCCCCTCGAATGCCTCAAGAAAGACTTCTAGGGCTTCCGGCGGGATGTATAAATCTTTAGGTATTTCAGTGACTGGCCTGCCCTGCACCACGGCAAAGGGCATTTCGCCCTGCTGAGGTTGCTGCCGAATTGCTTTGAGACTGACGATATCAATCGCTTCCAATACGCCTTCTGGCACTGGCTCTAAGCGGCCCGCCGTTATTTCAGACGCAGCGTTTTGCCGCTCTTCTGGCGGAGCTGCTCCTAATTGCTTTACGGCGGGCTTTTCTGAGGATTCTTCTTGCACTGTTACTGAGATCTCACGATATCATTTACCAAGGGCGCGATTATACGTTGATCTTGGCGCAGGTCACAGCGAATCCTCAAATTGACTGACATCACCTAGGCCACGGCGAATTACGACGGGGACATCGTCCACCAAATCAATCACTGTCGTTGCTTCCATTCCGCAATACCCACCATCGATAACGAGGTCGACCAAATTACCAATGGTGTCGCGGATATCGTAGGGATCTGTCATTGGCAGATCCTCTCCCGGCAGAATGAGCGTAACACTCATAAGTGGCTCACCCAGCTCCGCCATTAAATCTAAACATATTTGATTTGCGGGCACACGCAACCCAATACTCTTTCGCTTTGGATGCAAAAGACGCTTGGGCACTTCAGGCGTCGCACGCAGTATAAACGTGTAGGGACCGGGGATATGCGCCTTTAGCAGTCGAAACGCACTGTTATCTACCTTGGCATAAGTACCAAGTTCAGATAGATCACTACACATCAATGTGAAGTTATGTTTGTCGTCAAGCCGGCGTATTGCCCGCACACGCTCCATTGCCGTTTTATCGCCCAAATGGCAGCCCAAGGCGTACGCCGAGTCCGTAGGATACGCTACCACACCGCCGCCACGAATAATGTCCGCAGCTTGCTTTATCAAACGAGCTTGCGGATTTTCTGGATGTATTTGAAAAAACTGACTCAATGCCATATCCCCAATGGGTTTATACAAATAATTAAGCGGGCAACCATCGCGCCCATACCGGCTTACAAGGTGCAATAATAGCCGCATCGCAACCCAATTCTAACCAACTAGTAGGCTGATGAAAGTCACTACCAGCAGAGGCTTCAAAATCGTAGTCGTTACACAGCTGTCGTAAGTAGTTTAAATCCGACGGTGAAGGACGACCGTTACACACCTCAAGCCCTTCACCGCCGGCCTCTTTAAACTCAGCCAACATTCGCCGCAATTTCGCATTGGTCAGTTTGTAATGCAGCGGGTGGGCCAAGACTGCCACACCGCCCGCAGCCCTTATCCACCCAACGATGGCTTCTAATGAAGGCCACATCGCTTTGACATCACCGACTTTTCCGGCGCCCAAATACTTATCAAAGGCTGTCGCCATAGTGTCGACATAACCCTGAGCAACCATAAACCGCGCAAAATCCGGACGACCTATTGCACGCCCACTCGCTAGTTCAGAGGCACCCTCGTATGTACCTTCAAATCCCAACTTTGTTAATTTACTGGCAATAATCTTTGCGCGCTCGCCACGAGCTTCTCGCTGATCAGCTAACTCCTTTCGCAAGGCCTCGCTGCTTACGTCAATCCCGAGACCGAGCACGTGGATATTCACACCTGACCAGGTGCAAGATAGCTCAATACCGGCAACAATCTGCAAGCCTTCGCTGTTCAAGCGAACGATATCATCATAGCCATCAATGGTATCGTGGTCGGTCACCGCGAGTAATTGAACACCGCGCTCCTTTGCCCTAAGAATCAATTCTTCAGGACTCAGTCCACCGTCCGAGGCAGTGGTATGGGTATGCAAATCGACTATCATGCCAATTCCTCTCCTAGACTAGTGGTGAAAAAGTAAAATGGGTATAGTGGGCGGATTACCGTCTTCCAAAATAACCGACAGGAAACACCATGCCGGAGCAGGCAAATTCTCCCCAACGACACAGCGTTGTTGTTAATCTATTATTCAATATCATCATACCCACCCTGATACTAACCAAACTCAGTGGCGATGAGTATCTGGGGCCCCGCTATAGTATCGTGATTGCCCTCGCCTTCCCATTAGCTTTTGGCATTTATGATTTTGTAAAAACCCAACGCGCCAATGCCTTTGCCATTCTGGGTTTTATCAGCGTACTGTTAACCGGCGGTATCAGCCTACTGGAGCTAGACGCCGAGTATATCGCGATAAAAGAAGCCAGTATTCCGGCCATTATCGGCATCGCAACTCTAGTATCTCTGTATACACCTTATCCATTGATCAAAACCTTCCTCTTCAATGACCAAGTAATCTACACGGACAAAATAAGCGACGCGCTAGCTCAACGCGGTAATGCCTCCCTATTCGATGCCGCACTCCGCAACGCCACGTACTTAGTCGCTTTCTCGTTTTTCATGTCATCCGCACTTAACTATATTCTTGCCAAGGTGCTACTGGTCAGCCCACCGGGGAGCGCGGAATATAGCGCGGAACTAGGTAAAATGACGGGGTTAAGCTTTCCAGTAATCGCCCTACCTTGCACTTTAGTCATGGTCGGCGCGCTATTTTACTTGGTAAAACAAATAGAAAAATTAACCGCACTTAGCTTTGAAGACATATTCAGAATAAATTAGGAAACATTATGCTTTACGCCATAATTAGTGAAGACGTTGCCGATAGCCTTAGTAAGCGACTGGGCGCTCGTGCTGCACACATCGCTCGTTTACAAGAACTCAAAAATCAAGGGCGTTTAGTCTTAGCCGGACCACACCCAGCAATCGACAGTGAAGATCCCGGTGAAGCAGGATTCACCGGCAGCTTAATCGTTGCCGAATTCCCCTCTCTGGAAGATGCGCAATCATGGGCAGACACAGACCCCTACATTGACGCAGGTGTATACGGCAAAGTTACCGTTAAACCCTACAAAAAAGTGCTGCCGTAGCAAGCGGAATTGAACTACTCTTGTAAGTGCTTTATCCTTGCTTGTTAATTATTTAGCGCAGCTTATTAACGTGGAAAATACAGTGAAGAAATCTATTATATTTGGCGTTTCAGCACTCTTACTTAGCCTCGCAAGCGCATCCATCGCCGAAACCCGTTTCATCAGCGATAAAATTTATGTACCACTCCGTGTCGGTGATGGATCTAAATATCGAATTATTCACCGCGGCCTACCCAGCGGCGAAAAGCTAGATCTCATCAGCAGTAACGAAGACAGCGGCTATTCAAAAGTAAGAACTGACAAAGGCATAGAAGGATGGCTGCCCAGTCATTACCTAGTTTCTACACCTGCCGCAAGAAGCCAGCTGGCTGAAAATAAAAAACAGATCGAAGAATTAGCCACCGCAAATAAAGATTTACGCGCACAGCTTGAGAACACTACGCAAAACAGCAAAGAAACCAATAGTATCGTCGACGAACTCAAGTCAGAAAATAAATCACTGGTCGATGAGCTTGAGGAAATCAAACGAATCTCTGCAAATAGCATTAAGCTAGACGACGACAACCGTCGCCTACTTGAGTCTAATCAAATGTTAAGCAGCGAAGTTGACGTATTGAAAACTGATAACGCTCGCCTGCGCGAAAACAAAGAAAATGAATTCTTTTTAAATGGCGCTTTTGCTGTACTGATCGGCGTCTTTATCGCACTCTTCGTGCCGAGAATGATGCCTAAACGTCGCTCGGACTGGGGTTGATCATGCGACTGATTCCAGCGCTGCTACTCGTTATATCTGGCCTTTTCTCTACCTTTGCGATGGCTGAGGAACCGGCAGCCAATCCAATTGTAGTTCTAACTACCTCAAAGGGTGACATCACAATTGAGCTATTGCCTGCCAAAGCGCCAGTGACGGTTGAAAACTTTTTAGGATATGTAAAAAGCGGTTTTTACAACGGCACTATTTTCCACCGCGTTATACGCCGCTTTGCAGTGCAGGGCGGCGGCTTTACTGCTGACATGGTCGAAAAGCCCAACGGCGAACCCATTATTAACGAATCAAAAACCAGCAAACTCAGCAATGACCGCTGGACAGTTGCAATGGCTCGTACAGACGATCCAAATAGCGCCCGCTCACAGTTTTTTATCAATATGCGCATGAACCTAGACCTAGATTCTCGTATGGGACGCGATGGTTATGCCGTATTCGGTAAAGTTATTGACGGCCAAAACATAGTTCGCGATATTGCCATCAGCAAAACTCATTCCGTCGGTCACATGGACGACGTGCCAGTAGAACCGATACTGATTATTAGCACTACACTGAAGTAAGCGACAATATTGCGCCTAGGCGCGAGGGGTCATTTTGACTGCGCTAAGTATCAACCTAAATAAAATTGCATTAATTCGCAATTCTCGTGATACCGAATACCCAAGCGTGGCTCTACATGCAGCGAGATGCATTGCAGCAGGCGCTCACGGCATCACGGTTCACCCTAGGCCTGATCAGCGACACATTAGAGCAGACGACTGCTATGAATTAGCAGGCATGCTTGACGTAGAATTCAATATTGAAGGCAACCCATTTGCGCCGGCAACGAAAAGCGATAGACGCGGCGTAAGCGACTATCCGGGGTTTATGGAGATAGTCCGCGTAACAAAACCGGCGCAGTGCACGCTGGTTCCTGATACCGACAGCCAACTTACCTCAGACCATGGTTTTGACTTACGTAAAGACGGCGACCGAATTGCCCCCATAATTGACGAACTCAAACGCTTAGGTGTGCGAGTAAGTTTATTTATGGACCCCGATGAAGCGCAAATACGGCTAGCCAAACAGGTCGGCGCTGACCGAATAGAGCTTTACACCGGCCCCTACGCCGAAAACTTTGGCTCAGTTCATCAAGATGCGGTTTTAAATCAGTTCATAGCCGCGAGTAATACAGCCGCTGAAGAAAACCTCGGACTAAACGCCGGGCACGATCTCAATCTTCATAATCTATTCTTATTTAAAAATAGTGTTCAAAACTTGCTGGAAGTGTCTATTGGTCACGCATTCACGGTAGACGCCATAGAGCTAGGCTTGGACAATTGCGTAAAATCCTATCTTAACTGCCTGCGCTAAATATTAAAAAAAGCTGACCGCCGTCGACAATGCCAGAAATGCAAAACGGCGACATTAATTTCCTGCTTATAAGAGAGTAAAAACACCACGCTCAAATAATTAACTAGAACACCTTTTTAAGCACAATGTAAAAGTCAGCTTCCAGCTTTTCCAGCTCATCCTATGAGCCAAACCCATCGTCCATGACCAATGTTGCCACCACAGCGTCAACGCTACACCCCAGACCAATTTCGCAGCAATACGGCCACCGACGTCCGTGAGACTTCTCTCATCATCCAGGATGCCGCTCCCATTCTCAAAGCGCGCAGTTCCGTATTGGCTCTTCATCATTAACGGCGGACACCGGCATTCATTAAAATGATTTTGCGACGATCCATTTCATGGAGAATACCGATGCCTCACGCAGAAAGAATTATAGGCATACTTGGCCTTTAGATTGACCGTGTAATACGTAGGAAAGAAATCAAGGTCTGGGCAAAGGCTGCGCGCAGACCGCCCTGCAAGCACTGTATGCGGCCAAGCAAGGATTAATCCGGTTTGTGTTGCTCAAGACCCTGACGCGTAAGAAAGCCAGTATCAAGTTGCCGGTGTGTATGAGATTGCTTGATGAGTTAGCTGAGAGCCCGCCCACTACGAGCGCTAGTGAACACATTGCGCTAATGGTTGAAGCCCATCTTGGGTGGGACGGTGTGATTAACAGGGTTTAATAAGTGCCAAGCCCCGTTGATTGGGTAGAGCTGGAGTAATTTTATCTTGGCGTTGAGGTTGAAAAAATGAATGGGGTGGCCGACGGGGCTCGAACCCGCGACAACAGGAATCACAATCCTGGACTCTACCAACTGAGCTACGGCCACCATTGGAAATACTGTCCTGTAAATGGCGCGCCCGACAGGATTCGAACCTGTGACCGACGGCTTAGAAGGCCGTTGCTCTATCCAGCTGAGCTACGGGCGCAAAACCGACCGAACTGAGTTACGAAAAATGGTCGGGGTAGAGAGATTCGAACTCCCGACATCCTGCTCCCAAAGCAGGCGCGCTACCAGACTGCGCTATACCCCGTTTTTCGTTTCCCGTGTGCCCCGCTACAGGAGCTGCGCATGATACGCAGACCTTTTTGCCTCGTCAACGATTTTGAGAAAATTTATTCGTTTGATTTGTTGGCCAGCGGTTTAAGCCCATGAGACAATAACACTCTAATTTAAATCATCTTTTTTTGCGAGACCTATCTGAATGACGGCTTTGATTTTAGACGGCAAAACACTGGCGGCAAGCTGGGAAGAACAACTAAGCAGCCGCGTAACGGCATTAAAAAGCCGCTCAAACGGCCGCACCCCCATTCTCGCGACAATACTCGTCGGTGACGACCCCGCCTCTGCCACTTACGTGAAAATGAAAGGCAATGCCTGTCGACGCGTGGGCATGGATTCAATGGCAGTAGAAATGCCCGGCACGACGACAACAGAGCAGCTACTAGCCAAAATAGATGAATTAAATAATAACGAAAATGTTCACGGCATTCTTTTGCAACACCCGGTGCCAGAACAAATTGACGAGCGCGCCTGCTTTGACGCCATAGCGCTGCACAAGGACGTAGACGGCGTAACCTGCCTAGGCTTTGGCCGCATGGCAATGGGCGAAACAGCTTATGGCTGCGCCACTCCAAAGGGCATCATGCGCATCCTAGAGCACTATAAGATCGATATAGAGGGCAAGCATGCGGTCGTAGTGGGTCGAAGTGCCATACTAGGCAAACCAATGGCAATGATGTTGCTCGAAGCAAATGCCACAGTCACTATTTGCCATTCACGCACAAAAAACCTTCCTGACTTAGTAAAACAAGCGGACATTCTCGTCGGCGCAGTCGGCAAACCCGAATTCATAAAAGCAGACTGGATAAAAGACGGCGCTGTGGTTGTAGACGCCGGCTACCATCCTGGTGGTGTTGGTGACATTGAACTCGCTCCACTAGTCGATCGCGTCAGCGCCTACACACCGGTTCCCGGTGGCGTCGGCCCTATGACAATCAATACCCTTATATTCCAAAGCGTGGACTCCGGCGAAAAAGCCATCGCCTAACACGGACTGCAATCATGGCTAGGGTTAACAAACCACCTAAGAAAATAGGACCCGCGCAGAAGTTCGCGCGGGTTCTGCTGAGCGGCATTCTGCAAATTTTTTTCTGGGTAATGAATACCCTGCGCTTTAAAGGCCAGCTAGATATAGAACACCCTTGTGTTATGGCGGTATATCACGACGAACTCCTCCCCATCGTCCACAGATATAAAAACCAGAATATCGCAGCGATTGCCTCGCAAAATCATTTCGGCTATTCAATCGCAATGGTTATGGAACGCTATACCTATGAAGTCGCACTAGGCTCGCCCAGCCGGGGCGGCAAAGACGCTTTTGTGCAATTACTTAAAGCGGCGAGAAAGGGAAAAACCGTCGCTTTTGCCGTCGATGGCTCACGCGGGCCGCGTCATGAAATGAAAGCTGGCGCGATCGTGCTGGCGATGAGAGCAAAGGTGCCGCTCTACCTCATTCGTGCGGAGTACCAAGGCTGGAGAATCGAATCGACCTGGGATAAATCTAAATTCCCAAAACCCTTCGGCCATGTGACCTTGCACAGCGAGCGTTTTCCACTGGAAGACTTTGAAGGCCAAGACACAGATCAAATTGTTAGTGCTGCCGAAGTGCGATTAGCAGCACTTTTACCAGACGATTATCAGGCCAAATGAAATATGTCATCAACACCCTAAGAGCCCTGCCACTTCTAGGCTACGCGGTCTTCATCGGGTATGCATCAACACTGCCATCAGCAGAAATGCCAGACCTTAATGTGTGGGACAAACTTCAACACTTTGGCGCCTACTTATTGTTTGTATTATTGGCATATCCGCTAACGCTTCAGCCTCGCAATTTACACCTGATCGTCATTGCAATTTGTGCTTATGGCGGCGCATTAGAACTAGCCCAAGTCTTCTCACCCGGTCGCTATGCCTCGTTTTTAGATTTCATTGCCAATAGTTTGGGGGCACTTTCCGGTTTATTACTTTTAAAAATTTTTCTATCAACTAACAAACCAAGACCTATTCAGGATTCACTGGGACGATAAAGTAGTAAGGCCGCAGCAAGACTTGCAAGTCTGCGTCGCTCAATAAGCGGCAATGTGTTGCCAACCCATACCCCGCCTTCGTTAACTACTTGAATTGCAGCAACTTGAACGCCGTCACGGTAAATCAGGTATCCAGCAATCTCGCCGATAGCCCATGCAGCTCCTTCTAGCTCGACGCTGCTAAGTACCTCGTATACCGGCAATGCCTTATTTTCAGAGTACAAATAGCCGCGTAAAAGTTCGCCTTTAGAGGACATCAGCAGCTTCCAGCTAAGGGTTTCACCCCATTCTAGTATCGAGCATTCTAGAAACGAGTCAGCATCAACGATCCATCGAGCATCGCCGCCAAGCACACCTCGAAGATTCACATGATCAGTATCATCGCCATTTTTGCAGTCAAGCTGGGCGACATTGTCTTCGCCATCGGAGAACGAAAAGCGATATGCACCGGCTTGGCGAACACGTTCAAATCCGCCAATCGCCAGTGTGTCAGTGGTATCCCAATCTCGATCCACTTTTCCAGATACAAACGTGCCGAATCCAAGCCGCTGATTGAGTAGCCAGCCCTGCCTGCCCGTCACCGGAAAATAATCTGCAGAAGCTAAAAAGCGACTATCCAACAAAAGATTAGCTGTTGTACACGCAGCTAATAGCACGACCGCCGACATCAGAAATATTACTTTCTTCACCGCAACGACCCCACAGAATTTTAAGCAGAACTATGAAAGATAATCCCATGCAACAGAAACGCCGCTATTCACGTCGCCAAGTAGTACCCTCGCGACTGTCTTCCAAAATGACACCTTGGGCCTTAAGTGAGTCACGAATTTCATCAGCGCGTGCAAATTGGCGATCTTTTTTGGCTTGAACGCGCTCCGCGATCAACGCTTCAATATCCGCGGCCGCTAATTGATCACCGCTACCGGCTTGTAAAAAGGCATCGGCAGACAATTGTAAAATACCTAGCAACGCCGCCAACGATTTAAGCGTTATTGCTAAATGAGCGACACGTGCATTATCTGCGGCCTCTTTCGCACTATTTAATTCGCGCACCATGTCGTAGAGCACGGCCAAGGCAACAGGCGCATTGAAGTCGTCAGCCATCGCAGCATCAAAACGTTGAACAAATTCATCACTCAGGTCCAACTCTGCGTACGGTAATGCCGCAGCGACATCTAAACCTTTGAATGAATGGTAGAAGCGTTCTAAATTTTGCTTGGCGATAAGCAAATTATCTTCCGAATAATTGATAGCACTGCGATAGTGACTTGAAATGAGAAAATAACGCACTACCTCTGGGTGATAGCGGTCGAGAATTTCCCGAATAGTAAAAAAATTGCCCAAAGATTTAGACATTTTTTCGTTATCGACCCTAACCGCACCCGCATGCATCCATGTTTGTGCGTAACGCTGCCCAGTCGCCGCTTCCGACTGGGCAATCTCATTTTCATGATGAGGGAAAACCAAATCTGGCCCGCCACCATGAATATCGAAGGTATTGCCTAGGCAGCAGGTAGACATCGCAGAACACTCTATATGCCAACCTGGGCGACCGTTACCCCATGGCGAAGGCCAACTTACGCTATCGTCTTTAACAGCCTTCCAGAGCGCGAAATCGCGGGGATCATCTTTTGCTTCGTCAACAGCGATACGCGCACCCGAAAGCAATTCATCTGGATTCTTACCAGACAGCTTGCCGTAGTCGGCAAATGACGTAACTCGATAATACACATCACCATTTGAGGCTGTGTAAGCAAATCCCTTTTCAATCAGACGCGAGATCATGTCTAAAATATCTGCTATATGCGCGGTGGCCCTCGGCTCTTGATCTGGAGGCATAATATCTAAGCGCGCCGCATCTTCATGCATTGCCTTAATAAAGCGCTCAGTTAACGCTTCAAAGGGTTCATTATTTTCATCAGCACGCCGTAAAATTTTGTCGTCAATGTCGGTGATATTGCGCACGTAATTGACGTCAAAGCCCTTGGCTCGTAAGTAGCGCGTGATCACGTCAAAAGCCACCAACACCCGCGCATGACCAAGATGACAGAAGTCATATACCGTCATACCGCAAACATACATGTTAATCTTGCCGTCTTGTAGCGGAACCAGTGGCTGCTTACTGCGGCTAAGGGTGTTGTAAATTTGAATCGTCATAAAGATCGCTTAAAGCTCTGGGGTAATTGCCTAGCCCGATGGCCAAACTATTCCCGTATTAAATTAACGTCGTCGTTTAAAAATTAAACTTATTTCGACAATGAACCGTATTTCTAGGGAGGCTACTCCCCACCATTCCATGTATCACGCAGGGCGATAGTGCGATTAAAAACTGGCGCTGCAGCAGTATGATCTACACTATCGGCAACAAAATATCCGGTGCGCTCAAACTGAAAACCCGCTTCTGGCGCAGCATCAGCAAGCCCAGGCTCGATCCAACAATTTTCAATAATACTTAGAGAACCTGGATTAACGTGGTCGAGAAATTCCTCGCCACCGCGATCTGGCGCCTCATGTGAAAATAGACGGTCGTATAGGCGCACAGTCGCTTGCTTGCCGTGACTGGCAGACACCCAATGGATAACACCTTTAGGTTTTACACCGTCAGAAGGATCAGCGCCGTGGCTGGCATCGTCATAGCTGCAGTGAACTTCTAGTATATTTCCAGCCTCATCTTTCACGACCGATTCCGCTAGCAACACATACGCGCTTCTCAGGCGTACTTTTTTACCCAGTACTAAACGCTTAAACTTTTTATTTGCCTCTTCGCGGAAATCCTCACGCTCAATATATACCTCACGACTGAAGGGCAAACTCCGCTCACCAAGATCATCGCGATTAGGATGACCCGGTGCGGATAGCCATTCCACTTTATCTTCAGGATAATTAGTGATAACTAGTTTCAATGGATCCATAACACACATGGCACGCGGCGCATTTTTATCGAGGTCATCGCGAATAGCGTGTTCAAGCATTGCCACATCGACAACACCTTCACTACGCGCAACCCCCACCATCTCGCAAAAATGGCGCAGAGACGCAGGGGTAAAACCACGACGACGCATGCCGGCAATCGTCGGCATGCGCGGATCATCCCATCCATCAACCACTTTTTCATCAACCAACATTTTCAGCTTACGCTTGCTGGTCACAGTGTAGTTAAGGTTTAAACGGGCAAACTCATACTGCTTTGGCTGCGCAGGCACCGGCAAATGTGCAATAAACCACTCATACAAAGGACGGTGATCTTCAAACTCAAGTGTACAAATTGAATGAGTAATCCCCTCCAACGCATCTGACTGACCGTGGGTAAAATCATAGGTTGGATAGATACACCACTTATCGCCCGTTTGGTGATGCGCAACCTTGCGAATACGATAAATAATAGGGTCACGAAGATTAATATTCGGCGCCGCCATATCGATTTTAGCCCGCAGCACCCTGCTACCCTCGTCAAACTCACCATTGCGCATACCCGCAAACAGCGCGAGGTTTTCGTCTACACTGCGATCCCGATAGGGGCTGTTCTTTCCGGGCTCGGTCAACGTGCCCCGATACTCACGGGCCTCGTCGGCGCTCAAATCACAGACGTAGGCATTACCTCCGCTTATTAAATGCAGGGCATATTCATACAAGGTATCGAAATAGTCAGAGGCATAACGAATTGGACCAGACCACTCAAAGCCCAACCAGCGAATATCTTCCTGAATAGCATCGATATAGGCCTGCTCTTCCTTGGCCGGATTGGTGTCGTCAAAACGCAAATGACAGCGACCGCCAAACTGTTCGGCAAGCCCAAAATTTAGACAAATCGATTTAGCGTGGCCAATGTGCAGAAAACCGTTGGGTTCTGGCGGAAAGCGAGTGACGAGCTCACCGCTTAAGCGACCAGAAGCGATGTCGTCCTTGACGATGGTACGAAGAAAATTATTGCCAGATACTGCATTGTCAGTCATTGATTGTTTCCAAATGTTCAAAATCGGCCATTTAATGTAAACAGCCGCGACCACAGAATTTGCGAACAACAAACATGAAGGTTTATCGCTGGTTTCGCCCTGCAGCCAAAAGCCTTATTATAGCGGCTTTAATTTCCGGTTATAAGCGAGATCAGCGTAAATGATTATCTTCACTACAAATTTCGGCGACATTAAAGTTGAGCTAGACTTCGAAAACGCCCCTAGAACCTCAGAAAACTTTAAACAGTATGTTGTCGATGGTTTCTATGATGGCACCATCTTCCACCGCGTTATCGATGGATTTATGTTGCAAGGCGGCGGTTTTGAGCCAGGCATGAAACAGAAAACCACCCGCGCGCCTATCGAAAACGAAGCTGATAACGGCTTAAAAAATGATGTCGGCACCCTGTCTATGGCCCGTACATCAGACCCACACTCAGCCAGTTCACAGTTCTTTATCAACGTAAAGAACAACGACTTCCTTAACCACAGCAGCAAAACCATGCAGGGCTGGGGATACGCAGTATTTGCAAAGGTCGTCGACGGTATGGATGTTGTGAATCAAATCAAAGCCGTTAAAACCACCAGCGCTGCAGGCCACCAAGACGTGCCAGCTGAAGATGTGGTCATCGAAAAAGCAGTATGGGTAGATTAATCTCCATATGACAACACTCTTTATCTCAGACCTACATCTGGATGAAACGCGCCCGGACATCACCCGGGCGTTTTTTGAATTCCTGCAAAACAAAGCGGCGAACGCAGAGTCACTTTATATTCTTGGCGATTTCTTTGAAGGTTGGGTCGGCGATGACGACAGCTCGCCACTGATTGAGTCTATAAAATCGGCGTTAAAAGACCTGACTCAACGCGGCGTATCCCTGTATTTCATGCACGGCAACAGGGACTTTATGCTGGGCGACGCTTTTTGCGCTGATGTTGGCGGCAAACTTCTTGCCGACCCGACCATTATTTCGCTAGCTGGCGAGCAAACTCTGCTAATGCACGGAGACGGGCTCTGTACCGACGACCAAGAATACATGAAGTTTAGAAGCATGATACGGTCTCCCGCTTGGCAGCAAGCAGCTCTCAGTAAGCCACTAGAGGAGCGTCGCGCCATCGCAAAACAGATGCGCATGGCTAGCAATGAAGCAAACAGCAACAAAGCTGAGGACATCATGGATGTCAACGCGGACGCTGTTATTGATGCACTTAGTAGGCACCGCTGCAAACGCCTAATCCATGGCCATACTCACAGACCAAACCGACACACACTCGTGGTCAATAACGAGACCGCCGAACGTATAGTGCTTGGTGATTGGGATAGTAAAATCTGGTACCTAACGGACGAGAACAACGCTCTAACTCTCCGTTCAAGCCCTTTTTCAGATCAGTAGATCTCGCAACCACATATCAAAGCGCACCTGTTCCGGACAAAAATCACCCGAGACAGGTACGCGCGTCACTTCAGTTTCGCCGGAGCAAGACACGCTACCCTTCCTAAACTAAAACACCGTATATTTTGAACAACATAAAGTTAAAAAATCTGGCCCAGATCGTGCAAACGTACTTACCGGCACGCGAATGAAGTGCTTCGATGACGCGCCCCCAAAGGCAGCAAAGCGACAACCGAATGGTTCATTATAGACAAGCGTTTACCGCCCCAATACGACCCAAGGGGTAGGAGAACACAAGATTGGCCAATAAATTTAGATCAACTATTCACAGCCCGAAAAGAGACCTGGTGAAACAAAACAAGGTGACGGAACCGGGCTAAGCAAGGTGAGAAAACCCGCCGCCGGTGATGATGACAAGACCGAGTCGTACTGGAGTATTAAGGTAGTATGATCACATCGACTCACCAATCCCATAAAGCAGGCTCGGCCCCGAACATCAGCCGACAAGGCTAGAGGAAGCGAGCGCACCGCACCAAAATGAGGCAAAAAAAAACCATTGTAGCGCCAATTAAAATGTCCGAATTACAACTTACCGGCAGCAAAGAACAAACAACATAGCGAAAAGCCAAAGGAGCAGTAAATGGCCATCATCAATAACAAGAAAGGAATAGCCTTAGAAAAATCGGATATTATCCTTGGCTTCATTCCGCTCACAGACTGCGCCCCCTTGGTAATAGCGCATGAAAAGGGCTATTTCCGCAACGAAGGCCTTAACGTCACCCTGTCGAGGGAAACCTCATGGGCTGGCATCCGCGATAAAGTTGGCCTCGGTATACTGGACGGCGCGCAAATGCTTGCCTCCATCCCAGTGGCATCACGTCTCGGCGTCGGCGGCCCCAAAATTGATATGATTAGCGCCATGGTCTTGGATTTAAACGGCAATGCGATCACCGTGAATAATGGCCTCTATGACCACCTATACGCGATAGATTCACGCAGCGAATTCAGCCCGCTCATTGCAGCGCAGGCACTGCAATGTGTTGTCGAAGAAAATAAGCGTAGCAAGCGCCCCAAATTACGCTTTGGTGTTGTATACCCCTGTTCGACCCAAAGCTATGAATTACGTTACTGGTTGGCCAGCGCGGGTATAGACCCGGATCGAGATATAGAAATTGTGGTGATTCCTCCGCCGAAGATGGTTAGCGCAATGACCGACGGCGATATTCATGGCTTCTGTGTAGGTGAACCTTGGAATACCCTCGCAGTGCAACAGCAGCTCGGTCACGTGGTGGCCACCAAATACCAACTGTGGAATAACAGCCCCGAAAAGGTATTTGCCGTTAGCGAAAGCTGGTCAAACGAAAACCCCGCTACCCATCAGGCCATTTTGCGCGCTTTGATTAAAGCCTGCATTTGGCTAGATAAAAAAGAAAATCGAAAAACTGCAGCAAAGATGATTAGCCAAGCTCCGTATATCGCCCTTCCCGAAGAAACCGTCGCCTTATCACTGACAGGTTTGTCGCTAAAACACTACGGGCAGATGCCCGAAAAAGTTGACGACTTTCACGTATTCCATCGCTACTCAGCCAACTTTCCATGGCTTAACCACGCGGAATGGTTTATTTCGCAAATGTATCGCTGGGGTCAGTTAACGACACCGATTAACATCGAAGAAACGGTTGCCGCGGTTTATAAACCGGCTTTATTCCGTATCGCCGCAGAGGCAATCGGACTAGAAAGTCCGAGTATAGACAGAAAAACCGAGGGCAATTTACACGAGAAGAATATGCTCACGAAATCCCAGCACATAGGGCCGAATCAATTTTTAGACGGCCAAGTCATTAGCGTCGGCGGCATTATTAAATACTTAGAACAACAAAGCCTTTCCAAAGCCGACATTCCAGCATTGCGGCTTATTAACACACAAAATGAGGCCAAATAGATTCCATGAAAGTATTGCTGATAGATATCGACGATACCCGCGCCAACATCATTGCGCCTGTATTTGCATCTACGGGAATTGATCTGATTAACCTGAACAATCACGCCAACGACTTATATCAACTCGTTGGCGAGATGCACCCGGAAATTATTTTGGTCGACACCAATTCATCCAACCGCGACACCCTTGAGCACATGGCTCAACTCAACAAATCAAGCCCACGCACAGTCATAAAATTAGGGAATAGTCGTTCAGAAAGTATAAATCGTCTTGCAGCAGATGCGGGCATTAGCATTTACGCAATAGACGATATTCCGCCTTCCCTACTGCAGGCACTAATCGATATCACATTAAGTTATTTTTATAGCATTGACCGCCTAAAAACCGAGGTACAAGCGCTGAAGCCTGAAGTCGATGCGCGGCAAATTCTAAACAATGCCAAAAAATTTATAATAGACACCTACGGTCTTACTGAAGCACAGGCCAATGATTTACTAAGCAAGAACGCCAACCGTCAAGGCCGCTCCATGACTGATATTGCCCGTCAGCTAATAGAAACGGGTTCCTTTTCATAACAGCAACTTAGCACTAACCTAGTGTGTTAGTTAAGCCGCCAATGGGCCGCTGTGGAAACGAAATATCTCATCTTCGCTTTCGATTAATTCTTGTTCTTTCTTCTTAAATAAGGCAATACGAGGCGCAATATCTTCGTCTGCATAGCGGACTGCCAAATTTAAATAATCTTTAAAATGACGGGATTCCGACTTAAGTAGCGAGGTGTAAAATTTACTTAATTCGGAATCTAGCAAGGGCGCAATCCGCGCGAACCGTTCGCATGATCTCGCCTCAATCAGGGCACCAATTATCAAAATATCTATGAGCTTATGCGGCTCACTTGTGCGGGCGTCCACGCGTAAACCATTCGCATATCGCGAGGATGACAGATGCCGATATTCGATACCGCGTTTTTTCATAATCGCCATGACTTGTTCAAAATGACGCAGCTCTTCCCGCGCCAATTTCGACATCCTGCTCAATAAATCGGGCTTATCAACGTAACGGAACATCAAATTCAAGGCCGTGCCCGCCGCTTTCTTTTCGCAATTAGCGTGGTCGATGAGCATTTCTTCGGGATGCGCCAAGGCGGCCTCTACCCATCGCTGCGGCGTTTCACAGGGCAAAAATGCTAAAATCTCACTTATATCGACAGACATTACACAGGCATCCGGCTGATGAAAAACGGGCGCAGTATAACAAACTCCGGCCACGTGTCTGAATTACGCCAGACGAAGCCCTAATTTGTTTCGATAGCGAACGAAATCAATTGTCAGACTTAAGGTACATACCGATGTATCGCTGATAATAGGCTTCAGAGAGCAGATAAAACTCTCGATCAATAATGTCCCTTAGCTCTATTAATGGTACGTGTTGATACGGAGAATCAACAACAAACCCAAACTGAGCGGTATCGAGAATTTGGCCTGCACCAGCGCGAAGAAGCTGAAATAGCCAAATATAAGGGCTTTTATGGGCGGGAAAACGAACGCGCTGGGTCTGGCACTGCCACTGCAATATTGAGGCATCACGAATATGTAGCTTACTCGACATAACTTGAACAAGAAACCCGTCTAAGCGTTCGTCAATAATCTGTTTTTGTTTGTCGGTATAGCTATTCCAATCAATAACCTCGTGGCTATAGCGCTTGCAACCACGACACACGTCATCTCCCAGCGCAGTAGAACAGACGCCAATACATGGTGTTACGACTCGGGGTATAACTGCTGACAAAGAAAGCTCCCAAAAATCGAATTAATGACAGGGAGCAAAGAGTAAGCTACCGCCGCAAGCGCTGGCAAGTGCAGTAATTCACTTAACCTCCGTGTGGTTTTTAAGTATACTTGCAGCCCCCTATTTCGCATCGATGATGGGCATCGATAGCCCCGGCCCCGGCGATCCCGGCGGATACGGGTACCGAAACTGAAAAGAGGAGTTACACTGTGCTCGAAGCATACCGGAAACACGTTGACGAACGCGCCGCGCAAGGCATAGTTCCACAGCCGCTGAACGCTGAACAAGTTGCGGGACTTATTGAACTACTGAAAAACCCACCTGCCGGTGAAGAAGAGACACTCGTTGACCTGATCTCCAACCGAGTACCGCCAGGTGTAGATGAAGCAGCCTATGTTAAGGCTGGCTTCCTATCCGCCATCGTTAAAGGCGAAGCTAGCAGCCCACTACTCAGCAAATTAGACGCGGTAAAATTGCTTGGCAATATGCACGGCGGCTACAACATCATTACCCTCGTTGACCTCCTCGACAACGAAGAATTAGCAGAAGCTGCAGCAAAAGAACTCAAGCACACCCTGCTGATGTTTGACGCTTTCCACGATGTAGAAGAAAAATCTAAAGCAGGTAACGCGCTTGCTAAAGAAGTTATCCAAAGCTGGGCCGACGCCGAGTGGTTCACCAACCGCCCAGAAGTCCCAGAAAGCATTGTAAACACCGTATTTAAAGTCACCGGCGAAACCAATACCGATGACCTATCACCTGCACCCGATGCATGGTCACGTCCAGACATCCCGCTTCATGCGCTGGCGATGTTCAAAATGGAACGAGATGGCATCAAGCCAGACGTACAAGGCAGCGTTGGCCCGCTAACATTGATCAAAGAACTTGAGAAAAAAGGCCACCCGATCTCTTTCGTCGGTGATGTTGTGGGTACTGGTTCTTCACGTAAATCAGCGACCAACTCGGTGTTGTGGTTCTTCGGCGACGATATGCCTGGCGTACCTAATAAGCGTTCTGGCGGTGTATGTATCGGTAGCAAGGTCGCACCGATCTTCTACAACACCATGGAAGATGCTGGCGCACTGGTTTTCGAAGCGCCTGTTGACGAACTAAACATGGGCGACGTAATTGAAATCCGCCCCTACGACGGCGTTATTAAAAACGTCGAAACTGGCGCTACGTTGAGCACCTTTGAGCTTAAATCGCCCGTATTACTAGACGAAGTGCGCGCTGGCGGCCGTATTAACCTGATCATTGGTCGCGGCTTAACCACGAAAGCCCGTGAATCATTGGGTTTACCCGCGTCTACCCTATTCCGTTTGCCAGAGCAGCCCGCCGACACCGGGAAAGGCTACACGCTAGCGCAGAAAATGGTCGGCCGCGCCTGTGGCTTACCAGAAGGTCAAGGCATTCGTCCCGGCACTTACTGCGAACCTAAAATGACCACGGTGGGATCGCAAGATACTACTGGCCCAATGACCCGCGACGAATTGAAAGATCTGGCCTGTCTGGGCTTCTCTGCCGATTTGACCATGCAGTCGTTCTGCCACACTGCGGCATACCCCAAGCCAATCGACATCGATACCCAGCACAACCTGCCGGACTTCATTATGACCCGTGGCGGTGTTTCTCTGCGCCCTGGCGACGGCATCATCCACAGCTGGCTAAACCGTATGTTGCTGCCTGATACTGTCGGCACCGGCGGAGACTCCCACACTCGCTTTCCCATGGGTATCTCTTTCCCAGCAGGTTCTGGTTTGGTTGCTTTTGCTGCGGCTACCGGCGTTATGCCACTGGATATGCCTGAATCAGTACTGGTTCGCTTTAAAGGCAAAATGCAGCCTGGTATTACCCTACGCGACCTAGTTCACGCCATACCTTACCAAGCAATCAAAGAAGGTCATCTGACCGTTGAGAAAAAAGGCAAGAAGAATATCTTCTCTGGCCGTATTCTTGAAATTGAAGGCTTGGCTGGCCTGACTGTTGAACAGGCATTTGAATTGTCTGACGCGTCTGCTGAGCGTTCAGCTGCTGGCTGTACCATTAAGCAAGGCATTCCAGAAATTTCTGAATACCTGCGCTCGAACATCACTCTTCTGCGTTGGATGGTAAGCGAAGGCTACGGCGACCCACGTACTCTTGAGCGTCGCGCTGCCAATATGGAAGCATGGCTGGCTAACCCAAGCCTGTTAGAAGGCGATGCAGATGCCGAGTACGCTGCAGTTATCGAAATCGATCTTGACCAACTGAAAGAGCCCGTTGTTTGCTGCCCTAACGACCCAGACGATGCAAAATTACTGTCTGAAGTTGCCGGCGACAAAGTAGACGAAGTATTTATCGGTAGCTGCATGACCAATATTGGTCACTTCCGCGCAGCTGGTAAGCTACTCGATGCCAACAAAGGCACGCTGAATACCCGCCTGTGGATCTCGCCACCGACTAAAATGGATCAGCACACGCTGATGGAAGAAGGTTACTACAACATTTTCGGCGCATCAGGCGCGCGCACCGAAATGCCAGGTTGTTCATTGTGCATGGGTAACCAAGCACGTGTTGCAGATGGTGCGACAGTGCTGTCTACCTCAACGCGCAACTTCCCTAACCGCCTTGGCAACGGTGCCAATGTCTACCTGACCTCTGCCGAGCTGGCATCGGTTGGCGCGATACTGGGCCGCCTGCCAACGCCGGCTGAGTATATGGAATACTGCAAAGACTTGGATGCCATGTCAGGCGAGATTTATCGCTACATGAACTTTGATCAAATTGCGTCTTTCCAAAAAGGTGCCGAAGAAGGTAAGCGTATTGCTTCGGTAGAAATCACTGAAGTAACTATGTAAGAACGATGTAAGTCGTTGAGAAAGCCGCCTTCGGGCGGCTTTTTTTATTATTCGAATATCAAACGCAATACTGCTTTTTCAAGCTAACAAGACATTCGCTATTCTTGCTTGCGGAATAGAGCACAGAAACGATATTTATAGTCTTTAACTTCACTAAAGACTGGCAAAGACCAATCTGTGAATATATTGGGTGGCAACGCTTCGGGAGGCACTGGTGATGACGAAAGACGGTCAGTCCAGCTCATATGAATTTCTTCCATCGCGGTTTCAATCGGCATGTAGCCGTTCCGCTGCAGATCATCTTTGATACTTTTTTGGTGGAACCCCGACGTCACCAACCAGCAATTATTATACGAACTCAAACGGTCAAATACTTTAGCCTGTATATCCGCAGACACGTAAACCAATGCGTTAAGTAGTACCACCACATCAAAACTGCGCTCTGGTTCAAAGTCCGTAAAGTCACATGCGGCGTAAAACTCAACAGACTGTTTTACCTTGTCTGTTAATGACACCGTGCCACCATCCACCACAAAATACGCTCGCTCATTCTCCGAACAACCCTGCAGTACCTCTAGTGGGAAATGGGCTTGCTCAGCAAACCTAACAAAGTCGGGCTGCTTATCGGTAGCAAAACAAGAAACAATAAAATGTTTATCGAAGCCACCCACCAGATACTGAATCAAAAAACTATAAACTTCAGCGCCGATCGAGCAAGCATGAAATAAAATCGAATACTCTTTACCACCTGCAATCAGTAATTCATTGAGTAGCGTTTCATTAAGAACTCTATTGCGGAAAAAGGCTGTTGTACCGATTACGTCACCTACGGTTGGGCGCAAGCGAACTGGGGCTGGCTGTTTTTCAGACATTTGTTCGCTACTCAAGTTAAAAATTCAATAAACCATAACTGCGTTAACGCATATTAGTAAATACTTTTAGAGAAATCGAACAGCGTCACCGACTACGCAACCGTAGCTCAGTTAGCTAAGGGCGATTTGTCCTAGTGACGTTTTTTTCATAAAAAGAAATCGCCCACCCAAAGATGAAACAGGAATGTCGCCAACGCAGTATATGTAAATGCAATTCGATTATTATTTTAGGGTTAACACGTTTACCGAAAACCCAAAATAGCGGAGGCAAAAATGTTACTACCCCCACGGCGCTAGAGGCGCCATCAAACTCTCCCCTGGATACCCTACTACCTTTCCGAAGTCTTTAGATTCACCACTATTCCAGTCAGCAACAAAGCCACTAATTTCTTCCTTAGTGCGACCGATAAAATTCCACCACATCAACACATCTTCCTTAAATGGCGTGCCGCCAATGAGTAAAAAACGGCTGCCTTCATCGGCAATTATTTCAAGACTACTACGCCCGCAAGATAGATAAAGCAACTCGGTGGTATCTAAATTTTCACCAACTACATTTACTCGCCCATCCAAAACCAGAACGCCATATTCGAAATCAGGATTTAGCGCTAAAACCGCCAGCTTACTTTGAGCTGCGAAAAAATCCGCAGCCATCAGTGGTGTATAAAATTTCGCTGGCGCACTTAATCCGAACGCGTTCCCGGCAATGACGGTTATATCTAAGCCAGATAACTGCAATTTTGGTAAGTCAGGAAAGTGTTCAAACGCTGGATCGATGAATCGATGCTCTTCAGGCAGCGCTATCCATAATTGAGCGCCATGAAACGCTGACGGACGACCGTCGGGAGACTCCTCCGAATGACTAATTCCCTTTCCGGCAGTCATTAAGTTTACCTGCCCAGGACGAATCAATTGTTCATAGCCAAGGGAATCTCGGTGCAGCAATTCCCCCTCAATCATCCATGTAAACGTTTGCAAACCCGTATGCGGGTGGGGACCAACCTGAACACCGCTGCTCTCACTAATATCAGCCGGACCTATATGATCTAAAAATGTCCACGCACCGATCATTCGAAGGTGCTTACTCGGCAAAAACCTTTCGATAGTCATACCGGTGCCGAGTAATTTTTTTGCGCCGCCAATACGGCTGCTCTCAGGCCGACCAACTCTTACTGGACAACCACTCGAATTTGATGCTTCGCTTGCCTGGTCTGATACGCTCATACTCGCCTCGCTATATGCTAAGTTCGCATTTGAATTCAGGAATCAACAATATCTACTGTGTTTTAAAATGGTTTTGGCGCGTAGCCAGTCACTTCCGAAATACCCATTTCTTTACCTAATGTAGTCAACGGGTGAACGACAACTAAACCTCGGACAGATTTTTTGAACTTACCCATGTCCGCTTGTTCAACTTTAGTCAACGCGCGCGAAAATGCCATGGCCTTCAGTATCTCACCCTGCGCAGAATTATTACGACTCTGCATACCTTTAATACTAGCGATCTTTTTGTTCACTGTTGCCAGTTCTCGCTTAAATTGGAGAACCAAAGGCTGATTATCCTTGGCCTTTGCGTCATCTAACTTCCGTCGCAGAAGGTCTAGTTTATTGTTTAATTGCTGGATATCTTTGTTTAAATTCATTGCCTGCTCTCATCAAATTTTCAAATGACATCCTAAAACGTCTTTCGACATGCGTCATTAATGGCAGCAGTATAACAATATCTAGGAAGTAAACAGCGATAAAGCCATCAGGTTCTCGTATTGCTCACCCATTTAGATTGGAGCCTAGCGGTGAATTCGATGGCGGTGTCGAGAATAGATATCAGCAACTAAATATGGATGACAGGCTTAACTCGCATCGGCACCTGATCGTTGTGGTAAATACTTCAGCACGTATGGCTTTCTCAGGACCAAAAACGCAGCGGGCACAAAGAACAACGACAAAATTGTGGTCAAAACCGTGCCTCCTGCCAGAACGACTGCGAATGGCGGCCAAAACCCGCCGCCAGATAAAATCAAAGGAATGAGTCCGGCCACTGTGGTTATTGTTGTCGAACTAATATGCTTTGTGCACACCGAGACAATAGATACAATCTCGGCCTTATCGCCAGCCATAGCCAAAGGTGAGGCTTTTAACTCTGTCAAAATTACGATGGCGGCATTAACTGCTAACCCCATCAAACCCATCAAACCGATAATTGCAGTAAAGCCGAAAGGATATTGGCCAAGCCACAAACTGAGCATTCCCATTCCCGCCGACTGAAACGCCACCGCAAATACCAGTGCCGATAGCCGAAAAGAGTCGAATGCCATCACTACAGTGACTATGAGCAGAACTAAAATAATTCCAACGCTGCCCATGAGATTACCAACAGCCTCGTTGCGGCTTTCTGATTCACCACCAATTTCAAGTGTATAGCCTGTTGGCACCTCAAAATTTTCAGCCGCTAATCGCGCCTTTATACTTACTAGAACCTCTGAGGGCAGCACATCATCTCTAATAAATATCCCCACCATATTTGCGCGTAGGCCATCGCGTCGAGATATTTTTGCCTGTGCCGGCCGCAGCTCCACATTGGCTAGCGCTGACAACGGTCTTGGGCCCGATGGCAGCGCTAGCGGAAAGGCCATTAACTTTTCAATACTGGTCTCTTTTACACCAGCACCGGACACACGTACTGGCAACTGCTGCGTACCATCCAACATACTACTGCTCACAACGCCGTCAATACTCGCGGCGAGTAAGGATGAAATATCTTTAAGCCCAATTTGGCTGCGCTGCGCTTCACTCTCATCAATGTCCAGCCACACTTTCGGCACAGCTTGGCCAAGGGAGTCCTGCACGTGGATAACACCCTCTGTCTCCAGTGCAATTCGGCGCAACTCATCACCCATAGATTTTAAGCGCGGTAAACTGCTGCCATACAAACGTAGCTCGACCGGCGCATTAGCGGGCGGGCCTTGAGAAAGACGCTGTACAATAATTTGATAATCTGGAAAAGCCTCATCCAGCTCCCTCTGCAACACCGCGATTAAACGATTGGCTTGCGTAAAGTCAACCATTGTCATCATGCTCTGCGCGTAGTTAGATGCGCCATCCTTGGTATTGGTCAAGTTATAGTAAAACGACAGTGCACTGCGGCCAATAAACCAATGTAAGGACGCCACTTCAGGATGACGATTTATCACTTCGGAAACTTGTGCTGTCGCGAGTCGTGTGTGCTCAATGCTACTACCAGCGGGCAGATAGATCTCGAGGTTTATCATGTCGCGATCAGAGGGAGGGAAAAATTGTTCCGGTAAAGTTTGAACGGTGATAAAACCCAACACCGGTAGTATGCAAGCCACCAACATCATCCGTCGAGGACGAAGCAGAACCCAAGACAGTGAGCTACGAAACCAACTATTTAGGCGCGGAGCACCTACCCCGCTTGCCTGAGTATTTGACAACCATTTCCCAGCCACGGGCGCGATAATAAAAAGGGAGATCACCCAAGAGCCAATCAGTGAGAATATTACCGCACGAGCTAATGGACCGATAAATTCACCTGCCGGCCCTGCCATAAGGACTACCGGCATAAAGGTCAAAATCGTCGTCAAGGTTGACCCAAGCAAAGGAACCCATAAATGACGAAGTGCTTTTGTGGCAGCTGCGGTAGCGGAATAACCGTCACGGCGGTATCGCATTACAGTGTCGGCAACAACAATCGCATTGTCGACCATAATGCCCAACGCCACGATCAGACCGGTCACCGACATCTGATGAATAGGTAAGTCAGTCATCCTCATGCAAGCGAGAGAAAACAGCATCGTCAATGGCAGAGATAGGGCAACAATCACAGCAGATCGCCAACCTAGGGTGACTAGTAGAATCGCGAATATAAAAAGAAAACCAAGCAAGATATTATTTATTAAATCGCTCAAACGTACATCGTTATAGCGCTCTTGAACAAACAGTTCTTTCAGCATGATCTCATCAGGCAATGTTGCCGCAAAATCATCGACCTCTGCTTGCAGCTTGGCTGTCCAACGATCACCTCGCATATCAGGCAACATCCGAGATCCAATTGCGACGGCACGCTCACCACTCACTATTGCCATATCTCTGGGGACGTCTGGCTCTCCACGGTAAACTTGAGCAATATCCTGCAGTTGGAGAGATCCACCGTCTGGAAAGGTCAATATTGGCGTGCGCTTAATGCGCTCAACGGCATCAAAGCCGCCAATTAATTCAATAGAAATACGCTGTTGATCATTGGTCAGTTCGCCAGCCGCCGTTTTCGCGTCACTGTCGCGAAGTATTCCTGCAATTTTCGGTACATCCAAGCCAACTGCAGCCGCCTTAACAACATCCACTTTGACTTGTACTTCTTCAGCTGGTGCACCAACAATTTCTACGATGTCTGTACCGGCTATGTTTCTTAACCTGCTTGCCAGCTCATCGGAATAGCGACCCAGGCGCATTAAATCTGCTGGCCCGCTTCCCCGCCACGATAGCGCACCAATCCACGTAAACGCGGAATGACGATCAGTATCCAAATACGGCTCGCCTGCTCCATCGGGAAGTTGACGCGCGGTCTGCTGAATTTTGTCTCTTAATTCCGCCCAAAGCTGATCCCCGTCATCTTGCATTACGGCATCTTCCAGCTGTACAACTATCACAGACACACCACCACTAGAATGGGAGGTGATATGAAAAACTTCTGGGACCGTACGAATAGCATTTTCAAGTGGTTCAGCAACTAAACTTTCCACTCGCTCTGCGCTCGCGCCAGGAAAAGGCGTCACTAGTATTGCGTGACGATTGACAAGGTGAGGGTCCTCAAGTCGCGGTAAACTGGCGACGGCCGCAAGGCCAGCCACAAGTATAAGAGCGGTCAAAAGCGCAACCATGCGAGGATTAGTCAGCATTTTAGAGATCATACCGAATTACTCAGCCGCTAGACTGACATGCAGTCCCGGCGACAGCGTGTGCAGGCCTGCCGTAACCACCCTATCCCCGGTCTGTAACTCACCGTCGACGTAGACCAGCCCCTCATATTGATAAACAGGCTGCACTGACCGCTTTCTTAATTGATACAAACCGTCATCGGCGGGCGCGAGAAAATAGACTGCCCACGTTCCCCTTACATCTTGTAACAAAGCCGACAATGGCAACCAAAACCCTTCAATCTGACGTTTTTCAGGAAAGTGTAAGTAAGTCGTATTGCCATCAACTGCTGACGTCTCAGGTGGTAATTGAACCCGCACGGCCCTCGTCTGAGTTCGCCAATCTAAGTTTTGGGCGACTGAAACAACAGATACCGGCCACCGGCCAAAATCACCAGAAATGACAAGCTGTTGACCATAGGTAAGATTTCGCCCTAAACGATCAGAAAGGCCAAACACCGCCTCGGTACTGCCAGTAACAACTAACTGCATCAAGGGCTGCCCTGCACTAACCAAAACGCCCTCTTCTAAATTCTGAGTAGATACTTCCCCGCTGAATGGCGCAGTCAAATTAGACTTTTGCAATCGCAAGGCTACGCCCTTTAAACGAGCATCAACCTGAGAGAGCTGCGCTTCTGTTGCACTGCGCCGAGAGTCAAGCTCGTCTAGCTGGCCGACTGACACATAGCCGCTCTCACGTAAATTTCGGAATCGAAGCACATCTTTGTCTAGCTGCTCTAGTCTCGCACTGACCTCTCGTTTTGCGGCAAGTAATTCCGACCTTTCTATGTCTAAAGATCGGGTATCCAATCGCGCGAGTATGTCCCCTGCGTTTACTTGTTGACCATCTTCCACCAATACTTCCGCAACTTTTCCGGCAAGCTCAAAGCCGATATCAGCCCGCTGACTGCCCACCACTCTGCCAGCAAACAAGCGCTGCGCCTCGTATGCCGGCAATCGTTCTACAACCGAGCTACTAACGCTATGAATAGTGATTTCGGCACGTGCGCCGAATGGCGCAAGCCAAATCATCGCGAAAAACCCAGCCAAAATAATGAACCGCTGCATAACTAATACTCGAAATACTGTAAACAGCTCGAATATAGATAAACCATACTGGACTGTCCAGTCTATTTTATATAAATTAGCATTACAGCTCGGCAACCTCCGTCGCCGAGCAATATGTAGAAGGCAAACAACACAGTGCAAGAAAAACGCGTGAGACTAAAAAGCGAGGAAAAGCGCAGTCAAATTATCGATGCTGCCGGCGTACTGTTTATTAGCGATGGATTCAAAAAAGTCAGCATGGAAGAAATTGCTAAATCTGCGGGTGTGTCCAAGCAAACAGTTTACAGCCACTTTGGAAATAAAGAGCAATTATTCACCGCCGCCATTGACTGTAAATGCGACGAATATGATCTTGCTCCAGATAAAATCAAACACGCCATGCACTGTGAGGAATATCTGATTTTCTTTTGCACCCATTTAACGGCCCTGCTCACTAGCGATGATGCCATAGGCATGTTTAGAGTGTGTGTAGCGGAAGCGGGACATTCAGAGGTTAGTGAATTATTTTGGGAAGCGGGTCCAGGGAAAATCCGCGCCCAACTCAGTAAGTACCTCAGCGAGCAAAATGAATTGGGCACACTCATTATTGAGGATATTGAAATCGCGTCTGGTCAACTAATCTCGATGATAGTGTGTGAATCACAATTTAGACGCGTATTAGGTCTAAAAAAGAGCAAATCGAATGCTGAGCTCAAGAAATATGCCACAGATTGCGCAAGGCTGTTCTACAAAGCATACAGAGCCTAGCACTGTGGATCCTCTTTTTTCTGCGCTGCTGCGCTAGATTCCGAGACAGTTGCTAGCGGTTCATCCATCTTCAACTGCTTCGCGTTACCATTTAGTTTAATCACCGCTTTCTGTAAAATTATCGTATTCGGATACGTTACTGTACTGCCATCGTCACGCCGAATAAGTACATGAAACAAGGCAATTTCTACAACTTGTCCAGTAATATCATCATCTTTATCAACCACTTTAATACGATCACCAATGCGGTATGGAAAGGCGAAAAAGATAATAACGCCGGCGGTGATATTACTTAAAATTGACCACTGCGCCACTAAGGCGATACCCAATACCGCCAAGAACGATGATAGGAATATAAAGACTTGCTGATAACCTAGGCCGAATAAAAAGCAAATTAAAATAAAACCTAGAAGCAAAAAACCAATATTAATCGCCTTTCTCACGTAACCAAGACGCAGCGCTGACATACGGTTTTTTTGGGCGAACTTAAGTAAAAACCCCGTCACAAGCCGATTTAAATAGAAGATCAAAGCGACAGAAAATAACACAAGGACAATTTTGGTAATCAACGACTCATTCATCTATTTTTCTCAAATCTAACCACTTACGTGGACTTTGGTGACGTCGCAATTGTCTCAAATTATCCTGATAGCTTGCACTATCTTTAGGCAAATAACTGCAGGCACTAAATCGCTGTGTTTGCATTGACAACCAAGCACCCCAGCAGGGCTGCTCAATATTGACCCTCGCAAGAAAATCTTCTGGGGTTTCACCTGTCTTACGCGCGCATCCCCGTCGGGTCAGCGCGCGACAACTGTTTAAGTAATACCGTGCCGGCACATCGTCACTATGCCTGCGCGGTAGACGTAAACTAAAAAATGCCACTACTGCCAAAGGTAGGCCACCGACGAAAGCAACTGCAATGAGCATTCGCTGCGGGCTTATCTCTCCTAAAACTCCGCGTAAAAAACTATTCTGTGTATCGCTATCAAAATTCAACACCCAGCGCGCCCACGCGTAATTCATATTGTCTACAAAATAGCGTAAGCGGTTTGCCCACTCAAAACGACGTAGCGACATAGGCGAATCTTTTAAATACCCACTTTGCCTACTTAGGAGTGCTTCCGCTCCAAGTCTTATTCGAGAAGGCGCCACAGTGGCTGTTGGATCGACGCGCACCCAGCCACGATCATCTAGCCAGACCTCCGCCCATGCATGGGCATCAGACTGATGAACCAAAAGATAACCATCACGCTTATTAAATTCACCGCCTTGGTAGCCAACAACGATACGCGACGGCACTCCCGCGGCGCGCATTAAAAATACAAAACTACCGGCAAAATGCTCGCAATAACCCTGTCGCGTTGTGAATAAAAACTCATCAACATTATTTTGTCCGAGGATGGGAGGTGTAAGTGTATACACAAAGGGAGTTGTTTCGAAAAAGCGAATGGCAGCGGCCACCCTATCATTTGGATCGGCTAAGGTGTCCTGCCATGTAGACGCTAACGCGCGTGCTTGCGCATTATCACTACGGCTGCCTAACTGGAGGTTTTGGCGTTGTGACGCAGCACTATCATCGAGCTTCTGCGCAAAATTACTGCTTGCAGTATATTCCACTCGGCCACTAATGGGCCGTTTACTCAGCCACTGATGTTGAGCGCTGTAGTAAATATCAGCTCTATTGATATCCGCTAATGGCAGTGCATACAACCATTCGTGCGGGCCCGACTCCAAGGTCACCGTATACTTAATCTTCGGCTCAGCGATCACAGGCGAGGGTATTTTGTTTCGGGCAGGCCAGGCATTGCGACTCCAACGACGACCGTCGAATTGATCTAAGACCAACCCTCGCCAATACAGTGTTTCTAAATTAGGTAAGTCGCCTTCAAATCTAACCCGAAATGCCAACTCGCCAGATTGGCTTAATTTGGCGATATCGCCAAATTCTAAAGAATCCGACATTCCCACTTTGCCCTCACCACCAGGCAAGGGCATGGTCCAAAGCGGGCCTATTCGCGGAAAAATCACAAACAACAGCAGCATTAAAGGTATTGACTGAAGCCCCATCAACGACACCGATCGCAGCATTGTCACCGCCGAAGTTTTATCACGGTTCAACGCCTGCTGCGCGATCAGTAAGACAGCAACTTGCAGCAAGCTCACAACAACATCGACTATTTGTTGTGAAAATAATAAGCCACAAGCCACCACAAAATAGCTGAGCATCAGCACTAGCCAATGATCGCGCTCTGATTTTAGTTCGAGTAATTTTAAAATAAGAGCGAGAACAAGCACTGCTACCATCGCTTCGATTGCAAACAATGACGAAAACGATAGATACACTGCAATCGTCGCCGCAATTGCAAGTAAACCTTTAATTGGACCTATAGGAAACGACCAGCCAAAGGTGAGAATGCGCCAGTACCACCACGCCGCAGCAAACCACACCGCTACAATCCAAAACGGCAAAACCGCAACTAAAGGGAGTATCGCAAACAGTTGCGCAAGCAAAAGCCAAATGACCGCATGACGATTTTCCGCTGCATTCATAATAGCCATCTACTTGTACAAGGCCAGCGCGCGTAGCACGCGCGAGAGTTGGTCGTCGCCGCTGGCGGCGGTGATTCTTACTCCCGGTATTGTTAAACCAAATGACAAGCCACTGGTATTGCAGTCTAGCGCCCACGCACATAGCGTACTTAGTCTTTCTTCTGCATCAAGACCATCGAGCGCATCCCAATCAAGAATCAGCTCATCTGCCTGAGATTGCTCATATTGCTTACTCTGTAAACCCTGCCCCTTTGCGTAAGCTTTCCAAAATATTCGTCGCGGTGATTGTCCCGGCTGATAGCGCTGAAAGCCACTAAATTCGTCACTGTCGTGTTCGACATTGGGAATACTGCCCTCTCCTTCCGCAGCGCTATTCACCAACGGCCGTAAGCGTCTCGGCTTTGGGTAGACCAAACAATGCCAATCTAATTTAGGTGTTCCCCAACAGCGTAAAACGCCGAGTGGATAGCGTGTCGTAATTGTCATCCGACCTGGACGCATCGCACCCCGCTTTGTCGTCGGAAAAGTTAAGAGTACACTCGCGCCGCCAACATCTGACGGTACAGAACATGCCACTTCTGTCTGATCTGCAAACCCCAAATACAAGCGATGGCGATCGCGCTGTCCCGGGTCTAGGTGTAATTGAAAGGCGGCAGACTGCCCTGCAAAAACCGGTTCAGCGGCACCAGCTCGCAAGGTAATACCCGAAAGATTTGCAAAAGTATGGAGAATGGCAACCAAAAAAATACTAAACAACCAAAACGTAAGTGCAAAGATCAGGTTGTTTTGGTAATTAATGGCAAGCAGCAACAAGCCAAACAACATCAATAAATAAGCACCACCAGCGCGGGACGGAATAATAAAAATGCCACGCTGATTTAATAAAACTTCACTGCAAGGTGGGCTGCGCTTTTCCAGCCAGATGTCGAAACGACTACGAAAAAACGCGCTAATTTTGCCCGCCATAACTACACCACGACCGGCACCTGAGACAGCAGCCTTTTAATCAAATCCGGACCATCTTCCTGACTATCAGCGGCGGGTTTGAGACGATGAGCTGCGACAGGTTCTAATAAAATTTGAATATCATCCGGCAATACATAGTCCCGCCCAGCCAACATCGCCCATGCCTTGGCGGCCTGAATTAAAGCCAACGCTGCGCGCGTGGAAAGGCCGAAAGCATAATGAGAGTCTTGGCGGGAAAAAGCTATTAACCTCTGCACATAAGACAATACGCTATCTCTAAGTTCTACCTTATCGACCATTGACTGCAGGCCAATAATTTTCTCTGCGCTCAGCATAGCGCTTAGCTCACCGATGATAGTCCGAGGATCTCCACCAGCTAATAGACGACGCTCAGATTTTTCGTCTGGATAACCTAAAGAAATCCGCATCAAAAATCGGTCTAGTTGGGATTCGGGCAAGGGAAATGTGCCGGATTGAAACCACGGATTTTGGGTAGCCATAACAAAAAACGGATTAGGCAAGGCCCTCGTTGCACCTTCAACCGTTACCTGTTTTTCCGCCATAGCTTCGAGCAGTGCACTTTGGGTTTTTGGGCTGGCGCGGTTAATTTCGTCTACCAACAAAAACTGGGTAAACACAGGCCCCGGATGAAAATGGAAGGCACTGCTATTACGATCAAAAACCGACACTCCAAGAATATCCGAAGGCAGCAAATCACTGGTGAATTGTATGCGCTGATATTCTAGCCCCGTCACTTTCGCAAAGGCCTGAGACAAGGTCGTTTTACCAACGCCCGGCACATCTTCGATCAACAAGTGACCACGTGCCAACAGGCAACACAGTGCTTGACGCACCTGTAGATCTTTGCCTAAAACGACCCGAGAAATTTCCTGTGTTATCTGCGCAAAGATATCCATGTTCTACAGCGCGTCCAAGCCGCGCTGCATATCTTTACGTAAATCTTGAATATCTTCTAAGCCAACAGACACCCGAATAAGATTATCCGCTATATTCGCTTGCTGGCGCTCCTCAACGGTTAATCGGCCGTGGGTGGTCGTTGCAGGATGAACAATCGTCGTCTTGGCGTCGCCTAAATTCGCGGTAATCGACACTAAGCGGGTTGCATCTATAAATCGCCACGCGGCGTCTTTATCACTACCAACCTCAAACGAAAGCACGCCGCCAAAGGCTTTTTGCTGAGATGCCGCCAGTTCGTGTTGGGGGTGGTCGGGTAAGCCGGAGTAATACACTTTCTTGACGCCGGGTTGCAGTTGCAACCACGAGGCTAATTCCAGCGCGTTACTGCTGTGGGCCATCATTCTGAGTCTCAGCGTTTCTAAGCCTTTTAGAAACACCCACGCATTGAAGGGGCTCATACTAGGCCCAGCGGTGCGAATAAAACCAAGAACCTCATTCATTTGCTCACGACGACCAACAACAGCGCCACCTACACTCCGCCCCTGGCCATCCAAATACTTGGTCGCTGAATGCACAACAATATCTGCACCCAAGGCGAGAGGCTGTTGTAATGCGGGCGTGCAAAAGCAGTTATCTACCACCAACAAACACTTGTGCTGATGCGCGATATCCGCCAAAGCGCGGATGTCGGCGATCTCAGACAAGGGATTAGACGGTGTCTCTAATAATAGCATCTTGGTATTCGGCGTTATGGCGTCTTGCCATTCTTGCGCGTGGATGGGAGAGACAAACGTCGAGCTGATACCGAGCTTACCCAGATATTTAGTAAGCAACATAGTAGTTGTACCAAATACACTGCGCGAACAAATAATGTGATCGCCAGACTGCAGCAAGGCCATGCAGGTACTTAAAATGGCCGCCATTCCTGATGCTGTCGCCACGCCCATTTCAGCGCCTTCAAGTGCCGCAATGCGATCCTCAAAGGTTCTTACCGTCGGATTGGTATAGCGGGAATACACATTTCCTGCTTGTTCACCCGAAAAACGCGCTGCCGCCTCAGTGGCCGAAGCAAACACATAGCTTGAGGTCATAAAAATTGGCTCAGCGTGTTCGCCTTCAGCGGTACGAACTTGACCAGCTCGGACGGCGCGGGTATCAAGCTCAGCTTCCGCCAGTACCGCCTGTCGCTGGGCCAGATATTCTTGTTCGGTCATTATTAAATTTTGCTCCCGTCACTCAGCGCGGAAATAATTAAGTCCCTATGATACGTCGTTATGCAAGCCGATCAATGCACCTTCACCCATAACCGCATTTCGCTCACTTTGCGAATCGTCATTGCGATCAGCCGCCAACTTATCAAGGTAAGCTTGATCGACATCACCTGTCACATAGCTGCCATCAAACACCGAACACTCGAAATTGCTTATTTTCGGATTACCCTCAGAAGAGCAGCTTATCAAGTCATCGAGATCTTGGTACAGCAACCAATCTGCACCGATTTCTACCTGCACCTCTTCTGGCGTACGACCGTGGGCGATTAGCTCACTTGCCGATGGCATGTCGATGCCATACACATTGGGGTAACGCACCGGTGGCGCCGCAGAAGCGAAATACACTTTGCGTGCGCCGGCATCACGGGCCATTTCAATAATCTGTTGGCAGGTGGTACCACGTACGATGGAGTCATCCACCAACATGACGTTTTTATCTTTAAATTCCAAGCCAATAGCGTTTAGCTTTTGTTTTACTGATTTTTTGCGAGCGCTCTGACCGGGCATAATAAAAGTACGGCCGATATAACGGTTCTTTACCAGACCCTCGCGGAATTTAACGCCCAATTTCGCCGCCATAGATTGTGCGGCAATACGACTGGAGTCTGGTATGGGCACAATAACGTCGATGTCGTGATCAGGGAATTCGCGCAGAATCTTTTCCGCTAAGCGCTCCCCCTGACGCAAACGAGATTTATAAACTGAGATACCGTCCATAATAGAATCTGGACGAGCAAAATAAACGTGTTCAAAAATACAGGGCCGATACTCGCTCACCTCTGCACACTGCCTAACGTGTATTTCGCCACTGGTTTCAATAAACACCGCTTCGCCGGGAGCGACATCACCGATTAATTTATAACCCAATGCATCCAGCGCAACACTCTCAGACGCCAGCATATATTCTTTACCCAGCGCCGATTCACGCACCCCATAAACCAGAGGACGAATACCGTTGGGGTCGCGAAAACCAATAATGCCGTAATTCGCAATCATCGCCACAACGGCATAACCGCCTTTACAACGGTAGTGAACACCGCTAACCGCGGCGAACACATCGTCTGCAGCGGGTACTAGCTTGCCTAGTTTCTGCAACTCATGGGCGAAAACATTAAGCAGTACTTCTGAATCCGATTCCGTATTTAAATGGCGCAGATCAGATTGAAATAACTCTTTTGACAATTCCGCCGCATTGGTCAAATTACCGTTGTGGGCAAGGCTGATACCGTAGGGTGAATTAACGTAAAAAGGCTGAGCTAGGGCCGGACTGGAGCTACCTGCGGTGGGGTAACGAACGTGGCCGATGCCAATATGGCCCATCAAGCGCTGCATATGGCGAGTGTGAAAAACGTCTTTTACTAAACCATTGCCCTTGCGTTGATTTAATTTTCCATGTTCAAAGGTTACGATACCAGCGGCATCCTGACCACGATGCTGCAGCACCGTTAACGCATCGTACAAATCTTGGTTTACATTAGTCTTAGCGACTATACCGGCGATGCCACACATGCAGTACTACCTCATTAGGACGAAGATCAAACGGGTTAATTACTCTGACTCGACAATAACGATGAGCCCCAGTTAACCACATCATTGAAGCTCTGCTCTGACCAGTCCTTCATCAACAGAAACTCAGGTATCAGTTGGGATTCCTTCCACCACTGATCGTTTTCAACTCCCGTCAGGAGTGACGGGAGCAACACCAGCGCAGCCAACACAACAATCAAGCCACGCGCAGTGCCAAAAATCATACCGAGCAATCGGTCAGTACCACTCAAGCCTGTGCGCTTCACCAAGACCACAATAAAATAGGTGATCAAGCTTCCCGCTACCAAGGTCGCCACAAACAGGAGGATATACGCGAGTATCTCGCGCAAATAGATTTTGTCTATCAGCGCCTCTAAAAAGGCGACCGCTTGAGGATGAAAGGCAACCGTCACAAAAAATGCAATCGCCCACGCCAGCAGAGAAAGGGCTTCTTTTACAAAACCGCGAATTAAACTGATGAGCGCCGATGCTGACACAACGGCAAGAATGGCCCAATCAGCCCAGTTGAACGTGCTTAGCACCGTGGTTGGCTCCCGCGGAAATTCAAGACGCGAATTCTAACAAGCCAAAGGCTGCAGCCCAAGTAAGATTTTACTTTGTCTGCCAACTAAGGCTCGAATCGATTAACAATTGACTTCACATTAAACTTTCTATTAATGGCCGCTTGCTGCGACACGGCCTTTTCATTGCTAATAACCGGCCCAACCAATACACGGTAAAGCGTTTTAGAATTACGCTGAACCGGATCAACAAACGCCTTGTAGCCCGCGCCTTGAAGAGATTTTTTCAATCCTTCAGCATTAGCTTGACTACCAAACACGCCCACCTGAACAACCCAGGCTGGCGGCAGACCATTATCATCTAACTTTCTCGTTTCGACTGGACCCGGTACCGCTTTTACGGCGGTTTCTTTTTTCACTACTGGCGCTGTTTTGGCCACACTTGCCGTTTTTGTCGGTGAATCGGCCGGATCAGGGATATTCGCAGCCTCGGCTTTGACGCCAGCGCCACGACCGTCGTCGTCTGAAACCGGCAATATAGGCTGCGGTGGTACTAATAACGTGTCCGCTGACGCGATACCCTCAGGCTTTTGTGGCGCGGAATCAATGACAGGATCAACCAGTGGTGCATCTGGTATTTGGGTGTCCCTATCTAGCTTATAAGCAGCCGGGCCCGTGAATAGCAGTGACCAAAGAATTACTCCGCCACACAATAATACTAAAGCGCCAACTAAGCGTTGCCTCATCATAATCGGACTCCTAAAACCTGGTTATTCTAAGCCGATTAAATCAGCTAATTCTGCCATGGCCGCAGCCACGGTGAAAAAAGACCCAAATACAACTAACCGATCCCCTGCCGACAAACCTGACATGGCAGTATTCATACAGCCAGCAAACGAGTTTGCCACCGACACCGAATCAACATTCATTGAAGCTAGCAGCGCGCTCACACTGACTGTACTTGCTGCGCGATCGTTACTCTCTAGTGGCGCCAAATGCCAATGATCAAAACACGGTATTGAAATAGCGACTATATCCGTTATCGCCTTATCAGCCATTACCGCAAAAAGACAATCACTCCGCCCCGACACAGGATTAGCCGCCAGATGATCGACTAATATCTGCACCGATGCAGGGTTATGAGCTACATCCAACACCACATCGATACCACGGTACTGAACATGCTGACAGCGGCCGGCAATCTTAACAGAACCTAAACCCTGCTTGATCGCGGTATAGGACACCGGCAATCCCACATACTGCAAGGCTTGCAACACAGTGGCCGCGTTGTCGATAAAAATAGGCGGCTTTGGCAAGTCCAAATAAGACAGCGGATCTCCGTTCGCGGCCTGCCCCTTCCACGCCCACCCATCTGCACTTTGTTGAGCGTCAAACTGCGCACCACGACAAATAAGCGTTGCACCTAGTTTTTTACCGTAATCCAACACGGACTTCGGCGGTGTGCTTTCACCAATTATCGCCGGGCGCTTTGTGCGAAAAATCCCCGCCTTCTCACGGCCGATTGTTTCCCTATCGTTTCCCAGCCACGCCTCGTGATCAATCGAAATAGAAGTGACGATCGCCACGTCTGCGTCAACAATATTGACCGCATCTAATCGACCGCCCAAGCCAACTTCTAAAACCGCAACATCGACTGATTGCTGTTGAAAAACAAGTAAGGCGGCCAGCGTACCAAATTCAAAATACGTTAATGACGTGTCGCCTCGCGCTTCGTCAATCACAGAAAAAGCAGTACACAAGGAATTATCATCAACGCGCTCGCCAGCAACGACTATGCGTTCGTGATATTGATTAATATGGGGAGAAGTATAGGCGCCGACCCGATAACCATCTGCGCCAAGTATGGCTGACATTAAGGCCACACAAGACCCTTTGCCATTCGTGCCCGCCACTGTAATAACGGGCATCTTTAAATTGATGTCTAAACGGCTTGCGACTAGCGCAACCCGCTCAAGACCAAGATCGATAGCACGGGGATGTTGGGTTTCCATCCATCGCAACCACTCATCGACCTGCGTAAACCTCATAGAGTTTATCTAGCGCTGATAATACATCAGACTGCCGAGCAATCTTGCCAAGGTATCACGCATATCCGCACGACGTACGATCATGTCGATAGCGCCGTGGGCCAAAAGAAATTCGCTGCGTTGAAAGCCCGGCGGCAGTTTTTGACGGATGGTCTGCTCAATGATGTTCGGACCAGCAAAACCCGCTCTTGCGCCTGGTTCCGCCACATTAATATCACCCAACAAGGCCAAGCTTGCCGATACGCCACCATAAATTGGATCGGTCATTACCGAAATATAGGGCACGCCATTTTGTTTTAAACGCTCTAGAACCGCGCTGGTTTTCGCCATTTGCATCAGCGAAATTAACGCCTCCTGCATACGCGCACCACCGGAAGCAGAAAAGCATATTAGTGGGCAGCGCTCTTTAAGGGCAACATTCGCCGCCTGAGTAAACTTCTCACCCACAGCTGAGCCCATAGAGCCCCCATGGAAGTTAAATTCAAAGGCAACAACAATCACCGGCAATTCTTTGACTGTGCCCTTGTAGGCAATTAGTGCATCTTTTTCACCGGTCGATTTTTGCGCAGCGGTTAAGCGGTCACGATATTTCTTTTTGTCTTTAAACTTAAGTCTATCAACCGGCTCAATGTGACTTAGAATTTCTTCGCGTCCGGCTTCATCTAAGAACAAGGCAATGCGGCGACGGGCGCCGATACGCATATGATGATCACACTTTGGACAAACGTCCTGATTACTTTCCAGCTCGGGTCGGTAAAGTACCGCTTCACACTTAACGCATTTCTTCCAAAGCCCTTCAGGCACAACACCCTTCGCACCACGGCGTTCTTCTGAATCAACCCGTCGCACTCCCGAGGGAAGAATCTTATCAACCCAGCTCATAGTCCATTCCTGTTGTCATTTATAACTTTTTACAATGCACAAAATTCAATGTGCACTACTTTACCTTATCTACCGAACAATGAGCAGCCTGATATACGCAGCCACTCCCAAGAACTTAGGCGTCAAGGGCTGTTCGAATATCACCAATTAATGTTGCTGCAGCGACGACACGATCAGTGGCCGACATTGTTGCGTTGGTCGCAACTATGCTCTCAATTAAGGCACTACCCACCACTACACCTGCGCAGAATGGCGCCAATGCTGCCGCAGACGCACCATCTTTAATGCCAAAACCTACGGTTACGGGAAGGTCGGTGTAGCGCTTAATGCTGTCTAACTTTTCTGACACGGCCTTAACATCCAAATGCCCCGCACCGGTGACACCTTTTAGCGAAACACAGTACAAATAACCACTGGCCAAAGATGCAATTTTTTCAATGCGCGCGTCACTAGTGGTCGGAGCCAGCAAGAAAATATTATCTATACCCGCATCGCGCAGTATTTTAGTTGGCCCTTCCGCCTCCTCAGGTGGCATGTCCACCGTCAGCAAACCATCAACGCCCGCCGCTGCTGCACGATTAGCAAAGACGTGGTAACCCATGCGCTCAATCGGATTTGCGTAACCCATCAGCACAACAGGCGTCTCTTGGTCTTGAAGACGAAACTCAGTAATGAATTCAAGCACCATGGTCAGCGTCACGTGATTTGCTAAGGCCCGCTCGTGAGCAAGCTGAATCACCGGGCCCTCTGCCATCGGATCGGAAAACGGCACACCAATTTCAAGAATATCGGCGCCTTGGCGAACCAACTCATGCATTAAAGGTACAGTTAACGTCGTATCAGGATCACCGGCAACGATATACGGAACCAGCGCTTTGCGTCCGTTTGTTTCTAATTTTGTAAATACAGTAGCTAAACGACTCAAAGGACTTCCCCGTTACTCAATGCCAATACCGTCGATAGTTGCGACGGTATGAATATCTTTATCACCACGGCCAGACAAATTGACCACAATACTCTGTTCAGGACTCATGGTTTTTGCCAACTTCTCTGCATAAGCCACCGCATGGGCCGACTCCAAGGCTGGCATGATCCCCTCAACCAAGGTCAACTTGCGGAAGGCCGTCAGTGCTTCGTCGTCATTGATGGCGACGTAATTAACGCGCCCCATATCTTTGAGCCACGAATGCTCGGGCCCTACACCTGGATAATCCAAGCCGGCAGACACCGAATGGGTCTCAATAATCTGGCCGCCCTCATCCTGCATTAAATATGTGCGGTTGCCGTGTAAAATCCCCGGAATACCATCGTTTAGGGGCGCGGCATGTTTACCGGTTTCTACCCCGTAGCCACCGGCTTCAACGCCGTACATCGCCACACCTTCGTCATCGAGGAATGGATGAAACAGCCCGATAGCATTTGATCCACCACCAACGCAGGCTACCAAGGCATCAGGTAGACGACCATTTTGGCTCAAGCACTGCTCGCGGGCCTCGCGACCAATAACAGACTGGAAATCTCTCACCAACATCGGATATGGGTGCGGGCCCGCGGCGGTACCAATAATGTAAAAAGTATCATCAACGTTGGTAACCCAATTCCGCATCGCCTCGTTCATCGCATCTTTAAGGGTTCTAGAGCCCGATTTAACAGATACAACCTCGGCACCCAGTAACTTCATTCGATACACATTTAAGGCCTGACGATGGATATCTTCCTCGCCCATAAATACTTGGCAGGTCATACCCAAACGTGCGGCGACAGTTGCTGAGGCAACGCCGTGCTGGCCTGCACCGGTTTCAGCTATTACGTGTTTTTTGCCCATGTATTTAGCGAGCAGCGCTTGCCCTACGGTATTGTTTACCTTGTGGGCACCGGTATGATTTAGATCCTCACGTTTTAGAAAAATCTTTGCGCCACCAACCTCTTCTGACCAACGCTTCGCGTAGTATAGCGGCGAAGGACGCCCCACATAATGAGCTAGATCATGATCGAACTCCGCCTGAAAACTTGGGTCGTGACGAAGGCGTTGATAGGCCGATTCTAACTCGTCCAGCGCGAATACCAGTGTTTCTGAAACAAAACGCCCACCATAGATACCAAAATGGCCATTGGCATCAGGAAACTGACTAAAGTCTGCTTTTTCCAATTTACTTCCCACTCAATCCTCCCGTCGATCAGCTTTGCTGACCGCGTCAATAAATCTAGTCATTCTTTGCACGCACTTGATACCGGGCGACTGCTCAACTCCGCCGCTAACATCCAACGCGAATGGCTGGCATGCGGCAATGGCCTTCATTGCGTTTTCCGGGTTTAATCCACCCGCCAACACCACAGGGATATCTAAGTCCTTTGGTATGCGATCCCAGTCGAATGACTCGCCTGTACCACCCGGCACGCCAGGTTTGAAACTGTCTAATAGCAATGCGCTTGCACTAGCATATGTGCGTGTCGAAGCACGTACATCAACATCATCACTCATCCGAAGCGCTTTCATATAGGGCATAGAAAACGATTCGCAAAACTCAGGCGACTCATCGCCATGAAATTGCAGTAAATCGAGAGAGCACGACGCAAGTATTTCCCTTATTTCAGCCTCTTCAGCGTTAACGAAAAGGCCAACTTTGCTGACAAACGGCGGCAATATCGAGATAATTTTCGCGGCTTGTTCGCCCTTCAATGCACGTGGGCTTTTGGGGTAAAACACAAAACCCAGCGCATCAGCACCGGCATCGATGGCTGCAAGCGCGTCTTCAGCTCGGGTGATACCACAAATTTTTACGCGGGTACGGAACACTTGGATGTACAGCCAGACAATTAATCGGATGGAATACTAACAAATAACTGCCTGATTTGTCTGTAGATCAGAGCGTTAACAGGGAACAAAATCAGGACCAATATCTGTTTTTGGTAAATTGAAGTGTTCGGGATAAATAACATCAACTAAATACAGGCCATCAGGCTTCGCAGTAACACCACCCTGATTACGGTCACGACTATCTAACACCTGTTTCGTCCACCCCACCGGCATTTGACCGCTGCCAACCGCAATTAGAACCCCAGCGATGTTTCGAACCATATGATGCAAAAAAGCATTACCACCAATATCAATCACGACATAGCGTCCATTCCGACTGACATTTGCAAAATGGATATTTCGCATCGCTGTTTTAGACTGGCAAGACGCCGCTCTAAACGCACTAAAATCCTGTTCTCCGAGTAATGACTGTGCCTCGGTGTGCATGATTTCGGTGTTTAGAGGCTGATCAATCAGGGTTAAGCCATTCGCTAAATGCGCAGATCGACGGGCCTGATTAAGAATAATATAGCGATACCGTCTGGCGGTAGCCGAAAATCGAGCATGAAAATCGAAGGGAACTAACTTGGCCCACTTGACCGAAATATCTTTCGGTAACTTAGCATTCACGCCCGCAACCCACGCTTTCAAAGAGCGAGAAACCGGCGCTTCAAAGTGAACTATTTGGTGAGTTGCGTGAACACCGGCATCGGTGCGCCCAGCACAAATGACAGTAACCGGATGCGCAGCAATAGATGATATCGCACTTTGCAATGCATCCTGGACTGTTGCCACCTTTGGCTTATCTTGACTTTGCCAACCTCGGTAGGCGCTGCCCTGATACTCAATCGCCATAGCAACACGACATCCGACCGGCAGAGCGTTATCCGCAAACCGGTCAAAACAACCAAACTCATCAATCACTAATATTCAGCCAACACTTATCCGATATTATCTAACAAAGCCTGAGCATCACTTTGTTGCTGAATATCGCCTTCTTCTAGGACTTCTTCCAACATTTCGCGCGCACCTTCGCTGTCACCCATATCTATATAGGCGCGCGCTAGATCGAGCTTCGTGGCGACAGATTCCGAATCGATCAATGAATCAAAGCCTTCGACATCGTCTTCACTGGCGTCGAATTCATCAAACACCAAATCCTCTACCGATATCGCCTCACCACTAGCAACACTGGGCTCTGCGATTTCAGACGGCTTATCTTCAGACCCAGCGTCAAGTATTTCTCCACTCTCAGCAAACAACTCGTCGTCTAGGGTAATTTCATCCGATGTCGCATCATCTTCATCGGTCACGAAGAAAGACTCATCTACCTCAGACTCGTCGACCTCTGATACATCACCATCCGAGCTAGCGATTTCATTAGGCATATCAAAATCAGCCAGATCAAGCTCTATCTCATCAGTATCGGCATCACTTGTCGCAGCAAGACTAGCTGCACCGAGGGTATCAAACTCCTCCATATCCAAGTCTGACAAATCCAAATCAAGTTCGTCTTCGTCATTTGACTCTGGGTTTAAAGTTGGTTTATCAACAAATTCTGGGACTAATTCTTCGGCCGCACTGCCTTCTTCATTAAGCGCGGTAAGCTCGCCAATTTCGGTATCACCTAAACCAGAACTAGCAAACTCTATAGTCTCAAGCTCCACATCTGTGTCATCGCCATCAGACATTTCTGTAGAAGTTTGAGTATCCTCATTGACGAGAGGCGCACCAAGCTGAGTATCATCCAACTCAAAACTGGCAATATCGTCATCATCAAATGAGATCAACTCATCATCAGTCTCTTCAACGGGCGAAGAAACCTCGGCATCGTCGAGCGAAAAATCTAAATCAATCTTATCTAGGCTAGTATCGCCAGAGGCGTTACCGGCAGGACTGATTTCGTGGGCATCATCCAAACTGAAATCTAGCTCTTCATCTTCTGACAAGTCAGCAAACGCGGGGCCGAGTTCACCCGAGACGTCCATTTGGCCATCAAATGACGCCGGCGCATCTTCATTAAGGCTTTCGATCGGAGACGCTTCCGAAACAATACTCGGCGGCAACTCTCCTTCAACATCTAGCGGCTGCTCACCGGACTCGACACCAAAATCACCTTCAAAATCAAAATCCAAATCAGCTAGATCGACATCCAGAGACTCTAGCGTATCGGTATCTGCTACTGAGTCAGCGCTCGTCAACGGTTCTGCATTATTGTCCGCATCGACAAGCGTAGCAGTCTCTTCTGAAGTTTCAGGAGAATCGATAGGCGCATCATCTAACTCAAAATCTATTTCGTCATCGTCAACAGCCATTACGCCGGCATCTTCGACACTATCCAAACTGAAGTCTAAATCATCGCCATCACCATCAGCCTCGTCACTGACCGCTCTATGGCGACCAACATTCACGGTATTGTCCGAGACACTAGACTGCTCTTCACCCAACCAATGACTAACGCCCTCAATGGCCGACATGGACTCTTTAACCCGCGCGACCGCGGCATCATCGTTAAGACCTAACAGTCCACGATACGCACTTTCAAAATTCTCCTGATCACGAGTATCAAGATAAATATCGATAATCTTTAAGCGCAATTCACTGTTTTCTGGATCCTGGGCGATGGCAGTATTAAGCAAACTAGCCGCTTGATCGTAACGACCGTAGGCAACATATATCTCTGCCTCAGCAACAACGTCTCCTGTTTGAGGCGTGACAACAGCATCGCGAGTTTCTGCAACTTCATCAAACGCTGAACTATCAGCAACAACAACGTCGTCAGCTGATTCAGCACCGTCCGACTCCGACATACTGTCAAAATCAAAATCGTCGGCACTGAAAACCACTTCAGCGTCATCTTCATTTTGAGGAGCGTCAAAGCTCTTTTCATCAGAGTCAAAATCGAAATCGCCGTCACTTGCAAACATGACAGGTGACTCGTCTTGCTCTACTTCATCCAATCCACCTTCAAAATTCGCTAAATCAGCCTCTTCATCTGGGGACTTACGACGGCGAATCACTAACACCAGCAAAGCCAGCAAAGCCAAAAACACACCAACAAAAGCCACTAAATTTTGCTGTACCCAGCTTTGTGAGTCTTGTGCTGCAGTAACTACTGCGGCGGGCTTAGCCGGTTCCGCAGGCTTAGCGACCGAGGGCTTGTCGACGGCAGCATCCTTATTCTGAGCTTCCTTAACCGGCTCTGATGCAGCCTCAGCCTCATCGCTTGCCGCAACAGGCAGCGTCGCGACTTCAGGAGCCTGAGCTTCATCGCTGGCCTCATCAGCAACCTTTGAAAGGTCAGCCCCAGGCTGAGTCTGACCGTTTTGCAACGCAGCCAGTTGACTGTTTTTTAAAGCTATCAAACTTTGTAGGGTCTGAATTTGCTTTTCCATTTCAACAACACGATTTTGCATCGCACTGTTTTCCAGCTTTGTCTTTTCTAGATTTTCCTGCTCTTCCCTAAGTTTCTCACGAACCGCATCGGTGTTGTCGCCAGACGCTGCGTCTCCCGCACTACCTAAAGAGAATTTAACCGTTTTGTCAGCATCACTGGATTCTGGCGCATCAGAGTTCGCCGTCGCATCTAATTGCGGCGCCATTGGTGCGGCGGCTGAGGTGGCACTAGGAGCAGCAGGCGTTTTTTCAGCAGTGGGTTTGGAGCTTGCTGGCCTGGCGACTTTATCGCCACGCCACTCCTTTGCTTGTATCTTAATCTCCTCTACAGCTTGATTGTGATCTATAGCTTTCACTTCCGCCTCTGATGGCAAACGCAGGATGTAACCAGACTTAATCTGGTTCACATTGCCATTTACAAAGGCTTGAGGATTCTTTTTCACCAACGCCAACATGGTCTGCTGCGTGGTCACGTAGGAGCTTGGGCGTAGCTTATTGGCTAAACGCCACATGGTATCGTGATTCTGAACACGGTACTCATTGGGGTTATCTGATGCTGGTAATTCTTGCTGTTTGTCAAGATCACGAGGAACCGGTGGAGCACGATCTACTGCACCAATTGAACCGCCCGGATCACGTTGTGGCGCATTAGTCGGCACCGCCGATTGCCTAACGGGTGTTTGGCTTATAACTGGGCTAGTGGCGCTAATCGATACCGCCTGCGAAGCGCCATCGTCTGCATATACAGGCAAATCGAGCAAAACCGTGTATTCGCGGATCATTTTACCGTTGGGCCAGCGCGCCTCAACAATAAAATCTAAGTATGGCTCAACGACCGCTTTAGCAGTTGTGACAATAATTCGACCGTTACCGCCACTAAGCAGCTCAACTTTGAACTCCAAACTCGACAAAAACTGACTGCGATCTACGCCCGCATTTTCGAATGCGGTGCTATCAGCCAGCTGAACCCTGATTTGCTCTACGTCGAGCTCGCCGATATCCCTTAATGGAATTTCAGCACGAAAAGGCTGATTCAGCGTTGAATCGAGTGCTAACTCTCCTAGGCCGAGGGCACTGACTAGTCCGCTGTGCAGGGCACCAACCGTGAGCACCACTTTTGCCAGCCTATTACGCTTCATAATGTCACCGTTCGTGTATTAGCACTCACCCAAAGTTCAAGGAATGGCCAGTGCTACGATCAAATAATAACCAGTGGGTAGTAATTACCCATGACAATAGGTCGCCATTTCTCTAAACAGCATGCATAGATATAAGCTAGATATTGATTTTTATCAAGATTTTAAGCAATGCAATGATGTTAAACACCGAACCTTTACGAAGATTATCACCGACTAGGGTGCAGCGAAAGACCGTTCCATCCTGTCTTCCACTACTTATTGCTGAAATATCTATAGTTTCGCTATTTTGCAGGTTAATTGGCGAAGAATCAGCTATATCATCTTGGGGAAAGAGTCTAAAACGGTCATCACCGGCCAGCTTCTGCTTGAGGCCCGAAATATCCACTGACTGATGACAAGCCACACGCAACATCCCAGTGTGACCATAAAATACTGGCACAACATTTTCGAATACCGTAGCACCGACAGAGGTTTCACCCGTCGACATCAATGCAGACAGAGTGTGCTCTAGCGCAGCAACTTTATCTGCCGGTCGAGAAAGGACGTTAAACGCCATTTGCAGACCAAACTGAGAATCTTCTGGCGGCTGCCCATTGAGAAGTCTCGCCGTCTCTGATGCGAGTGTCTCGACACCGACGCGACCAAAAACCGACACCGGCTGACTTACCGCAAGATGAATATCGCGAACGCTACGCTCGGGAAGCAAACGTAATAATGCCGCCACATGACTGCTGACCGCGTCCGCTATAGCAAAGGCCGTCACTTTTGTATCAACGGGCGAGCCTTCACAAAACAAGGCGACGTCGCCACGCTGGGCAAGTGTGTCGGTACAATCGAGAATAATAATACCGGCATCTTCAGCCGCATCAATCACCGCAAAATCACAAAAGCCTTCGTTTAGAAAAATCGCAGCGTCAATATTACTGAAATCAGCTACGCTCGGTTCATTAACAACAACGGGGCGACCGCGATACATCACGGTCTCCCCATCGGCGTCATCGGCAAATGCCTTAACAGAGTCAACACCTAACTCAGCTTCGGCGAGTGCGCTTAATAGCAATTCACCCTCAAGCCCGCAAGCGCCAAATACCGCAACACACTTCAACGCCATTACTTAATATCACCAAGTAATATTCTTAACATCCGGCGTAGAGGTTCCGCGGCGCCCCACAAAAGCTGATCGCCAACTGTAAAGGCCGACAAATACTGATCGCCCATGTTGAGCTTACGCAGACGACCTACTGGTACGCGGAGAGTTCCAGTAACAGCGGTTGGCGTTAACCTAGCAAGGGTTTCAGCGCGATCATTCGGCACTACTTGCACCCAGTCATTTGCGGAGGCAAGAATGCTTTCAACCTCAGGAATCGCGACATTTTTATTCAACTTGATGGTCAAGGCTTGGCTGTGGCAGCGCATTGCGCCAATGCGCACACAGTTGCCGTCAATCGCTATTGGCGAATCTGCGCGACCAAGTATTTTGTTTGTTTCCGCCTGCCCTTTCCACTCTTCGCGGCTTTGACCGTTTTCCAGTTGAGTATCAATCCACGGCAGCAAACTGCCCGCCAGCGCATGACCGAAATTTTCTTTTGGGAACACATCGCTGCGCATCGCCTCAGCGACTTTACGATCAATATCCAAAATATTGGAACGCGGGTCGGCAAGCTCAGTCGCAACACTGTCACGCACAGTGCCCATTTGATTTATCAACTCACGCATATTCTGTGCGCCAGCGCCACTCGCCGCCTGATAGGTTTGTGCACTAACCCACTCCACCAATCCTTCGCGAAATAAACCACCGATCGCCATCAACATTAAACTGACAGTACAGTTACCACCAATAAAGTTTTTAACACCGCGACTTAGGCCATCCTTGATTACATCAAGATTGACGGGATCGAGAATAATAATGGCATCGTCGTCCATACGCAGCGACGATGCGGCGTCCACCCAATAGCCATCCCAACCGCCGCTGCGCAGCGCTGGGAAAACCGACTTGGTATAATCTCCACCTTGGCAGGAAATAATAATATCCATTGCTGACAGCTCAGCTATATTACTGGCGTCTTTCAGCGTGTCGATATCACGTCCAATCGCAGGCCCTTGACCGCCGACATTCGAGGTGGTGAAAAACACCGGCTCGATGCCGTCGAAATCTTTCTCTTCCAGCATCCGTCCCATTAATACTGAGCCAACCATACCGCGCCAACCAACAAATCCTACTTTCTTCATATGTACTCCTGAATTCTATCTTGTTGAATCTACGCTGAAGCCAAGGCTGCAATAACCGCGTCACCCATTTCAACAGTGCCAACCAAGGTGCTACCTTCGGAATAAATATCCGCGGTACGTATACCCTGATCCAAAACCGTACTTACAGCATCTTCAATTTGCTGCGCTGCCGCTGGTTCATTCAGCGAGTAGCGCAGCATCATCGCTACCGACAGAATGGTCGCTAGCGGATTTGCCTTATTTTGCCCAGCAATATCTGGCGCAGAACCATGGCATGGTTCGTACATACCGCGGCCATTTACATCCAACGACGCCGACGGCAACATACCGATAGATCCCGTGAGCATAGCAGCCGCATCCGACAAAATGTCGCCAAACATATTACCGGTAACAACTACATCAAATTGCTTTGGCGCTCTTATAAGCTGCATCGCCGCGTTATCGACATACATGTGGCTAAGCTCAACGTCGGGGTAGTCTTTCGCCATCTCATCCATCACTTCGCGCCAAAGCATGGTCACTTCTAATACATTGGCTTTATCGACTGAACACAAACGTCCACCACGCTTTTGCGCAAGTTCAAAGGCCACTTTACCAATCCGACGAATTTGAGATTCGTTATAGACGTAGGTGTTATAGCCCTCACGTTCGCCATTTTCTAACTCCCGAATACCACGCGGCTGACCGAAATAAATACCGCCGGTCAATTCACGAACAATAAGAATATCTAAACCGGCAACAAGCTCTGGTTTTAACGATGAGGCATCAGCAAGCTGCGGATACAAGATCGCTGGGCGCAAATTTCCGAACAGATCTAGGCGCTTACGGATTTCAAGCAAGCCACCTTTTTCAGGCCGCTCCGCAGGCGGCAATTTATCCCATTTAGGCCCGCCTACCGCACCAAGCAATATTGCGTCGGCCTGCTCGCATATCGCAAAAGTTTCATCCGGCAATGCAGTACCGTGAGCATCGATTGCCGAGCCGCCAACTAAGGCGTGCTGCATATTCAAACCAAGATCGTGAGCTTCGTTAACCCACGCCAATACCTTGACCGCCTCAGCCATAATTTCATGACCAATACCATCACCTGGCAACACTGCTATATTTCTTTGCTGACGCTCTGTCACAATTAAATTCCTTTACTAAAATATAAAATTAAGATTTATCAACACGACAGCGATTTACGCGCTATGCGTACGAAATAGCCAAGGTGATTTTTGCTGCCACTTAGCTTCAAAGGCACTGATTTCATCGGCATCTTGCAAAGTCAAACCAATATCATCAAGACCATTCAATAAGCAGTGTTTGCGGAAGCTGTCCACTTCAAACTGAATGCTTTCTCCCGCAGGCGTCACAATCACTTGGGCGTCCAAGTCAATTTTCAGAGTAAAACCATCATTGGCATACATAGCCGTGAATAACTCATCCACTTTTGCCGCCGGCAACACTATTGGCAGCACACCATTTTTAAAACAATTGTTAAAAAAGATGTCGGCAAAACTAGGCGCAATAACGCAGGAGAAACCATAATCTTCCAGCGCCCACGGCGCGTGCTCCCGACTTGAGCCGCAGCCAAAGTTTTCGCGCGCGATCAATATCGAGGCACCTTTGTAACGCGGAAAATTTAGCGGGAACTCTGGGTTCAAAGGCCGCTTAGCGCTATCTTGCCCAGGCTGCCCTTCATCCAAGTAACGAAGCTCATCAAACAAATTCGGACCAAAGCCACTGCGCTTAATCGATTTTAGAAATTGCTTGGGAATAATCATATCGGTATCTACATTGGCGCGATCCATTGGCGCCACAACACCGTCAAGTACTGTAAATGCTTTCATCATTAACTCCTCAGATCCATTCCCGAACGTCAACAAAATGACCGGCAATTGCCGCCGCCGCAGCCATCGCAGGGCTTACCAAATGGGTACGACCACCAAAGCCCTGACGACCTTCAAAATTACGATTAGACGTCGACGCACAATGCTCACCGGCGCCTAATTTATCCGCGTTCATTGCCAGACACATCGAGCAACCCGGTTCACGCCATAGCAAACCCGCGTCAAGGAATATTTTATCCAATCCCTCAGCCTCAGCCTGTTTTTTCACCAATCCTGAACCCGGCACTACCATGGCTTCTTTAACATTGGCCGCAACTTTTTTACCACGAACAACTGCAGCCGCCTCGCGCAGATCCTCGATACGCGAATTTGTGCAAGAACCGATAAACACCCGATCAAGTTTAATATCGGTAATCGCTTGACCGGCGGTGAGCCCCATATATTGCAAGGCACGCTCGCAACCACTGCGCTGTGCGGGATCGCTGTAATCATTGGGGCTGGGCACAATACCACTCACCGGCAACACCATTTCGGGGCTGGTGCCCCACGTGACTTGCGGCAAAATATCTGCGCCGTTAAGTACAACGGTTTTATCGAAAACAGCATCGTCATCGCTATGCAGAGTATTCCAATATTCCAGCGCCAGCTGCCACTCGCCGTCATTCGGCGCGAACGGGCGACCTTTAACGTAGTCGATAGTGACGTCATCAACCGCCACCATGCCAACCCGGGCACCACCTTCGATGGCCATATTACAAATGGTCATACGACCTTCCATCGACAGCTTGCGAATCACGTCGCCACCAAACTCAATCGCGTAACCAGTACCACCTGCGGTACCAATTTTACCTATAATGGCCAATACAACATCTTTCGCCGTTACGCCAGCGCCAAGCTCACCATCAACACGCACCAACATATTTTTACTTTTCTTCTGAATCAGGCACTGAGTAGCCAGAACATGCTCTACTTCAGACGTACCTATGCCGTGCGCCAAGGCGCCCAAAGCGCCATGGGTAGCGGTGTGGGAATCACCGCACACCACGGTCATGCCGGGCAATGTAGCGCCCTGCTCAGGGCCAACTACGTGCACAATTCCTTGGCGCACATCATTGATTGAAAATTCGGTGATACCAAACTCATCGCAATTCTCGTCAAGGGTTCTCACCTGAATGCGTGAAATCTCATCCGCAATCGCCTCGACGCCGCCGCTGCGTTCAACAAGTTCAGTCGGCACGTTGTGATCTGGAGTAGCAATATTTGCTGTGACACGCCATGGAAGCCGACCGGCCAAACGAAGCCCCTCGAAAGCCTGAGGTGACGTCACTTCGTGAACCAAGTGGCGATCTATATAAAGCAGCGCCGTGCCATCATCCCGCTCTTTCACCAGATGGGCGTTCCACAATTTGTCGTAAAGCGTTTGTCCAGCCATAATCATGCCCCATATTGTTCAACGCTGAATTCTCCAGCGGGTTAGCAAGTCTACGATACCAAAACCACGTTGCGCGGTGAGTTATCAGATCCGCAATACTACGCATCGCAGTCAAATAACACAAATTCATATTTTTCATTATTTGCATTCTATTATGGAATAGTAATATGCTTCGCCAATGGACACAGACACCTTAAAAGCCTTTCTCGCCGTCGCCGAGCGCCAGTCATTCTCACTGGCCGCAGAGCAGCTATATATAACCCAGCCCGCGGTCAGCAAACGGATCGCGGCCTTAGAAAATCATTTGAATTGCAAATTATTCGATCGCATCGGCAGACATGTACACCTTACCGAGGCCGGGCAGGCTTTGCTTCCACAGAGCCGACGTATTCTGCAAGACATCAAAGAGGCGGTTCGCAGCATCCACGATTTACGTGGCAATGTGAGCGGACGACTATCTATGGGAATCAGCCACCATATAGGCCTTCACCGCTTGCCACCGATATTACGAAAATATAGCCAGCTCTACCCCGACGTAAAACTCGACATCGACTTTATGGACTCTGAACAGGCGCACCAACTGATACTTCAGGGGGAAATGGACTTAGCTGTCATCACCTTGTCTCCCACCGGTGAACAATTATTGCAATCCATGCCGGTTTGGGAAGATCCTCTCGCCGTTACTGTCGCGCTTGATCACCCGCTGGCCAAATACAAAAGCGTGAACGCAGAAATGCTAAGCCAGCACACTGCGCTGCCACCTGGATTGAACACCTATACCGGACAAATCATTAAGGAGTTATTTGATAAACGCGGTTTGAGCATGAATATCGGCATGTCCACCAACTACCTAGAAACCATCAAAGTGATGGTCGGCATTGGTCTCGGCTGGAGCATTTTACCGTTAACGCTTTTGGACGACAGCGTGGTTGCGCTTGAATGGGAAGGACAAGTGCTGAGCAGAACACTTGGTTGTGTACATCATCGCAATCGAAGCTTATCTAATGCGGCTGAAGCCTTTATTGAATTACTCAACGGCGCCAGTGATAAGACCCAATCAAAGGGTAAATCCGCCTAACGCAATGTGGGTCGCAGCTTAGTCATCAGCACTTCCATTTCCTCCGGCGTATCGGCGTCGAGATAAATACCCTCATCGTCAAGCTCCACCATATCGACATGATCGACGTTTGACGAAATCATACTACGGGCGCCCTCGTCGCCACTCAATTTCATTAATGCTGGCCAGTACTGACGCCCAAACGCGACAGGATGGCCTCGCCTACCATTGTGTTGCGGCATGACAATACGATCCAAAGACGCTCGTTCAGCGACGCAACGTAGAGATTTGACTCGAATTAACGGTAAATCAACCGGCATAATTAAAACGGCATCTGCCGATGACAAAGCGGCGAGTTCGCTCAAGGTGTCGGCAATGGTTGCCCCCATTCCCGAGCTCGCATTCTTTGCGAAAAGACAAGGCGCATCAATTTTCTCCGACACATCATCTGAAGCATCGAGCGCCACATATACATCAAGCCCCGCCCTTCGCCCACGACGTACCATCGCATTCACTAAAACACCGCCATGGGGCAATATCGTAAAACGCTTATCCCCAACGCCGAAGCGCTTGCTTTTTCCTGCGGCCAAAATTACCAACGGCAACGCTATCATACTTTAGCGGACTCACTCATTATTACAGAAGTACCTGACGCTCTAAGCTGAGTGAGCTGCGCCATAATAGCGAGTGCAATTTCCATTGCTGATTTGCTTCCGATTGGTAAACCTACTGGCGCGTAAAGCCGGTCAATTTGTTCGTCGCTAATATCTAATTGCTTGAGGCGTTCGCGACGCTTCGCCGACGTCCTGACAGAGCCCAAAGCCCCCACATAAAACAGCGGCTCTATCAGCGCTTGCATCAACGCCATATCATCAATTCTGGGATCGTGAGTTAAGGTAATAACAGCGGTATACGGATCAGCAAATTCACTGACCGCCTCATCGGGCATTAAGGCACTTAACTCAGCACCAACGACAGCCCACTGCTCACGCCTATCCTCGCGGGGATCACACACAATTACTCGGTAATCCATCGCCAAGGCGATTTCAGAAATACAGCGTGCAAGCTCGTTTGCGCCTATTAATAATAATCGAACCCGCGGCCCAAAATCCTGAACCAAGCTTGTATCGTTAATCGTCAGCGGCTCGCAGCGCTCGACATATTCAAGATTCCAGCGACCCGTGTTAAGATCAACATAGCGACGGATCGCTTTGCGACTTTCAAACGCACCATCCAACTGTTCTAGTAATTTACAAAACTCACTGGATACTATTAGCGGCTCCACCAAAACGTGCATACGGCCGCCGCAGGGTAAACCGAAGCGCTCATTCTCTTCAGCGCTAACACCGTACTCAAGAATTTCCGGCTTAGTATTTGCCAGCTCGCCCCGTCGTAATTTTTCTAATAGCTCGTCTTCAATACAGCCGCCAGATAATGAGCCAAATACCGTTGCATCGATATTCATAACCAACATCGATCCCAAAGGCCTCGGTGACGCACCAAAGGTCTTCACAACGGTACACAACCAACCAGACTCTCCGCGCTGAAGAAACCCAAGTGCCGCAGCAATAACAATTTGCTCAATACTTTTCACAATTCTTTACACCAGCATAATCAAGAGACAAAAAAAACGCCGCTCACGCGGCGTTAGTAAATTACTCTAAACCAACACTTTAATACCAGCGGTATGTCACCTGCAACGCGGTGGTCCGAGGTGCGTCAATGAAGCCATAATGACCAATCGAGCTAAAAGTACTATTAGACAGCGGCGTGTCATTTGAATAAGAAATGGTGGTTTCATCCGTCAGATTCTTAACCAAAATGGCAGCATCCCAACCAGCAGCAACATCAGCTAAAGAGAGACGCAAATTCGCTTTTATATACGCATCTTGCTCCTGGCTTGGGTCTAAGTTTTGTGAAGAGTTATAAGCGCCGGTAAACACAAAGTCGGCACCGCCACGGAACTCAATATCCTTAGATACCATGGTGGTGTAAACAAATGTTAGGTTACCCGAGTAGTCGGCGACATACTGGTTAGTTTTGCCTTTGTAGTCACAATAAGGATTACCATCAACTTCATAATCAACAGGCTGCCCCTGATAACACTGGCCATTAGCGAACTCTGTAAATTCAAAGTCCAAGAAGGCTAATGCGCCCGTCATCATAAGATTCTCGGTTAACGCCATACGACCATCTAGCTCTAAGCCCATTGTAGTCGCTGCGCCAGCGTTGCCGACGTTGAAACCCAGTGTTCCATCAAAAATACTAACTTGAAGATCGTCATATTCCGTATAGAAAGCAGCGACGTTGAGCTCTGCAGCGCCATCTAGCAATGTCGTTTTAGCGCCGAGTTCAAAACTGGTCGCCTGCTCATCATCATACTCAAAACTACCTTCAATTTCAGGAGCCGCCGCACGCAATTTACCGCCACCTGGAGATGCATTTGACCGAGCATCGAATCCGCCAGACTTGTAACCAATACTTGCCGTGGCATACAACATAACATCGTCACTCCAGTCATGCTGAAGGTTCAACGATGGCGCCAAATTACCGCCTGAACGCTCACCGCTCAAATTATGACGCTCAGCAGAGAAGTTTTTTGCTACAACAGTATCAACTTCGCCTATAGCGCGACTTTGCCCCGTAGTGATATCGGTTAAATCGAGGCTACGGCTTCCCTCTTTTTCTTCATATGAATAGCGTAAACCCAGTGTTGCGCGAGTCAAATCGGTCACGTTCCATGTAGCCTGAATAAAACCTGAAAGCAGTTTGGTATCTGACTCAAAGTTGCGCGGCGTGCCCAAATTAATTATCTCAGTACCGGCATCGCCCACGCCAGACACAGGCAAACCTAATGGACCACCTATTAAGTCACCATCAGCAGGAGTCTCACCACGTGCACCGCCCTCCAAGACATCAACACCGTTTAACAATGTCGGCAAGATATCATTTCCAACGCGAATGCTATCGAAGAAATCCAAGGAACTTTGCTGATAGAACGCGCCCGCTATAAATTCAAAATCTTCACCCACCGGGGACACCCAGCGAACTTCCTGGCTAAACTGTGAATACTCCTCTTCAGCAGCAACACTGAACACTTCCGCACCGGTAAAGTCACAGTCACATAACTCAGATGTTTCATAACCCAGAATACCGGTGATAAAGGTAAAGGTATGGTCGCCCCAAGCGTAATCAACATTTAACGTCACGTTATGAGTGTCGTTATAGCTGAAATCGCCATTTGAAGATCGCTTGTAATCTTGGTAGTTATTAAGCACCGAAGGGTCAGAACTAACAGAGCCTAGAATCCCACCAGGCCCAACGTCATAGCTTTCCAAAATTCCAGCATATGTCTCGCCATTGAAGTTGCTATCCGTTGAAGCGTTATCATTGATAATTTCAATCTGACGACCATTAACATCAAACTGGCCGACTTCCAGTTTCAGCGCAGCCGTTAAATTTGCAGTTGCATCCCATTCAAAAATAGCGCGAATAGTCTGCTCATCGCGTTCTGGCTCATCACGGTTAAGCGTGAGGTTTTCCATATAACCGTCGGTGAGACGTTTACGGATCGCGAGACGGGCTCCAACGGTATCCGTCACCGCGCCAGAGAGCACTAAATCAAGCACCTGTTCATTGGTTTCTGGTTCATAGGTCCCAGATACCATACCTTCAAACTCTTGCCCAGGACGTGCAGATATCAAACTCAGCGCACCTGCAATACTATTTTTCCCGAACAGAATGTTCTGCGGACCACGCAATACTTCGACTCGCGCTAAGTCGAGGAACGGTGCCCGTGACAACTGAGCACGGCCATAGCTAACACCATCAAAATACATACCCACGGATTGTTCAAAGCCAGGGTTAATACCTGAACCGATACCTCGGATATAAATATTGGTACCGATGCCGGTTTCAGACATCGTTAAATTTGGCACATAGGCCTGCAAATCCTCTACTTTACCAATGCCGGCCTCCATCATTTTCTCACCGGAAACGGCATTTACAGAAACAGGTACGTCTTGAAGACTTTCCGCCCGAATCGTGGCGGTAACAATCACTTCCTCGAGTACAGGAGCAGCAAAAGAGTATGAGGAACACAATACAATAGCGGAAGCTAATGCGGAACGGCGAAAATTAGTAATAGGACGTTTTAAGGTCATATGACCTCCAGGTGCGATAGTTTTATATTTATAGTGCCGCCAAATACATCACGTATTATTGACGACCTAAACTCAAGGTAGCTCATATTATACATATACGCCAAAATGTGTGCATTGAAAACATATCTTAATATCGAAAATAGTTCAATGACTTAGCACTGACCTCATCCATATCAATTATAAAAAGCCTTAGCCAAAATGCAAAAAAGCGCGACCGTTAAGATCGCGCTTTCTCGTTAAGCCTTCCTATAATCAAGTTATGAAAACCAGCTTACCAGCGATAAGCCACCTGAACAGCCACACTACGAGGACGCTCAATAAAGGAATAATGCCCAATGCTTCCGAAACTGCTATTGGCTAAAGGCACGTCGTTAGAATAGGAAATAACATCTTCATCGGTCACGTTTTTACCCACAACCGCAACTTCCCATCCCGACTCAACATCCGCCAACGCAACACGAATATTCATCTCAACATAGCCATCTTGCTCCTGGCTTGGGTCAAGATTCTGAGAGGAATTATAATCATCGGTAAAGGTGAAGTCCGTTCCAGCACGGAACTCCATGCCCTGACCAAACGACCTAGTGTAAACAAAACCTACGTTCCCAGAGAAATCCGCTACGTATTGGTTCGTCTTGCCTTTGTAGTCACAAAAGTTAACTCCGTTAACTGTAGAATCCGGAGTTTGGCCTTGATAACACTGCCCATTCGGGAAATCAGTAAATTCGAAATCCAAGAAGGCTAATGCCCCAGTCATCAACAAATTATCTGTCAATGCAAAGCGTCCATCCAATTCAACACCCATTGTCTCGGCGGCGCCGGCGTTACCGACATTAAAGCCGAGAGTACCGTCAAAGATACTTACCTGTAGATCATCGTATTTAGTGAAGAATGCCGCGACATTCAACTCACCGCGACCATTTAAGAAACTAGTCTTAGCACCAACTTCAAAACTTGTCGCTTTTTCCTCGTCATATTCAAATGACCCCACAAGGGACTGACCGGCTGCATTTAGATCTGGGCTCGGAGAGGCATTAGAGCGAGCATCGAAACCACCTGACTTATTGCCGACACTGACTGTCGCGTAAGCCATCACGTCATCATTAACGTCATACTGCACGTTAAGAGATGGCGCTAAGTTGCCCCCTTTCTGAGTACCTTCTAAGTCGTGACGCTCAACTTTAAACAAGCCTGAAAGAACAACATCAACGTTACCTAGTGGGCGCTCGTTGCCGTTCAAGTCGGCGACCGTCAGTTTACGAGTGCCTTCTTTTTCCTCATAAGAATAACGCAATCCTAGAGTAGCTCTTAGACGCTCACTAGCATTCCAAGTAGTCTGCCAAAAAACAGAATATAACTCTGCATCACTGGTAAAATTACGCGGTGTAGTGGTGTTTGCAATTGAAGCGCTCAATGCTGCCGAACCGGTTCTCTGGAGCACAGCACCGGGGATAATTGGACTATCAATTAGGATTGCATCAAAGAAATCAAGCTCACTCTTTTGAAAATAAGCCCCACCAATATGTTCAAAAGTCCCGCCAGCGGCTGAAATCCAACGGATTTCTTGGCTGTATTGATCGTAATCTTCTTCAAAAGGTATGCTAAATACCGGGGCACCGGTAAAGTCGCAATCACAAAGCTCATCAAACTCGTAATGCAAAAAGCCACTTATAAAGGTCAATGTTCCCTCACCCAGAGCATAATCTACATTAAGCGTCAGATTCTTGGTGCGGTTATTACTATAATCACCGTTCGAAGAACGCTTGTAATCTTGCTTGGTATTCAGTACCGAGGAATCCGCACCAAAACTTCCAGCCAAAGCTTGGGAGTAGGTCGGGTTGCCGGCCAGTGTAGTTGAGGGTTGATCGTTAGTAATTTCAACCTGACGACCCAAGACATTAAATTTACCTAGTTCAAATTTAAGCATCGCGGTGAGATCAGGCGTCGCATCCCAATCCAAAATTGCCCGAATAGTCGATTCATCGCGCTGAGGTTCATCACGGTTCAAAGTCAAATTCTCGATGTAACCACCAAACTCGCGCTTACGAATGGCTACACGACCACCTAAAGTGTCGGTAATTGGACCAGACACCATGAAATCAACCACTTTCTCGTCATGATCTGGCTCATACAAACCTGAAATCATCCCTTCTTGCTCTTGGCCGGGACGGGCTGACACCAGACTCAACGCACCAGCAATACTGTTCTTTCCGTAAAGGATGTTCTGCGGACCGCGCAGTACCTCAACCCTCGCTAAATCTAAAAATGGTGCACGGGTCAGCTGGGCACGACTATAAGACACGCCATCGAAATACATACCTACCGACTGCTCAAACCCTGGGTTGATACCGGAACCGATACCACGAATATAGATATTAGTGCCGATACCTGTCTCAGACATCGACAAATTAGGTACATAGGCTTGGAGGTCTTCAATTTTATCAATACCCGCCTCCTGCATTTTCTCCCCCGCCATGGCATTTACTGATACTGGCACGTCCTGCAAACTCTCAGTACGTAGGGTCGCAGTAACCAAAACTTCTTCTAAAGCCGGCGCTGCAAAAGCCGCTGGATTTGCACACAAGCCGACAGCCAACACCATTGGTGCGACGCGACGATTTATTATGCGCTGTGTTGTCATTTAAGACTCTCCCTAATTTATTTTAATTATTCAACCTGTCCACCATGCACTAGAACTGTGCCGAGTAATACGGGTTGTTAATGAGTTTAGTCGGTATTTCACAGAAGTAAAATGTGACTTACCGCTATACTCGCACCTGAATGGTGCCACAAGCGGTACGAATAGTAGATGGGTTCAGATCAAAGAAAAAAACTAGGGATTGCTAATTTGATACAGATCAAGCTGTACCTAGAAAACTCCAATAATCAGGCCTGTCGCAAAAGCCGCGCCGAGTTCCTCTGCTTTTTCAAATACCTCTGTATCCGGCACCCCTGTTGTTATAATTGGCTCGCTCACGCAGCGCCACGAGCATCCCTTCGCTATACGTTCAAATTGTCTCAACGCGTTACTGCCATCGTTGCCCGAGCAAATGAACACGCTATATGGCCTATAAACCTGTTGATTGATGACGGGATAAAACGTGCGATCAAGGAAGTCTTTCATGCCGCCGGCAATCGCGCCGAAGTTTTCGGGAAAGAATAGCAGCACTCCATCACACCAAGCTAAATCACGGGTTCCCGCCTCAGCAGCCCGCAATAACCGCACATCAACACCGGAGTCCGCATCTCGCGCTGCCGCTGCCGCCGCATAAGCTAGGCTTTCGTTCCTGCCAGACTGGCTGTGGTATACGATCAATAAATGTTTTTGATTTGTTTGAGTCACAAATACTCCACCTCAAACTCTAGTAAACTTACACAAGCTCATAGCCTGTATCATACACAAGGCGCATACATTTTTTGCTAATTTGAATACGAGGTAACTTCATGAAATATCTCCACACCATGATTCGCGTAAAGGACCTAGATGCGTCAATACACTTTTATTGTGAGTTACTAGGTCTAAAAGAAGTGAAACGCTATGATAGCGAAAAAGGTCGATTCAGCCTTATTTACCTCGCCGCACCCGATGATTATAGCCACGCGAAAACCACGCAGACACCGACCATCGAATTAACCTACAACTGGGACACCGAAGATTACAGTGGCGGCCGCAATTTTGGCCACCTCGCGTTTGCAGTAGACGACATTTACGCCCTCTGCCAAAAATTAATGGATGCTGGCGTCACGATCAATCGACCACCAAGAGATGGCCATATGGCCTTTGTGCGCTCACCCGACTTGATATCGATTGAACTATTGCAGCGAGGTAACGCACTCTCTGCACAAGAACCATGGCTATCTATGCCCAATAGCGGTGAGTGGTAATTAAAAAATACCGAAGAACCAGCCGCCGCTTTTAAGGTCTTTCTCACAGCGGCCTAGCTGGCTGCCATATGTAGCCGCTCGTGAGGAAACCTTTCCGGCAACACGTTTTAGCCAAGGCTTATTTGCAAATGTTCTCTTTTTAAACCCGCCGTGGCCTTCGTGATAAGCCATATATAAGCTATAAGCGTCAGTATTGGCGATGCCGTTTATTTTACCGCTGGTATTGTTGTACCAGCCAATAAAATCAATGGCGTCTGCGAAATCATCCCGATCAGCACCCCAATTTCCAGATTTATCCACGTACCAGTCCCAGGTCGCATCCTTCGCCTGTGCATAGCCATAAGCATCGGACATTCTTCCAGCGGGAATAAAGCCCAACCAGTATTTCTTTGGTGGTTTGGCCTTAGCGACAAAACGCGACTCCTGATACATAATCGCCATCATGATCGGGATGGGAGAATTCCATTTTTTTGACGCGTCCTTAGCGTCGCCATACCAATCGTCTTTTTCTCGAAATATTGCGCAGACATCGCCGGGATTTCGGGGTGGCGACGTTGTACAGGCAGACACCGAAATAATGAGAAAAAGTAAGCAAAGCATTTTCATTCGCCACCACCCACATCAGCGAATACCTTAAGCAGGCCCTGCTCATCGATCACTTTTATCCCCAGGGCTTCAGCCTTTGCTAATTTAGATCCTGCACTCACACCAGCGGCAACACAATCTGTTTTCGCAGACACGCTCCCTGCCACTTTGGCTCCCAGAGCCTGTAATTTCTCTTTAGCCTCGCCGCGAGTCATTGACTCCAAATTACCAGTCAACACCCATGTTTGACCGGCTAGTGGCTGCGCGCCACCCTGCTTTTGCGCCGCGGGCCAATGAACACCGCGATCACACAACTGCTTAACCACATCGCGATTAAACTCGGTGGCGAAGAAGGCGTGTAAATGACTTGCGACAATCGGACCGACGTCCTCTACCTCTATGAGCATGTCCTCCGATGCCGACATTAGCTCCGGCAACGCGCCAAAATGCCGAGCAAGATTTAACGCGGTGGCCTCTCCGACTTCACGAATACCCAGCGAATATAAAAAACGTGGCAATGTCGTTGTTTTCGACTTCTCGATCGCCGCGATCAAATTCTCCGCCGATTTTTGCCCCATTCGATCTAAGTTAGCGATTTGCTCGACGCTTAATAGATACAAATCGGCGACCGTATTTATCAAACCTGCATCAACAAATTGCTCGACTAGTTTATCGCCAAGTCCGTCGATATCCATGGCCTTACGGCTGGCAAAATGCTTTATTGCCTCTTTGCGCTGGGCGCCGCAAACCAAACCGCCGCTGCAACGTAAAACAGCTTCACCCGGTGCGCGCTCCAATAGACTTTCGCATACCGGGCATTTAACCGGTGCAATTATTTCTTCGGTGCCTTTCGTCCGGCGGTCTAATACCACCTGAACAATTTGTGGAATGACATCACCGGCGCGACGCACAACAACATAGTCGCCAATCATCACTCCTAGACGTTCAATTTCATCAAAATTGTGCAGCGACGCATTGCTAACCGTGACACCGCCAACGAACACCGGTTCTAATTTGGCCACCGGCGTAACCGCGCCAGTGCGCCCAACTTGAAACTCCACATCGCGCAGTAAGGTAATTTCTTCTTGGGCAGGAAATTTATGCGCTATCGCCCAGCGCGGCGCTCGGGAGACAAAGCCGAGTTTCGCCTGCAGCGCCAATGAATCAACTTTAAAGACGATGCCGTCGATGTCATAAGCTAGGCCATCACGCCGTTGCAATAGGCTCTGATAATAATCGACGCAGTCTGCAATTGAACTGACCACACGCAACTCGGGACTCACTAAAAATCCCCATTCACGCAAACGCTGCAAGCCCTCACTATGGCTAGCAAAAAGCGCCTCGCCTTCTTGCTGAGCGATGCCATAACAACTCATTTCTAAAGGACGTTTAGCGGTTATCCGGCTATCTAATTGGCGCAAACTACCTGCCGCCGCATTGCGCGGATTGACGAAGACTTTTCCATCGGTCTCTCGGGCGAGTTCGTTGATGCGCTCAAACCCAGCGCGAGGCATGTATATTTCACCCCTCACTTCCAACTCATCCGGCCACCCTTCTCCTTGTAATTTCAGGGGTATAGACGAAATCGTTTTCACATTCTGAGTAATATCCTCGCCGACGCGGCCATCGCCTCGGGTAGCTCCGCGTACTAAAACACCGTCCACATACAATAAGCTAACCGCGATACCATCTAATTTTGGCTCACAGGCGTAGCTAAACTCAGCGCCATCTTCAAGACGCGATTTAACTCGACGATCAAAATCTAGTAACTCATCTTCTGAGAAAACGTTGTCGAGTGACAACATCGGTGTTTCATGGCGAACCTGACTAAAGGAAGAAAGCGGCGCCGCACCAACCCGTTGGGATGGCGAATCGTCGGTTTGCCAGTCTGGATGTGCTGCTTCGATGTCTAGCAGTTCGTTAAATAGGCGATCGTACTCCACATCCGGTATTTGCGGAGCGTCTAAAACGTAGTACTGATAGCTATGCTTATGGAGTTGCTCGCGCAGCGCCAAAAGGCGCTCGCGCTGGGAGATATCTGACATTCAAAACGCCATTATTGTTTGCACCTGCTTTTGGGCGATGCCTACATCAGGGTTAGCTGACGGCGCTCAAAATCACGTATGCGTTGTTTATAGTGTTCGAGGGTTTGCTTTGTCGCAACGCTATGACTCTGATCGCGCAGCTCGCCTTCAAGATTTTTTACTAAGCAGCGCGCGGTCTCTACCATTGCCTCGTATGCCTTGACGCTGTCTTTTGGGCCCGGTAGATGCATAAAGAACACCACACCCGGAGAGGTAAAGTCATCTATTTCATCAAGATCGAAATTACCGGGCTCGACTAAGTTGGCCACGCTAAATTGAATTTCGCCTGTGCCGTCGGCATTTTCATAACGATGAAAAATATTCATCTTTCCATAACGCACATCGCAGGCCATTAGAATTTGCAGTAAATCATTACCTTTAAACGGCTTTCCTTCTGGGGCCATTGCATTGATGACGAGTAACTCGTGATGCTCTGACTTGGGAGGCTCTTCTTTATTTGACGACGCCTTTTCATTCGCGCGCGAACTTTCGCGTTCTGAAACGTCCTGAGCTCTTACCCTAGGCGCCTCCTCAAAATCGTCATCAGATTTGGATGAAGACCAACCTGCGACGACCTCATCTTCATCGTCATCATCATCGAACTTGGAACGATACTCATCCGCCGGGTCGGTAAATAAAATATCGTCTTCGGGATCGTGGTAATCGCTTGCTTGATACTCTGTGTCGTCGTACTGATTCTCTTGCTGAATATCACCTAACTCATCGTCATCGAGTTCCGCTTCTGGTTCCACATCGAATTCAGGCTCTTTACGCACCTTGGCCGGCGCCGTTTTTGCGCGCTTAAGATGTAGACTGGGTGTTTCTCTAACCGCGACCACGCGGGCAGTACCCGTTGGTAACTCAGGATTACATAGGTCGTCATCTTGACGGTTTTTAGAACTTAAACGAATAGTATCTCGACGGTCTTTACGCATCCGTCGAAAACCATCAAGCAGCACCGCCGTCGCCAGCAAAGCGCCAATAATAATTAACCAATCTCTAACATTGAGATCCATTACCTAGCCCTTAATTAGCCTACGCGGCCATATCCTCAAAAAAATACGCTGTGGCTTTGGATATACTTCTGCCGCCATTGTTCCACGCGGTATGGTAAATATCCAGATTTTCGCCTAATTACGACACTTACATTGCCGCCATTTCTGCAGCTTTCTCCAGATCCACAGATACCAACCGCGACACGCCTGGCTCATGCATGGTGACACCCATCAATTGGTGCGCCATTTCCATGGCAATTTTATTGTGGCTAATATAAATAAACTGCACTTCGGAAGACATCTCTTTTACTAGGCGCGCGTAGCGACCAACGTTGGCGTCATCTAAAGGCGCATCAACCTCATCCAGCATACAAAATGGTGCTGGATTAAGTCGGAAAATAGAGAATACCAAGGCGATTGCGGTTAACGCCTTCTCGCCACCAGACAGCAGATGAATGGTGCTGTTTCGTTTGCCGGGTGGCCGCGCCATGATGGAAATGCCCGTATTCAACAAATCGTCGCCGGTCATTTCTAAAGAGGCGCTGCCGCCGCCAAAGACTTTAGGGAAAAGATCCTGAAGCCCACTATTCACCTTATCGAAGGTCTCCTTAAAGCGATTGCGGGTTTCCTTGTCTATGCGACGTATCGCGCCCTCCAACGTCTCTAACGCTTCAACCAGATCATCGTTTTGTGCGTCTAAATAGTTTTTTCGCTCAGACTGCTGCTTATATTCTTCAATTGCCGCCAAGTTAATCGGCCCCAATCGGGTAATTCGCCGCCCAGCTTGATCTAAGGATTCCAGCCACTCAGCTTCATTGGCATTTTCAGGCAGCGTATCCAACACAGACTGCAAATCGAACTGCGCCTCCTGCAACTGATCTTGTAGCCCTTTACGTCTAACTTGCAGTCCCTGATTTTCAACCCTAGCCTGCTCTAAGCTATTTCGCACGGTTTGCAAACGTAGCTCAATACCGTGACGTTTTTGGTCGTTTTCGCGCAGCTGCTGATCGACAACCTCCAAAGCCCGTCGAGATTCGGCTAACTCTTCTTCTACGGCTAGACGCTGCTCAAGACGCGCTTCAAGTTCAATCTTTAAATCATCTATTGGGGCATCGTTTTCATCGAGGCTCGCCGTCAACTGTTCGCGACGTTCTTGTAATTGCGCCAACTGCTCTTCCGTGCGGCCGATATTTTGCAATACCGAATCGCGCTGGGTCCGCAATGATTGGTGCCTCATGGCTAGCTGATGCGCATGATCTTTACTTTGCCGCGCAGTTTGCCGCGCCGCATCGAGAATTGTGCGATTATTGTCGCGTTCACTGAGCAGCGCTTCGCGCTTGCCAGAATCCTGCTCCATCGACTCAATGGCTTCCTGCAGCGTCATTCTCGCTTCAGCAACCGATTCCTGCTCAAGCTGGAACTGATTTCGCAACTCTTTACCGTCACCATCTAATTGCTGGCGCCGCGCCAAAACCTGCTCAATCTTGGCTTGTTGAGCGCTTAATTTCGCCTTTAGCTCACTGTGCTGGCGGTTGAATTGCTGCACTTCGCGATTCAGATTTTCCCGATCCTGTTCTTGGGTTTTTAGCAGGACTCTATCCGTATCCAGCCCGTCAACAATGGTTTGAATACGAATTTCAGCTTTGTCTATTGACTCACGCAGTTCTTGTAAATCCTGCTGGCGTTGCAATACACCACCCTGGGCGGTATTGCCTCGGCTGACACGAAGCCAATTGGCACCAAGCCACAAACCTTCAGGGGTTATAACAGACTCATTGGCCGCCAAACTGCTGCGCATTGCCAAGGCAGCAACGAGATCGTCAGCCACACGAACACTGCCAAGAATACCAAGCAGGGCTGTATTACCACTGACTTTATCTGCCAGAGAGGCCCCAGAGGAAACTGCCCTAGCTTCACCCTCGATAAAGCAAACACTACCTTCTTTTAAATCACCTAAGATACCGGCAACACCATCAAGGGAGTCTACACACAAGGCCTGGAGTTGATCACCTAAGACCGTTTCCACCGCCTGCTGCCAGCCGTCTGCTACCTGTAGCTGCTCAGCTAAGCGCGCGGTATTAGATAGCCCTTGAGTCTCAAGCCATTTCGCCGTTGCCTTGTCGCCCTGTCCTAAAGCAGCCTGCTGTAAGGCCTCCAAGGACGCCATACGGCCACGCATACGCTGTAACTCACTGCGGCAACTATCTAACTCATCGTTAGCCTGTTTTATACGCTCACGGCATTCGCTGATTTTGGGGATAATTTGTTCATGACGTTCCTGCACAGAGGACGCTTCTAGCTCAACCTCTGCCACCTCCTGCTGAAGCAGGTCTATATCGTCGTCAGTATCTTCAACATTTAGACCGCGACGCTCGCTGTCTAGCTTTTCGATGCGCTCCTGCAAACGCTGCAAGCTCAGTTCAAGATGCTGAATTCGCGACTGCTCCACTTCTGCACGCTGACGTGGCCCCGCCGCTAATTGGTTAAACTCATCCCAGCGCTGCTGCCATGACTGCATGGCGTCTTCTGCATTTGCGAGGGCTTCAGCAGCGCTTTCTTCTGCCGCATCGGTAATCTCAAGCTCAGGCTCAATTTCACCAATTTCTTCTTCCCAGATGGCAATTTTCTCGCGGTCACTTTCTAAATGACGCGTGGTTTCCAGCACGTTGACACTTAACTGCTGTAAATCCGTATCTAATTGACGACGGCGTTCCTGTTGGTGCTGAATGCCCTGTTCGGCCCGAGCTATTTCGGCACCAATACTGTAAAACCGACCCTGCACTTCGTTAAAGGAATCATTTAACTGGCTGTGCTGATCCCTAGCCTGTTCTATGCCTGTATTTAAGCCAACCTGTTCCGTAACAATCGCCTCACGTTCTAGCTCTAAGCGATTGATATCCTTTTCTTTTAAGCTCGCTTGCTCATCTAAGGCTTTCCACTGAAGTACCTGCAATTGTGCCTTCAACAAACGCTCTTCTTTTTTGTATTCAGTATATTTCTCGGCGGCCGCTGCTTGGCGCTGAAGATGCTGCAACTGGCGACCTAACTCGTCTCGAAGGTCGGTTAGACGCTCTAGGTTCTCTTGGGTACGGCGCATACGACTTTCGGTTTCGCGACGGCGCTCTTTGTATTTCGATATCCCAGCGGCTTCTTCTATGAATACCCGCAGCTCTTCTGGTTTAGATTCGATGAGCCGTGAGATCATGCCCTGCTCAATGATGGCATAACTACGCGGACCTAGGCCGGTGCCGAGGAAAATATCGGTGATATCACGACGTCGGCATTTAGTGCCGTTTAAATAATACTCAGAAAGACCTTCTCTGGTGACTTTGCGGCGAATGGCAATTTCATCGTAGGCGGCATACTCGCCACCCAGTTTTTTATCAGTGTTATCAAAGACCAGTTCAATACTGGCCTGCCCCACAGGCTTGCGATTGACCGAGCCGTTAAAAATAACGTCCGTCATTGATTCACCGCGAAGATTTTTAGCAGAGCTTTCGCCCATTACCCAACGCACGGCATCAATGATGTTTGACTTGCCGCAGCCATTCGGGCCAACAACCGCCGACAAATTCGTCGGGAAATGCGCGGTCGTTGGGTCAACAAAGGATTTAAAACCCGCTAATTTGATACTTTTAAGACGCATAAACCAATAACCAACACTCTGTGGCGCTACCGCGCGTAGTTCTATTATTTTCTCGCCGTAACACTCGCAATAAAAACAGGATCAATTTGCACAAAGCGCGATTATAGCGATAGCGGCAGGGACTGACAGCAGTATTTGTGACTTTGTCTTCAGGGCAGCGATTTAGATTACTTCCCCTGCACCCCAGAAATCGACAAACTGATAGCCTCGCCGAGATCGCCAGTATCAATATTTATCGGTGTGCCAACCCAATCACCGTCGCGGCGAATCGCCGTGCCCGCCCGGCTAATATGCGCTGACAAGGTAAGCTCTTTGAAATCACTGAGCGTCATCCCCTGCCGAATCACATCCGCATCTGTAAGCTGAAGGTTAATTGGCCAATCTTGATCGATCAATAAAGGAAACCGCAAAGCCGCAACCGGCATAGGGTTACCGTCAGTACTTTTTGCGACCACAAACAATACACCAGGCGGTGTCGCGCCGAGTTCGGGTGCCACGGCGACATTAACTGCGATGCTTTGTAAGTCCCCAGCAGCGCCTGCAAGCCGTTTAGACTCCGCCACTCCGCCACTTATGACTTTGGCCTCCGCTGAACCCGGCGGTAACTGGGCAAGAAGCTTTTGCCAATGCGTTAAGGCTTCAACATAATTCCCGCTGGCAAAGGCATCTATACCTAACACACCAAGCGCCGTACCTTGTTGCGGGTTAATTGCTAGTGCTTGTGTCAGTAACTGCCGAGTTTTATCGTCGATCTGACGATCCGCCACCAAATATCTCGCCTGAGCCAACTGCGCTAACACGTCCGGGTCTTGAGGATATAAAGCCTCTAATCGCTGGTAATACGGCAAGGCCCCGGCAAAGTCGCCCTGTTGCCGATACAGCGTAGCCATCATGATCAAATGCTCGCCGCTATCAGGTCGTCTCGCAAGAATCCCATCGACGATATCTTTGTAACGCCCCCAGCGGGCATCATCAATTCCCTCGCTGACAATTTCTGCCTGTAACTCGCGCAGGGCCAAATCTTGGCGGTAGCCCAGACGATCATAGAGAACGATCGCAATGACAGGGATCAACACTAATACCGCAATGATATAGCCGCGTTTTGCGATGCTGCTATTTAATTGCAGGTCGGCCGCCGACTCAGACACCAATTGTCGATCTAGCTCTCGCTCAAGATCTGCATATTGCTCTTGGTCAATAAGTCCTGACTCGACGTCATTCTGCAGTTCCCGTTGGCGTTGGTGGTAGAAATCTCGTTGCGCGCGCCGATGCATCTGGTGATCAGCCTGATTCGCACCCCTGTTTCGCAAGGCCAACAAAATCAAAATACCGGCCAATAACAATAAAATGGCTAGCCCAATATATAAACTGATCATCGTTTTTCTCCAGGCTTCGCCGCAGCACCGTCATCAGCCAGCAACTCCTGCAGGCGCGCCTGTTCGTCACTAGACAGGGGCGCATCGTTAACCACAAGCTTCGATTTTCGCCCCGACGCCATTCGCCACCACACCAATAAACCCAGCATTAACAAGGCAATTGGTGCCAGCCATAACACGGCGGTTTGACCACTAAACCGAGGACGATACAATATAAAATCGCCGTAGCGTGCCACCATATATTGGGTAATTTCGATGTCAGATTTATCATCCATAATCATCTGATGAATTTGGCGGCGTAAATCTTTAGAAATCGCAGAGTCGGAACCTGAGAGGTTTTGGTTCTGACATTTGGGACAACGTAACTCCTCAATAAACGCGTGGTAGCGCTTTTGCTGAAGTGGCGTATCAAACTGATAGGTTTCAATAACCGCAGCGGCGCCAACACTGAACAACATTAGCGCGAGGCAAAGCCAAACCGACTTCATTGCGCCGCCCCTTGATTGCTTAAGGCATCAATACGAGGCACAAACTCTTTATCCCACACTCTCTGGTCTAAGGCGCCTTGATAGCGAAAACGCACAATGCCATCCGCATCGACCAAATAGGTTTCCGGTGCGCCCGTTACACCGAGGTCTAGCCCGAAGGAACCATCTTCATCGAACAGAGTTAGCGAGTACGGATCCCCTTTTTGCGCTAACCAACGTTTGGCCCCATCCGCATCGTCTTTGTAATCAACACTGACAATATTCATGCCCGCTGCCGCGAGTTGTAACAAAAAGGGATGTTCAAAATGGCAGGTAGGACACCAGGTCGCCCACACATTCAGCAAGAACATCTCGCCGACGATCTGCGCCTTATCGATGATTCGGCCATCACTTAGCGACGGCTCAGAAAATTCGGGTAACGGCTTATCAATAAGTGCCGATGGCAAATCGGTCGGCGCATAGTCTCCGCTCTGCACGCGACGTTCCACGCCAAAGAAAACCGCCGCTAAAATAATAAAGACTAAAAGGGGCAAAAATAGCTTAAGTCGTTGCACTGTGCTCTTCCTTTTCGCTAGTGACAGAAGTCTTTGATGGTCGATAACGCTTGTCACAAATGGCAAGAAAACCGCCAAAGGCCATTAACAACGCACCTAACCAAATCCAACGAATAAAAGGCTTAACGTGAATACGAACCGCCCAAGCGTCTTTACCCACAGGCTCACCCAAGGCGATATACACATCCCGCATAAGGCCAGCATCAATAGCGGCCTCGGTCATGACTTGGCCGCTACGCGCGTGGTAGCGACGCTTTTCAGGATGCATTTCGGCAATAAATTTGCCGTCTTGCCAAAGGGTAAAGCTACCCCGCTGTCCCTGATAATTAGGTCCAGTTATTGACTGGATTGAATCAAAGCTAACTTCGTAGGCGTTCACGCTGGCGGTGCGCTCGCCCACTGCCATTCGAATATCTTGCTCGTGATTAAAGCTCGTCACCATCGCTACGCCGAGCACGCTACACGCAAAGCCAATATGAGCGAATAACATTCCGTAATACGACGGCGTCAACCGTCTTAGCCCAAGCGCTAAGCTTGGCGCATTGCGTACTTTGGTTCTCAAATTAGCGGCGCTACTTAACACAATCCACGCGGCCAATAAGACACCAATGGTGGCACCAATATGGAAACCGTCACCGAACCAATTCGGCAATAAAAATCCTAGTGCAACGCTACTCACAAAGGCCGCAATCAAGGACGACACCCACGAGCCTGACTTGGTCCGTTTCCACTGAGACGATGGCCCGATGCCCAAAATTAAGGCCAATAAACACATTAGAGGAACGAAAATGGCATTAAAATACGGCGGTCCCACCGAGTATTTACCCAAACCAGCAAAGTCCATTACCAATGGAAACAAAGTACCCAACAGCACAGTCATCGCCGCAACCAGCAATAAAATATTGTTGACCAGCAATAAGGCTTCTCTCGACAGCCAGGTGAAGTTAGAAGCAGACTTATTTGCAGGTGCGCGAAAGGCATATAGGGTCAATGAGCCGCCAACCACAATCACCAAGAATCCGAGAATAAACATCCCTCGCGTTGGGTCTGCAGCAAAAGCATGCACTGATGTCAACACACCCGAACGCACGAGGAAGGTTCCGAGCAAGCTAAGCGAAAATGTAAAAATGGCGAGCAACAAAGTCCAGCTTTTAAAGACGCCACGCTTTTCAGTCACCGCCAAAGAATGTATTAGCGCAGTACCGACCAGCCAAGGCATAAACGACGCATTTTCAACGGGATCCCAAAACCACCAACCGCCCCAACCAAGTTCGTAATAGGCCCACCAGCTACCAAGGGCAATACCCACGGTCAAAAACAGCCAAGCGGTATTTGTCCATGGTCGCGACCAACGCGCCCAACTGGCATCCATGCGACCGCTCATCAGAGCCGCAATCGCGAATGCAAAAGCCACAGAGAATCCTACATAGCCGATGTATAACATCGGTGGGTGAATCACCATTCCCGGGTCTTGTAACAAGGGGTTTAAATCCTGACCATCACTTGGGGTGTTTAAAAGATCGCGAGCGAAGGGATTAGAAGTGAACAGAGAAAAGCTAAAGAAACCAACCGCGATCATCCCCATTACTGACAGCACACGGGCGAGAATATCTAGGGGGAGTTGACGCGAAAATATAGCTACAGCAACCGTCCACAATGTCAGAACCTGCAACCAAAGTAGTAAAGAACCTTCGTGACCGCCCCATAGCGCGCTGAATTTATACGCCGGCGGCAACAAAGTATTTGATTGCATGGCAACAATATTTACCGAAAAATCATCGCTTAAAAATGCATAAACTAAACTAGCGGTCGCAATACTGGTAAAAAAACACTGCGCAAAGCTCAAATAGCGACTGGAGCGCATAGCTAACTGATCACCGCGATAAACGCCCCACAGCGGCAGAATAGCCAAAGCTAATGCAAAACAAAAACCGAGAATTAACGCAAAGTGACCATATTCAACTATCACAATTCACCCTTCTCTTGTTGCTCAGCTCTTTTGGCTGCCGCTTTTTCCAGCGCGTCGCTAACTTCAGGGGGCATATAGGTTTCATCATGCTTTGCCAGCACTTCAGTTGCGTAAAAAACGCCATCTTCACCCAGCTTACCTGACGCCACAACACCCTCACCTTCGGCAAATAAATCCGGCAAAATGCCCTCGTATTCTACGGTAACTACCGCGCTAAAATCGGTGACCACAAACCGCGTCTTTAAGCTGTCGCTGGCACGCTGCACGCTGCCTTCCTGAACCATGCCACCTGCTCGAATTGCCTTACCGACCGGCGCTTTACCAGAGACAATTTCTGCAGGCGGGTAAAACAAATTAATATTTTCTTTTAGGGCATATCCCAACAGTCCAGCGGCTAGGCCCGCAATCACGAGAATAAATATAACGATAATAAGGCGCTGTTTGCGCTGGGGATGCATAGCCATAACAATCTCTTTATCACGGTGCTGTCACTTAAGCTAAAGCGAGCAGCCTTTACTTTATAGTCGACGAGGATTCCTGTTTTCGACGAACGATTGCGCGAATATGCTGTTCAGTTTGCTTGCGACGACGGCGCGCCACAAAAATTAAACTACCGAGCACAACAACACTGACCCCGTAGGAAAACCAAACGTAGCTGCCGTGGCCACTCATATTGAGTAATTCGCTGAAGGTGTCAAAATACATTTAGCGCGCCTCTCCACACACAATATCTTGTACCCAGCGAGTATTTCTTTCGCGATCAAGAATCTCGGCACGGGTAAAGAGCAATAACACCCAAGCAAAAAACAAATACATACCACTCAATGTCGCCATCAGCGGACGCAGCATCGTTGGATGGATAGTAGACTCGCCGGTAAAACTAATACTCGCCGGCTGATGCAGGCTATACCACCACTCTACTGACCAATAAATGATAGGGATGTTCACCGCACCGACGATCGCAAGCACAGCACATGCCTTAGCGGCTGCATCTCGGTTTTCAAAGGCTTGATGCAGCGCGATAATCCCTAAATATAAAAAGAATAGAATTAATACCGAGGTGATCCGCGCATCCCACACCCACCAAGTACCCCAGGTAGGCTTACCCCAGACCGCGCCGGTTAATAAAGCTAAAAATGTAAGGGACGCACCAATAGGTGCAATTGCCTTCATCACCATGGCGGCTAGCTTCATTCGCCAGATCAGATGAATTGCCCCGGCAACTGCCATGGTCACATATGCACCCATGGCAACAGCGGACGCGGGAACATGAATATAAATAATCCGAAAACTATTACCCTGCTTATAATCCGCGGGCACAAACGCCAAGCCCCAAATGCAACCGCCCAACAATAGCAGCAGCGATAAGCCTGCTAACCACGGCAATAACCGCCCGCTAAACTGGTAAAACCAGCGCGGTGAACCCCACTTATGGAAGGTTGAGCTAATTGACACGGCAACATTCCCTTTAAAAGAAACTAAACAGACACCGAGTAGCTCGGTGCAAAGGCCGGGCAGTATACCCCAGTTTGATGGGAATTCAGAAAATCCCTCAACTCTTTAAACAGGACAAGAAACTTACCAAATAGACCTAAGGCCTACTGGTCGACGCTGATTCGCAACGCTCCGCAGATCGCCAACGGCGACAATGCCAAAGCCACCAAAAAAAACACCGCCAACATGGCTAATTGGGGCATATACGGGCCGCCATCGATCGCTGTTTTTACTACACTACTGCCAAAAATAAGCACGGGAATATAGAGCGGCAAGACAATCAGCGATAACAACAAACCGCCTTTACGCAGCCCTACAGTCAGTGCGGCGCCTATTGCTCCAATAAAACTCAGCACCATTGTGCCTAATACCAAACTCGCCATCAGCGGCAACATACCCGCTGGAGGTAATTGCAAAAGCACGCCTAAAATCGGAGACAATACGCTCAGCGGCAATCCGGTCATCATCCAGTGCGCCAAGGTTTTCGCCAATACCTGAGGATAGAGCGATTGATGAGTTAGCAGCATCTGCTCCAATGTTCCGTCATCGAAATCACCGCGAAACAAACTATCAGTGGCGAGCAATGACGCTAACAAGGCCACCACCCATAGAATGCCCGGTGCCAGCTCTGCAAGACGCTCTGGCTGTGGACCTATTCCCAAGGGAAACAAGGCGCAGACCATGACATAAAATACCAAGGGATTAGACCACTCACTTCCACGGCGCAAAGACGCTATAACATCCCGCTGTAATACCGCCAAGATCAAGCTCAATAATCCGGCACTAGGCATTGGCGTAGTCCCCCAGATTAAGAATCGTAAACTCATGGGAAAAATTGAGGCTGTGATGCGTCGTCAGTAATACTGCGCCGCCGTCATGTACAAAATCTGCAAGCCATTGCTCTATTTCCGCGACCCCCCGTTGATCTATCGCGGTAAACGGCTCATCAAGTACCCAAAGACTGGCAGGAATGCAAAATAATCGCGCGAGGTTTACCCGACGCTGCTGCCCCGCAGATAATGAATGACAGGCTTGTTCCTCAAATCCGCGCAAGCCGACCTTATCCAAGGCGGCCATAATAGAGGTATCACAATGAGACATTCCCCGCAGTGCGCAGGACCACCGCAAGTTTTCAAGTGGGCTCAAAACTGCTTTAATCCCGGCGCCGTGGCCGATATAGAGCAGCTGACTGAGGTAATCATGACGATGCCGTTGTAGTGATTTACCCTGCCACAGCACCTCGCCCTCATAACGGCTCGACAAGCCGGCCAAAATTCGCAGTAAACTGGTCTTGCCACTGCCATTTGGTCCGGCTATTTGCACAAGTTGTCCGGCATTGAGCTGAAAGCACAAATCTGAAAACAGTACCCGATCATCTCGTTCACTGAATAGCTGATTAACTTGCAGACCCGGTGCCGCCAAAACCACTCCCCGTTCTAATCGTTATGGCATGCCGACGACATGCGTAAAAATCGCCGCCAAGTATATACGAAGTCACAGAATTTTAGTGCTGAAAACGAGATGTGCAGAAGATTGCTAGCGCAAATAGGCATCAGTCATACAGGGCATTCGTACTTTATGACCTCATTGGCCTCAAGTTGATTACTCGGAGTCTTGATGGAAACTTTCAAAATCCTGGGCAACCAAATCTAAATACGCGAGCGCTTTATCTAATTCGGAAGAGTAACCCTTGCCATGAAACTTCATTAAGCGCTTTCTTACCCACGCTAGCTCAGCCACCAAACTGCCTAGTTCGCCATTCTCGGCCACCGCCGGCACCGGCATTGAGGAACTACTTAGCTCAGAAAACGATTGGCGCGTGAGTGTCGACATCGCGGTATTACCGGATTCGAAATAACGGGGAGTAGAGGAATTTTGTGCTACGTCAGCATCGCTATCAGCCTGCGCACTGACAACCCCATTTTCAGGTGCCTGCCCAACTATCGGCCTAAAGCTGCCGCTCTCGTACTGCAAAACAGAGGGAGCCAAACTTGATAAATGCTTGTCTCGCGGCCGTAAGCGGCCATCAAAAAACACCCCCATGGGATCGCTGAGCGGATCTATAGGATTATTCGCTGCGGTGGGCTTACTATTTCTATCACCGGCGCGAATTAAGCGGACTTTTAAATCATCATCAATCGGACTCACTTGCTGATGATTTATATGTCGTGCCAACATTAACTCGATTGCGCCGATAGCGGATACAAATAAAGACACCAGACTAGGGTTCATCGATACACGCCGATGGCGCACTCGGTCCATTACCCGTTCCGCTAATAACGCACATTCGGCAAGCTGATCTAGCTTTAAAACAGTGGCTCCACCATACAGGGTATGAAAACCGCGGTGTATATCGTCAAGTATCCGTTGACCATCATAGCCGTAGCGTAATTCCGCAAACTGTTCTGTCAGGTGATGAGCAATCTCCTCTGCTTCTGCAAGGAAAATCGCCAATATACCTTCGTGTTCTTGCTCGTTCACACTTTAACCCGACAATAGACATACCTAGATACATATTATCCACGATGAATAAACCTCATGCTGCAGGCTCGGTCACATTCCAGAAACATAAGCGCACAGACTAAGTAATTAAACTATGTCGTTAAGTAGAGTAAAGATCTGAGTTTTATGAGCTCATGGTTTTAACTATAGTGAGAATTTTGTTTTCCAAGGTTGCCGCCGTAAACGGCTTAACAATATAGCCATTTACACCCGCCTCAGCCGCCTGAATGATCTGTTCGCGCTCCGCGTCAGCCGTAATCATTAAAACCGGGATGTGCGCCAAATTCGCGTCGGCCCTTATCGCACGAAGCAAATCCAAGCCCGACATCCGCTGCATTACGAAATCGGTAATAACAAAATCAAATCGCTGATTGTGCAGCATCGGCAGCGCAGCCAAGCCATCTTCGGCTTCACTTACGTAGCGATAACCTAAATCGGCAAGTAAATTGCGGATAATTCGTCTCATTGTTGAAAAACCTTCAACAACTAATATGCGCATCTCGCCGGGGGTACACGCCCTAGCTGAGACCGGGTCAAGCTCCCCATGGCCGCCACTAAACGGGTTGGGCGATAGGCCTTCTAGTTCTTGATCACTCATCAATTATCAGCTACCTCACCGGCGCTAATGCGGTTACTCGCCAACAACCGTTCAACAAAAAACACCAAATGTCCTTGGGACTTGGCAGGCAAAGGCCATGTATGGGCGTGTTTGGCTAACTCTCGCAGCGCGCGCGCTGAGCCGCTGCTTGGCGCCGCCGTTATCACCGGCACTTGCTGACGCACAGATTCACGAAGCGCTGTATCAAAAGGCACTGTGCCCGCATAGATTAATGCGACATCTAAAAACCGACCACAGACGGCGCTCAAGCTATCAAACAATTGGCGCCCCTCGTGCTCGTCAGCCACCATATTGGCGACAATACGGAAACGACTTCGGCCAAAGTCTCGATTGAGTAATTTGATTAAGGCATAGGCATCCGTGATAGAGCTAGGCTCGTTACAAACCACCATCAATACTTCGTGGGCAGCGCTAAGAAAATTGACCACCGAGTCTGAAATTCCCGCGGCGGTGTCGACCACCAAAACATCCAATTGATTTGAAATATCACTAAAAGCACGGATAAGCCCGGCATGCTCTAGTGAGCTGAGCATACTTAGACGGCGAGTGCCCGAAGAAGCGGGAATAATCTTAATACCCGCTGGCCCAGTCAGCATGATATCTTGCAACGAACAGCTGCCATCAAGCACTTGCTCAATGGTGTCGGATGCCTTTAAACCTAGCAGCACATCGACATTTGCCAAGCTAAAATCGGCGTCCAACAGCACGACACGGGAACCCAACTCAGCTAATCCAACACTCAGATTTATAGCAACGTTGGTTTTGCCCACCCCCCCTTTGCCACCGCTAACCGCGATCACCTGAATAGCGCGCGTCATGCCACAACCGCCAATTCTTCAGCCTTGACGTAAATATTCTCGCGCCAAGGAAAGCCCCACATACGCTGCGTGTGTTCGCCGATTTGTTCAGCATCACACATAGCCATAATCTTTTTTAACAAGCGCTGATCAACGTCTTGAACATCCACCAATAGAACAAATAATCCCTCCGCAGCAGCGTCTTGATAATCTGCCAAGGCATCGTTGTCTTGCATTAGACCGAGCAATCCGCCCTCCCACGCGCCAAAAAACAACAGCATAGTCGGCAAAGAATACAGAATAATGTTTCTAACTAGTCCCTCCTCTATATCAAACAGAGGCATAACAATTAGAAACAGCAGCAAGCCCAAAGCAGTCCCCCAAAAACCGCCCCGCCACGCACCGCCCATCATATTGGTCAACATCAATGGCGATGCAACGGGCAAGCCCATGCGCTGAACATCGCCAATAGCACGGGTAAACACTCGCAAGCGCCAACCTTGCAGATGTGGTTGTTTGAGCATATCTGCAATTTCAAGAAGACTCGCCTGTTGGCGACTTAAAAATACCAGCCGACGTTTCATATTCTTTTTATCTCCGAGCTGTTCCCGATTTTGACACACCTAGATAAATCGTTATTAGGGTTTAACCTTGCTTAACTCAAGGACTTTAATCGCTCAGCCTGGCTAACCACCTCGGTCAGTCGAATTCCTAGTTTGTCTTCAATCACTACCACTTCACCACGCGCGATCAATGTACCATTTACTAATACATCTAATGGCTCACCCGCCTTCCGATCGAGCTCGACAATAGCGCCCTGATGTAATTGCAGTAAATCGCGAATAGGCATATTACTTCCGCCTACCTCCAGGGTAAGCCGCACAGGAATATCCATCACCATCGACAAATCCGGCCCAGTCGCCCCTCGCTCACGAAGTCTGGCAGATGCGCCCTCTGGCATGCGCTTAACGCCGGTTTGCCTAGCACCTTGAAGCTCACCCTTGTCGGCCGCCTCCATCTCTTCCTTTAATGCTTGGCGCTGACGGCGGAGTTCATCTTGTTTATCCATAGTTCAATCTCATTACCGCATCATTTATTTGTTTGTACAAAACGCATAGGGCTCAAAATGCTACTCATCAATAATCTTTAATGTGAGATAGCCATCCACAACCCCCAATTGCCCCCGCGCCATGGTCACACCAGATGCCTTTAACACCGACGGCTGACGGTTGCTAATAGGAATGACATCACCGACCTGCAAGTTAGCCACTTGCCCTAAGGTCATCATTGGCTCTGCTAGTGTGCAGCGAGTGCTAACCTTGGTATCCAACAGAGACAAACCAAGCGTAGCCTGCCAATGGGTGTTGCTACTTAACTGCTCTGAAGACGCATTTTTACTGAGCAAATCCATTACCGGCTCTAGCATGGTGAGTGGCAATGCAATATCAAATTCACCGCCGCCACCGCTATCTAATTCAATCTGAAAACGGCAAACCACTATCGTCTCTGCCTGACCGGCGATACCGGCCATCGCAGGATTCACTTCCATTGACAACGCTTCACTCTTGATAGTGCTCGTCAAGCGCCACGCCCGATCATAGTCCAGATGAGCACGCTCAATAAGCCGAGTAATGACACGGCGTTCTACCTTGCTAAAATCACGACCATCAGCATGACCTTGGCTACCGCTGCCACCAAAAAACATATCGACCAAACGAAACACAAGGCGCGCATCAAAGACTAGCATTGCCGCACCTTTCAGAGGGTGCAAGCGCATAATATTAAGAGAGGTAGGTACGTACAAAGAGTGTAAATATTCGCTGTAAGCTTGGAATTGCAGATCTATAGCCGCAACATCAACCCCTTGGCCCAAGACATCAGAAACGCTCTCGCGGAAGTACTCAGCAAAACGCTTATTAATTTGTTCTAAGCCAGGAAGCTGGCGCTTTGTTAGTTGCCGTCTGCTCGCTAAATCGAAGGAGCGGGCGGCAACAGAGTTAGCGCGATCTTGCCTTGGCGTTTGTGCTTGCACATTTGCCAATAAGGCATCGATTTCTGCTTGAGAAAGTAACTCTTTCACCATTAGGCCCAGACCAGCACTTAAAAAGGAATACACGTGCTTACAGCAAGACTTAGGCCAAAACTATTACTATAAATATCATATACTTAGGAGAAGGGTTTTACGTCAATAAATTGACATGTGTTATTTTCCCTCAGCCAACCATTTACGTATTAACATCATTGCTTCAGTGAAACAGCGCTGGGCGTTGCTAAAATCTTGCTGAATATCTTGAAAACTGGCATCGCGTCCACGCAGTTCCAGGCCGCGAAAGTGCTGGGAGAGATTGTCTGCGCCCAGCGACGCAGCGCCCCCCTTCATCGTGTGCGCCATCGTGCGTAGTTTTTCGGCGTCTTGATTTTCGATAGCCTGGCCTATGCTTTCTAAGCGCTCGCGGGTATCAATTTCAAATTCATCTATCAAGGTAATGACGTCATCTTCCATGAAGCCACGGAGTTCTTCGAGTAAGGATATATTCAAAGCCGACATGATCTTAAACGTCCTTGTTTAAAAATTAATTAAAGAAACACATTAGCGCGATAACACTTGTAACCCAGTTTAATCTAAGCCGCGCCAAAGATACTCATCAAAATACATCAATTTTGCGCGCATCGAGAATAATTTCACCAACCGCAGCCATTTGTTTAGCAACCATAACTATTTCTGCTTGTGCAGCAGCGCATTCAGCTTGCGTATATCGCCCGAGTAATAACTTCAAACCCTGCTTTTGCTCATCGCTGATCAAGCTTATAAATCGTCGCCGTAGCTGCGCGCCCGTCTCCGCCATCGCGGGCGCAAGAATCTCAGGCGTAAGCTGCCGAAGTAAAATAACAAGATCCTGATCCGACAAATGATTTATCTGTGCAAAACCGAACATCAACTCTTCCACGCGCGCCGCGTGATCAGGCTGCGTGGCTCTTAGCCCATTAAGCAGACTGCTTTCCACGCTCACATCCATTTCGTTCAGCAATGCCGCAGCTAGCGAGTCCCCTGTCATCGCTCTCCCAAGCGGTCTTCCGACTTCTGTAAAATACTGTTCCAGTAGGTAATCTAATTCTTCAAGTGCTGCAGGCGTTAACTTTGTTAATCCAGACAGCCTCGCTAACAAATCCAGACGCCGGGACTCTTCAAATGCTAACAGTACCTGACTACCCTGCGCAGGCTCCAAACAGGCAATAACTACGGCCTGAATTTGGGGGTGCTCGCGACGAATAATCTCTACAATCGTCGCCGCCTCCAACCACTTTAATTTACCGATATGCTGAGATTGGCCGTGCAACGCCAAGCGCTCACCGAGCAAATGAGCACGCTCTTCACCCAGCGCCTCCTCAAGCAAACTGAGCACTGCCTCGCTGGCCTTGGGTTTCACACCCGAAAAGGTTTTCACATCGCGATGAAAACGCGTCAACACCTGATTAAATTCTGTACTACTTGGCGCATCCATACCGCTCATCACTGCCGCTAAGCGATGAACATCAGCTGGTGGAAGAGCACGAATCACCGCTGCGGCCTGCTCTTTATCTAAGGACATAATTAGCGCTGCGGCCTGCTCAGCATCTGACAAATGCAACGATGTCGCCATCAACTAGGTGCTCCGTTTAACCACTCACTTAAAACACTGGCTACACGGCTAGGCTCTTCGTCAGCAATGCTTTTAAAACGCGTTAACTGATCGCGATAATCACCATCTAACTGCAAATCAGTCACACGCGATTGTCGGTAACGATGGAATGAAAACGTCAGTCCCACGGTGCCAAATAAGAGCAAACCTAGGACCAGATAAAGTCGGTGCTTAATTTCAAGAACAAACAGAAAATTCTTATTAGTTTGAGGGACTTGAAAGGCATGAAATTGCACCGTTAATTGATCACCAAGCGCGTCGTTTAGCGCCAAACCGGACCTAATAGCAGTATTTAAGAATTGTTCAGTTTCAGAATTTCGGACATCGCTATTAACAATAGCAAACACGGTTTTAAGTTCGCGGCCGTCGCTACCATTCGACGTTTGTACGCTTACGCGCAAATCCGCCACATCCATAAACGATGACGCCAAAACCAGCACTTTGCGTTCAAGGTAGTCTTCACGCTGGCTGCGTAGATCCGTCGCCGCTCCGACTATTTCTGCCTCATCGCTGACGCGCAGCTGCTGCCATATTAATTCGCCCCCCAATACCAAACCGGCGAGCAAGCACAGCGCCATCAAAACGACGACGCCTTTAAGTACTGTTATTGAAGAATTTTGTTGTTCCACACCCTGTCCCACAGCTGACTAACCTCGCTCACAGAGAGCACCAGCGAATACCTGTCAATTTAATGACGCCACGTCAAATATGATTCATCCACGCCCAATAATAGTCATTATTTTGACGAGCACACCTAGAATCAATGGCGAATAGTCAGACGTGGCGCCTATTTAGGCCAATTAGCAGTGATATAGCAGAAATCAGGCCAGCATCGACCCAATAGCCAAAGTGAAAGAAATGAAACCCTTATGAATAGAGTCGACGCGGGGATGCCACAAAAGAATTAAATTTGGAAACGATACAAGCACCGCCTGCTTCAGCGCAAAGTATCTTGCAAATGCCCAGCTATGCAACGAGGGCTCACCCTAGCTCAGCTGAACCAACTCGATAAAATCAGCAGATGAAGCCGGGGCCGTCGCCGGCACGCCACCCGCATCGATAGTTTGAGTAGAATCAAACTCGTACTCTTTACGTTCGCCCGAGCGATCTATGGTCAGCGACGCAAAATCAAATAAATTAGGATCAGCCATCTGGGATGGTGCAATATTTTGCATGGACGAAAATATCTTCTCAATCCGGCTGCCGTCGACCTTTTCCCAATCCATCAGCATTTTGCGAATATTCTGGCGCTGTAAATTTTCCTGCGAGCCACAGAGGTTACAGGGGATAATCGGGAACTGTTTATGCGCCGAAAATGCTTCGATATCACTCTCGCGGCAGTATGCCAGCGGACGAATAACGATGTTTCGCTTGTCATCAGAAAGCAGCTTTGGTGGCATACCCGATAAACGAGAGCCGTAAAACATATTCAAAAACAGCGTTTGTACGATATCGTCTTTATGGTGGCCCAATGCAATTTTGGTCGCGCCAATTTCCTCGGCAAAGGCATACAAGGTGCCGCGACGTAAACGCGAACATAGCCCACAGGTGGTTTTACCTTCTGGGATCTTCTGTTTGACGATGGAATAGGTGTCTTTGTTGACGATGTAATACTCAATACCCAGAGCATCAAGATACCCAGGTAAAATATGCTCGGGATAGCCCGGTTGTTTCTGGTCCATATTGACCGCAACCAGTTCAAATTTAACCGGCGCGCTCTTTTGTAGATTCATCAGTATATCGAGCATGGTATAGCTATCTTTACCACCCGATAGACACACCATAATCCGATCGCCCTCTTCGATCATCTTGTAGTCTTCAATTGCCTGCCCGGTGTGACGGCGCAAACGTTTTTGAAGTTTATTGAATTCAAGTTTCGGTGAGCTGGACATAAGGGACGAATCAATTGGTGAACTGGGTCGCGCATTATATAGAAACGTGCTCTCAGCGGCCACAAACTCGCACTCAGTAGCCCACCCAAAAGCGCATCTTGGCCTGTATTTGGCCTTTGCGGCCTCCAGCGCTGGCAATCCGCGACGGAGATGACTATCATTAGCCCGCCAAAATCTGCTGGCATGAGGTGTCTCGTACACGGCCAGACCCCGGCACGGGTGCATGTTGGACTGTGTAATCCACGTCCGATCGCACCCGCTCAAAAATCAGACCAACATCAGAAAGGGAATCGCCCAATGAAACAACCAGTTCGCGTCACCGTTACCGGTGCAGCCGGCCAAATTGGCTACGCACTTCTTTTCCGTATCGCATCCGGCGCTATGCTGGGCGACGATCAACCCGTTATTCTGCACTTACTTGATATCACTCCAGCCATGGACGCCCTGCAAGGCGTGCGTATGGAATTAGAAGACTGTGCATTCCCGCTGCTCGCTGGCGTTGTATGTACTGATGATCCAAATGTTGGCTTCAAAGATGCGGACTACGCACTGCTTGTTGGCGCCCGTCCACGTGGCCCAGGCATGGAACGTAAAGATCTGCTTGAAGCGAACGCTGCTATTTTCTCTGTTCAAGGCAAAGCGATTGATCAAAACGCTAGCAAGAACATCAAAGTATTGGTTGTCGGCAACCCAGCAAACACCAATGCACTGATCACTCAGCGCAATGCGCCATCTATTCCAGCGCGCAACTTCACAGCGATGACCCGTTTAGATCACAACCGCGCCATGACTCAGATCGCCATTAAAACTGGCAAGACAGTCAACGACGTGACCAACATGACAATCTGGGGCAATCACTCAGCGACCCAGTACCCAGATCTGTTCAACGCTAAAGTATCTGGCCAAACCGCCAGCGACCTAGTTGACCAAGCGTGGCTAGAAGCTGATTTCATCCCAACAGTACAGCAACGCGGCGCAGCCATTATTAAAGCGCGTGGCGCATCTTCTGCCGCATCTGCAGCCAATGCCGCTAGCGGCCACATGCGCAGCTGGGCACTAGGTACAACTGGTGACGACTGGGTTTCTATGGGCGTATATAGCGATGGTAGCTACGGCATTCAAGAAGGCCTGATCTACTCTTTCCCTTGCCGCTGCAAAGATGGCGAGTGGGAAATCGTTCAAGGCTTAGAGATAAACGACTTTAGCCGTGGCAAAATGCAAGCCACTGAGCAAGAACTTGCCGAAGAGCGTGATGGTGTAAAACACCTTCTGCCATAAGAACTCAGTTCTTAGTAGTTGATAAAAAGGCGGCCTCAGTCGCCTTTTTATTGCCTATAGAATTTGTGCACCACCAAATAAGTACTATTTTTCAGCCCCCCAATGACTACTCGGCTAAAATCATTTACCTTTTAGCTCTTTAAAATGACTAGGAAAGCCTCAAATGAACGTCTCCGACGCTGTAAAAACTCGCCGTTCCATACGCGGTTACAAACCAGACCCCGTTGCACCGGAGCTTCTTAAGAAAATTTTCGATCAGGCCCGCTTCGCCCCGTCGAACTGCAATACCCAGCCTTGGCATACCGTGGTGGTGTCTGGTCAGGCCAGAAAAGATTTACAAGCTGCCATGTTTGCCGAAATGAGTGCCGGCAAGGCACCGTCGCCCGCTTTCGCACCAGGGGACCAAAACCTCACAGGGGTCTATAAAGACCGCCAATATCAATGTGCAATGGACTACTACGGCACCATGGGTATTGAGCGTCACGAGAAAGACAAGCGTTTTGCTCTGATGATGAAAAACTGGGAGTTTTTTGATGCCCCGCATGTCGCCTTTATATCAATGCCTGCCAATCTGGGGCCGGTCAACGCCCTAGACGTGGGCATTTATCTGCAAACATTAATGCTGGTGTTAGTTGAACACGGCTTAGCTAGTTGCCCTCAAGGTGCGTTGGCGTTTTATCCCGACGAAGTCTTTAAAATAGCGAACATTCCCGAAGGCAACGGTATTATCTGCGGATTGTCCTTTGGCTACGAAGACGTGGGAGCACAAATCAACAACGTCACTATAGATCGCGCCACTCTCGATGATTTGGTGCAATTCATCAACTAAACAGTACCCGAAGTTGATTGACCTTATTAGCCTTCAATAGGGTCAATCACCTCAACAACTTTCGCGTCACCGTCTGACCTCTCTTCCTGCTCACCAGCCGCTGCCTGCTCTGCATCTGAGTCTTCTGTTCGCGGATCCAGCTCAAATATCATTGGCGAAGTAACCGAGACCGGAACAAATGGTTCCGTTGAATCGACAAGAGGCAAAACATGGGATTTTCGACGAATCGAAATTCCCAAGGTAAACCCAAGCAAACATACCGCCGAAAAAACAAATAACCCCGGTGGACCAAGTAGCGACATAAAGATCGAGGCCAATGGTGCCCCCAATGCCGAACTACAACCAAACAAAAATAAAATACCGCTCCCTATTAACACAAAATCACTGGCCTCGGCATTGTCAGACGTATGCGCCAAGCAAATTGAATACATGGTCATTACCGCCCCACCCCACAGCACCGACAACAGTAACAGCAAGTTGCCGATAGCTGGGACAAAGACTAAAACCATCGATACAGCAGCGCCCGCGAGACAGTTAAAATACAATACCAAGCGCCGATCATAGCGATCGGATAAACGCCCCAAGGGCAATTGGAACAAAGCGCCGCCTAGTACAGCACCGCTCATAAACAGGGTTAGCTCGGAGGTATCTAAACCTAGACCGCGTGCATACACTGGCCCCAATGCCCAAAAGGCGCCGGTGACAAGACCACTAGTAATCGCCCCCTCCATACCGACATGAGACAATTGCCAAAGCCGTCGAAAATTGAGCTTTACAACCGGCATTGGCGTTGGCGCCAAGGTCGCTGTTAAGCAGACCGGCACTATCGCAAGTGACAATAAAATCGCCGCCAAACCAAACAATACGGGTCCCGATGGGTCAGCAAAATTTAGCATTTGCTGACCAACAATGATCATACTTAAGTTGATGACGGTATACAGCGACAGTATCGTACCCCGTGTCTCGCGAGTTGCGCGGTCATTGAGCCAGCTTTCTATAACCATGTACAAACCGGAAATACAGAAACCCACCACAAAGCGCAGCACCAACCAAGCAACAAAACTGGGTAAACCGTGAAACAGCAAAACCACCGCAGAAAATATCGTCGCTAATACCGCAAAACTGCGTATATGCCCTACCCGACGCACGATATGCGGCGTGACCAAACAGCTAATAACAAAACCAACAAAATAGGTAGATGCGGTCAAACCTGTTTGGGTAGCGGTAAATTGCTCAATTTCAGCGCGCAGAGGCAGCAAGGTGAGCATTAATCCATGCCCAACGAGCAATAGGGCATCGGACAGCAGCAAAGCCGCCAATGGCATCAATAACCGCCTCATAAACAAACCTTGTAACTTGTGTGACCAAACATCATATGAACTTTAGCTCATTTCCATTACGACAACGCGCCAGGGTGTGCATTCTAGCAGCAGCCGTTAGTCATGTGCGGGACTATCCCAGATTATATGGGCAGCCACTCACTTGAAGTTATCAACTTTAAAGTAGCTAGTAAAAATCAAGCGAGGCATAATCGCTAATATCAGGTAAGTACACCTATCCACCGCCACCTCGCAACGCGTTCAGGATTTATGTTTAAACGGGCCCACCCGCTAATTGCTTTGTTATTATTTTGCATTTGCATCAATACGTTGGCAGATGAAACACCAAGCCTGTCTATTAGCGGCGGCAATGCAAAACTCCAAGAAAATATTCGCGCGCATTTTGTTGTTACCGACATTAGCTGTCAGCTATCTGAATTAAAACTACGCAACCGCCTTCGGAACAGCGACGATAAGATATCTGAAGCACTGCGCGCACTCGGTTACTACCACGGCAAATGGACACTAACAAAATCCAAGAAAGAGATAACAGCCCAAGGAAACAACAACGGCATCGTGTCCGCGGTTAATCCACTCAATCTCATCAAAAAAGAGACAACCTACGAATGCTGGCAACTCCACTTAGCGCTAAACCCCGGTCCAGCGACCAAAATTGCGAAGCTAGACGTTCGCATTGACGGTGACGGCAGCGAAGATCCCGTATTCAAGGACTACCTAGCTAAACTACCCACAAAAGTCGGCGAAAAGTTATTGCATAGCGACTACGAAGACATCAAAAAACAGATTAGCCAACGGGCGCGAAATGCTGGCTATTTCGACGGTAAATTCACTGATCATAAACTGGAGGTAAACACTGATACCAATACCGCCGCGATTAGCATCATTTTTCAAAGCGGAGCTCGCTACCACTTTGGCGCGATAAACTTCGGCCCTTCACTGCTGAATGATGCCTTGTTAAAACGCTATTTACCCTTTCAAAGCAGCGATCCATTTGAAACAGATAAACTCATTACTCTGCAAAATAACTTGGTGAGCAGTAACTACTTCTCTTCTGTAAACGTCGACCAAGAAAATCCAGACCCCAGCACCAATACCGTCGCGACCAATATTACTTTCACCCACAAAAAACAGTATGAAACCACTGCAGGTATTGGAGCTTCGACCGACACTGGCCCTCGTATTAGCTATGGCCTAAATAATCGGCGCATAAACGACGACGGTGACACCTATCAAATCACCAGCCAATATTCTCCGGTGCTATCGAATCTTGGCTACCAATATTCGCAACCCGGCGAAAAGCCGCTCAGTGATAAAACCGTGTGGTCTACCGGTGTGCAACGCAAAGACACGGACACATCAGAAAGTACCAGCTACAGAGCCGAAGTTGCCCTTATCTCGCTGACCGACAATGGCTGGTTGCAAACCCTAAGTTTGAAATTTCTCCGCGAAAATTTTGACATCGCTGGCGACAGTAATTCATCAACATTGCTTATGCCGGGTATCGCTTACGCGCGCAGCAAAGCCAATGATCGACGCTATCCAACCCAAGGCTGGCGTATAAGCGCGGCGGCGCGCGGCGCACTCGACGGAGTGGTATCGAATGTTAGTCTCGCGCAAGTAGAGCTAGACGGCAAAGTAATACTGCCCCTGCTCGGTGGCCGTCTTATCAGTCGCGGCGGGCTCGGCTTAACCGCATTAAATGACTTTTCTGAGTTACCCGCGTCCTTGCGATTTTTTGCCGGTGGCGACAACAGCGTGCGCGGCTTTGCCTATGAGTCCTTGGGCCCAGAGAATAGTGACGGCGAAGTTGAAGGCGGCAAACATAGGTTAACCGGCAGTATTGAATACGACCATAAGGTGTGGGGCGAATTTGCCCTCGCCACATTTTACGACGCCGGTAACGCATTTGACACCAATGACTTCACCTTCTATAGCAGTGCAGGCCTAGGCTTGCGCTGGTTTTCACCCATTGGTCCAATTCGTGTTGATTTTGGTTTTCCGCTGAAAGACGGCGGCTTCCGCTTCCATCTGTCTATGGGACCAGATCTATGAGTCTGCACAAGGACAAAACATCAAGACCGCCAACACAGCAATTGCGCCTGCTAGGCCGCTGGATTGTTCGAGGTGTTTTCAGCGTAGTCCTTTTGATAGTCACGCTGATCGCCGCGCTCTACTTTACCCTCGACACGCAACGCGGCAGCGATTGGCTGTTAAGTCGAAGTTTGTCATTTGTGTCTCCGCAGGCAACATTCTCAGAATATAGCGGCACCCTCGCCACTGGTATTCAATTAAAAGATCTACACCTACCACTAGATAGTGCTGACATCAGTATCGCGTCAATAAATAGTCACTGGAGCTTATGGGGCATACTCGGTGGCGAGTTTTTGATTTCCAAGCTGCATATTGACAGTCTGAACATCGATATTCATGCTGCGCCAGATTCAGCAAAGGAAACCTCGCCGCCGTCTCCGTGGCCCTCACTCCGTCTGCCGATTCCCGTCTCACTAAAAGACGCGAAAATAAGTGGGGTAACTATTCGCCAAGGTGACAGCATCCAATCCATCGATGCTATTTCACTGTCCGCACACAGCGGTTTAATAAACACGAACATTGCCAAATTAGAGATTAAAGCTTCGGAATATTCGGCAAAACTTAGCGGCAAGCTAAACAATCGCCCACCCTACCAAATGCGATTAAACCTAGATTGGTCATTACGCCTACCAAATCAGCCAGTATCAAGCGGTGCAGCCAAAATTAAAGGCGACCTCGCACACTTGCGACTGAGTCATAAACTTACCCGGCCCTCAGAAATTGATGGCGACATCGACATTTCCGACTGGTATGAGCCATCACAAGCCTCCGTCGATATTGAAAAAATCCGGCTAGACGCTAACTTTGACTGGCAAAAACTGGTGCTTGCACTGCCTGTAAATGACCCAGCGAAAAACTCAGCCGAGGCGCACAAAAATATCAATCTAACAAGCACAGAGGGCCAGTTTCGATTGCAGGGTACTTGGCAAAATTACGCGTTAAATCTCCACAGCCAACTCGTCTCGACAATGCCTTCGGAGAACGAAAAGTACTCAAACAATACGTCGAAAACGCAATCGATCGTCGATGGTGTGCTTGCGAAACCCGCCGATGTTGAATTAACACTGCGCGGTGATAAGCTCGCCATCGTCCTAAGTAGCTTCAACTTACAAACTGACGCAGGAAAATTAAGCCTCGCAGGCGAATTTAATGCGAATGCTTTACTGAGTCATCCAACGCAAAGCCAAGCGGAAAAAGTGAGCTGGCAACTCAAATTAGCCGCCGACGATGTTGACACTACTTCTCTGACTCCAGACTGGCCTGTCAAATTATCAATTGACCTAAGTACCACAGGGTATTGGCAGAACCAGACCTACCAGGCCGCTATAAATATTGCTACTTTGTCTGGCCATATTGCAGATAAAACCGTCTCAGGTAGCGGAACAGTTACCGTAAATGACAAAGGCCAGACATTTGACAAACTAAACCTTCAACTTGGCGACAACACCCTAGCTGCAGACGGGAAATTGCTCGACAAAAGTGAGTTTAATTGGGTATTAAACGCCCCTAAACTCGAACAGATTTTACCCCAACTTCATGGCGGGATAAGCTCAACAGGTATGTTGAAGGGTAGTGCAATCACTACGTTTTTTGACGAAGGTCGTTCACCTGAAATAAAAGCCGATGTTGCGCTAAGTAAACTACAGTACCAGAACTACAGTATTGCAGCAGCGCAGATAGACTTAGAAACCGATACCGCCGCCGCAATTAAACTCGACCTTGAAAGTTCAGGCATCTCGGCCTCAGTATTAAACAATGCAGCGCTAAATTTGCATGCAAAAGGAAGCATTCAACAACATCAATTGGTAATTGGTTTAATTGATGGAGATAAACACCTCGACGTCGCAATAACCGGTGCACTGCAGCAAACAGCCACAAAATATCGCTGGCTAAGCACCATCAAGTCCCTCGCGCTAGATAGCGCCGTGAGTGGACCGTGGCAACTAGAAAAAGACAGTAAAATTGACCTTGGCCCCAACAAGGTCACGCTGGCAAACTTTTGCTTAACGCAAAACGATACCCGAATTTACGGCAACGCAAACTTAGACAATGGCAGCATTCGTGCCGACGGGCACATAGACTCCTTTTCACTCAATCGATTTGCGGCGGGATTACCTGCGGGCGCCACTATCACAGGGACATTAAATAGCCGCTTTTCAATCAGCGGTAAAAGCGACGATCTCAACGGTGAACTCGATCTCGGCAGCGGGCCAATTCGTATCGCGTATCAGGCAAACGAAGAACAAGACGCGGTCGAGTATCTGGCAACATTAAGCACAAAGGCGAATATCGAGCACAATAAATTAAAGGCGAACGCGCTATTTAATATCGATGATGTCGGCAGTATAAAAGCAAATATCAATACCAGCGGACTCACAGCCAGCAGCGAGCTAACAGGGTCTATCAACGGCGGTTTCAGCAATCTTCGCTGGATAGGTGGACTCTTCCCTCAACTAGAAAAATTAGACGGCGAGTTAAGCGCAAACATTATCACTGCTGGGCAAATATCGGCACCGATAGCCGACGGCAAACTGAGTTTAAGCGACGTCAAAATGGAATTACCAGAACTTGGACTGTCCCTAAAAGACGCCAATGCCAATATTAATTTTGATAGCCGCGGCCCATGGCAACTAAACAGCCACATTCGCTCTGGAGACGGTATTTTGGCCATCAACGGCCAGGGTACGCTCGGTGGCAACGCCGGAGTAACCGGCGACATTCGTATCAGCGGCGAAAACATTACCGCGTTAGATAGAAGCGATGCCTTCGTACTGATCTCTCCTGACATTAGCGCAAGCCTGACACCAGAACTGATAAAAATACGCGGAACCTTAGCTATTCCAAAGGGTAACTTTACCCTTAAAACGCTGCCGGAACAGGCGGTGGGTGTTTCCCCAGACGAACAAATTGTAAACTCGCGCGTCGAGCGGAATGCCAATCCATCAAGGCCAATCGACACCCGCGTGCAGATCACTCTCAATGATAGTTTTGCGTTTAAGGGTTACGGACTGAGTACACGTTTGGGTGGCGAATTAAAAGTTACACAAAAATCGGATGCGGCCACACAAGCCTTCGGCTCTTTGTCGCTTTACGACGGCGTTTACGAAGCCTACGGCCAAAAATTAAATGTGCAGCGTGGGCTCCTTATATTTCAAGGCCCACTTGATAACCCCGGTCTTAATATTACGGCCGTGAGGGAAACTAAAAGCGCGACGGTCGGCGTCAATATTGGCGGTTTTGCACAAGATATTCGCAGCGAGCTGTTCTCTGACCCCGCACTACCGCCCACAGATGTGATGGCAATTCTAATCACTGGCAAAGCACCGTCTGATATGAACAAGTCAGACGCGAATCAAGTAATGAATGCAGCAACAGCCTTGGGTATTTCACAAAGCAGGGGAATTACCAACACCTTACAGAACACCTTTGGTGTCGATGTGATCAGCTTACAAGGCGGCGATAGCTACGAAGATAGTTCGCTGGTGGTGGGGAAATACCTCACGCCTGAACTTTTCATTAGCTATGTGCAAAACCTATTTACCCCTGCTGGCAGTGTGCAGCTCGACTACTCCCTCAGCAAGAATTTAGGTCTGAAGGCTCAGTCTGGAAAAGCTCAAAGCATTGACCTGCTGTATAAAGTAGAGCACGGCGAACAGTAGGATCTATTTCGCCGCCCCTACCGTTTTGTACTGAGTTTCCGGTTTAGCCGCCATTGGCAGACTAGCAACTTACCAAACAGTCTTCATAGTGCCGCCATCGGCAACAAGGGTCGCGCCGGTAATATAACTGGCCGCATCTGACAGCAGAAAAACCCCCGCCTTGCCAAATTCAGTGGGGTCACCATAACGTCCCATTGGTATCAAGGCTTGGCTAGCGGCGCGTTGCTCGTCAAAGCTTATCCCCTTCGCACTCGCTTGCGCGGTATCTAGGTTCACCATACGATCTGTCGCAATTAATCCCGGCACTAAATTATTAACGCGAATATTTTCTGACGCTAACTGCCGCGACAAACTCTTGGCCAGGCTCGTTACCCCTGAGCGCATCACGTTTGATAACAGCAGGAAATCGATAGGCTCTTTAACCGAGGATGAAGTTAGGGTCAAAATGGCTCCGCCACCCGCTTTGCGCAAGTGGGGCAAGCACTCACGAATCATTCTGACTGCACTCATCAGTGTAAGCTGAAATGCAGCTTGCCAGTCCTCATCACTAAAAATATCAAACTGACCCGGCGGTGGTCCGCCAGCGTTTACCACTAAACCATCGATTCGACCAAAATCGTTACTGGCCTGGGAAACCCAATTAATAATACTGTCGGCATCGCTGGCGTCCATGCTGTAGCCACGTACTTTTGCGCCTGTTGCCGAAGACAAGCCTGATGCCGCCGCCTGAATTGCGTATGAGTCACGACTCGCGATGGCTACCGATGCGCCATTTAAGGCGAGCTGTTCTGCAATGGCATAACCTAAGCCCTTGCTCGCACCAGCAACTAAAAACACCTTGTTGCTTACATTCAAATCCATACATACCTCTTGCAACTTGCGGAGCAAAGCAAAATCGCCTTGCCACACCTAATGCCGTGTTAAGCTTCATTATCACAAATAAAAGCAGAATTTACTCAGAAACCGCGCCAGTCTCTGTCAATAAGGCGACGTTCGGCTATAAATTGGCTAAAATAGCGCTGCTTTGTCGGTCAGCCGGCAAAAATCCGAAATAACACATGACACCCGATATAATCGCTGTCAACATTGCATCGAGATGACAGACGAAAAACCATGACTATGACTATACCAACAACACCCACTAGCTATCACCATGGCAACCTACGCCAAGAGTTGATGAACCTTGCCGTAAAGCATCTAATCAGTGATGGCATCGGTGAACTTAGCTTGCGCGCATTGGCCAGAGAGATTGGCGTTTCGCAAACCGCGCCCTATCGTCATTTCAAAGATAAGAACGCACTGTTGGCCGCGCTGGCGACAGAAGGCTTTAGCCGTTTCTTCGAATTTTGTCTGCCGAGCGAACGCGAGCCTCGTGCTGATTTGAGCCTATTATATTTTGGTCTAGGCTATGTTCAGTTCGCCAAAACACACACCGAGTTATTCCACCTGATGTTCGGCCCCGTATTACAACCACGAAATGACTACCCCGAGCTATTTGCGATGGGTCGTGAAGCTATTTATAAGGTTCGTGCGAGTGTTGAGCGCGGCTACAAAACAGGCGTATTGCGAGAGCTAGATGATGTCGCGTCTATGGCGCATACGGTGTGGGCGGCGGTTCACGGTGTTGCAACGCTGATGCTCGATCATGGCGATACCTATGGTTACCATCGCGATTTGGATTTACAAGCTGAAAAATCACTGCGCATGATGATCGCCGGGTTTTGTACCGATCCCACCGAAATCTCGCAACTGCCAACAACACTAACACCGTACCCGCCAGAACCAACTGAATAACACTAACGTCGCTTAAACTTAATTTAAGTGACGTTAACCGCTACAGTGTTTGCCGCAGCACGACTAGTGGCGGCTTGTTGACCAATTTACGACAGGAAATCCATGCGAGAAGACACATCGTTACCACGCCAATCAAGGGCGCAATAATAAAAACCATGCCGTGGAAAACCACATCCATATCCAGAACCCAGTACTGAAGACCTAATAACGCGACATTACTCCCCGCCGCTGCCAGCAAACCGGCCAGCAAGCCCACCGCGGCGAACTCAATCATTAAGCCGCTGATCATTAATTTCTTACTGGCACCTAGTGTTCGTAAAATCGCGTTCTCTTGTAGCCGGCTATCAAGGCTAGCTTGTACATTGGCGATACCGACAAGTAGCGCGCAGAAAACCACCAAAATTAATACTAAACCAATCGCGGAGCTTACCTGCCCCACTACAAGGGTCATTTGCTGAATAACCGCGTCGATTTCAATTAACGTAAAGGTCGGGAACTGCCTGAGTAGTTCGCCTAGTAGAGCTTTCTGATCCGCTGGTAAATAGAAACTGGTGATATAGCTCCCCGCGTAATTATCTAAAGTACTAGGCGGAAAGATAAAATAAAAATTAGGTCGCATACTGGCCCAATCTAAGCTGCGTATACTCGTCACTTTCGCGCTGAGCAATTGGCCGCCAATATTGAATTCCAACTCCGTACCTAATTTAATATGGAGTTTCTCAGCAAGCTCAGACTCTATCGATACCGGTATTTTATCGGTGTTTTCAGACTCAATCTCTGACCACCAGAGACCGGACAGCAATTGATTATCATCAGGCAAATCCTTTGCCCAACTCAAATTCAATTCCCTATTAATACTCCCGCTCTCAGCATCGACATCTTTTATCTCCGACACTTTTTGCTGATCGATATGGGTCAATCTCCCCCTTACCATGGGAAATAATCCGGCGTCTTTTAGTTTGTGCTCGTCAAAGAAGCTACTCAGGGGTGTAATCTCGGAGGGTTGTATATTAATCAAAAAATGATTTGGTGCATCAGTGGGCAACTGCAGCTGCCAATCTTCGAGCAAGGACGTACGAAGAAGCCCCAAGCACGTCAGCGCCATAAGTGACAGTGCAAAACTGGCAACCTGAAACGCATTGCCAAACCGACGCCGATACATTGCCGCTAGCGCTAGACGAAGAGCGCTTCCAGACCGATTAATAAGAACACGGCGCGCAAATGAAATTAAATACAGCACTAAAACGCTAGCCAGCACACCAATGACCAGTGCCGCAGCTAATACTGCCGAGCTAAGTAAAAGATCTTCGCTATACCACCACATTAATAGCCCAATACCACCGATACCGGTCAGCGCACTAACAAGTAATCCCGCGCTTTCATCATCACCTGCGCGTCGTAACACACGCATCGGCGAGACCTTGCTGAGCCGAAATACCGGCGGCATAGCAAATACCGCCGTGCAGCCAAATGCGGTTACCGCGCCGACCATAAACGGACGCCAACTGGCCCCTGGGACGTCCACCGTTAGTAGTTCTTTAAGACTCGTGAACAATGCCCACTGCAACCCTTGCCCACCCATGCCGCCGACAACAATTGCGCCAATGCAAAGCAAACCAAGCTGCGTACCATAGTGGATGAGTACCTGCTTACGGCTTGCGCCAAGGGCTTTCATAATGGCGACATTGTCGGTGTTCCGCTCACCATAACGCCTCGCCGCCAACGCGATTGCTGCACCAGCTAAGGCTACACCGAGGCTTGCCGCAAGTAGTAAATAGCCCTCTGCTCGCTTAATGGTTGTTGCCATCGCGGGCTGGCCGTCACGAACACCCTGCCAGCGCTGGCCGTCTTCTAAGCGAGGCCTGAGCCAAACCTCGTAACTCTCAAGCTGTTGCTCAGTACCGGCAAATAAATAGCGGTAGGTCACTAAACTTCCGGGCTGCACCACGTCAGTGGCGGCCAGATCGGCATAATTGATCATCCCGCGGGGCGCCAACATGTCGTTCATGCCGCCCTGATCGGGTTCGCTGATCAGCGCTCTACCGGCAGTAAATTCCTTATCACCGACAGCCGCGGTATCGCCTATCTGCAAATTTAGGAGCGCATATAGACGTGAATCCAGCCACATTTCACCTGGCTGTGGGCCGGTTGTGCGCGCTTGTGGCATGCCAAACAGTACATCACTGACTCCGAGTTCTCCGATAAGCGGATAGCCATCTGTTACCGCTTTTATAGATGCCAGCTGCATGGCATCACCGGCGTAGACCATAGACCGAAAGCTCGCGACCACGGCGGTGCGCAGGTCACGCTTCTTGGCCTCAGCAATCCACTCGTCGGGAACCGTGCGCGCCGTCTTTAATACTCGGTCAGCTGCCAGAAAATGGTGACTTTGCTGCTCCATATTACGACTTAAGCGATCTGAGAATCCGGCAATACCGGTGACAATTGCCACCGCCAACGCCAATGAAAAACCGAGCAGGCCTAGCTCGCCACCGCGCCACGCTCGCATCAAATGCCGTATACCGCGAACGATCATAGGGTGGTACTCGCGCTCACTGGCTCTTCACTCAGCTGACCGTCGTGCATAACTAAGATTCGTTCACAACGATGAGCCAAACCGGCTTCATGGGTGACCAACACCAAGGTTGTTTTACTCTGACTATTGAGTTCAAACAGTAAATCAACGATACGTTGACCTGTATGTTCGTCCAAATTACCCGTCGGCTCATCGGCAAATAATATATCGGGTTCAACGGCAAATGCTCTGGCCAAGGCAACACGCTGCTGCTCGCCACCAGAGAGAACTCTGGGGTAGTGAGCGCCGCGATCCTTTAAACCTACTTTATCTAGGAAAACTTGGGCCGCCGCAGCGGGCGAACGATGCCCAGCCAACTCAAGGGGCAGCATGACATTTTCTAGCGCGGTAAGACCTGGCAGTAGTTGAAATGACTGAAATACAAAACCCACATGCCGCGCACGCAGTGAAGCGCGCTCATCTTCATTCATTAAACTGATATTTTCATCGTGCAAATAGATCTCACCACTACTCGCATTGTCGAGCCCAGCGAGCAAACCAAGTAGCGTCGACTTGCCCGCGCCAGAGGCGCCAACAATCGCCACGCTCTCGCCCGCCTTGATTTCAAAGCTGATCCCTTTCAGTATGTCTAATTGCTGTCCGCCAGTGACAACCGTTTTACAGAGATTATTGACACGAATCATGATGAAATTTACTTCCCAATTATTGTCTATGCGACATCTAGTACTGCGACGTCTAACGGTATTTATTGGTGTTTTTAGCCTACTGTGCAGCAGCAATATTGCATATGCAGAGCTTGTACCTGACTGCAAAATTCTCGTTCTGGGCGACAGTGTTAGCGCAGCGTACGGAATGCGCCAGCACGAGGGCTGGGTTCCGCTCTTACAAAAAGAAATCGCTGATCAAGCGACGCTTATCAACGCCAGCGTTAGCGGTGAAACCACCGCCGGTGGCCTTAACAGACTACCGGCCTTACTCAAAGAACATCAGCCCCACATCGTTATCATCGAACTCGGCGGCAACGACGGACTGCGCGGTTATCCTGTGCCCAGCATACGCAAGAACCTTCAAAACTTGATCACACTCAGTTCTGATGCCGGTGCACAAGTTTTGCTGATCGGCATGAAAATACCGCCAAACTACGGTAAGCCATACACCAGAGCCTTTGAAGAAAATTACACGCTGCTCGCAAAGGAAAATGATCTTCCACTGGTACCTTTTTTACTAGAATCTGTTGCCGGCAATAACGAGCTCATGCAAAGTGATGGCATTCACCCCACCGCGAATGCCCAGCCCCTGATAGTACAGAACGTATTACCTTCACTGCGAGCAATGCTGGATTAAGTTTTTGTAAGTTCGAGCAACGGTCATACCCACATAGAACGATGAAATGACTCTTAGCAATAAAGAACAATTTATAAAAGAGGCAAACAACGTCATTCTCTTTGATGGGGTATGCAAGCTATGCCACGCATGGAGCCGATTTATCATTCGATTTGATAAATCCAGACACTTCAAACTTTGCGCAGTGCAATCCGACGAAGGTGCCGCGATTATGACGTATTACCAGCTACGCGACGCCGATCAGCCTAGCGATCACTACGACAGCATGTATTACCTAGAAAACGGCCACGTCTTCCAGAAAAGCGCCGCCTTTCTTCAGATCATGGCAGCGATGCCTTACCCATGGCGAATTCTCCGTATTTTTGTGCTGATACCTGGTGTTCTGCGGGATTACGGCTATGATTTTATCGCCAAAAATCGCTACGTAATTTTCGGAAAATATGGTCAGTGTTTGCTGCCAAGTGCTGATCACGCACAACGATTTTTATGCTTTGAAACAGTTAAGCATTAATGTAAATCGAGAACACCTAAGGCTGAGTTCACACTAGTTTTAACGGATCCAATAACTTACTCAGCTCCTCTCTGCTTAAATCAGTCAATTCTTCGGCAACGTCAATCACTGGCCGCTGATCCGCGTAGGCTTTCTTAGCAATTTCTGCCGAAGCAAGGTAACCAATAACAGGGTTCAGAGCGGTGACCAGTATAGGATTTTTAGCCACGCTCTCGGCCAACGAAAACTCATTAATCTCGAAACCCGATATTGCTTGGTCAGCCAATGAGCGACAGGAATTCGCCATCACGCTAATACTTTGCAGTAAATTGTAGGCAATCACCGGGAGCATCACGTTTAACTGAAAATTGCCCGATTGCCCTGCAACCGTTATACAGGCGTCGTTACCGATGACTTGAGCAGCAGCCATCGCGACGGCTTCGGGAATTACCGGATTCACTTTGCCCGGCATAATACTGCTGCCCGGCTGCAGAGCAGGCAATCGGATTTCACCTAAACCCGTCAATGGCCCGCTATTCATCCAGCGCAAATCATTGCAAATCTTTATCAGCGACACCGCCAACGTTTTGAGCTGCCCTGACACCGATACCGCAGCATCTTGAGACGACAAGGCTTCAAACAATGAGGGATTTGGTAAAAAACCCAAGCCGGTATCAATACTGATTGCCGCACAAAACTTTTCAGCAAAAAGATCCGGCGCATTTACCCCGGTACCCACCGCGGTGCCACCCTGAGCTAAATAACATAGCTGATGTTGCGCCTCGAGCAGGCGCTTTCCCGCCTTGTGCACCTGTTCCGCCCATGCGCCAAGCTCCTGCCCCAATGTTAAGGGCATCGCATCCATCAAATGAGTACGACCCGTTTTTATGACTCTATCAACGCTGCTCGCTTTTTCTCGAATGCAGGCTTCTAAGTGTTCTATAGCCGGTAGGAGCTGAGCGTGTATCGCCAAAGCCGCGCTTATATGAATGGCGGTTGGGATGACATCATTACTGCTTTGACTCATATTGACGTGGTCATTAGCACTAACTTCTAAGCCACTTATCTCTGAGGCCACATTCGCCAACACCTCATTGACGTTCATATTGGTACTTGTGCCCGAACCCGTTTGAAAAACATCAAGGGGAAACTGATCACTAAATTCGCCGGCCAATACTTGGTCTGCTGCGCTGGTTATAGCTTGAAATAATGGCTCAGAAAGCAGCTCCTCTTCACGATTAACCATTGCAGCGCAACGCTTCACACGCACAATAGCCGCAATAAATTCCTTCGAAAAACGAAGATCACTGATCGCGAAGTTCTCAATCGCACGCTGGGTTTGCGCACCGAATTTTGCACTTTTCGGCACAACCACATCACCCATGCTGTCGTGCTCTATTCTGCTCTCGCTCATATCCACTCCTTTAGTCTTAAACATGACGTGGCGCGTCAACGGTGTCTTCTTTTTGCAAATCTATCGCGGTATTAGCACGTATCAACACCACCCTATAATGACATTTTTATGGGGGTTCTGTTACCAACACAAATATTCAAGTTATATAGTGCCCCGATAACGCTAAGGTCTGCCGCCTGATTAAGCAAAGATTTCTACTAAACTCGTGTTATGGCTCTTAAGTGCTTAAAATGACGAGCATTCACATGGAGATAATAATGTCTGATTACCGCAACGCCACCACTGAACAATGGCTGCAATGGGACAAGGATCATATTTGGCACCCCTATTCGTCAATGTTAACGCCCGCGCCGATGGTGCCGGTGGTCGCGGCAAAAGGGGTGAGACTTACCCTAGCCGACGGTACAGAGCTCATTGACGGCATGTCATCTTGGTGGTCTGCCATTCACGGCTACAATCATCCTGCACTCAACGCCGCCGCGACATCCCAGCTAGCAGACATGTCTCACGTCATGTTTGGCGGCATCACCCACCCCGCAGCGGCGTCCCTAGGTAAACGCTTAGTTGATTTAACCCCTACGCCGCTGACAAAAGTTTTTATTTCCGACTCTGGCTCGGTCGCGGTAGAAGTTGCCATCAAGATGGCGCTGCAATACTGGTATTCCATTGGCAAACAAAATAAAACACGGCTATTAGCACTTCGCAATGGCTATCACGGCGACACCTTCGGCGCGATGGCAACCTGTGACCCGGTAACCGGTATGCACCACCTATTTAATAAAGTCTTGCCGTCACATTTATTCGTCGAATCACCTCGCACAGCGTTTGGTAATAACGCGAGCGACGAAGACATGGCTGAGCTCAAAAGTTTATTAGAAAAACACCACCATGAGTTGGCTGCCGTCATCGTTGAACCGATTGTTCAGGGTGCGGGAGGAATGAAATTCTACGGTGGAGATTACCTAAGGCGTCTCCGTGCCCTGTGTGACGAGTTCGATATTCTGCTGATTCACGATGAAATCGCCACTGGCTTTGGCCGAACAGGAAAGTTATTCGCCTGCGAACACGCCGACATAAGCCCGGACATAATGTGCGTTGGTAAAGCGCTTACTGGCGGCTATCTTTCCCTTGCGGCGACCCTATGTAGTGATCGCATCGCCGAAGGCATCTGCAACGGCGAAGCCGGTGTGTTCATGCATGGTCCCACATTTATGGGTAATCCATTGGCGTGTAGCATCGCTAACGCCAGTATCGATCTTTTACTAGCAGACGACTGGCAGGCCAATATTGAAAGAATTGAAGGTATTCTCAAGACTGAACTAGCATCTGCCACACAGTTAAATTCTGTTGCCGATGTTCGCTGCCTTGGTGCAATTGGTGTGATTGAACTTAAAGAAAGCGTCAACATGTGCAGTATTCAATCGCGCTTTATCGACAAAGGTATTTGGATGCGGCCCTTTGGTAAGCTGGTTTACACCATGCCTCCCTACATTATCAGCAACGACGATTTACGCTATCTTTGTCAACAAATTGTCGCCGCTGTAGCCGAAGAGGAGTAAGGGGATGGCTAAGCCGAGTTTGAAGGCGCGCCTCTACGAAGTGATATTCGGCACCGAACCAGGTCCCGGCAGAAATTTCGATATTTTTCTAATTTTTATCATATTAACCAGTGTCACTGCATTATTTGTAGATTCGGTTGCATCAATACATGAGCGATTTGGCGACTGGCTTTTTATTGCCGAAATAGTATTCACAATATTATTTACCTTAGAGTATATCGCCCGCATATATTGTTCTCCCAATAGACGCGCGTATATCCTCAGCTTCTACGGACTTGTCGACCTACTTGCCACACTGCCAACTTACCTTTCTCTTTTTATACCGGGCGCACAGCATCTATTAGTGATTCGGATATTTCGTGTACTTCGCGTATTTAGAGTTTTTAAATTATTTCACTATATGAGCGAAGCCAATGTGCTTATTCGCTCACTGATTTCCTCCCGAAGAAAGATATCAGTATTTTTAGTTTCTGTGCTGACTCTGATCGTCGTCTTCGGCGCACTAATGTACTTAATTGAAGGTCCAGAAAACGGATTTACCAGCCTACCTAGAAGTATGTATTGGGCAATTGTAACGGTGACGACCGTCGGTTACGGCGATATAGCACCACACACACCTTTGGGGCAATTTATCGCTGCGCTAGCAATGATTACTAGCTACGCCATCATTGCAATACCAACGGGTATTCTTAGCGCCGAACTAATACAGGAAAGTCAGAGAAGCATGAATAACCGGCAATGTAATAGTTGCGAAAAATTTGGCCACGGAAAAGAGTCTTCATTCTGCCATCATTGCGGTGAAAAGTTGCCACCGCCAAATTAGGAAAAGCACGGAATTCACACAATGATTAAACAGTTCTCTTTTTCTGTAAATGGCCAAGGTTTACATAGCATTACAGATGCAATCACTAACAAAATTTCTGAGTTACTCCCTCAGCAAGATGGCCTGTGCACCTTATATATTCAGCACACCTCTGCCAGCCTACTGATACAAGAAAATTACGATGACAGTGCCCGTCGAGATTTGGAACAATGGCTGAATCGCTTAGTACCCGAACACGACCCGCTATACACCCATACGCTTGAGGGCAACGACGATATGCCCGCACATATCAAAGCCACATTAACCGCAACGTCTCTGTCGATTCCAATTATAAAAGGCCAGCTTGCTCTGGGAAATTGGCAGGGAATCTACCTTTGGGAGCATCGCCATGCACCCGCCGAGCGCAACATTATTATGCATATTGGTGCATAACTAGTTCGCCGTTCAGTTACCGTTCATCAAGGTCCTGTAAACTTTGCGGGGTATTATGGTAGTGACGCAAAGATGAAATAAGCGTCATATTTGCATCGCAAAGCCTATGGTATTCTTAGTTCGCTTTTACTCGACTTAATAATTCAGGTACGTGCTACATGATAACTTTAAAAAAAATCACATTAGCTTTTTCACTTATTGGGCTCTCGGCCTTTTGCAACGCCATCGAAGTCGGCGGCACACTCCCTAATTTTACTGTGCCAAGCAAAGGTGAACTGGTGCTAAATGGTGAGAAAATTAGTCATAAACCGTGGTCAACATCACAAATTGCCCTCGGCTCTCCGGCTCTCATTTTTCATACCGCTGCCAGAATGTCATCCGACGGAATAATAGCCCCTTTAAAAAAACGTCTTAATGCGCGTGAATTTGAACCCGGTAGCTTTCAGTCAATCAGTATAATCAATCTGAATGATGCACTTTGGGGAACGTCAGGGCTGATTAGCAGCGAACTTAGCAAGAATAAACGTGAGCACCCTGAGGCCATACTTGTTGCCGACGAAAAGGGAGCGGGGATTAAGGCGTGGACATTGAGCACAGGTACTGTGTCATTCATCCTTGTCGACGATGAAGGAAAGATTCGATACATAAAAGAAGGGAAGCTTAGCGCCGCAGATATCGACACGATTATGACGCTTTTAGATGAAGAAATTGCCAAAAGCAAAAGCTAGGGCTTAAATCAAAATGGGCCGCTATTTGTTACCATCTAACAGCAAGTACGGCCCTCTACCAAGCGCGCAAACTTACGTAGCATCATCTTTACGCTTAAATGCATTACCGGACTAAACACCGGCAAGAAGTACTTACTAAACCCTTTTGGTTTCATCGCCATTGTCCAACGAACACGGCAACGCTTCTCCTCTAATGCATCAACTTCATATCGCTCTGCGAACGACTCGATATTGTCCTTACTGCCGTGGGTAAAACAAAAAGCCATTTCCCGCCCGCGCTCCCAAGCGATAAACTCCTCGTAACCAACGAGACCGCCGACCATACTGACGGTTCGGGTGGTGCCAATGCCGAAGGGCTTGGGCGCGGTCCACTCTACTTTTTGAATAGGCATAGCCCAACGCGGCCAATCGTCGGCATTTTCGAAGGACGCAAATACATCCGCCGCGCTAACATTCACCTCAACCTCTGCGACATAGCGAAAAGGGGCAGAATCAAAGAATGTCATATCGACGATTTTACAGGGGTACTTTTGTGCCACGCGAACTCTCCAAAAAAACCGACTACCAACAAGTACGACTAATTATGTGTATAGCGGCGAATCTAACACCGGCAGTAATTCTCAAACAAGATCAGAGTGTGAATATGACAAAGTCTTCATCTAAGGCCCTATTATAAAATGGACACAACCAAGCAACAGATTGACGGCGTTGAGACCCTCGATATTCTTTACCAAGACGATGACATCGTCGCTATCAATAAGCCTTCAGGCCTACTGGTTCACCGCAGCCCAATCGACAGGCATGAAACACGATTTGCAATACAACTGCTGCGAGATCAGATAGGCCAGTATGTCTATCCCGCACACCGTTTAGACAAGCCAACTTCTGGGGTTTTACTCTTTGGCTTAAGTGCCAACGTAGCCAGTGAACTAGGAAATACCTTTAGCCAACAGCGAATAGCTAAATCCTATATCGCCGTTGTCCGGGGACATTGTGCAACGGAAGGCCATATAGACCACCCTTTAACTGAAGTAACAGACCAGCGTATCGTCAAGAGCAAAGCCGCTGAAGCGCAGTCAGCAATTACCGATTTCCGCCTATTGGACAAATTTGAGTTAGATGTGGAGATTGAGACCTATGCTCAGTCCCGCTACTCCCTGATTCAGTTACAGCCACATACGGGACGTCGCCACCAATTACGACGCCATTTAAAGCACATTTCCCATCCGATTATCGGTGATGCCAAATACGGCCGAGGTCGCCACAATCGCTTCTTTGCAGACCAACTTGAGTGCCCTCGCCTACTATTGCACGCGGCACAGCAGTCGTTCCTGCACCCAATCAGCGGTAAAAATCTATGTATAAACGCACCTGTAGACTCATGCTTTTCTGGTCTCCTCGCCCGCTTTAATTGGCAAGAAGCACTTCCCATGGAGTGGCGTGAGAAAAAGGTTACAAAATTATAACTTACATCTAATACCGCCAAATCGTATTGTACAGCTAATAACAATACACCCACTGTAAAAGTCACCAACAGCAAACTGGGTTAACGCGGAAAATTAGCATGACTACTCACTATGATTACATCATTGTTGGCGCTGGATCGGCGGGCTGCGCCTTGGCCAACCGCCTATCGGCAAGTGGTGAACATACCGTACTGCTACTGGAAGCTGGCGGCAAAGACAGCCACCCTATGGTGCATATTCCCCTCGGTTTCGCGTTTACCATGAAAAACCCGCAATTCAGCTGGTGCTATAAAAGTGAGCCAGAACCGCACATGAACAATCGCTGTATTGACCAGCCACGCGGTAAGTTGCTAGGTGGCTCAAGTTCAATTAATGGCATGGTATATATTCGTGGTCAACGCGAGGACTATGACAATTGGGCAAAATTAGGTAATCGAGATTGGTCTTATGACGATCTACTGCCCATTTTTAAGCGCTGCGAACACAACACCAATGGCGATAGCAAATATCATGGCAGCAATGGCCAACTCTGGGTGGACAATGTTGGTGACAAATACGACTTAGCGAATATGTATATACAGGCCGCCACGGAATCTGGCATTCCGGCGAATGACGACTTTAACGGCGAAAACCAAGAGGGAGCGGGCTTCTTTCAGGTGAACATTCGCAATGGTTTACGACAAAGTACCGCAAAAACCTACCTTAAACCGGCAATGACGCGCGCCAACCTAACAGTCGCCACGAACGCCTTGGCATGTCGTATTGAATTTCAGGGAAATCGTGCATCTGCACTGCGCTACCTTCAAAATAAAGCGCAAATAACCGTCAACTGCCGAAAGGAGATCATTCTCTGCGGTGGCACCGTTAATTCTCCGCAGTTACTAGAACTGTCCGGCGTCGGCAACCCCGAGATACTTAGTAAGCACGGTATCAAAGTTCACACTCCGCTAGCGGGTGTGGGTGAAAACCTACAAGACCATCTAACCGTTAATACCCAGCGTTCCTTCGTAGGTTTAAAAACGTTCTATGAAGACAGCAAGCCCTTAGCAATGGTGGGCACATTTGCTAAATTGGCGTTTCAACGACGAGGCATGTTGGTACACCCGGCGTCACAGGTAGGCGTGTTCTTTAAAACTGATCCCAGCGTGGATCGTGCCGATGCGCAAATTCATTTCACCCCAGCCGCCGGCACCCAAGACGAAAGCGGCCGCATGCAGACCGTTCCGGGCACCACCGCTACGGTGTGTTATCTGCGCCCCAAAAGCCGGGGACACGTCCATATTCGCAGCAATGACCCGACCGACGCTCCAGCGCTATTGCACAATTATCTAGCGGAAGAAGACGACCGCAAAAAAATGATAGCCGCAGTACGTAAAACACGCGCCATCTTTGAGGCACCAGTCTTCGATGCATATCGTCGAGAAGAACTAGTTCCGGGACCAGAAGTACAAAGCGATGATGAACTACTAGAATTCATCCGCAACACTGGCGAGTCGGTCTATCACCCCGTGGGCACATGCAAAATGGGCAACGACGATATGGCAGTGGTCGACGATCGTTTAAAGGTGCACGGCATAGAGGGTTTGCGGGTAGCCGACGCGTCAATCATGCCCACGCTTATTTCAGGTAATACCAATGCCACCGCAGTACTTATCGGCGAGCGCTGCGCCGACTTTATTTTGGGAGAGAATGGCAACTGATACGTTGAACTGCTCTAATTTTGTCTATACGGAATCTGACAATATTCAATGCCATTGACTGGCCGGATACCGTTCTTAACTAAACACATTTTCATCGAGTTCATCGACAAACTGATATTGGGCGTGGGCCCCAAGTAAACGTGATCAAGGTCAACAGCATCAGTATCGTCGGCGACCAAGGAAAAACTCATATACGGCACCAACATACTGCGGCCCTCGCGAAAATTTACCGCCGCTTGGCGATAATCCGATATCACCGGCGATACCAACCGCCACTCTTGCTCCTCTTCAAAGGAGGGATGCTTAAGAATGGCCGCCAAGCGCAATAAATCGCTTTCTAGGTGCTCAAAAAGCTGATGATAAACGTCACTTTCAACATTATCTTCAAACCCTGTCGCCAACACCTCCACAGCATCCATAACCTGTGAAATTAGCAATTGCTGTTCGACGCGATCGTATATGCATCGCCCCATCTTAAACTGCTGCTGAGTGGCACACCTGACAATGGAATTTGGGTTAAAGCCCAAACTAGCCCCCTTGCCTACCGAACTATAGCCACGCCACTGACTTAACAAATTCCCATTCGAACGAAATGACGCACCAAACAGAATGTGACCGTTGGTAATGCGATTTCTCACCCAGTCTAAAAAGCTAGTCAACAATTGCGGCCGAAGGTGACCCTCATTAATCCGCTTAGACACTTCATTGGCGACGAGATCGGCGGTATGACGCAGCTCCGCCGAATCGTTCATATAGCGAATATCACTCGCCCACAGCGTTCGGCTACCAATAATGCCAAGCACCCCACTTAGGGACGTGTAGTGATATAAAGTTTCTCTTGGCGGTTCAGAAAATAGCGTTTCGGTAATCGTGCTAATCATGTCAGCTCCTCGTTTCCCGCCGTTTTAACATAGCGATGTGACAATCAATATTGGTCAACCACTAAAATTTGCTGCGCAATTATTATTTGGTTCGCCGCTCTTTAGGCTGCCTCGTCACTCCGTAAAAACTCATTTACTAAGCCGTTAAATATTGCCGGGTATTCAGCGTGCAACCAGTGCCCCGCATTGGCGATGGTTTCAAAATACATATCCTGAAATTGACGCATCATCGGCGCTCGGTTCTCGTCACGAATATAGCCCGAGCGTTCGCCTCGAATAAAGAGTGTCGGCCCATTGAATGGCTCCGAAGACGGTGCATCTCGCAAATTATCATAAAGCTCTGCTATAACAGCTAAATTCATTCGCCATGCCCAGCCATCCTTTCCGTCGCGCATCAAATTTTTAAGTAGAAACTGCCTAATTTCAATTTCAGGAATGTCTTTCTTTAACGCCTCATCAGCCTGCCCACGGTTTTCAAGGGAGCGTAATTCAAGACCAAGCAAGGCAGTGATGATATTGTCATGCCCGCGACCGTAACGAACCGGCGCAATATCAGCAACGACTAAGCGTATAACGCGCTCCGGATGGACAATTGCAACTTGCATCGCAACTTTTCCACCTAAGGAGTGACCAAGCAGGTGGGCCTTTGCAATTTTTAGTTCGTCCATGGCGGCTAGTACGTCTTCAGCCATAACGGGAATATCCATCTGGTCGCTGTGAGCAGATTTACCGTGATTACGTAAATCCATGCGTACTACGGTAAAATGGTTCTCCAAACTCCGCGCCACTGAGAGTAAATTGCTGGCTGAACCGAATAGGCCGTGTAATAAAATAACACTGGTGTCACCGCTACCGCTGACTTCTGTATGTAATCTCACTGCTCTGGGCATATGTTTGCTTCTCATCATCTATAGCCGTTGCTAGAATGCACAGGCTTTTTATATAAAAAAGGGGTTATTGTGCGACTTTATCTACTTATCTTGGCGCTAATCGGCGCTGTAGTGACGACCGGCTGTAGTTCAACAGACTACAATCCGACAACATATGACTATTTTATCAGTCGCGAAGACATCAAACAAAAACCAATAAAGAAAGTCATTATAGCCACTGTCAATGTTAGTGGTGCCCCGACCCGCTCTGTGTTGCGCGATAGTGTTGACAAGGTAGACGGTCTAGTAGAAGACTATTTAAAATCAAATGGTATAAGTATCGCGCCAAACCACCTATTTAATAATGCTTGGCAACAAGCTTTACTAACCTACGGCAACTTCTATGACCCTACTACAGGTAAAGTTGATTCAGAGGGTTGGCAAAAGGTGATGGCTGCAACCCTAGAAAGCTTAAGTGCTCAGAAAGACATCGATGGGGTTGTGTTTACCGATCTGATCGAGCACGACGTGCAACATAGCCCAGGCATGAAACACTATGCGCGCTGGTATGGCGTAACGAGGGAGCCCGCCACAGAGGGAGCTACATCAAGCGTACCAACTGACTTCAATTGGACACAGATTATTAAGGGTGCGTCTCTCGTCGTCACAATTTATACCACTCAGGGCAAACCGCTGTTCTCTAGCCGAGGCGGTATCGACACCTTACATGGTATTGATACCCGAAAATCCGACAAGGGCTTTGTTAGGCGGAAAAAAATACTCAGTCGTAGCAATAATATTGAAGAAGGCATTGAAATCGCGTTTCACCCTTTAATCACAATGAAGCACTATCCTGGAAAAGAACCAGAAAAAACTAAAACTGCAGTAGACACCGACTTACCAGAGCCACAAACTGAATAAATAATCAGTACACACCTAGAAACGTGGCCTCTAGTAAAATAAGGCCACGATCTATCATCCAGAAACTCGCAATCGAACCCATCAAATACACTGCCACCAATCTCGCTAGCACTGCGCAGCGTAGTTGGGCGTGTGGCCACATCTGCAGTAGGCGATTTGCGAGTATAACCGCACAAAGCACTACCGTTATAAAAAGTATCTGACCTAACTCAATTCCAATATTAAAGCCCAGAAGCGCAGGCAACATCTCGCCCGACGGCACACTAAGCTCCTCAAGTACCGAGGCAAAACCTAAACCATGTAATAATCCGAAAACACCAATAAGCAGAGTAAATCGTTTACTGCTTAGCTTACCGCTATATTTATCGTTATTCCTTTCAGCCCATAGCGCCATAATCAATACGCTCGCCGCGATAAGCCACTCAGTCAGCGCTGGCCAGCGCGGAATAACACCAATGCTCACCAACAGCAGAGTCACGCTATGCCCAACGGTAAAAGCGCTAATCCAAACAAATAGGCGGTAACGATTTTTCGCCACCAGTAGTAAACCAAGAACAAATAAAAGGTGATCAGCACCAATTAAAATATGCTTAACACCAAGCCCCGTAAACTGCAGGATTGGCAATCCTCTGCCATCTCGGTTTTGTGGTGAGAATGTATCCTCGTCAGCAGCTAATAACTGTTGCTGCTCTTCGCCATCAAGACCATACCATCTCACTAAAGCGGCTGAGCGCGATGCTGACAAGCCACTTAATGCGAACTCTAAATCTGATGTTGATTTTGAACACAGCAGTGAATAGCGCTGTTCCGCCGCAGTGGCATTAATAGATTTATCAAGGCTTCCCATCGTTTCACACGATGCCGGTAAGACAACGTCAGGAGGCTTCGACGCCACAAGCGGTGTTCGCCACATAAGCCCAATGACGCCGCCCGGCAATTCAGTAAGTTCTAGTAAAGATGGCGCGAGCTTATGGGCGCTCACACTACTGCAAATACAGAGACATAGCAGAAAAACACTACTTATTCGCATGACACACCTCTCGATAGCGGCCACGCAATTGTTGTACATACTGCTCCCAACGTTTTGCTTTAGTTTCCTCTTGCCAAATATCTTCAAGCTCCGAACGCAAACTTAAAAAAGAAAGTCGATACGCGTCTTCGCGAGAGAGTATACGTACCGCGTGCGAGCCAAATTGGGATTCTAGTGGCCCGGACCATTTCCCAAGGGGTAGATCACCGTCGCTCAGGGATTGACTAAATTCTTCGCCAAATATTGACGTTATCGCAAGGGGAGTCATATTGAAAAACTCATTGCCACTTAAAAAGACATCACCTTGATCAACGCTTTCAACGCCCAGTTGTACGCGGCGTGCCGCTCTCGCGTTCGCATCATCGACAATGACATCACCGGCGCTCGGCTTATTATCTTGAGTATTGAAATACACATGTTCAAAGCTAATACGCCGAGGAATAACCCCAAGCTCTTTATGCTGGGAGTATATTGTCTTTAAATCAGCGTCTGTTGGCGGGTTATCCTTCTCTGAACTCCATACATTATATTGTAAAACTTGAATCAAACGCCGACGAACAACCTCATCGCTCGCCGCTATATCCAAGGACAACACAGCTTCAATTTTGTCTTTAGCATTACCTTCGACACCAAGGAAATCAGCGTCCCGCAATAAGCGTTGAAGAATGACAGGATCCGATTTATGTAAGCCCTGCAGCATCGCCTCTTTAACCAAAATTTGTTCGTCCAAGGCAGCATCCGCTAAATGCGCGAGTTCATCTGGCCGCACTGCCCTGCCCGTATTTTTCGCCCAATCCTCGGCTAAAACATTGAGCTTTGAGTCCGTCAGACACAAAACATAGCGCTGCTGCTGACGACTGTAGGCATTAATCAGAAAATAAATGACGAGACCAATACTAAAAAAATGTAAAAGTCGTGAGGAAACGAAGCGCTTCACAGGGTTGATTCTTTCCCTGTGCGAGCCGCGTCAAGCCCGACTCCATTCGTTTCAAAGGCGGTTTCGCGCGTCGGCGAGTACCAAATGGGCGACGACCACGCCCGCTCCTGAATGACTGGGCGATGCTCAGCTGAGCAACACTGTTCATACCCCTTTTTAATTGTGTCAGGCTTGTCGCAATCGATCTTTGCCGCTACACAGATCTGTTGGCTCCAGCGACAACTCGGATTTTCCAAAACACGCGCATAGTAGTAAGCATGCTCTGCAGGATTAAATTGCGGATCCTGCCAACGTCCACATAACTGCGCCTGCCCAGGACCATAAGTCTCGCAGGTCTGTATATCAACACCGGCTCCATTACCCGCGTCACCCGCAATATCAATCACGCGCTCATTGCGATTGCCGTCTTCATCTACGCTCCCCTTGATGATTTGAATTCGCTGGAGAGGCATACCTGGGTGCGCTGTACTGCCACCATCCATTTTTGCGAAAACGGTAAACACTGGAGATGTTGCAACAGCCGATAGATTTAAATCACTTCCCATTGGCACGCCATGCTCATAGCCCTGCGCAACGTAATCTTGCCGCTCGCATATATCATTAGGCAAAGAATCATCTCCACCAAAGAAACGGAGTATTATGCGGGGACCACTAGTCCCATAGGTTTCTCTGCGCTGCATCGCGTCAAACAATGAGTCGCGACTATTTTCTTCCGCCCACACCGCCGCTAAACCGCCGGGATTAAATTCCAAATCATCTGGCAGACCTTCCGGCACTTCATCGCCAACCGGCACGCCCGCACCACCGTGCCCTAAAAAGCCTTTTTCAGCTACGGCACCTGCTGCACCTATATGTGTATCTGAACTAGCAATAAACCCCAGTTTGAATGGATTTACGCCTAACTTTTGTTTCTGTTCCATTCCATCACGCAACACATCACGAATAAATCCTGCATCTTTTCCCGCTGGCTTACTCATAAAAGGCAAAATTTTGCCGGCAAATTTATCGGTAAAGCTACTGTAAGGTAATTGTTCAAAACCGCATAATTCATCAGCGCTGTTTAGCGGGTCGTAGAAGCATTCTGAACTACCTTTGTGCTGCATTACCTCAACTAATCGCTCTAAGCGAGCGCGCTGCTTAGCATCTTCTGTCGTAATTAATGTTCCATCATCGCGAGCTAAACTGAACATATAACCATCACTAAGATTCGAGTTATGGGGTATTACCAACACCTCGCATCCCGTTCCCGCATTGACACAATCACGATCAAGCGCATCCCACAGCAAGGGTGCAGACGGTGTGTCGACAAAACTCAGCGGCAAGGCGGGAACCTGTTTATTTTTAAATATTATATTGCGATGTAAGTTGGCTAAATTAGCGGATGCTCCGGTCCATTCATAGGCTACAAAACTGGTAAATTCGCAGCCCCCAGAGCGATCATAAGCCGCCTCCGCCGCCTGTTGAATTTCTTGCCAAGGACGCAGCCCAGCAGCCCGGCAAAGCTCGCCATCATCACCACACATACCTAAGCGCTTAGCGCGAGAAGACTGAGTATTAAACAAGAAAAACGCGGCACGGGGGATATTTCGGTAGATTTTACACTGCCAACTATCGTAGCCCGACATAGACGGGGTTTGGCATATTTCCACTTCGCCAAATAACTCTGCGTGATCAGTCACAACGGCAAAATCCAAGGGCCGATCTAAACGCAAATGACGCAGTGGTTTGCCATCAGCAGTCCAAGGCTGGACTCCAATTTTCGCTCCCTGAGCAAAACGGTAGGCATCTGCGGGCGAGGTACGCGTACCCTGTGTGCTGGCATCTAAGGAGTATTTAGTGTGCACGTGGGTGTCACCCCAAAAAACCTGCCGTTTAGCCGTGTGGCTATGGCAGGGCTCGCGGGAGTCCATAGGCGCAGAACTCGGACCAGCGATATTGATGTCAAGCGCCTCATCGGCTTTAGCATTGGCACAATCAAGGAAGCAAAAAAGAAATAGAAATATCGAAACCCGGTGATTGAAGAAACTATCACTCATGTCGTACGCACCCTGTTTTTATAGTATCGCTATTATTATGTATGGACGCAATATTTACAAATACTCTGGCGTTCAGGAGTCGTTCAGCCAAGCAATGCGATGATTGCACCGTATTCAACACAAGGAGCATCACCATGAAATTTACAAAAACCTTAATTCTACTCGCCAGTCTCGGTCTCGCCACTAGCGGAGCATACGCGGACCACTACGGCAAAAAACAATTCGATAACCGCTATCAAAGCCACGGTAAAGCCTATAAACACGGCCACAAAAAACACGATAGAAAATACTACAAGGACGACCACGGTCGCCACTACTCAGGACATTACAGCAGCTATTACCATGATCGCCACAATGACCGATACTATGTTCGTCATGAACATAACCGCTACTGCGGTCACTATTACAAACCGGCGTTTAATACGCGAGTGAAGGTTTTTCTTGGTATTTAACTAAAAGGGCAAAATCATAGTGATTTTGCCCTTTTAGCTCACCGAGATTTACTCGCCAAGTGCTAGTTTCATGCTATTAAACCAGTCCTGAAGGATCGAGCAGCTTTCAGGAATTGCGCGTCGAACCCAACCACAAAAGCCAAGAACGACATAGAGGTCGATATCAGCCTGTGACATTGTATCACCCACCAAGAACTGTTTACCGGCAAGCTCTGCATTCATGGCTTCGTGGAATGCGCCAATACGTAAATTACCACGCTCCACAAGTTCGGTGATTTGTGGCATTTTCAAAGGCCCTGGAATGGGACTATCTTTGAACGCGTCCCCTTTATTTCTGAGTACTTCAGCCACAGCAGTGAAACCGTCGAAAAAGATTCTGTGGCAATATCCGATAATCTGCGCGCGCTCTAGACTCGTTTTGCCAAACACCGGTTTATCTGGATATAGCTCGTCTAAGTAAACGCAAATAGCAATAGTTTCTGACAACGTAGTGCCATCGTCGAGAACCAGTGTAGGTAGCGTTAATCTGGGGTTTACTGCGCTAAAAGCCGGTGAAAATTGTTCCTTCGCCATAAGGTCTATTTCTTGGGTGTCTAGCTCAATACCCTTGTACTTCATCAATAATCCCACACGACGAGGATTAGGTGCCGCTGCATAGGTATATAATTTCACCAATTTCTCCTTACTCTTATTAAAATTAACGTCAGCAACATATCGTTCAGCTTTAGTTAAGACAAGTGGCCGTATGCTAGATACTACCAATAGAACCGGAGTATAAGCTATGTTCAAGTACGCAGTTATCCCGCTGATTATCGCCTGTTCCAGTGCGGCATTGGCAGACCATCGCGGCAATAGCTATAGCAGTACACAATTTGCACGGGTCACTAATGTACAGCCTATTTATGAACGCGTTTCTTATAGTAATCCCGTTGAAGAGTGCTGGCAGGAAACCGTGACTCACCAACGTAGCAGTTCCGCACCAATTTTCGGTGCCATTATTGGTGGAGCCCTAGGCAATGAACTAGGCCACCACAAAAGTAACAAACGGGTTGGCACTGTCGTAGGCGCCGTACTCGGTGCAACTGTCGCTGCAGACATTTCCCGTCAGCGCAACACCGGACACTACGAAACCGTAGACCGCTGTGAAGTACAACATCGACAAGAATGGCGAGATGAAGTCGTTGGCTATAATGTAAGCTATCGCTACCAGGGAGAGATTTACCACACTCGCTTGCCTTATAATCCGGGCAGGGAGATTGAAATTGAAGTAAATGTCACGCCCCGTGGCTAAAAATGGTTGTTTGGGAGTTCTATGAAACTTACTTCGCAAATTAGTTTGTCATTACGAATACTGCTGTTGGCTGCAGTGGCTAGCTGTGCCGCACATAGTAATGCAAACCCGCTAGGTAATTTGACCGGTGGAAGAATTAATATGCCCGAGCGCCGCGCTCCTGAGCAGCGATTGGACACGCGAAGCAAATTGAGTGTCAATGAAGCGATTTCTATCGCGGAGCAGCGCTATGGTGGAAGAGCAGTTGGTGCAAAAAAAATCTCTAGCGGTAATGGCAGCGCTTATAGTGTGCGCATACTGCAAGACAACGGCAAAATAAAAAATGTCATTATTAACGATTGAGTGATATCTACCATGCGTATTTTGCTAATCGAAGATGAAAGCCTGTTGCTAGAGCAATTACGTAGCAATTTTGAGCGCGCTGGCTATGCCTGCGACACCGCCGCCGACGGACCAGAAGGGCTTTATCTGGGGCAAGAAAACCCTTACGACTTAGCCATTGTTGACCTTGGACTGCCAGGTATCGACGGCATTCAGGTTATCAAACAGTGGCGCAAAGAAGGTCGAAAGTTTCCCGTATTAATCCTCACTGCCCGCGACCGCTGGCAAGATAAAGTCGAAGGCCTTGAAGCTGGAGCAGACGACTACGTGGCGAAACCTTTTCAAATAGAAGAAGTCATGGCGCGTGCCAATGCTTTAATTAGACGCTCCGCCGGTTTCGCCAGCCCTCAACTGCAATTTGGATGTATCACCATAGACACCGGCGCCAAACGCGCATTAGTTAATAGCAACCCGGTTGATCTGACCGCGTACGAGTACAATGCCCTAGAGTACCTCGCCATGCGCAGTGGACAAGTGGTCTCGAAAACGGATCTTACCGAACACCTTTACGATCAAGATTTCGATCGCGATAGCAACGTTATAGAAGTATTTATTGCCCGCCTTCGCAAAAAAATCGATCCGGAAAACTCACTAAAACCTATCTCGACACTTCGCGGTCGAGGCTACCGTTTTGAGCTTAGTGAAACCCGGCACTGAAATGAGAACGCATAGTTCAACGTCAATCACTAAGCGACTTATTATAGCCAGCCTTAGCATGATGGCGTTGCTTTTAGCTGCGACAGGAATCGCGATCGATCGCGCGCATACAACGAGCTTAATCAGTGCAGAGCAAGACCAACTAAGACTGCAATTTTTTGGTCTACTCGGCGCAATGGAATGGCAAAATGGATCGGTCGATATGGGCGACCGTTTAAAAGAACCGAGATTTTGGCAGTTTAGATCTGGTCTCTACGCACAGGTTCGCCTTCGCAATGGCACACCGCTTTGGCAGTCAGTATCTAGCGAGACAATTCCGCTGCCTATGCCCGAAAATTCGCCCCGCGGCGGCCAAGAATTATTTAGCGAAATCCAAGTTTATAAAGAGCCTTTCTTTGTATTTCAATACCACGCTGTATGGGAGACTGAAGACGATCGCGAAATCCCGCTTATCTTTTCTCTGTATTCAAGCCAGACGTCAGTCATCAACGAGCGCAAAAAATTCCAAAATCAGCTTACGCTTTGGCTAGGCCTTGTACTCTCCATCTCCCTATTAGTCACAGCACTAATTTTATACTGGGGACTCCGCCCATTACGTGACTTAGCTACAGACTTAAAACGCCTTGAAAGTGGTGATACGAGCAAACTCCAACCCGATTATCCTCGTGAATTAAAGGGAATAACGCGAAATTTAAACCAACTTTTAGATAAAGAAAAAAAGCAGCGTGAACGCTACCGAAATACATTGGCCGACCTCGCCCACAGCTTAAAAACACCCCTCGCCATTCTCAAAGGTAGCAACAATAAAGACGCGGCAGTAATTGAACAGATTGATCGCATGGACAATATAATCAACTACCAACTGAAACGGGCAGTAAGTAGCGGCAAACAGAACCTTAGTGGTCGTATTCTGCTATATCCACTATTACAAAGACTGTGCAATACCTTGGAAAAAGTGTACCGCGACAAATCACTACAATTTCAACTATTGCTCGACGAACAACAGGTAGTCGCAATTGATGAACAGGATGCCATGGAGCTCTTCGGTAATTTACTCGATAACGCCAGCAAAGCCTGTAAACATAGAATAGTAATTAGTGGTGAAAATAATAGCAGCACATCTAAGATTTACATCAATGATGACGGCCCCGGGATATCCGAAGAATTCAGGGAGCGCCTCTTAAAGCGAGGAATACGTGGTGATCAATATGGTCAAGGCCAGGGTCTCGGTCTTGCGATAGTTGGAGACATTATCGATAGCTACGAAGGCAGCATCCGCTTTAATGACTCTGATCTAGGCGGTGCATGTGTCGAATTATCACTACCGAAGTAGTGGCGAGATATTTTGCTCGAGTCATGATTAACTAGCTTGTAAACGTTAATGTTCTTAATAGTTTCCACTTGGAACCGAAAACAGGCTGTTGAGTAAGTCTAAAACCTATTTAATATGGAACATACTTTTGGGCAGTTAAAGCAACAAAGCCAGAGGGTACGTCTCCGACTCTTAAAATTAACTAAATAAATCGTAGCTCACTAATAGGAATACACACTCTTAGATTGGAATAATCGCGAGGATATCTTCTGGTAGCGCATCAAAGGATGGAAGGTCTCCAGCAAGAATAGCATCAAGACGAGCCACTGGCATTAAATCCAAACCTGATAACCATCCGCCCAACCGCAGAGTAGGTGTCGCAGGCATACCAGATACCAGGACTACAGCAGATATTGCAAGCTCACTTACATTACGATTTATCATCGAGCTTCCTTCAAGAACGGCTGTTCATTTATTTGACTGTTATATTCTCTGAATCAAACCGATACTCAACACCAGACGACTAGGTTCGCTAACTTTATATACCATTACATAAAGTTAGCTTGATCAGCCCCATAGAAAAAACCACAAAAGGCTACTACTTCTCGCGCCCGCATAGATGCAATTTTAATAAATAAAAAAGCAGCCAATATGGCTGCTTTGATAAGACAAAACAAAAAAATATTCAACCAAATAAAAGTCTTTTAAAAAGTAACGGACAAACGCCAGAAAAAATTAACCTCTAACTCCGATAAAACGTCATCGTCAAGATTATCGTCATAAATTGGAGTCGCCGCTAAAACTTCGGTAACAAAGTGTTTACCCAGTTCCGCTTTCACACTAAAGCCAGCATCTCCTAGTGCGCGAACATCACCAGCTTGCCCAACAGCATCTTCAAACCAAACCTGACCATGTTCCACAAAAAGTACTGGCTTGAACATGAGCCCAAACAAAGGAACGCCATTACTATCCAAAGACAACTTGGTATAGGTACCCGAATCGCCAACTAATACGCCGGGCAAATATGCGTGCAAACCTGCAGCACCGCCCAGAAAAAACTGTTGTTGAAGAGGTAATTGCTGATCGTCCGAAAATTGACTAATGATATTTATGTTAAAAGTAGCCCAATTCCCCACCGCGGATTTTAAACCTAGACGCGGCTTAAATAACAGAAATTCACTCGTTCTCCGGCCCGTTGCCACCACACCCTCGCGAGTGTCAGTGCCTAACGTACCAGCATCAGAGGCTAGCCCCGCCTCTACAAAACCTTGTGCAGTAATTTGAGTACCGGCACCAAACAACCGTAGGAGCTTATTGTATTTCAACCCTAGCTCGAGGCTTGTCTGTGGCTCATCTAAAGCCGTACCAAAGTCTTTAACATCAATAACACTATCTACTTTTTCTAAGCGTTCAGACACGGTGAAGCGATGCAACGAATCGCTACTCACTACTTGCTCACCGGTAATCGCAATACTACTGGTCTCTGAATATAAATTCAGCAGGGTTTCATTTGTCGCGCCACCGCCCAAATCTATCCCAAGTAAATTGCTAGCTAATCCGCACACCAGAGGAATAGAACACGCGGCGGCAGTAGCCGGACTCCCCCCCGCAGCGACCCCCAATGCTTCTCTTTCGTACTCTGTATAGCGCGCTTCTATACCATACAATCCAAAGCTACTCGGATAATTCATCCGAAAACTATACCCATTGTAGTACTTACCGCCATTCACTTCGCCAAGTGCTGTTAGCGCTCGGTCGTAGGATAACGATGCTTCTATACCTGAGCTAAAATCATGCTTTATAGTAGCATTGGCAAAATACCGGCCAAGAAAACGGTTGCCGAAATTATTAGTACTTAGGCTCAGATCGGTGCCATCGTGGTCGTCCTTTTCTGACTCGGTAAGCACAATAGTGTAGGCCGTAGGGTCATCTGAAAGTTGGTAACTAACAGCATAATTTAAGCCGGCTCGTTCACTTTTGAGATCGGCCAAGACTCTCTGTGTTTCAAATTCGGTACGGCTTAAATCCTCATCGCCAATCAATTTTGAAAAATAAGGATATAGGCTATCTGGGGCTTTAATTTCCGACAAATGACCATTGATGACATGCGCAAAAATAGTCTTATCACGGTGTGCGAAATATACCGTAACTAAAAGATGCCCGAGCTGGTAATACGCTTGATTCAGTGCGTTTACAGCCTGAGCGGGAGTTTTAACTCGGCTCATAACAAGATCAATTTGTTCACGGCTTAAATAACGATTACCAGAAATTCGCAGATCATAGCCACCAACTTTTACTTCAATAACCGAGTCAGATTGTACCGCTGCGTACTGCTCAATTCGATCAGCAGTCGACGCCTGCGGGGGAATAATGGGGGGTAGATCAATTGCCATATTTACTCCAAAAATTCTATTATCGTCGCCCGAAGGTCAAGGCTGATGGTATTCGCCGAGCACACGTACTTCCACTCGCCGATTTTGGCTGCGAGCGTCACTCAACGCTCGTCCAGATAAGCCCTCAATTGAGGCCGCCGCTTGAGTTTCACCGTATCCCTTTATGACTAATTGTTTTTCAGGGACACCCGCAGCGACAAGATAGTCCTTAACTGCAAGCGCGCGTTTCTCAGACAAATATTGATTCGCACTATCGCTACCAACATCGTCGGTATGACCACCTACTTCAATCATTGTATCTGGCATAAACGTGATCATTTGGACCACTCTTTGAAGCGTCTTAGTAGATGACGCAGTAATCTCTGCGGTGCCTACAGCAAAAGATACACCTTGCAATGCGAGGGGTTTAGTACGATCAAAATGACAACCAGTCGGCAGTACCATCGCACCCAGAGGCGAGCTTAGACATTGATCCACGCTATCACAGACGCTATCGCGATCTTTATCTTCGCAGGCATCAGCCTTTCCGCTAGAAATCTGACTTAGTTGATTTGATTCAGACTGAGATTTGTTATCCTTACTATCATCAAACTCAGCGGTCCCCTGCGACCCCTCACCATCAGAGCCAGGCAACGAGAGAGTCAACACGGTTGGGTTTATATCACCCATCGCCGTATCTTGAAGAAATTCTAGCACCGCGCCCTGCGAACCATCGACGAGGCCACTTAAACCACTTAAGTCGTCCGCCCCGCTTCCACCGCCAGCGATTGGTGCGCCTAACAAGAGAATATCTTGTCCGCTAACACTAACGCCCAGCAGTGAATCAGATCCTAAAAGATCAACACCAAGCAATTCGTTCATACCCCCAGAATCGCTTGCAAGCAGATTGACGTCTGCTAGCACATCGGTAACGGGAGCTATTATCGATGTGCCGAGTATCTCAACATTAACTATTTGGGCACGCGCGGCGGGCGCCATGGCAAAAACTATGAACGACAGGATACAACTTACGAACCGCGCCAATGGAATCAAACTAATTACTCATACAGCCTTGTAGCTCATAGTATAGACCGTAACAAAATACATTCGTTAGATCGTAATGGATCAATAACATCAAAACCCGCATCAAACCCTTTAATTTACAAGGAGTTTCTACAAATTTCCAAGCTTAGTGTGGCATAAGCTCTAAAGCATTACCAAAACCAAGACGCTAATAGCAAAAAGCCAGCCGTAATTTGGCTGGCTAAAAGGATTTTACACAACAATCAGAGACAACAAACTAGAATATACCGGCAATATGCCTATTTAGCCGCTAAATCACGACTAGTTGGCCTTATTTAAACAAGCGATATCATTTGCCGATGAACCACAATCATTTTCAAGACCGAAATTGCTCCTGAACCGCGTCGAAATCCCAGTAGGCTTTTAGCGACGTTATTTTACCCGCCGAATTTGCAGCATAAACAACGACCATATCTACCTGCATCGTGATATCTCCGGGCAGTGTATTGACCATTTTCACTACATTCGCGCACTCATCCCCGGCAGGATGCGAAGATACAATAGTAAATTCAATATTTCCGGTGGCGATAACCAAATCCCAAAAGTTGGAGATAGCGGCCTTACCAAGATGGCCTTTACCACTAGGGTCTAAAGGGGATTTGCCAACGGGATCTTGAACACAGGCATCATCAGCAAAGAGTGCCAACCAGGCGTCTTTATTCCCCTGTTCAACAAACTGTCCAGACAAACGACTCGCGGCCAGTGCCAATTGTGCATAACTCATAATTTTACCTTTTTGCTCTTATAGCAAAAATGCCAGTAATAACTTAGAGCTTAATACTGGCGCTCGCTATTTTTAGTTTAGGTGCGGAATACCCCAAAGCACCTAGTATCTGACAAAATAAGCATCAGAAACGCAAGGTAACATCAACGCCATAACTTTTAGGCTCACCAAAATAGGCACTGCGATATGCGCCTAAGCTAATAGAATGAACTTTGTACTCCTCGCTATCGAGATTACGGCCCCAGGCCGCCACTTCTAAACTCGCCTCTCCTACCCCAATCTCAGTAATAGCTAAACGTGCATTTACTACTCCGTTATCGTCTAAAAAGAAGCCCTGAAGATCATCATTGAATGCCGTGCCATATCGCTCATCGCGCCAGCTATAATCAAGTGAGGCTTGCAAAACGCCGACGCTAATCGGGGTCTCATAATCTAAACCAACGGTAAATGACTGCTCAGGCGCATAGGGCATCACCGCTCTGTCCGACACGTCTTGACCAAAAGTAGCTTGCCCAGGCCGCTGATCAATAAACTCAATAAAATCGGCGTCTGTGTAACCATAAGATGCTTGCAGAGTTAAGCCCTCGATCAACACCGCCATCAAGTCAAATTCAAAACCGTCAATCTCGGCCTCGCCAACGTTAAACACGTCCGTCAAAAATATCGTGGCATTATTGGTGATTTGCTGCAGCTGCATATCCGTGTATTCAGCATGGAAGGCAGCCGCGTTGAAGCTTATCCGACGATCAAGCCATGTTGATTTCAGTCCAATCTCGTAGGACATAATATTTTCTTCATCGAAAGGTGGCTGAAAGCCGGCTTCGGTACTGCGCACATTAAATCCGCCCGACTTATAGGCGCTAACGACTTTGCCGTAGGTGCTAAGCGTGTCCGTCCACGCAAAATCCATAGTTAAACTTGGGTTAAAATGGCTCCAGCTTTCGCTAGCTGCCTGCGGACCGTTAACAAAGGTAATACTTGTTTTGTTCGCCTTGCGATCATCCGTCGTATAGCGGCCACCCAAGGTGATATCTAGACGATGATCAAAGGACTCAGGTGACCACGTTACCTGTCCATAAATTGCCTGCGCTTCACTCTCCGAAATTATCTGCCTATTCTCCAAGGGAAAACCGCCAAAGGTATCGGTTTCAATCTCATTATCCTCTTCCGAGAAATAATAAAGGCCCATCACATAATTGATATCTGAACCATAGTTACCAACGAGCTGAAACTCTTGCGAGATTTGCTCTTGATCGACACCACCGTTGACACGAAAGCCCGGCGCACCGGCAGCGTAGTCTTGGACGATCGACTCATTGAGCTCTCGATAAGCCGTAATCGACTTAAATACGCCAACCGACGTGTCCATTGTAACGATCAAACTGTGCCCACTAATTTCTGTTTCGCTTGGCTCAACGCCGCCAAACCATTGACCACTGCTATAACGACCACTTTTAGCAGGAGCGGCAGGATTTGGGGACGTCCCAGAAATAGGCTGATAAAACTGTTGCGGCCCGTCTATATCAGAAAAATCGTAGGCATAATCGACAGACATCGTGTCACTGACATCCCAGCGCAGCGCGAAACGACCAGCTGATTTATCCTCTGCCCCAAAGTTTCTACCCGACCCAGTATTATCTACCCAGCCGTCGTGTGCTGAGCGCATAAAGGTAAGTTTTGCGGCGACATCACCGACCTTGCCTGACTCTATCTTCGTGAGAGATTTCCAATAGCTGCGGTTGCCGCGGCTAAGTGTTTGGGAAAGACCAGCCTCGTCAGAAGGCTTAGCCGTAATCAAATTAATTGCGCCACCAGTGGTATTGCGGCCATACAAAGTTCCCTGAGGCCCTCGCAACACTTCTATACGCTCTAAATCGGCGACATCACTAGTAAGGCCAATACTGCGGGCCATGTATATGCCATCTAGGTAGACACCCACCGCCGGGTCTTGGGTTGACTGGCTGTCGTTGTTACCCACACCTCGCATAAAGACAATGAGAGAACTACGGCTAACGGGAAAAGGGGTAATTTCAACATTAGGTGCTAAACCACTAATGTCACCTAAGTCGGTCACCCCAAACCGGCTTAGCTTTTCTGCAGAAAATGCCAATATTGAAATGGGGGTGTTCTGCAAGGACTCTTCCCGCTTTTCAGCAGTCACCAACACCTCCTCTAAACTCAGTGCCTTGCCCGATAGCGCCTCAGCGTTGATAGTTGGTGCCAGACATGATCCCACAATAGCCATAGCTAATGCGGATTGACGTAGATTGGTCATTTTTGTCTCCCGTGTCATACTGACGCAATTATTGTTATTTTCAGTCTTTTAAAAGACGTTGTAATTATAGAAAGGCCTATTCAATGCCTCAAATTCGCTGCCGATAATCGCAGTCTAGGTTATGTGGGGAACATCCTCCATTCGACGTAGGTCATAAAAGCGAAGGTGTGTTTGTCTACTTACACTATTTAACAATGAGCTGAACCCGCAACACAGGACATCAACTATTCACATGAGTGACTTCGCTCCAGTAGGGTTTTTACAAAATCCCCACGCGCAATCTATTCTTGCATCTACCAGCTTACGGCGTCTGCGTATTTATCCTCGCGCACGTGCGATGCTAAACGCCAGCAAAACGGTGATACTAGACTGTGGCGACGGCCATCAGCTACTTGGCGAATACTCAGCTCAGCCAAAGCGAAGTAAGGGGCTTGTCACGCTAATACATGGATGGGAAGGTAATGCCCGGTCAAGTTATATGCTCTCAGCCGGCGGCGCTTTATATAATGCAGGCTATGATATTTTTAGACTAAATCTGCGAGACCATGGTGCCAGTCACCACCTCAACAAAGAGCTATTCAACTCAGCTCGTCTGTCAGAAGTAATTGGTGCAATACAAAACATTCATAAAACCTATCCCCACGAATGGCATTTTCTAGCAGGGTTTTCACTTGGGGGGAACTTTTCACTACGGATTGCCGCTAAGGCACAGGAAATGGGCCTAAATATTAAGCAAACCGTGGCAATATGCCCCGTCGTCGATCCTGAAAAAACCATGGTAGCGTTAGAAACTGGCTGGTGGGTGTACGAGAAATACTTTGTTCGGAAGTGGCAAAAATCCCTGCAGAAAAAAATTCGCCTTTACCCTGAACTAGGCTATAAAAACAATCTGTTGAAGCTTAAAACTCTGCGGGATATGAATCACTATTTCATACCCAACCATACTGAGTTTGCCAGTCCCGAAGACTATTTCAAGGCCTACAGCATTGCGGGTGAGGTACTGAATACGCTCTCGTCTCCAGCCCACATCATCGCCAGCCAAGATGACCCAATCATCTTGATTGAAGACTTTGCACGCCTGGCCACCAACGAACATCTGCATATTGAAACCAAGCAATATGGAGGACACTGTGGCTTCGTCAAAAATTATCAGTTAGAAAGTTGGTTAGACGAACGTGTGCTTGAAATAATTAATTTAAGCCGCTTCCCTAGCGGCCATCCCTCAGCAAGCACAGTCACACAATAACCCCCTAGCGGCACAAGCAATCCGCCGCTGAACATTGTTTGCCCCGTATTAGTCACGTTCAGCGATTTGCTTTGCCATGGCGAGCAAGCGCACAGCCTCTTCAACGTGAAGAGATTCAACTAAGCGTCCATCAACCAACACAACACCCTTACCCTCTGCCTCGGCAACTTCCCATGCTAGACGAATTTTTTCTGCCCTAGCCAAGGTTTCATCTGAGGGCGAGAACACCTGATTTGTCACATCAATTTGCTTGGGATGAATGAGTGTTTTACCGTCAAAACCGAGCTCCACACCTTGCTCACACGCACGCAGCAAGCCTTGTTCATCATCTAAATCTAAGTGAACACCATCAAATACATCAATACCATGGGCGCGCGCGGCTAACACGCACATGCCTAATGAGGTCAACATACCTAAACGTTGGGGCGTATGCGGAACGCGAAGATCCTTAGCTAAATCAGAGGTGCCCAACACGATGCCGTCCATCCGCGGATGCGCACCGGCTATCTCAGCCACCGCCAATATGCCACGGGGTGTTTCTGCCATAGCCCATAATTTTAAGCTAGGATCGGCGCCCGCTTGCTGAAGTACCTGAACAACCGCATGTATTTCCGCTGCCGACTCAACCTTTGGCAAACATAAGGCCGAAATGGGTGCACGGGCAAAGGCCTCAATATCGTGACGCCCCCACTCGGTGTCAAAGGCATTTACACGAACGACAAGCTCGCGACGGCCATAGCCACCCTCCTTCACCGCCGCCAACACTTGCTCACGCGCATGCACTTTCTGCGCAGGTGCAACAGCGTCTTCCAAATCTAAGATCAATACATCGGCATCAAGACTGCGCGCTTTTTCCAAAGCTCTGGCATTGGAGCCAGGCATATACAGAACTGAACGGCGAGGATTGTTGGCCATCGGATACGTCTCCAAAACAAAGCCCGAAGTTTATCACAGCAAGCTCAAGCAAAGAGATACACAGACTTAGCACGCCGCTGCTTTTCATGTTTTAATTGCGAATCATTATCAATAACGAGTAGAATATCGGCCCTCGGCTTTGTGCCCGCAATGCTGTAGTTCTGCGGAGATTTTCCATGACAATTCTGTTACGTCAACTATTACTTATTATTGGCTTATCTACTCTCACATTAAACGCACTCGCTGCGCCTAACATGCCGAGTCCCATGGAGAAACGCGCGGTTGCCGTGCACTACACAGACATCGCTTACGCCATTTACAGTGACGCAGAAAAAAGCGCTGAGGCGCTACAAGGCAAGGTTGACGCCTTTTTAAAAGCGCCTGATCAAAAGGGACTTGTCGAAGCACAAACGGCATGGAAATTAGCACGTAAAGCCTATCTACAAAGCGAAGCGTTTCGGTTTGGCAACCCCATCGTAGACGACTGGGAGGGACAACTAAACAACTGGCCGCTTGATGAAGGCATCATTGACTATGTCGACGATGATTACTTTTATGCGCTAGGCAATATAGGCGGCGATCTAAATATTATTGCCAATACGACGCTAAATTTAGGCAGCGATACCGTTGATGCCTCACAAATAAATAAAGAATTACTGCGCAACCTTCATGAGCTTGGCGGATCTGCGGCCAATGTCACCACAGGCTACCACGCCATTGAGTTTTTGCTTTGGGGCCAGGATTTAAATGGGCATGGGCCCGGAGCCGGTGAGCGCCCCTATACCGACTACCTCCAATCGGAGCAATGCAGTCACGGCAATTGCGATCGTCGCGCAGACTATCTACGCGCAGCAACTGCCGTATTGCTCGAAGACCTGCAATACATGAGTCAGCAGTGGGCGCCGGGAGTTGACAATAACTACCGCGCCCAATTGCTGGCAATGGACAACGACACCATCATTGCGCGGATGTTTTACGGCCTCGGCTCCCTGTCGTTAGGTGAGCTCGGTGGTGAACGAATTAAAGTAGCGCTTGAAGCAAACTCAACCGAAGATGAGCACGACTGCTTCAGTGACAACACACACTGGTCGCACTACTACGACGGATTGGGAATCCAAAATATTTACCTTGGTCAGTACCAACGACTCGACGGAACCCTGTTAACGGGGCCGTCGTTAAGTAAACTTGTTGCTAGCGTCAATACCGATGTAGACAAAAACACGCGGCAAGCACTAGACAAAACGATGACAGCGCTGACGGTATTAGTCAATGCCGCAGAAGCCAAAGACAAGCCAATGAAATTTGACATGATGATAGCCGAGGGAAATAAGCGCGGCGAAGAAATACTCGGAAATATTCTCAACGCGCTAGTCGATCAAACACGCGGCATTGAACAATCCGCAGCAGCCATTAATATTGACCCAACGGCCACTGGACTATAATTGCTATTCTTAGGTAACGTGGGTCAAAGCAAGCGACGGCAATATGCTATTGCCGTGCTGCTCGTGACCTCCGTATTCACTAGCGGCTGTTCTACCGAATACATCAACACACCTCAGATCAATAACGAACAGCAAATTGGCAACGCAAATCCGCCCCCACTTAGCAATAAGTCCGGCGGCAGTTTTACCATCGCAAACCGAGGTCGCCAAGCCTTACAACGTCCGCAACCAAACCTATCTGGCGAGCAACAGCTTGAGTGGGCCGTGGGTAAAAGTTTCGCAAGCCAAGCGTGGGTAACAGCCCCCGCCACGACGACCTCGCGAGATGGCCTAGGCCCCCTATTTAACGCAAATAGCTGTATCGGATGCCACGTCCGTAATGGCCAAGGCCAAATGCCAGAAAAAGGACTGGGGCTTATTTTAAGGCTAAGCGACAACAGCGCATTGTCTTCTGGGTATGGAGAACAACTACAGGACATGGCAACCCCGGGCAACAACCCAGAAGGTACCATTAACTGGTCATCGTCCAATACCAACATCAATCTGGCTAATGGCCATCGGTACGACGTAAATCAGCGTCGATATAAGATTACCACTAACAACTCAGACAATGAGCGCTCTACTAAGGATCATTCTGACGTTCACGTTTCAGCGCGACTCGCGCCCGCGCTAATCGGCATGGGATTGCTCGACAATATTAGCGAGAAAGACATTCTCACCAATAGCGATCCTGATGATATTGACGGCGATGGGATTTCCGGCCGCGCAAATTTTCGCGAAACCGCCCCCTCCACACGTCATCTGGGTCGCTTCGGTTGGAAGGCAAGTCAAACGAGCTTATACGAGCAGGTTGCTTTGGCATTTTCCCAAGACATGGGTATTACCTCCTCCATCCATCCTTTTGAAGTCTGCACGAATTGCAATGCCAACGCCGGAAATAATGTAGAACAGGAAATAAGCGATAAACTACTACTTGCTGTGACAAATTACATAGCCAACTTGGCAGTGCCTGAAGCGAACCATGACGCACTAAGTCAGCAAGGGCTGGCAGTATTCAATCAACTAGGCTGCGCCGCCTGCCACACCCCGGCATTTACAATACACCTGGCAAAAACCTCTATTAATAACGTAAATGTGATAAAACCATCCGCGCTAGTGCACTCAACACCAGAAACCATTTACCCCTATAGTGATCTACTGCTTCACGATATGGGCAACGCACTTGCTGATGCTCGTTCTAGTGATCATACGCCAGCCAATGAATGGCGAACCGCTCCGCTTTGGGGACTTGGAATACGCAGCGAAAACCCTGACACTACGAGACTACTTCACGATGGCAGGGCAAGAACAATCACCGAGGCGATACTATGGCATGGCGGCGAAGCCAATGCGAGCAAAGCAAGCTTTAGCCAACTTTCTGAACCTGAGCTATCCGTGCTCCTACATTTTTTAAAGGCACTGTAATGATTTCTACAGCAATGAAACCCATGCTTAGCGCGCGCACCTTCCGCGCAATAATAATCGCGACGAGCCTGTCGACATTAGCCGCATGTAGCCCGCCACCAAGTAGTAAAGTACTAATAGAAACCGGCAATAAAAGTATTATAAGCAGTTACCAAGCCTTCAGCCTTGCAAGCCAAAAACTCAATAAGGCGGCCACCAGCTACTGCAAGGCAGCAGAAGATAACCAGAAATTCGAGACGGTGCGGTCAACTTGGAGAGAAGCTGTATTGGGCTGGTCTACTGTGCAAAATATTCAGTTCGGTCCCTTGATGGTCGACAATCAAGCGTGGAAAATTCAGTTTTGGCCAGATAAGAAAAACCTGATTGCTCGCAAAGTTGAAGCCCTGCTCAAAGAGAGCGATGTAATAACACCTCAGCGGGTAGACGACGCCAGCGTAGTTGTCCAAGGACTATCATCCCTTGAGTATCTCCTGTTCGACGCCAAAGCCGGTACGCTAGAGCGTTACACCGGAGAAAAGGGGCAGCGTCGCTGCGAACTGCTTGTTGCAGTCAGTGACCACCTGAATAATGTCAGCAGTGGTCTATACAATAGCTGGCGCGCAGACGGTGGAAACTATATTTCTACGTTTAGTAAAACCGGCGAGAAAAACACTGAATTCCCCGATGACAACATCGCTATTGGCTACCTCCTAGACACCTTGGTATCAGGCGTTGAGTTGATCAAACGAGATAAGCTAGAGCGGCCCTTGGACATTACTACCGGCGGGAATGGCGAAGAAAACCACCCACTGCAAACGCAGGTCTACCAGCTGGAGTGGTGGCGCAGTCAGTATTCGAAACAAGCGATAATCACCAACTTACACGCACTGAAAAATATTTTTAACGCCAATGAGGCCTACGGGCTTGATGACTATTTGCGCGATGTAAAACAACAGAGTGCGCTAAGCGATAAAATAAACGACGGATTCAAACGCTGCATTGCAGCCGCATCAGCTATCGAAGGCAGCCTATTCAGCATTGCGAATAAGCCCGAGCATCGTCAACCAATACTCGCTTTTGACAGTGAACTGGCAAATTTACTCGCAGTATTAAGAAACGACTTACCGACAGCCCTAGGTGTCAGCCTAGGTTTTAATTCCAAGGATGGCGACTAAGTAAACGCAAAACAAATTGTGGTATGGGTATGCAACGACGTCATTTTTTGCTCGGCAGTAGCGCGATTCTTTTTGCACCACGACTCTTGCTTGCTGCACCGAGCGGGCTGGGAGATAACAGCAATAAGCGAGGCTTTAGCCCCGTACTGAGCGCCGCTAGCAACGCCAATGGTCATCGCATCGGCGTGTGGCGAAATGATGGCTGGCAATATTCCCAGCCCATCAACCATCGTGGTCACGACAGTGCTTACCATCGCCGGCGCCAAGAGCTAATATTTTTTTCAAGACGGCCTGGCCGTGAATTATATATCGTCGACGCCACTACGGGTTCAGCATTGCTGACCATCCAAAGCGAGGAAGGCTATCATTATTACGGTCATGGCTGTCTAAGCAAGGATGGCCATTATCTGTACACCACTGAAAACCATATCGACAACGACGGCGCCGGAAGTATCGGAATTTATGATTGCGAAAACAATTACCGCTGCGTCGGCCACATCGACTGCGAAGGGATAGGCCCCCACGAGTTAGCCTTGATGCCAGACGCTAAAACCATCGTCATCGCAATCGGTGGGATTAAGACCCTGCCAGCCACTGGCCGACAAACATTAAACCCCGAAACCTTAGCGCCAGCACTGCACTACCTCGATATAGAGTCACGTAAAATTGTAGAAAAAGTCGCGGCACCGCACTATCAACTTAGCCTGCGGCATTTAGATATCAGCCCAGACGGCAGTGTCTTAGTGGGCGCCCAATTTCAAGGCCAGTTGCCATCAGACAAACCACTGGTGTTTTACCATCGTCGCGGCCAAACTCTACAGACCTTGGATACTGGCGAATTACCCCTACATTTTAAGCGCGACTATATCGCCAGCGTGAGCATTGACGATCGCGGCAAATGGGGAGTCACTAGCTGCCCACGGGATAACCTTGTCTGCCTATGGGATCTGCAATCCCTGTCACTTTCTCAGGTCTGGAATCTCCGCGACTGCGCTGGTGCCATCTACGACCAAGCCTACGAACAGTTTATTCTAAGTAACGGTGACGGCCAGCTTCTCGCTCTGGTGCCAGGAAACAAAACACTCAAACCGCTCGCCTATAGCGCTGGCACCCACTGGGACAATCATCTGACCCTGTGCGTTTAAGTAAACCCAATACGCACGAATGGAGACAATATGAAACGCAGAACCGTAATCAAGTCAGGAGCCATTGGACTTGTCAGTGCCAGTTTGCCTAAGATTACTTTGGCAATGGGCTCGGCCAAAAAAGCACGCGATGCGGAGTACGATTACATACTAACCGCTGAACCCGCAAAAGCCCGCATCGCCTCTGGTGGCGACAGTGATATTCTAGGGTTCAACGGTCAATTTCCAGCCCCGATCATCCGCGCCAAACAAGGCAAATCACTGCGCATCATGTTCATCAATAAGATGGATGAACCTACAACAGTGCACTGGCATGGCATTCGAATTGAAAACAGCATGGACGGCGTCCCCTTTCTGACCCAAGCGCCGGTAGCCGCAGGCGGCAGTTTCTTGTATGAATTCACCTGCCCCGATGCCGGTACATTTTGGTACCACCCTCACATGAATAGTGTTGAGCAACTCGGTAAAGGTCTGGTCGGTGCGCTGATTGTTGAGGAGGAAGAGCCTCAGGACTATCACGACGTCATCGTGGGTTTAAAAGATTGGCGACTCAAAAAAGACGGCAGCTACTTGCAACTTTCAATACCTAGAGAGGCCTTTCGAGATGGCACATTAGGCACTATCGCAACAGTAAACGGTGAGCAAAAACCTACGATAGAAGTGCCCGCTGGCGAGCGGCTGCGTTTACGTTTTCTGAATATGGATAGCACCCGGGTGTTCAACTTAAGTTTAAGAAATCCCGATGCACAAATTATTGCTATCGACGGCAGCCCCATCGTAAACCCGATCCCTCTTGATGTTCACCCCACGGGAGCGGGAATGCGCCTTGATGTCGGCATAATTAGCCCAAAGGAAATCGGTATTGAGATTCCCATATTCGATATGAAAGGCCGCTTTGGCGTGGAAATCTGCCGACTAAAAACCGCGGCGTCCACCTCAAAAAGAAGTCCAAAAATCGGCATTCCTGCCCTGCCAGAAAACCCAATCCCGGCACCGCAATTAAACGGTGCAGAATCGCTCAGCTTTGTCTTTGAATGGGCCGGAGCATTATCCCCGAGTGACGCTAAGGGAGGAGTAGACCACAACTTTTGGTTAATTAACCGGCGCGCGTGGAGCGATCACAGCCACCAAGATTTACCAGAGCCGCTCGCCGAGCTCACCCTAGGAAAAAGCTATATATTTGAACTGCACAATGCGACGCCCCACCACCACCCAATCCACCTACATGGTTTGATATTTACAGTGTTAGAGTCCGACAAAAAAGACATCACTCCCTTTCATACCGACACCATTCTGCTAGAAAAAAACGAGAGGGCCAAAATCGCCTTTGTTGCGGATAATCCAGGCAAGTGGATGTTTCATTGCCATGTAATTGAGCACATGAAAACCGGTCTAATGGGCTACATTACCATTGTTTGAATAGATTCCCGCCCGGCACACGATCTAACGCTCAAAATAAGCCCCACCAAGGCTTTGCACTTATTCCGATACGAGTTACTATAAAAACTACTCGCAGGGAAGTAGAGGCCTCACAAAAGTCGCAATGACCATTCTAAAAAGAGCACTACTAACAATTGTGGGTAACGTGGTAGTTATTTTCGTTCTCGCCCTGCTCGCCCGCAATTACATTCTCAATCCAGACCTACTAAAAATTGAGCACGCAGCGGATCAGAAAGATATTCAGCGCTTCGAGCAGGCATTAGATCGCTACCGCTTAGTGTTAGAGGGTCGCATAAAACGTATTTACGAAGCGGCAGGCCTATTAGAATCGCTAGATGACACCATCAACTGGCAACCCCTGATTCAACATTTAGCTAAGATTGGCGGCTACGAAGACTTAGACTATTTTATTCTCTCAGACGAAAGTGGCGCTAACGCAGTATTACAAGCAGGCGAGTTTGTCGACCGCAATGGGTCGCCACCACCACAACAGGCGCTAGACGAAATTCTCGCCCACATACTCCCAAAATTAGATTCTTCAAATCGCAGCGCTATTTCTGGCCTATTTAGGTCTGCATCAGATGGGCCTATTGTATATGCGGCCGGACGCGCGCACTGGCACAGTAAAAAACTACCGTCGATTTACATTGCAGTTCGTCGCCTAAACGACACAATGATCCCCGATTTCACCGCACAACTCGGCCTAGATGCTGAAATCATTTCCCCGACAATATTAAATGAAGAGTTAGACAAATACGATATAGCGCTGGGTCAACGTAGCACAATCGATACCCTTTACAGCGAAGTAGAAGGTGACGACAAACAGCCCATTATGTCCCTTCGCTTTCACACTGCACCACGCGCCTTCGATGACGAAACCTTCAGCCCAACGCTAACCGTAGCCATGTTTGCCGTAGCCGCGTCATGGAGCATCGTGTTCATCTATCTTTACTATAATATGATTATGCCAGTTCGCCGTAACCGTCCGGCGAACTCACCTTTCCATTCGATTTTAAGCTAGTAGCCTTGGTGTCCACCTCATTTTAAGTGGACACCTATTATGAATACTCAAGGATTACTTCCCTCTCCAAGCACGCCACCGCG
>NZ_JANZNQ010000069.1 GCF_027257955.1 Zhongshania aquatica | reverse complement strand
GCTTAAGAATGGCCATAATCTGGCTATCTGAATAACGGGGTACTTTCATGCAGAATCTCCTTCAAACTATTATGAGAAAATTCTACTTATCGCTCCAGCTATTTATCGGGGTGATTACCACACCACTCCGAGAGCTACTTGGTTTTTTTGTGTGCTGGGGTTAAATCGTTAATGATCATATCTTTTCTTCTCATTGCCACTTGGCAAAAAGTGTTCCCAGGTGTTGCTTGAGACGAGAGCACGATGAATTGTCCGCCTGCTTTTCTCACTACCTCTCTATCGAACTGCATCATTCGGTAACACGCATGTACATCACCAGTGTCTCGGAGGGGACATGGAGTGTGTATTTCTGCATACACGGTATCAGCTGTGATTTCTTTGATTGGAACTTGTTTCGCTAAAGGAAACCCTCGCTGCCATTGCTTGCCAAGATCTTCAAGATTTTGTGCTTCACGAATTTTCTTAGACTTGATTGTTGTCCTTGCTATAAAATTCATGAACCTTTCGGTTACTGCATTTAAAGACTCTTTGCGAGCCATCCATGCTGAAAGAGCCAATATAGATTGGACCGAGTGTTTAATAATAGAGTTTTTCAGACTCATGAGGGTTTCCTGCAGTGCCTAACGACTAGCGCAACGGTGACAACACCGCCTTGTTATGAGTTATTTTCATCGGCGATCCGTTTTCTTTCCTGAACCAAATTGAATACGCGATATGCTCCGTTTGCAATATAGGGCAACGATAAGGCCATGATGATATTTTGAATGTTTTCTTTAGCTAACGCTGGAAACAGGTCTTGAACATATATATTAAATTTCGCGAGCACTCCAACCAGCAACACAATCAAGCCCACACATACCATTAGGTATGCGCGAACCAAGCTATAGGTATTAGCCTTATATATCTGAGTATTTTCAACACCTTTCACCCGCTATACCTCTCAACTGGAAACCTCATAACGCCCGCATTTGGGGCCGTAGTGTAGCGCAGCGTAACGAAGGTCCCAGCCCCGAAGGGGCGAACAACATGCGCTTGTTATGTGTTTAACCACTGATTTTTACCACCGCGATGAATAAAGGAACAAAAAATATAAGCAGGCCGACTAACACCTGAGCCCTCAGCATGCGATGTGCTTTTGCCACCAACCCAGATAGCTCGGGGTCTGTTATTTGTTTATGACAGTCCTTTGCCCAAAGCGTATTTAGAAAGCTAATATCAGCCATGAGGTGATATATATTTTTATAGCTCGCACCGAAAATTTGAACACCACTTGAGTTTGAGCGATCAACTATTGCCGTGAGCACGCGAGCATACATGACCAAAAATATCCCCATGCCCAGCATAAATACTAAGAATAGAATTACGAACATTGACTCCATACTCTCTCTTTACACATAACGCCCTTGTTAAGGGGCAAGTGGCGTAGCCACTTGTCCTAGAGACCCAAAGGGCCGATTGAACTGTTTGTTAAATGGTCTACAACTGTAATGCCTGAGCTATAATTCCTAGAAATAGCCACAGCAAAACTCCGAAACCAAGTGAGCAATATCGCACAAATTTGTTTTTGAATATAAGTGCGATTGCCCACGGTGTCGTGCTAATAAGTACTGGCCCAATCCAACTGTCTGGCGGATTTAGAAAAATAAAAGCAAAAGGTCCTAATAAAATATAATAGCTAGAATTATTATATCCGGTGCTGGACTTCTCAATCGTATAAGAAAGAGAAAATAGCGCAACGTATAAAGCCGTCGCTATGACAGTCACAAATATTCTGTTTTTCAAAATTTGCATTTTTTCAGCGCTGGCCATTCAACGTCCCAGTGAGGAGCTGCGCGACGAACGCCAAGAGCTACTTGTTAGGCATATTACGCTTTTGGGCATGAGCGATTCTCCCTGTTGGTGCTGTTAACAGAAGCAAAAGAAAAATGGGCACCAACAAGACTGTCGGATTCGTGTGGGGCTCCAATAACCCTTGCGCGAACCACACCAGCCCTGGTGCTGTTGACGCCAATGCTGGGTACCACCAAACAACTTCCATTTTCCTTACGACGTAATAGGAACCAACTGAAGGAATCAAAAAAGCCGCAATAATTAATAAGAATCCCAAAACACCACTTCGGCCTTCAAGAAATAGAGCTGCAAAGGCCAAACCAACAGCGACAAAACCGATTGCCGCCAAAATGCCAGTGGATGCAACGTAGACAGAAATATTTCGGACGTTCATGTTTTCTTGTGCCTAACGCCCGCAACACCGGACAATTTGTAGCGAAGCGGAGAATTGTTGATCTTACCCCAATAAAACGGACACATTAGTTTTCATGCGGCCATTCGCTCATATTCCATTGGGGAATAGTAACCAATTCCCGAATGCAGCCTTTTACTATTATAAAAGTTGTTGATATAACGAGCTAAAGCATACTTCAGTTCATCGCCAGATTGAAAGCTAGTTCCTCGTATCAACTCGCCTT
>NZ_JANZNQ010000068.1 GCF_027257955.1 Zhongshania aquatica | reverse complement strand
CTTGCCAAGCGGTGATGTGGTCTTGCCAAAATTGTTCTTTGTTGATTGTGCTCATGGATGACTCCTCAGTTTAAAACTGAAGAGTAAAGCTACCGCGAAAAGATTATTAGATGTGGTTTATTGATCGCTTACGACTACCGGGTCTTTGCATTTCTAAGCTGCCTGTGCGGCAGTGAACTACGAGGAAATATAGCCATGCCAGCAGAATATTTTCTAAGCTGCCTGTGCGGCAGTGAACTCTGCGCCGGTGGGTGGTGTTTATAAGGCATTTTTCTAAGCTGCCTGTGCGGCAGTGAACCAGCTAACAGGCAACGCCCAGCGCAGCCGAAATTTCTAAGCTGCCTGTGCGGCAGTGAACTTGTTACCGCCATTGATGCGAGTAGCCCGTTTTTTCTAAGCTGCCTGTGCGGCAGTGAACAAGCCACATGTTCACAAAATCGATTGAATGGGTTTCTAAGCTGCCTGTGCGGCAGTGAACTTACTGTTGTGGGCGCAGACACCACCAAATAATTTCTAAGCTGCCTGTGCGGCAGTGAACTTTGGACGCTACCGGCGTCTACTGCTTATAATTTTCTAAGCTGCCTGTGCGGCAGTGAACATTCCGAAACATCGTTAGAATTCCTTTCAATATTTCTAAGCTGCCTGTGCGGCAGTGAACGCACGCGTGCCACAGTCGGGCGTTTATGTGCTTTTCTAAGCTGCCTGTGCGGCAGTGAACCACTTTAAAATGATATGTTCGTGCCCTTTGGGTTTCTAAGCTGCCTGTGCGGCAGTGAACTTCAATATCAGCTTAAAAATAGTCGAAGTATATTTCTAAGCTGCCTGTGCGGCAGTGAACGCGAGACGACATTTTCAGTATTGTGCTCTAGTTTTCTAAGCTGCCTGTGCGGCAGTGAACGATAATAACGATGAAGGAAGTGGACCTACTGATTTCTAAGCTGCCTGTGCGGCAGTGAACCCGATAGCCAGTGCTCAAGAAAGCGGTAAATATTTCTAAGCTGCCTGTGCGGCAGTGAACATCAAAACGCCCATACCGATCCCTGTGCCAGTTTTCTAAGCTGCCTGTGCGGCAGTGAACGTTAAAAGGACTGCGGAGCAGTTACAGGGAGATTTCTAAGCTGCCTGTGCGGCAGTGAACTTTCATTCTTGAGTGCGAAAATAAAACTGATATTTCTAAGCTGCCTGTGCGGCAGTGAACGACAGGATCTGATTGGAAAATAGAGATAGAGATTTCTAAGCTGCCTGTGCGGCAGTGAACGGTGATGAAGAGTTGGCATCATTCTGGGATGATTTCTAAGCTGCCTGTGCGGCAGTGAACACCTGTCTTAGCTGCGGCAGACTTAGATGAAATTTCTAAGCTGCCTGTGCGGCAGTGAACTCTTAAAAACCGCCAAATGGATGTCAGATTATTTTCTAAGCTGCCTGTGCGGCAGTGAACGAACTTCAGGAACGGCATCAGGCTATTGAAGATTTCTAAGCTGCCTGTGCGGCAGTGAACCGAAGTCTACAGCACAAAAAAATAGCTGCAACAGCTACTTAGGGGTATTTGCATGCAAATACCCAAGTTTTTCACTCAAATTGCAACTAATTGAATTCTATGGTTTTTTAAAGAACAGGAAAAACATTGGTATTTACTCAGCTAAATAGTCCATCAATATGTCCTTGGCCCATTGAGGAAGTGGAGATTGTTTAGCTGTTACTTCGCCATCACCAAGTACTGCAATTTGCTTGAATGGATTATCTGATCGAGAGTTATCTAGGAAGTAAGCTCGGTCGCAAAGCGGTAATGCGCTTTTAATGTTTTGTAAAGTACGCGGAATTCGTTCATTAACCTTGTTTTCTGGAACGTTATGTCCGCCCTCCTCGACCCGCTGGGATACCCGCGCATTATTTAGCGCGGTATTGTCGAGGTGAATGAATACCAACTCTATTTCATAACCTAGCGCCTTTGCCTGAGCCACAAAATCAATTTTTGAAGGGTGAGAAAAAACGGTCTCAAAACAAAAAGTACGCCCGTCTCTTAGGAGCTGAAGACGTATTTGCTCAGCAAGCTTTGCCGCTTCGTAGCTGTGTTGCTCAGGTTGTTCAGGGAACAACTCTTTCGCCAAGATATCCGCATTTACAAAAGGCAGATCGTGGGGCTGAAGCTGAGTACGATAAAACGTTGATTTACCCGATCCATTGCCACCTGCTAGCAACCACAACTGTTTCTCCTCGTTCACGCGTCGCCTTCACCCATCGCAATGAATTGGCCGTTTTTGAATTGGCCAACGGTAATCTCGCCGTTCTGGTCTAAACACTCCAGCAATCCGGGATGCGTCAACGAACTCTGGTAACGAACGGCGCTATTTGTAACTTCGTTTTGCAAACTATTGTCACTGCGTTTTCGCTCCATCGCGCCAAAAATGGCGTCTGGGTCAAGCGGAGGACTTAGCACCTGCTCAACATTTAACCGGGCCAAGCCGGTTTTTATTGATAAGAGAACATCGGGGGGTAATCACCCCGATAAATAGCTGGAGCGATAAGTAGAATTTTCTCATAATAGTTTGAAGGAGATTCTGCATGAAAGTACCCCGTTATTCAGATAGCCAGATTATGGCCATTCTTAAGCAAGCTGA
>NZ_JANZNQ010000067.1 GCF_027257955.1 Zhongshania aquatica | reverse complement strand
GTAAGCGGTCATTCCAAGACGTCCTGCCCTCGCGTACAATTTTTCCCTAAAGTAACCTCATATTTTCCAAGTTGAGGTTACCCCCATGAGAAAACACCGCCGCCCAGAACAGTGGCAAAACCTAGTGGATCAACAGCGCAGCAGCGGCTTGTCAGCTGTGCAATTTTGCAAGCAGGAGGACATTGGCTATGCCAGCTTTTGCCATTGGCGCAAGCGGCTGTCCGATAACCCGATTGCCCAGTCGCCTTCGCCGGACGAGACCGACTTCTTGGATCTGTCGTCGTTGATGGAGTCCTCGGGACCGAGCTGGAATATTGTGCTGAGCTTGGGTAACGGGGTGGAGTTGCGACTGAGCCAACAAAGATGATCGGGCTCGATAGCCAGGCCCGCATCTGGCTGTGCACCGAGCCCACCGACATGCGCAAATCCTTCCGGGGCCTGAGTGCCCTAGTACGAAATCAACTTCAGCACAACCCGCTCAGCGGCCAGTACTTTGTCTTCGTTAATCGGCGCAAGACCCAAATGAAGATGCTGTACTTTACCGCTACCGGCTATTGCCTGTGGGCCAAGCGCCTAGAGCAAGGGCAGTTCCGAGTCCGGTCATCGGCGGCGGGTCAGCGGGCGCTGACCCTCACGGATTTGCAGCTGTTGATTGACGGCATCGAGGTGCAAAAAAGCCGTCAATTCAAGCGATTTCGAGGGGCGTGAACCGTTGAATCCCAGTATAATATCAGCCATGAAGTCAACGGCTTACACACCGCCTTCCGGCACGTCTTCGGCCTCGGCCCTGGCCGAGGAGAATGCCCTCCTGCGCGAACAACTGCAACTGATGCAGCGGCAGTTAGATTGGTTCAAGAAGCAGCTGTTTGGCCCCAAGTCCGAGAAGCAGGTCTACGACTTGCCGGGTCAGGATGGCCTGTTCCAGTCGGGCGAGGCGCCCCTGCCGGAGACGCCTGCTGAGGAAGAAAGGCGCACCATCAAGGCCTATCAGCGGGGCACCGGCAAGAAGCAACGAGATGACGATTGCCTCAATGACACCGGCCTACGCTTTACCGCTGATGTGCCAGTCGAAGTCGTTGAACACCTGCCACCCGAACTGACCGGGCCAGACGCCGACCAGTACGACATCATTGGCACCAAGACCACCTACCGCTTGGCCCAGCGGGCGGCCAGTTACGTGGTACTTCAACTTGAACGCCCGGTGTTCCGGCGTAAAGGCACCGAGAAGCCGGTGACCACGCCAGCCCCGGGTAATGTACTGGACAACAGCCTGGCGGATGTCAGCCTGCTGGCCGGGTTATTGGTAGACAAGTTCCAGTTCCACCTGCCGCTGTATCGCCAGCATCAGCGCCTCCAGCAAGCCGGCATTACCGTCAGTCGAAGCACCCTGACCAACCTCGTCAAGCGGGCCATTGATCTGCTCCGACCCATCGTGGACGCTCAGACTGAGAGCGTGCTGCGCAGCAAGGTTCTGGCCATGGATGAAACCCCCATCAAGGCCGGACATCAGGGTCGGGCTGGCCCGCAAAAAGGCAAGATGAAATCCGGCTGGTTCTGGCCGCTGTACGGCGATGCCGACGAAGTGGTGTTCACCTACTCAAACAGTCGTGGACGTGCTCACATCGAAGCTGTTCTCAGCGAATCGTTTAGCGGCACCCTGATCAGTGACGGCTACGCGGCCTATGCCCGCTACGCTGTCGCTCAGGAGAACGTTACCCATGCCCAGTGCTGGGTGCACAGTCGTCGTTACTTCATTGAAGCCCAGAACGAGCATCCCGAGCGTGCCACCGAAGCCCTGCAACAGATTGCCCTGCTGTATAAAACCGAAGAGGCTATCCAAGCCCAAGGATTGACGGGGGAGAAGAAACGCCAATACCGGCTGGATCACTCAAGGCCGGTGGTCAGCAACTTCTTCCAATGGTGTCGGGATCAGTTGGCGCAAGGCGGCCTGTTGCCCAGCGACTCGCTGACCAAAGCCCTGAACTACGTCCTCAGCCGCGAAGCGAGCCTGACGGTGTTCTTGGAAAACCCCGACGTGCAGCCAGACACCAACCACCTGGAACGGGCACTACGTCCCATCCCAATGGGCAAGAAAAACTGGATGTTCTGCTGGACTGAACTGGGGGCTGAACACCTGGGCATCATCCAGAGTTTGATCAGTACCTGCAAACTGCACGGGATGAATCCCTACACCTACCTGGTAGACGTGCTGCAACGCATCAGTCAGCATCCCGCCAGTGGCGTGGCGAATCTGACGCCGCGACTCTGGAAAACCCGGTTTGCCGAGAATCCGCTACGGGCGCTGATCGACCCTCGCCACCCTGACCGACAGAGCAAACAGCGGGAGGTTACTGTCCGTGCGCATTGAAGACATGAGCATCGACCAGTTGCTGGAGCTGAACCAGTACATCTGTCAGCGCATTGATGAACTGCAAGATCAAGAAAATCTACAGGCCTTGGTTCAACTGCGCGTGGGCCTGAAAGTGACCTTCGATAGTCGGACGGGGCCTGCGGTGGGCATCGTGACCAAAATCAATCGCAAGAGTGTCATCGTGTTAGCCGAAGACGGCACGAAGCAATATAAGATCTCGCCGGGTTTGCTGAGACCACTTCGGGACGTGGAGTAAGTCAACTACGTCTTGAAATGAACGCTTAC
>NZ_JANZNQ010000066.1 GCF_027257955.1 Zhongshania aquatica | reverse complement strand
ACTCAGTTGGACCGCTTTCACTTTGAATTCATCTGAATACTGCCAGGTCTTTCTTGGCTTTGTGTATTTTGGCATAGGACACCTCATCTATTAGATTTTGGTGTCCGTTAAATTGGGACAAGATCAGCGGCTGAAGTGCTGCAACTTGTTATGTCTGTAGTTAATATGTGAATCCTTTACCAATTTCAGAGAACAGCCATATTGTTCCATAACCTTTATATTCATGACGATATTCAATTACCTTCTCAACGTTTTCCCCTACAAAATAAACGTAAAACTCTCGATCATGGCCCGAGCTCTTTATCGGTATTGGCAAGAGAAGCCAAATGGTGATGCCCTTGGAGTATGTTAATCCAGATCTATAGTAATAAACCTCGCGATCGTTCACGTATAAAACTTTATGAGGATTACCGATTTTTTCTATGAGTTCGCTTCTTGATAACGTATAGGACTCATTCGTGGAATCTAAATGCAATTTTGCGCCCGAGGAATGCTGGATCAATACAGTTCTTCCACTTTCGCCCCACGTTTTTCTGTTGGTTAGATTATATGGAGCATAAACCTCTTGCTTAAGAGTCGAATGTATCTCGACGCCTACGCAACCAGTTAAAATCGCCGTCGAAAAAAGAGTGAGTATTCTCGTGAAAATCATAGTGACATAACGACCCAGATCAGGCGACCGCTGTCGTAGAGCGACGAGAGGAGCGGCGCGGTAGCGGGTCGACCTGAAGCGCCGTGTTATGTTTTGTAGGCTAAAGAGCATTGCGCAACTCCTTTGCAAAGGACTCTACTGTCATGATTGAGCGCCCCGCTTCCGATTTGTCAATTACCAGAGCAACCCCCTCTTTGTTTTTTCCATTGCGATGGACAATGTCGTGCCTTGTGGCTGTAATTGCACATATGCTTTCAATATTTATACTTAATTTACTCTCAATTATGCCACTAATAATATTTATTGCTTTTGGAATGTCATGAAAGAGGTTATCTGAGAGCTTACGTAAAACAAACTTCTTTATACCATCATGCTCTAGTGATATATCACCCAGCTTGAATCTAGAGTCACTAAATGGTTTAACGTTTTTAATGGTGTTTTTTAAAAATCCTTCATTAGATATGATTAAAGCCTTAACCATATCTTCTAAATATACTTCTAAAATTGTAACAGCATGAGCGTATACCATTTTACATAATGTTGGATTATTTAAACCGGCTTGGGAATTCTCTAATAGTTGTTTTAAGTTTGAAATTTCTTGATAGAAAATTTTATCTACGTCATTCAATGTAAGATAAAGATAGTAGTCATATTCATCTTGCTCCCAAGCTTCTTGCTCTAATCTCGCTTGGTTTTCGCAATAATCTTCGAAAGCTTGAACAGCCTCATTCCATGCATCAGAACCTTCTTCGCCTGCATCATCCCCGTAATTCTCTTCGATCCATTCGTACATGGCTTGGTTATCCATGTACTCCATCCATTCTTCTTTTACTCTTCCCATGACTATTTCTCTACAAGCAACTTAGAAACATAACGCCGTGTTTTGGGGCGCCGGAGCGCCAGCGGAGGCGTCCCAGCAGCGCGGGCCTTTTCGAGCTGCGACAACAACACCTTGTTAAGTGGATTGGTTGTCTAATAGGTTATAGTTAATCAAATACTCTCTTCCTGTAGACGTAAGCTCAAAAAGCTTTTCGTCATCAAGAGTAATCCCAGCACCTGCGAGGTGTTTATTACTAACTAGCTGATCAATTATATAGCGTACTTTATCCAAATGTAGTCTAGTTTTATTTGCCAAGTCTGAGGCTGTATGCCCCTCGCCATCTGGCAATCCCACGAAGAATCTTAGTATTTTTTCTTGATCGTCAGTCAAACGATTTGCAGAGGATTTGCTATAAATCGCCTGGTTGCCTGTGCCACGACCCGTAAAAACTATCCCCAAATAATCGCCAGAATCTACTTTTTTCTTAAACTGCTTTCCAAGCTTATGTTTGAGAGCGTTATCTAATGTTGCCCAAGTATCTTTAGTATACAAATCGGAGAGCTGGAATTCTCCATCTGCGCGATTCCTCAAGGCATTTTGCGCAACTTGCTCAAGTTCACTTTCGCTAGGACTGTCGCTTCCCCTTAAGTTGTCTCTTTCGTTTCTAAGCTCCTCTATTTCTTCCTTTAGCTTCTTCCTGACGTCGTCATCTTCTATTTTATTTAGTTCAACATCTCGCTTCGCGCGATCAATAAGCTCGGCTTCCTCTGCAGAAAGTAACTCAGATCGGGCAAACTCCAAGCGTTTCTTCTTTGCTAGCAATTTGCTTTCTGACTCGGCTTGAAGTCCATTTTTAAGCTCGATGGGCTTTATGCTGGCAAAAATAAATACCAAGCTAATCCAAGGATATAAGACAGCAAATAATGTAGAAATGATAAGTGGATGGACTAGGAGAGTGTCAAAGCTAGTATTAGTTTCAAAATATGAAAATCGTTCGAGCACATCAGTGCTGGAAGTAAACAAATAAAAAATCGGCTTCCAATTTATCGCCACAAACGAAAAAGAAAAATACCCTAGAAAGGGGCTTCGTACTCGTGATTCTATCGCTTCCAATATCTCTTTCATCTGATTTCCACTTAACGCCGGTGTAATTTGCCGAGTGGAGCGAAGCGTAGCGAGGTCAAATTGACACCTTTGTGTACGCCCAGCATGGGCATGAACTAATGAGGTGAAAGTCCTCTGTAGGAAGGTCACCATCCTTAGCGATTTATGATCGTTATTAGATGTTAACTACTAGCGAATGGCAAGGGCTTGACCGCGA
>NZ_JANZNQ010000065.1 GCF_027257955.1 Zhongshania aquatica | reverse complement strand
CAAAGAAATGGACAATGCCAATTAGAAATTGGCGTGCGGCCATGAACCGATTTATGATTGAGTTCGAAGACCGCTTGAAAGACTATGCGTAAACCACGAGCAGTTACACAGAATTATTTACAGGCTCTTTAATTTAAATACAGTACAAGGGAAAGCTAACACACATTAGCAGAAAGCTCCCCCGTATGACTAACACTACTCTAAACTACTTCGATGTAAGTTTAACCATCATCTTCGAATAGCCTTTTACAAAGTTAGACTGCACATACTCGGGCTCGCCAACCACTTCGATTTTATCGAATCTCGCTAACAATTCTTCCCACAGTATACGTAACTGCAACTCAGCAAGACGATTACCCATACAGCGATGCACGCCAAAGCCAAAGGAAAGGTGGTTACGTGCGCCTTTACGATCCACGATAAACTCATCAGGCCGCTCAATCGCGCGCTCGTCTCTGTTGCCAGAGGCATACCACATTACGACCTTGTCACCCTTTTTGATGGTTTTGCCATTTAGCTCCACATCCTGCTTCGCGATACGACGCATATACGCCAGCGGCGTTTGCCAGCGGATAATTTCTGACACCATGTTCGGAATCAAGCTAGGATCGTTCTTCAGCTTAGTAAACTCGTCAGGGAAGCGATTCAAGGCAAGAACACCACCGGACATCGAGTTACGGGTGGTGTCATTACCACCAACAATTAAGAGAACTAAATTACCAAGGAACTCCATCGGCTTATTAATCAGATCCTTAGTATCTGGATTATTCTGTAACATACCGATCAGATCAAAACCTACTTCGCCACCAGCAGCAATCTTTTCCTCTTTAACGCGCCAAAGTTGAGAAAAATGCTTGGCCATATCCCTCATGCCCTCGAACAGCTCGTCGGTATTGGTCGAGCCGCCAGTCATCTCGGCACCGCCGCCAGCCAAATCTGACCAATAAACAAGTTTTCGACGCTCCTCGTAAGGGAAGTCCAGCAGTGTTGCTAGCATTCTGGCAGTCAGCTCGATAGAGACATCCTCTACCCAGTCAAACGGCGTATCTAGCGGCAGCTGATCTAGGACCTCTTGAGTACGACTGCGAATCAGACCCTCCATTTCTTTGAGATTCTTCGGTGCCACAACACCCTGCACAGCTTGACGCTGCACATCGTGCTTAGGTGGATCCATGGCGATAAACATCTCAAGTGCGAGCTCTTTCGGCGTAGCGCCGATAATGATAAACGGTTCGGCAGAAAAGAGGTCGTGATGTTTATCTACAAAAACAATGTCGTCATAACGCGTGATCGACCAAAACGGTCCGAATGGACTTTTTTTCTGATAATGAACTGGGCATTCATCGCGCAATCGCTTGAAATACGACTCCCAACGATTTTGCTTAAACAGAAATGGATTACTAACGTCAATCTCGTCGATCGCCAGCGTTGACACTTCAGGAACAGGTGCTTCTACAAACTCCGGGAATTTAGTGTACATACCTAGCTTATTTTTAGCCTTGTACAGCATATGACCGGCTTTAATTTGTAAGTGCATCGGGACGCTTGCGGCGCCCTTTTCAGCAACCAAATCAACAATTTTCATAGTATTTCCACCTATTCGCATTATTCGTTGAGTATTATTTTTGTACTTTTTTACATCTGAAATTCAGGCAAGCGCGCAACCATGCCATCCATCCCATCAGTGGTGATAATCTGGCAAGCAAGCCTGGAGGTTTCACTACGCTCGGGAGTCAGATCTAACATTTGTAATTCATCCTCGGTCGCGCCGCCGGTAATATTGACAGCACCACCTTCAATAATTACATGACAGGTACCGCAGGCGCACACGCCACCGCAATCAGCGTCAATACCTGGAATTCCATTATCCAAGGCAATTTGCATCAAGGACTTCCCAGCCTCAAAATCTACTATGTGTTCAGTGCCATTGTGCTCAATAAAAGTAATACTTCCCATAGCGTTCTCCTTCGTAAAGCTGTTTGGCCGCATTAACCACTTGTACCCCAACCTTGTCGCACAAGTAGAAAATGCCCCAAGCAATATTTACGACTTAAATTTTATTAAATAATGTGACCGTAAAATAATTATTTATAACGAAATTGCTCATTAAAATTTATAGGTCGCATCCACACCAAAGGTACGCGGCGGACCTGCCTGGAAATAGTCGAACCCAAACCCAGCCTGAAGATTGATCGCATAACCATCATACTCTTCGTCTGTAAGGTTTTTCGCCCAGATTGAAACCGAGTAATCTTCATTAATTCCTCGCCAGGTCATACGAGTATTCACCAATGCATAGGCATCTTGTTTGATATTTTCATATCCGCCTTTATCGTTATAAGCGCTATACCACTGCTTATCCTGATAATTAGCATTAACATTCCAACTGAGATAGCCGCGATCGCCATTGTAAAGCTCGTAATCAATTGAGATATTACCGCTGACTTTAGGAGCCGAAATCAGCTCATTACCAGCTAAGTCAACTTCGTCATCTGGGTTGTTAAGGGTTTGGGTGTCTGACAAGGTCAGCTCGGTATACTCGGTATCAAGATAGCCAAGCCCCATCATCAACATTAACTTTTCTGTAGCGGCAAACATAATCTCAGCTTCTAAGCCTGCAATAGTAGAGCCACCGGCATTTTCCAAAAAGTTGGATACACCAACAACGTTGATAAACTGCTGATCTTTATAATCGTATCATTGCTGTCCCATAAATCAGACATAAAAAAGGCTTGAACCTCAACAAGTTGCTACAATGGATGTGCGACCAAACACTGTAAAAACAGGGAGATTCAAGCCTTGGCACATCATAACACGGTATTTTCTCAATTGCTGAAACTGGTATCGAGACATGAATTTGAAACCCTCGCTAAACAGCACCACGAGGGGCAAAAACTGCGCAAAATGTCGCGCTGGTCTC
>NZ_JANZNQ010000064.1 GCF_027257955.1 Zhongshania aquatica | reverse complement strand
GCTATTTTGGGCGGTTAGATTTGACTTTAGCGGCTTGGCCCAGACGGGCTTTGCCGTGGTGCGAGATTTTTGCGGAGTTTTTGATTTTCTTCTTCGGTTGCCGAAAGCTTCCAGCTCACCGCGTGCAACTCGGTTTCTTGCGCCTTTATTTTTTCTGACTGCTGTGTTGCTGTCTGCTCGGTCTGCTTGAGCTTGTCATACACCGTGCCAAGCAATGAAAGGTTCCGCTCGCGGTCGTAATGCACTTCATCTGACACGCGCTGACGCTCGATTTCAAGCTGTCGCTGTGTGTCTAGCAGCACTCTTTGCTGGTCACGCGCAGTCTTTACAAGCAAGTCGAGATCAGGGGCGAGCTGTGTAAAAAAGCTCTCTCGCATACGCTTACCAAACGCGCTTGGCGTCTCGAAAATCTTTGGTTTGATGGGTTCTGGCTTCGCTGGAACCTTGATTGTTTTCTTTGCTGAAACTGCTACGCGCTGCTGTATCGCATACCATTCGCGCACCTCGGTGTGTGTCGCCTTGGACTTTTTCACGCCTCGGTCCAGGGCGAATGGCTTCATCGCCTGGGCATAGCTGTCTTGCAGTGCTGAGAGCTTACCGCGGCCATCGAGATACTCTTTGCATGTCACGCGGTTAATTTCCTTGTTTGCTCGCTTGTCAAAGCGAGCAACTACAGGGCAGACGATAGCATGGAGATGCGGCGTTTTTTCGTCGCGATGAAGATCAACCGTAATTAAATTATTGCCGTAGTTTTTTTTCAGCCAGTCTATGTTGGCAGAGACCCATTTCCCGAGGTCTTTTTTATCGGTGATATTTTTCATGCTCTCAGGCGAGGCCGTAAGCAGAACTTCAAAAGCTGGAGGCGAGTTTTTATTCAGCTTCGCATCAGCCTGCTTGATGTGATTTTTTACCTGAGCAACTAACGGTTGGTCGGTGCCGACCAACCGACGATTCAAATGTAATTTTTCAGGATCGGCGTTTGGCGTTTCGCGGGTACGCGAATTGTGACCGCCGGCACCGCCGACGGCTCCCATTGTTTTTAGCTTTTTGGTTCTCATGATCGCGTAGCCCATCACATGAGAATAGCGCAAGTCTTGTACGAACGAAACCTTTTAGCGCAGCAAAAGGTGTAGTCAGTACTCTATCTATTGATAGGTGCCGATTCAAAGAATCGGAAAAGACCGCCAAACCAAGGGCAAAAGGCGGGATTATTAGCTGGCATGGGGGCGGAAATGACGCGCACCCATACCAGCTAAAACCCCAATACATGCCCAGCAATTCAAGCTATTTGTATGCACATATGTATGTGCATACAAAGGCGGGAATAACACTGCAAAGGCTATTTATTGGGATCAGCCGAGACGACCTTTTTAGCGGCTTTAATCTCCTGAGCAAGTGCTTTTGTCAGTGCTTCCGTAACATTCCAACGCAGGCCATTACGCACGCACTCTGCCTTTAACTCTGTGATCTCTTTTGACATTTCATCAGTAATGCGAAATGTAAAGCTTTTAGTCTTATTAGAAGTAATGCCTTTTGATATTGCCATAATAACCACCTTTGTAATTTTAAATGAAACAACAAACACAATGCCATAAATAAATACTAATGAAAGTATATTTGGATTATCTTTTGAAGTTTCTTTTGTCTTGTCTTTTGTATGTGCATTTAACAATACAAAAGACAATATAAAAAAGAGGCGGTATTGTCGGTTACTGTTTTTTTGTGTGTGCTTTTGTATGTGCTATTTAAACAAGTCGCCTTGCTCTTTTTCGGAAATAATGAACTCGAAAGCCGTTATTTTTCGGCCTCTTTTAATGTCGCGGCACTCAATCTTGAAGTCGGATTTCTCGTTAATTTCTTTTAACGCTGGGCGGAGGACGCGGGTTTTAAAGTCGCCCATTCGTGGGTAGGTCTCTGCGCAGTCCATCCCGCCCCTAAAATCGGCCACTGTTATTTTGCGATATCCCGTGCTGCGGAACTGGCTAGCAAGCTCGTACAATCTGATGCTGTGGAAGCTGTTGAGCTTGCTCACATCAAGCAAGCTCAACCGCGTGAACGCCTCCATCATGCCCTGTAAACGAGTTGTTATTGAGTATGTGAACCTCACGCTAATGCGCCCTTCAGCTTCGACGTAGCGCACGGAATCAAACCAGTTAACGTCTTCGGTGATGCCTGTTTTTGGGTGGAATGTTACATGTCTTTTTATCATTTGCTTCGCGGCTCGCTGCAAGGCTCTCCACGGCGTTCCGTCCTGCGGGAAGTGCTGCTTCCACTCCGCTACAGTTAATTCAAATTCAGCGCCAGCGGGCGGGAAATGGCGCGGATCTAGCTTTGAGATACCCAGCAATAGCAGTCGTTTTTCATTGAGCGTTAATGTGTAGCTGGCCTCGATGAGTTGGTTATCTTGAGTAACTGAAACTCTGTTTTTGTCTTGATCTATTAACGACATAAAAAAACCTGTTGTTATGAACTGCCATTTTGTAGTTATAACAGAATGAACGACAAAGTAAATACCTGTCGTTATGAACTGCCATTTTGTCGTTATTAAACTGCCATTTTGTCGTTATTAACTGCCATTTTGTCGTTAATAGATCGCTGAAACCCACGGCTGGCGCGGCCTCCAGAGCACCTAAAAACAGGTTAAAAACAAGATAAAAATATATATATAGAAATTTCGCTGTGGATAACAATTTTCAGGGCATGAAAAAACAGGTCAAAAGCTAAAAAACCAATCTTTTTCACCAATTAACCGTCTTTGCCTGTTTTTAATCGATCTGAGCGATTTTAGTATTAAACCTAGGTGTTGGTATTGGTTGATAGTGTAAAAGCCCGCAGCGGGCTATTTTGGGCGGTTAGATTTGACTTTAGCGGCTTGGCCCAGACGGGCTTTGCCGTGGTGCGAGATTTTTGCGGAGTTTTTGATTTTCTTCTTCGGTTGCCGAAAGCTTCCAGCTCACCGCGTGCA
>NZ_JANZNQ010000063.1 GCF_027257955.1 Zhongshania aquatica | reverse complement strand
ATCCCTTGCAAGTCCTCATCCTGAGAATGCCTTCCATGCTATGGGCTCATCCTGAGCTTATGAAAACTATAGATGCCTTAGTCGAGATTGCAAAGAATAAATAGGGTGGGGTTTGTTGAGCGCTTACTAAAAAACCGGGCACCGACAGTGTTGCTACGTTTCCCCCTGCTTATATCTTGGCTTATCTGATCAAGCTGGATGGTGGTCAGGTACTGCCAAGCTCAGAACTTGAAGATAAAGACGATGTTAAGCCTAAGTCCTTAGTAATGGCTGGCAATCAGTAGTAGGAACTCAAGTATTTAGGGCGTTAGCCAATGCAGTTTTTCAACGGAGATTTCTGCGCGCTGATGCCCTTCGTAACTCAATGACAACCAATCAATGCGACTCACCTTTGCTGTAATAACTGCCAAATGGTGATTATTGCCTAGCGTTTGTTTTTTCTTTAGTGGTAGCGCATCCCCCGGCGCAAGATCTGATAGGTAATCCTTTCGTGCTGGGGTTTTTTTAACTAGCTCCCAAGCGGCGTCTACTTCCAAGCCCTCAGTCGCAATGTCTGCCGTCGCACTAATCCGCACCTGCCAATTAAGGGTTTTACTCCAAAACACTAACTGAATTTGCGGTGATGCCCGTAGTTGATTCACTTTAGGGCTTCGTGAGTCAGTAAAAAATTGCAGGGTTTGAGCGTGACGGTCTACGTTTCGCAGCACAACAGTTCGAGCTTGTGGACATCCGTCGCTATCGATACTCGCCAACACCGGCGTGCGCCAAGGATGCTGGCGATCATCGTTGGCGAGAGCGAGCTCGCTCCAGATTGTACGAGGCAAGGCAGACAGATCCATAGCAATAACTCACATGGCTAAATTCATTTAATGTTTTTATTGGTTTGTAAAAAGCAACGCCCTCCTAAAAAGCCCCCTTTGTGGTGAGCCTAGTTCACTGGCAGCATCGCTGATCATATTGTATCGGATTTTAACCAGGTCGCTCATATTCTTGCTCGAAAGCTGCTGCACGCCGTCTTCAATATACTTATCCAGAACGAAGTTGATGAAGGCTTGCTGTTTGTAGTCGGCAAAGGCGTGGTTAATTACAGGCTTCGCTAATTTTACCCTGTCGGCGCTAGTTGGCGTTCCGATGCGGCTTGTCTGGCTGGATAAGGAGCAGTTCAATGTTATTTTTCTCTGACTAGGTTGCGAGTGCGCCACTGATATATTCGGGGCCGTTGTCGCAACGTAATTGCTGAGGCCTGCTTCGCCATTCAATCAGCCGATCCAGTGTTCGGATAACCCGCTCAGTGGGCAAGGAGAAATCCACCTCTTCACGATTAAAGTCATCAATCACATTGCGCAAATACAGGTAGCACAAGCGAAAGCCTCAGTTGCGTTGATTGTTGCGCGGCATTCTTTATTCCCAGCGCCTATGAGTCTGGATGAGAGGGAATAGCTAATCTGCGCGATGAAGGCGTTCTTACCAAATAGTAGGGGTGCTACAACGGACGAAAGTTAAATACAGCAGAATGCTTCATGCTGAATGGAAATGTTCATTCCTGCAACGTTATCCAAATACAATAATATGTGGCGCTACCACTTTTTAAATAACAAAAATGACTATTCAGAATAGGCTATACCGCTCCATCCAAAAAGCTTCTTCTAATGTAGTCTTGAGAGTGAGAAACAACATAATATTGCTTATGTTTTTATAAATATAAAAAAATTATACCGAGTATTATATTTTTAAACAGATACAACAGATATTACTGATTATTTCTTGAAGACTGACTTCCTACATAATTTTATGCATCTATAAAAACGAGCGAAGGAGTAATAATGACAATTTCAAACCCCAGGCTCAGTGAAATACCAGATAAGTACATTTTCGACTTTAATGTATTCGGCGACCCCAGAGTGGGCCCAAACGTCCATGACGATATGGCATGTCTTCTTCATGAAGCGCCTGAGGTTTTTTATACCCCCGCAAACGGCGGGCACTGGGTAGCCAGAAGTTTCGAGGCCATAAAATCAATCGTTCAGGATCCCGAGTGCTTTTCCGTCAAGGAAATGAATATTCCGAGAATTGAAAATCCGCCAAAACTCATACCGCTTCACTTAGACCCGCCTGAGAATCTTCCCTTCCGGCAAATCTTAATGCCAATGTTCTCGCCTAAGCCCGTAAAGAAAATGGAAGATAAGATACGCTACTGGGCAAAGGAAATTATTTCCGACGTTGTAAGTGCAGGAAAATGTAACTTCGTCGACGAAGTCTCAATACGATTCCCGCTAACCATATTTATGGCGTTGATGGGTATGCCATTTGATCGACTTCGGGAGTTCCGCGAATTGTCAGAGAAGTACTTCGCTGCCAGGGAGGCTATCGATATCCAGACCCTTGCCATGCAGATAAATGGCATCATGGGAGATTTTATCGAGCAAAAGAAGGCAACTCCAGACGATGGCATTATCAGTCATTTGCTGAGCACAAAGCTTAGTAATGGCCGATTTATGGCTACCGAAGAAATTCAAAACATGTGTATGCTGCTGTTTTTGGGCGGCATGGACACGGTAGCCAATAACGCCGCATTCGCCTTTAGACAGCTCGCGCTTATGCCAGAGCTACAAAGCGAACTGAGTGAAGACCCGTCGCTGATTCCAAAATTTGTCGAGGAGAGCTATCGCGCGTTTGGTGTAATTTGCACGCCGCATATTGTTGCGAAGGATTGTGAACGATTTGGCGTCGGGTTTAAAGAAGGCGATATGATGCTGTGTATGTTGCCATTATCTGGCCGCGACCCGAATGTAACCGACAATCCAAATACATTTGATATTCACAGAAGTAAGCGTGAATACCTCACCTTTTCTTCTGAGCCTCATCTATGTGTCGGGGCATTCCTGGCTCGCACTGAGCTGCGCATTTTAACCGAAGAATGGTTAAAGGTTATTCCGCGTTTTACTTGCAAAGAAGGCCTATCTCAAGAATTTCACATAGGAATGGGGATTGCCTTGGAAGGGCTTTCACTGGAGTGTGTTATTTGACGCCCATTATCATGCCTTCCGTACGTTTGGCGGTATTCCCCGGCGCGGCATTTACGACAACATGAAAACGGCGGTGGATAAAATTGGTCGCGGCAAGCAACGACAGGTTAATAAACG
>NZ_JANZNQ010000062.1 GCF_027257955.1 Zhongshania aquatica | reverse complement strand
TGGAAGATGGAGTCGGCGCTGCCGGAACTGGGACTTCATTAGTGAAGTGAAGTTAAACCCAGAAAAGGATGCCGCATAACCGTAAAAAGCGACAACATGCTTGAAAAACAGCGAAATTCAGTGTTCACAGTTGAGAAAATTAGGTGTTCACGATGGGCGAAAATCGGTGTTCATAGTGGGCAAAAATACGCACCTTCCGGTCATTCAGTTGCAGGTCGATGCCGACGCCGGGATGCGCTGTCTGGAATTCGCTCAGCAGCGGCGCCATGTGGCGGATGGCAAACGACACGGGTGCGCTGATACGCAGCAGGCCCTGGGCCTGGGTGTGCAGGTCGTCGAGCTGGTTCTCCATGTCGTCGATGTCGTTCAGCACTTGCTGGGCGCGCTGGTGATACTGGGTGCCGGCTTCGGTCAGGTGGATTTTTCGGGTGGTGCGGTTCAGCAGCCGCACGCCAAGATGCGTTTCAAGCTGGGGAACGTACTTGCTGACGAGCTGGGGTGACATCTCCAACCGCTCGGCGGGGGTATTGGCGGTTAATAAAGGTATCATCTTTACGGAGGGTACTCATGCGAACTGGCCGACCGAAGCTCCACCAAGTCACATTTAACGAGTCACAACGCGAACAACTTGAAGCATTTTTGCGTTCGCGCAGTTTGCTCCATGGCCTGAGTCGTCGTGCGGCTATCGTTCTTCATGCTGCAGAAGGCATGCCCAATACGATGATAGCTGAACGTTTGGGGATGACCGAGACCACCGTCTGGAAGTAAACCCTCATCCTTCAATTCCTGCCTCCACTTATGAACTGTGCCAACTGCTACGCTAAGCTCATTTCCGACTCGTCTCAAGGAATAATTGTAGGGAGGGAGCAGCCAAATACGGCCCTGCTCCTTGGTTTCTAAATCAACTAATAATGCTGGCATGATGTCTCCAAAATTTTAAAATAAAAATAGGCGACAACTAGCCTGACACAGGGGGATACCGTGGCGCTTGACCACGGTGCGAGCGGTTCTGGTGAGCGACGTGTGCTGGTTCAGGCAGTGGCCCACCAGGGCCAGGCCGCCGTGGGGTGTATAGACTTCGGTTCCGGATTGCTGGAGAGTGAAAGTACGCATGAGCCAAAAAGCACTGACTGGGTGAATGGGTGTCAGGAGCTATTATATCGCTCAATGGCCTGTTATTGCAGGCTGTGAGGGAAATTCTCGCTGTTTGGAGTCACGAATTCAGGTCAATGACATTGGCGGCAGTTCTTGTTGCGTTGGTTAGAAGGACCAATTAGAATCGGTTGTATAACAAAAATTAGGAGTATACAAAGATGTTTTTTGACGCATTGGCCCGCTCAAAGATTTTTGAGAACACCCATCCTGAAGTAGTATCGGACTTTGTAAATAAAAATATTGGCCGCCACAAGATAGAAATACTTGACCATGAAGCACAGCGATCCAGCTTAAGTTTTAAGGAGTTTTTAGGGTTAGGTCTAACCTATATCACCTACGGTAACAATATCAGAGTGAGAAATGCTGAGCTAGAAAACATGTTCCACTTGCAAATAATATCTAAAGGTAAGTGTGAAGTCGGTTTCAAGGATGAAAAAGTTTCTTTAAACCTAGGCGATGCAATAATGCTGAGCCCTGGAGAGAAAATGACCCTCGATTACTCTTGTGACTGCAAAAAATTAATTATCAACGTGCCTGAAAGTTTGGTACGGACTACTGCTCTTGGCGAGGCGCTTTCCCTTCCTGGATCTGCTATCAGTTTTAAGCGTCGTCCTTTAAATTTGTTTGCATTTCCATCAATGATGAAGCTCTTTGAAACCATACTACTGGAAGCTGAAGAAACTGGCTCTGACCCTGCTGGCGTTTTTAATCTATACAGAGAAATTTTGGCAAAAAAATTGCTATTTTCCTTTAAAAGCAATGTTTCTCTAGACAGGGGTAGCCTTGACAATAGTGTCGCTATGCAAAATATTGTTCAGTATATTGATGAAAACCTCAAAAACGATATTGACGCAGAGGATTTGGCTGAAATCGCTAACGTGAGTGCTCGCTCTATTTACAATGGTTTTGCAAACGCATTTTCAACAACTCCACGAAAGTATATTAAAGACAGGAAACTAAAACGAATTAGAGATGAATTGATCAGTGGGTCTGCAAGAAATATTACTGAAGTCGCATTTAGTTACGGCCTTATGCATTTAGGGCGATTTTCGTCTGATTACAAAAAGTTATTTGGTGAATTGCCTTCAGAAACCAAAAGATTGAGGTAGCCTCTACCTCAATCCGTGTCTTCACGCGACCAGAAGTGCCGCTGTGTACCCAACGTTATTGAATTAGTAACATTTCTCCATAAATATCATATAATTATATCTCAACAGCACACGAGGAAAACGCCTTATGAAGCACCCGAAAAAACCAACAGTTGACATCCCCAGCCAGGGGCCAGGTCCTGACTGAAAATTGTACAAGAAATAACCAATCTGCTTGATGATCCCACCTTTATTGCCCAATACCGTCAGCGTCCCCAGGATTTCACCCGCCACTGCCCTCTGACCTTCAAACATCTGGCGCTGTTCCTGCTCAACCAGCCCCAGTCCGCCTTGCAGACCGAACTGAACGGCTTCTTCCAGCAGGTCACCGCCTCTGCCTTCTGCAAAGCCCGCCACAAGCTGGATCCGGCCGCGTTCGAGGCCCTGAACCAGGTGCGTATTTTTGTAACTATGAACACTGAATTTCGCTGTTTTTCAAGCATGTTGTCGCTTTTTACGGTTATGCGGCATCCTTTTCTGGGTTTAACTTCACTTCACTAATGAAGTCCCAGTTCCGGCAGCGCCGACTCCATCTTCCAGGGTTTTTAAGCTTTGCTTTCTGATAAGTCTCATCTCTCTTGCTCAAAATCGCCAAATCTAAACCCGCGTGCCGCTCCTCAGGAGTAACGTATTTAATGCTACTGTGTTTATGACGCGTGTTATACCAATGAACAAATCCATCGACCCATTCACGAGCATCATCGATATTTAAGAAGCCTTTCAGCGGCCATTGAGGGCAGTATTTTACAGTCTTAAATAGAGACTCAGAATACGGATTGTCGTTGCTCACGCGAGGTCGTGAGTAAGAGGTGCGTATTCCGACCCAACCTGATCACCGCCTGCGACGCAACGTGATCACCTGTTGCGAACGAGCGTGATCACTCATTGCGATTTAAAGTGATCACTTTACGGGACTTATCGCAACGGGTGATCACGTTGTCGCAATGAGTGATCACCATCAATTCCCTCACCACCTCATGCATTGAAATTCATCCTGTACTGCACGTTATCCTTGCCGCTTTTGCGCCGGGATGACGATGCCAAACACGAGATTAGCAATGCGACATATCAAAGAAATTCTCCGCCTTAAACTTGAGGCAAAGCTAAGTCATCGCCAGATTGCGCGCAGCCTAGGCATTGGCGTGGGTACCGTATCAACCTACGGCAAACGCGCCTCTGCGCTGGGGCTTTGCTGGCCCCTGCCCGCCGCGATGTCAGACAACGATCTTGAGCAGCTGCTGTTTCCTTCACCCCAGCTGAGCGCCCGACACGGTCGCGTTATGCCTGATTGCGCCGCCATACATCTAGAGTTAAAGCGCAAAGGCGTCACCAAACAGCTGCTGTGGGAGGAGTACAAACAAGCCTATGGGGACGCGGGTTACCAGTACTCGCAGTATTGCGGGTATTACCGGGAATGGTGCGCTCAGCAAAAGCGCTCTATGCGGCAAATACACCGCGCCGGTGAAAAACTATTTGTGGATTACAGTGGCGCGACAGTGCCGATTGTTAACCCAGATACCGGCGAGATCCGCAACGCTGAAATCTTTGTCGCGACGCTCGGTGCCAGCAATTACACCTTTGCCACCGCCAGCTGGACGCAACGAAAAGCGGATTGGATCGATGCCCACGTTAAGGCCTTCGAGTTCTTTGGCGGTGTGCCGGAGATCATTGTGCCTGATCAGCTTCGCAGCGCAGTGAGCAAACCTTGTCGTTACGAACCAACCATCAATGCCAGTTATCAACACATGGCATCGCACTATCGAACTGCGATCATTCCTGCGCGACCGCTCAAACCAAAAGACAAGGCGAAGGCCGAGAACGCGGTGCTGATTGTGCAGCGGTGGATCTTGGCCAAGCTACGTCATCACACCTTCTTTACGCTGGCAGAGCTGAACCTTACGATTAAAAGTTTACTGGAAGACCTCAACCAACGGCCCTTCAAAAAGCTCCCAGGTTGCCGCTTAAGCCAGTTTGAGATGCTGGACAAACCGGCGC
>NZ_JANZNQ010000061.1 GCF_027257955.1 Zhongshania aquatica | reverse complement strand
GGAACGGCAGATCAACTGCACGCTCTGGCTGTGGAATGTAAGTATCCAACGCCTCAACCAACTTAGCTACTGCAGTAGTACCTAGCTCGTTGTCGTCTTGACCGTTCAACGCCATCAATGCAGAACCCGCAATGATTGGGGTGTCGTCGCCTGGGAATTCGTACATGTCGAGCAGCTCGCGCAGCTCCATTTCTACCAATTCAAGCATTTCGTTATATTCTTCGCTGCCCACGCCGCCGCAATCTTCAGCAAGCAAGTCAGCTTTGTTCAGGAATACAACAATGTAAGGTACGCCAACCTGACGTGACAACAGGATGTGCTCACGGGTCTGCGGCATTGGGCCGTCAGTCGCACCACATACCAGAATCGCGCCGTCCATCTGCGCAGCACCAGTAATCATGTTCTTAACGTAGTCAGCGTGACCCGGGCAGTCTACGTGAGCATAGTGACGAACCGATGAATCATATTCAACGTGTGACGTCGCAATAGTAATACCGCGCTCACGCTCTTCTGGTGCGTTATCGATACCATCAAACGCCACTGCCTTACCACCATAGACTTCCGCACATACGCGCGTCAGGGCTGCTGTCAGCGTGGTTTTACCATGGTCAACGTGACCGATGGTGCCCACGTTCAAGTGGGGCTTATTACGTTCAAACTTCTCTTTAGCCATTGCGACAGTCTCCTAGCGGACTTTTTCGTCAAGTCACTATTTTCGTCAAGCCACTACAAAAAGACAAAAGCTGACCAAATCAGCTTTTGTCGCCAAATTTTAATGGAGCTCATGACCGGAATCGAACCGGTGACCTCTTCCTTACCAAGGAAGTGCTCTACCGACTGAGCTACATGAGCACCGAAAACTCTTTCAAACCTGCCCAAACTGGAGCGGGTAGCGGGAATCGAACCCGCACCATCAGCTTGGAAGGCTGAGGTTCTACCATTGAACCATACCCGCTGAAACTTTTATCTGCTGGCAAGTCTTACAATTAATGGTGGTGGGGGGTGGATTCGAACCACCGAAGCTCGCGCGTCAGATTTACAGTCTGATCCCTTTAGCCACTCGGGAACCCCACCCCAAGAGAACGGAATATTTTCTACCGAGCCAAATACTTAGCCATCAATCTTAGACTGATTTACAAGTATTTAACGGCTCACTAGAAAAATGTGTGGAGCTGGCGAGAGGAGTCGAACCCCCGACCGGCTGATTACAAGTCAGCTGCTCTACCAACTGAGCTACGCCAGCTTAGCTACCACGTCGCTTCCAAACGAGGCCGGCATTCTAGTCTAACTCTCGGTAAGACGCAATCAGATTGCAGCTTTTTTTCTCCAAGCGCTTGTTATTATCTACATTTTTTTCCATCGCTTGCTTTGCAGATCGATAGTCATCAACGCTATCAAGACGCGTGTAAGCCATCCAGTAGCGCTCAGTCTCTTTTGCTACGCGCTTCACTGCAACATCATACTTTTTCTTGCGCAATCCTTTTGCGTGTATTTCAGCTCGCTCTTCAGTAGTAAAAACTCCTAAAGAAATAGCATTTTGTAATTCACCTGAACGGATAATGAAATTATCAACTCGCTTTACGCGCAACTCAGCACTCATTTTTGCCGCTGCATCAAATGAGCGGTAGGGGCCAAGATACACCCAAAAATCAACACCTCTTTCGTATATCTCGACGAATTCCTGCGCTCCGTCTACCAATGCTGCATCCCTCTGCAATTCATCTCTACTTTTATAAGGGCCCAGAAGCAGGCAGTCTGACTCCACATTTAATGCGGACACCACCACTTCAGGCAAAACAGCGCTCTCCGGAATCTTTTCTATGTCTGATTTTTCCTTGATGCCACCGCCAACCTCTGACAACAGAGAAATATCATGACGCCCTTCGTTAACCGAAATTGGGGCAGTAGCTAACGACCGCGCGTCGCTGCGGTGACTTATATAAAAAACCACATTGATGGCTAGTAGTAATAGAAAAAACCAACGCACCCAACTCTCCCTGCCTATGCCTTGGCCAGCACTGGCGCCAAACCGTCTAAAACCAAATCTTCGTTATATTGCCACGCCTCGGCCATTTCACCGGCCAACTTTTTTAATGTTAAGCCATCACCACCGGTAATAAATACTTGGTACCGACTGCCAACTACTATTTCAGCCTCTCTAAATGCGACAATGACCGCTCCAACCAAACCCAACCACTTTCCATTATGCACACATGACCCGGTATTCGAACCCGGCGCCATACTTTGCCCAACTTCGTCGCCAAATCGAACCTTTCCGGTACCCTCGGCAAGCACTTTTAACATCAAAGACGCCCCTGGCAAAATATAGCCGCCACGATGACGCCCATCACCACCTATGATATCAATGGTAAGCGCTGTACCCGCATCAATAACAACACATGCAGACCTGCACATACGATAAGCAGCAACCATTGCCAACCAACGATCCACCCCCATTCGCGCGACATCTTGGTAGCTATTCACAACCCCCGCACAAGATGCTTGTGATACAGCGAATTCATAGGGAATACCACTCGATGCTAATATCGCTCTCAACTGATCTTCGCGCTCGGCATAAGCAACCGATGCAACACGGACCAAACTGTCACCAGCATTTAATAATTGGCCTAAACAATCCACTCCGCCAGCAAGTCGCCCATAAGCTATTATCTCCGCGCCCCTCAATCGTCGCCACTTTATTGCCGTATTACCCACATCTAACTCTAAGGCTTGCTCCACGCTAGAGGCCTCGCAAACTAACTTCGCCACCGTTAAACACTCGCTCACCCGCAGCGGTCCGCAAACGTAGACCACCTGTGTGATCCAAACCAATTACTGTGCCTTCTATATAGGTATCGCCCAACTGGACTTTAACGTCACGCCCCGCAAACGCATCATGCCTGGACCACTCATCTTTATGTATGCTAAATCCGCCCAGAGAAAACTCCCTAAAGACCGAGTGTAATTCGGACATCAATTCAGCGACCAACTTATTCCGATCCACAACACCTATAATTTGGGCCAAATCCGTCCACGGCTGAGAAATATCAGCAACAGCAGCGCCAGTCATGTCAACATTTAAGCCAACACCAACAATCACCTGGCACATACCCGCAGGATCGCCCTGCATTTCCAATAATATACCAGCCAATTTTTTATTATTGTGCAAAACATCATTGGGCCACTTTAACCCCAAGCCCTCTATCCCCAGTTTGGTCAGCGCACGGACTACGGCCAAGCCAACCGACAAACTAAGGCCCTCAAGTGCCGACGCACCAGACTGAAACCCCCACACTTGAGATAAATATATATTACGACCAAATGGACTCAGCCACTGACGGCCGCGACGCCCTCGTCCCGCGCTTTGTTGCTCAGCTAGGCAACAATACCCATTCCAGCGCTCTTCTTTAATCGCCGCGCCTGCAGCATTATTGGTGGAATCAATGATAGGAAGTATCTCTAACTGTCCCAAAGCATCACGCGCCCCAGAGGAGAGGAATTTTTTTATCTTGTCGCTATCAAGAAGATCCAGTCCGCCAATAAGCCTGTAACCCCTCCCCTTTACAGATTCGATGTTTAACTGAAGGCTTTCAAGTTTTTGTAGCTGCTTCCAAACAGCCGCTCGGCTAACTCCAAGGTGAGCGCCTATCTCTTCTCCAGAATGATAGTTACCGTCTGCCAATATACTTAGAATTTCCACGCTATCCACACTTTCAGCCATAAATTAATGGACGGAATAATAGCAGAATATTACCCCACAGGGCCGCGCCCCAATAATTGACAAGGACGGATCACCTAATATCTTCACAGGCGAAATAAATGCTGAATATAAAATGGGACTACCTTCTTTTCGGAAAGTAAGTGGACTGGCCATGATTTATTGCGCTGTAGAAATTACAGGACTTCATACCGTGTTAAAAGCCGTGAATTCGAAAGCTTGATAATTAGCAAAAGCAGACACGCTGTCTACCCTGAACTTAGCAGAAGTTAGTGCAGTTTCTGCCAACAATGACTGCAAATTGCTCTCAATCAAAAATAAGTTTGTAGAAGCTGAACCCTACTCGAAGCTCAATTTAGTGAGCTTGATGCGGTACTGACAAGCCACCGCTTTGAGGCGAAGCCAATTAACTTAAATGGTTAAAATGAGTGTTCGGTAACTAATTAGATGACGTAAAGCCCCAGTAGGTCTTCCTACTGGGGCTTTCTATTTTCAGGTAGTGTTTTTGATCAGCGCCCTATAAAAACCGAGGCTCTCACCCCCCATGACCGAAGGGAATGCTTTGGGTATCTGCCCCTTAGGGCTTCGTCGCTATCGTTCCTCGTCCAAACCTCGTTTTTTCAGAACAGAGGTTTGTCGCATGAGCCGTGTAGTAACAGTTGATAATCACCATCCACAACCATCCCGAAGGGTGGTTGAACGTCTGCATTATTCAAGACGGGCCGAAGGCCGAGCAACGGTAGTTGCGAGTAAAATAAAACAAAACCCTAGTAGATTTCTCTACTGGGGTTTTCTTTTTTTAGAAGCCTGGCGATGACCTACTCTCGCATGGGGAAACCCCAAACTACCATCGGCGATGACACGTTTCACTTCTGAGTTCGGGATGGGATCAGGTGGTTCCATGTCTCTATGGTCGCCAGGCAAA
>NZ_JANZNQ010000060.1 GCF_027257955.1 Zhongshania aquatica | reverse complement strand
CGCGGTGGTCTGGCTGGCGCGGGAAGTAATCCTTGAGTATCCATTGTTGGTGTCCACTTAGTATTAGGTGGACACCAAGACTACTACTCTAAAATTGGATGGAAAGGTGAGTTGGCCGGACGCTTACTGCTTATTACCGAGTATGGATATTTAAGCGTAAATGCCAACGCCAACTTCCAAGACGATCAATGGTTCAGCGCTTACAACGATCAATTTGGCTATGAAAACATCCGTCAAGAGGCTTACTGGCTCTACAACGGCCGTCTAAGTTGGTATTCCAATGATGGTAGCTACAGCGTGTCGGTATGGGGTAAAAATTTATTGGATGAGGAATACGATAGCTACGCTATCAACCTACAAGCCGGTTTTGGTTTCGACTATTATCTCCCTGGTCAGCCGCGTACGTATGGTGCAGAAGTACAGTTTAAATTCTAAAAATGTAAACTTTGCAGTAATTCAACTTCAAGAAACGGGACAAACCTTATATCGCCAGTGATGGTGATATAAGGTCTCGGTCACAAATGCTAATTAATATTTCCTTACCCTAGTGTGAATTAAGCGCTAACTTCCTGAACATCGCGGACGTCTTTTCGAGTTTCGTTTTCTAAATGCGCCAAGATTTTAATCGCTTTATACCAATGTTCATTCAGCTGCTTAATTTCGGTAATAAAATCGATGCCGTTAATCATTTGGTCTAGGCTTATCAGCCCTTTCGTTCCCGTTGTTAGCATATTCTCTTTTAATACATCACGGTCACTTTTGAGTTGGTGGTAGGTGTTTTCCAACTTTTCAAAATACAGTTCCGAATCAGGACTAGTAACCGAATTAAGAAATTTGCAGGCATTATCACGATAGGTTTGTAGCTCTTTCTCTAAGGTAATATTAGGTAGCTTGCCGAGTCGTGTTCTGGTTTCCAGAGCTGTACTCAAGATACCGGCACAAGCCAAAAAGTATTGATCCACTTTCATCAAATTAGATAACTGCTTTGTCACATCGTCGCTTAAGGCGGCGCGTTCAAGATTAACGATATAACTAGATACTGCGCTAGACAGCTGGTGGATAGCGTAAATTTTTTGATCTAAATCATGATTCGAAATATTAGTGTCAATGGTTTGCTTCGCAGTAATACCAATTTGAATTGCACTGCGCTGTAACTCTAGAATCAATGCACTTACCGCCATTACTGGCGCTCCGGCGGTAGTTTTATCTAGGTACTTGGGTTTACCCAAAGACTCACTGACGGTAATAAATCGGGTTTCCAAAAAGCTAACTAATTTATCGTTAAAGGGTATTATCAATAACACGCCAAGGCAGTTAAATATGGTGTGAAACAGCGCGAGAGTAACACCGACATTGGGAGTCAACTTCATTAATTCCCGCACCGCCTCCACGGTATAGAACAGCGCAGGCAGCAATATTAAGGCGACAATAGCCGTCGCAATATTAAATATCACCTGTGCGGTCGCTAATCTTTTAGCATTTGAAGTGGCCCCAATTGAGGCGAGCACCGCGGTAGATGTGGTCCCCACGTTGGCGCCAATAACCATCGCCGCCGCCGCGTAAATACCGATCATTTCGGCTGAGGCAGCAGAAATGGTAATGGCGATCGCAGCGCTGGATGACTGGGTGAGAATGGTCATTACAATGCCGATCAGCAGATAGCCAATCACTTCAGAATTACCTTGCAGCGTTATCGTGCTGAAATCAAAATTCGCGACAATGCCCTCAAAGGCTTGCTGGAGGGTTGAAATACCAAGGAAGAAGAGACCAAAACCAACCATCGCCCGGCCAATTCCAAGGCGCGGCCCCTTACTTTTGGCGAGCATGATAAACGCACCAATACCAATAGCCGGCAGAGCAAACGCGTGAATATCGAGTTTAAATCCGACGATGGCAACCAACCACGCTGTCATAGTGGTGCCAATATTTGCGCCATAAATGATCCCAAGGGCTTGCCGCATTTTAATAAGTTCGGCATTCACAAAACCCAGCGAAGTAACCGTGACCGCGCTAGATGATTGCACAATCGCCGTCATCAACACACCCGAGAACACCCCGCGCGGCAGGGTATTGGTCCAGTTAGCAAGTAATCGACGCAGCGACTGGCCTGCTGCTAGCGTTAAGCCGTCGGTCATCATTTCCATAGCAACTAGGAATAAGCCTAAGCCTCCCAGCAAGGTTGCAATAACAATATAGCTTTCTGGCATCATTCAAACTCTTTATTAACGCGTATCTCTGGCGATTCATATCAGCGCAATCTGCAACACATAAATAACCCAAGACGAAGGTCGGCAGTATTACACAGGTCATTTCAATTAATTTCTTAGTCTAAACACAGTAATTGCCCCTTTTACCGGAGCTAGATCAACTAAGTATCAAATACAGATGAATTATCTAAAAAGCGTCTTCTCACCATCCGTTATAGAAGCACAGGTAACCATCGTGTCATCAACTTGCGCCATTTCTTCGTAACAAGAGCATTAGATATTTTCCGCAACCCAAATAGGGGTATTAGGTGCTAGATAAACTCACCAAATTCGGCCTGCCGATCTGGTTTCTCACTAGCTTCTCACTATGGATCTGGGTACCTAGCTCTACCTTACTCCTACTTACGCCCCTCATTTGCGCATTATTACTGTGCTCAATTGGTGCTGTGCTGGGAATCAGCCTATATCAACTTTATCTAAACCAGCATCACCGCGCTAAAGGCTTTAACAGCGTATTGTGTTCGGCGATATTAGCGCTGCCAATCGCAATTATTTTTTCATATAAACTCGACACACTGCTAACGGTATACCCTATGCGTGAATTCGCCGCCCTACTGTGGATTTTAAGTTCGATGGGGGCAGTATTGACTATTATAGTCTGCCGCCTAATGACTGGCGTGGTTTCTAGCTAAGGTCATGTCACTGTGGAATGGGCCAAAAGACACACTACCATTCACTATGGTCATGGCAAAAATAGCGCGAGAACAAGGTAGTACGCCAAACAGCTAATCAAGGCAATCCCAAACAAATTCAAAAGACCGCCAGCATGCATCATGTCTTTAATGCGCAGCTCACCGCTACCAAATATCACCGCATTGGGCGGCGTGGCAACGGGCATCATAAAGGCGCAAGAAGCCGCAATGGCAGCGGGAACAACAAATAGCAGCGGCGACACCGACTGCGACACTGCCAAGGCTCCCAAGAGGGGTAAAAACGTCGCTGTGGTTGCGGTGTTACTCGTTATTTCTGTGAGGAAAATAATCACCGTCACTATCATCAATACTACTGCAAATAAGGGCCATCCATTCAGAAGTGAGAAATTCTGCGCAATCCATTCAGCCAAACCCGATGTTTTAATCATCGCCGCCAAGGCTAAACCACCGCCAAACAGCAGCAATACACCCCAGGGCAATTTCTCTGCAGAATTCCAGTCCAGCAAAGCTTGGGAGTTTTCTCCACCAGATCTCACTGAAAATAGTAATATACCGGCCGTCATCGCGATAACGGTATCGCTGACACCGGGAAGAAACGGCGCGAGTAAAGGTCGAAATATCCACGCCGCCGCCGTTGCTAAAAATATTAAAAGTACCCGCTTCTCAGCGCTAGTAAGCGAACCGAGCTTTTGCAACTCGGCCTGCAGCAAGCCGCGGCTATCTGCGGTTTCCAAACCATCAAAACCCTTGCGACACAGCCACCACCACGTAAAACACAGCATCGCCACCGCGACTGGCACACCAATAAACATCCACTGCGCGAAACCAATGGTGATGTCGTGATTCACTTTTAAATACGCGGCCAACATGGCGTTTGGAGGAGTCCCGATCAAGGTCGCGATTCCACCAATGCTAGCGCTATAGGCAATTGCCAATAATAGCGCGACTGCAAATCGACGGCGCTGATCGTCATTCCCCTCTGGCACAAAACCAATCACCGACAAACCAATCGGCAACATCATGATGCTAGTTGCGGTATTGCTCACCCACATACTCAAAAACGCTGTGGCAATCATAAAGCCCGCAATTTGACGGCTAGGCTGTTGCCCTACCGCCAACAAAATCCGCAAGGCAATACGCCGGTGTAATTGCCAACGCTGCATCGCCAAGCCCAATAGGAAGCCACCCAAAAACAAAAAGATAATCCCATTGGCGTAGGCGCCGGCCAGCGCATCGACGTCGCCAATACCCAACACCGGTACAAGAACCAAAGGCAAGAGCGCCGTCGCCGGAATAGGCACGGCCTCCGTCGCCCACCAAATTGCCATCCACAGCGCCGCACCAAGAGCCAACCACGCCTCGTGACTCATGCCCCCCGGTTCGGGTACTAGCAAACTGATAAGCAACATCGCCGGGCCGATGATTAGGGCTAGTATTGAGGGGTTTGCTGTTTGTGTATTATTCATTGCGCCTCATATTCGATTCTGCATGCTAAGTTTATACAGCTTTAACGACCGTGATCAGCGACTCCGAACTGAGCGCGGCGTTTGCGCGATAATGGTGAAGCCATGCGCAAAGAGCCGCGCGGAGTTCGGTGTCCGCTAGGCTCTGCATGGCTACGCTCAAGAACATTGATCCAAGAATATTTGAGACACATGCCCATAGATACACTCACCATTTAATACTTTCTTAATGCGGCTTACTCTTTCTTTTGATGTCGCTGTATTTGGCTTGAACGCATTTGGCCCAGGAAGCATAGCAATTAATGATAAATACTCATCATCAGATAATTCTGATAGCGATTTATCGAACCAAGAACGAGCTCCTTCGCTAATACCAAACAGTTGTTCGCCGTCTTTATCTCCAAAATATGCTGTAGAGATAAAAGCTACAAGCTGAGTTTCTTTTGATATGTTTGGATTTACAACAAACCGAGAAATTAATGTTTGCTCTATTTTCTTGAAACCTTTCGTAAATTTTTTAAAGAAGAGCTTCTTCACTAAGCTCTGGGTAATTGTTGTGGTGGGAAGCGGACTAGGCCACTCAATCCCAGAGTGTTCAAAAAAAGTAGGATCTTGGATTTTGACTAAAATTTCCTGGCGCTTTTCATCTAAACCCAAGTCCTTTGGTGATACCGAAGCGTAGGGGACAAAAGCATGGGAAAGACTATGATAGGCAATTGTTACTGCATATACCTCATACATTACCAATGCTCCAAATGACAATATGAAAATGTAGATAAGTTTTCGTATCATGGTTTTCTGGTGCCAAACGCCTTGCACACGGGCCGACTAGAGCACAGCGAGGTCCCAGCCGCTGCGCAATAGCGGTGATCTTACCCCAATAAAACGGACACATTAGTTTTCATGCTGCCATTCGCTCATATTCTATTGGGGAATAGTAACCAATTCCCGAATGCAGCCTTTTACTATTATAAAAGTTGTTGATATAACGAGC
>NZ_JANZNQ010000005.1 GCF_027257955.1 Zhongshania aquatica | reverse complement strand
CTCAGCTTGCTTAAGAATGGCCATAATCTGGCTATCTGAATAACGGGGTACTTTCATGCAGAATCTCCTTCAAACTATTATGAGAAAATTCTACTTATCGCTCCAGCTATTTATCGGGGTGATTACCAATACTAACGGTGCCGATGATATTGTTTTCTTCAGGCTTATTTTGTGTATTTCCCGTTATTGAGTCATTTATTTCGATGTTACTTTGATATATGGGTACTGATATTACTTCAATTGGGTCGGAAATTGATTCGCTAGATTTTAATGAGACAGTACTTCCGTTAATGGCATTTGAAACAGTTATTGCAGTTATGTCCTTTGCTACTGCTGATCTCATAATTTCTTTTAGTTGAGTGTTGTTTCCGCTAATAATGGCTAGTTCACTCGACGCCGCTATATTTTCTGCGATACGTTTGGCTATTTCTTTTTGACTCAACGCCGCATCATTCAGACGAGTTACTAATGAATATGTGAAAAGAGAGAAAAATATAAGCAGTGCTGGTGTAATACCGGCAATAAGTATTTGTTGAAATAGTGTATTTTTTTTCAATTTTAGGAGCATATTATTTTACTCCTTCAATAATAATTTTAGAGCTCAGCTCTTTCTCAGATGGAATAATTAATCCGAGTGATTCCGCTACACTGTAATTTATTTTTACATTAAACATACTTGGGTATTGTGGTTTTGGTAGTATGTTTGTATCTAGATAATTTTTTAACATAGATACAATATCTTGAGTGTATTGATCTGTGGTTGAGAATACCGTACCTAAGGCTCCTGCTGTTACGAATCCTTCTGTTGGTCCAATGACAAGTGTTTGATGTCGATAACTACTCAGTAGTATTGATCTTACTGTTTTAGAATTGTAAATATCATTTTCCGAGGTACTTAGTAATACATCATTATTTTGAATTGTTTTATTAATGCTTCTAATAACATTTAAGTCATCAATTTTTTCTGACGTAATAGTCATCGATGGATAGTTTTCCATGATGCCGTCTATTTCAGATTTATACTTTTTGTTTTTGTATGCAATACCGACTTGAATATCTTTATTTTCGGTTATCGCTTTGATCAGTGATAATTGTCTACTTAAAGGTTGGTCAGAAAATAGCGCAGTAGTTTCATCGGTTTCGAATTTTAGATATTCGTTTGAATTTACATAAAATGCAAACTTGGCGTTGTATTCTTTTTCAGTTAGTAACGGGAGTAATTTATCTGATACAACTACTAATATATTACCCTTATTTTGTTCTTCAGGAAGTTTGTTTGTATAAGTGTGGACAATAAAATAAGGATTGTCTGTGATCTTTTGCGATAAAGTATCAAGCTCTACATTTTTAGTAGGCAACACAAGATCAACGATTTTTCTTTCATCGCTATACGCCAACGTAGAAAATAATAACGTTGCTATGAATAATCCGTGTAGTAACTTTATCAAGAGGCTATTCCCTTGCTCTTGGAGTAATTAATAACTTAAATTTATGCCGATAAATTGTCGAAGCTCGTTGCGATATATATTGCTACTTAGTAGTTCACTGTCTTCATCTAGGCGATATTGCGCATTGTAATAAATTTCAAATTCGCTATTTGAAAATGCTATCTTCTTTGATAATCGCATATCACTCCGAGAAAATTTATTCTGAGATGTACCTATAGCTTTAGCGTAGTATTGAGAAAGTGATATTTGTATATTGTTGTCTGTTCTATAACTAATTAATACGCTAGCTGAATTTTTCGGAGTAAAGCTTTCTTCAGTACTGCTCGTAAATGACGCGTCGGAATTACTGTACGCTTTACTTTTAATGTATGCATAGCTGGTATGAATTAGCCATTTATGGTTTGGTCTAAAGTCTATTTCTGTTTCAAACCCCGACTGTTTTAAATTTCCACTATTCACCGGATCAAATCGTTCTAGTGATATTGAGTTTGAAATAAGTTGATCGAGCTGATCAAAAAATATTTTCACATCAAATTGCAGATGATGTTGACTAAAATTTCCATAGTATCCAATTTCTCTTGATTCAATTTTTTCTGGTTTTAAATTTGGATTACCAGTGGCTCGTGTAATTAACTGTCCTTCAGTTTGGCCGTCAAGCGCAGGTCTGACATTTCGCGCTTTGTATGACCAATTAGCAGATGTCTCCAGCAAATCAGGTGTTCTGATTGCTTCTGAGTAAATTGCTCTAAAACTTTGATTTTTTGTTAAATGGAAAAGTGCCGCAATACGAGGAGAGAAGTTCTTACCAATGTCTTCTTCATATTCGTAAGAACCCCCCGCATTGATAGTAAAATTTTCTGTGATACTTTTTTCGATATTAAAAAACATTTGATAGTTACCGCTTGTCAGTGTGTCATCGTAGTAAGTTTCTGACGATACGCGAGATTTTTTTAGGTGTATTCCTGCTATGGTTGTTAGTCCCTTGTTCCATATAAAGGTATCTTGTAAATCGATATCTTGCCTGTTAACGACAACGTTTTCATTGGCGTCGGCTAACACAGATGATGAAGGGTTGTTATTGAGTCCGATAAAAAATGGAGGTACTTCAACAGTCCATTCACGGATTTGCTTTTGAGCTGAGTAATTGTATCTAAAGGTGAGTTGATGTACTTCAGATAACTCTTTTTCGATTTTTGATGAGATATAGTAGTCGTCAGTTTTTATATTGGGTGCAGTGACATCTACATCTGCGAAATCATCGGTTGTTTCACCCATTTTATAGCCTAAACCAATGCTAACGGCGTAGTCATTCACGTGAGTATCAAACCTGCTATTTATAAGCTTACTGGTTTGACTATCTAATCGTGTATTGCCATTTTTATCGATATCAAAACCATCGTCTTGCAGGCTGGCTAAGCTGATACGGTAGGTACCGTTTAAAAATTCGTCGGCATAACTAACGCGATAATTTTCGGTGTTTTCCGTTCCACTTATGGCGTTTGCTTCATATTTAGTTAAGTCGGCGGGGTGGCGAGTAATGATATTAATTACGCCAAGGAAAGCGTTTGCTCCGTAGCTAGCACTTGAAGGCCCTCTTACTACTTCTATTCGTTCGATATCTTGGATGGTGATAGGAATATCATTCCAGTCAACTGTTGCTAAACCAGATTGGTACACTGACCGACCGTCGATAAGAACTTGCATGCGACGCGAGTCTCGGTAGTTCGTACCGTGATAACTAACTACATAATTCCAGCCATCACGAGCGCCAACTGATGTGCCTGGTATTAGACGAAACAGCTCTGGGATTTTGGATAAACCAGACGCAATAATCATGTCACGATCGATAACACTCACGCTCGCTGGCACTTCACTGCGATTTTGTTTAAGTCTGGCGGGAGTCAGTACGACGGGCAGATCCTCTGTATTCCACATGTTTGCTTCAAGTGGAGAACATAGGGCGAAAGTCGCTGCAAATGCAGTTAGACTTCGTTTTAAGGCGTGTTGATGCATCGTCAATCCTGTAATACGCTAGATCGACTCAAGTGTATCCTATTGGGCTTTTTTTGCTAATGGAGATAAGAGAGGGGCTGTAATTATTTTCCGATGCAGAAACTGGAAAATATACGACCAAGAAGATCGTCGGAGCTAAATTCGCCGGTGATTTCTGCTAGTGCGTTTTGTGCCAGTCGGAGCTCTTCTGCGAGTAATTCACCCGCGTTGTATGTTGTGAGCTGTTGTTCACCGCTGAGTATGTGGTCTTGCCCACGCTGCAACGCATCTATATGGCGGCGGCGCGCGATAAATGGTGTGTCTCCATCATCAAAGCCAACACACGCTTTTAAATGATTTCTAAGTATATCTATACCGTGGTGTTGCTTGGCTGATAAAAAGATGCGACTAATCGTATCATTCTCAATACCTGCGCTATGCCCGGTTAAATCGCATTTATTGTAGATGATGGTGAGTTTCTTTTGTTTTACAAAGATTTCGAATTCTGGCGGTATCGCTGGCTCGTGGTCGGTGTTTTTTTTACTGTCTATCACAAGGAGAACACGGTCTGCTTTGCTAATTTCTGCCCAGGCCCGCTTTATACCCTCTTTCTCGACAACATCGGCACTGTCGCGTAAACCGGCAGTGTCTACAATATGTAATGGCATGCCATCGATGAGGATATTCTCTCTCAGGACGTCTCGGGTGGTACCGGCTATTTCTGTAACAATAGCGGATTCTCGACCCGCTAAGGCATTGAGCAGACTTGATTTACCGGCGTTCGGTTTTCCGGCAATAACCACCGTCATACCTTCTCGCAGGATACTGCCTTGTTTAGCGGAATTAAACACCGTATCGAGGTGGTGTTTTATACTTTGTAGTTCTGATGCTACTCGACCATCACTGATGAAATCGATTTCCTCCTCTGGAAAGTCGATTGCTGCTTCAACGTAAATTCGCAGCATGGTGATAGCTTCTACTAGAGTATTAATTTCTTTGCTGAAGGCGCCTTCTAAGGATCTTAGTGCTTGTTTTGCAGCTTGCTCTGAAGCGCTATCAATCAGATCGGCAATGGCCTCCGCTTGGGCAAGATCTATTTTATTATTGAGAAACGCGCGCTCGGAAAACTCACCGGGTCTTGCCATTCTTGCGCCGTTACTAAGTACAGCGCGCAGTAAACAGTCGAGGATAACCGGGCCGCCATGGCCCTGAAGTTCAAGAACATCTTCGCCGGTAAAGGAATTTGGGCCCGGAAAAAACAAGGCAATACCTTTATCTATGGTAATGCTGCCATTTGGCGTTGTTTCGAGAAAATTACCGTAGTGGGCATAGCGAGGTGTGATTTTTTCTACGGCTAGCATTCTTCGTGCTATATCTTGGCACTTTGGGCCAGATATACGGACTATTCCAACGCCGCCCTTTCCGGGCGGCGTGGCAATAGCGGCAATGGTATCTGTCGAGTTGATCATTTCTTTAGCGAGTAGCTAAATCGTTTTTCTCTAAACGCTTGGTGATAATGTACTGCTGAATAATCGATAGCGTGTTGTTCACTACCCAATAAAGTACTAAGCCCGCAGGGAAAAATAAGAAGAAGAAAGTGAATACTATAGGCATCCACTGCATTATTTTTGCTTGCATTGGATCTGGTGGCGCTGGATTTAAGCGCTGCTGAATGAACATCGACAAGCCCATCACCAGTGGCAATACAAAATAAGGGTCCATGGCAGATAAGTCGTGAATCCATAGAATAAATGGGGCATGGCGCAGTTCAATACTTTCCATCAAAACCCAGTAGAGAGAAATAAATACAGGCATCTGTACAACCATTGGCAGACAGCCGCCGAGAGGATTAATTTTCTCTTTCTTATACAATTCCATCATCGCCTGTGACTGTTTTTGGCGATCGTCAGCATAGCGCTCTTTAATTTCAGCCAGTTTTGGCTGAAATTTGCGCATATTGGCCATTGAGGTGAATGCTTTCTTATTTAGCTGAAAGAATGCCGCTTTTACTAAAATGGTAACGCCGATGATTGAGAAACCCCAGTTACCTAGCACCGAGTGTATTTTTGTGAGTAACCAGAATAATGGCTGAGCAATCCACCATAGCCATCCGTAATCAACGGTTAGCTCTAAACCTGGAGATACTTCTTTAAGGCTATATTGATCTTTTGGACCGGTGTAAAAGCCAGAACTAATTTTACCCTGGCTTTGCGGAGCAACAGTGACAGATGCGCTTGTTACCCTAGCTATGTTCATACCCTGCTTTGTGACGATCGTACTGAGTTCATTCACAGATTCAGGAGACGGAATCCATGCACTGACAAAGTAATGCTGCACAACACCAATCCAGCCACCATTCACATTGGCTTTTATTGGCTTGTCTTGCATTTTGCTGAACGTTGTTTTCTTGTATAGGTCTTCATCGGTGGCGTAAGCCACGCCCATAAAGGGTTTCATGGCAAACATACCGCCTTCGCCATTTACGCTGGGGTCTGTACTATTGCCGCGTTTAAGTTGCCCAAAAAAACTGGCTTGGAAAGGCTTGTCACTGCGGTTGTCTATAATATATTCGACATTAATGAGGTATTTGCCACGACTTAAGTGAAAACGCTTAATTATGGTTATGGTATCGCTGTATTGGTAGCTTAGGTCGATATTTAAGGTGTCTGAACCGTCTTCCAATCTATATTCGGCATTCGATGCGGAAAAGTGAGGCCGACCTTTCGATGTGTCAGTAGCGTTGGCACCGATTAAGCCACTCTGGGCAATATAGTGTCGTGTTTCGTTATCTTCGAGAATAACAAATGGGTCTTCTGCCTTTAGGCTAGCGGTATATTTTGGTAGTGCAGCGTAAACAATATCACCACCGTGTAAGTCTATCTTCAAATCCAGCACATCGGACTGAACGTTAATATATTTAACGTTGGTGGTGTCAGTTTTGATTGTATTGATGTCTTCACTACTAATAATAGCGGGTAAATCACCGTTTTCACTGCTGGTTTTAGGTGCAGCACTAGTGGCGTTTTGGTTTACCACCGAGACTACGGGATTTGATGTTTCAAACTTCTGCCATTCTACTAATAACATAAGTGACAGTGCAGCGATGGCGGCGATGAGAAGATAGCGCTGAAAATCAATCATTGCTTGAATGCCTTGATAGAGTGAGTTCTGTGGAGTGACAGTGGCAGGATGGTACAGGATCATAGCCGCCGGCGCTAAGGGGTTGGCAGCGGCAAATTCGTTTGATACTCAGCCAGCTGCCGCGAAGCGCGCCATGTTGTTGCAAGGCTTCTACTGCGTAACTAGAACAACTGGGGTAAAAACGGCAATGCGGCGCCATCAGCGGACTGATAAACAGGCGGTAAAAACGGATGCAGGCAATGAGCAAGCGCTGCATATTGACTAGCCCTCTTGCTGACGAAATCGTTTTTCAGCTTTTTTATCTAACTGGTACCAAAGCTGATTACAGGTTTCATGAAGTTGCTTGTTATCAATATCACCCAAGCCGCGTCTGGCTAGTACGATGATGTCGATACCTAGCAGCTTGTGCTGATTAAGCCTAAAGGTTTCCCTGACGATGCGCTTTATTCTGTTGCGTTGGACAGAGAGCCTTACGTTTTTCTTTGCTATGACTAAGCCAAGTCGAGCTTGGTTTAGATCGTTTTTACGTGCTAGAAACAATAATTCAGCGGTAGAGACTTTCAGGCGAGACTCGTCGAATACCGCTTGGTATTCGCTGGCATTTAATAGACGTAGAGACTTATCAAAGTGAAAGCTCACCGTTATGCCAGCATACTCTAATATTTAACCGCGATTATGCAGATAAAATTGCACGACCTTTAGCACGGCGACGGTTAATTAATTTGCGGCCGTTTTTAGTTGCCATACGAGCACGGAAACCGTGGCTACGTGCTTTTTTAAGGTTGCTTGGTTGGAATGTTCTTTTGCTCATGATTTCGTCCGTAACATATAGATAAAGCTGGTGATTTCCACCAGCACCGCCTAGCTAATAGCTGAGACAGTGAAAAATCGGATCGCGAATTTTAGTGGACATTAAGTGTAATAGCAATGATTTGAATGCTTTAGTTGGGAGTTTTTCGAGGATTGAGTAATTAGCAGTAAAGTAACAGTTTATCCATAAGTTATCCACAGGATTTGAATGCTGTTATCAAGGTGTGTGTTACTTTGCTATGACTTTACTTAATAAGAATCCCGCTCTTAATAGCGCTTTGAATAGAAAGGGTTTTTTCCTATTTTTGGTTATTATTTTGTTGGGGAATTTTGTGGATAACTGTGTGCTTGGCGAGTAGAATAACGCTCAAATCACGAAGATATTCCCTAAGTCCGCTATTTCTGTGGGTGGGGTGTTTATTGCTCAGATTATTTAAAAATGGAGAATGGAGTTGCCGGAAGCCACGTGGCAGAAATGTATTGCGCATTTGCAAGATGAATTGCCTTCTCAGCAATTTAATACATGGATTCGTCCATTGCAGGTTGAACTTGCCGGTGATTTGATTCGTTTATGCGCGCCTAATCGTTTCGTGCGAGAGTGGGTAAGCGATCGGTTTTACTCGCGTATTGTAGAGTTGGTTTCGGAGTTATCTCCCCCAGGTGTTAAAGTTCAAGTTGAGCTAAGTATTGTCGAGCGTCACGCAAATGTTAGTGTTGGCAGTAATAATGTTGTTCCTCGCCAACAAACAAGATCGCAGGTATCGCCACCAACATCAACAGGTAGTAGCTTTGCTCAGCAGTCAGAGCATCGGAGCCGAAATTCAAGTGAGTTCTTTCAATCTGCTCCCGCGGTCTCTGTTCCAGTTGCACCGCAGGTAATTACTGGTCAGCGACAGGTAGAGGTTGAGGGCGGTATCCGTCACCAAAGTTCTTTGATGGAATCCTATACTTTTGACACATTTGTTGAGGGCAAGTCCAATCAATTAGCACGGGCGGCAGCTAGTCAGGTTGCTAGTAACCCTGGAAGAGGCTATAACCCGCTTTTCCTTTATGGCGGTGTAGGTCTGGGAAAGACCCATTTAATGCATGCTGTTGGTAATGCATTAATGCAGCAAAACCCGAATGCGAAGGTGGTATATTTACATTCGGAGCGTTTTGTTGCTGATATGGTTAAAGCGTTACAGCTTAACGCGATTAACGAATTCAAGCGTTATTATCGTTCGGTCGATGCACTATTAATCGATGATATTCAGTTTTTCTCAGGTAAAGATCGTTCACAGGAAGAGTTTTTCCATACGTTTAATGCCCTGCTAGAGGGCGGTCAGCAAATGATATTGACCTGTGATCGTTATCCAAAAGAAATTAAAGGTTTAGAGGAGCGGCTTAAATCTCGCTTTGGCTGGGGGTTAACTGTTGCTGTAGAGCCGCCAGAACTTGAAACCCGTGTGGCGATTCTTTTAAAAAAGGCCGAGCAGGAAAAGGCTGACCTCCCCTCTGATGCTGCGTTTTTTATTGCCCAGCGGGTACGATCGAATGTCCGTGAGTTAGAGGGTGTGTTAAAGCGTGTTATCGCAAGCTCTCGTTTTATGGCAAAGCCAATTGATATCTCTTTAATAAAGGAATCGCTTAAAGATTTGTTGGCTCTTCAAGATAAGCAGGTTAGTTTAGATAATATTCAACGTACTGTAGCTGAGTATTACAAGATTAAGATGGCTGACCTGATGTCTAAAAGACGCAGCCGATCTGTAGCTCGCCCGCGCCAGGTCGCAATGGCGCTATCAAAGGAATTAACTAATCATAGTTTGCCTGAAATTGGAGAAGGATTTGGTGGTCGAGATCACACAACTGTTCTGCATGCCTGCCGGAAAATTAAAGAATTACGCGAAAGCGATGGTGATATAAGAGAAGATTATCAAAATTTGATAAGACTACTGACAAGCTGATGTTTTACTGACGCTTAATATAATAAAGTAGCCTTAGTATTCCACAACCCTTTGAATAGATACTCAAAAGAATAGGAACCGGAAGCATGAAATTTTCGATTTCGCGGGAAGCGTTAATTAAGCCCTTAAATCTTGTCGCGGGTGTTGTCGAGCGCCGGCAAACATTACCGATACTAGCTAACGTTCAGCTAGTGTTAAATGGCCAGGAGTTGGCGCTTACCGGTACGGATTTAGAGGTGGAGTTGATTGGCCGCGTCCATTTAGAGAGTGACTCGGGTATCCCTGGTGAGATCACGATTCCTGCTAAAAAGTTAGTTGATATCTGTAAAGCCCTACCTGATGGCTCTGATATAAGTATCCAATTAGATGACCAAAAGTTGGTGATTAAGTCTGGCCGTAGTCGTTTTCAGCTTTCTACTCTGCCTGCTAACGATTTTCCAAGTGTTGAGCAAGCCAGAGGTGGCCAGTCATTCACCTTGAAGCAAGGCGAATTAAAACGCCTTATAGAGCGCACGAGTTTTGCTATGGCGCAGCAAGACGTACGTTACTATCTAAACGGCATGTTGTTTGAAGTCACTAATGGTCAGCTTCGCGTTGTTGCTACCGACGGCCATCGTTTGGCTATGGCAACGTATCAAGGAGATATCACTGTTGATCAAACCGCGCAGGTTATCGTCCCACGCAAAGGTGTTGTTGAGTTGGCGCGCCTATTGATGAATGAGGACCAGGATGCGGAAGTGATAGTAGGTGGTAATCACATTCGTGTGGTGACGGCTGACTTCACCTTCACCTCAAAATTAATCGATGGGAAATTCCCAGATTATGAACGTGTGTTGCCACGTAACAGCACAAAGGTTGTGTTGGGATCTAGGGCTGATCTTAAGCAAGCGTTTGCTCGAACCGCGATTCTGTCGAATGAAAAATACCGTGGCATTCGCATGCTTCTCACTAGTGGGGAACTTCGAATAGTAGCGAATAACCCTGAGCAAGAAGAAGCTGAAGAGACTGTTGCGGTTGAGTATCAGGGGGACAACCTGGAGATAGGTTTTAATGTAAGCTATCTGCTCGATGTATTGTCGGCAATACATGGTGAGTCTGCTAAATTTTCGCTGTCGGATTCCAATAGCTCTGCTTTAATAGAAGAAGCGGATGGCGGAAATTGCCAATATGTTGTGATGCCAATGCGTTTGTAATGCCCTTCTCCTTCCTTTATGGCGCACCGAATGTGGGTAATGTGAATAGCGACATTACCTTGGTGTGCCGATTCCCTTCCCTCATCTTATTAGTGTTGTTTGTTTTGAATTCCGTGCGACGCCCAAACTTTGCGTGTTCAGTTGGTTCTGAGAGCTGTTGCTGGGCTAAGTCTAAGTGTTTACTCCGGTGGGTGCTGTGCGCCTAGAAAAGATTACGGTTTTTAACTTTCGCAATTTGCAATACGCGGATTTGAGCCACCTGTGTAAGTTCAATTTTATTCATGGTGTGAACGGTAGCGGTAAAACCAGTGTATTGGAGGCGATTCATACCTTGGCGTTAACCAGGTCTTTTCGGTCCCGTAAAATGGAGTCTGTAATTTCCTACGGAAAAGAGGATTTGACGGTTCGGGGCGAGATTGGCTTTTTGGGTTCTGGGCGCCCCGTCCAATCGGTAATAGGTGTACGGAGGCCTAAAAAGGGGGCGGTGCTTGTTAAGCTAGATGGCGAACGACTATCCACAGCTGGTCAGCTGGCTGGGGTTATGCCTGTGCAGGTTATTAATCCTGCTAGTTTTGAGTTGTTAGAGGGTGGGCCTGGCGTTCGCAGGCAGTATTTGGATTGGGGAGTGTTCCACGTGAAACATTCTGGGTTTTTTGAGTACTGGCCGAGGTACAGGAAAGCCCTACAACAGCGTAATTCCTTGCTCAGACGTGGTAATATAGACGCTGCGCTACTTGCCCCTTGGAATAGTGAGTTGGTGGCTATGGGCGGGCTTATACATCAAGCTCGTGCAAAGCACTTCGATTTACTGGCGGAGGCGTTTGATGAAATATATAGTCGCTTGCTCGCTTCTCTGGGTGAGCGATTTGACCAGATGCCCGATCTATCCATGACCATGATGGCCGGGTGGAAAGTAGAGGAACAGACCTTAGGTGAATCTCTAGAGTCTGGCTTGGCGGGCGATTTGCGCGCTGGCTTTACGCGATCTGGGCCGCATAGAGCAGATATTGAGTTTCGTCTGGGTCGTGTGGCCGCGGGAGATGTTCTCTCTAGAGGGCAAATAAAGACCATAGTCTGTGCACTTAAGTTGGCGCAATCGAGAGTGTTGTTGAATCAAGGCATCTCGACGGTATTTTTGATAGATGATCTTGCCGCTGAACTCGACGAGAAGCGTTGCGAGGCGGTATTTAAAGAGTTGGTGGAATTGGATGTGCAAGTGTTTGCTAGCTCGGTTAGGCGATCAGATCTTAGCGATCTCTGGTGTATTGGTGAGCCGTTAAAAAGGTTTCACGTGGAACATGGTGTAGTAAGCGAGTGCTGAAACGTTCGTGGTCTTGACTTGTTGCCGTTATATTCTGAGCAGTAAGTGGGTGTTAGGCAGTATATTGCTGCAAAATATAAAATAAGTTAGCTGTCCGCAATTCGGACACAGAGGTTAGGTAGAGATGACAGAAAATAGAGCTTACGATTCCTCTAGCATTAAGGTTTTGAAGGGGCTGGATGCGGTTCGAAAGAGACCCGGCATGTATATCGGTGACACGGATGACGGCTCGGGCTTACATCACATGGTGTTTGAGGTCGTTGATAACTCTATAGATGAAGCATTGGCAGGCCATTGCTCAAAGATACAAGTCATTATCCATGGCGATGAGTCTGTGTCGGTTTCGGATGATGGCCGCGGTATTCCCACCGAAATGCACGAAGAAGGTGTAACCGCAGCCGAAGTTATTATGACGGTTCTGCATGCTGGCGGTAAGTTTGACGATAACACCTACAAGGTCTCTGGTGGGCTTCACGGTGTTGGTGTATCGGTGGTGAACGCGCTATCTGAAGAGCTACGCTTGACTATTCGTCGCGGCGGCAATGTTCATGAGCAAGTCTATAAGCATGGCGTACCACAGGCGCCGTTGAAAATTATTGGTGATACCGAGCGCACTGGCACTGAAATACGATTTAAACCCTCAGCAGAGACGTTTACTAATATCGAGTTCCATTTTGACTACTTGGCTAAGCGTATTAGGGAGCTAGCGTTCCTTAACTCAGGTATTAAAATTGAATTGATTGATGAACGCGATGGCAAAAAGGAAAACTTTTGCTACGAAGGTGGCTTGAGTGCGTTTGTTGAATATTTGAACACTAATAAAACACCGGTTAATAAGGTCTTTCACTTCACTACAGAGAGTGAGGGTGTTGTTGTTGAGGTGGCACTTCAGTGGAACGATGGCTTCCAGGAAAACCTTTACTGCTACACCAACAATATTCCACAGCGCGACGGCGGAACTCATTTGGCTGGATTCAGAGCAGGTTTAACGCGAAATCTAAACACTTATATTGAGCGTGAAGGCTTGGCGAAAAAAGCTAAAATTGCGACTACTGGTGATGACGCTCGCGAAGGTCTTACTGCGGTAGTGTCTGTTAAGGTCCCAGACCCTAAATTCTCTTCTCAGACTAAAGACAAGCTAGTCTCAAGTGAAGTAAAAACTATTGTCGAGCAGGCTATGACGGCAAAATTTGGTGACTTCCTTATGGAAAGCCCAAATGAAGCCAAACAAATAGTTCAAAAAATGCTTGATGCAGCTCGTGCCCGTGAAGCTGCACGCAAAGCCCGTGAAATGACACGTCGTAAGGGTGCGTTGGATATTGCGGGCTTGCCTGGCAAACTCGCTGACTGCCAAGAAAAAGACCCTGCCCTTTCGGAAATTTACCTAGTCGAGGGTGATTCTGCGGGTGGTTCGGCAAAACAGGGTCGTGATCGTCGCACCCAAGCGATTTTGCCACTCAAAGGTAAAATACTTAATGTTGAAAAAGCGCGCTTTGACAAGATGATCTCCTCTGTCGAAGTAGGAACCATCGTAACTGCCCTAGGCTGCGGTATTGGTAAAGATGAGTTTAATGTTGAGAAGCTGCGTTATCACAGCATTATTATCATGACCGATGCGGACGTCGACGGTTCGCATATTCGTACTTTGTTGCTTACCTTCTTCTTTAGACAGATGCCTGAGTTGATTGAAAATGGCCACATTTTTATCGCCCAGCCTCCTCTCTATAAAATAGGCCGTGGAAAACAGCATCAGTATTTGAAAGATGAACCGGCATTGGCGAATTATCTTACGCAGTCCGCACTTGATGGCGCAGCCTTATTTGTGAATCCTGATGCAGCACCAATTGGTGGCGCGGGTTTGGAAGAGCTAATTATTCAGTATCGCCGTGTAGAAAGTATTATTTCTCGTCTTTCTCGTCTTTACCCTGCAGCGGTATTGCGCGAGTTGACGTATATGCCGGTGTTGAACGCAGATGAACTAGCGGATAAAGCAGCGGTTTCGAAGTGGGCAGAAAAGCTTGCCGAAGTTACCGTAGAATTAGAGCAGCGCGACGCACAGCATCGCTATGACGTTCGTGTTGTCGAAGATCCAGAGCTGCATATCCATCTGCCAGTGATTGATATAATCTCCCACGGAGTAAGTGATCACTATCAGTTTGGGCGTGACTTTTTCAGATCCGCTGACTACCAAACCATCGTTTCCTTGGGTCAAAGTTTACAAGGATTGCTAGAAGACGGCGCCTATATTAAGCGCGGTGAGCGGATTCAGGAAGTGAGTGAGTTTTCTGAGGTCATTACTTGGCTTATGCAGCAGGCAGAACGAGGTTTTAGTGTTCAGCGCTACAAAGGTCTCGGTGAAATGAACCCCGAACAACTATGGGAAACAACCATGGACCCAGAGGCGCGCCGTATGCTTCGAGTAACAATTGAAGACGCGGTTGCTGCAGATCAAATCTTTACTACTTTGATGGGCGATCATGTTGAGCCGCGTAGAGAGTTTATCGAGACCAACGCGCTTAAGGTAGCGAACCTAGATATTTAAGCCCTTCCCTCCCGGAGCTATTGTCATGTCACTGCAATAGCTCCTACCTTTACTCTATATTTAATTCTTCTTTGATTAGAGACTTTTTGCGTTAGTTAACCGCTTTGATAAGATTCATAGCCAAGTCTATTGGATTAACTCGCATTGGCTTTCTATCCAGTTTTCTACTTCTAGTGTTAGTTCTCGACTCTCTCTGCCATTGGTGTCGATGGGCTCACCAATAACAAGTATGACTGTGCCCGGTTTTATGCGAAGGCTTTTAGCTGGCCATATTTTGCCGCCATTATGGGCTATGGGAACCACTGCTACGCCGGCTTCTATTGCAATGCTGGAGCCGCTTCTCGCGTACTTTCCACGTACACCTACAGGAGTTCGTGTACCCTCCGGGAATATGAGCAAATTATAATTATGTCTTAATCTAGATAATCCTTGCTCCATTGTTTGTCGAATTGCTGCGCGGGGATTGCTGCGATCAATTCCAATAGCATTCATCATCTTCAATGCCCAGCCGAAGAAAGGAATTTTAAATAATTCTTTCTTAACAACAGTGGCTACGGGAAATAAAAACCACTGAAGGTAAAATGTCTCCCACTGACTTTGGTGTTTAGCCATTGCGACATAGGGCAACTTCGTTGGTAGCGAACCGCGGATTTCGGTTTTAACACCACAGCAAATACGCAGCAAGAAGATAATCGCGGCATTACCGAGTACAAAATATCGGCCGCGGATATGGAACGGCAAAAATGACGTGAATAGTATACCGGTTACGCTAATAAACATTGTTATCAAGGCGTAGCCGATAAAGAAAAGCGCTGAGCGTATAGATAAAATACTATTATTTATAAATGCCATTCCTGAATCTCAAGTTTAGACGGCGGCAATTCATAATGAATTGCCGCCGTTTTTCTACAGCCCCTGTTGTCGCGTTGGGGGCATTAGCGATTTACTTGCTGACCACGAGTAGGGAAATATCTGCCACTTCTAAAAATAAACTCTGTAGTTGTTTTAACAAAGATAGGCGATTTTTTCTCAGTGCATCATCTTCTGAATTTACCATTACCTGGTCGAAGAAGTCGTCGACAGCGGTCTGTAGCGCCGCCAAAGACTTAAGTCCGCCTTCGTAGTCAGCAACTGCAAACAGAGGCTCGACTTTTTCTTTCTGTAGCGACAGTTGTTGTGCGAGAGTTACTTCAGCAGCTTCTTGTAAAAGGTCGGAGTTAATTTCCGCCACGATTTGTTCGTCTACCTTAGCAAGTATGTTTGACACTCGTTTATTTGCTGCTGCTAATGCCCCAGCTTCGGGTAGCTTATTGAAAGTTTGAACGGCTTTAATGCGGTGATCTATGTCTAGCGGCGAGCTGAGTTGTTTGGCGTTAACGGCCAAAAAGACTTCGGCAGATATACCTTGATCTTCGTATCCGGCCCGCAGGCGATCGAGAATATAGTTGACCACGGTTTCACTAAGCTTGGTGTTGCCCGCAAATTTATCGTGCTTTTCTATGGCGAGATCGACTAGCGTTTTGAGGTCAAGAGTTAGGTTTTTCTCGACAATAATTCTTAATATGCCGAGCGAAGCCCTGCGTAAGGCAAAGGGATCTTTGGAGCCTGTAGGGATTTGGCCAATTCCAAATATACCTGTGATCGTGTCTAATCGATCTGCGAGAGCGAGGATTGTTCCGGTCATGGTACTGGGCAAGTTGTCGCCAGCAAAGCGCGGCATATATTGCTCGTTCATTGCCAGCGCAACGTCGTTCACCTCGCCGTCGTTTTGGGCGTAGTAATATCCGGCGATACCCTGCATGTCATCGAACTCTAGTACCATCTCAGTAACGAGGTCGCTTTTCGACAGTTCGGCGGCGCGGCGCGCGTTGTTCTTATCAGCGTTTAATAACTCAGCTATGTCGGCGCTTAATGAAGATACCCGACAGGTTTTATCATAGATAGTGCCTAACTTATCTTGGAAAACGATAGTGCGCAATTTTTCTCGGCGTTGTTCAAGACTGGTTTTACAGTCTGTCTCGTAGAAAAATGCAGCGTCACTTAATCGAGGTCTAATAACTCGCTCATTACCATCGATAACTTTCTGAGGGTCCCGGCTTTCGATATTAGATACCGTTATAAAATGCGGCATCAATTTTTCGTTAGAATCTACAACGTGAAAGTACTTTTGATGTTCTTTCATTGATGAGATTAAGGCTTCGGGGGGGACTTTCAGAAAGCGCTCTTCAAAACTACCCGCTAGCGCGACTGGCCATTCAACGAGTGAGCTGACCTCATCTAAAAGATCATCGCTGATGACGGTGTGTCCGCCAAGCGATAGACCGATAGCTGTGATTTGATCCCGAATCATTTGTTGGCGAAGATCATAGTCAGCTATTACTTTACCCTGCTCTCGCAATATCGATTCATAGCTGCTTGCAGACGTTATGCAGAGCTCTCTATTGCAATGGAAGCGATGTCCCTTACTTACGTTAGATGAACGTAGTTCAAAAATAGTTTCGTGAATAACCTCTTCACCAAACACAATTGCCAACCACTGGATGGGCCTTACAAATTCAGTTCGTGACGAGCCCCAACGCATTCTTTTTGCGATCGGCAATGACTGTAATGCGGTATCAATTATTCCTGCAATAAGATTTTTGGTGTCGCTACCTTTTGCTGTGCTGCGGTAACAGAGTTTGTCTTGCTTGCCGTCGTTATCAATATGTTGGCTAAGATTGTCAGCATTAATGTTGTTCTTCTTGGCAAACGCTAAGGCAGCGTTTGTTGCGTTTCCAGCATCATCGAAGGCGACCTTGACTGGAGGCCCCCAAATTTCTAACTCTTTGTCTGGCGACGTTTCCGCTAGGTCAGACAACAGTATCGCGAGTCTTCTTGGCGTTGCGAAACTTTTAACCTTGGAAAACGTTAAAGCCTGATCGCCAAGTTGCGACGTTACACTGTCAGTAAATGCATTCGATAATGTTTTTAACGCTTTTGGTGGCAGCTCTTCGGTGCCGATCTCGATGAGTAAATCATGAGTATTCGTCATTATTTGCTCTCCTTTGAGGCAGCGTATTCGGCACGTAAATTCTCTGGCGCTAAAGGAAAGCCCAGCGCTTCGCGTGCGTTAAAATAAGCTTGTGCTACAGCCCGTGCTAGGCTGCGGACACGTAAAATAAACCGCTGACGTTCAGTAACAGAAATAGCATGGCGTGCATCGAGTAAGTTAAAAGCGTGAGATGCCTTCATCACCATTTCGTAGGCAGGTAGTGGCAGGCCTTTTTCAATTAGACGTTCGCTTTCTTTTTCGCAGTGATCGAATTGCGCAAATAGTTGGCCGACATCGGCTTCTTCAAAATTGAAGTGAGACATTTCAACTTCGTTTTGATGAAATACATCACCGTAGGTGACATCGCCAGCCGGACCTTTGGTCCAGACCAAGTCGTAGATACTATCAACACCTTGTAGGTACATCGCTATGCGCTCTAAGCCATAGGTGATTTCGCCACTAACCGGGTAGCACTCGAGGCCGCCCACCTGCTGGAAATAGGTGAACTGGGTAACTTCCATGCCATTTAGCCATACTTCCCAACCTAGGCCCCACGCACCGAGTGTGGGCGATTCCCAGTTGTCTTCAACAAAACGGATATCGTGTACTTCAGGATCGATGCCGAGCATTTTCAGCGAATCTAAATACAGATCCTGAATATTGCTCGGTGACGGCTTCATAATTACTTGGAATTGATAGTAGTGCTGCAGGCGGTTAGGGTTGGTGCCATAGCGGCCGTCTGTGGGCCTACGGCAAGGTTGTACGTAAGCAGCATTCCAAGTTTCTGGGCCGATAGCACGCAAAAAAGTGGCGGGATGGAAGGTGCCGGCACCCACCTCCATGTCGAGGGGCTGCAGAAGTACGCAGCCCTGCTCTGCCCAGTATTGTTGCAATGCTAAAATTAGCCCCTGAAAGGTGCTGACGTCTGCCTTACTCACGGCGTTCCCCACGAAATAAATAAAGAGATGAATTATACAGATATGACGGCGGGTGCGTTAAGACTAAGGTGGATTCTGGTAGTAGTAGTGGTGGACTTGTTATCATCGTTGTCCAGATGTGAGGGAGATACAGTGGAATGGCAAAAATAATTGGTGCGATATTGGGTTTTCTGGTGGGTGGCCCGCTTTTGGCACTATTGGGTTTTGTCGTAGGTAGCTTTTTTGATCGCGGTCTTGGTCAGGCGATGCGTTTCAATTACGGTGCTGATAGAGAGCGCATTCAAGGTATTTTCTTCGATACTGTGTTTCGGGTTATGGGTCATATCGCCAAGGCCGACGGTCGGGTGTGTGAGTCTGAGATCGCCCAGGCTGAGGCGATTATGACGCAGCTTGGCTTTACCGGCGCGCGCCGGCAGGACGCGATTGATCGGTTCAAGCAAGGTAGTGAAAGTGATTTTCAGTTAGAGCCGCAAGTATCAGAGTTCATGACCGTGGCAAAAAGCCAGCCCCTACTTCGGCAAATGCTGTTAGAGGCGTTGCTCACAATGGCGCTAGCTGATGGCGAAATGGCTGATGCGGAGCGCGATATAGTAACGCGGGTGGCAGGCTACATGGGTGTACCTGCACGGGAATTTCAGCGTTTATTAGATATGGTCATGGCGCAGCGCCAGTTTCACAGCAGTGGATCTTACTCGCAGGGTGCAACTAGTGAGTCGGAGTTAAATAAAGCGTATCAGGCAATCGGTGTTGAGGCGTCGGCAACGGATGCAGAGCTTAAGCGAGCCTATCGTAAACTGATGAGTCAGCATCACCCCGATAAGTTAATAGCCAAAGGTGTGCCAGAGGATATGCTGAAACTTGCGACAGAGAAGGCGCAGGAGATCCAGGCAGCATACGATTTAATAAAGAAAAAGCGCGCTGCCTGAGAGTAGAAAATTAACGTCGTTCAAGCGTATTAACTGGCTTGAGCTGACAATGGTCTAACGTTGTCAGCCGCCAGCTCATCAATTTCTTCTAAGGCTTCTACTCTGCCTTTGCAGGCCTGCATTACCGCTTCTTTGTTTTTGGCTAGGAAAATACCAAACTCTTCGGCTTTAGTTTCGTCAACATTGGGAATATGTTGTTGTAGCAATGCGCTGAACCCTTCAGCTAATTCCAGCATCTTGTCGTATGCGTCGGCATCTTTTTTGTTGTCAAACATACTGTTGTCCCTGTCGCACATCCACTTGGCTACTACCGCCATTTTTCACCTCGGTTTATTGTTGAACCATGATATGATTGTGTACTGTATATAAACACAGTCATTGGCGCAAGGCCTAATCAAACACAAAGGTGCGTCGACCCTATATGCATTGCGCTTTATACATGTTGGGTGCGCTGCATTTCTGCGTAGCGTGTTGCCCACGATACAAATTGATCAGCGGGTAATGCCGGTGAATACAGAAAGCCCTGAACCATATCACAGTGTCGCTCTCGTAAAATACGTCGTTGGTGTAAGTTTTCCACACCCTCTGCAATGACCACCATGTTGAAGCTATGGCCCATCGCAATGATGGCATTCACTAACGTTACACTGTCTTCACACTTGTCGATGTCATTCACAAAACTACGATCAATCTTCAAAGCATCAAAGGGGTAGCGCTTTAAATAGCTCAGTGAGGCATAACCGGTTCCAAAGTCATCTAAGGACAGGTGAACACCAAGGCGTTTAAGTTGGGTAAAGATTTCCCGAATTTCCGGTGTATCATTTATCAATAATCCCTCGGTGATCTCTAGCTCGAGTTGAGACGCTGGTAAACCACTCTGTTGCAAGGCGTAGCGCACGATCTCCGCGATATCACCGTCGATAAATTGCTTTGCAGAAATATTTACCGCGACGTTCAATGCTGGTAATCCCGACCGAGACCAAGTCATTATTTGTTTGCAGGCGTTCTCTAACACCCATTTACCAATGCCAATAATAAGGCCGCTTTGCTCCGCCACCGGAATAAATTGTTCGGGGTTAGGGTTTTTTAGATCCGCATTTTGCCAGCGAAGTAGGACTTCTACGCCGCGTAGTTTATTGCTTTCAAGATTAACGACAGGCTGGTAATGCAGTTTAAATTCATCTCGCTCAATTGCATGGCGCAACTGATTTTCCATTTCTAAGCGCAGCTCGGTTTCACTGCTCATACCCTCTTCGTAATAGCTAAGTCGGTCTCCGCCTTTCTCTTTGGCGTTAAACATTGCGGCTTCTGCGTGTCGCATTAGTAGAGTGCAATCATCTCCGTCTTCAGGGTACTTGCACAGGCCGATGCTTGCTGAAATATTGATTTCATGATGATTGATGTAAAAAGGTTCACGGCATCGCTCAAGTGCGACTTCGGCGATGATTGTAGCTTCATCAATGCAGGTCTCGGTACTCAGAATAATAAGGAACTCATCGGCACCTAAATGGGCCAGAATTTGATCGTCACGTAAGGTGCGTCGCAGTCTCTCGGTGGTTTCCACAAAAACCATATCAACAACATGGTGGCCCAATGAATCGTTGATATAGCGAATGCGATCTAAATCGATATGGATAAGAATAAACCCACTCTCCGAGTTATCGCTGTCTTTAATCGCAGACTGAAGCGTACGCAGCGCGAACTGTCGATTAGGTAAACCGGTGAGTACATTATAGTTTTCACGTATAAATAAACGGTCGGCAATATCTTTGTGTTCAGACACATCCTCAGCGCAGATTACAACGTTAGATAGCTCGCCATTCTCATCCAGGATGGGGCTGATTGTTGTTAAAAGATAACTATCTTTTTTGGACGTACCAAAACAAAGTTCTCCGCGCCAAGTCCGTTTTTCTGTGATAGCGTGCCGAACCTGTTGGCGGGTTTCTTCTGGTACGTTGTCACGCCATATATCAACTACTTTCTCGCCTTTAATGTAATTCTTGTTAAAAACGTCAAACGACGGATGGCCACTGTTAAGAAATTCCAAGTTAAGCTGCGTATCTAATAACATTAACGTTGAGGCGCTATGCTCCAAGACAATGCGCTGTTGATTGCTTTTTCGTTCAGCGTCTTTTCTAAGCCGAGATTGAAACTCTAGAGCGGCACAAAAACAGAGTGAGATAACGCTGGTGCAGCCAACAAGCGTTGCTAACATGAGGAGTGCGGGGTCGTACGGTGTTTTGATAACAAAGTACGCTATTGCTGAAAACACAGCAGATGCTATAAATGCTATGGCTAAAAAAAGGTATGCCATTGACCGCTCATTTAATAATTAATTTGACGTACTGGTTAGCTACCTTAAGCATTATAGCTGCGTTTGGTCTTTATCGCGGAATACTAAGTTATTGTTTTGCTGGCGACCAACATCGCTATAGGCGCTGAACTTGTATTTGGATGAGAATTTGTTTCTTCATAATAGCGTATTTCAAGCGTATCGAAATGTGAGCTAAGTTCGTTTTCTTCTAAATAGAATCTGCTCTTGCTCGTTCTAGTGCCCGAGTTAGGATTTTCAGTCTCCGCAACTTTGTTCACAAAGGTTTGATAAAAGAGCAGCCCGCCAGGTTTAAGGGCTCGCTTAATTTCTGCAAATAGAGGTCGGTAGAGGAAATAACTTACGACGATAACGTCATACTGCTTATTGCCAATTCCGTCGCATTCTATGTCTTCACAGCGAATATTTATCGCCAGTTTACATTGTTTGGCGTAGTCACTTAACCTTGCTAGCGCAACATCAGAGATGTCCACGGCGTCGCATTGTAAGCCTTGCTTTGCGAGGAGTATGGCATTTCTACCTAATCCGCAAGCAAGATCTAGCGCTGTACCCTGACTCGGTAGTAAAGAAATGTGATTTAGCAAAACTTCGCAGGCGGGAGTAGCTAGCTCCCTGTCACGATGACGCTCATTCCATTTTACTTTGCTTTCATTAATTTCATTCGTCATCGCTAGCGTCGCCAAAATGAGGGCATTAGCAGTACCAACAGGGTAAAAATTTCTAGTCTACCTAATAACATGGCATAGCAGAGTATCCACTTGCCTGCGTCGCTAACGCTGCGATAACTGGCTGACACTTCGCCTAGCCCCGGTCCCATATTATTTATCGCCCCAGCGGTGGCTGAAAAGGCGCTAAGTGAGTTTAGACCGCAGGCCATCATCGCCAAGGTGATGAGTATGAAGGAAATCATGTATACGCCGACAAAGCTCCATACCGCGCTGACGATTTTCGCTTCTACGCGATGACTGCCAATTTTTAAGGGAATAACCGCGCTGGGGTGAATAAGCTGCTTCATTTCGCGGATGCCCTGTTTAGCGACGAGCATTACCCTAACCGCTTTCATACCACCGCCGGTTGATCCGGCACAACCTCCGATAAAGGACAGCATGATGACGGCGACGGGTAAAAAACTGGGCCAAATAGAGAAGTCTTCTGCGCCAAAGCCCGAGGTCGTCGCTACAGATATCGTATGGAAAATACCGTGAACAAAACTATCTTTTAATTCATAGGTGCCGCTGAAATATAAATATACCGAAATGGTGAGTGTTGAAATGAGAATGACGCCGAGATAGAAACGCGTTTCGGCATCGTTTAAATAATGACGTATAGAGCGCGACCGCCATGCATGAAAATGGATAGTAAAACTCAGTGCGGCGAATAACATAAATCCGCTGCAAAGCATTAAGATTAATGGGCTTTGAAAGTAACCCATGCTGGCATCATGGGTAGAAAATCCGCCAATGGCTACGGTCGAAAACGAGTGACAAATAGCATCAAAAAAACTCATACCTGCTAACCAATAAGCCAGCGTGCACACGAGCGTTAGCGATACATACATAAGGAATAGTACTTTCGCGGTGCCGGTGATGCGTGGTGTGAGTTTATTGTCTTTTACTGGGCCGGGCGTTTCGGCTCGGTATAGCTGCATACCGCCGATACCGAGTATGGGAAGTATAGCAACCGCAATAACGATAATACCAATGCCGCCTAGCCACTGCAGAAATTGGCGATAAAATAAGATTGAAATCGGCAGCTCATCTAAGCCGGTTATAACCGTCGCGCCCGTAGTCGTTAGGCCAGATATTGATTCAAAGACCGCATCGCTAAGCGATAAGCCGGGGTTGCTAGCTAGGTAAAATGGCAGCGCACCGAATAGTCCGAGTACCGTCCAGAAGAGCGATACCACGAGGAAGCCATCGCGTATGCTCAACTCACTATGTTGTTTTAAATTACTTAGCCATAACACCAAGCCACTGCAGAAGGTAAGAACAAAGGCGATGGTAAAGGCATACAGGGCGCCATCATTTACCCACACCGAGATAACGGCGGGCACGGCCATGGTTAGACTGAAGATCATCAGCAGTACGCCAATGATTCGACTGATGATTCTTAAATGCATGGATATGCTCCCCGATGAGCGGGGGAATTCTTTGTCATTAGAAGAAAGTGAAGCCGACTTGGAATAGTTTTTCCACCATTTTGATTTTACTTTTATCCACGAGGAATAAAATCAAATGATCTTCGGTTTCGACCAATAGATGACTGTGAGCGATCATCACCTCGTCGCCTCGAACCAGCGCACCAATGCTGACGCCCTCAGGGAGCACTATTTCGTCTAGCCTGCGGCCAACGACTTTTGAAGAACGGTTGTCGCCGTGGGCAATAATTTCCAATGCTTCTGCCGCGCCGCGTCTGAGGGAGTGCACATTGTAAATATCGCCGCGTCGAACGTGGGTGAGCAAACTACCAATGGTAATTTGCTGTGGCGAGATCGCAATGTCGATATCCCCACCCTGCACTAAATCGACATAGGCGGGATTGGTAATCAGGGTAATAACTTTCTTGGCGCCCATGCGTTTAGCGAGTAATGATGACATGATATTTGCTTCGTCATCGTTGGTAAGGGCGAGGAAAACATCGGTTTCTTCGATATTTTCTTGGGCGAGCAAGTCGTGATCCGAGGCACTGCCGTGTAACACGATGGCCTTCGATAACTGCTCAGATAACGCGCGGCAACGGTCGTAGCTACGCTCGATTATTTTAACGTGGTATCTGCTTTCTACAGCCCGCGCGAGCCGCTCGCCGATATTGCCGCCGCCAGCGATAACCAGCCGCTTATAAGGCGTATCTAGCCTGCGTAATTCGCTCATTACCGGCATAACGTTCTTTTTGGCCGCGATGAAGAACACCTCATCACCGGCTTCTACGACGGTGTCGCCGCTGGGGAGGATTGCCGTTCCGCGTCGGAAAATAGCCGCCACGCGGGTGTCCACGGTGGGCATATGTTCCCGAATAGCAGATAGCTCATTCCCCACCATCGGCCCGCCGTAGTAGGCTTTTACGCCAACGAGCTGCACTTTGCCATCGGCGAAATCCAATACCTGTAGTGACCCTGGGTACTGCAATAAACGCTTTATATAGCGGGTAACAAGCTCTTCTGGGCTTATAAATACATCGATAGGAATCGCTTCGTTGCCGAAGAGCTTTTCAATATTGGTATAGGCGTTGGAGCGTATGCGGGATATTTTGGTTGGTGTGCGGAATAAGGTGTACGCAACCTGACAGGCGACCATGTTTACTTCGTCGCTATTGGTAACCGCGATGAGTAGATCGGCATCTGCGGCGCCTGCCCGAGCCAGAACATCTGGGTGAGATGCGTGTCCAGTTACTGTGCCTATGTCGAGTCGATCTTGTAGCTCCCGGAGTCGCTCCGCATCTTTATCAACAATAGTAATGTCATTGTGTTCACTTGCTAGGTTGGCGGCCAATGTGCCGCCCACCTGCCCTGCGCCGAGAATAATGATTTTCATTGTTCGAAGTCGCCTGCGCTGTCTGCCACTGATTTATGTTTGTTTTGGGAGTCGCCGTTCTGTGATGAAAATACTGCGGCGAACCCCATTAATCTTATCTATATTGCCATTGTGCGGCGCGGGGGTGCGGCACTCAATAGCCGCGATCAGAGTTTTTTGCGTATTTTCCCGTAGAAAAATCCGTCGTGTCCGTTAAGCTGCGGAAAAAGCTGCCGACAACCGTTGCGATTTACACCCCAATTACTTTCTATCGCAATTAGTTCCGCGTCATCGTGACGGCTAATAAACGCGCTGACTTGCTCTTCGTTCTCAGATGGTAATAAGGAGCAAGTGGCGTAGACTAAAATCCCGTCAGGCTTAAGGCATTGCCATAGTTGGTTTAGCAAATTCGCTTGCAGGTCGTTAAGCGGTTCGATATCGCTGGCAAGCCGATTAAGTTTGATATCTGGATTTCGACGAATCACACCCGTTGCTGAGCAGGGCGCGTCGAGCAATATGCGATCAAACGGGACGCCGTCCCACCAAGATTCTATTGCTGCAGCATCCGCCGCAACCAGGGACGCGCTAAGTGCTAGTCGATCGAGATTGTCTTGAATACGGCTAAGTCGTTGTTCGTCGATATCCAGGGCGACTAGCTCGGCGAGCTCAGGTTCGCACTCTAAAATCGCGCCCGTTTTACCGCCTGGTGCTGCACAGGCATCGAGTACGCGCTGCCCTGCATTCAAGTCGAGTAGTTCGGTGCATAGTTGTGCGGCTTCGTCTTGCACACTGACGTCTCCGTCATTGAAGCCTGGCAGATTGTCGACGCCAGTAGCTTTGTCTAGGCGTAGGCCGTTGCTGGCGAATTCACATGGCTGCGCGGCAAGGTCTGCGTTGGCGAGGATTTCTAAATATTCACTGCGCTGCTGATGTAATTGATTTACTCGCAGACAAAATGGCGGATGGGCATTGCTAGCGGCGATAATATCGTCAAGTTGTTCTGGCCACGCGGCCTGCAGAGCGTTGAAGAGCCACTGCGGAAAGGCGGCATCTGCGGCAGGGCTAAGCGAACTAAAGAGGCTATCCTGTTCGCGTTGGCAGCGGCGTAAGATGGCATTGGCCATGCCGGAAGCCCATTTTTTGCCCAGACTTCGACAGCCTTCTACACTGCTATTAATGGCGGCATGGGGCGGAATACGTGTATAAAAAAGCTGATAGGCGCCGACGTAAATAATCATTTTTACGTCACTGTCTTTGCTTTTTAAGGGCTTGCTGAAAAAGGGTTTAAGGGCGAATTCTAAGCGCCAATATTGGCGCAGGGTGCCATAGCAAAGTTCGCGGTAAAGCGAGCGTTGTGCGGGATCTAAATCTTGCTCATAACGCGGCAATACCCGAGACAAGGAGCTGCCCTCTTGTTCTATATTTGCCAAGCAGCGCGCTGCGGCAACTCGCGGACATTTCATAATGTGCCTGATGGCGAACCAAATAAGGTGCCGGCGCTAAATTGCGCTGATCGTGAGTTAAGGACATCACGGGCGGCGAGTACTTTCCCGCCGGGCATTTGTAAATCGAGAATGCGTAAAGTGCCTCTGCCGCAAGCCACGGTAATACCCGATTTATCGGCATTCAGTATTTCACCCGCTGCAGCACTGGTGTTTGTTGCACTTAAGGGTTCGGCTCGCCAAATTTTTATGCGTTCGTCCGTCATGCTTTCGACAAAGCGGGTAAAGCAGATGGGGAAAGGATTGAAGGCGCGAATTTTGCGGTCTATGACAACCGCGTCTTGTTGCCAATCGATTTCTGCTTCGGCTTTATTAATTTTAGCCGCGTAATTACTCTGCGAGTCATCTTGGATTTCTTTTTTTGCCCGACCATCTGCGAGATCAGCAACAGCATTAATTAGCGCGGGACCACCAATCTTGGCGAGGTGTTCAAATAGGTCCGCAGCGGAATCAGTGTCGTGAATTTGACAGGCTACCTTGCTTAGCATGGCGCCGGTATCGAGTCCGGCGTCCATCTGCATAATGGTTATACCGGTTTCTTTATCACCTGCTTCAATGGCGCGTTGAATGGGCGCGGCACCGCGCCAGCGCGGAAGCAAAGAGCCGTGAACGTTAACACAACCAAGACGAGGTATGTCTAAAACACTTTGGGGTAAAAGCAGGCCGTAGGCGACCACGATCATCAAGTCGGCATTATGGCTGGCCAGTAGGTCACGGTCGGCACTGTCTTTGAAATTTATAGGCTGATAAACCGGGATGCCTGCAGCTTCAGCACATAGCTTTACGGCGCTGGGTAGTGTCTTTTTGCCACGGCCCGCAGGTCGGTCTGGTTGGCTGTAAACCGCCACTAACTCGTGACGGCCGTCGTTGATAAGTGCTTGTAAATGGCTGGCGGCAAAATCCGGTGTGCCAGCAAATATCAGTCGCAATGAAGGTGTGCTCATGAAGATTTTTGCTTGTGGAGTTTATCCATTTTGCCCCGGATACGATTGCGCTTTAGCGGTGAAATGTAGTCGACAAATAACTTGCCTAACAGATGATCTTTTTCATGCTGAATGCAAACCGCTAGCAGCCCTTCTGGTTCCATCACAAATTCTTTGCCATCTCGATCTAGAGCCTTTACGCGAATATGTTGAGGCCTTACTACAGTCTCATAAAAGCCGGGTACCGATAGGCAACCCTCATCGTACTCGAAGGTTTCTTCATCCAGAACTGTGATTTCGGGATTAATAAATACGAGGGGTTCGCTGCGGTCGTCACTGACATCAATCACGACAATTTGCTCGTGGACATTGATTTGACTCGCTGCCAAGCCAATGCCGGGTGCATCGTACATGGTGTCGAACATATCATCGATGATTTGACGGACTCGTTCGTCGACTTTACTAACCGGTTTTGCCACCGTTCGCAGTCTTGAATCGGGAAACTCTAGGATTTCAACTACAGCCATAGCAGTTTGTGACCATTTTTCGTGTAAGTTGTGTAACTATTGCTAAGATTATGAATAAGTAGGTCTTTTAGCCTACAAAATATTCGCCTGTTGCGGTGTATCCTCTATATTATACAGCGAGCGTATAAGAAATGCCTGATTCTTACCATGTGCTAGCGGTCAGTTTAAAGAGTAATAGGATTTTATTATGAAGAACACGGTATTGGGAGTTTGTCTGGGGCTGATGATGGCATTAGCCCAAGCTGGCGATGTACTCTCGTTAAAAGCCGGTCATCCGCAAACCTACGTGGTGAAAAAAGGTGACACGCTATGGGATATCTCAGGTATGTTCCTAAATGATCCCTGGTTTTGGCCGGAGCTGTGGTATTACAACCCTCAGGTGAAAAACCCGCATTTAATCTATCCCGGCGATGTATTAAAGCTCATGTGGATAGATGGCAAACCGGTTCTGGTCAGAAACCCTGCGCCAGATAATAGCGTGGTGAAGTTGACACCCGAAATGCGTATTTCAGATATCACCGATGCGATTCCGACGATACCTCTAGATGTGATAGCCCCCTTTTTAACTCGCAGTCGTGTTGTTAGTGATGCGGAGTTAGCGCAGGCGCCCTATGTATTGGCTGGCAAGCGCGGCAATATCGTTGCTGGTGCGAGTGATCAAATATTAGGTCGCGGTGATTTTAGCAAAGATGAAACCTACGGCGTGTATCGCCGAGGTGAGGTTTACCGAGATCCAGTAAGTGGGGAAGTATTAGGCGTTGAAGCTACTGATATTGGTACGGCGAATCTTCTGGCTACCGAAAAAGACGTTGCCACGCTAACTTTAAATCGCAGTACACAAGAAATTCGTCGCGCCGACCGTTTCCTGCCGATGGAGGTGCGTCAAATACACGCCCGCTTCGAGCCTAAGGCACCTGTAGATAACAGCAATGGCTATATTATTGCGGTGGAGGGCGGAGTAACGCAGATCGGCAGCCTTGACGTGGTCACTTTAAACCTTGGTGAGCGCAACAACATTGAAGCCGGTGATGTTTTCGCGATTTACTCAACAGGTGTCATTGTCACCGATCCTATTACTGATGAGCGGGTGAAAGCGCCTGATGTTCGCTCTGGGATTTTGATGGTCTTTCGTAGCTTTGAAAGAGTGAGTTATGCCCTGGTACTAAAGGCTGAGCAGCCTCTCAAGGTAGGTGACTTAGTTAAGAACCCCTGATTAGTTTCGTGGGCCGCTCTTTGCGGCGCCACCACAAAACGCAAGGATGCGAATGTGGAAATACTTGCCCGCCGCTGGCTTCAAGCCCAGCAAAGTTTAGCGCTCTCGCCAGCGGCGTTCCGCCGCCTGATGGCCGCGTTTCATAGCCCCCAATCGTTGCTTGAGCTAACGCCTTTAGAGCAGGCTAATTTTGGTATTAACTCGACGCAACATCGCGCTTTGGCACAAGGTTTCGCGCTTGCGGACCATGGTGAGGTCGATGATTTATTGGCCCGTGCAAATGCTGAGATTCTTTGTTGGTATGACGAAGATTATCCTGCGCTGCTGAAAGAAATTCACGATGCCCCGCCCTTACTTTATTACCGAGGTCGTCGCGAGCTGCTCGAAAAAGTGCTATTTGCGGTGGTGGGCAGTCGCCGTCCCAGTCGCATAGGTAAAGGCGATGCTCAGGCCTTTTCTGCAGCGCTCGGCCACGCCGGTTTTACCGTTGTTAGTGGCTTAGCCCTGGGGGTCGATGCTGCCGCACATGTAGGCGCCTTAGCGACAAGCTCGTCAACCATTGCGGTATTGGGCACGGGCGTTGACCAGTGTTACCCGCGAACGAATGCAGCGCTTTATCAACAAATCGCCTGCGAAGGCTTGCTGTTGAGTGAATTTCCCTTGGGTAGCCCGCCATTACGGCACCAGTTTCCACGCCGAAATAGACTGATAAGTGGTATGAGTTTAGGAACATTGGTTGTTGAGGCAGCAATTCATAGCGGCTCTTTAATTACTGCTAGGCAGGCTCTTGAGCAGAATCGTGAGGTTTTTGCTATCCCCGGCTCTATTCATAATCCCGCGAGCCGCGGTTGTAATGCCTTGATAAAGCAAGGTGCTAAATTGGTCGAAACATTGGCTGATATCATTGATGAGTTTTCAGGCTGGACAGCAAATGATCATGTCGACAATGTTGTCGAGGGTGGGAGTGAAGATTCCACGGTATGTTCGCCGATATACATTGCTTTGGGCTTCGAGCCCTTGTCTCTCGATGAGCTAGTTCAGTATTGCGGCCTAGGTGTGACAGAAACCTTGGCTGAGCTGAGTCAATTAGAGGTAGATGGCTGGGTGGAGCAGCAGCGTGGCGGTTGGCAGCGTAGCCGCTAGTATGGTTTGTTGGTGGAAGGTCCAGCCATCCGGTGAGTGCAGTGGCCTTAAATTTATTCGCTGAATAATCACTGTCTCCTTTGTTTTGCGGCCTGCAGGTGTAATTACCGGCTCATCATAAGCTAAAAACGGGTATACTTTCGCCGCTTTGTTATCCAACGTTGCGGATATAATTTATGGCTATGCTCGACTCTTATCGTTTGCGCCGCGCTGCTACTTTGCTGCGTACTGGTGCCGTTGTTAGTCATCCAACCGAAGCGGTTTGGGGATTGGCCTGCGTACCTTGGGATCGTGCTGCAGTTATGCATATTCTGGATATGAAAAAACGCGATCCAGCAAAGGGTTTGGTATTAGTGGCGGATAGCGCTGAGCGATTCGTCTCGGTGTTAGCAAATTTACCCGCCGAGCTGCGAGAGTCAGTAGAAGAAAGCTGGCCAGGCCCGCATACATGGGTCGTGCCAGACTATGGATGGGCGCCGTCCTGGATACGAGGTAGTCATCACGGTGTAGCGATACGTGTTAGTAAGCACCCGCTCACATCCGCGCTTTGCCGTGCCGCAAATACCTGTCTTGTCTCTACGTCGGCAAATCCTGCCGGGCGAGAGCCAGCCCGAACCCAGTGCGAAGTGCAGCGCTATTTCAGATCACAAATTGATTGTTACTTACCGGGGCGCACCGGTGAGCTTGCACAACCGACGGACATCCGTGACGCCCTGAGCGGTGAGTATTTGCGAGGTGCATGAAGATAAACGGTGTGAATATCTTTGCCGTGGAGAGTATATGAAGAATGTTGATATTGGGGCGGTAAAGCAGTTTTTGTTATCGTTGCAAGACCGAATCTGTATCGAATTGTCTGCCGTAGATGGTGCAGCGCAATTTGTCGAAGACGACTGGGGCCGTGGTCGCAGCCGGGTGATTACCGATGGCGCGGTGTTTGAAAAAGGCGGCGTTAATTTCTCCCATGTACAGGGCGATGCTATGCCTGGCAGTGCCAGCGCGCACAGGCCAGAACTTGCTGGCCGCAGCTATCAAGCAATGGGTGTGTCCCTAGTGATGCATCCGCAAAATCCCTATGTGCCAACCAGCCATGCGAACGTGCGATTTTTTGTTGCAGAAAAACCTGGCGAAGAGCCGGTTTGGTGGTTTGGCGGTGGTTACGACCTTACGCCCTATTACGGCTTTGAAGAAGATTGTCGGCACTGGCACCAAGTTGCCAAGAGCGCCTGTGAGCCCTTCGGTGACGAGGTGTATCCCAAGTTCAAAAAATGGTGTGATGAGTACTTTTATATGGGCCACCGTGACGAGGCCAGAGGGGTCGGTGGTTTATTTTTTGACGACCTTAACGCCGGTGGCTTTGAGCGTTGCTTTGATTTTATGCAGGCTGTGGGTAACTCTTATACTAAAGCCTACGTGCCGATTGTTGAGCGTCGGAAGTCTACCCCATGGAAAGATCGTCAGCGTCAGTTCCAGCTATATCGGCGTGGACGTTATGTCGAATTTAATTTAGTGCATGACCGCGGTACCTTGTTTGGCCTGCAGAGCGGTGGTCGTACTGAATCGATTTTGATGTCGCTGCCGCCCTTGGTGAGATGGGAGTATAATTGGCAGCCTGAAGAAGGTAGCCCGGAAGCAGCCCTAAGCTCACAGTTTTTACCAGTGAGAGATTGGTTATTACCTAAATAATAAAGGCAGTATTCTTTATTTATGGAAACTAAAGATAAAGATCAGTACGCGGTGTACGGAAATCCAGTTAAGCACAGTAAATCGCCGCAAATTCACGCGGCGTTTGCGGAGCAAACGGGACAACAATTGCACTATCGTGCGCATAAAGTTGAGTTGGGTCGTTTTGCCGAGGCCGCTAGTCAATTCTTTAGCCACGGTGGTAAAGGTTTAAATATCACCGTTCCTTTTAAGCTCGATGCCTTTGAATTTGCCGGCCAACTCAGTGGCCGCGCGCGGCGTGCGGGTGCGGTAAATACTCTCGCCCTGCAAGACGATGGCGGTGTCTACGGAGACAATACTGATGGCGTTGGATTGGTGCGCGATATTCACGATAATCTGGGCTGGGATCTTAGTGGTCGCCGGATTTTAGTCTTGGGCGCGGGCGGTGCGGTACGTGGCATTCTTGGCCCGCTACTTAAGCAAGGCCCGGCTCATGTATTAATAGCGAATAGAACGGTAGCAAAAGCGCAGAGTTTGGCTAAGCAATTTGAAGACCTAGGGCAAGTTGCTGGCTGCAGTTATGAGGGGCTGGCAAGCGGTCAGTTCGATCTGATTATCAATGGTACTAGCGCGAGCATGAGTGGTGATTTACCACCGCTGCCGCATCATATATTAAGCAATGATGGCTGTGCTTACGATATGATGTACAGCGCAGATCCAACGCCCTTTATGCGTTGGGCGGCAGGTGAAACCGCCTGGGCAGTGTCTGATGGTTTGGGTATGCTAGTTGAGCAAGCGGCGGAGTCTTTTTGTATTTGGCGCGGCGTGCGTCCAGATACTAAGCCGGTTATAGAACTCGTTCGTCAATCTTTGTCGGCATAATTTGTCGGCGGTCTTGTTGGAAAAAATTGTATGTTGTTAACCGTTGTTGCTCTGGTTGTGGGCTTGGTTTTACTTGTGTGGAGTGCAGACCGTTTTGTTATTGGTGCTTCAGCGACGGCGTCAATACTGGGTGTCTCGCCCTTGGTCATTGGTATTTTGGTTGTTGGTATTGGCACCTCAGCGCCGGAAATGTTGGTATCAGCCATTTCCGCGGTAGATGGTCAGCCAGGCTTGGCCGTCGGTAATGCCTTGGGTTCGAATATTACTAATATCGCGTTGATCTTGGGTTTCACCGCGTTTCTCATCCCTCTTAATGTGCAATCTAAGCTGGTGACTCGCGAAATCCCTCTACTTATTTTAGTGATGCTGGTGGGTTACTTCTTATTGCTAGATGGTCATTTGGGTGTGATGGATGGCAGCATTTTACTGGTCGGTTTTTTACTGGTCGTACTTCGCCAAATTTGGGAGGCCAAGCATAGCAAGGGCGATGCGATAGAAGCCGAGTTCGCTGCAGAAATACCCCGTGATATGTCTCTGCCGGTCGCTTTGGGCTGGTTGCTTTTTGGCTTTTTATTGCTGTTGGCCTCCGCGCGTGTATTGGTGTGGTCGGCAGTTGAAATTGCTCATTTCTTTGGCCTTAGCGACTTGGTGATTGGCTTAACAGTGATTGCGGTGGGCACCAGTCTGCCTGAGTTAGCCGCGTCGATTGCCGCTGCCCGAAAGAACGAGCACGATATTGCCATTGGCAATGTGGTGGGCTCGAACTTGTTTAACTTGCTGGGTGTGATGGCACTGCCAGGGGTTATTTCCCCAAGCGTCTTAGATCCAAAAGTGATGAGTCGTGATTATCCCGTTATGCTCTTGCTCACGGGAATATTCTTTTTGGTGGCCTGTGGGCCGCGTCGCGCGCGGAAAATTACTCGAATTGAAGGCAGCGGCTTGCTATTAATATATGTCGCCTACCTCACATATTTGCTGTTCGACGCCGGCGTTTTTTAATCCCTTACCCACGTCAAAGGCTTAGTGCGGCGATATGTCGATCTTTTAGTTTGGCGTAGTTGGCCGCGCTGTAGCCGAAGTACTTATATTCGCCCTCGCTGAGCTGTCGAATTGGCTTGGCGGGACTGCCAACGTATAGCCAACCGCTGGGCAGGTGTTTGCCGGGCGGGATGAGCGAATTGGCACCTACCACAACGTCATCATCAATAATGGCGCCATCCATCACAATGCTTCCCATGCCGATAAGTACACGGTTGCCGATGGTACAGCCGTGCAGTGTGACACTGTGCGCGACGGTGACATCGTCACCGATGGTGAGTGGATAGCCATCGGGGTTATAGGGGCCTGCGTGGGTAATGTGTAAAACACTATTGTCCTGAATACTTGTACGGGCACCAATTCGAATGCAGTGCATATCACCGCGCACGGTCGTATTTGGCCAAATAGAGCTATCGTCGCCGATATTAACATCGCCGATGACGACCGCGCTGGGGTCGATAAAAACGCGCTCGCCGAGCATTGGGCAGTGGTCTTCGAAAATCCTAATAAAATCCTGTGGCTTGTAGCTCATTTCGGGCCTCCGGTTCGGGAATAAACACGCACCGCCTTGCTCGGAGTGTCGGGCTTATTTCTTGCGCGATTGTGTGTAAAAGCATGGTAACAGGCTTCGGGCGGCTTGTAGATTTGATACACTGGGCCAATTGTCGTTCTTAAGTTTATAAGGTCTTTCACGTTATGACAGCAAACAGTTTACCGATGTTTTCAACGCTTGATCCGCAGGCCATGCCTAAAGAGTGTGAGTTGCTGTTGGCGGAATCTAAGCGTCAAGTGGCCTTAGCGATTGCTGATGAGCGCAGCCCTGATTGGACGAATTTAATGGCGCCTCTCGAAGAAATAGATGATCAAATTGGTCGTTTTTGGGCACCGATGAGTCATGTGCACAGCGTGCTAAGTGGTGATGCGTGGCGTGAAGCATACAGCAAATGCTTGCCCATGCTGACCGCTTACAACAGCGAAATGGGACAAAACCGGCCTCTTTATGAGCGAGTTCAGGCCTTGGCTGAAAGCGATGAGTTTGCGCGGTTAAGCGGCCCTCGCCAAAAGGCAGTCCGCAATATGTTACGAGATTTTGTTTTGTCTGGTGTTGCCCTCGATGGTGATAAGGCGAGCCGTTTTGCAGAAATTCAACAGCGCTTGAGTGAGTTGTCTACTGCGTTTTCAAATAATGTCTTGGATGCCACTGATGGCTGGGAAAAATTAATTGATTCCGCTGAGTTATTAAAAGGCGTTCCTCCTACTGTGCTCGATAATCTGCGCGAATCGGCGAGTGCTAAGGGGTTTGAAGGCTATCGGTTGAGCTTAGATATTCCGAGTTACCTGCCTATTATGCAATACGCCGAAAATCGTGAATTGCGGGAGGAAGTTTATACGGCCTATGTTACCCGCGCATCGTCGGAAGGCCCGCAGGCTGGTAAGTGGGATAACGGCCCACTCATGGTTGAAATTTTACAGCTTCGTCAGGAAATGGCCGCGCTGTTGGGTTTCGATAATTATTCCGCTTATTCGCTGGCGAGCAAAATGGCGGAGTCCTGCTCGCAGGTCACCGATTTTCTTGAAGAGCTTGTGCAGGCCAGTCAGCCGGTAGCGACTAAGGAGTTTGCCGAATTATCAGCATTTGCCGCTGAGCACGGTGTGGCAGAGCTGCAAGCGTGGGATGTGACGTATTTTAGTGAAAAGCTAAAAGAAGCGTCATTTACCCTTTCGCAGGAGGCATTGCGACCTTACTTTCCCGCTGAAAAAGTTATCAGTGGTTTGTTCAAAATTACGGGGCAGTTGTTTGATATTGAGATCAGTGCCCTTAGCGACGTGGATTTTTGGCACAAGGACGCACAGTGCTATCGCATATCGCGTAACGGAGAAGTACTTGCGCATTTCTATTTAGATCTTTACGCCCGCAATAACAAGCGCGGTGGTGCATGGATGGCCAATGCCCGCGGACGTCGCATGATAGATGGTGGCGGTATCCAGCAACCCGTGGCGTTTTTGGTGTGTAATTTCTCACCGCCAACCAGTGACCGCCCTTCTCTGTTAACTCATAATGAAGTGACGACCTTGTTCCACGAGTTTGGTCACGGTCTACACCATATGTTGACCCAAATCGATTGTTTAAGCGTGGCAGGTATTAGCGGTGTTGCTTGGGATGCGGTAGAGCTGCCTAGCCAATTTTTAGAAAACTGGTGTTGGGAAAAATCCGTGATTCCAGATATTTCAGCCCACTATAAAACCGGCGAACCACTGCCTACAGATATGCTAGATAAATTATTAGCCGCTAAGAATTTCCAGTCTGGTATGCAAATGCTGCGGCAAATAGAGTTTTCTCTCTTTGATTTTAAATTGCATATGCAGTCAGACGTTAAGTGCGAAGCTGACATAGATACCTTGATGACAGCGGTACGGAATAAGGTGTCGGTGTTTCAACCGCCGGCATTTAATCGCTTTCAAAATAGTTTTTCGCATATCTTCGCCGGTGGCTATGCAGCGGGCTATTACAGCTATAAATGGGCCGAAGTATTGTCGGCAGATGCGTTTTCGTTGTTTGAAGAAGAGGGCGTGATGAATGTGGACGTTGGTAAGAAATTCCGTATGGAAATATTAGAACGCGGCGGTTCAGAGGATGCCGCCGTATTGTTTAAAAATTTCCGGGGTCGGCCGCCGGCGAATGACGCACTGTTGCGCCACGCCGGCATCGCCGACGCAAAGGGAGCATAATCGTGGCTACCGTTTTTAACCAACGTCGTTTCATTGCTGGTGCGGTTTGTCCTAAATGCGCAGAGATGGATAAAACTGTCATGTATCGCATTTCTGATCTGGAGCAAATACGGGAATGCGTTCGCTGTGGTTTTAAAGAATCTATTCGCGACGACACCGGTAAAATTGAAGAGCCGACTACCCGCGTCAATCAGCCACGGCCTGGTGAAGCGGCGCTTGCCCATGAGGATGAAATTCACATAGTGTCTTTGATTGATCCCCGCGACGGACGAAATCGAAGTGATCATTGAGGAATAATACCTATTTCTTGTTTGTTGGGAACGCAAATACGCTGAACTTGCCTATACTTTTTACAAAGCATTTGCGGAGGAAATTCCATGCTGGAATTATTGGCCCTTCCTTTCCCCCACGTTGTAGGTGTTAGGGTTTCTGGCAAGATTAATCATAATGATATTGAAGTTATTTTGGATGAGGTAGAGCGCAAACTAATCGACGAGGACAGTCTCAATATATTTATTGAGCTCGATCATTTTGAAGGCTTTACCGTTCGTGGCTGGTTAAAAGAAATGCGATTTTTGGCCAAGTATATTAATCGCTTTTCGCGTACCGCCATTACTGGAGAAGCGCGTTGGTTTAATCGTGGTACGGCGCTGATAACCCGAGTATTCCCCAATATTGAAATTGAGCATTTTATTCCATTGCAGCGGGACGAGGCTCTCATTTGGGTAAGCGAACGGGATCTAGGTACCTTCGGTTAATTGGGGACAAAATCAGTTTTCCTTTAGCCCCAGTACTTCAACCAACCTAAGAATATCGCGCCACGTAATAATACCCATTGGCGTATTGTCTTCGGAAACAACCGGTAGGCAGGATATGGGTTTGGTATTAAAGAGATGCACTGCCTCTTGTAAGCTCGTGCCGCTTGAAACGGTAATGGGTTTGCGTGACATGATTTGGTGGACGTGTTTGCGCAGTGTTGCCGCATCTTTCGGTGTTTCTGCGGCGGTGCCAATATTTGGACTGATGGCTTTAAATAAATCTCGATCAGACAACACACCTACCAGTTTCCCCTCCTCAATAATCAGCAAGTGATGAAAGTGGGTATGGCTAAAAATTTCTCTGGCAAGCGCTAAGGAATCGTCGCTGCTCACGCTGACAAGGGTGGTACTCATCAATTGATCAACAATCATACTAATCGCACCTCTTCAAAAGAGTGATCTTATTATAGTAATTGGAAATATGATGTGCGGGTTTTTACAGCTTAAGTGTCCTTTCCGGAGATTTGCGACAAATAGCACAATCACTGTGCTATTTGTTTTTTTACAGAGCGCTAATTTACTTAATAACGCTAAACGTCAGGCCAGAGTATGCCTTTAGGCGCTCGATTAATGTATTGCCGAAGCAGCTCGCAGGGGTAAGTAAACCACCTGCTACTTGGCTTTTATCGATGTCGCGGGCGAGACAGATACTAGCCTGGCCCAGCATTTTCGCTGTCGAGCCGTATCCTGGGTCACGGTCACCCGTCACGCGGCATTGCAGTTTTTTGCCTGACGCTGTTTTGCCGTAAAAGTGTAAATCGTAAAAGCCATTTTCTTGGTCTTGAGGACTTGGGCCTTCGCCGGGTGATGGCAATACGCGGGAGAGAAGCCAGCGGCCGGGTCGAATGCTTGCTGCCAACATAAATCCGGCAAGCCCGCCGCCGACGGCGCCGGCACGTAGCCGGCCGCTAAAGCCTTTACCCACCATCATCGCCTCGTCATAAAAGAAGGGTTTTGCGTAGCTTTCTTTTAGCAATGAATTTGAGCGTTGCACGATGCGGGTGTTGATGGCGGCCATAATGAAGGGGGCTGTCCAGCTGCCAGAGGTTTTATCAAATTGGGCTAAGCCGGTATTGATTTGCCGGGCTTTGCTAGTTTCGCCCAGGCACAATGAATATGGATCTGCCATTTCTTTGCGGAGCGCGGGGTCGTTCGCCGCTTCTTTCATCACGTTCATTAGGCTGGCAAAGGTGCCGCCAGATAGGCCGCCCTTGGCAGCCTTCACACGCATACTAACGGAGTTGCAGTGCTCCCCGAACAGTTCTTTGCTTTGTTGTTGCGTATAAAACACACCTAAGTCAGAGGGGATGGAGTCGAAACCGCAGCAGTTTACAATGCGAGCGCCTGAGGCTTTAGCCGCCCCATCGTAGCGCGCCACCATTTTTCTAATCCACTGAACCTCACCGGTTAAATCACAATAATCAGTGCCGGTTTCGGCACAAATTTTCACTAAAGACTCGCCGTATAATGCGTACGGACCAACGGTGGTCGTCACAACCCGTGTTTGCGCACATAGTGCTCTCAATGCCTCTTCATTAGAGGCGTCAGCAATAATAATATCTAGATTGGTGTTGCCGAGCTTGGCTTTAACGGCTTCGAGTTTTGCGCTCGATCGGCCTGCAATCGCCCAGCGCAGCGCGGGTTCTTCACGATTTTTACTCAAGTACTGACACAGGATTTCGCCAACAAAGCTGCTGGCGCCAAAAACCACGATATCATATTTACTCTGTGTCATAAGTCTTCCTTTCAAACTGGTCTACATGGCAATGTATCCAGTTTTGTTCGTCAAATTGTATTTACGCTGGACGGGAGCTTAGCACTATTTGTTCACTGTAAACATTGTTCCTAGGAATGCCGATTATCACCCCAGGCTATACTGTATCAGTGTGCTAGTTATAACGTGGTGTGTTGGATTTACAGTTGGCGCGGTCATTGTCGTCGAGGACTTTTTCACATTCCTGTAATCGCCACTCTCGTGATTGATCGTAGGATGAGCTTCCACAGGCGACGAGTAGCCATGAAATGGTAATCACCAGCAGAAATCGCATAAATAAGATCCTATAAGTAAAGTTAGTCTAAGGATGTGTCAGTAATGCTGAGCACGAGAGTATGAACATGGTTGCTAGTATTGGTTCAGAACAGCACCTAGCATCGCAATACTAAACCCGATAACTGCACCTAAAGCTGGGCTACGATGTTTTCGCAATGGTATTTGCGGCGCAATATCTTGAAAAATGAGATACAAAATACCACCACTGGCTATCAGCATGATACCGCCTAGGATTGCGTGTTGACTGCCAAGAACAGTGTAGCCAGTTAAGCCGACGAGTGGGCCGAGCGGAACGAGAGCAAGCATGAGGAGTAAAATTTGATTTGGTGAACGGCCGCTATCACGAAGTTCTTTAAAGCTGTTGAAGCCTTCGGGTAAGTTTTGTAAACCAATTAGCGCGGCAAGCAGTACGGTAGTATCCGCGCCACTCGCGGCAATACCGCCGAGTGCTAAGGATTCTGGTATATAGTCCAATAACATACCGGTCAGCTGCGGCGAGCTTCTGCGGTGAATATCTAAATATCGTTCAAGCCAGTAAAACAGTAAACCTCCGCTCAGTAAGAGGGCAATGGCCCACGGTGAGTGATCTAAATGCTCTAGCGCGTCTGGCACCAGTACGATGGCGACGGCGCCAAGTAATATTCCGGCACCGAGGGCAATAATCGTGTGCCGAAATTCTTTGTCTAACCAGTGTTGCTGTATTCGTGTTTTATGGGCTATAAATCCGCCAAGCGGAATGCAGGCCCCGGCTGCGGCGGTAAGTAAGATGATGGAAAGCATTCCGTGCATAGTGATCTCAAATATTTAGGGTTTCGGTGCTAACGGTGTCGATGGTAATGGTGTTTTTGTGAAAGGCGCCGGAGTTAGAAACGCGCTAAATCGCGGATCTAAATTACGAATAAATGTTTCTACGTCGTGTGTATAGCGCGAATCGTCCCCGAGCGTCGCATTGATTTGATTGTGAGATAGTTTCACGCTTAACTGTTGCACCTCTATGCCGATGTTTTTCGCTTTTTGTTTAAATGATGCGGCTTGCGGGCAGCTGTCAGAGCGCAGAGTGGAGCACACTAAGAGTAGTGGTTTTACTGCGCTATTTAGGTATTCAATAGCCGAAACTTTACGCCAAAAATTTGGATTTTTTCCGAAGGCGCGGTCGTAAAGTCGGGGATGGTCTTCGCTCATCAGACGACTGACATCCAGGGCCGCGCTGTCTAAAAGTATGCCTCCTTGGAGGTTTTCCCCATGACTGATGCTAATCAAGGATGGATCTGTCAAAACCAGTGATACGAGATGCGCTCCGGCGGAGTGTCCCATGGCGATAATTTTGCTTGTATCGCCTCCCCATTCCGGGCTATGGGATTGAACATACGCTAGGGCCTTGGCGACATCGACCGCCTGCTGGTAGGGATCGCTATCCGGTAACATCGGGTAGTTTATCGATATAAAAATCCAGCCTTGGTTTACCCAGCGTGCGACCTTTGCTTTTACAACTTTGTGATTGTGCTTATCGCCAAAGCGCCATGCACCGCCGTGAACCATAAATATAATTGGGCTGTTTGCCGAGTTCTCGGGTAGGTAGACGTCTAACTTCTGCTTGTTTGCGTCACCGTAGGGGATATTTTCTAATACCTTCGCGTGTGCTGTTGTGGCTACAATCAAGGAGAAAAGCAGCAAACCGGCTAGTCGTGAAAAATGCGTCATGGATGCATACCTTCAAGCCGACACTCTTGTGCCCATCGCCATTGCTAGATTGGTGATGAACCCAAGGCGTATTAAAGTTTGTTGTTGGGTAGATCACAGGTAGTACGGTTGGTCCACAGAGATTCCAATATCGCACTGCGCGTAATCAGGCCTATCAACTTGCCCTCTTCGGTAACGGGGTAGGACTTAGGTTTGTTTTTTCCCATTTTTTGAGCAAGGTCGATAATCGATGAGTCAGCTTCTACCGCCAATACTTCGCGACTCATTACATCGTCCACAACTGGCGATCCTTCGCAGTGATAGCTACTTACTAAGACCGAATGAATACAGTCCTGCTCAGATACAAACCCCACAAGTTCGTGCTGATCATTGATAACGGGAAGACCGAAGACACCGTGCTTTAGCAGGGTTTTGACCACTTCGCCCAAGTCACTACCTTGTTTTACAAAGGGTGACGGAGAAGTCATTACGTCTCGGACGAGCATTGATGTAGTCATAACGTACTCCTTTTTGGTGCTAAGACTTTACGGTATCGCGCCTGATCTAATAGCGTATACCAAACATGTTTAGCGCACTAATAAGTATTAACTATATAAAAAGTCTTTGTGTGCGACGCCTACATAATAGTTTAGCGTAGTTTAGTTAAACCAATTGCTGTGCCTTATGGTGATCTGTCCTCAGACATACCCAATAGAGCACAGAACTAGCTTAAAAAGTATAACTAGCTTAGCAAGTTGGCGATATTAAGAGCTATGCACTGGCAAGTACACCATCGCGATAGTCCCTCAGTGCCTGTTCTATTTCGTCGCTGGTATTCATCACAAAGGGACCATACTGCACGATGGGTTCTCCAATGGGCTGGGCCGCTAGTATCAGTAGCCGGGAGCCTGTTTCAGAGCCTATCTGCAGTGTGTCACCATTGCTGAGAAGCGCGCTGTTATTACTGGCGATATCACTATCACCAATAGCTGCGCTCCCTTCATACACATAGACTAAGGTATTGTGAGTGGCTGGCAGCTTGATATTCGCGCTCTCCCCTGCGTGTAATCTTAAATCGATGTAAATGGGGTCGGTACTTAAATGCTGGCCGTCACTGCCATTGATGAAACCTGTTGCTGCCAATGTGTTGATTTCGCAACGACCAGCAATCAGGATAGCTTCGCTATGCTCACTTAATTTCAGACGCGGAATGTTGTCAGCGGAAATATCTTGGTAGCTCGCTGGCCGCATTTTTTCTTTGGCAGGCAAATTAATCCACAATTGGAAGCCGCGCATGCGCCCTTTCTCCTGCTGTGGCATTTCGGAGTGAATAACACCGCGGCCGGCGGTCATCCATTGTACTCCGCCATCCTTTAGATGACCTTTGTTACCAAGATGGTCCTCGTGGAGCATGTGGCCTTCTAACATGTATGTGACTGTTTCAAAGCCGCGATGAGGATGAGATGGAAATCCGGCCAAATAGTCACTTGGTTCATCAGAGAAAAACTCGTCAAGCATGAGGAAGGGGTCATGACGGGCGGCATTCGATGAGCCCAGGCTGCGCTTGAGTTTAACGCCTGCGCCGTCAGAGGTTACCTGCGCCGGAATAATACGAGCTACTGTACGCGTCGTCATGATCCTTCTCCTTAATTTAAGGGTGCTGAAGTTCAAAGAGGTTTAAGCGGCTTTTTCTTGCAGCTGCTTACGCGCGTCTGCAAGTGCCTTGTCTGCGATTTCTGGTCCCATGTTTAGGCCTTCGGCGTAAACAAACTCAATATCGCTGATTCCCATTAAGCCTAAAATGTGGCGCAAATATGGGGTTTGGGTGTCCATTGGTGTGTCAAAATATTTACCACCACGAGCTGCAAATATGTAGACCTTTTTATTACATAACAGCCCTTCGGGGCCGTTCGCGGTATAGCGAAAGGTCTCACCGGCACGCGCAACATGGTCGATGTAGGCCTTGAATGTTGATGGCACGCCCAGGTTGTAAAGGGGTATACCCAATACGATGATGTCGGCGTCGCGCAGCTCATTTATCAGTACCTCAGATTCCGCAACAATCGCTTTTTGTGCATCGTTTCTGTTCTCTGCTGGTGTGACGAAGGCAGTGAATCGCTGGCCATCAATGTGTGGCAGTGGGTTTGCGTGTAAGTCTCGCGATACGAGAGTTGAATCGTTCAATTTGCTGCGTAAGGCCTTGACGAATTCGGTGGCCATTTGGCTGGATTTGCCAGCTTCGCCGAATAGACTGCTATTGATATGAAGAATGTTAGTCATCGTGTAGTCCTTGTTGAAAAATGGGTCTTTGATTGCGATGTAGCTATTAAACTATTGATTAAATTGTTTAAAAAGTGCAATTTATTGGCATTAACTATCAGGAAAATTGATCTTTATGTCTGGGCCGCGAACAAATCTTGACCAATGGCACTGCTTTTTGGCGGTGGTTGATGAGGGTAGTTATGCTCGGGCTGCTGAGGTTTTGTATAAAAGCCAATCGGCAGTGACCTATACCATTCAGAAGATGGAGGAGCAGTTAGGCGTTAAGGTCTTTGAAATACGAGGTCGCAAATCCGAATTGACTGAGGTTGGCCAAATGCTTTACCGCCGTGGTCGGGCCTTGATAGACGAGGCAATGCGCCTGGAGGCATCGGCCAAGTCAGTGGCTGCTGGCTGGGAACCACAGTTGAGGATTGTCTGCGACACTCTTTTTCCTAGTCATGCGATGTTGGACTGTCTAGCTGATCTTAGTGAGAACTGTCCCGATACTCGAATAGAGTGCGTAGAAACGGTATTGAGTGGTGCAGAAGAGGCTTTGCTTGAACGACGTTGCGATGTGGCAATTACTGGCATCGTTCCGCCGGGCTTTTTGGGGGATCACTTACTACGAGTAAAGTTTATTGCTGTCGCCCACCGAGATCATGAATTGCATAAGCTGGGTCGAGAGTTAGATTATCGCGACTTGCGCCCCTTTCGCCAGGTTGTAGTGAAGGATTCTGGGGTTCGTCGTAAGCGTGATGCGGGTTGGCTAGAAGCAGCGCAGCGTTTAACTGTTAGTCGTATGGAGGTATCAATCAGTGCCGTGGCGCGTGGACTGGGTTTTGCGTGGTTGCCAGAACTTGCAATGCGGCGTGAAATTGACAGTGGTGAAATTGTTCCTCTGCCAATGATCGAGGGTGGCGAACGTTATGCGGATCTGTTTTTAATTTTGCCAAATCGGGATCTCGCGGGAGCCGCAGCCCTGCGCTGTGAGCAGCTGCTCAAGACGGCAACAGCGAATTTGGCGTGTTAGACCGATATAGGCAGGGTTGGTCAATCACGCGTGTGGCAGTGATTGCGGATGAATTGTGTGTGGGGTAAAGGAATGGCGCGTCAACAGCAGTACGCTTTAATGGGACGTTACAACCGAGATATGAATCAGCGGCTTTACGCTGCTGCGGCAAACTTGAGCGAAGACCAATTGGCTGACAATGTGGGCGCGTTCTTTCAGTCTATTGTCGGTACGTTAAACCACCTTTATGTGGCGGATATCATGTGGCTTCAGCGTTTTGCGAAGCGTCAATTTGCGGCCGCTGGGTGCTTGGCCGAGATTGCCGTTATGGCAAGTCCGACAAGTTTGAATCAAGTGATTTACGAAGATTTTGATGACTTGCTTCGCGCTCGGAGAGCGCTAGATGCCCAAATATGCCAGTGGTCAGAGGCCTTAACAGAGGACTGCTTCGACCAACCTTTTGTATACAAAAACAGCAAGGGGCATGACTTTTGTAAGCCGTTTGGTCTGGTGCTACAACATTTCTTTAACCACCAGACCCATCATCGCGGCCAAGTGACCACCCTGCTAAGTCAGCAGGGTGTGGATGTTGGAGTTACGGATTTATTACTTTGGATCGAAGAGTTGCCCTTGTATGGGGCTGCAGAGTAATTAGTTGCTAGCAACGTCTAAGCTAGATGGCTCGCCTGAACGATTATAAAACTCGGCAAGTTCGTTGTACGCTTTGGCGACCCGTTCCATGCGGCCAACCGCAAGATTGTAGCTAAGAGGCGATGTTTTGCGACCGCACTCTTCTAGGCGTTGGTCAGCGTCAAGAATGTAATCTTTCACGGCTTTTTCAAGCTGAACAACTTGCTCAAAGTTCGTTTCTTTTAATTCGGGGATTTCTGGTGCGCGATAAACGGCGCGGGCGGCGCATTCTGCGAATAAGTTCGAGCTGGCTAGGCTCAGCAGCACGCTGATTACTAAAAACATGGACTTATTCATTGCGGTCATACCTCTTTAAAAAATGACACAGAAATAACTGAGATGGGTAATCGAAATAATTTGATACCAAACTACACACTATTGTTACCCAAACTGTGTCGGTAATCAATTGATGTCAAGCGGATAGTGTCAGCGGCCGACAATAAATCGGATGTAGGTCAACTTCTGAGGAGTGCAGACTGCGCTGTTTTAGGTTACGACTGTGTTACTTCGGGTAGCGCTAGAATGATTTAGCTTGGGTTTGTCTTAAAATGTTGCGCCCAAATAAAAAGGCTAGGCTTGCGCCGCGGGCGAGGTTAAATATGCTGAAGGCAAGCCACAGGCCGTGGTTGCCCCACTGCTGAGTTAGCGCCCAGAGTGGGAGGTACACTACGCAAACACAGAGAAGCATACTCCACTGCATGGCTCCGGTTTTTAACGCGCCGATATAGATGCCGTCGAGCAAATAACTTGGCGCACATACAATAGGCAGCCAAATCAGCCAAATATAGTATTGGCTTGCCAGATCGCTGACGGAAGGCAGATTGGTCATGAGACTTAAAATGGGCGATTTAAGTAAGAATAGTCCGGTGCTCACAGTGACGGCCGTCACCGCGCAGTACTTTGCGCAAGATCGGCACGTAGCGATTAACATGACTCGGTCATTGCGACCGTAGGACTCGCCTATTAACGCCTCTGCTGCGTGGGCAAACCCGTCTAGCCCATAGGCACTCACCATCATAAGTTGTAGCAATATTGCGTTTGCGGCGAGTTGATTTTGTCCGAGAGCAGCGCTTTGGGCGGTAAAAAAGGCAAAGCTAAAAAGTAATGCCGCAGTGCGAACAAAAAGTTGGAAATTACTACTGAGGAATTGTTTGGCATTTGGGCCAGCAATCCAGTACTGCTTTGCGCCTTTTTGATAGGCCTCGATTAAAGGCGCGCGCACAGCCCAAAGTGCCAGCGCCAAACCGCAATATTCGCTGATAACACTCGCGGTCGCTGCGCCGTTGCTGCGAAGGTCAAAGTTCACAATAAGCATGTAGTCTAATGCAATATTTAGAATATTGGTCGCAACGGCAATGATCAGTGGCCAACGAGTTTGTTGCTGACCAATAAGCCAGCCGACAATAACATAGGTGGCGAGTACGGCTGGTGCGCTGTAAAGGCGAATGTGGAGGTAGCTATTTGCCAGTGGCTGTATGGCGTCGCTGGTGTTCATTAGCTTAAGGCCGATATAACCCAATTGTTGGCCTGCTAAAATTACACATAACGCGATGGTAGTGCTTAAAGTTAGAGCCTTTAGCAATAGGCCGGTACTTCGTGCAGTTTTGATTTGCGCTTGGGCGCTGGCGCCAGTGGTACCCATGCGTAAGAAACCAAAGCCCCAATACAGAAAAGCCAGTAAGCTGCTGCTAATGGCGACGGCGCTAAGGTAGCGGCTATCTCCTAAATGCCCGAGGATGGCTGTATCGACAAGTCCAAGCAGTGGCACTGACAAATTCGCAAGAATCATCGGCCATGCTAAAGATCGGATTTGGCTGTCAGCCTGTTCGCTAGGTGTCATCGTTGATGATATAAATCAGTCATGTTTTTAAGAGTTGCATGCACGGAAATGGGGCAAATAGAAAATGATGTGTCGATCTATGAAAATAGATTTTACCCTATATATTGTGGTTTTTTCTTAGATTTAACCCTGTAATTGGTAGTGATGTGGCAAAAGACAGTGTATTCCGCTGAAACTAGTAGTGTATTCCGCGGTTGCAGAGTAGCGCTGGTGTATTTAACGGGTTTATAATTGCGGCGTTTTGTCGCACCCAAAGTAGTGTCAATGGGTTTGCGATGTGCAAATTACGAGTAAATCTCTATACGAATTTCGATGAAATTCGCGTTGTGGTTTGTTTGTGTCTGTCTAAGAGTTCAATTTAACGATTGTGTTCCCCCAGCAGATGAAAAACTTGTGCGTCGTTTGTCCTTGCGAGCTTAGGGGTCTTTATTCACTGTACATGGAGACACGGGAGATGTATTTACAAGCGAAACGGCTGCTTAAGCTGGCGCTTAGTCCTGTGCTAATGCTGCTAAGCCTGTTTAGTGCCGGCGCATGGGCCGAAACAGGCGCACGTTGGCAAACCAATATGACCCCTGGTATTACCGAGGTTGGTCATAAAATTTACGATTTGCATATGTGGGTTTTCTACATTTGTGTCGTAACAGGCATAGTGGTTTTTGGCGTGATGTTTTATTCGGTATTTGCTTACCGTAAAGAACGTCATCAGGAACCGGCAACTTTTCACGAAAATACCCGCGTGGAAATTGCTTGGACCATAGTTCCATTTCTGATTTTGTTGTTTATGGCTGTTCCAGCCACCAAAACACTTATTCAAATCTACGACACCGATGATGCTGATCTTGATATTTTGATCACCGGCTACCAGTGGAAGTGGAAATACGAATACATCAACCCGAATGGCGACAATATAAGCTTCTTTTCTAATTTGTTGACCGATGGCGCAGAAATTGCGAATACCGAAGACAAAGGTTCTAACTATCTGTTAGAAGTTGATGAGCCTGTGGTTATTCCAGTTAACAAGAAAGTACGTTTCTTGGTAACGGCTAACGACGTATTACACGCTTGGTGGGTACCTGCACTTGCGGTAAAACGCGATGCAATTCCTGGTTTTATCAACGAAGCGTGGACTAAAGCGACTGAAACCGGCGTTTTCCGCGGTCAGTGTGCCGAACTTTGCGGTCGCAACCACGGCTTCATGCCGATAGTGGTTAACGTCGTTGAAGAGCCTGAATACGAGGCGTGGTTAGGCGAGAAACAAGCCGCCGCTGCTGAAATTAAAGAATTGATGGCGAAAGACTTTTCTTTGGAAGAGCTGGTTGAGCGCGGTAAGTCCGTTTACACCAGCAGCTGTGCAGCGTGTCACGGAGCAAACGGCGAAGGCGGCGTTGGTAAAGCGATTGCTGGCAGCCCAATTGCGACGGGTGCCATGAAAGATCATATGGATCGCGTAGTTCACGGTGTGCCTGGCACAGCGATGCCGGCATTTGGTAGTCAGCTAAATGAGGTGGATCTTGCTGCTGTAATTACATATCAGCGCAACGCCTTTGGTAACAACATGGGTGACATGTTGCAGCCAGTTGACATTTACAAATTCAAGAAAGGTCAGTAGGGGGATTACACCATGGGTGCTCATCACGGACCTGCTAAAGGTTTAACTCGGTGGTTATTTACCACCAACCACAAAGACATCGGTACGATGTACTTGTGGTTCAGCTTTGCGATGTTCTTGCTTGGCGGCTCCTTCGCCATGATTATTCGCGCCGAGCTGTTCCAGCCAGGCTTACAAATAGTTCAGCCTGAATTTTTTAACCAAATGACGACCATGCATGGTCTCGTTATGGTTTTTGGTGCCATCATGCCTGCCTTCGTTGGTTTGGCTAACTGGATGATTCCGCTGATGATCGGCGCGCCAGATATGGCCTTGCCGCGGATGAACAACTGGTCGTTCTGGATTTTGCCACCAACGTTCCTATTGCTGGCATCTACCCTGTTTATGGACGGCGGTGGTCCAAACTTCGGTTGGACATTCTACGCACCATTGTCTACAACCTATGCGCCACCAAGCGTGACCTTCTTTATATTCGCGGTTCACGCCATGGGTATATCGTCGATCATGGGTTCTATCAACATCATTGCAACAGTAGTAAATATGCGCGCGCCTGGCATGACCTACATGAAAATGCCGATGTTTGTATGGACTTGGTTGATTACTGCATTCTTGTTAGTTGCTGTAATGCCAGTATTGGCTGGTGCAGTAACCATGATGTTGATGGACATTCACTTCGGCACCAGCTTCTTTAGTGCGGCCGGTGGTGGTGACCCAGTATTGTTCCAGCACGTGTTCTGGTTCTTTGGTCACCCAGAAGTTTACATCATCATCCTGCCAGCATTTGGTGTCGTGTCAGAGGTTATCCCAACCTTCTCACGCAAGCCTTTGTTCGGTTACGACTCTATGGTTTACGCAACATCGTCAATCGCCTTCTTGTCGTTCATCGTATGGGCTCACCATATGTATACGGTGGGTATGCCGATTGCTGGCGAACTGTTCTTTATGTACGCCACGATGCTGATTGCGGTGCCAACTGCTGCGAAGGTGTTCAACTGGATCACCACGATGTTCAAGGGCTCTATTACTCTTGAAACGCCAATGCTATTCGCGATTGCCAAGGTCTTTTTGTTCACCGTTGGTGGTTTCTCTGGTCTGATGCTGGCGATTGCGCCTGCTGACTTCCAGTACCACGATAGCTACTTTGTTGTTGCTCACTTCCATTACACCATGGTTGCTGGTGCGATCTTCGCGCTGTCTTCTGCTGTGTACTATTGGATACCGAAGTGGACCGGCAAAATGTATAACGAGACTATGGGTAAAACCCATTTCTGGATCTCGTTCATTGGCTTCAACCTGACCTTCTTCCCTCAGCATTTTGTGGGTCTGGCAGGTATGCCGCGTCGTATTCCTGACTACAACCTGATGTTTGCCGACTTTAATATGATGTCATCCATCGGTGCGTTTATTTACGGTTCTAGCCAGTTGTTGTTCTTGTTCAATATCGTTAGAACAATTACCCACGGCAAGCCGGTCAGCGATCCGAAAGTATGGGAAGGTGGAACGACTCTGGAATGGACAGTGCCTACGCCTGCGCCATACCACACCTTTACGACTCCGCCGGAATTGAAATAAGGGCTTAGGTAAGTTTATGGCGAACCAGACAGACAGAAATATCAAGAAGCTTAGCGTTAAACTGCTGGGCTTGGTGTTTATCATGTTTGCATTCGCTATGTGGGTAATGCCCCCGCTTTACAATGCTTTGTGTGAAGCGTTGGGCATTAACGGTAAGCCCGGTGGTCAGCAGTACACCGTGGTAGAAAGTCAGGTTGATAAAAATCGTATTGTAAAAGTGCAATTTGTTGCGCAAAACAATGAAATGATGCCTTGGGAGTTTTCGCCAAACACCAGTCAGATTGAGGTTCATCCCGGTGAATCGAATAATGTCACCTATTATGCGAAGAACACGCAAGATAGGTTTATGGTGTCACAGGCTATTCCCAGTATTGTTCCGTCCCGCGCGGCTGAGTACTTTCACAAGACAGAGTGTTTTTGTTTTAATCAGCAGCCCTTAGCTGGCGGCAAAGACGCAGATTTGGCACTACAATTTATTATCGATCGCGACTTACCCGAAGATATCCACGTTATTACCTTGTCGTACACGATTTTTGACGTAACCGAGATGGCGGCAAAACAGGATTCTGTTGCGGCGTCATCGAACTAGAAAAGAGATTTTTCTCTCCCGAGAAAATGGAGATTTAACAATGGCGGGTCAAAGCAATACAGGGCACGAAATTTATTACGTGCCCGACAGTAGTAAGCTTGCTGTTAGCGCATCGATTGGTATGACTACCATCGTTTATGGTGCTGCCAGTGTCATTAATGACAGCAGTTACCGCGCAGGCGAAGAGACTAACTCCAGCTTTATTTTATTTGCTGGTTTAGCTTGGTTGGCAGCAACCTTGTTTGTATGGTTCAGCACGACGATTCGTGAAAATCGTGCAGGCATGAATAGTGCGCAGCTTAAGCAATCCTATGTGATTGGCATGCAATGGTTTATCTTCTCAGAAGTGATGTTCTTCGGAGCTTTCTTTGGTGCCCTTTTCTACATCCGTAATTTGTCGGCGCCATGGTTAGCTGGTGAAGGCGACGGCGCGATGAATGCGTTGTTGTGGCCAGGGTTCGAATATTCTTGGCCACTACTGGAGACACCTCAAGATGCGATCGGCGGTGTTCAAGCACAGGCTGCTGCGGGCCACTTGGCAAATAATGGTGAATTCGTGGGCGCAAACCACAGTTTGTCATTCCCAGGTTTTGCGCATATTGCTCACTGGTTGCCGCTTTACAACACTATCATCCTGCTGGCATCTAGTTTTACTTGTCACATTGCCCACATGGGTATTAAGCAGAATGACCGCAAGAAGTTTAACTTGTGGTTATTTGTGACAGTGGCCTTGGGTTGTATTTTCTTGTATTTGCAGTACATGGAATACCACGAAGCACTTTTTGAATATGGCATTCGTCTGAACAGCGGTGTTTACGGTACAACCTTCTTTATGTTGACCGGTTTCCACGGCTTCCACGTGGCGATGGGTACCTTCATGTTGTTGGTGCAGTGGCTGCGTTCAAAAACCAAAGGTCACTTCTCAGCAGAAGACCAATTTGGTTTTGAAGCTTCATCTTGGTACTGGCACTTTGTTGACGTGGTCTGGGTATTCTTGTTCTTGTTCGTTTACATTCTGTAAGCGTACAACGCTAGTCGCTCAGTAAGTTTGGCCGGTACATCTGTTTACTTAGGTAGATAGATGATACCGGCCAATTTTTTATTGAAGACTATGGTGTGGTTTTTAAGACGGCATCACCTGATTCTAAATAGCGTTGGTCCCATGGGGCTTTGGAGCCCAGTTTCCCGGTGAATACCCCATAAAACAGGAAGCTCATCAGTAGCGTCGCTAGAATCAAGCGCACTTTTAGTGATTGCCATGTACGCATTGTGGTGCCACGGTCTTGCATCAAGAAGAATAGCCCACTAAATAGGCTGATAACGAGTGCGATAAATAGCACGACTATGACAATCTTTAACCACATACCGGTAAACCTCATAAATTGTTTGCCGCAGTATACACAATAGGATTTCATAAATGGTGGGTAAGCGGACAAGACTTCAATGGCGGCTCGATTGGAAGTCCGCGTTGGCAATTGCGCTAATTTTACCGGTGTTGGTGAGTCTTGGGTTTTGGCAGTTGCGTCGTGCTGATGAAAAGCAGGCATTGCTAGCCGATTTTGAAGCGCGCCGTTTACTACCTGAAGTTGATATTTCTAGCTTAGATAGCTATCCAAATTACCTTCCTGTTTATGCCGTTGGCCAATTTGATAAGACGCACTATTGGTTGCTAGACAATCGAATTTTTCATGGGCGATTTGGATATGAGATAATGTCGGTGTTTATACTAAGCACCGGTGGAAAGCTGTTGGTAAATCGCGGCTGGATCGAGGGAGACTCTTCCCGCCGCACGCTGCCTGTCGTATCTATACCGCAAGGTACAGTCCGTCTTAGTGGTGAGCTTTATCGCAGCGAAGAAAAGAATTTTAGTTTGGGTGAGGAAGCTTTAGGCGATTGGCCGCGTCGTCAGCAGTGGCTGGATATAGATTCTGTAAGCGCCGAATTTGCCAATATGTTACCCGTAAGTCTTCGTTTGGGGAGCGACAGTCAGGGGGCCTTGCAAACGGAGCGCTTGGTTGTGAATGTCTCTCCTGCTAAACACACAGCTTACGCTGTTCAATGGTTTGCTATGGCCCTAGCCCTGGGGATTATTTTTATATTTCTTAATACTAATCTTGCGGTGTGGCTCAGGCATCGCAAAGATAAAGAGAACAAAGAGCTATGACAACAACATCTGTAGATCCTAAACGCGGAAAGCGGCTACTTAGTTTAATACTAGGTATTCCAATCGTCGTCATTTTATTGTCTAGCGCCGTTTATTATTTGGCCAAAGAAAATATTATTAATTTTAGAACGGTAAATAGAGGCACCTTAATCATTCCGCCCATGCAGCTTGGTGATTTGCACCCTATGCGTATGGATGGCGGTGAATTTCTTTTTGACCGCGCTGAGTCTAAGTGGGTTTTTATGGTTGTTGGCGGACGTGAATGTGTAGATGCCTGCGAACGTATGCTCTATTTAACACGCCAAACCCACACTGCTCTCGGTAAAAAAATGGATCGTGTTGAGCGAATTTATTTAGCGATAGACGGCCCATTGTCGCCAACGCTGCGCGATTTTGTAGAAGCAGAACACGATGATATGACTGTGCTGTATGCAAGTGGTAGCGAATTTTTAACAGGCTTGAAGTCTTTAGAGATTGACCCATTTGATCCTCACGCTTTTTATGTAGTAGACCCTATGGGTTGGGTGATGATGTATTACCGCGCAGGTGATACAGAGCAGCATACGCTGACAACATTAGGCAAGGACGTCCTGAAAGATATGGGGCGCTTGATTAAATAATCGGCGCAGTAAATATTTAGCGAATATGGTATTGGTCAATGTCTTTATTTAATACGCCAGAGCAGCGCAAGGCAGGTTTTCGTTTAACATTTATTGCGTGTTTAGTTGCTGTTATTGTTTTAGGGATGGGGGTGTTTACACGTTTGGCAGATGCGGGGTTGGGTTGCCCGGATTGGCCGGGCTGCTATGGCCACGTGTTGTGGCCTAGTGATGATCATGATGTTGCCCGTGCTAATGAAGCTTTTCCCGACGCGCCCGTTGAACACGACAAGACATGGCCGGAGATGATTCACCGTTATCTGGCTTCTAGCCTAGGTCTATTCACCATCGGAATTTTGATTTTATCCCTGCGTAGCCGGGAACCTGATCAGCCGGTTAAACTGCCAATCTTCATCTTTGCATTTATTATTTTGCAAGGTATGTTCGGCATGTGGACTGTAACCCTGAAACTCTGGCCACAAGTGGTTACCTCTCACCTCTTAGGTGGTTTTACTACACTGAGTTTGTTGTGGTTACTTACTCTACGACTGAATAATAGGCCTTGGCAAATTCCAGCTATTGCCGAAGAAAAATTAAATGCGATTAAGCCATTAGCGGTGATTGGCCTGTTGATCGTTATAATGCAAATAGCCTTAGGTGGCTGGACCACATCAAACTATGCAGACATTGCCTGCCCTGATTTCCCAAAGTGTCAGGGCGCATGGTTGCCGCCGATGAATTTTGCGGACGGTTTTAATATTGGCCAGCACATCGGGCCAAATTATTTGGGCGGGACGATGGATAACGCGGCGCGGGTCGCAATTCATTTTAGTCATCGCGTTGGTGCCATTGTCACAGCCGCCTATCTGATCTTTTTATGTGCCAAACTTTATCGGCTTGGTTTGCCGGCGGCTAAAAAATTAGCGTATGTAATAGCGGCGGTGCTTGTTGCGCAAATCACCCTGGGTATTAGTAATGTCGTTTTCCAGTTTCCAATTGACGTCGCTGTCGCCCATAACCTGGTCGGCGCCCTACTGCTACTCACACAAGTAACAACAAACTATTTAGTGTTTACAGCGGCAGTGAACCGCGGGGGAATTAAAGTATGACAAAGCCACAGGCCGAGTCAGCAAACTGGCGCGATTACTACGAGCTGTGTAAGCCTAACGTTGTACTGTTGATGTTACTCACCTCGGTGATTGGCATGTTCATGTCGGTGCCGGGCATGGTGCCTTGGGACGCGTTAATTTACGGTAATTTGGGTATAGCGCTTTGTGCTGGCGCAGCTGCGGCAGTAAATCATTTGGTTGATAGTCGAATCGACTTAGTGATGGCGCGTACTCATAACCGTCCTATCGCTCAGGGGCGAGTTCGTACCCGTGATGCCGCAATTTTTGCCGCGGTTATCGGCGGCGTGGGTATGGCAGTGCTATTGATTAAGGTTAATGCCTTAACTGCATGGTTGACCTTTGCGTCATTGCTTGGTTATGCCGTGGTTTATACCTTATATTTAAAGCGCGCCACACCACAAAATATTGTTATTGGTGGTATTGCTGGTGCGGCGCCGCCGCTCTTGGGTTGGACCGCAGTTACTAATCAAGTAGATGGTCATGCGCTGCTCCTAGTGTTGATAATCTTTATTTGGACGCCGCCACATTTTTGGGCTTTGGCGATACATCGTAGAGATGATTACGCAAAAGTTGAAATCCCCATGTTGCCCGTAACCCACGGTATCGGCTATACCAAATTACACACGCTGCTATATACGGTGCTGTTGTTTGTGGTGACCTTGTTACCCTTTGCGACCGGAATGAGCGGTTCACTGTATCTGCTGGGCGCTGTGTGTCTTGGTTCTGGATTTCTCTATTGGGCGATCGTTTTGATGCGAGGCAAAGATCCCAAGGCGCCGATGGCAACGTTTAAGTATTCCATAATCTACCTAATGGCATTGTTCATGATCATGCTATTGGATCATTATCTACTGCCAGCTATGACCATTTTTGAGGTTGAATACTGATGACGGAAGAGAAACAACCAAGCGTGACAGCAAAGCGCGATCGCGGTATTCGCTTAACGGTACTAGCGGTTGTATCTGTGGCTATTATTTTAGTGGGTGGATTTTTTTATTCCTTTACCCGGGCCCGGATTATGACGACGGAGGAGTTAAAATCTCAAGGTGCGTATTTATACGAAAACCCGCGTTTACTGCCTAATTTCACCTTGGAGAATGATCGCGGTGAGAAAGTTACTCCGGCGACCTTTCAAGGCCAGTGGAGCCTAGTCTTTTTTGGTTTTACATACTGTCCCGATGTATGTCCGACCACGCTCGCTCAGCTCAAGGCTTTCTATCAAGAGCTCGATCCTGAGCTTCAGGCGAATACACAAGTGTGGTTAGCTAGCGTTGACCCTGCTCGCGATACGCCGGAACAGTTACATAGCTATTTGGATTTTTTCCATCCGGCATTTCGTGGTATTACAGGAGACTTTTTAGAGATTCATCGCTTCGCGACCTCGTTAAATATTCCGTTCACCAAAGTGCCCGGTGGTGGTAGCAACTATCAGGTTGAGCACAGCGCCAATGTCGCTCTGATTAACCCCAAGGGTCATTCAGTTGGCTTTTTTAAAGCGCCTTTGGAAATCAGTAAGATGAAACGGGCTTACTTATCTATTCGGGAATACTATTAATCAATAGTGTCCTAGCCCATCTGATTCTCAGATGCTCGCCCTAAGGGGGCGGGTATCTAAACATGTCAGCTGCGTCGAAAGCTTGGTGCCAATTGCCCCAATACAAACAAACACCCAGCACCCAGCACGATGCTTGGCCCCGCTGGAGTGTCCCAGTACCAAGCACCGGTTAAACCAGAAATAACGGCGATGGCGCCACAGATCATTGCCAAAATCGCAGCCTGTTCAGGGCTTCTGGCAAAGCGCCCTGCCGCCGATGCGGGAATAATCAACATAGCGGTAATCAGTAATACACCGACTATTTTCATCGCAACAGCGACGGTCGCGGCAACCATCAGCATTAAAAGCAGACGTAGTCGCTTAACCGGCAGTCCTTCGATTTCAGCTAGCTCCGCGTGTGCTGTCATAGCAACGAGTGCCGGCCAATAACGGAGTAGTAATACTGCGACTAAGCCACAAATCACCCCAAGGCTGATTAAATCTTCCTTGGCGATGGCGAGCAAATCACCGAATAAAAAGGCATTTAAATCGAGTTGTTGGTTGTCTAGAAAAGATAGACATACAAGGCCGAGTGCGAGACTGCTGTGGGATAAAATCCCAAGTAGGCTATCTAAGGCAATGTTCCGCCACCACTGCAAGGCAAATAGAGCTGCGCCTATTAGTAGGCAAGTTATGAGTACGCTAACTTGCAGGTTAACTTGTAATGCTAATCCTAGAGCAAGACCCAGGAGCGCCGAGTGGGCTAATGTGTCGCCGTAGTAAGCCATACGCTGCCATGTAACTAGTGCACCAAGGGGGCCGCACAATGTGGCCACGAGTAAGCCCGCAATGAGCGCGTTGAATAGTATGTCAGTCATGATGATGGTGCTCACACACCACATCGCCGTGGATGTTGTGCTGATGATCGTGATCGTGTTGATAAAGTGCAACCGCTTCCGCGTGACGTCGCCCAAATAAGGATAGATAGGCAGGATCGTTGCTGACGTGTTCCGGGTGGCCGTGGCAGCATATATGCTGATTGAGGCAGATTACCGTGTCGGTCTGCGCCATTACCCAGTGTAGGTCGTGAGACACCATAAGTACGGCGCAGCCGAGAGTGTCGCGTAACTTATTGATTAGCTCGTAGAGTTCGGTTTGACCGCTGATATCGACCCCTTGCGCAGGTTCATCGAGAACCAATAAATCGGGTTCGCTCAGTAAGGCGCGACTCAATAGCACTCGCTGGGTTTCGCCCCCCGAGATATCGTGCAGCGGGCGTTTGCGTAGATGGCTAATGCCGGTTCGCGCTAAGGCGGTATCGATAACGTGATTACCTTTTGTCGCCATTGCTAAAAAACGTTCTACACTTAATGGCATTAACGGGTTGAGTGACAAGCGCTGCGGCATATAGCCGATTCGAAGCTTGGCCTGCCTAAATACCGTGCCACTGTCGGGCTTGATTAATCCTAGCGCAATTTTTACTAAGGTGCTTTTACCCGCGCCATTGGGGCCGATAATAGTCATTATTTGACGAGGTGAAAGCTCTAGGCTGACATTGCTCAGCAGGCTCTGGTTGTGGTGTTTCAGCGAGATATTATTAAGTTTTAATAGCGCCGTGTTGTTATGCATTACGGTTTAACTCCTGGCAATTTGCGCAGCAGCCGACGACCTCGACACAGGGTGTTTCCACGGCAAAACCGTGTTGAGTTGCCGCGGTGTTAATAGCAGAATTAATAATATCGGTATCCAGCTCCATGGCATTGCGGCAATGGCGGCAAATTAAAAAGTGGCCCTGGTGATGATGACTTGGATCTTTACAGCCGATAAATGCATTTAGCGACGCTATTCGATGAACCAAGCCGTTGTCGAGTAAGAAATCCAGTGCTCGATATACCGTCGGTGGCGCGGGCCGGCGTGTGGAATCTTTGGCAAGTTCTTCGAGTATGGCGTAAGCCCCGATGGGTTGGTGTTTGGCCCAAACGCAGGCCAAGACTTGCTCTCGGATGGCGGTGAATTTAATCTGGCGACGCTGACATAATTCCCGTGCTTGGGTCATTGCATCGTCAATACAGCGCTGATGGTTGTGTTGTTTAGCGAGTTCGTCCATCAAGTTTCAGTTCGTTATGAAATAAAATGTTATAATATTGCATTTGCACCGTGTTAAACAATGGGGATGATAACTTGAGAGTACTATTGTGGAGTGTATTAGCGGCTTGGATGCTCAGTAATATTGCCTGGGCGGATAGCAATAAGCCGGTAGTACTGTCCAGTATTATGCCTTTGCAGATGATTGTTCACGATATTGGCGGTGACGCGATTACGGCTGAATTACTGGCGCCAGCGACCGTATCGCCCCATGATTTTCAATTGCGCCCGTCAGATGCTCAGCGGGTTCAAGATGCCGATCTTGTCTTGTGGGTCGGGCCGATGCTTGAGACCTATTTGCAAAAATTACTGCGTAAGCAGGATAACGCTGTTGCACTTTACCCCGATTTAAAAAATAACGAAGATCCCCACGTATGGATGGACGCCGACGAAGTGCAAATTATTGCTCGCCGTATAGCGCGGTTATTATCAGACCGCTTGCCCGCTCGTGGCGCGTATTTCCACGCTAATGCCGCTAGGTTCAGTACTGAGTTTCGTCAGTATGATAAACAGTTACAGCAGGAGATTAGCCGACACGAGCGTCGCCCGTATTTATTACTGCATGATGGTTTTAGTCGCTTTGAGCGGCATTATGGATTGCCCGCGGGTGAAATGGTGATGTCAGGCGGAGATCGTTTGCCCGGAGCTCGTCATATTGTTGGGTTACGCGCAAGATTGCAGGCGGGTGAGTTCGCCTGTGTTTTTCGTGAGCCGCAGTATGCTCCAGCAATGTTAAATGCCTTGGTATCTGGCCTCGAAATTCCAGTGATTGAAATAGATCCCCTCGGTGCGAGAGTGGGTGTAAGTGGCGATAATGGGAAAGGTGAAAATGTAGGTGCTGACGGGTTTCTGAATTTATACCGTCAGCTCGGGCAGGCATTTCTGGCCTGTTTTGATGATTAGCAGCCAGTAACGACGCGTCATAAGTTGTTAAGCTTACTCGTCGATACGTGGTGTCATTGCGCTAATAATTTTGTCGTTAAGCTCTATATTCAGGCTTGCGGCAACCACATCTAAGTTTCTTTCAAGAAAACGTTCTGCTGAGTTTTGGCTTGCGTACTCAACGGTGGCTTCTTGAAACTTGGTCTCATCAATCTGATTGTAGGCTAATACCATTATTGGTTCAGCACTGGCAGAGACGGGTTCTGCTGCCGTTGCCATGGTGCTCGCAACCAGAATAAGTAGTGCACTGATAGATTTTTTCATTTGAGGTTCTCCTCTCAACATGGCCCTTTTGGCCTTACACAAAGTAAAAGGTTACCTTGTGTTACGTAAGGTAACACAAATGGGGTGGTTGTCTGCTTAATTTTTGTTAATTTCCCGTTAATGTTGCAAATTACCAAGGTTACGCAGAGCTGATATTGTGAATATAGGTAACATATGGAATTGCTTGCGATAGGTTAATCACGTGCGGCAGGCTCGTGGTACACTGCCGTTTCCCAATAATAGACGTGTCAATTCACCCCCATGACAGCCATAAAGCCTCTTGTTTTAGTTGATGGATCTTCCTATTTATATCGCGCGTTTCACGCCCTTCCGCCGTTAAATACATCGACGGGCCAGCCAACGGGCGCAATAAAGGGCGTGATCAACATGCTGCGGCGCCTGCAGAAGGATTACCCCGATAGTCCTATCGCGGTGGTGTTTGACGCCAAGGGGAAAACCTTTCGCGACGATATGTATTCCCAATACAAGGCGCAGCGCCCGCCCATGCCAGACGATCTGCGCAGTCAGGTTGAGCCGATCAATGCCATCGTCGATGCTATGGGGCTGCCGCGATTGATGATTGATGGCGTTGAAGCTGATGACGTTATCGGTACCTTGGCGGCTCAGGCTGGCAGGGAGCGTCCGGTGTTGGTATCTACTGGCGACAAAGATATGGCTCAGTTGGTGAATGAGCATGTGACTTTGGTGAATACCATGACCGATACGGTAATGGATATTGCTGGGGTAAATGAAAAATTCGGTATTCCACCTGAACTCATTATCGATTTTTTGGCGCTGATGGGCGACAAAGTCGACAATATTCCCGGCGTTGCTGGTGTTGGTGAGAAAACGGCTTTGGCGCTATTGCAAGCCTTGGGAAGCTTAGAGGATATCTACAATAATCTTGAGAAAGTGCCAGATCTTGCGATACGTGGTGCCAAAGGGATTGCCAAAAAGCTTGAAGACAGTCGTGAGCAGGCTTTCCTTTCCTACGCGCTGGCAACGATTAAATGTGATGTCCCTTTAGATGTGTCAGTGCAAGATTTATTACCGACCGAGCCTGACAATGCACGTTTGCTCAGCTTATTTACCGAGTTTGAATTTAAAACTTGGGTACAGGAGTTGAGCCGACATGAGCGTGCCGAATCTTTGGCTCAGTCGGACTTATTGGGTGACGACAATATTGGCGCTAACGAATCTGTGGAGGAGGCTCCAGCTTTCGCTGGCAAGACTGATTACCAATTAATTCTTACTCAGTCACAGTTTGACGATTGGCTTAAACGACTTGAGGCGGCGCCATTATTCGCCTTTGATACCGAAACCACCAGTTTAAATTATATGCAGGCGCGGGTGGTGGGTGTGTCTTTCGCTATTCAGGCTGGACAGGCGGCCTACCTCCCCTTTGGCCACGATTATCTGGATGCGCCAGATCAGCTGGATGAAAACGCTGTGTTGGCGGCGTTAAAACCTCTGCTTGAAGATGCTGGCAAGGCCAAGCTGGGTCAAAATTTAAAATACGATGCCAATGTTCTCGCTAATCATGGTATTGCGCTCCGAGGTATTGCCGAAGACACCATGCTTGAATCCTATGTTTTAGATTCTGTCGGTAGCCGCCACGATATGGATACTCTTGCTTTAAAGCATTTGGGCCATAGCACAATTCATTTTGAAGATATTGCGGGTAAAGGCGCTAAGCAGATTACCTTTAATCAGATTGCACTTGAGCAGGCGGGTCCTTATGCCGCGGAAGATGCGGATATTACCTTGCGTCTGCATCAGGCTATGTCGCCGCAATTGAGGGCATGTTCGTCGCTTATGTCGGTATATCGCGATATAGAACTGCCTTTAGTGCCGGTTCTTTCACGAATTGAGCGTAACGGCGCGTTTGTGAGTCGCGAATTGCTTAGCAAGCAGAGTCATGAGTTGGGCCTGAAAATGCAGGCGCTAGAGAAAGAGGCCTATGATTTGGCTGGCGGTGAATTCAATTTGGCGTCACCCAAGCAGTTGGGCGAAATATTGTTCGAGCGCTTGAGCATTCCGGTCATTAAAAAAACACCGAAAGGTGCGCCGTCTACCGCAGAAGAGGTGCTGGCCGAGTTAGCCCATGATTATCCGCTACCTAAGGTGATCCTCGAACATCGTGGTATGGCGAAACTTAAATCGACGTATACCGATAAATTGCCTCTGCTTATCGATCCCGCAACAGGCCGTATTCATACGTCTTACCACCAGGCCGTGGCGGCGACGGGCCGACTCTCATCGTCAGATCCGAACTTACAGAATATTCCTATTCGCAGCGCCGAGGGGCGCCGTATTCGTCAGGCGTTTATCGCACCTCCGGGTTATGTCATTTTGGCGGCTGACTATTCGCAAATAGAGCTCCGGATTATGGCGCATTTGTCGGGGGATCGCGGCTTGATAGACGCATTTTCCCGCGGCGAAGATATTCATAAGGCGACCGCCGCAGAAGTATTTGGTGTTGCGGTCAATGAAGTCAGTGATGATCAGCGCCGAAATGCTAAGGCGATCAACTTTGGCTTGATTTATGGCATGTCGGCTTTTGGTTTAGCGCGACAGTTACACCTTGGTCGCAAAGAGGCGCAGCAATATATCGATCTGTATTTTGAGCGTTACCCAGGGGTGCTCCGGTATATGGAGGAAACTCGGGTACTGGCGTCAGAGAAAGGCTACGTAGAGACCCTATTTGGCCGTCGCCTATATTTGCCTGAAATTAATGCCAGCAACGGCATGCGGCGCCAGGCAGCGGAGCGCACCGCGATTAACGCACCCATGCAAGGTACCGCCGCTGATATTATTAAGCGGGCGATGATTGCCGTCGATCGCTATCTCAGTGACAGCGGCGTTGACGCGCGCATGATCATGCAGGTTCACGATGAATTGGTGCTCGAAGTCGCACCCGATGCGCTAGATTCGGTAAAGAGCGAATTGGTGAAATTAATGATGGCGGCTGGGGATTTATCAGTGCCGTTGGAAGTGGGAATAGGTGTTGGCGCGAATTGGGATGAGGCGCACTGATTTGCGTAATTGCAAATCTGTGTCTACTTTTAAAAGGCTGTGGCTCTTAAATTATGATGAGAACAGCCCCGCGTTAGGAGACTTGTCTCCCCCTGACTCCTAAGGAGTAGGATTGCCCGGTGAGTTCAGCGCGCCGGGCCTTTTTGCGTCTCATGGTAAGGTTTTAGGCTCGACGTTTAGCTTAGTCGGGTTCGCCTTCGCCGGGTAATTCCGCGCCTATCGCGATGGCATTATCCGCGGCGTCAAGTGCCCTGGTGTCCAGCCACATGTCTAACTGATTGCGCAGTTCTTGCAGGCCATCACCATTGTGAGCAGAAAATAACTGCACACTGATCAAGTCGCCATATTCGGCGAGATCTTTACGCACAGACAGTAATGTCGCCGAGGCTGGACCGCGTTTAAGCTTGTCCGATTTGGTGAGCAAAATGTGCATGGGCATTGCGCTTTTTGTCGCCCAACTTACCATTTGGCGGTCAAAATCGGTTAATGGGTGACGAATATCCATCATCAGCACCATTCCGCGCAGCGACTCGCGTTTTTGTAGGTAAGCTTCAAGGTTTCGCTGCCACTCGTTTTTCACCGCCAAAGGGACTTTGGCGAAACCATAACCGGGAAGGTCGACTAGTCGCTGGCGGCCAGTGTCGTCGAGAATGAAGAAGTTTAATAACTGGGTTCGACCGGGTGTTTTACTGGTTTTAGCGAGTTTTTTGTTTTCGGTTAGGCGATTAATGGCGCTGGATTTCCCCGCATTAGAGCGGCCGGCAAACGCTACCTCGGCACCAGAATCATCTGGGCAGTGCATAAGGCCGGGTGAGCTTTTTAAATAGCTGGCGCGGCGGTAGTTTAGCGCGGGAAAAGAATCCATAATAAGTCCGAGGAAAATTGCGATTGCAGAGGCATATTGGGGCAATAATTGGCCCTCATGCCGACTAGTTGTGTATAATGCCGCAGTTTTTGTGCGGGGTCACTTTAGGTTTTATCCATGCCCCCAGCTTCCTGTTAAACAGTTACCTTGCTGAATTTCGGAGACGTAGATCATGATTAAAAGCGTTTTAACCGTGTTGCTCTTGGCATCTAGCGTGTCCGCATTGGCGGCAGAGCAGGCGATTGTAGATCGTTACAAGGCTTCGTGCTACGCCTGTCATGGATTTGGTGCTAATGGTGCGCCAAAAACGGGTGTGGCTGCAGATTGGGCGCCGCGCCTAGAAAAGGGAATGGATACACTGGTGAAACATGTAGATCAAGGTTTTAACACCATGCCTCCTAAAGGCTTGTGTTTTAACTGTAGTGCTGATGAATTTAAAGCATTGATTGAGTATATGGCGACGCCTGAATCTTAATCGATGCGTGACAGAATTATCTTGATTAAAGAGTACGTGACAATGAATAAACCACTACTAGTAATGATTGCCTCATTGATGTTTGCCGGTTCTGCCGTGGCATTAGAAGGCAACGCGGCAGCCGGAAAAGCAAAAACAGCCGCATGCGCGGCGTGTCATGGTGCAGACGGCAATAGTGCTGCACCGACCTTCCCGAAATTGGCGGGTCAGGGTGAGCGTTATTTGGCTAAACAGATTCATGACATTAAATCGGGTGCCCGTTCGGTGCCAATGATGGCAGGTCAAACCGACAACTTGTCTGATCAAGACATCGCGGATATCGCAGCTTTTTACGCCGGTAAAGCCGGTAGCACGGGTCAGACTGATCCTGCGTTGGTAGAGAAAGGCGCCGCTATATATCGCGGTGGCATTGCTGATCGCAGTATTCCGGCATGCGCAGGGTGTCACTCACCCACCGGTAGTGGTATGGCCGCTGCAGGTTTCCCCAAGCTTGGTGGTCAACATGCGGATTACACCTCTGCTCAGTTGAAAGCTTTCCGCGCCGCCGCTGATGGTCGCGAAGGCCGAAGCAATGATGGTGATACGCAGATGATGCGTTCAATTGCTTTTAAACTAAGCGATTCTGAGATTGAAGCGGTATCTAGCTTTATTCAGGGTTTACATCAGTAATTGTAAGTAAATCGAAAAAGGCGGCTTAGGCCGCTTTTTTTATCTTTGCTGCTATTGGTTTGTAGAAAAATACGCTGACTAGATTTTTCAGTCGCTTATTAATTTTGCTAGCGCGGGTATAGGAATCTTTGTGGTTTAGCGCGGTCTCAAACAGCTTATAACAATTTATTTATACTGCTCGATATCCGCGGCTATTGGGGTGTGGGTAAAATTTCAAAATGAGGGGGCTTCATGATTAAGAAAATGTTCTCGCTGGTCAGTGTGTTCAGCTTTCTATTGTTAATGTCAGCTTGCAGTGATGGCGCTGAGCCCAGTGCGGCAAAAGTTGCATCGCCGGTTGCGGCAAAGGTCGCAGAGTCCCAAGCTCAGCCGACCGATAGCGGTGAAAAAGGCGAGCGTTTTATTCGTATTCCTCAGCCAGTAAGAACGTCCAACCCGGATAAAATAGAAGTTGTTGAAGTGTTTTGGTATGGCTGTAGTCACTGCTTCCATTTTGACCCGATGCTAGAGGCATGGAAGAAGAAGTTGCCTGCCGATGTCGATTTTCATCGCTCGCCGGCAATGTGGAATGATCTGATGGTCGTGCACGCAAAAGCCTATTACACCGCGGTAAGCTTAGGTGTGTTGGATCAAGTGCATGAACCTATTTTTAAGGCCATCAATGTTGATCGCAATACCCTGCGTGATGCCGATGCTTTGGCAAAGTTGTTTACTGAATATACCAAAATTGATGATGCTACCTTCCGCAAAACCTTTGATTCTTTTGGTGTAAATAGCCAAGTGAAGCAGGCTGATGCTCGTGCGCGCTCCTATGGTATTGCTGGCACACCAGAATTAATTGTTAATGGTAAATATCGAATTACTGGCCGTTCAGCCGGTGGTCGTGCAGAAATGTTACAGGTTGCTGAAGAGCTTATCGCTAAAGAGCGTGCAGCTAAGTAAGGTCTTTGATTTGATCTAGCGGGCAACTCGCAGTGGATATTACAGCGTGAAGTGTCTGTGTAAATTAAAATAAAAAAGCCGCGCAGTGTTCACACCGTGCGGCTTTTTTATGGGTGAAACAGTCGTTTCTGTATCAGATTGAGCTAATACCCTTATTCTCGCTAGCAGGAGCGCTATCTGCCCCTAACTGGTCGGGCAGACATTGTGAGGCAAACTCGCGCTGACAAAAAGCCTGTCGCTTGGCTGGCGACGGTTTGTTTATCCCTTTGGTGGCAAGTCGGTCAATTTCATCCTCAACTTTCCGGCAGCGTGCAGCGAGCCCAGCGTCGTTGGCTATTTGGATATTGAGCCCTGGCCTCGCATTCAGCTCCAGCATTAATGGGCCACGATCTTTATCAAGCACCATATCCACGCCAAGGTAGCCAAGGCCTGTGAGTTCGTAGCACCTAGTCGCCAGTGACATAAATCCATCCCAGAAAGGCAATTGAACGCCACGAACAGGGTTGGTCGTATCGGGATGCCGATTGATGAATTTATTTAACCAAGTGCCGTCCAAGGTAATGCCAGTTGCTAAGTCAACGCCCACACCAATTGCACCTTGGTGAAGGTTGGCTTTGCCACCTGACTGGCGCGTAGGCAGCCGAAGCATGGCGAGTAAGGGGTAGCCTTTCAATACAATGATGCGTATATCTGGGACACCCTCATAGCTAATGGCGCTGAAGATAGGATCGGGTGTTACCCGATATTCGATGAGTGCGCGATCGCGATGGCCACCCAGCGAATATATGCCAGATAGAATTCCAGATAAGTGGAATTCAATATCATCGTGACTTAACAGTCGGCCTGAGGTTGTGCGGTAGTAGCCTTCAAACTGATCAGCAATGACGATAATACCATCACCGCCCGCACCTTGAGCTGGCTTGATGACAAAGTCACCATGGTCTTTAACGATTTCTGATAGCGAGCTGATTTGTTTGTCTGAGTCGATAATGCCGTACATTGGTGGAACATGAATACCTGCGTGAACAGCTCGTTCCTTGGTCTTAATTTTATCATCGACTAGGGGGTACAGGTGGCGCTGGTTATAGCGCAATACATAGTCTGCATTGCGCTGGTTGATCCCCATGATGCCCTTCGCGCGAAGTTCTTTCCAAGTGCTGAATAAGGACATGTTATTTGCCTTTAATCATAGCTTTAAAGCGAAATAGCTCAGTTAGTCGATAGCCTCGGTAGTGGCCCAACATCAGCATCAACGACATAAACACCAACAGCATGCCTGGGAAGGTGAAAACGAAATAAGACCAAGGTTCGTAGGTCATCATAAGATGAGACAGGCTTGCCGCGACGAGGGTGCCGATGCCAACTTTGCCCGCGTGAACGCCGCCGCGCTCCTCCCAAACAATCGACATCCGCTCTATCGACATGGTCAAAATTACCATTGGGAACAGGGCGATCGAAAGTCCACGGTCCAAGCCCAATCTGTGGCCTAGCACGCTGATTAAGGCCATAACAATAACCACAAAGGTAAGCACCACTGAGAGTCGGGATAGTAATTGTAAGTGTAGGTGTTCGAGATAGGATCGCAAAGACAGACCGAGTGCGGTAATAGTGGTAAATAGTATAACGCCCCAGAAAACCTGAGTTTCTCTGAAGGCCAGACCAATTAACACGGGTGTAAATGTGCCCAATGTTTCCAAGCCAATCACGTTCCGCAGTAAAAGAATTAACATAACACCAATAGGAATCATCAGAATGATTTCAAAGGTCTGCTGTGATTGCAAAGGTAGGTCGTATAGGGACAAGGCCCAAAACTTATTCTCTTTACGCTCGGCAATCGATTGCGCGAGCATAATTGAGTTCATGGTTTTTTGATTCGCGGTCACTTCAATTTTTAAATTGCGACCACCTTCCACGCTGGCCATGGGCTCGTCGCCCGTCCACCAGACTACGCGGTCATTGGGCAGGCCTTGAGTCCCCGTTTCTGGATTGAAGTATAGCCAGCGTTTGCCGTTATAACTGCGCATCCAAAGCTCGGACACCTGTGCGACGCTGCTAACCAGACGCAGCGTATGCACGCGTTCAACAGGAATATGGGCAGACGAAAGCAATAGCTCCAATACCCGCGATTTATTATCTTGGGTGTAGTTATTACCTAGTAGCAGTCGAGCATTGTCGTTGCTGGGTTCATTTATGAGCTTAATGGCTTCGCGGATAAAGGTTTCGATATCGGCTGAATGTTCGCGAATCGGCTTTAAAAGCGCTTCAACGGCGACCTTTTCTACGCCTATTAACTCCGGGCTTTCTTGAAATAAGGGACCTGGCTCAGATTCTGAAAAACGCGAATTGCTGCGCTTGGTAAGCATTAGTCGATAAAACAGCTGTTGATTGCCATCGGCGCGGCGGGCGGACCACGTAGCTTGGCGATTATCGCCAACGACATCCGTATTCACCCCGTAGTTTTTGGAAATAAAACTTTCGTTCAGGGTGATGAATTTGCTCCATACCGGTGGCACATACATCTGAACTTTCACGGGGCTATTATCGCGCGCATTAAAGTTGAGTTTGGTGTCGATTACCCATACTGGCTCGGTGGTGTCTGACGAGACTGGAATATTCAGTACAAAAATCTGCCATGCAGTGCTCCCAGCACCAATAACTAATAGGGCTAGTGCCAAAACTCTAACATGCAGTTTTACACCTTTCATTCCTTGTGCTCCTCAGACTCATATTTTTTAGCGCAGAGCGTCTTGTTCTGCATGTATTTTTTACTTGGGTCTACCAAGGCATTAAATGCGGTTAGCGGTTCTGAGCCAACCAGCATGGGTTTTGAAAATTCTCTGCGGTCGGCCAAATTGACCTCAACTTTGTGCGATTTACCACCAATACATAGCGTTAGCTCTAGTACTGGACGGCGACTATAATCTTTTTCGTCTTCATCGTAGTCTGCGGCGCGACGCTTGATGCGGATATGTTTGCTGAGCGGCAGGCTGACGGACTTAAGCGTTTCGTCGGGCATGACTAAATCAAAGTGCACGATGTCGTCCTTTTTACCGCTGCCCTTTTCGACCTTCGCGTTAATGGCGTTGATAGAGGCGCTTTCCGCACCAGTATCGATTTTAGCCTTGTATTGCACGCCTAGCTCTTCAATATAAACATATTCGCTTAAGCCGAATATTTCATGTGAGTCTTCATTGGCGTGGGATGCGGCAGAAAATAAAATGGTATTCGTTAGTAGCAATATTAGTAAAACAAATCGCACGGTCTCTCCTTTTTATCTTGTTGTGCTCACAATCGCCGATCTAGCATAAATCAGCTGAGGTGCAGTTAGCCAGCTCGGTAACAGATGTGGCGTAATACCAGTGTGGCGCAATATATGCGTCTTAGTGGGCTTAGTCCCTTAATTCTTGAAAAAGTGCGAGGGTAATATTTCGCCTTTCGCTGTGATCAACAATAGGGCTTGGGTAGCCCAAGGTGGTGGGCGGCATGTGTAAGTGCTTGCCTTGTAGACTCTTTAGCTCTGGAACATAGCGCAAAATAAACTGGCCATCGGCGTCAAAACGTTGGCCTTGGGTGGTGGGATTAAATATGCGGAAATACGGAGCGGCATCAGTACCGGTGGAGGCGGCCCACTGCCATCCGCCGTTATTAGAGGCAAAATCCGCGTCAATTAGGTTTTCTAGAAAGTGTCGCTCACCCCAGCGCCAGTCTATTTGTAAGTCTTTTGACAAGAACGAGGCGGTGATCATCCGAAGTCGGTTGTGCATCCAGCCTGTTTCTTTCAGTTGACGCATAGCTGCATCAACAATGGGATAACCGGTTTGCCCATTACACCACGCATCAAATAATGCTTGATCATTGCTCCATCGGATTGCGTCTGTGTAGGTTTGAAAGGCCTGCCCTTTTACTACGCGGGGGAAATGATAGGCGACATGTCGGTAGAATTCGCGCCACAAAAGCTCGTTAAACCATGTGCCAGCGCCGCTTTTTGCGTCCCATATTTCTTCACCGCACTCCTGCTGTAGACATGCTAAGCACTGGCGGGGGGTAATGAGTCCCAGTGCTAAGGCCGCGGATAGCCTTGATGTGCCGGGAAGTGCTGGAAAATCACGATCATCTTTGTAGCTGCCTGCCCGTTCAGCGCAAAACTGGCGAAGTTGACGCAGTACGTCGTCTTCTTCTACTGGCCATTTTGAGGCGTCTTTCTCGTCACCAAAGGGTTGGCAGGGAGTTTTTGACGCGCTGGTTAACGCTGATTTGGCAGCAGGTCTGCGTATAACGCGTGGAAACTCCGCCGCCAAATAATCTCGGCAGCGTCGCGAAAACGGCGTGAACACTTTATAGGGCTCACCGTCGCCTTTGGCGATGGTGAGGGGACTGAGCAAGCTATCGTCGAACAAAGTTAATGGAATATCGAGCTCGCTGAGCAACGCCGAGCAGCTCTCGTCACGATTAATCTCGTCAAGCAACCACTCCCTATGGGCGAAGACTGAATCAATGCCGTGATCACGGCAATAATCCGCTAGGTGCGACGGGGTTTTACTGAAGTGCTGCGCATTGATGATGTCCAGGGCAATGCCGAGGCTGGAAAGTTGCCTTGTTAGTTCGTCCAGTGCACGACGCAAAAAGTGCCGTCGAATGGGTGCTATACCGTGCTCGTCTAACTGTTGTGGGCATAAAAAATACACCGCACGTACCGTCTCGTGATCTTTACATGCGGCGCTCAGTGCGAGGTGATCTAAAGTTCGTAAATCGTTGCGAAACCAAACTAGTGCCGTCATGGTTTACAGGCCTATTCGCAGTTTTAGGTCACGCGGATACGGCGTAAAGTAATATTGATCCAGCAAGTAATCGACTTGGTATTTCTTTAAAAACATACCGAGCATTTCCAAGGGCACGAGTAAGGGTAATAGTCCCGCAGAGTATTCTTTAATGACCTCACTAAGTTGTGCTTTGTCGCTCGCATCTAAATGATCTTTGAAAAAGCCTTGAATGTGCATCAAGGTATTGGTGTGATTTTTTATGCTGGCTGGAAGTCGTATTGCCTCCATGAATTTCGTGATGTAGCGGTCTGCCATGTCATTTACGTCACCGGCTTCTGCAACGATGGGACCGAGTTCTCGATAGATAGGCTGGCTATGGGCCAGCAGCAGAAATTTGTGGCGACGATGGAAGTCCTGCAGTTTTTTAACCGTGATGCCCTCAGCCATCATCGTCTGCCAGCGTGAATAGGCAACCACTCTCAGCACAAAATTTTCCCGCAGGTGCACATCGTTTAAGCGGCCATTTTCTTCAACTGGCAATAGTGGTTGAGCGGCCATCAATTGTTTGGCGAAAATTCCCACCCCAACTTTACCGAGACTATTCCCACCTTCCGCGTACACGGGAACCCGTTCCATACCGCAGGTTGGTGATTTGGCGCATAAGATATAACCACTTATGTAATCAAGTTTCGCTGCGGTGTCGCTAGCAAATACCGTCATTTTATCGGTGACGTCTAAAGTGCTATCGGAGCTACCGATTAAACGCGGGTTCTCAGTGTCGCCTACCAAGCGAATAGTGGGTCTCGGTACGCCCATACCAATGGCTTGTTCTGGGCAGATTTTGACGAAGTCGAAATGCCGGGCTAATTCATCAGTAGCAAAGGGCAGGCGCTTGTGACCGCCGTCATAACGTACTTGCTCACCCAGTAAGCAGGCGCTAATACCAATACGGATAGATCCTGATTCATTCATCGTGGTAGGGTGTTCCTCAGTGATGTATCTTCTTGATTAATATGGCTAGTAGTTACGAATTGATTTTGTTGGCAGATCAGCAGCCAGCCCATATTCACTATTATTTTGGTCACTACTTAGGATTTGTGATCACTCGCTCTGGCCCGACAGGAATGATATCAGCTTGGTGAAATCTTCCTCGCTACAGCCCATGCACATACCCTTCGGCGGCATACTGTTTATGCCGTTGATAGTGTTGTAGAGCAACATATCCATGCCCTTTTGCAGTCGAGGCGCCCAGTCAGCGTCATTGCCGCTGCGAGGCGCACTTGCGACCCCGGCGCTGTGGCAGCCATAGCAACTTTGAATATAGAGCGATTTTATAGCGGGGTCAGCCGGCATACGGTTTCTGCTATTCACCGCAACTGTTCCTACGCTGGTGTCGTTGGTGTTTTCAGATGGCCCTGGGCCGCATGCGGTTAAGCCAGTGAGTATGGCAAGACCAAATAGAATCTTAGTAAACAGGTTTTTGATAAACATTACTCGCGCTTCCAAGACAAAGATTTAGCACAGTTTACGTGGCATTGGATCACCATGTCAGGGGTGGCATTGGCTACTCAAGGATTTTAATTGTCCGGATCAGCTATTCGTCCCCTCTTTCGTGACGCTTCACCGATCAGGTCGTATAATCTTTGTCATTCCCGTCGCGCACTCACCGTCGCGAGCACAATAAAGGACCTTCCCGCCAACATGCAAAGCCAAGGTACGCTTTACACTATTTCTGCTCCATCTGGGGCTGGTAAAACCAGTCTGGTTGCAGAGCTTATTAAACGAACGCCACGCTTGGGCGTGTCGGTGTCGCATACAACGCGCGCGAAAAGGCCTGGTGAACAAGAAGGCGTTAATTATCACTTCATAAGTCATGATGAATTCGAGGCGATGCTTGAAGCCGCCGCGTTTCTAGAGCATGCACAGGTATTTGATAACTTCTACGGTACCTCGCAGCGCTGGGTTGAAGCAAAGTTAGCAGCCGGAGAGGATGTCATTTTAGAGATTGATTGGCAGGGCGCGCAGCAGGTTAGGCGGCTAATGCCAGACACTGTCGCGATATTTATTATGCCGCCGTCTAAAGAGGCCTTAAACGAGCGGCTTACCGGTCGAGGACAGGATGATAGCGCAGTCATTCAGCGTCGTATGGATGCTGCTGTGGCTGAGATGTCCCATTACATTGAAGGTGACTATGTGGTGATCAATGACGACTTTGACACTGCACTGGCGGACCTAGAGTCTATTTTTCGCAGCCATCGTCTAACCCTCGCCAGTCAGCAAGTGCGGCACCAGGCTTTACTTTCTGAGCTACTGTCATAAGCGCTGGCTATTTGTTAAACTATGGCTTAATTGACAGCGCGCAAATTGCGCGCTGATTTTATTTTGTACGCAGGATACACATCATGGCCCGAATTACTGTTGAAGACTGCCTTCAAGCCGTCGATAACCGCTTTGAATTAGTTATGGTTGCAAGCAAGCGCGCTCGCGCACTTGCCACAGGCGGAAAAGATGCGCTGGTTCCAGAAGAAGGTGATAAGCCCACAGTAATCGCTTTGCGCGAACTTGCCGAAGGCAAAATTACTCGTGAAGAAGTTATGGCGGCAAATTCCAATGCGGAAGAGCCAGAATTAGACCTTAGCGCTGAATTGGGCGCTACTGCACTGTAATTCTGCGTCTGATAGGGGCGCCAATGCATCAATACAGTTTTTTCAATCCCAGTACCGGCAAGAAAGAGCCCGCGGGATCGATTGACGCCCTTACAAAATCTCTAGCTGAATACCTCTCTGACGACCAAGTAAAACAGGTTCGGCGCGCATACTATTACGCTGAGCAAGCCCACGAAGGTCAAAATCGCCGCAGTGGCGAGCCCTACGTTACCCATCCTTTAGCCGTCGCCACAATTCTGTCTGAAATGCATATGGACGCCCAAAGTTTGATGGCGGCCATGTTGCACGACGTGATTGAAGACACCAGCGTGACCAAGCAGGGACTGAGCAATCAGTTCGGTGATGTGGTGGCCGAGCTAGTAGATGGTGTGTCTAAGCTGACCCGTATTGAGTTTCAATCTAAAGCTGAGCAGCAGGCAGAGAATTTTCAGAAAATGGCCTTGGCAATGGCCAAAGACATTCGCGTGATATTAGTAAAGCTCGCTGACCGTCTGCATAACATGCGCACCCTCGGCGCTATGCCGCCTGAAAAGCGCCGTCGTATTGCCCGCGAAACCCTCGAGATTTATGCACCGATTGCTCAGCGTTTGGGCATGCACAATATTCGGGTGGAGTTTGAAGATCTCGGCTTTATGTCTATGCACCCAATGCGTGCTAGGCGAATTCGCAAATCGATTACCACCCGCTTCGGCGATCGTAAAAAGACCATCTCCACTATTCGCGAAAGCATTGAGAATTGCCTCACCGAAGAAGGCCACACTGCCAATGTGATTGGCCGCGAAAAGCATTTGTTTAGCGTTTACACCAAAATGCGCAACAAGCGGAAATCGCTTAAAGAGATAATGGATCTCTATGCGTTTCGTATTGTGGTTGATTCTGTGGACACCTGTTATCGGGTATTAGGCTGTGTACACAGTTTATACAAGCCGGTGCCGGGGCAGTTTAAAGATTATATTGCTATCCCCAAGGCGAATGGTTACCAGTCGTTGCACACGGTTTTGTTTGGCTTGGAAGGCGTGCCGATTGAAATTCAAATCCGCACCCATGAAATGGAAGAAATGGCCAATAACGGTATTGCCGCGCATTGGCTGTATAAGTCGAACGAGTTAGAACCTAAGCGTAATTCTAGTCACGCCCGCGCCCGTCAATGGGTACAGGGTTTATTAGAAATGCAGGAACGTGCTGGCGATTCGCTGGAGTTTATCGAAAACGTCAAAATCGATTTATTCCCCGATGAGGTATACGTCTTCACGCCTCGCGGCGACATTATGGAATTACCCGCTGGTGCAACAGCGGTCGACTTTGCCTACGCGGTGCACAGTGATGTGGGTAATAGTTGTGTAGCTTGCCGAATTAATCGCCGTCTGGCGCCACTGTCGGAAACCCTGCAGAGCGGTCAGACCGTAGAAGTTATTACCACGCCGGGCGCGCAGCCGAATCCTGCGTGGCTGCATTTTGTGGTGACGGCGAAGGCCAGAACCGGCATTCGGCATTATTTGAAGCACCAGCGTAAAACCGAGGCGGTTACCCTTGGTCGTCGTATGCTTGAGCGCGCGTTGGGCAGCATGGATGAGAATCTCGCCGATATTGATGAAAAATATCTGCTGCAGTTAGTGGAATCTACCCACGCAAAATCCATCGACAATATTTATGAGCAGATCGGTATGGGTAATCGCGTGGCGTATTTAACCGCCCGTCAGCTGGTTAATTTACGTGATGAAATTCGTGACGGTGACGATAAGCTCCGTGCGCCGCTTACTCGCCAATCGATGGTTATTCACGGCACCGAAGGATTTTTGGTTAATTTCGCCCGCTGTTGCTACCCGATACCTGGCGACCATATTGTCGGGATCGTCAGCTCAGAAAAAGGGGTGGTGGTGCACTGCGAAAATTGCCATAACAGTATTGAGCTGAGTAGTGAGCCAGAGCGCGTGGTGCCATTGAGCTGGGCTGAGAATATAGATCGGGACTTCTCGGTGGAAATGAAAATTGAGATTTCCAAACAGCGCGGCATCATTGCGGTCTTAGCGACCCGAGTAAACGGCGCAGACGGTAGTATCGAGAAAATTAGTGTTGAAGAAGAAAACCCTAAAATTAGTACAATTCATCTCGTGGTTGGGGTGCGCTCCCGCGTACATTTAGCCAATGTGATGCGCAGAATTCGTAATGTTCCCGCCGTCATTAAAGTCACCCGCGAACGGCATTAGTTTGGTGCTTGATAGCGCCAGTCGATAATACAATGTCGTTTTACACCCTATAAATAAGGACACCTTCGTGAGTAACAAAGAAATCATCGCGACTAGCAATGCCCCGCAGGCCATCGGTACCTATTCTCAAGCAGTAAAAGTGGGAAGTACCGTTTACATGTCTGGCCAAATCCCGCTGATTCCAGAAACCATGGAAATGATCGAAGGCGGCATTACTGAGCAAGCGACTCAGGTGTTTAAAAACCTGGCTGCGGTTGCTGAGGCGGCGGGTGGCACTTTGAATGATGCTGCTAAGGTGAATATTTCTTTGACGGATCTGGGTGTATTTGCCCAAGTGAATGAGGTTATGGCGCAGTTTTTTGCTCAGCCGTATCCCGCTCGTGCCTGTGTGCAAGTCGCAGCCCTGCCGCGTGGCGCGATGATTGAGGTAGAAGTTATCCTAACTTTGTAAAAAATAGTTTCAGATAAAAAATATCTGTAGGGCCGATGCCTTCGGCCCCTATTTATCTATCCTCAGATTTGTACCAATCTTCAATTACCGGCACAAAGCCCTCTCTAAATGTGGGGTACTTTAGCTGATAGCCACTTTCCCGTAGTCGTTTGTTCGAGCAGCGTTTACTGCCAGTGCGAGTAACTCCCTCGCCTTTGCTGGCGTATACAACGCCGAGTTTGTCAGCTAGCCATGCTTGTACGTCTTGGATGCAAGCTGGTTCATCATCGACACCGAGATAACAGTTTTCAATAGTGTCGCCAGTCTCGGCCTTGTCGATTAAGTGACTGAGAAAGCCAACGCAATCATCCCGGTGAATTCGGTTGGTGTAATGTATTGGCTCGATCGGCGCGCAATCCCCATCGAGGACTTTACTAATCATGTGTAAGCGTCCGCTGCCGTAAATACCGCCAAAGCGAATATTCGAATGCGCCCACCCAGTTGCACTAACAGCGTGTTCTGCGCGGAGTAGGCTTTGACCTGAAAAACGGTCGGGCTCTGTGGCGCTTTGCTCATCTATCCATTCATTATTTGCTTGGGCATACACGCCGGTGCTAGAGACAAACAAGACGAGGCGCGGCGCTTCGCTCATGGCGGCTAAAACATTCTTTAGCCCGCCCTCAAATACCGCTCGATAGCCTTCTGCACCGCCGCGAGCGGGAGTAAGGGTAATGACCAGATAGTCGGCACGCAGTGGCCCTAGTTTTTCTAGACTATGTCGATCGCACACGTCCGCAGCTAAAGCGGTGATGCCGCTAAGTAGCTTTTCGGTATTGCGACGCATACCTAGCACTTGCCAGCCCTGCGCCAAATAGATTTCTGCTAAGCCATTGCCTAGATCACCGCAGCCAACAATCAAAAGTGATTTTTGCTCAGTCATACCTTGGTGTTCTCCTGCTGTGAATGCCTCACCGAGTCGGTCATAATTGGGATCAAGTGCATAGCTTGCTGCCGTCGGTTAATTCCGCGCAGATCTTACCATCTTAACAATCAAGAGGACGACCATGACTACCCCCGCGACCCGCCGAATTGTTATTGTAAATAAAGATGATCACAGTCTTAGCATTGGCACTGAACCAATGCCCGCACCAGCCGCTAACGAAGTGCTTATCAAAGTTGTGGCTGCGGGTATTAACCGACCTGACTTGATGCAGCGCTATGGATTGTATCCACCGCCGGTGGGCGCCAGTCCCGTTATGGGACTTGAGGTCTCGGGTGAAGTTATTGGCGTGGGCAGTGAGGTTAGTCGCTGGAAAGTTGGCGATATGATTTGTGCGCTGTGTAACGGTGGTGGCTATGCCGACCACACGGTGGCTCCGGCTAGCCAATGTCTTCCTATTCCCTCAGGTATTTCGATTAGAGATGCTGCCGCGCTGCCAGAGACTTTGTTTACGGTTTGGCACAATGTGTTTCAGCGCTGCAATCTGCAAGCGGGAGAGAACTTTCTGGTTCACGGTGGCAGCAGTGGTATCGGCACAACGGCGATTACCTTGGCCAAGGCCATCGGCGCGAATGTATACACCACGGCGGGCAGTGCAGAAAAGTGCGCGGCTTGTGAAGCTTTGGGCGCGATAAAGGCGGTCAATTACAAAACCGATGATTTTGTGAGTGCGCTAGCGGACATTCCCACCGGTAAGGGCATGGACGTTATTCTGGATATGGTTGGCGGAGATTACGTGCAGAAGGATCTCAAGCTTGCCGCCGAAGATGGCCGTATCGTATTTATTGCTTTTCAGGCGGGCTTTAATACAGAGGTCAATTTTGTGCCGGTGTTAATGAAGCGGCTCACCATTACAGCCTCGACCTTACGTGCCCAAAGCGGCGAGCAAAAAGCGCGTATTGCCAAGGACATCGAGGAGAAGGTTTTTCCGCTTATTGCCGCCGGCAAATTCACGCCAGTGATTGATAAGGTGTTCTCCTTTGAGGATATCGCTGCCGCCCACACGCGTATGGAAAGTGGCGACCACATTGGCAAAATCATACTCACTTTGTAATCGTCGTGGCGGTGGTGGACTAGGTTTACATTGCCTTTCTAGATCGAGAATGTACTATTGTGCGTCATAGTGATTCGCTATCAAGCTGGAATAATTTATGACGCTAACTGAATTACGCTACATTCTCGCTCTAAAAGAGACGGGGCATTTTGGTCGGGCGGCAGAAAAATGTTTTGTTAGTCAGCCGACATTGAGTGTTGCGATAAAAAAGCTAGAAGACGAGTTAGCGATTTCCCTATTTGAGCGCAGTCGAGGCCAAATCCAAACTACCCCCGTTGGCGAGCAAGTTATTCAACAGGCAAAGATTGTTTTAGAGCAAGCGGACCATATCCGCGAGCTGGCTAATCAGGGGCGCGATCCCCTGGGCACGCCCTTAGCGATTGGTGCAATCCACACGGTTGGCCCTTACTTATATCCGCGCTGTATTCCCTTAATTCGCGAATACGCGCCTGAAATGCCCCTGTATATTGAAGAAAATTTTACCGGCACTCTGCGTGAAAGACTGCGCGCGTCTAAACTGGATGCGATCATTGTCGCCTTGCCATTCAACGAACCCGATGTCGTTACTCAGCCGCTCTATGACGAACCCTTCGTGGTCCTGCTACCCAGCGATCATCCGCTATCGAAAAAAACCGAGTTACAACATAGTGACTTGATGAATGAAAATGTACTGTTGCTGGGCGCGGGCCACTGCTTTCGAGATCAAGTGATGGCGGCTTGCCCTGGTTTGCGACAAACCTTTGCCAATGGCGATCGATTGCTTCAATCGGTGGTTGAGGGAAGCTCCCTAGAGACACTTAAACATATGGTGGTATCAAAACTCGGTATTACGATCTTGCCGCTGTCCGCCGCTCAGGTTGCGCCCTACGGAGATGGCGTATTGTGTACTCGTCCCTTTGCCAGTCCGCCAACCCGCACGGTTGCTTTGGCATGGCGCACGAGCTTTCCGCGGCATCAAGCGGTGGACGTTATTAGTAAAGCTATTAAGGCAGCTGCGCCTGCATTCTCAGACAGATCAAGCGCTAACTAATGGCTCAAGCCGCCATACACCAGATTAGCGTAAACACCTTAAAAGGTGTTGGTCCGCGCTTGCAGGAAAAGCTCGCGGCGCTGGGTATTTCAAGTATCCAGGATTTACTATTTCACTTGCCTTTACGTTATCAAGATCGAACCCGTATAACGCCGCTCGGCGCGCTGCAATTAAATACCGATGTGGTGTTTGAAGGTACGATTCTATTGTCCGATATTGTATTTGGTCGGCGCCGCAGCTTGGTGTGCCGACTACAAGATAATACCGGTACCACTACCCTACGTTTTTTTCATTTTAATGCCGCACAGAAAGCGCAGCTTACCCCTGGGACCACATTGCGCTGTTATGGAGAGGCGCGTCGCGGCAGCGGTGGATTAGAATTTTATCATCCCGAATATCGAGTTATTAGCGACGACTCGCCACTCGCAGTCGAAGAGCGACTTACACCAATCTATCCAAGCACAGAAGGTTTTGCTCAAACTAGTTGGCGCAAGTTGTGTGACCAAGCTCTGCAGTACCTTGAAAGCCATCCGATTACCGAATGGCTGCCGCTCGATTCCCTGCCGCAAGCAATAAGCCGCAGTCGTTGGACACTTGCCGATGCCTTGAGGTATTTGCATCATCCGCCAGCGGACGCGTCGCTAAGCCAATTACAGGACGGTCGTCATCCCAGTCAGCAGCGTTTAGCCTTTGAGGAATTACTCGCCCACAATCTCGCTTTGCAAGAGTTGCGACGGGAGACCCAGCGTTCTGGTGCGCCGCCGCTAAATGGCCCCACCAAATTGCAAAAGGTTTTTCTTAGCGAGTTGGGCTTTACTTTAACAGGGGCTCAAAAGCGGGTGGCAGCCGAGATCGCCAAAGACTTACATAGCCGCATTCCCATGTTGCGCTTGGTTCAGGGGGATGTTGGTAGTGGCAAAACCGCCGTCGCTGCCTTGGCCGCACTGCGTGCGGTGAGTAGCGGCTACCAAGTGGCGATAATGGCGCCGACTGAAATTCTCGCCGAGCAGCACTACCAAAATTTTAGACAGTGGTTTGAACCCTTGGGTTTACATGTCGCGTGGCTAACGGGCAAGCTCAAAGGCAAGGCGCGCCAGCTTCAAAGTGACGCGATTGCGAATCACGATGCACACGTTGCAGTGGGTACCCACGCCCTATTTCAAAATGACGTGGAGTTCGCCAAGCTCGGCTTGGTGATTATTGATGAACAACATCGCTTTGGCGTTCATCAACGTCTGGCACTTAAACAAAAAGCCGCTGTGAATGTGGGCCAACCACATCAATTGATTATGACCGCCACACCGATTCCGCGGACGCTAGCGATGACGGCGTATGCCGATTTAGACACCTCGGTGATTGACGAATTGCCGCCTGGCCGAACGCCGGTGAATACGGTGGTGTTAGCTAATGACCGCCGGGATGATGTCATGGAGCGCTTGCGGGCGGTGTGTGCGAGTGGCCAGCAGGCCTATTGGGTATGCACGCTGATTGAGGAGTCAGACAAATTACAGGCGCAGGCCGCCGAAGCAAGTTGGGAGCTGTTAAAGGAAACCCTGCCAGAACTGAATGTTGGTTTAGTGCACGGTCGTATGAAACCAAAGGAAAAAGCCGAGGTAATGGCAGATTTCAAAGCGGCTAAACTCAATTTATTGGTGGCGACGACGGTGATAGAGGTTGGCGTTGATGTGCCCAATGCCTCGCTAATGATTATTGAAAACGCGGAGCGTCTTGGGCTTGCTCAGCTACATCAGTTACGTGGTCGGGTTGGGCGCGGCAGTCGTCAAAGTTTTTGCGTTTTGCTGTATCAGTCGCCGCTGTCTCGCAATGGCAAACAGAGATTGAGCGCCCTTCGGGATAGTACAGATGGCTTTGTAATTGCCGAGCAAGACTTACAACTACGTGGCCCCGGTGAAGTGTTAGGTACCCGGCAAACGGGGTTGATGAGTTTTAAAATAGCGGACTTACAGAGAGATACCCATTTACTTGATGACGTGAAAATACAAGCTCAGCATATTATGCAGGCCCATCCATCCCACGTGAAGCCGCTCATACAGCGCTGGTTGTCAAATCGCACGGTTTACGCCTCGGTTTAAGAAAATCTCATATTTGCCGATACTTACATTAACTCGGTAAGTGTCGACAAGACATCCGCAATGCTCTACAAAGAAGATGAAATAACGATGCTAGGCAGTAGTGAATTCGTAATGAGTAACGAGAAAGACAGTCAGCGGAGAAGATTTTTTCGTCTGCCCTACCCAATCACGGCGCAGCCGCCGTTAATTGCGGATGATGGTAGCTCTTACAAGGTATTAGAAATATCCGAAAAGAGTGTGGTGCTAGAATTGCCCCAAGGGGCTACCTTTGCTGTCGGCGAGCAGATGTGTGGAAAGATCAGGTTTCAGGATAAAACCACAGAATATATTGAAGGCGAGATATACCGGCTTGATTCACGCGGCGCGGTGGTTACTCTACACAACAACATCAGTTTTCATCATGTGATGCGAGAGCAGTCGTATATCAACAGTCGTTTTCCGCTATTTTTCAGGCAAAAAATGGCCGGCAAACCCAACCCAGAGAATGACGCTTAGTAGAATTCGTATTCCAGCATTAAGCGAAAAGTATAATCTGCACTGTCAGAGTCCACGCCAAATATCGTACCTGTTTCCCAGCGCAAACTATTTGCACCCTCTAGCCGCATAGAGCCTACTAGTACGGGCCCAATGCCGCGGTAATCTTCGGACGCGTAAAACTCTACCGCAGGTTCCAGCATTGACCTATATCGATAGCGGGCCTGTATAGAAAGGGCTGTTTCAAACTCGTCGCCGGTCTTTTCGCTAGATTCGTAAATGAGACTCGCATTCGCGGTGGTGACGTAATTACCCCATTCCTTTAGCGCTACCAACTTAGCCACTAATTCCTCAACGTTGTAATCACGGCTGTGTTCAAACTCAAATATAGCGCCCCAGTCGACGTCGTATTCACCTTGCTCCGTTAGCTGCCAACGTAACTCTAATTCATAGGCACTCAGTCGATCTGCATCGTCGGTACCCTGAGCATTGATATAGGCCTCTACCGCAAAACTATCGTTCAGTGCTGTGCCAAATCCTAAGCGATGAATAATAAAACCATCGGGCGCTTGTAGGCCCCCCTCTGCTTTACTCAGTCGGTATTCCAATTCTTTTTCTAATTCGTTTACATAGGGATCATAAATTTTATCTACCGATAAACCATCTGCGTATGCATGACTTGTGATTCCAGCGGGAATCAGTATGCAAGTCGCGTAAATAAAATATCGAAGCTGCATGTTAACTAATTTCCTCTGCTACCTTTTGCTTACGCCAAGAGTTATAACGAAGTAGCATGACGGTGGCCATGCAGGCGGCGCTCAGTGAATACATGATAAGTTGTGCCGGTGCGGGTGTGGCTTCGTAGCCTGCCAGCGCGTACAGCAATTGCCCAGTCAAGCCATCTTCCGGCAATAGGCTATTGCTGTCCCATAACTGACCGTCGGGAAGTAAATCTGCTTGGATCAACATTTTCCCTGCCTGCAACATCATGCCGCTGGCAACCATAGTTAACAGCGCGCAACTCACTAACAATGCGCGGGACGGGCTAAAACTCAAGAGCCAATAATAAAACAAGGCGCAACAACTAAATCCAATACCCAGGCCGATTGCAGAGCCGCTGTATAAGCTTACGCCAGTTTCCGGCAAACTTTGAAAAGCAGATAAATAAATATAAATCTCGGAACCTTCCCGTGTCATCGCGCAGCTAATAATGATGATTAGCGTCGCACGAAGAACATTCGTCAAGGGATGGCGCTTATAAAAATGGTTTATAAATTGAACACAGATATACAAAAGACAGATATAAATAAATATTTGTAAGCCTGCGTCAATGACTTCTTGGCCAACACCATCAAACCAATTTGAAATATAACCGAGCTGACTACCTAGGCCGATGGAGCCCGCGATACCGCCTAAGAGTCCCCACTTAAACCAGCTGCGCTCAATGCCTAACTGAAAGCACAGTGACAGTAAAATACTAACTAGCAGCGCGGCTTCAAGCACCTCGCGAATCACAATGATAACGCTGGTCAGTAACATTTAGCGTCACCTTTAATCAGTTTGCTAATATTAGCGCTTATATCATTCAACAATGATTTTCCCCTGCGCGCTCTTAGGATTAAATTCACCAAAAAAGGGATATTCTCCTGGTGGCAATGGACCGATAAAAATCACCGATCGCTGACCACCGAGTATGACTTTTTCGCGGTTTAGTTCGTAGCTTTCAAACTCTTCTGGGGTGGCATCTTCATTGTGTACCCACAGTTTGATCTTGGTGTTTGCAGGAATGACTATAATCGATGGCTCAAATAAATGTTGCCGAATAGTCAGCTCAAATTCAGGCTTTCCGGCAAAGGCATATACACTGCTCAATAGGCTCAATGCTAAAACAGAAAGTCGGTATTTAATTACCATTAGTGTTCGCAACCCTTCACTTTCGTTCTCCGTATCCTGTTAGCGTTATACTGCGCTTCAACTCTATTGTAGATGTTGCTAGTGGAAATTCCACGCTGACAACTAGGCCGGTATTGTCTTCACCGTTGGCCATGGAAATACGCGCGTTATGTAGCTCCGCGATATGCTCGACAATAGATAGACCAAGGCCGCACCCACTAACACCAGAACTATGTCTGTCGCCACCGACGCGATAAAAACGCTCAAACACTCTGGCTTGCGCCTCTGCAGAAATGCCCGGGCCATTGTCGATGACCATCAAGCGAACGGCATTTTTCAACGTGTCTATTTTGACCTGAATCGCTCCCCCTTGCTGGGTATATTTGTAGGCATTATTCAATAGATTCTGGATGAGTATACCTAAAGCAAAGCGATCGCCGTTGACCTCGCCATCATCGCCAAATAACTCAATGCTTTGATCTTTGCTGACAAAGTCAGTATATCGGTCGGCGATGATTTCCCGTGTGAGCGCTGCCAGTGAAATGGGCTCGAATTTCGCCGGATAATGATCCGGTGTGGTGCGATGCAGTAACAGCATCTGCTCAACTAAATGGGCTAAGCGATCCACGTCCCGATCGAGATTGAGCAAGGATTCGTCGTCTTTACCGTACTCGTCCCGCAAATTATGCAAATGCATTTTAATCGCACTAATCGGGGTGCGAAGTTCGTGGGCGGCATCTGCAGAAAAACGTCGTTCACGGTCAAAGGAGGCTGTTAGTCGTCGTAATAAAGAATTCACCGAATCAATGACTGGCATTAGCTCGTCCGGTGCGTGGCCAACATCTACAGCACTTAAATCGTCCGCTGCTTTGCGTCGTAAAATGCCCGCCAATATGGCAAGGCTTTTCAAACCGTGCCCGATAATTAACCAAATCAATAAGCCAGCGACGGGCAATACTAATACGACGGGTACAATCGACTGGAGAATCACGCTCTCCGCTAGTTGATAGCGAAGATCTACCCGTTCGGCAATCATAATGCGATGGCCGTTGACGAAGTTAAAATAGCTCAGCGTGCGCCAGCGATAGCCATTAAAGTTATTTTCACTGAAGCCTTCGTTTGCGGCGATGTATTGGTCTGGCGCATGAACAGAATGCCAGACAAGCTTGCCGTCTTGGTTGAATAACTGGAATACCATATTCTCGTCATCGGGTGCTGGCGCATTATTTGTTGTGCGCAGGGGAACCGATGACAATTGCACGGCCATTGCCGTTAACTTTTGATCAAAGAGATTTTCGGCTTCCACCATGCTGGAGCGATAGCCGTGCAGTGCGGCAATAAAATTCACCAGCATTAATGCAGATAGAACACTGACCAATAAAAATCGGCGCAGTGAACTCACTCAGTACTCCCGAGAATAAAGCCGACGCCCCGAATATTTTTAATTAAGGTATGACCTAATTTCTTGCGCAAATTATGCACATGTACGTCTACGGTATTGCTGGTGACTTCATCGCCCCAGCTGTACAGTTTTTCCTCTAACTGTTCGCGGGAGAAAACCTGCCCTGGTCGATCAGCTAAGGCGCGTAAGATGGCGAACTCTCGTCGCGATAATTTTTGAACTTCGCCATCCAATTGCACTTCGTGACTGGCGATATTGATGAGCACATTGCCGATTTTAAGTTCGGGCTCACGGGCTGGAGTATTGCGGCGGGATAAAACACGAATACGTGCTAGAAGCTCTTCAAAGGCAAAGGGCTTGGTCAGGTAATCATCGGCACCGGCGTCTAAGCCGGAGACTTTGTCGGTGAGCGCGTCGCGAGCGGTTAAAATCAACACTGGTACACCGGTTTGCAGTTGACGCAGTTCGCGCAACAGTACTAAACCATCAATGTCGGGTAAGCCGAGATCTAAAATTAATATGTCTAATTGACCTGCCTCAAAATAGCGTCGCCCTTCTTTGCCTGTTGCCGCATGGTCAACCGCATAGCCGGCGCGACGCAGGGCCTTCACTGTGCCGTCGGCGAGTGATATATCATCCTCAATTAGCAAAACTCGCATGAAGTCGGGATACCCTCCTTTGTCAGATCATTTTTGTTTTTGTTGCTCGGTAATTAATTCAAGTACCTCGCGCTGGCGTTCTTGGTCTGCGTAGGCGCGGCCCAGACGTCTAGGCGCAGTATACGCGCGTTCAAGATATTGGCGTGCCTTTTCGCCTTGTCGTTGGTCAAGTAGAAACCGCGCATAAAAATAGTTGCTGTCTATATCGTCCGGCGCCATAGCCAACCCTTCAAGAAGGTAAGCTTCTGCCTTTTTATCATTACCAAAGCCAATTGGCCAAGGCGGAACTTGAAAATATAATGAGCCTAAACTGGTACGCGCCGCTGCTTGTAGTGAGCCGCCGCCTAAATTGATGGCGGTTTCTAAATCGATTTTGGCTTCTTTGACTAGGCTGAGTGCACCTAATCCACCTTTGACACCCGCGTAACTGGCCTTAATGATGCCTCGCCAAACATAGAGGTCAGCGTTCTTTGGTGTGTTTTGTATGAGAGTATTTGCTTTTTCTAATAGTGTTTCAAAGCTCCTTTCTTGTCGCTTCTCGTCAGCCTCGTACTGTGCTAGCGCCCATGTTGTCTGCAATTCGGCGACGGCGGCGCTTGGCGTATCGGTCATCGTCGCGTCTTCGTTCTGCGTCCCTTGGGCATGCGCAAAGACGGGTAAAACAGTTAACAACAGTAGTAAGCAAAAACGGTGTGCGGCGGCTATGTTTTTCATTGATGATCTACCTTGGTAGAGAAGCGGGTTTCCTAGGACGATTTTGCGTAGCGCAGGATGGTACCCAATTGTTTTTTTAGTGCACTAGATACTATAGAAGGAAATAAGGCATTGAGACGGACAAAAAAGCGTTCTGGCCAACCTAGATAGCGATTACTACTTTTTCTTTGCTGCAGCAGTGCTATTGCTGCACTTGCAACGACTTCAGGGTCATCTGCGGCGTTGCCCAGATCAGTATTCATGGCAACGACTTTGTCGGAGTTCATCGAGGTCTTCACCGCTCGTGGTGCAAGGTAGTGAATGGCAATTTGTTCGTTCGCGTATTCGCGCTGCATGGCCTCGGTAAATCCGCGGAGACCGAATTTACTGGCGCTATAGACTGCGAATCCGGCGAAGCCAATGCTGCCAAAGCCTGAGCCAATATTGATCACTGTCGCGTTCTGGCTTTTTAACAGTAAAGGCATGAGTTCTCTGCACAGGCGCATTGGTGCCAACATATTCAGCTGGAGCAGCTGTTCCATGGTGGCGTCGTCAGTGTCAGAGAGTAGGCCAAAGTTAGACACACCCGCATTGTTAACCAATACGTCGATTGCCGGGCCGTCGGCGATGTCGGCGCAAAGTTCGATAATATCAGCGGCAGAAGACAAATCTGCGACAAGATAGCGGTGGCTGCGTGGCCGAGGGAGACCGTCTCGCAGTGCGGCTAGCGCTTCTGCATTGCGGCCTATCAAAACGAGGTTGTGACCAGCGCTGGAAAATGCGACAGCCAAGGCCTTGCCGATGCCGCCGCAGGCGCCAGTAAGCACAATGGTTAATGCTGACATGACTTAAAAGCTCCTTTGCTGATGGGATTTATGCGGCATGTTGCAAATCTCCTCGCTCGCCAAGTTCGCGAAAGATATTGCCGTACAAACTGTAGAACATGGTGGCACTGTGAATAATTTGCGCCTGATCTTGCTCGTTGTCGATACGATTCATTAAACCTTTGAAGAACTCGACATGTTCAACATCTAATGCGCCATGTGACGTTAAATAGCTAAATGCGCGTTTTGGTAAATTTAAGCTTGAACGAATCGCTTCCGCGGCATTATCGGCAATCGCAATACTGGTGCCTTCAAGTACTTGCACCATGCCAAAAAAGCCAACGGGATTCACACGGTTGATCATGTCGTAGGCGTAGGACACCATCAGTTCGGTAGACGGCGCAGGACGGCTGTTGCGTACCTGTTCACGATCGCCACCGCAGGCTTCGATATCGTTGAGTATCCATTCTTGATGGCCGAGTTCTTCTTCAATGTATTCTGCCACTGCCACGCGAAGCCATTCATGTTCTTCACCTAAGCGGCCGCCGCAGGCCATTAACAAGGGAACAGTGTGTTTTACGTGGTGGTAGGCCTGCGTTAAAAATTGAATATAGTCATTCAAACTGAGCTTGCCGCTCACCCCGTGCTGGATGAAATCGATGGTGTAAAGTTCTGCTCTTGCAGTGGCGGTCTCGTTTTGAAGCTGATCATAAAATCCCATTTTTTACTCCTCAGCCATGTCAGTGCGCGCGGTATTTGCGCTAACAACCGATAGGCATTGCATTGTAATTTCGTTGGTTTCTGGGTTCAAAACGTCGCTGTAGCAGTCGTCCACTAATGACGCGTAGTGCGTCAATATTTCGTTGCGACGTAAGCGACCATTGGCGGTTAATAAACCGTCAGCGACGCTCAGCGCGTTGGGCAATGCTGCCCAGCGACGAATTTGTGCGTAGTCTGGCAAATTTGTATTGCACAGTGCTATGTCATGGCTAATGTCGCTCTTGCTTGCACCGGGTGCCGGATAGATAAGAGCACTGCAAAAGGCCTGCGCGTCGCCGATAACCATCACTTGAAGAATGCTAGGTAGTGCTGACAATTCACTTTCTGGCCATTCCGGTGAAATATTGCGTCCGTAGCTATTTACCAGCAGGTTTTTACTGCGGCCGCGAAGCCACAAAAAGCCATCCTCATCTAATTCACCAAGATCACCTGTGGATACCTCGGTGAACGATGGCGCGCCGATGTCGTGTTGCAAATAGCCTTGATAGGTATTGCCGCTAACTAAGACTTCGGCAGCCACAATGGTTACCGCGCAGTGAGGTAAAATCTTGCCGGCAGAACCCGGCTTGTCGGCGCCGGGCCGATTCACAGAGACCACCGATCCGCATTCAGATAAGCCATACCCTTCATAAACTGGCAGGCCGAGTTGTCTGCCGCGTTCGATTAAGTCAGGTGCGACGCGCGCGCCACCAACAGCAAGGAATTTTAAGCTTGTTGGCGCAGGCCATTTTCCAGACTCCCGAGCGCAAATCAGACCTTTTAAAATTTGCGGCAGCAACACCGCGCTATCTGGTGTCGTTGCGGTCAAGGTAGACGCTAATGCTTGAATATCTAGGCCTGAGCTTCCCGCCCAACCTAAGTTCGCTAAGCCGGGCAGCACCACTTCGGCACCGCGCAAAAGCGCGCTATACACACCGGCAACATTTTCTAGAAGCGTCGCCAAGGGTAAAACCGCGAGATGCCGATGTAGGGGCGTCTCTTTGAGCGCATCATTCAGTGCACTGGCAGTTGCGTACTGGGCTGCAACAGATAAACACACACCTTTAGGGTGACCGGTTGAGCCCGATGTATAAGTGATTTTTGCGGTGTTGTCTGGCAATAAAACGCTATCGAGTAGCGGGCATAACCGAAACGCACTAATGCTTGTTAGGCTAGCAAAAGTCACTGCCCCGCCCGAAAGCCGCGCACCGAATAAGGTGGCACAGGTGGAAGCGAAGCCGTCTCGGTCGCTTAGCAATGCATCGACGCCGCTACTTTCAACGGCATGACGCATTTGCTGCGGTGTAAAAAAGCCAGGTAGCGGGATGAGGGGGACATTCGCTAGCTGGCAAGCTAAATCTACAATAATCCATTCTGGTCCGTTGTCTGCCGCAAGACCTACGCGTTCAATACCCAAGGTAGTAAGTTCGTCCGCGAGCGTGTGCACCGCGGCCAGCATGTCACTATAGCTAAATGCGTTATTGTCTCCGCGAAGTGCAGGTAGATCGCCAGAGTTTGAAGCAAACTCCTGCAGTGTATGAATGATCTTACTCATACAGCGCTCGCAAGCCGTGGTCGTCCACATTGGTCAATTGCGTGTCACAGCCGCTGAGTAGCATGGCGGTCATGGGCTGTTTGGCAAAAATGTCGATAGCACTGCGGGCATTCACCGCAATAACGGTGGGTTTGGTGTCGTAATACGTGCCCCAATCGGCTAGCTGCACACCTAAACGGCGGCCATCTGCTTCGCAAAGGGTATATTGTTCTACATGCAGGCGGCGAAGTAATTTTTGCACCTCTGGCGTTGCGGTAAATACGGCCCACTCGGCGCCTGAGCGGCAAATTAGCGATGCCAAGGCAATAAACAGCATTTGGCTGCTACCGCGCCATGTAGAGACGAGGTTACCAATTTCAACCAAGCTTCCGCGCTGAACATCGTTACCTAGTAAGTTCGCTAGCAGCACTTCGGCTGGCTGATCCATATACTGCTCTACGAACAGGGCGTGGCCGTGAATACCGCGACGCATGCCAAGTACGCCAGCAATTTTGCTGTGTGAGCGCATGAGTAAAAAGAAGGGTAGGAATTCTCTTAGCTTTGCGCCGTAGGCGGCGGAGAACTTGTTGGCAATATAGGCCTCTATTTCTGCACGCTCTGGCGCGCCTCGGCCGATAACACTTAGCTGCGGGGACATCTCTAATGCCTCACTCGTGCGAGGATTAGCATTTACGGCGCTGTTTAGCCCGCTAGTTACCGCATCTACTTGAGTTGAATACATCGTTACGCCCTCACATTGAATTTCCATGTTTGTAGCGTATCGAGCCATATTTAAGAAAAACTTAAGGAAAATACATTTTGCACCGAAGGACGAATTTATTTTCTGATTGTTATTTCGGCTTATAATCCGGTATTTCAATATTGCTATTTTAGAACTGTTTCCTATTGACACTATAGTTCAGGCTATTAGTATGGAGGCGGCGAGCGTGATCCGTGATCTCGCCTGTTTATGGGGGTCACCAACAGATAACAATAAGGCGCTCGGAGCGTGATATGAAAACCAGCTATACCATATGTGGAATCTGCGAACAGGGCTGCGGTTTAAAAGTTACTGCTGAAAATAATCAGGTAGTGAAGATAGAGCCAGATAAGGAAAACGCGTTTAGCTGGCGGGATTATTGTATTAAAGGCGCCAAATCCCATCTCGCCCTTACCCATCCCAAGCGTATTACCAAGCCGATGAAACGGGTTGGCGACCGCTATGTAGAAGCAAGTTATGAAGAAGCCATTAGTGATATTGGCTCGCGCTTCAATGCCATTATTGATAAACATGGCGCCAACGCCGTTGGAAGTTACACCGGCAACCCCAATGGCTTTAACTTTGGTAGCGCGTTATTTCAGGCTATGTTCCTAGACGCCATTGGCACCGAGAGTCGGTTTTGGGTTGCCTCGGTAGATCAGAACGCCCTGCATGTGGTGTCAGAAAACCTTTACGGCAATCCTTGGGTGAGCCTGCAGGCCGACATTGATTATTGCGATTACTTTCTCCTGATTGGCACCAATCCGCAAATCAGCGGCATGTGTTGGATTGGCTACTCTCCCGACGGCTGGAAGCGGGTGCTTGCCCGTAAAGACGCCGGCGCACAGCTCGTTGTCGTAGATCCGCGCACCACCGAATGTGCGTCTAAGGCCAGCCAGCATATCGCGCCGCTGCCAGAAACCGATTGGGCATTGGTTCTGGCCATGATCAAAATCATCTTCGACAACAACTGGGACAAGGCACCCAGCCAGCACCTTAACGGATTAGCCACATTAAAAACCCACGCCCAAGACGCCGACTTAAACGCCCTTAGCCAGCTCTGCGATATACCATTGGATACCATTTACCGCCTTGCCGAGCAATTTGCTAAGGCACCGCGCGCCATGACCATTGGTCGAACCGGCGTGAGTCAGGGGCGCAACGGTGTTCTCGCCTTATGGTTAGTCCAAGCCTTAAATTTAATTACCAACCGCGTAGAAAGCGAGGGTGGCATTTATTACTCGGTTGGCGTGCTTGATCTATTGGCTGCGGGGGATAAATTATTTCCGGCATCAAATGCTGTTAGCCGTGTGCGTGGCAATAAAAATGTGGCGGGATCGCATAGCCTTGCTGAACTGCCCGATGAAATTACAACGCCCGGCCCAGTCCAGATTCGCGCCTTAATCATGAATAGCGGCAATCCTGTTGTGTCGGGGCCAGATGGCGATAAACTCGATGCAGCCCTGTCGCAATTGGAATGCTTTGTCGTTATTGATCAATTCCAGCGCGAAAGTCATCGTCATGCCGATTGGTTAATTCCCGGTGATCACTTTTTAGAGCGCTCAGAAATCAATCCGCTGTTGCAAGCACTAAGCCCCGCGCCGCGCGCGCAAATAACCCATGCCGCCGTTGAGCTCCCAGAGGGTATGCGCTACGAATGGGAATTTCTGCGCGACCTCACCATCGGCATGAACAAACCGTTTGTGATGGGTAAGCAATGGTTAAACCCGGTGGTTAAAGCGAGTATGAAAATAGCAAACTGGACGGGCAATAAAAGTCACGGATTTTCACCAATGTGGTTGTCTCGGGTACTAGTTAAATCCGGTGGCATGTTTAAATGGAAAGACATTGTTAATGCAGAGCATGGTCTTGGCAGTGTAGATACCCGCCCCCAGTTCGGTGCGCTCTTTAAAAAGCTCAGCACCGCCAATGGCAAAGTAAATATTGCGCCCGAGCTATTTGTACAAACCCTCGTCGAGCGTCTGCAGGAAAAGCCCGCCGATACCTCAGCTTACCCACTTCAACTCATTGGGCGCCGCCGCATGAAAATGATGAACTCGTGGTCTGTTGAAACCAGTATGAGCGGCATGAAAGAAAAAGAAATGAGCGGCGGCACGATTGAAATCAATATCGCAGATGGTGAAAAGCTCGGTGTCATTGATGGTCAAACCGTTACCGTAAGTTCAGTAACCAATAAACTACAAGCAACAGTAAAACTCTCAAAAGAGATACGCTGCGGTGTTGCGGTAATGGAGCACGGCTGGGGCTACCGTACCTTCGACCCGAAAACCGGAGAAGGTACATATAACGGTGGGGTGAACCGAAATATTTTAGTTTCCAATACTGACCTTGATCCTCTGTCGCGGGTACCTAGACTAAATGGAACGCGGGTTAATGTGCTTGGCGCAGTAGATGCGTAAAAATTAGCAGTTAAGATTTTATTTCCAATGCCTTAATTAGCCGACGGATATTTCCGTCGGCACGCTTTGCTATTTAGAATTTATCACTTTGGTTCCGCCGACATGGTCGTGTAAACATCGTTTAGATTTAGTGAATATAAAGAGTATATTGACCATATTTATAATGGGCCCAATAACTGGGATTAGTGGAATTAGCCAACTAAAACCATATCTCTTTGCCAGAGTTGTCACGTCGGCATGCTGTCCTGCTACAGTCACTATTTTAATATTTAGTGCTTTTTTACCTAGGGTCTGTCCATCTCTTACTAAAAACTTACCGTGAATTAGTAGGAATACTGCCATGCCCGCAATGGACAAGACCAAGAAGTAGGAGGCTGAAGGCTCTATGCCTTTTGAAATGTCATCGAAACCGCCGGTAAAATACATCAGTGGAAGTGTTATAGGTATCATTGTTAAGCCGTCTATTATTGCAGCTCCAAGCCGATCCCATCTGCTTGCGAGTATGTCGCCATCAGTGGTTTCAAAATCCATTTTTGTGTCGTCCTTATCAGTAGTCATATCTTCCATGTCTTTTCTCCATAACTGCTATTTTAAAATTCCAATAATTATAGGCCAGACTCTATCATAGACTTAATCTTTAGTGCCTTTTCAAAGTGATCTAGCTGATGCGTTTTAATCCACCAGGTAGCGGCCTCCATCAGTACATCCGGTTGGTCATTCTTATTTTTAAAGAAGGCGTAAAATGATAAACCCACGCCATCGCCCTGCTTGCTAATCTTTTGATCACAAACCTCAATAATTTTATTTCTAAGTTCGGTTCGCAATGTTAAATCCTTTCTTCGGTGATGATTTTTGTACTACAGCCCCCGGATAACGGTTGAAGAAAATTAAACACAACCATTGCGATTTTATCCTAGGAATATTTCTTGAAATAGGGTACATAATCGCTCCTAAATTCTAGGTCGTATTTTATAAAAACAGATATTTTTAGCGTTATTCTCCAACCTCAACGCTTTCCTGCAGCCACCCGCTTGAAGCGAATGGCTAGAGGGAAGTAGCGGAAAACGGGGCAGCTGCAAGGCTTTGTCATGTTCCGCTTAGCGAGCATTCCTTTCATTCGAGCCTTCGGCAAGCGAGTAGACTCGCGATCCATCGGCGAACGAGATAGTTCGCTGCGGGAAGGGAATCTCAATGCCCGCCTCATCGAATCGGCGTTTCAAATTGACGTAACTGTCGCATTGCAATGCGAAACCGTTTGCAGGACTATCCGCCCAGGCCCACGCTCTGAGCGTGACGGAAGAATCGCCGAGCGCAGTGACTCGCACGGTGACAATCGGGGAATTATCTCGTATTTGCTCTTTAGTGCGTTGGTCAATGAGCAGCGGATGCTTAGCGATCTCTTCCCGCATGATCTTCATCGCGAGCTCCAGGTCAGATGAGTAGCCAATACCCACCTCGATTAACTTGCAGATTTTATTGTCTGTGTGGTTGGCGTTGACCACCACCTCACTGCTGATCTGTGAATTCGGGATGATGATTCGGTTGTTCTCGGCATCTCGAACAATGGTTTCTCGAAGAGTGATGTCTTCGACTGTTCCGGTGTAATTGCCAGAGACGGTGATTCGGTCACCGATCCGGAACGGGCGGAAGAACACGATCATGAAACCGCTGACAATATTCCCGAGCACTTGCTGCGACGCCAGGCCGCCTACAAGGGTGAGAATACCTGCTCCGGTGAGCAGCGAATGACCAACAATCTTGAGTTCGGGGATGTGTGTCAAGCATGCCCCAATGCCGACACCATAGATTACGGCGGAAATTAGGCGCTTTGCGAAAATCAGTATGGTTCTATCGAAAGAGTCAGATGTCAACTTAGACGACTCCAGTCGATTTATTATCGCAATCACAGCCCAATTCGCCAGGACCGTAATGCCTATGATGGTTGCAAGTATCGACAAAAGCCGAAAGTCAGAAGGAACGCTGTCGAATACCGATTTCATTTAGGAAGTCCTGATTATTGGAACATAACGCTTTGCTAAACAGCAGCCGAAGCGCAGCGCAGGCTGTTCAGTGGAGGCGCGTGTTTTTGCGCCGGAGCGATGTTTGAGCAATTTGTTATATCCCCATCTTAAACCGGCTTGAAGCAGGAGCTTTAGCTACAAATTTCTCTTGCGCCATCAAATGTATATTGGCCTCACTTATTTGGCCTAGGCGCTGGCGATGTACAGGGACAACTTTACTGCCCATTTTTTCTGATAAGGCTGACATGTGCTTCCAACGCTGATCGTATGTTTCATAGCTTTCATCATAGAGGGTTTTCATCAGCTCTTGTGCGAACTCTGTTTCTTCATTTTCATGTAGGAGCTTAGCTAGTTCGACGGCAATTTTGTGACACGCATCTGTTATATCTTGAGGCGTATCTCTCTTATGAAGCTCGTTCGTTGAGTACCAAAAATACCAATTGTAAAGGTCATTGAGCTTTAGATACATCTCGTACTCGGCTGCCTTCAATGCTGATTTATCTTGTGACCTCTTACTTAATGAGATATTTATCCAGGCCCCCGCTAGGGCAAGCAATACACCACTAACAAAGCCTGCAAATACACTTACATAGTCCATTGCTTAACCCTAGGTATAACAGCTAAATATACGTTGATGCGACGTGTTTAAACACGCCGCTCTGACTACTATCCCCAAACGTATTTTTTACCTTCATACCCTATCCTTTTCTTTAGTAAGTTCTTTCCCTAGCGGTTACTGAAAATGCCTTCGCTGAAATATATCACTATAGCGCACTACTTTTGCACTGCTCGTTTATAACTATAAGCAGAGTAATCAACGACGTAAAAAAGCACTTACTCCTTAATATCTGTACGCAGTACCTGCAGGCCTTTTTCTATGGCGATTAAATGTTCGCGTACACCGGCTTTGCTGCGGGAAATACCCACTGCGAGAATATCTAACACCGCCATATGAGCAAGACGGGATGGCAAGGGTGTGTAGTCGCCATCATCGGTATCGACGTCGATATAAATGGCGAGGTCGGCGGCGCTTGTTACCGGTGAGCCTGTTGGTGCTAATGCGATGACGGGGGCGCCATTTTGCTGGGCTAAATTGATAGCGTCTAGCAAGGCCTTGGTTCGGCCAGACTGGGATATGACCACCACGACATCGTTGGGGTCTAAGGACATGGCCGACATGGCTTGTACATGGGGGTCGGAATACACGCTGGCAGAAATCTGAAGGCGAAACAGATTGTGCTGGGCATCGGTGGCCACGGCCGCAGAAGCACCAAAGCCGTAAAATTCTACACGACGAGCATTGCTGAGCAGCTCCACGGCTTTTTCGATAGCGGTGACGTCGACGCTATCGCGAACTTTCTTTAAGGTCTCCATGGTGGAGTCAAAGACTTTGAAGGTGTATTGACGGGCAGAGTCCTCGTCGCCAAAGCTAAATTCTTCATACTCCGGGCTGTGGGCAATGTGCTGAGCCAGCGCGACTTTAAAGTTTTGGAAACCGTCGCAGCCAATGGCGCGGCAAAAGCGCACCACGGTGGGTTCACTAACGTGGGCCTCTTGGGCGAGGTCAACAATCCGCATGTGAATGACTTCTTTGCGGTTTGCCAGAATATAGTCAGCGACCTTGCGCTCAGAGCGGCGCATTTGCTCTCGGCTGCTTTCCATCGCGCGAATGATATTTCTGGGTCTCAACGTGGTGTCCACCGGCTTGCTGTTATTGGTTTGGCTGGCTTTATTGTAACGCAGGACGGGGATATTGGCGTTGTCAGTCATCAAATTGATCCGGATCCGAGATTAGCGGTGCCAGCGCCGCGTAATCCCAGTAGAATATGCCGCCATGGACGTATCTTATATTCTTGATGATCTCAACGACGCGCAGCGTGACGCGGTAACTGCCGATAGCATCGGCACGCTAGTACTGGCGGGTGCCGGTAGTGGTAAAACCAGAGTCTTGGTGCACCGTATAGCCTGGAAGATTAAGGTCGAAGGCCTGTCTACCTACAGTATTTTGGCGGTCACCTTTACCAATAAAGCCGCTCGCGAAATGCGTGGCCGGATAGAGGCGCTTTTAGGCGGTAATCTTAATCACGGCATGTGGGTGGGCACCTTTCATGGTCTAGCTCATCGCTTACTTAAAGCGCATGCCCGTGAAGCCGGCTTGCCCGACAACTTTCAAATTTTGGATAGCGACGATCAACTTCGGCAGCTCAAGCGTATTCATCGTGAATTAGAACTTGACGATGCCCGTTGGCCGCCGCGTCAATCCCAGTATTTTATTAATGGGCACAAGGACGAAGGTCGTCGCGCAGCGCATATTGACGATTTTGGTGGCGATCACCATTTGAGCACCATGCTCAAGGTTTACCGCCGTTACGAAGAAGTCTGTCGTCAGCAAGGCGTTATCGATTTTGCCGAGTTACTGCTGCGGGCGCTGGAATTATGGCGAGACAATCCCGCGATTCTTGATCATTACCAACAGCGCTTTAAGCACGTTCTAGTGGATGAGTTTCAAGACACCAACGCCGTGCAGTACGCGTGGTTGCGATTATTGACCAGTAAAGGCATGGCGATGACCGCCGTGGGCGATGATGACCAGTCTATTTACGGCTGGCGTGGCGCGCGGATTGAAAACATTCAGCAGTTCTCCAAAGATATTCCAAATACTCAGGTAGTTCGCCTAGAACAAAACTACCGCTCCACCGGCACCATACTCAAAGCCGCCAATGCCCTCATCGCCAATAACAGCCAGCGGCTAGGAAAGGAGCTGTGGACCAAGGGTGAAGATGGCGACAAAATCGCGTTGTTTGCTGCGTTTAATGAGCAAGACGAAGCGCGTTTTGTTACTGATCGCATTGATGAACTCCTGCGCGATGATTATCGCCGCGGCGATATTGGCGTCCTCTACCGCAGCAACGCTCAGTCGAGGGTGCTGGAAGAGTATTTGATTCGCGCTGGCGTGCCCTACCGGATTTATGGCGGCCAACGCTTTTATGATCGGCTCGAAATTAAAAACGCCCTCGCCTATTTGCGGATTATTGCTCTGCGCGATGACGACACTGCCATCGAGCGGGTTATTAATACGCCCACCCGTGGTATCGGTAACCGCACCGTGGAAATATTGCGTGAATACGCTCGAGAGCATCAAACGTCTTTGTGGCGGGCTGCGGTCGCCATTATTGAAAATGGCTTGCTGCCTGCTAGAGCGGGTAATGCCTTGCGCGGGTTTTTGTCACTCATCGAAGATCTTGCGACCCAGTGCCAAGATGTACCCTTAGATGAACAAGTCAGTATCGCCATTGATAAGTCTGGCCTAATTGCCTTTCATGAAAAAGAAAAGGGTGAGAAAGCTCAGGCGCGAGTCGAGAACTTACAGGAACTGATTACCGCCGCGCGGGGCTATACCCCGGAAGACGAGGAAGCCGAACCGCTGCGCGCCTTCCTTGATCAGGCTGCCTTGGATGCCGGTGATCAGCAAGCTGATGAACATGAAGACAGCGTGCAGCTTATGACCTTGCACTCGGCCAAGGGGCTGGAGTTTCCGGCGGTGTTTATGGTCGGCGTGGAAGAAAATCTCTTCCCCCATAAAATGTCGATGGAAGACCCAGAGCGACTTGAAGAAGAGCGTCGCCTTGCTTACGTAGGTATTACCCGCGCAGAGAAAAAATTATATTTAAGTTATGCAGAATCTCGGCGTTTGCACGGCCAAGAGAGCTTTAATAGCCTGTCGCGTTTTGTGCGTGAAATCCCCAACGAACTCATTGATGAAGTCCGAATCAATAATACCGTCACTCGTCCAAGTAGCTACGCACAAAGTACCACCAGTGCCCAACAGGCAGCGGCGGCGTCTATTGGCTTTGGTTTGGGTCAGCGGGTTTTACACAGTATTTTTGGCGCTGGTGTCGTGCTTAGCTTTGAAGGCCAAGGCGCCAGCGCGCGGGTGCAGGTGAATTTTGAAGACGAAGGCAGTAAGTGGTTAGTGCTTCAATACGCGAATTTGCAGTTACTGTAAGACAGGAATAATAACAATGAATAAGGCCGTAAAAACCAATTATTCACCGCTGGTTATTTTAGCCTTGCTTGCAGCTTTAGTTGCTATGAGTTGGCTATATGTTGGTGAGCGAAGTAAAGATCACAGCACTCAACGCCAAGAGAGTAGCGCGAGCGGTCAGCAGGTTTTTCACTGGAAGCTGGTAACCACATGGCCTAAGAATTTTCCTGGGCTTGGCACCGCGCCTGAAAAATTTGCGAGCATCGTGAATAAAATGAGCAACGGTCGTCTGCAAATAAAAGTGTATGGCGCTGGCGAACTTGTGCCTGCGCTAGGGGTTTTCGACGCGGTGTCTACCGGCAGCGCCGAAGCAGGTCACGGCGCGGCGTATTACTGGAAAGGGAAATTATCGTCGTCTATCTTTTTCACCGCGGTTCCCTTTGGCATGACCGCGCAGGAAATGAATGGCTGGTTATACCACGGTGGTGGCTTGGAATTATGGCGCGAAGCCTATGCACCATTTAATTTGATTCCGATGGCAGGCGGCAATACTGGCGTGCAAATGGCGGGCTGGTTTAATAAAGAAATTAATTCTGTCGCTGATGTTAAAGGCCTGAAAATGCGCATCCCTGGTTCTGGCGGCGAAGTTTGGAATCGCCTTGGGGGCACATCGGTTACCCTGCCTGGCGGTGAGCTATATACCTCTTTACAGACCGGTGTGATTGACGCGACAGAATGGGTGGCACCCTACAATGACCTCGCCTTCGGTTTTCACGAAGTGGCCAAATACTATTACTATCCGGGCTGGCATGAGCCTGGTTCGACACTGGAATTAATTATTAACAAACAGGCGTTTGAGGCTTTACCAGAAGACTTAAAAGCGATTGTTGAAACTGCTGCACGCTACGCCAATGCCGATATGCTCGATGAGTACACGGCGCGAAATAACGCTGCGCTGCGCGAGCTAGTTGACGTTCATCACGTGCAGCTACGGAAACTGCCAGACGATGTTATTCGCGAGTTGCACAAGGCGTCTGATGAGTATTTAGAAGAGCTTGGCAATAGTGATCCGCTTACTAAAAAGGTCTACACAAGCTGGAAAAACTTTATGGAAGGCGCCAAGGCTTATCATCATATTTCTGAGCAGTCTTATATCAATTCGCGGGATTTGTAATTTAATTAAATCATTTTTTTATTAAATTATGCCCTAAAGCGCATTCGTAAAATATGCTTTAGGGTTGTTAGCCAAGTTACTCTTTACTGTAAAAATACCGCTAGGCGCGTTTTAAATAGGCTTCACTTACCTGCCATAGACGTTCCGCCGCGCGGTCATCTTTCGCCCAAGATTTTAGTCGTTTGGGTTTGCAGTCTGAAAAATACTCGCCGCTAATATTAGCTAAGCTTGGCGATGTTGCGACAAAGATAGACGTTTTTGCGCCAGATGCGGGACTTCGAAAAAAGGGCTTCATTAACAGCCCGATGATTTTTCCTATCACTACGTGATCTTGATGGCCTAGGCCGGTGCTAACCGCGCCGGGGTGCACACAATTTACCGTGACGCCGGTGCCTTCTAGTTGTTTCGCGAGTTGTCGCGTCCACAAAATATTGCACAATTTTGAATGTCCGTAGACCTTAAAAGTTTTGTAGGGTGTGGTCTTAAACTCTAGGTCGTCGAACTGGACGCCATTGGCGAAGCTATACGCTGCGGACGCCACACTGACGATGCGCGCCGGGGCACTTTGTATTAAGCGATCGCGGAGTAGTTCGGTCATTAAAAAATACGCGAGGTGATTCACCGCAAAGGTTTCTTCAATGCCATCGCTACTGAGCTTGCGGTGGGTGTTGACGACACCGGCGTTATTCATCAGCAAATGAAGTGGTTTTCCGGTATCTAAAAATTGTGTTGCGACGCGTCTAATGTCAGAGAATTTGCCGAGATCGCCGAGTAGAAGTGTGCTGTGACATTCCGGCGATTGTTCGTTAATTTCCGCCAGTAGTGCCTCGCCTTTTGCTTGGTTTCGGCATACAACAAATAGCTCCGCACCTTGTGCGGCCAATGCGAGGGCTGTCGCTTTACCAATTCCATTTGTTGCACCGGTGATCAAGCAGACTCTATTATGCATCGACATTGTTATTCTCCATTATTGTCGTCAGCGCAGAGTCTGCCTTGTTTTACGGCAGGTTTACATCGTCTTTCTGTAGCAGGAGTAACTCAGTCGACGATGCGGGTGCGACCATTGCCATCGATTGCGACAAAGACAAATTCACCTTCGGTGACTTTGGCGGGTTCGTCTTGATGTAGGCTGGTAATCCAGACCTCTACACGAACGCGAATCGAGCTGCGGCCAACATCTAAGATTTCTGTATAACAGCTTACAACTGCGCCGACCCTGACAGGGGTCATGAATGCCATACCATCGACGGCAACAGTTGCGACTCGTCCTCCGGCTCGCCGTGAAGCGGTAACGCTTCCTGCAAGATCCATTTGTGACATTAACCAGCCGCCAAAAATATCGCCGCTAGGGTTGGTGTCGGCGGGCATTGCAACAGTTTGTAAGGCTAATTCGCCTGTGGGTTTTGGCGTGTCGTCGATGTCACGCATAATTTGTAATCTCTTGGTAGAAAATATTAAAGACGCACAGTTAACGTGTGCCCAGATGAATTGTCAATGTCACACTTATCATTATTCACCTCGAACGAAAGACGGCAGCCACGTCGCTAAAGAAGGCCAAAGTGCCAGCAAAGTAAGCATGAGTAATTGCAGTGCAATATACGGTGCAACACCTCGATAAATTTCTGATGTGCTGACCGATGGTGGTGCAACACCGCGCAGATAAAATAGCGCAAAACCAAATGGCGGGGTTAAAAAAGACGTTTGTAGGTTGAGGGCGATCATAATGCCAAGCCAGATCGGGTCTACTCCCATCGCCAGCAATATTGGCCCCACAATTGGCACCACCACAAAGGTGATTTCAATAAAATCGAGAATGAAGCCTAGTAGAAATATCACTAACATCACGATGAAGGTTGCGGTGATGACGCCGCCGGGTAGCTGTGCGAAAAAATGTTGAATGAGGTCATCGCCACCAAAGCCGCGAAATACTAATGAAAATACGGCTGCGCCGATCAGAATCATAAAGACCATGCAGGTCACTTTTAGGGTTTCTCGACCGACCTCTCCCATCCGTGTCCAACTTAACTGTCCTTTAGCGACTGCCATGAGTGCCGCGCCTAAGGCGCCTACACCCGCTGCTTCGGTAGGCGTGGCAGCCCCCATTAAAATAGAGCCCAGTACGGTTAGGATTAAGGCAACTGGAGGAAGTAGTCCTTTGAGTAGCGCGCTTATTGGCGGTGGATCGAGATCGCTGGCGGCGGGGGCTTTCTCCGGTTGTGTGATGGCAATGTAGCCCATGTATAACAAGTAAAGAACGACCAACATCAGGCCTGGTACGAGTGCACCAATAAATAAATCGCCGACAGACAGGGTTTTTGGGCTGAATACCCCTAAATCTAATTGCGCCTGTTGGTAGGCGCTAGACAGAGTGTCGCCGAGTAGAACGAGAGCGATAGACGGCGGAATAATTTGCCCGAGGGTGCCTGTGGCGCAGATGGTGCCGGTTGCTAAGCTCGGATCGTAGCCCCGTTTTAGCATAGTCGGCAGTGACATTAAGCCCATAGTGACGACCGTTGCGCCAACAATGCCGGTGCTGGCCGCGAGCAGCATACCTACCAATATGACTGAAAACCCCAAACCACCTCTGCGACGACCAAATAGCGCTGCCATATTGCTGAGCAGTTCTTCGGCTAGGCGGCTCTTTTCAAGAAGTACGCCCATTAATACAAATAAGGGTACGGCGATTAAGGTCACATTGCTTATCGTGCCATATAAACGGCCAGACAGTGCCGATAGAAAGGAAGCATCAAAATGGCCGATGCTAATACCAATACCCGCAAATAGCATGGCGGTTCCTGCAAGACTAAAGGCCACGGGGTAGCCGAGCATTAACACTAAGCAAATTACGGCAAACATTAACAGCGGTAGAAACTCAATCAGCATGGCTAATTAGCTCCCCGCCGCTCAGGATGATGGCATTGCGTAATAATTCGGCAATTCCTTGCATCGCGAGATTGATCGCCATCAAGGGAAGCAGGCTTTTTAACAGGTAAACAAAGGGCAGTCCGCCGGGTTCTACTGATGCCTCACGTATCTCCCAAGCGTTCGCGCTAAAATCCCAACTGGTGATCAATATTAATCCGCAGAGCGGCAATAAAAATAGGATGCAGCCAATGCTGTCGATCCATGCCTTAGTGCGTGGTGAAAAGCGATGATAGAAGATATCTACGCGGACATGGCCGCCGTGCTTTAACGTATAGGCCGCGCCGAGCATAAACACGGTGCCGTGTAAGTAGGTTACAGATTCTTGTAGCGCGGTCATCCCTTCGCCAAAGCCGTAGCGCATGATCACCACTGCGGCTGTGCCTAACATCATTAAGGGAATTAACCACGCTAGCAGACGTCCAAGTCGCTCAGTAAGGTAATCTATTAAATAAACACACTGCTTCACTATTCGGGTATCCCTAAATTAGCTGCTTATTATAGCTATTCTGTGGGCACAGATGCCAAGGAGACACCATGCGTTCTATTATTATTCTTACATTGCTTGGCTTTGCCTACGCGGGCAGCGTACAGGCAGACATTGTTGCCCGTTATGCCATGGGTAAAGAAACTCTTACCCTAAGTTACCGAGATGACCAACATATTCGCGTGGATCGCGGCCAGCTTGGTTATTCTATTATCAATGGCCAGCAAGCCATTGCCGTACTTACACAAAGCGGCGCGCGCGTGGTCATGAATGTTGATGATGTCGGTGACATGATCAATAGTGCGCAAGAAGGCCAAGCTATCGTAGTACCAGATACCCATGAGGTAAGTCTGACACCTACGGGCCAGTTCAGCGACGTCGCTGGTATTAAAGGTCGAGTTTACACTGCTAGCGACGGTCGCGCTAAATACCTTGCTGTGCTCACTGACAACGCGGAGGTTATTGCCGCCAGCGATGGCCTGCGTCAGTTTTTTCGACGCTTTGCCAGCTCAATGAAGAATGAACGCGGTAACAAGTTGATTGCTCTCGAGAGCGCGTTTAAAGATCAGCAGGATCGTGGTGTTCTTCAGGTTGAAGGTGGCTTTAAATTAATTGCTATTGAGCAGCAAGCGCGTCCGGCAAATTACTACACGCCGCCGCCGATTGGTATTCAATTTCCCGGTCAGTAATTTTCTATAGCAGTAATAGCGCCCGCCTGCCCTGCGTCACCGTGCGGTGAGCGAGTAAAATCGGTATCATTGTGCCTCCGAGATACCGAATCATTAAGTAACACACTAAATCCTATGACAGATAACGCACCTTTTGCCGATCAGGAAACGCTGCTGGAGTTATACGCGGGCACTCATCCGGTTAATAAACAACCAATTTTTGAAAAGGTACTCGCGATCCCGCTGCAGAACAGCGGTGATTATCGACTGCTCAAGTCACCGCTGTTTGTGCGCGGAGTAGCTGCCATGGATACGATCAATCTAAACCCCGATTCTCGTGGGCGGTTTATTGTGGTCGAGCGCGGAGGGAATCTCTGTGTCAGGGTGTTTTTTCGGGAGCCCAATGAGGTACTGGAAATGCAGCTCACGGCTGAATTTGAAAAACTGGGGGGGTGCCTTGATATTAAAACGGAACGCGCCTTGGTCTATAGCATCCATTTTGGCGTAGGATTCAGCAGCATCGAAGAACTCATGAATAAATGGATTAACGGCGACACGGCTACTTGGCTCTATGGCAATGTATATGATGCGGATAGCGGCGAGCCACTAAATTGGTGGCAAGCCTTGTTGCAGGCCTGAAAGGACAGACCATGTTACTTGTAATATCTCCGGCGAAAACCTTAGATTTTGATAGTCCGTCGCACACCGCGAAATTCACGCAAGGTGATTTTTTGCCGCGCTCGCAAAAGCTGATTTCGCAATTGCAAAAGCTCAGCCCCGATGATATTTCGGCACTGATGAAAATTAGTCCCAAGTTAGGCGAATTAAATCATCATCGCTTTATGAATTGGGCGCGCCCCTTCACGCCGGATAATGCCAAGGCGGCGGTGCTGGCGTTTCGCGGCGACGTTTACACGGGATTAAATGCAGACAGTTTTACTGACGATGATTTCGAGTTCGCCCAACAGCATTTGCGTATTTTGTCTGGGCTTTATGGCTTGCTCAGACCCTTAGATTTAATACAAGCCTATCGTCTGGAAATGGGGACTCAGTTTGAAAATAACGACGGCAAGAATTTGTATGAGTTTTGGGGCGAGAAAATAACCAAGGCGCTTAACACCCAGCTGGCTGAAATCAATTCCCAGGTTTTGGTCAATCTTGCTTCAAACGAATACTTTAGCGCGGTTAAGCCTAAGGCCCTGAAAGCTGACATCATCACACCGGTATTTAAAGATTTTAAAAACGACAAATATAAAATTATCAGTTTCTATGCGAAAAAAGCGCGGGGGCTGATGGCGGCCTATATTATTCAGCAGCGTATCTCTGACGTTGAGCAGCTGAAAGCCTTTGATAGCGATGGATATTACTTCAGCCCAGAACACTCTACCGCGCGTGAGTGGGTATTCTTAAGGGACGCCCCAGTTTAGTTTGCATTGCTCTTAGCGCTCAGACCATAGACAGTATTTGCTGCCACTCTGCTTTGCTCACCGGCATTATAGACAGGCGGCTGCCCTTCTTGAGCAGTCTCATCTCGCCTAATGCCGGTTCGGCTTTTAACTCTGACAAGGGAATCAAGCGTTTAAATTTCCGTTCGAATTTTACGTCTACCATAAACCAGCGTGGGTTGTCGGCGCTCGCTTTAGGATCGTAATAACGAGACTCGGGGTTTTGCGCGCTGCCGTCTGGGTAGGCCTCCTTAACTACCTTGGCGATACCGGCTATGCCCGGCACAGGACAAGAGGAGTGGTAAAAAAAGACCTTGTCACCGCACTTCATTTGGTCGCGCATCATATTTCTTGCTTGGTAGTTGCGCACGCCGTCCCAATGCTCGGTGCTATCTGGGCGGCTGCGTAAATCATCTAAGCTGAAGGTGTCCGGTTCTGACTTCATTAACCAATAGGTCATTGTTGACTGCGCCTCCAAAACGCTAAACTGGATTATTATTACTTCTCTACCACCGTCGCGTTGATGGTGTGTTACGGCGATAACCCTACTATGAGTGAAATTAAGCCATTCTCGCAAGCCTGCGAAAATAATAAACAGCCGATTTTGAATCACTTAAAAGCGGTGCTGCAGGATTCCCATGATGTGCTGGAAGTCGGCAGTGGCACTGGCCAGCACGCTGTGTATTTTTCTGCCCATATGCCATGGCTACTATGGCAGTGTAGTGATCGGTTTGAAAATATTTCGGGCATACGTAGCTGGTTGGCGGAAACCTCGCTGCCTGCGCCGTTGAGTTTAGATATTCGAGATGAGGTGTGGCCAGCAGAGCAGTACGATGCCATTTTTACTGCTAATACGCTCCATATAATGGGCTGGCCAGAGGTGGAGTTGTTTTTCGCTAAGGCGGATAAGCACCTAAAGGCGACGGCCTTATTGTGTATTTACGGCCCATTTAAATATCGAGGTGAGTTCACGTCGCCCAGTAATGCGGACTTCGATCTTTGGTTAAAGGGCAATAATCCAGTTAGCGGCATACGTGATTTTGAGGCCATTGAAAGGCTTGCTCACAATGCGAGTTTTAGTCTGCTGGCAGACCACAACATGCCGGCGAATAATCAGCTACTTGTCTGGCAGCGCCGTCGCTAGTATCTAATATCAACGTTATCGCTACATTGAGTGCATAAAAAAACCCGGCCAGAGCCGGGTTTTTCCTAAGCTAAAACTAACTGCCAAGAGGCATATTAGTAATCTAGCTCATCCTCAGACATTTCGTATGACTGATATTCTTCTTCTACAGGCTCGTCTTCAAGCATTGGCTCTTCGACGGTCATTGGAGCTTCTTCAACCATGGGCTCGTCTAGCATCGGCTCATCTTCAACCATTGGCTCATCGTATGACATAGGCGCAGCAACCATTGCGTCTTCGCTACCCAATACTTTCAGCTCAACACGGCGGTTTTCAGCGCGTCCTTCACTGGTCTCGTTGCTAGCAATAGGCTGTTCTTCGCCGTAGCCAGTTGCAGTCAAGCGGCTGCTTTCAACGCCACTGCCAACCAAGTAGTTCTTCACTGATTTGGCACGGTTCTGAGACAGGTTCATGTTGTAGCTGTCGCTGCCGCTGCTATCTGTGTGACCTTGTAGCTCAACATTGAAACCAGGTGAACTAGTCAATGTTGCCGCAACATCATTCAGGATAGTTTCAGCGTTCATGGTTAACTTAGCGCTGTTAAGTTCAAAGTTTACACCGCGTAGAATCACAGCCTGATCTTTTGCGCAGCCGTTAGACATAACAGCTTGGCCAGCTGGAGTATCAGGGCAAGCGTCGTCGGCATCTACAACACCATCGTTGTCACCGTCTAAAGGGCAACCAACCGCGTTTACTTCTGCGCCAGCAGGTGTGTTCGGGCACTGATCTAGGTAGTCAGCAACACCGTCGTTATCGCCGTCAAGTGGGCAACCAACGCTGTCAACTTGTACGCCGCTTGGTGTGCCTGGGCACTGATCCATTTCATCAGAAACACCGTCACCATCTGCATCTTTTACGCCGTATTGCGCGTCGAAGAAGTTATAACGCAAACCAACCATCACGCTTTGCGCGCTGTATTCAATTTCCGTTTTAGTTGCGGCAGACTCAAAGCTCGCATCTTCAGACATGCTGTAGCGGTAACCCGCATCTACGGCTAGACGAGGTGTCATATAGTAAGTGATACCAGCACCCAATTGGCCGATAAGGACGTCATCGTCGCCATCGCCGAAATCTAGGTTTGCTTGACCCAAACCGAAACCAATGTAGGGACGCAGGCGCTCTCCAGCTGAGAAGTCATACCACAAGTTACCCATCATAGAGGTCACTTCCAGTGTGCCGTCGCTAGCAAGAGATCCGCCGGGGCCGCTTAAGCTATCAATATCATTTTCGCCTTGACGGTATTCAAATTCCAGTCGGTAAGGGCTTTCGAATTTATAACCGAAGGTGACGCCGTAGCTATAGTCATCATCGTAGCTTGCTTCAAAATTGGCATTGGCAGCTGCGCCACCGCCCAGCAAGCCATTGAGAAGATCACCCAGAACGGGAATCGCGCCTAGCGCGCCAACGCCGCCAGCGCTAGAGGTGCTTACTGTGCCGTCTGCGTCAAATACTTGATTATAAAAGGCGTTACCACCAAGGTAGAAACCCTTCTCCTTTTCGGCCTCAGCCATAGCCGCACTCGCCGCCGATGCTAAAATCACACCGGCCGCAAGAGCAGTTTTCCATTGCTTGCTCATAAACATCCCCTGAATCATTAAAGTTATACCTTTTATAAGTCGCAAATTACCACGTCATCGCGAGGCTTAATACATACTTTAAGGCATAGTGTTCCATAATAGCGTAAATAAATTATTAAAAATGCGTGCAACTTAACGTTTGAGTGCGCAGAAATCCTAAACTCTCTGATAAAAACAGTAAAGTAGCAGATGATATTCTAGCTGATATTAAATTGATCGATATAGTAATGCGTATTTACTTCGACGGTGAGGCTCGAATCACTCTTAGGGCGACGCGACGATTTTTAGCCCTGCCTTCGTCGGTATTATTGTCTGCAATGGGCATGGTGTCGCCATAGGCCTCAATATCAATACGGTCTGATGTGACTCCCAGTGCCATTAATTGGTTTTTAACCGCATTCGCTCTAATTCGTGACAACCGGTAGTTCACGTCAGATGAGCCGCTGCTGTCGCTGTGGCCTTGAAGTGCTAGCCGATACTTCGGTTTCAGCATCAATACCTCGGCGACATGTGCAAGTTGTTCATGGGCTTCATTGCTGATATCGGCGGTGCCGTAGTCAAACCAAATGCTTTCTAGACCGACACTTTGTTTTGCCGAGCACCCGTTTCGCATTACCCGGGCGCCAGCCGCGGTGCGCGGACATTGATCGTCGCCATTTTTTACGCCGTCATTGTCGCTGTCTACACAGCCGAACTGGTCAACATTTTCACCCGGTGGGGTTTTAGGGCAGTGATCAATGGTGTCGATGATACCGTCGTTATCGCTATCTGCGCAGCCATAGCTATCAACGACGGCTGCTGCTAATGTTTCTGGGCAACGATCATCGCTATCTGCTATGCCATCGCCGTCGCTATCCTTTGGTCGAGATGTTGCCGCAGCGCAATATGAAGACGCCAGCAATACTATTAAGAGCTGGCTTAGTAGCAATCGTGTGAAGCAAATGTTCAATATCGTCTTTCCCGGTCTTATATGTCTAATGCAGCTCATGCAGAGTGTAACTAACGTCAGTCTAGTCACCAATAGCGCAGAATACCTAGGTTTACGCTACCATAGGCACCCCATCACTTAATCTGATTTCAAGGTTTTAGCACCATGATTCCCGAACTTCTTTCTCCCGCTGGTAGTCTCCGCAATATGCACTATGCCTTCGCCTATGGCGCAGATGCTGTCTATGCGGGTCAGCCACGCTACAGCCTGCGGGTGCGAAATAACGAGTTCAAAGATTTAGAGACCTTGGGCAGCGGCATTGAAGAAGCTCATAGGCAGAACAAGAAATTTTATCTAGCGTCTAATATTTCGCCCCATAATGACAAAATTCGCAGCTACCTTCGTGATCTGGGCCCCGTGATAGAAATGAAGCCGGACGCATTAATCATGGCAGATCCCGGCTTGATGATGTTGGTGCGTGAAAACTGGCCTGATATGCCGATTCATTTATCCGTGCAGGCCAATGCGGTGAACTGGGCGGCGGTAAAATTTTGGCATCAGAACGGTATTCAACGGGTCATACTGTCTCGGGAATTGGCGCTTGATGAAATTGAAGAAATCCGCCAGCGGGTGCCCGAGATGGAGATTGAAGTCTTTGTTCACGGCGCGCTGTGTATTGCGTATTCAGGTCGCTGTCTGCTGTCTGGCTATATGAATCACCGCGATCCCAATCAAGGTGCGTGTACCAATGCCTGTCGTTGGAAATATCAGGCCCACGAAGCCAAAGAAGATGAAACAGGTGATCTTGTTGCGGTGCAAACCTATATTCCTGAGCCGGCACCGCAGCCAATGGAAGAAGCGGTACTACTGCAACAAGCTCAGCGTCCCGGTGAATTTATGCCCGCTTACGAAGATGAGCATGGCACCTATATTATGAACTCTAAAGACCTGCGCGCGGTGCAGCATGTGGAACGGTTGGCGGCGATGGGTGTGCACTCCCTAAAGATAGAAGGCCGGACCAAGTCGCACTACTATGTTGCCAGAACTGCGCAGGTGTATCGCCGCGCCATAGATGACGCTGCCCACGGTAAGCCCTTCGACATGCATCTTATGGACGAACTGGAAACACTCGCCAATCGAGGTTATACCGAGGGCTTTTATCGTCGGCATCCCCCTAAGGAATACCAAAATTACGAAATGGGTGTAAACAATGCGCAGCAGCAACAATTTGTGGGTGAGATTGTGGATGCCCGGGATTCTGTCATTACCGTTGATGTTAAAAATCGATTTGAAACAGGTGATACCCTAGAGTTGATGATGCCGGGTGGGAATACTCGGTTTACTCTAAAGACCCTGAGTGACAAACACGGTAAATCAATCAGTGCGGCGCCGGGGTCGGGTCATCGGGTGCAAATCCCCTTAGATCAACCGCTGGCCGAAACGGCACTTAAATACGGTCTACTGGTCAAAGACATTCACGCTTAAGCACTCAAATAATAGTAGGAGTGAACATGGAACGACGTAAACTACGCATACTTCGCGGACTGGTTAATGTTAGTTTAATTAGCTTGGTATTGGGCGCTATTTTGAATTTACTCGCCGGTATTTTAGGCAGCTATTATGTGTTGATTATCGGATTCTTGGTGGTGTTAATCACCTTTTATTGTTACCGCCGCGCTGATGCCGAAGCAGCGTCAAGCATGAGTTATTATCTCTGGCGCTATTTACCTACGGTGATATTTATTGCCATGCCGATCGTGGTGTATTGGACTAGCCGCGATGCGCCGTGGACGCTAGAAGACATCATTCAAACCGTGCAGATCGCCTGTAGCTTTATATTGCCGATCATCTGCCTACTTTACGTTGAGCGAGTTTTAAAAAACGCCCAACAGTAACAGGGGATGACCGGCTTAGTCGTCGGTCTTTTTAAACGGCAGCATCTCGCTGGCTTCCCGCAGATAGTTGCCAATATGGATCTGCTCATCATCTAAAAACCGCTCAACGGCGGCGGAAAAATCAGCGTCGGCCAGCCAGTGATTTGAGTAGGTCAAGATGGGCGTAAAGCCGCGTTGAATCTTGTGCTCGCCCTGCGCGCCAGGGTCAAAATGCCGCAAACCCTCCCTCAGACAATACTCAATGCCTTGGTAGTAACAGGTTTCGAAGTGCAGAAATTCATACTCGCGAATACAGCCCCAGTAGCGACCGTAGAGTGTGTGTTTGTCGCGAAAGTTTAGCGCCACGGCCACCGGTTCATCGCCATGACTGGCAAGTACCATTACCAAGTGTTCTGGCATGGTTGCCGCTAACTGAGTAAAGAATGATTCTGGCAAATAGCCGCCGTGACCGCTTCGTTTTGCGTAGGTTAGTTGATAGCAGTGAAAGAAGAAACGCCATTGTTCGGCGCTTACCTTAGCTCCCGAAATAAGCTGTAAACTCAAACCCTGCTCCGCCACCACGCGGCGCTCTTTGCGTAGCCCTTTGCGCTTGCGAGAGCTAAACTCCGCTAAAAAGCCCTCGAAATCCCCATAGTTTCGGTCGTACCAATGATATTGAGGGCCGATGCGCTGCATCAGACCCTCCTGCGACCATATGCTCGCCATTTCAGCGCGGGAAAAAAGGATATGCACTGATGAGAAGCCGAGTTCGCTCGCGTGTATCGGCAGTGCTTTTGCGAGTGCGGCCATGACGTCGCTACGATCGTTTTCATCGACCAAGCACAGGCGTGGCCCGGTCGCCGGCGTAAACGGAATAGCGGACAGTAATTTTGGATAGTACGGGCGTCCATGACGCTGGTAAGCGTCGGCCCACGACCAGTCAAAGACATACTCGCCATAGCTATGGGTTTTGATATAAAACGGCATGACGCCAAGAAGTTCATCATCACGGCGAATAATAAGATGATGGGCTTGCCAGCCCTTGTCTTTCGCGACCGCGCCGCTCGCTTCAAGCGCGTGTAAAAACTCATAGCGGGTAAAGGGGTAGTCGCAGCCAGCGGCGCTATTCCACGCCTCGGCACCAATTTCAGCAATGGCACTGACAAACTCTAACTCAAGTTTGCTCAATGTTTATGTCTCCATCAGAAAGTGCAGAGCAATACCGACAAAAATAACGGCACCTACCCAGTTATTATTTAGAAATGCTTTAAAGCATTTCTCAGTTTGCCGGTAGCGAATCAATTGCTGCTGATAAATAAATAGTCCGCTGGCGGCAATGATGCCCGCGTAGTAGATAAAGCTCATGTCAAAGCGCGGGCCGGCCATGAGCATCACGACGACCACGCAGAATTGCAGCATGGCAGTAATCACTTTGTCGTCGTCACCGAACAATATTGCGGTCGATTTCACGCCAATTTTTAAATCGTCTTCGCGATCAACCATGGCGTAAAAGGTGTCGTAAGCGACTGTCCATATCAATACGCCAATATAGAGCAGCCATGCCGCTGGCGGTGGAAGTTCGCCGGTTTGTGCGGTGAACGCCATCGGAATTCCCCAGGCAAACGCAGCCCCCAGCACCAATTGAGGTAAATGGGTGTAGCGCTTCATAAAGGGGTAGGTAGCGGCTAAAGCCACGGCGCCAAAGGCAAATAATACGGTTAGTAAATTGGTGAATAAGACGAGCACAAAGGCCAGCAAGCAAAGCACGGCAAATAACAACAATGCGTCCTTTTCGCTGACTGCACCAGTGGCAAAGGGGCGTTGCTTGGTGCGGCTCACGTGGGCGTCTATTTTTCGGTCGGCAAAGTCATTAATTACGCAGCCTGCAGAGCGCATTAAAAATGTGCCAAGCACAAAAATAATGAGAATGTGCCAGTCTGGCAGCCCCTTCGCCGCAAACCACAGCGCCCACAATGTTGGCCATAACACCAAGTAGGTGCCAATCGGCCGATCTACGCGCATGAGAGCGAGATACTGGGGGGTTTGCTTTTTTATATGCTGGAGTAATGCGTTCATAAGGCAGCCATTAAAATATTCTGGCAAAAGTATATCAGCACGGCCAAGGTGGAAGGAAAACTACCAAGGTCGAAAAGCGGGTAAAAATATTTCGCTCACCATAATGGGATGTTCGCTGAGTAAAAACCGTGATCGCCGCCCCCACAGGCTTTCCTCGCTCCGTTCAGAAACAGAGTCCCCGAGTGACGTTGCGGGCACGCGACATATTTCATAGCGATCGCGGGACATGTGGGGATCGGTGAAAAGCAAATGGCCTAGGGGCCGATTATCTAGGGTTCGCAAGCGGTCTAGGCGGCCAACCAGTGATGTAGCCGGGAGCACGCTGCGGGCATATACCCAGGGTTCATTGCGACAATGCAAGCGCACTTCCCTTACTAAACCCCAGTCCCTGTCGCCCATGCCTAGCAGGCGGCGTTCTGACAGGCGCGGGATTTGCCAGCGTTGAAACAGCACCTCAACATGAAAATGGCCGTCGGACACGCGCCGTAAATGTGCGGTGAGTGAACCCGTATCTAGCAACCAGCGTGCATCCGCAGCAGACAAGGCGGAGCGTGGAAATTTCTTACAATCAAGCCACCTTGGCTCTTGCGAGTGGAATCGTGATGTTTGAAAAGCGTACAATACTCGGCTTCCAGTGTTGAGGGTCACTGAACATAAGCGTTGCCACACAATAAACGCGCAGCAATCAAAACAAATGTGTGGCGGCAGAATGCGCGAATCACCTGCGACTTGCAAGCGATGGTATCGGCCAAATAGGCGATGATATCAATCAAAATATTACATTAAGCTTCGCCAATAGAAGCATAAGGTTTATGAGGAATTGGGTAAATGAGTAAGTGGGAATGTATTGTTTGCGGTTGGGTTTACGATGAAAAAGTGGGTGATCCGGATTCTGGCATAGCGCCGGGAACACGCTGGGAAGATATTCCTGATGACTGGCTTTGCCCAGACTGTGGTGTAGGTAAAGAAGACTTCGAGATGATTGAGAAGTCTGAAGAAAGTGACCTCCCCCATCATGAGGAACCCGCATCGGCTGGTAGCGACGCGGCCATTGTGGTGATTGGTACCGGTTTGGCAGGCTATGGCTTGGTTCGCGAGCTGCGTAAACACGACAAAGACAGCCCAGTCATTATGATTACCTCAGATGATGGCCGCGCCTACTCTAAGCCGATGTTATCGACGGGCTTTACCAAAAACACTGATGCTGACGCGCTGGCACAAAAAGACGCTGGTGGTATGGGTGAAGACTTGAATGCTAGCGTATGGACGCTGACCAAGGTCACCGCCATCGACACCGCTGCGCAAATTATCACTATTGGCGACAAAGAAACCCAGGTTCACTACAAGAAGTTGGTGTTGGCCTTGGGCGCTGATGTGATTCGTCCGCCCATTCAAGGTAATGCGCTGGAATACGTCTACTCAGTGAATGACTTGCTGGACTACCATGACTTCCGCACTGCGGTGGCCAAAAACAATGTGAAAAAGGTCTGCATCATCGGCGGCGGTCTGATCGGCTGCGAATTCACCAATGATTTACTTAATGGTGGCATTGAGACTGAAACGGTTGATCCCCTTGGCTATTGCTTGCCAACGTTGTTGCCAGAAGCTGCAGGTAAAGCGGTTCAGGCAGGGCTTGAAGCCAAGGGTGCTAAATTCCATTTTGGCCCGCTCGTTACCGAGGTAAACAAGTCAGGCGACGGTTTGGTGGTTAGTCTCAATAATGGCGACACCATCAACTGTGATTTGGTTTTGTCTGCTGTTGGCGTGCGTCCACAAATCAAATTGGCACAAGAGGCAGGTTTAACCGTGAATCGGGGCATCGCCACTAACCGATTGTTGGAAACCAGCGCGCCAAATGTTTACGCGATGGGTGACTGTGCTGAAGTGGCGGGGCATGTTTTGGTCTATGTTGCGCCGCTCATGGCTCAGGCTCGCGCCTTGGCAAAAACCCTTACCGGTGAAGCGACCGAAGTGAGCTACCCTGCTATGCCGGTCACCATCAAAACCCCTGCGTGCCCGGTAACGGTTAGCCCTGCGCCCCGTGACGCTAAAGGCACGTGGGAAATTGAGCAAGATGGCATCAATGTTGTTGCGCGCTTTGTTGGCACCGACGGCGAATTGCTGGGTTTTGCCCTAACCGGCGAAGGCACCAAGCAAAAAATGGCGCTACAAAAACTATTGCCGGCGATCATGCCTTAACTGGCATGGCGGAACAGCAGTCGATAAATAAAGGATGGGGCTATAAAACCCCCATCCTTTTTAATTTCAGCAATAGTAACTGACATCAAATTCTCTAACCGTCATCCTCGAACCCTATTGAGAAGCCATCGACCTTTGGTTTTGAATTGCGGCAGACTTTACCTAAACCAAAGGCATTCCTTACTTTCACATCGATACTCGGTCGTGGTCGAGCACGACAAATAGACTCCTCGCGCCATACCTTTAACGTTTAATAGATTAGCGCAATGCCTGAATGTTGGCCGTGAGTATACAAATCATCTGCAGATTGCTAATATTCGCGCGCCCCGATAGCGCCTATGCCTATTGAGGGTTCTCAGGGCGGGGTGAAAGTCCCCACCGGCGGTAATCATGTGTATGCATGTAGCCCGCGGGCGCTTGTTGAGCATCGCAGAGCGATGACGCCAACAAGGACAGCAGATCCGGTGTGATTCCGGAGCCGACGGTTAGAGTCCGGTTATGAGAAAAGATCGTTACACGCCGCAGCGCTTGGTTTCCATCACTATGTGCCGTCTGGTCTGTCAGCTCATCTTTGCCCTGCCGTATTCATTTGGGACAAAAACATGACATCGACAGACACATCTTCCAAACAAACCGTAGCTTTTATTCAAGCCTGTTGGCACCGCGACATTGTCGACCGCTGTAAAGAATCTTTTCTCAAAGACATGTCCTCGCGTAGTGACGTTAATGTGGAATGTTTTGAAGTGCCAGGCGCGTTTGAGATTCCTTTACACGCCAAGCTCCTCGCTCAAACTGGCAAGTACGCTGCTATCGTCGGCGCAGGCTTAGTTACCAACAGCGGCATATACAAGCACGAATACGTTGCGCAAGCCGTTGTTTCAGGCCTTATGCAAGTTCAGCTTGAAACCTGCACGCCGGTATTTTCAGTGGTGCTTACGCCACACAATTTTCACAACAGCGAAGAGCACATCAGCTTCTTTCGCGAGCACTTTCTTGTTAAAGGCGAAGAAGCTGCATCAGCTTGCATCGGTACATTGAATAGCCTTGCCGCCTTGCGCGCGTAATTTTGGGCCTTCGCCGTCTTTGCGACTTGCCCGCACTGTGCTAACCTTCGGGCACATTGCTGGCGAGATCTTGCCGGCGAACTCGCCAAAATAGGAATGTGTAATGGGCTTTTACGATAATAAAATATTGCCTGTGATCATCGACAAGGCCTGCTCAATGGCGTCGATTATGAGCTTGCGCGAGAAAGTTGTACCCCTCGCGAAGGGTGTTGTTTTAGAAGTGGGTATGGGAAGTGGCATTAATTTAGCCCTATATAACCCGAATAATATCGATTTCGTTTGGGGCTTAGAGCCCTCTATTGGTATGCGCCAGAAAGCGCAGCGCAATCTCGACAAGTCACCCGTCGAAGTAAAGTGGTTAGACTTGCCCGGGGAAGAAATTCCGCTTGAAGATAATAGTGTCGATACTGTTTTACTTACCTATACCCTTTGCACCATTCCCGATTGGCAGCGCGCGTTAGAACAAATGCACCGGGTCTTAAAACCGACTGGCAAATTATTGTTTTGTGAGCACGGCCTAGCTGAAAATCACTCGGTGCAAAATTGGCAAAATAGAGTAACGCCCGTGTGGAAGAAGTTAGTTGGCGGCTGCCATCTCAATCGTCCCATTGCAGAATCGATTGCCAGCTGTGGGTTTACCATTAGTAAACTCGAAACCTGCTATGCCGATGGCGTACCTAAAATCGCGGGCTATATGTACTACGGCGAAGCGGTAAAAAACTAAAACCAAAATTGGCAAATGATTCGTTCGCGTTAGCAATACTATTCTTGGCGGCGTGATTTGAATTGTTTGCCTAACCGACAGCAATTAACTTCTTGTACTTCTCCATCAACTGGTCTTCTGTTTCCATGAACGCGGGATCCAGTGGAATACAATCTACGGGGCATACTTGCTGGCATTGTGGCTCGTCAAAGTGCCCTACGCATTCAGTGCAGCGATTAGGGTCGATTTCGTAAATACTGTCGCCTTGGTAAATGGCCTCGTTCGGGCATTCTGGTTCGCAGACATCACAATTAATGCATTCATCAGTGATGATTAGTGCCATAACATTCTCATTTGCGGGGCGGGAAACGGGTATTTAAAGCCTTACTGACATTGTCAGGGACGAAACGAGATACGTCGCCACCCATGCTAGCAATTTCGCGTAGCAGCGATGAGGAAACATAAGACAGTGACTCGCCGGGAGTAAGAAAAACGGTCTCTATTCCTGGCGCAAGCGAGCGGTTCATATTGGCCAACTGCAACTCATACTCGTAATCCGCCACGGTGCGCACACCCCGCAGAATAATTTTGCAGTTCTGCGCTTTGGCTAACTCTACGGTTAAGCCTGTAAAGCTGCACACCTCAATGTTCGGCACATGCGCCAATGCCTCGGCGCACAAATCCATGCGCTCTTTAAGCGCGAACATGGGTTGCTTCTTCTCGCTATTCGCCACCGCAATCACAACCGTGTCGAACAACTTACAAGCTCGTTCCACCAAATCGATATGACCACGTGTGATAGGGTCAAACGTGCCGGGATAAACAATACGTTTCATAAATCACCGCTGGGTCTGTGGGCCGGAAATGGTAGCGAAAATAGGCGGGGGTAACAAGGTTATACTGGCTAGGAGACAATATGACTAATCTTGCAACGAGAATTAAGAGGCTGTCATCTCTGTAAACGATACTAATTGTGAAGTCAGTCACTTGCTATCCAAAATGTACAAGCTCCAAAACTCCTCATTACCGCCCCTGATTGACCATCCACGTGAGCGGCGCGAATACCATTGATCCTTCGGGGAATATGCATAAACTCAAAATTTCAAGAACATGGATCACAAATCAAGTTCGGAATGACATAGGCGAGGTGGCGTGTCTGCCCTATCGGCAAAAAGCAGGAAGTATCGTCAAGAAGGAATATCAACGGATACCCAGAATTACACTAGGTATCCGTTCGGAGGAAGGTATTACGACTTATCAGATTTGTACTCGTATTGGTAATACCCGTAACCATAACCGTAGCCATAGCCGTAACCAGAAGCACGGCGCTCAACGGCATTCAATACAACACCTTTAACCGTAATACCATTTTGCTCAAAGCGCTGCTTGGTAACTTCTAGCTCTTTAATCGGGTTCAAACCAAAACGCGCCACAATCATTGTTACACCACACTGACGCCCCACAATTGCAGCATCAGTAACCGCCATAATCGGCGGCGTATCAACAATAACTAAATCGTACTGACCGCTAACCGTTTCTAATAGCTCAGTTAATCCCTTACTCATCAATAATTCCGAGGGATTGGGTGGAATCGCGCCACGGGGCAATACAAACAACTCATTAATTTTTGTCGGTTTTATAGCCTTTGCCAAATCAACTCGCTTACTCAAAACATCTGATACGCCATCCTCTGGACCCATATCGAACATTTTGTGCATATAGCCTTTGCGTAAGTCCATATCGATAAGTAAAACACGCTGTCCGGCTTGCGCGATAACCGCAGCCAAGTTACCTGAAACAAACGATTTACCTACGTTCGGACTTGGGCCAGAAATCATCATGATATTATTGCTGGCTTCCAACATCGCGAAGTGCAAGCTAGTGCGCAGGCTCCGCAATGCCTCTATGGTAATGTCGGTAGGATTCCGATGTGCCAATAATACAGTCGGGTGCTGGTTCTTTATCTTCCTTAAATGTCTGGCAGAACGACGGCTACCAAAGTCTAATTTACGCTGTTCGTCAGACAGTGGAATAGAAGCATAAACGGGCAAACCAATCGCCTCTAGATCATCTGGGTTTTCAATGCCACGATTCAGCGCTGCGCGCACAAGCACTATGGCGACACCTAAAAATCCACCTAGTAGCGTAGCAATAACGGCAATTAAGGCTTTCTTAGGTTTCACTGGCTCTTCAACATTCACTGCCGCATCATCAACAATACGAACGTTACCCACAGTCCCAGCACGGACAATATCCAGCTCTTGAATATTGTTTAACATTTGGGTGTAAATTTCGGTGCCGACTTCTAGGTCACGCTTTAAACCTAAAAGCTCTTGTTGAGTGGCAGGTAAGCCTTTTATGCGCTCACTGAACTCTTCTTTTCTTGATCGCTGCTCAGCCATTTGTTCACGCCAAGCTTGGTAGGCAGGGTGGTCGCGTGTGTACAGGCGATCTAACTCTGCTTTTTTAAGTTGAAGTTCAGCAATACCGGATTCAATCTCAACAACCTGCTCAAGCAAAGCTTCAGCTTCTGCGCTTATGTTTACCGAGCCAGCTTGAACTTGGTATTCGTTAAATTTACGTTCGGCCTCTTCTAAATCCTTTTTAATGGTAGGCAACTGCTCTTTTAAAAAATCTAAACTTTTTGCTGCCTCAGCAGATTGACGCTCTACATTTTGGCGCAGATAGGTTTTGGCCACTACGTTTAGAATATTTTCTGCGTGACTTGGGTCGGTATCTTCTAAGGACAACGCAATAATGCCCGAATCTTTACCACGCTCGGATGCGCCTAAAAGCTCTTGCAGATCAATTATTGCGCTTAAGCGACGCTGACGGCTAATAGAAAACTCGGTGCCCTCGCGAGCCTTTAACGTGCCTATGTAAATAGAGTAGCCCGATGCAGTAGCGGTAACACCTTGTTGACCGCTAAGAATTTCATCGCCATCGGGCGACAACAAAGTGTAACTACCACCATTGCCTGCAATGATGGTATGCCCTTCATTGAAAAGTGACGCAGGAACATTGAACTCAGTAACCTCAATATCTTCACCGCCCCACGCATAACTATCAAAACCCAGCAATGGGGTATTGACCTCGTCCGCCTCGGCCGCGAAACGACGCGCAATAGCTTGGCCAATAATCGGGAAATAGTGAGGTTCAACTAAAATATCTAAATTCAGGTCGTCAACCGCCGTACCAATCACCTTGCGGCTTTTAAGTAGTTCGATTTCAGTGACTGCGGCGGATTCACCGCCAAACATTTCAGTCACATCGCTCATGCCTGGCAGGCTGGGTGACTTCTCCTCCACTTGAACGATCGCATTTGCGCGAAATACCGGCGTCGCTAACAAGGCATAGCTTACGCCAATGACCATAAAAATGGCGGTACTGGCGGCAATAATGAGTTTTTGATTCCACAACGTGCCAAATAGTGCCAATAGGTCTATTTCGTCATCTTGCTGTTGCCTAGGGCTTGTTCGATCTGAAGTGTTGCTTTGCACTGGTGTTGTCATAAAATCTAGTACCGGAAATGATGTCGATAGCGGCCGTTTATTGCTGGCCGAATACGTTTAAGGTCTCTCTGCGGGAGCTTTTAGTTGCACAAAGTTAATTATTTTCAACATCGCCTATAGTGTCGGTGGCGATGATAGAAGGCAGTAGTTGGCTTAAAAAGCGATTCCAGCGCGTAATTGGTGCCGGGGAAACATAAACCACGTCACGTGCTTCAAGCGGGAATTTGTCGGCAAGCATAAAGCCAACGGCAGACGCCGCATTTAAGTGATAAATTGTTGCCTGATACACTGGCAACCCTTCAGCGTCTTTACTGATTCCTGCATTGCGCAAAACATAAATTCCGCGGCCATCGGCGCGATTTTCGTTTATACCGTTTGCATCTGCTAGTGCTTCTGCCAAGCTCGTACCGTTACGAGACATATTTAAGCTTTGTGGCCGATTAACCTCACCCAGCACAAAGATTTTGTCGGCGTCATTACGTGGTACATGAATTAAGTCGCCGTCCTGCAGCAATAAATTCTCTGCCCAGCGACCATCTTCATACAGGGAGCGTAGTGATATATTACTAGCAATACCGTTACGCGTAAGCGTGACGGAGCCCCAAGACGCGGTTTCTGTCAATCCACCAAGGCTTTCAATAGCGTCTACCAGCGTAAGTGGCGTAGCGGTGATCGGAATAATTCCTGGTTGCTTAACAGAGCCACTTACGTAGACCTTTTGGCTGTTAAAAGAGGCAACGCGCACATCTAACTGGGGCTTTTTGATAACAGAGCTTAACCTGTTCTCAAGTAACGTCTTAACCTCATTGGTCGTTAATCCTGCGACGGCAAAGTTGCCGGCGTAGGGATAAAACACGGTGCCGTCGGCCTTAACTTCGTTACCGCCTTCAGCTGCAGTTCTAAAAGAACCCGCCGGAATGGTTAGTTCGGGATGCTCCCACACAGTAATGGTCAGCACGTCGCCTGGCCCAATACGGTACTCGTAGTCTGTTAGGGCTTGTTGCAAGGCTAAGTTTAGTGACGGCTTTTGCGGTGTGAAGGTATTCAAATGACTTAAAACGGTTGCATCAATAGGAATGTAATTCGTTACGGTGGTTGCCGGAGTGTAATTCTCTGGCGTGTCGTCAAACCATCTCGAGTTGAAAGAGCTCATATTACTGCCCGGTACAATAGTGCAGGCAGTGGTACTAGCAATTAGAAGTGCTAACGCAGATGTTTTGATCATATTCATGCAGAAAAACCCATTACAACAGTCATTATATAGCTGGTAAAGAAGGCGAGGTGGCTAATCAGCACGCCTTGATGAAATCGAACGAAATACTTGGCGAGCGGCCTATGCCGATGACACCCCATCCCTGTTTTATGTCGCGACATATATCAACATCCCTGAAACATTTCTTTGAATTTGTATGTAAAGCTTACCCACCTGCGCACGGGTGCTAATCATATCGGCATAGCCTAATTCCTGCCAGCTCTCTTTTCGTGCACTAAAGCACAAACCGAGCCACGCTATCATTAAAAGCATGACAATTATGGATTGTTTATCGGTTTTCATGTTTGTCGCTGGTCTGTAAGCTGGTGAATGCTCACATTTTAAATGCTGTCATCTCCAGTTTGCGCGGATTTCGTCATCCCCGGCCCTAGTCGGAGATCCCATATGAGCGCAGCGAATGCCTTACATCCTCCCAAAATGCTATAAGCTACACACTTTTAACGACGAACCATCATAGCCTTGGCCTATTAATTGCATTAACCAGTCAGCTACGGTATCTGCGAGCCAATATGGTACCGACTATAACGAATGTCTACCTGTAACAAAGGCTCAGTAGTATGCGCTGCAAAATGACTTATTCACGGTCAAAGGTGCGCAAATACGCGTTGCAGGACTTGGAATTCGCCCTTAATTAGCGCAAAATTGCGCGCTTGGTGCGAACAGTGGAGCAGATTTAGTGCAAAACTCAATTTTGCAACTAAACTTTAATGCCCCGAATGTTAATGTTCGATTGGTATGGCGTTTCTGAGCCGTTAGCTCGAAACAAACTGAAGGCCGTCAACGGATTGCCCGCTTTCTACCTATAGTTAAAGACCAAATTCCTAAGCGAGGGAGTTGCTGTGAACACAGAGCGGTTGAAAGTCAGTAATACAATACAGTCAGGTGGCTTTATTAAGCAGCACCATTCTATGCTCATTGGCATGCACCAACTGACAGACGTACTACTAATCTGGGGCTTGCTTACACTGCTAGTAAATTTAGCTGGCTACGGATGGGAAGTCTGCTATCAGGTAGCGGCCTTCGTCAGCTCACTTTGTTACCACATATTAGCCCACAAAAATGGCCTTTATTTCTCTTGGCGTGGCCAGTCAATTTTTCAAGAAGTAAAAACTGTTTTTTTGACATGGTTGATTGTGCTGGGCGCCTTGTTAACAGTCGTTTTTTTCTTTGAGCTGAATGAATCCTATGGCGGCGGAGTAATGGTCGCGTGGTCTTTAGCGGTGCCTGTGACGATTAGCTTTTATCGTGTGTCTGCACGCATCGCTCTCAGAGAAATGCGACGTACCGGCGTAAACACCCGCAAGGTCGCTATTGTGGGCGCCAAAGAACCCGGACTTACTCTTGCACGAAGCATTCTACAAAGCCCATGGATGGGGATGAATATCGTGGGCTTTTACGACAACCGCGTTACTGTGGGTGGCAGACCGCTTGAGGGCGAAAAACTTCAAGTATTGGGGGATATCGAATTTTTAAAAACTCAAGCAAGATCGGGTGAATTCGACGACATCTATATCGCATTACCGATGCGTGAAGAGGAAACCATCAAAGACCTCGTCGAGTATCTTGCCAATAGTTCCTGTTGCGTACACATCGTACCTGATGTATTTACCTTTAAAATGCTCAATGCGCGCAGCAGAGAAATTGGCGGCTTACCCGTCGTAAGCGTTTACGACACCCCATTTGATTCTTTTGATGCGGTGGTAAAACGCACAGAGGATGTAGTACTTAGCTCGATCATTTTATGCCTCATCGCAATCCCAATGCTATTTATCGCAGCGGCAGTAAAATTTACCTCAAAAGGCCCCGTCATTTTCAAACAGCGGCGTTATGGCATTAATGGCGAAGAAATCATGGTGTGGAAGTTCCGCTCAATGACAAGCTGCGACAACGGCGATGTGGTAGTGCAAGCCACTAAAGGCGATGCTCGTATTACTAAAGTAGGTGCCTTTATCAGAAGAACCTCGCTTGATGAACTCCCACAATTCATCAACGTGTTACAGGGTAAAATGAGTATTGTTGGCCCCCGCCCCCATGCGGTAGCTCATAATGAGCTATACCGCGATCAAATCAGTGGCTATATGCAGCGTCATTTAGTTAAGCCGGGCATCACTGGTTGGGCCCAAGTGAATGGATGGCGTGGCGAAACTGACACAATCCGTAAAATGGAAAAGAGGATTGAATTTGATCTTTACTATATTCGGAATTGGTCGATTTGGTTTGATTTAAAAATTGTGATTAAAACGATTTTTAAAGGATTTAGTGGCAATAGCGCATATTAAGATGGCGCTTTCAATTTTTGATAATACCTGTTGTGACTTGGGTGAGGGAGTTGTTTGGATTCCTGGTAGGCAATCTATTGCTTGGCTCGATATTCTCTCGCGAAAGCTATATGTTAAACCTATTCATGGCTCGGCACGAACGGTTAGTTATGATTTAGAATACACTGCCTCTGCAATCTTGGTAAACAAGACGTTATCCCCGGCTACACTATTACTTGTCTCAGATGTAGGGGTGTTTGAATTTAATATAGATACCGGTACGTCACGCCTTAAGTTTTCCTACAGTTTACCTGCGACACATCGTACTAATGATGCAGGGTTAGACCCCCATGGCTACATTGTGTTCGGTGTTATGGAATGGGAGCCTTCTGGGCTCAATGGGTGGATATCACGAATTGACCTAGATGGAAATCTAGAAATTTTGATTGATAGTGTAGGTATTCCTAATACGTTTGCCTGGTCTGATGATGGCAAGGTCATTTACTTTGCAGATTCTTTTGTTAAAACGATGTTCCAAGCAAGTTATTTTGACATAGGCAACACTCGTCGGGATTTGTTTGTGCTTTCAGATAGTGACGCTACGCCAGATGGGTCAGACCTTGCAGGGGGATATTTATATAACGCTGAATGGGGTGGCTGGAGAGTTACGAAAAGGTCTTTGTCGTCAGGCCAAGTGCTTGAAAGAATACAATTACCCATTTCTCAGCCGACAAGTTGTGTTGTGGTTGGCGCTCAAATAGTGATAACAACTGCTAAAACCGATTTGAATAAAGAAGCGTTGATGAAGTCCCCACATTCTGGGAAGACGTTTATAGCAAGTTTAAATGATTTTGCGGTGGTCTAAATAATATGACTGAAATTGCAAGTGTAGTTATTCGCACCTTAAATGAAGAGAGCTATCTTCCAGAGTTATTGACAAGTATTCGCAATCAGTCGGTGGACGGTTTCGATATTGAAGTTGTTTTGGTGGATTCAGGTTCTACAGACAGAACGCTTGAAATAGCTCAATCATTTGGATGCCGAATTACACATATTAAAAAAGAAGATTTCACATTTGGACGCTCTTTAAATGTCGGTTGTGATTTTTCTAATGGTGATTATTTAATATTTGTTAGTGGGCACTGTATTCCCGCGACGGAAAATTGGCTGCAAAATCTAATCCGGCCGTTAAGGGATGGTCTTGCCGAATATTCGTACGGTCGTCAGGTTGCACGAGACACCACAAAATTCTCTGAGAACGAGTTATTTAATAAATTTTACCCGGAGTATTCCAAGCAGCCTCAGGAGGGGTATTTTTGCAATAACGCGAATGCAGCGGTAATCCGTTCGGCGTGGTCAAAATTTAAATTTAATGAAGAGCTGACCGGCTTGGAAGATATGTATCTTGCGCGTCGTATAGTCGAAGAGTCCGAAGGTCATGTTGCATACAAAGCTGATGCTCCGGTTTTTCATATACATGATGAGAGCTGGCGACAGGTTAGAATTCGCTATGAGCGTGAAGCCTATGCGCTCCAAAAGATAATGCCGGGCATGCATTTCAATCTTGCAGATTTGTTTCGGTTTTATTTTGCTGGTGTTCTTCAAGATATGGCGTCCGCTATCAACAAAGGGGTGCTTATAAAAGAACTCCCGTCCATCATTTTATTTAGATTGATGCAATATTGGGGCACGTATAGAGGTCATCACGAGCATAGAAAAGCGTCTCAAGAAATGAAGTACCGTTATTTTTATCCTAAAGATATTGAAAGAGAAGAGTATGAAAAGGAAAGTAGTCGCATTGTTACCAATGAAGGCAAATAGTGACCGGGTCAAAGGTAAAAATTTTAGAATACTTGCGGGAAAGCCTCTGTTTCAATGGATATTAGATGCGCTATTAGCTGTTCCTGATATTGATTGTGTGGTGATTAATACTGACGCAAAACATATTTTATTAGAGAATGGCTTGGTTCCATCTGATCGCGTAATCATACGTGAAAGAAAGGCTGGGTTATGCGGCGACTTTGTGTCGATGAACTTGATTTTGGAGGATGATATATCCGAAGTTGATTCTGAGCTTTACTTGATGACGCATACGACTAACCCATTGATCTCTAGCGATACGATTAAGAATGCGTTGAAGAGGTTTAAGTCATGTGAGGCGACCCATGACTCCTTGTTTAGTGTCAACAAGGTTCAAACGCGGTTTTATCGAGAAGATATGACGCCTGTAAATCATAATCCAGCCGAGTTGGTTAGAACTCAAGATCTAGAGCCGTGGTTTGAGGAGAATTCATGCTTATATTTATTTACCCGTGAGTCTTTTTCAAAAACCAATGCTCGTATTGGCAAGTCCCCAATGATGTTTATTACTCCAGCACTAGAGTCCGTTGATATTGATGAACCGGAAGATTGGGTAATGGCAGAAGCCTTAGCAATGAATTTATCAAATTAGTAAGAGGAATACATTCGATGCGAGTATTAGTAACATGCCCGCCCATGTTGGGGATGAAAGATCAGTTTTTACCCTACATGAAAGAGAAGGGTTTGGAAGGTGTATGTGCAGATGTTGTACAAACGCTATCGGTAGAGGAATTAATTAGCCTTGTACCTCAATATGATGGGTGGATTATAGGTGATGACCCAGCTACCAGAGAAGTGTTTGAGGCGGGAAAAGCCGGGAAGCTAAAAGCGGCCGTAAAGTGGGGTATTGGTGTTGATAATGTAGACTTTTCTGCTTGCGCAGATTTAGGGATACCAATCATAAATACCCCAAATATGTTTGGGGCAGAAGTGGCCGATGTTGCACTTGGTTATGTTATTGCTCTAGCAAGACAAACATTTTTCATAGACAGAGAGATTCGTAGCGGCAATTGGCCGAAAAATCGCGGCATATCTTTGTCAGGTAAAACTATCGGCGTTATCGGCTATGGCGATATAGGGAAGAGTTTCGCTACACGTGCCGTCGCATTAGGTATGCAGCCAATTATATTTGATCCAGGGTTTAAAGAGCTTGATTCTAAAAATGGTCAGCTCGCAATGTGGCCCGAGCGTACGCACGAGTGCGATTTCTTAGTATTTACCTGTGCCCTAAATAAGCACAACTATCATATGTTGAATGCGGAAGTGTTAGCGCAATGCAAAGCTGGGGTTCGAATTGTTAATGTCGCGAGAGGCCCTCTTATCGACGAAGAAGCACTTTGTGAAGCATTGATGACTGAAAAAGTACATTCGGCAGCGCTCGACGTATTTGAAGTTGAGCCGTTGCCAGCGAATAGTTATTTGCGAAACCATCCTTTATGTATTTTTGGTTCGCACAATAGCTCAAATACAGAAGACGCGGTCATTAAAACAAATATTCGGGCAATTAATGAGATTTCCGCTTTCCTGAGCGCCTGTCGATGAAAAAGGCGGTGGTTATAACGGGAACCAACGGAGGTATCGGAGCGGCCCTAAAGGAAAAATTTTCAGAAGAAGGGTATGCCGTTATCGGTATTGGAAAAAGTCCGGATCAAAAAAATTGTGATGCTTATATACAAGTCGATTTTATAGAATTGGCCCGTAGCGAAGAGGTGCTAAAGTGCTTTTGCGAAGAAATACTACCACTTTTTAAAAAATATTCGCTCGCAGGATTGATTAACAACTCTGCGCTTCAAATTTTGGCAGACACTAAAAGCTTAACGCTGAACGACTTTCAGTCGACCTTAAGCGTAAATTTAATCGTGCCCTTTATTTTGTCGAAAATTTGTTTAGAGTTTTTACAAGAAAACAAAGGATCAATAGTAAATATAGGAAGTATTCACGCGAAACTAACAAAGAAAACGTTTGTTGCTTACGCTACTTCTAAGGGAGCACTAGAGACAATGACTAAAGCAATGGCAGTAGATGTTGGCTCTAAGGTTAGAGTGAATTTAATCGCACCTGCTGCAATAGAGACTGAAATGCTCGTTGATGGATTTAAGGCTTGCCCCGAAAAATATACTCAGCTAAAGGATTGCCACCCAACGGGGTCAATCGGTCAGCCTGAGGAAGTTGCAAATATAGCGTTTTATCTTATAAATGGTTCAACTCCATTTTTGAACGGGGCGGTTATCGATTTGACTGGTGGTATTTCCGCTAAACTATGTGATCCAGCTGAATATAATTAGGTGTCAGTGTAATGAGTTTGGGTGTGGAAAATTGGAAACAATTGTTTAATCTTCAGTTGGTTGCTCGAGACGGTTTAGATTTTAGAGATGACGACGTATTTTTAGTTTCATATCCAAAGTCAGGGAATACCTGGCTAAGAAACTTAGTTGTTAATCTTGTTTATCCAGACCGAATAACGGGGATTCAAACAGTGGATGAGTATGTTCCTGATGTTTATAAAACCAGGAAATACAAGTTAGAGAAAATGGCTAGTAGGCGATACATAAAAAGCCATGAATATTTTGATAATAGGTATAAAAATATTATTAACGTTGTGAGAGATCCTCGTGACGTCTGTGTATCATACTATTATTACTTAAAGAAGAATTTCGCCATACCTGATGAGCTAAGTATCGATGCGTTCGCATGCCAATTCGTTGCTGGTAATATTGATAATTTCTCTAGTTGGTCTGAGCACGTTGGTGGTTGGTCTTCAGTAAATAGGGAAAGTAAGCGGTATTTGTTGATTAAATATGAGGATATACGTGAAATTCCCGAGAAACTAATCTGCGATGTATCGAATTTTTTAGAGATACAATGCTGCGAAGAAGATGTTGTACGGATAGCTAAAGATATATCTTTTAAATCTATGCAAGAGGCCGAAAAGAAGGGGGCAGAGAAGTGGCGTGAAACTTCTAATACTCGCAAAGATATCATGTTTATGAGGAAAGGAGAAAGCGGGGAATGGAAAGATATGCTATCCGAAGAAAGTGTAGAATTAATAGAGCGCGTATTTAGCGAGGAAATGCGCGAACATGGGTATATTTAATGGGTCTTAACATTTCTGGCGTCAGACATGCTGGTATTTCGTATGCTTTTCTGTTGTTGGCGGTGTTGTCTGCTGGCAATTATTTCCCTCGGCTATTTCTTAATATAGGTGGGGTGTATTTTCTTGATTTGCTTGTGATTCCTCTGCTTATAGGAGCTCTATTTTTTAATTTTGGCAAGAATGCCGCGGACATTCTTTCTTGTATGCGAAGAGGCCCTTATTTGATTTTCTTTATTGCGCCTATACTTGCTATTTTTCTTGGCAGCTTTTATGGGCTGCCCTTAAAAGAACAGATGTCCCATCTTCGCGCGGTTTCATACTTTTTTTGTATTTTTATTCTGGCGAAAAATGTAAACCTTAGTATTACTGCCTTAAAGATGTTTATTTTTTCAGGGGCTCTACTTCTGATAGCATATTTATACTTCTACCTTAATTATAAAGATACGATTTTAACGGAGGAGTATTCGAATAAATTTAGAGTACCCTTTCTATTGATGTTATCTTTAATGTTAGGTGCATCAAAAGCAAGAATGACGTTGGTATCAATTTCAGTTTTTATTCTGTGTCTATACTTATCAGTTCTTTCAAATTATAGAATTAATGTATTGCTTGTTGTCCTTTCCGTTTTGCCGATTTGGTACGCTGGCAAGCGGAATGGTTACACCACTTTCAAAAACGCTGTTACTATTTTAATTTTTGGATGGCTGTTCATGTTGTTGTGGCAGCTGTTAAATTTCGGTGATCAGTTTTATGAATTCGTTTTTGGCGATGAAGCTCGGTATTCTCAATTGATAGTGAAAACCGAAGCTCTTTGGGGTGTAATCTCCGGCAGTAATAATCTTTCTTCTGAGCAATCTCTAACCCAGCGATTTGAGTTTTTGACATATGCCATTAGCCATTTCTATTACTTCCTCTTTCCATTGGGGCTTGGGGCTTCAGCTATTGGTGAAAATATTTACTCTGACTTCCCGGAATTTAATACAACTGATAGTGGTATTCTATATGGGCTTTTACATTTTGGGCTCATACTTTTTCTTCTAATGGTATATATGTTAGCTTCGCGACTACTAAATTTTTCTAAAGTAATAGGGCAATCTGAAAAGAACCAGTTTTTTTCGATTGTTCTTCTTGTTTCTTTGTATTTTTTTGTAACTACAGAGGCTCTATTGGTCCCGGAGCTTGCTATAGCCAGCGGTTTGGGCATGGGTGTGATATTAAATAGGAGCCTTTGGGCGCTGAAGCTCTAATGAAATTTCACATGAAAAGAGACTTGTTAATTTTAACTACTGATAAACCTGGCCACTATAAAAGCTACGGTGAGTTATGCCGCTCTTTAAGGGGGCGTGGAGAAGTTCTCCCTTCCGCTCCTCTGTCGACAATATTCGCCTGTAAAAAATTAGTTCTTATTGATGGTGATTCTCGCCATTTACTGCTCTTTCCAGTTGTTGTGCTTAGGGCGTTAATGGGAAGGTCTACGGTTTTTTTATCGGTTAGAACTGAAGATTTTCTTGAGTCTAGAATCAAATCGAGAATAAAGAAGACGTTGGTCAGATTACTGATTCGATTTCATCGGGTAAAGTTTATATCTATACACTACCCAAGTTTCAATATTTACGAGGGTAAGCTTGTCAGCCGGTGCATTTATGATCCCCAACTGTGGGATTTGCCGTTTATTGATCAGAGTGTAGATTTCCCTCCCGAGTTACAGGTCTCGCCTGGATATCTGTTAGTACTTGGCACTTTAAATGATAAGCGATGTAAAGATGAGCTTATAGACGCACTACCTGAATTAACAGAGATTGATATTGTTTTCGCGGGAAAAATGAGTGAAGAAGATGAATGTAAGATAACTCGTTTTAAAAATATTGTTTCTATAAATCGCTATGTTTCAGATGCCGAAATTCTTGGCTTGTATAAGCGCGCCGGGGCAGTTTATGCGTTTTACGACGCCTCTGTTATGCGTCCATCTGGCATTTTTGGTCGCGCGATTCAGAATAACTGTCCGGTGATCGTTCGTTCGGGGGGGTACTTAGATGATCAATATGGGCACTTTGCGAAGACGATTTCAATTAGTGCGATTAGTGATTTAAAACATATTCTTAAGAGTTCGGATATTGGTTTTTTGGGTTTGGACGGATGTGAAACTTTTGATCACAGCGAAATCTTGAGAAGCTATTTGTAAGTTAAATTTCATTATTAATGATTTTAGGTAAATTGTAATGTTAAGGTTTTTAATTTTCGCAACAAAGCCCTTTAGATATGCGTGGGATCGATTTACTTATCCAGCTTCACGTATGACGCCGAGGATTGAATCTTGGAAAGATATTTATAAAGGAAAACCTTTACTGATTGTTGGTAATGGCCCTAGCCTGAATCAGACACCCCTTGATGAGTTTACTGGTATGCCTTCAATTGGCATGAATAAGATTGATCTGATGTTCTCCAAGACGAATTGGCGCCCATCATTGGTGGTGTGTCTTAATAATCTTGTGGTTCAGCAGAATTGGAAAGTATTTAAATCTTCAGCCATGCCTGTATTTATTGGATGGAAGTGTCGGCATTTTTTGCCTAGAAATGAAAGAAGTTCATTTAACTATTTTTTAGCCAACTCTGGAAATGACTTCAGCCACGATATCGTTAATGGCTTGGGTTCTTCCGCTACGGTTACTTATATTGCTTTGCAATTTGCGTATTACACGGGAGCAAACCCTGTTGTTTTGTTTGGAGTTGATCATTCTTTTAAAACAGAAGGTAAGCCCCACGATATCCAGAAAAGAACGTCAGACGATGTAAATCATTTTGATCCAAATTATTTTGCGAAAGGCCAGTTTTGGGGGGTTCCTAATTTGGATCAAAGTGAGGTTGAATATAGTATGGCTAGGGAAGTCTTTGAACGAGATGGTAGAAAAGTGCTCGATGCTACAATCGGTGGAAAACTAGAAGTATTTGAGAAAATATCAATTGACGACGCTCGAATGATTTTTAATATCACTAAATAAAATATTTATGGAGTAAAGTATGGCGAAGGTTGCTTTAATTACGGGTATTACTGGGCAGGATGGCTCATATCTTGCCGAATTTCTTTTGGATAAGGGGTATCAAGTTCACGGTATCAAGCGCCGCGCCTCCTCTTTTAATACGGAGCGCGTCGATCATATCTATCAAGACCCTCATACGGACAACAAGAATTTCATACTTCATTATGGAGATTTGTCTGACTCGTCGAATTTGACACGTATTCTGAAAGAAGTGCAGCCTGATGAGGTTTATAATTTAGGTGCTCAGTCTCATGTTGCCGTGTCATTTGAAAGCCCTGAATATACCGCTGACGTTGATGCGTTAGGTACTTTACGGATTTTAGAGGCGATTCGCTTATTGGGCTTAGAAAAGAAAACGCGTTTTTATCAAGCGTCGACCTCAGAGCTTTATGGTGAAGTGCAAGAGATTCCTCAAAAGGAAACAACTCCCTTCTATCCGCGTTCTCCTTACGCCGCGGCAAAGCTATATGCATATTGGATTACCGTAAATTACCGCGAGTCCTACGGTATGTATGCCTGCAATGGTATTTTGTTTAACCACGAATCTCCTCGTCGTGGTGAGACATTTGTGACACGTAAAATTACTCGGGGTATAGCCAATATAGCTCACGGTTTAGAGGAGTGTTTATACCTTGGTAATATGGACGCTTTACGTGATTGGGGGCATGCGAAAGACTATGTACGTATGCAGTGGATGATGCTACAGCAGGAGCAAGCGGAGGATTTCGTAATAGCAACAGGAAAACAAATCTCCGTTAGAGAGTTTGTTCGTATGTCCGCTAAAGAGGCGGGTATCGAGCTAGAGTTTTCTGGGAACGGGATAGATGAAAAAGCGACTGTCTTAAGCGTAGATGTGGACTTGGCGCCTGGTGTAAAAGTGGGTGATGTAATAGTCCGTGTTGACCCTCGTTACTTCCGTCCCGCAGAAGTAGAAACTTTGTTAGGCGACCCAAGTAAAGCGAAGGCTAAGTTGGGTTGGGTTCCGGAAATCACGGTTGAAGAAATGTGTGCGGAGATGGTTGCGTCTGATCTTGATAAAGCTAAGCGCCATGCATTGTTAAAAGACCATGGGTTTGATGTGTCGGTAGCTCGAGAGAACTAAGGGTACATATATGAAACGCGTTTTTGTTGCCGGTCATCGAGGCATGGTTGGCTCTGCTATTGTTCGTCGTTTAGAGCGTTTAGGTGGTTATGAAGTAATCACAGCTGATCGTGCTTCTTTGAACTTACTGGATCAAAAGATGGTGGCGGATTTTTTTGCTACTCAGAAGCTTGATGAAGTATATCTAGCGGCAGCTAAAGTGGGCGGTATTGTGGCAAACAATAGCTATCCGGCTGATTTTATTTATGAAAACCTAATGATTGAGTGCAATATTATTCACTCGGCGTTTAAATCAGGTGTTAAGCGCTTACTCTTTTTGGGTTCGTCTTGCATATATCCTAAGTTAGCAGAACAGCCTATGCAGGAAACTGCGTTGCTGACGGGTACCTTGGAGCCAACCAATGAACCCTATGCGATCGCTAAGATTGCCGGTATTAAATTATGTGAATCGTACAATCGCCAGTATGGCGTTGATTATCGTAGCGTGATGCCAACAAATCTTTATGGGGAAAATGATAATTTCCATCCACAGAATAGCCATGTTATTCCAGCAATGATGAGACGTTTTCATGAGGCCGCAGCGAGCGATGCCCCCGAGGTGGTGGTTTGGGGTACAGGAAAGCCGATGCGTGAGTTCTTGCACGTAGATGACATGGCGGAAGCATCTGTTTTTGTCATGAATCTAGACAAAGAGACCTACGACGCTAATACCCAAGCAATGTTGTCGCACATTAACGTCGGTACAGGCATAGATTGTACTATTGCAGAATTGGCTCATACCTTGGCGAAAGTAGTCGAGTTTAAAGGTAACGTTATTTTTGACACGACTAAACCCGACGGCGCGCCGCGAAAGCTTATGGACGTATCACGCTTGAGGGATATGGGGTGGCAAGCTCAAACCACACTGGAAGAGGGACTGCGTACAACCTATGCTTGGTTTTTAGAGCATCAGTCTGATATTCGTTTATGAGTGGCTGGCTTGATGACAAGGTATTTTCCAGCGGTATTGCGTCGCTTCCTCTAGTGTCTATTGATTTAGTTGTTAGAGATAAAACTAGTGGACAATATTTGTTTGGATGGCGACGAAATAGGCCCGCCGCTGACCACTGGTTTGTACCTGGTGGGCGAGTCCAAAAAAATGAAACTTTGGATGATGCATTTGCGCGACTAACCAAGGCGGAACTCGGGGCGGGGAAATCCAGATCTACAGCTCAGTGGCTTGGTGTTTATCAACATTTTTACGAAGATTGTGTTTTTGGCGAAGGCATCTCTACCCATTATATTGTTTTGGCATACGAGATAGTTGTTAACATTGGAGCGCTGAATTTACCGACGGAACAACATAGTAAATATCAGTGGATGACTAAAGATGAAATTGGTGGGTCTAACTTGGTGCACCAATACAGCAAGGATTATTTTAGATGAGTGCGAAATTTCAAGCTGTTGTAATGGCGGGTGGAAGCGGAAGTCGATTATGGCCGTCTAGTCGAGGTTTGTTTCCTAAGCAGTTTTTATCCATTGCCGGCGAAGAGACAATGTTACAGGCAACATTGTCTCGTGTATCAGGTATTTTAGATTGCAGTACATCGGTTATTTGTAATGAGGAGCATCGCTTTATTGTTGCTCAGCAGTCTCATGAGTCTAAGCACCATTTAACCTCCATTATTTTAGAGCCGGTTGGTCGTAATACCGCGCCAGCGGTTGCGCTTGCCGCATTCGAAGCGATGGAATCTACCGTGGAAACGTCGGCAGCGCCGTTGTTGCTGGTTATGGCCGCGGATCATGTCATAGAGGATGTTGACGCTTTCATTCAAGCAGTCGGCGTCGCAAAGGTGCAAGCTGAAAGCGGTAAAATAGTGACCTTTGGCATTGTGCCTGAGTCAGCTCACACAGGTTATGGTTATATTCAGCGCGGAGATGAGTTTGGTATAGGCTCATTTTCTGTTTCTCGGTTTGTAGAAAAGCCTGACGCTAAAACCGCTCAGTCTTATCTAGAGGACGGTGGCTATTATTGGAATAGCGGTATGTTTTTGTTTGCCGCTGATGTGTATTTAGCTGAATTAAAAGCTTTCCGCCCAGATATTTATGATGCTTGTCAAAAGGCTTATTTAGGTAAAACTCGTGACGTAGATTTTTTGCGCGTTGATGCTGACGCGTTTAATGCGTGCCCTGATGAATCTATTGACTATGCGGTGATGGAAAAAACAGATAAGGCGGTGGTCGTACCTTTGGCTGCTGGTTGGAGTGATGTTGGTGCGTGGTCTTCGCTATGGGAGATCGGTGATCAAGATGCCTATGGAAATGTGAGTAGTGGCGATGTGTTGAGCCACAATACGTCAAACTCTTATATCCGCGCTGAGCATCGCTTAGTGGCAACGGTTGGATTAGATAATATTGTTGTGGTCGAAACCAATGATGCCATTTTAGTTGCTGCTAAGGATCAGGTTCAGGACGTTAAGAAGATTGTTGAGTTATTGAAGTGGCAAGGCCGCAGTGAGTTTATGCAACATCGTCACGTTTATCGGCCGTGGGGTGTTTTTGACTCAATTGATAATGGCGAGCGCTACCAAGTTAAACGTATTACAGTGAAGCCGGGCGCAAAGCTTTCTGTTCAGATGCACCATCATCGTGCTGAACATTGGATTGTAGTGTCTGGCACTGCAAAAGTAACCAATGGCGATAAGGAGTTAATGTTGACGGAAAATCAGTCGACGTATATCCCTGTTGGTGTTGTACATGCTTTGGAAAATCCCGGTGTAATCCCGCTGGAATTAATCGAAGTGCAGTCAGGTTCATATTTGGGTGAGGACGATATAGTTCGTTTTGAAGATCGATATGGGCGGGCGTAATTCTTAGTGAAAATACTTGTTGTAGGATTGAATTATTCACCTGAGTTAACCGGTATCGGTAAGTATACGGGCGAAATGGCTGAGTGGCTTGCTGCACGGGGCCACGAGGTTCGAGTGGTCACTGCGCCGCCATACTATCCGCAGTGGAATATACAAAAGCCCTATAAAAGTTATCTATACAAAATGGAAGTCCATAATGGCGTGTTAGTATATCGATGCCCGCTGTATGTTCCGAAAAACATTACTACCCTGACACGAATTATACACTTGTTCAGTTTCGCTCTTTCTTCATTTCCAGTACTCATACGGCAATTATTTTGGCGGCCTGATATTGTTATTAATCCTGTGCCCTCGTTGTTTTCATCGCCTATGGCGGCTTTAGTTGCGAAGCTGAGTGGTGGAAAAAGTGTCTTACATATTCAAGACTATGAAGTAGACGCGATGCTGGGATTGGGTATGGCAGAATCTGGTTTGGTTGGTAAATTGGCGCGTACCTTTGAGAGATTGGTTTTAACAAGTTTCGATAAAGTGTCGACCATATCGCATTCAATGATGGATAAGGCGAAAGAGAAAGGGGTTTCGGAAAAAAATATCCTCTTTTTCCCGAACTGGTCTGATACGTCGCGCTTTGCCGACGTTAAACCCTCTAACGCTTTGCGTGTTGAGTTAGGTGTTAGTGGTAGCAATAAGCTAATTTTATATTCCGGAAATATAGGTGAAAAGCAAGGTTTGGAACAGCTTATTGAAGCGGCCGATATATTGAAAGATAAACCATATGATTTTGTAATAGTCGGCGATGGAGGGGGGAGAGAGAAACTCATTTCGCTTGCAGTAGGCAAGCAGTTAACAAATGTCCATTTCTCTCCATTGTTACCAATTGAGCAGTTGCCGATTTTGTTGGCTTCTGCAGATTGTCATTTGGTTATTCAAAAGCGCGGTGTCGCAGATGTTGTTTTACCGTCCAAATTAACTAATATTCTCGCAGTTGGCGGGAACGTCGTTATTACCGCGGAGAGTAATACCGAGCTCGGATTACTCTGTGAAAAATATGCTGGTATAGCTGAATTAGTTGAACCTGAAAATGTTGACGCTTTAATTACTGGCATTGAAAAAGCACTATATGGTGACAGGCCTAATCTTATCGCCGCGAATTACGCGAAGGAAAAAATTGATTATCATCAAGTGATTAGCGCATTCGAGAAAAATTTGCTAGAACTTTGATTGAGAGAGCATGTTGGCGATCATGATCATGCTTGCACACCAAATTGTACCTTCGAGTAAGTACTGTGATTGTTTCAAAAATTAAGCGTGTTTTTACTGATGGTGATAATCGTGAGTTAATTTTAAGTGCTGCGTTTGCATTCGTTGTTAGAGTGCTCGGAGCATTTAGTGGCTTTTTGGTAACATATTTTGTTGCTAAGAGTCTTGGCGCGGCGGAGTCGGGTCGTTACTTTCTAGCTCTCTCAATAGTCATGGTGTTGTCCTCTGTATCTCGTGCCGGATTAGACAATACCGTATTGCGCTTTGTCGGAGGTACCCCTGAGTTAGCAATTAATGTGATGGCGAAAGCATTGATGGTTGTCACAATATTGGGCTTGGTGTTTTCTAGTGTGGCTTATTTTTCGGCTGGTTACATTTCGTTGGAAATATTTGGGAAAGTAGAGCTAAAGCCGATACTGCAGAAAATGTCGTTTGGTATTCTAGCCCTATCTGTCGTTACAATTTCCTCGATGGCGCTTCAAGGCTTGCGGCGAGTTTCCGCATCAATTTTTGTTTTAAATATTGCAGTAAATACGTTGCTTATAGGCAGTATTTTCACTTTTGGAATTACCAATGCTACTGAGTTGGGTGCGTTCTATACGCTATGTTCAATTCTCATTGCGGCTATTGGTATTTCGTTTTTCCTTTGTTTTGCTCCTCGCACTGAAAAGTCTTCAATTCCTTGGAAGGAATTATTTGCTAGTTGTTGGCCGTTATGGATAGTCGTGGTAATGGCGCAGATGGTTCAGTGGTCCGGTCAATTTGTAGCCGGCGCATATGTTTCTAGTGATTTAGTGGCGCAGTTTGCGGTAGCGCAAAGAACCGCGATGTTAACAAGTTTTGTTTTAATCGCAGTAAATTTAGTTGTTGCTCCTCGGTTTGCAGCATTGTACCGCCAAGACGATTCCCGTGGATTGGAAATATTAGCAATAAAGTCTGTAAAGATAATATGTGTACTTGCGCTACCTGTTGTCGGCGGGATGTTGATTTTTCCTGAAAAATTGATGGGCATCTTCGGCGAAGAATTTGTAACCGGAGCTTATTTGTTACAAATATTGGCGATTGGTCAGTTTGTGAACGCCGTTACAGGATCTGTCGGGTTTTTACTTATTATGTCAGGTAATGAACGTGATATGCGTACGGTTACTTTGATTTCCGGTTCGCTAGCTATGGTACTGACCTGGGGTATGACTGTGGCTTTTGGTGTTTTAGGCGCGGCTTTAGCAACGGCTATAGCAGTTTCTGCGCAAAACCTAATGGCTGTGTATTTTGTGAAAAAGCGCCTTGGGTTCAATACCCTGCTAGTCTGGCGCTAAAAACTATTAGAAAGCCTATTGTTCTGGTGCATGTCTGCTGAATAAGTGTTATTGAATCGTAATGCCACGATTTAACTGCTTTTTATATCCTTTCGAATTCTAACTACAGAACTGAAAAAGTATATTTTCTAGAATAGGATTTTACTCGTTTGGATTGACTTCCTTTTATGTCTGATATTATTTCCATATCTACTTCGTATTCTCCAACTTCTGTACTGATACCAGATATTTCCCCAGATGTAGTATCAAGTGTAATACCTTCTGGCAATCTCCCCGATCGCAGATTCCAACGAACCATTCCCGTAGTTATCGACCCCCAGTGCGTCAGTTTATATGAGTAATATTTAGAGGCGATTGCGTTTGGAATTGATGAGCTGGTTATGACTAAGCCGTTGTTCTCGAATACTAATTCTTTGAGATTAGAAAATTTAATAGGTGACGTTTCGTGAAGACTTTCTTTTTCATAAGGATCTTCAAGTAAGTCGTAAAGCTCTTGTTCACCTGTACTGTGCATTACGTACTTTAAAAAGTTGTCGCTGTCTTTATAAATTATTCCGCGCCATATCCCGTCAGTATCGAATCTATACGAGGTGTAACCATAATTCTGAATTGAGATATGCTTTCTTGTAATTGGTTGACCTTTAAATAATAAGTTTTTTAGGCTTACACCATCTCCGGTAAATTTGTATCCGGCAATTTCTAAGATCGTTTGAGGTATGTCGAGATTCATCGCAATCAAATCTTCGAGTGTCTGTGTTATAACGCCGGGACCTTTTATAAGTAGCGGAACGCGTACAGATTCCTCATATGCCCATCCTTTATCGCAAAGCCCATGTTCACCCCACAATACGCCGTTGTCAGAGCTAAAAATAACAATTGTGTTGTCTTGCAGTCCTAATCTTACTAAATTGCTGTCAAGCTCCTCCATGAGCCTGTCGAGTGAACGAATTGCTCTAAGTTGTTTCTGGGGATTTTTGTTTCCACAACCACCCGCGTTCAGTGGGCCGGTTGTGACCCAAGATGGCTTATCGCTGAGATCCGACTCATTAACAGCTCTATCGTTATAGAAGAAATCTGTGTAGTAATTTTCATCCTGTGGTTCTGGAGTAGAAGGAGGATGTGGCGAAAAAGTGGAAATCATTAAGAAAAATGGTTTAGAGCTATTTGAGAGGTTTTCAAGGGCGTCAAACGCTCTCGCTTTTTGAGAGACCGTTAGGTGAGATTTGTCTTGTTCTAAAATTGCCTCAGTATTTTGCCCTGATGATCCAATAGTGTATGGACCGTAATTATACCAATCTAAAACTTGGCCACCTTCAGCATTGCTGATAAAAACAGTCCAGCCCGGTGGGACGTGCCCTTTTTTATAGCCGTGTAAATATTTTCCTATGAACCCTGTGTTGTAACCTAGTTCTTTCAGGTTTGTCGCGAGAGTATCATTTTCATTAAAATGAGAAATACTTCCATTTTTTGCATTATTTTCTAGTACGCCAGTATTTTCTGGGTAATAGCCACCACTCAATATTGTTGCCCTAGCTGGGCAGCACTCCGGGTCAGTAACATACGCGTTCGTGAAATACGCACCTTTTTGTTTAAAAATCTCATTCACATATGCCATGTCTGCGACAGTATCCCATCGTTGATCATCAGTTAGGACAAAAATGATATTTGGCCTATCTTCTGCAGGTGATGAGGAGCTCGATCCACCGCCACAAGCAGTTATGAGTAAGGTTAAAATTGAGACAATTAGCTGCTTATTTTTAGTCGAGGTAATAGTGTTCATAAATTGGAAAAGTCTGAGTTTGAAATTTTCACCTAGTCTCGCACTTCTTCTATTTTATTGCATGTAATTTTGATTACTTCGTGAGCTTGCTCCGTCTTTGATTTTAGCACGTTGCTGTACTGCTCATAGCCTATTCCATATAGTTACCCTGGGTAACCCGAGGGTGTCGTTAGTTGGTCTGTAGAATCAAGGCGTGGTAAGTAATTCCTTTGGATTTATGTCCTTATATAAGGCCGGAGATTCGTTGTTGATCCCACACTTAATTTCATTTCCGTTCGTACCGAGCCGCAGTTGGAAATTCTTCCGAGCGATGCGAATGCCTTTGTTTTTTCACGAACTCTCTTTTTCGCATGCTAGAATCCTATCGGTAGATAATTCGATATGTAGGTCAAGTGAATGAAAGTCACGGTGTTCGGTATTGGGTATGTTGGCTTGGTGCAGGCTGCGGTATTGGCAGAAGTCGGGCATGAGGTAGTCTGCGTCGATGTGAATGCTGAGCGTGTCGAGAACTTAAAAAAGGGCATTATTCCAATATATGAGCCGGGTTTGACGCCTTTGGTTCAGCGCAATTTCGACGCTGGCCGCCTGCAGTTCACTACTGATGCTGCTATGGGTGTTAAACACGGCAAGATTCAGTTCATTGCTGTGGGGACCCCCCCAGATGAAGATGGTTCTGCGGATTTGCAATATGTCCTGGCGGTGGCCACTACTATTGCGACGTATATGGAGTCCCCCAAGATTGTTGTTGATAAGTCCACTGTGCCAGTGGGAACCGCTGATAAGGTCGTCGATTGTATGGCAGCGGTCTTGGCTGAGCGTGGAGTGACTTTGGGGTTTGATGTGGTCTCGAACCCCGAGTTTTTAAAGGAAGGGGCGGCGGTAGCTGATTGCCAGCGTCCAGATCGAATTGTTATTGGCACCAATAGTCCGTCTGTTGAAAGTAAGATGCGTGAGTTGTACGCGCCCTTTAATCGTAATCATGAAAAGTTGATTGTGATGGATGTGCGTTCTGCGGAGTTAACCAAGTACGCTGCTAACTGTATGTTGGCCACTAAAATCAGCTTTATGAATGAGATGGCTAATTTGGCTGAAAAGTTGGGCGCTGATATTGAGAAAGTGCGCCAAGGGATTGGTTCTGATCCACGTATTGGCTATCACTTTATCTATCCTGGTTGTGGCTACGGTGGTTCTTGTTTCCCTAAAGACGTGCAGGCCTTGGTGCGTACCGCTGAGAAAGTGGGTTATGTGCCTGAGTTGTTAAAGTCAATCGAGGCGGTGAATCGTCGCCAGAAAGAGAAGCTGTTTACGCATATTCATGCGTTTTTTGATGGCGATTTAAAGGGAAAGCGGATTGCGCTTTGGGGCTTGTCGTTTAAGCCAAATACGGATGACATGCGAGATGCGTCAAGCCGTGTGTTGATGGAAAGTTTGTGGGAAGCCGGTGCGGTGGTGCAGGCTTATGACCCCGAGGCGATGAATGAGGCCCAGCGTATATATGGTACGCGCTCTGATTTGACGTTGATGGGGACAAAGGAGTCGGCATTGAATACTGCAGATGCCTTGGTTGTCTGTACAGAATGGAATGCGTTTAAGGCACCGGATTTTGATCTGGTGAAAGAGCGTTTAAGCCATGCGGTCATTTTTGATGGCCGAAATTTATATGATCCTGCGATGCTTGAAGAGCAGGGGATAGCCTATTACGGGATTGGGCGTGGTCGCAGTGTGCTTGGGTTCGCCTAATGGTGTTTTGCTGCAGTTCAGTATGAATTGATCCCCGGTCAGGTAGGGCGAATGACGGCGTAAATCCTTCGTCATTTCCGTCCCCTATCAGGTATCTACTTTTGCGTCTAACGCGGTTATGGCGTTTCGGCCAAATTATTGAATGAGCTAAGTGCTTCGCTGTGAGTGATTTTTAGTTCAGCTTTGGCCTAGTGTTTGGCAAGCCCTATAGCACTTTCAATGAGCATCTGTAGTGTTCGTTTGGTGGTGTGTTGTTTTAGTCGACTAAACTTGCCCTTACTGAGCATCTCACGCAATGATTTAAGGTCGTACTCACATTGATCGATGTGTTCAGATAAGGCAGTTAGGTAGGCAGATTTTGACGCGCTCATAGTGATTTCATAGTTTGCGTGTGTCTAAACAAGGTGACGTTCATGTTAAGCAAGTTTTCCTTTCATTCTTTGAGTTGCTGTTTAGTCAATATTTATCATCCATGATTTTTATTGTGCTCGTTTGTAATTTGGCATTCTAATGCACGATATTATTAGATTGTATATTTCTGTGTTAGTTTACAGTCTATTGCCTTTAGTTAATGCATTGTTACTTACAATACGCTTAATTGAGTCGCAGGATAAATTTCAGATTTTTCATTGCTTTTATTTTGGCCGCGAGTAGACTTAAGTTTGCTCTGGATGGGCACTTGGCAGGGACGCTGACCAAGGTTGGTCGTGTACATAGGATGTGTACTTTCGGAATGGATGACCGGCTCCCTGCCATTCTTTTTTCCTGATGTTTACATCGGGTGTCCTTAGTTATTTTATATCCCCTCTCTTAGTAAAATATTAATTGTTACGAGTTTGTGCGCGTTACGTTTTTATTTAATTTTTCAAAAAAATTAAATATTGAGTTTTCACGTTTATTTCATGGCTGATATTCGGTGGTCTACGAGGCCTTGAGTAAACCTGAGATGATACTATTTAAGAATATTGCGGAATCGTGGAATTACTCAAATAACTCGGTAGTCATCGTCTCCCAGATGTTATGTTTGATCAACGATGTTCAAAACATAATGTTATTGTACCCACGTATATTATGTAAAAGCTCACGTCATCTCTGATCCCGGCCGGGGACTTATATTAGTGAAGCGGATGCTTTTATCGATAATAGCTTTGTCGAGACACCGCGCTATTTCGCTTAGGTTCCGTTATAAATTGTCTGTGAATGCTTTAGAATATGCGTTTTACCAATTGGATTTAACGAATGGAAACTATTCTCGTCACCGGTGGTGCTGGGTATATCGGTAGTCACACGGTTGTGGAGTTGCAGGCTGCGGGCTATGACGTTGTCATTGTCGATAACTTTGTGAATAGTAATCCGGCAGTTCTTGAGCGTATTGAGAAAATATCTGGCATCGCGCCGACTTTCATTCGAGCAGACATACGTGATGCCGATGCTTTGGCTGGTGCTTTTTCTTCACATGAAATCGACGCTGTTATTCATTTTGCGGGTTTAAAAGCCGTTGGTGAGAGTGTTGAACAGCCTTTACGTTACTACGACAATAATGTGCGCGGTACGATGGCGTTATGTCAGGCGATGGCGGATGCTGGTGTTTTTAAGTTGGTATTTAGTTCGTCTGCTACGGTCTATGGACCGGACGCGCCGGTGCCCTACGAGGAGTCTATGCCATTAGGCCAGCCTTCTAGTCCTTATGGTGCATCTAAAGCCATGGCTGAGCGTGTGCTTGCGGATCTGTGTATTTCTGACTCCCGCTGGGCTATTGCTGCTTTGCGATACTTCAATCCGATTGGCGCACACAGTTCTGGATTAATTGGTGAAGACCCACTTGGAATTCCAAATAATTTGATGCCGTTTATAAGTCGCGTTGCCGTTGGGAGGCTAGCTGAGTTATCGATATTTGGCGGTGACTACGAAACCCCTGACGGGACGTGTTTACGGGATTACCTTCACGTTGTGGATTTGGCTGCAGGTCACTGTCAATCTCTGGCCTCTTTGGAAAAGCCTGGATTGCACGCGTTCAATTTGGGTACGGGGCAGGGTGTTTCGGTCTTGGATATGGTTCGGGCTTTTGAGTCAGTGACTGGTCAAGCTGTGCCCTATAAAATTGCGCCACGTCGCAGTGGTGATTTACCTGCGTTTTGGGCGAATGCAGATAAGGCCAAGCGCGAATTACATTGGGTGGCGGGTAGTTCGCTAGAGCAAATGATGGCAGATACCTGGCGTTGGCAAAGTGGCAATCCTGACGGGTACGGTGGATGAGGTCAAAACCTCAGCTATAATCGATTTCGTTCGACCATCCTTGTGAGCGCAGCATGAACGCTGGGCTCACAATTTAGTGAGTGTTTTATCTTTTTCTAATTGAAAACTTTGAAGATCTTCTGCGAGTTGTAGGTTCCCCTGATAATAATTTCTCGCTTCCTTGTAGAGGTCATTCACGGTGTGTTCTTTCGCGCCTATGTCGGTACGGTAGCGCTGACTAAAATGGGTGAGTATTAGGTTCTTTAACTTTGCATTTGCGGCGGTTTTGGCGACCATTTCCGCCGTGCTGTGCATGTATTGAGGGCCTACCCTTGCGAGGACATCTTCGGTGAATGTGGATTCATGAATTAATAAATCACTGTTTTCTAGCGCTTTTGAAAGCAAGTCAGGCTTGTCATTGTCGCCGCCTATGACTGCTCTGCGAGGTGTCCATGCAGGGCTGCGAACTTGATCAGCACTTATGATCCTTCCATCTTCAAGAGTAATATTTTCTCCCTGCTGTAATTGGTGCCATAGCGGCCCGCGTGGAACCTTAAGAGAATCTAATATTTCTTCATTTAAATGAAAGGGTGGGATTTCACTTACGTGATATGCGTAGCAAGGTACTCTGTGTGACATCGCGACGGCGCTTACCGAAATATGACCATCGTTGTAGCGGAAGTTGTCGTGATCTGAGCGCACAAAATTTAGTGGGAAGCGTAGGTTATGCACATCGGTTAGTGCGAAAGTACTTCGCACGTATTGTTCGATACCGTCGGGTGCGCAAACGGTAAGCGGTGCCTTGCGACCGCTCATGTTGGCGCTCGCAATTAAACCGGGCAAGCCATAGCAATGATCGCCGTGTACGTGGGTAATAAAAATGGTTTTAAGCTTGGCAGAAGAGTATCGGCTTTTTAACAGGCGGTGTTGAGTGCCCTCGCCGCAATCAAATAGATACCACTCGCGATGTTCGTCAATTGCCAGTGCGAGGGCGGTGACGTTGCGGCTTGTGGTTGGCGTGCCAGCACTGGTGCCTAAAAAAGTAAAACGCATAGTGTTATCGAGTCTGCTCCGCAATTAGCATGTTGATCCTTAGGTCTATTTTACATAGATACCCTTCTTTTGCGCGGTACCAGTTCTATCTTGTGACGAAATCATTGTCGATAGCTGTCCTCACATTGAGGTATATGCACTCTGGATCAAGTTGCAGATGCCCGATTGGGGTAAGTGGATGTCGTGCGCAACTGGCATCGAACATCTAGCATAGTGAAGTCGCGTTGAGCTGGGCGATATTTTCTCGTGGTCTAATTTCTTGTACCTGCTGCGCCATTCGGATGAGGCGGGGAATTTTGCTTTGTATTATTGTCAACCGTTCTTCGTTTGCGAGCGTATGTCTCGAAAATCACGAAAACAATAACGACGGGAAAGGACGTAGCAATGAAATTCGCGTATCACCACAGTATGTGCCCCTCAGAACAATATCTACCGTTAACATTAGCGGCGGAAAATCTTGGTTTTGACACCATTACCATGCCAGACAGTATTTGCTATCCCAAAGAGGGCAGCTCTAAATATCCCTATAACAGCGACGGTAGCCGCGAGTTTTTAGACGGTGTGCCGTTTATTGAGCCATTCTTGCTCACTGCGCATTTGGCGGCACTGACGAGCAAAGTTCGGTTTACCACCTCCGTGCATAAGTTGGCTGTTCACGAACCAGCATTAATTGCTAAGTCTTTGTCTAGTCTAGCAATTCTTACTGGCAATCGCTTTGGCTACGGTGTCGGTATTAGCCCGTGGGCAGAAGATTTTGAAGTGACGAATGTGGCGTGGGATAAACGCGGCAAGCGCATGGACGAGATGATTGAGATTATTAATGGACTAATGACGGGCGAGTACTTCGGCTACAAAGGCGAAATGTTTGATATGCCCGAAATTAAACTCTGCCCAGTACCAAGTGTACGGCCGCCTATTCTTGTTGGTGGGCATTCAAATCCCGCATTGCGTCGAGCTGCGCGTTTGGGCGATGGTTGGATAGCTGCTGGTGGCGAGTTGGATTCGATCAAAGGGATGGTCGATAAGATTAATGAATTCCGCAAAGAATATGGTCGTGATCATTTGCCCTTTGAATTTCATGCTATGACAGCTGAGGCCTATTCAGCCGACGGAATTAAGCGTTTGGAAGATATTGGTATTGATGAAGTGCTGGTTGCCTTTCGTGATGTGTATGCCTCTGAAGCAGACGATAAATCGGTTGAAGAAAAGGTGGGCATGATGACGTGGTATGCGAATGAGGTGATTGCGAAGTCGCGTTGACAGTGGGGCGGGCCTGTTGGAGGGCTCGTCATACTGAACTCCGATCAGATCTCCATGTTCGCGAAGCGATTGCGACTACTGTGTCTAAGCCGGTGGCTTCAGTAGTTCTATCATTCTAAAAAGATACTCGGCCTTCGCTTCCCGTTCTTCAAAGGGGCACATCAGTAGGTTTTTGGCCATGCCGTTCACGAGGTCGAAGGCGATGCTGGTGATGTCTTCCGCACTTAGCTCTTTGGTGACATGCCCCTTGTTTTGCATGCTACCAATCATGATGACCATTAAGTCTCTGAATTGTTTGGTTTTTTCGCGCTCGGCTTGCAAGCTGGCGTCATGGGTTAACGCAAAGGTGTGTAGATTGAGGCGTACTCGCCACTCCAGATCCGACTCTGTATCTAGGGGCAGGCCAGCTTTAATCACCGGAAAGAATGACTCAATATTGGGGCTATCGTCGGCGATGGCTTCCTGCATGCGCAGGTCAATACGCTGGTCAGCCCAGCGAAACGCGGCGATGACGATTTCTTCCTTGCTGCTGAAGTAGTGCGACAACACCCCAATGGAGCAGCCCAGCTCTTTGGCCAGTGCGCGGGTAGTTAGTGCTTCCAAACCTTTGTTTGCAATAAGGCTCGCGGCGGCGCCAGCCACTTCTTCACGGCGGCTATCGTGGTCAACTTTCCTCAATGTGCTTACCTTGTATTCGTGGTTGCATCGGCTTTCGGCCATCTATATGCGAATAATATACCGAAGATGACCAATATTTCATATCGGACGCTTGATATGTATTATGCCCAAGCCTATGATTGACGCAAATAACAATTTCATCGCATCCCAATTGGAGGCCGATTATGACTACGGCAGTAAACCCAGACTACAAGCTAGCCAAAAACAATGAAAACCTCGACCATATTCCGGGTTCATTTGGGCTGCCTATTATCGGCCAGACCTTCCAGTTGGTGACCGATCTCTACGGCACTATTGATAACCAATACAAAAAGTTCGGTAATGTCAGTCGCTTTGGCTTGGCGGGCTTTCGTGGTGCGTTGCTGATTGGTCCGGACTTATACAAAGAAGTGTATTTGGATAAAGACAAAAATTTCTCGGCAGAAATGGGCTATATGGGCTCATTGGGTCGCTTTTATAAGGGCGCACTGCTACTGCGTGATCATGAAGATCACAAATTTCAGCGCCGGATGATGCAGTCTGCTTTTAAAAATGACGCCATGAAGGGCTACATTGGCACCATGGGGCCGATGATTGAGGAAGGTATTTCTGACTGGGGAGAGCAAGGAGAGTTGCTGTTCTTTCCGGCGATTAAGCAAATTTTGCTTGATGTGGCTGCGAAGATTTTTGTCGGCTTAGAAGAAAGCGACGAGCGGGCAGCCAAATTGAATAAGGCGTTCTTAGATATCGCCAACGGCTTGATGGGCATTATCACTAAAGAAATTCCCGGCACTAAATACCGCAAGGGTAAAATTGGCGAACGCTATCTGCACCAGTTTTTTGGCAGCTTAATTGCTGATCGCCGCGCTGGTGATGGTACCGACACCTTTAGCTATTTCTGCCGTGAAAAAACCGAGGATGGTGAGTACTTCTCTGATGACGACATCATCGCTCACATGGGTTTCTTGTTGTTCGCCGCGCATGACACCACTACCAGCGCATTGAGTCACATGCTTTACCACTTGGGGCAAAACCAAGAGTTACAGCAGCGTCTTCGTGATGAAGCGATGTCTATCGACAAACCTTATCTGGATTACGAAGATCTAGAAAAAATGCCATTGATGGAAGTGGCGGTGAAGGAAGCGCTGCGCTTGCATCCCTCAGTTATGATGATGCAGCGTCGTACCATTAATGAATGCGAGCTGGGCGGTTACAAGCTACCGCCAAATACTATTTTGTTTTTGGCCCCGCAGCATAACCACCGTATGGCGGAATACTGGGACGAGCCAGAGAAGTTTGATATTGATCGCTGGTTAGAGCCGCGTAATGAGCACAAACGGCACACCTTTAGTTTTGTTGGTTTTGGTGGCGGTGCGCATAAATGTATCGGTATGCACTTTGCGTTAATGCAAGTGAAAAACTTCATGCACCAGTTCCTGCGTCAATATGAATTCCGCTTGGCGGATAATTTCAGCAGCAAAATGCAAACCGTACCACTCCCTAAGCCGGTGGATGATTTGCCGATTGTAGTGAAGCGCATAGCAAAGGCCTAGTATTTAGGCGGCATTGGCACAGGCATACCCGATTCTAATCGGATATGCCTTTGTGCGAATTGCATGCTTTTAGTTCTCGCGGCGTGCGCAACGCAGGGAAGCCCGATTGGGTATCCACGTGAGCGGAGCGAATTCTTGAACCATTTCCCGCAGCTACCCTTTATCATTCGATGATCTTTTTCGTCACCCCCTTACGGCGCTATTTGAGCGGAGATGTCATCGGTTATGGCATGCTTGCCCCGTATAATCTTGGCAGCATCATCGAAAAAATAATGAGGATATCGCATGAAACTCGGACTACATCTCGGATACTGGCAAAAGCATCCCACTGATCGCTTCTTAGAGTTGGCGCAGGCTGCTGAGAATATGGGTTTCGATTCGGTGTTTACCGCTGAGGCCTATGGCTCTGACTGTTTCACGCCGCTTGCGGCTATCGCCGCTACCACAAATAAAATTCGCCTTTGTACCGGTGTGATGCAAATTTCAGCGCGGACGCCGGTGTGTGCGGCAATGACGGCGATGACACTTGATCATTTGTCCAATGGTCGTTTGTGTCTTGGCGTCGGTGTATCTGGCCCTCAAGTGGTTGAAGGCTGGTATGGCCAGCAGTTTAAACGTCCCCTTGAGCGTACCCGCGAATGGTTAGATATTTTCCAGCAAGCGCTATCGAGAGAGGCGCCGGTAGAATTCCACGGCAGCCAATATAATTTGCCTTACCAAGGGCCTGAAAGTCTGGGCTTAGGTAAGCCATTAAAAAGTATTACCCATCCACTGCGCAAGAAAATCCCCGTGTTTCTCGGTGCGGAAGGCCCGAAGAACATCGCGCTGGCGGCTGAAAAATTCGATGGTTGGATGCCCATTTTTGTTTCGCCTTACCGCATGAATATTTTTGACGACAGCTTGGCGAATAAGTCTGATGATTTTGAAATTAACGCGATGGTAAATTGCATCGTTAACGACAATCTCGAAGAGGCAATGTACCCAGGTAAAATGACTATGGCCCTGTACTTGGGTGGCATGGGCGCGCGCCAAGATAATTTCCATAAGAATTTAATGGGCCGGATGGGCTTTGGCGACGAAGCCGAGAAAGTGCAAGACCTCTGGTATGAAGGTAAGCACGATGAGGCCATAAAAGCTGTTCCTGACGCACTGGTTGATGAGATTTCATTGCTCGGCCCGAAAGAACGTATTCGAGAGCGTCTGCAAGACTGGAAAAAATCGGATGTCACCACGCTCATGATTGGTCATCGCGACCATTTTGAAACGTCGATAGATACCATGGAATTCATCGCCAACGAAGTGGTGTAAATTTTAGGGCTTCTTGCCTCAATATTTTGATGCATCGCGCCAGCTCTGTTTTAGAGCTGGCGTTTTTATTTTCTGTGTATTCCTGTCTATGTCAGTACCGGTAAAAGAGGTACTTATTGATCCCGCTCTTTGTCTTCATGCAGCGCTAACTGAGCTTCCAGTCTGCGTGTAACCGCATGGGGAGATTGGCTATTTTTGGCGAGAAGACGATAAGCCATGGGGATGACAAATAGTGTGAGTATGGTGGCGGAACTGACGCCGAATACGACCACGATACCAATTACATAGCGCGACTCACTGCCCGGCCCTGATGAAAGTAGCAGTGGCACTGCGCCCATGATAGTGGTGATGGCTGTCATCGCAATCGGGCGCAAACGTTGGCGCGCAGATTGTAAAATCGCCTCGTTAAATTCCAACCCTTGATCGCGCAATTGGTTGGCAAACTCCACCAATAAAATGCCGTTTTTTGCGGCTAAGCCTACCAGCATAATCAGTGCTATTTGGCTGTAAATGTTCAAACTTTGACCGGTGAGATAAAGCCCAATTAAGGCACCGGCAATCGCTAGCGGTACGCTCAATAAAATAATAAAGGGATGAATAAAGCTTTCGAATTGGGCCGCAAGCACAAGGTAAACAACAAGCAATGCCAGCGCGAAGGTGAAATAAACGGAATAGCCTGCCTCACGATAATCCAAGGACTCGCCCTTGAAATCGATGGTCGCGTTCGGGAATTTCTCGGAAGCGAGATTTTCCATATAAGTGAGTGCCTCACCCAGCGAGTAACCATTGGCAAGGTTGGCGTCGATGGTGATCGCCCTTACTCGATTGTAACGGTTTAGCACCGCGGCATCGCCACGCTCCTGCAAGGTAACAAGGTTGCCAAGGGGGATGAGATTGCCGGTGGTGGCAGAGCGCACATAGATATTATTCAGATCCTGCGGACTTTGTTGGGTATCCAGTTCCCCCTCCAAAATAACATCGTACTCTTCGCCGGCCATCATAAACGTCGTGACCCGTCGTGAGCCGAGCAGGGTTTCTAAGCTGCGATTGATCTCGCTGGCATCTACGCCGAGGGTGGCGGCGCGATCGCGATTTATGGTCACCGCTAACTGCGGTTTAGTTTGCCGGAAGTCACTATCAATACCCAGCAGGCCAGGATTGGTTTTGGCTTCTTTAATCAGCTCTTCCGACCACTCCGCGAGTTCCTCGTAATTGCTCCCGCCGAGTACGAATTCCAATGGCTTAGTGAAGCCGCCACCCAAGGATTGAGGAGTAATAGGAAATACACTTAAGCCGGTAAAGCCAGCGAGTCGCTGCCGTATCTCGCCGACAACCTGCGCGACTGGTTGGCGCTCGCCCCACGGAGTTAGCACCAAAATTCCGACGGCTTCATTGTAGACGTCGGCACCACCGCGTCCACCGGGAGCGCGAAGTAGTAGTCGGTTGATCGTGCCTGCGTCAACCATCGGCATCAGTCGTTGTTCTACTTCAGCTAATTGGCGGGTGACGTAGTTATACGATGCGCCTTCTGGGCCGCGAATAATCATAAATACAACGCCGCGATCTTCCTTGGGGGCAAATTCCGCGGGTACTTTTTGAAGAAAAAACACACAGGCGCCGACGGTGAGCACCAGTGCGAGGGCGGATAGAATTGGGTGTTTCATGCTCCCGGCGAGAAGTTTGCCGTAGCGGGTTTCCATGCGGTGCAGCAGACTTTCGACAAAGTTAGCGAGACCGCCGTGCATGGCGTCGCGATTCAGCACTTTTGAGCAAATGACGGGAGACAGCGTAAGTGCAACAACGCTGGAGAACATAACCGCGACGGCCATAGCAACTGCAAATTCGCCAAATAAGCGGCCCACATCGCCTTCTAGGAAACTGATGGGAATAAAGACAGCAACGAGCACCGCCGTTGTTGCAATCACCGCAAAGCCCACTTGGCGGCTGCCGCGATAAGCCGCAACCAAGGGCGGTTCACCGTTGAGTAAGCGTCGGTGAATATTCTCGAGCACCACAATGCTGTCATCAACCACAAGACCGATAGCTAAGACTAATGCTAGCAAGGTGAGTAAGTTGACTGTGTACCCTAGCGCATAAAGTACGGTGAAGGTGGCGATGAGTGATACCGGTACGGTGATCGCGGGCACTAGCATGGCGCGGAAGTCGCCAAGAAACAAAAATATCACCAGCACAACCAGTGCCGCGGCAATGAATAAGGTGCTGTAAACCTCGGAAATGGCGCGGTCGATAAATACCGAGCTGTCGTAGCTAGAGTGTAGCTGAATGTCGCCGGGCAAGGTCTTGCGTACTTTTTCAGCTTCGGCGCGCACCGCCTCAGCCACGGCGAGGGTATTGGACACGCTTTGTTTTACAATGCCGACGCCCACCATAGGTACGCCATTGCCTTGGAATGACTGGCGGTATTCAGCGGCGCCCAATTCAACTCTGGCGACGTCGCTTAATTTGGTTAGATAACCCTGTTCATCACGTTTTACTACTAGGCCTTCGAAATCAGCGGGGCTGAGGTAGTGGCGATTAATCTTCACCACAAAATCGCGATCCAATGATTTTAAGGTGCCAGCGGGTAGCTCTACGTTTTCCCGACGCAGTGCATTTTCAATATCACCCACGGTGAGTTGGCGGGCCGCTAATGACTCGCGGTTTAGCCAAATACGCATGGCGTATTCAGGGCCGCCACTTATGCGTACTCGTGCGACGCCGTCAATCACCGCAAAGCGATCAACAATATAGCGTTGGGCGTAATCCGCCAGTGCCAATACGCTCTGGGTTTCCGACGTTAAGTTAAGCCACATAATGACCTGCTCGTCGGCGTCGGTCTTTTGTACTTCTGGTGGGTCGGCTTCCTCCGGTAAATCGGCTAGCGCTCCAGAGACGCGGTCGCGCACATCGTTGGCGGCGGCGTCTATGTCTCGCGACAATTTGAACTCGATATTGATGGACGAAAAGCCGTCGCGGCTGCTTGAATCAATCGTCTTGATCCCTTCGATACCGGCAATACGATCTTCGATAATTTGCGTAACCCGAGACTCGACGACCTCCGCAGAGGCGCCCACGTAAACGGTGCGAATAGAGACAATCGGAGGATCAATATCGGGGTATTCACGCAGCGGTAGGCGTTCAAAGGCGAGTAAACCAAAAGCGACTAGCAGCAGACTGATAACCGTCGCAAATACCGGACGTTTTATCGCCGTATCAGAAAGCAGCATTCTATTCGCTCCCCTGTGGCGCTACGCTTGCCCCAGGTTGCAGTGCAGTAAAGCCTTCGTAAATAAGCTGTTCGCCAGCGCTGACACCGCTGCTCAGTTCGACAAAGCCGGGTTTGCGAATGCCTAGGCTAACTTGGCGGCGCTCGGCTTTTTGTTCGCTATCCATAATCCAGACATAGTGCTGAAGTTGAATACTTTGCAGTGCCGACTCCGGCGCCATAATGGCGTCGTGCTCATTGGTAATTAGCGATACCAGCATCAACATGCCGGGTTTAAGTGTGTTGTCGGGATTATCGATTAGAGCGCGCGCGGTCATGCTTCGGTCAACGGGGTTGATGCGCGTGGCGACGCTGGCAATAGTGGCGGTGAAGTCTTTTCCTAAGGCTTCGCTATGAGCGACGACGCTTTGCCCGCTCGCAATTGCGTTGATGCCTAGGCTGGGTAACTGAAAATCGAGGCGCATAACGCTGATATCATCCAGTGTCGCAATGCTTGTGCCGGGGCTGACCAAGGCCCCGGGGCTAAGTTGCCGCAGGCCGGTGACACCGCTGAAGGGCGCGCGAATATTGCGCTCGGCTAGCAGCGCTTGTATCTCTGCAATTTTACTTTCGGCGCGAAGTTTGGCGGTTTGGCGCTGATCGTATTCAGTTTGGGCTGCAGATTGATTGGCAATCAAACCCTTCAGGCGCGCCAGCTCTCGTTCTTGTTCCGCCAAATCAGCGCGAGCTGAATTGAGTTGTGCCGCTTCTTCATCCTGCTGCAGAGTGACGAGCAACTGTCCCTTGGTCACGTTATCGCCATCGTTAAAATGTACGGCCGTGATTTTCTCGCTGACATTGCTGCTGATATCGATGGATTCACGCGCAAGCAAGGTGCCTAAAGCCTGCACGCGATTTTGCACGGGCTCAGTTTTTAGTGTGCTAATTTTCACTGCGGGAGCAGGTCTGGGTGCTGACGCTGAATTTTCAGCGGGGCTGCAGCCCGCGAGAAGTGCTGCAAAACAGGTACATAATAGCAGTGTGTTGTTTGCGCTTTTCAAGACGGTACTCCGTTGTAAATCTAAGTAGCGGTCATTCGTTTAGTCGCGTCCTTTGCACAAGCAGGGCGTTATGACGCCAATATGGGCAAAATGACATTTGTGCAACGGTCTCATGCAGTTCTATTTACGCAGATTAATGTAACGGCTGACCATCTAAGAATCACCCTTTTGTGGTGTTAATCTCACTTTGGGCTTGGTGGTGAAAATCGCCGGTGCAAAACGCACCGGCGCTAAGCTAGTTTGAGCAGCATATTGCCTAGTATTTAGACGCGCGTGTTCAGTCGGCTTTCTGCTCGTTCTGCCGCCGCTAATACCTGCTTGGGCGCAGTGCCGCCTATGTGATCACGGGCATTTACCGAGCCTTCGAGAGTGAGAACATCAAAGACATCCAGTTCAATGTCGCTGCTGAACGTGCGCAGTTCATCGATGGTCATTTCTGACAAGTCTTTGTTTTCGGCAACGCCATAGGCCACTGACTTACCGACCACTTCGTGCGCGTCGCGGAAGGGTAAGCCTTTGCGTACCAAGTAATCGGCTAAATCAGTTGCGGTTGAGAAGCCGCGCATCGCTGCTTCGCGAGTCACATCTTCGTTCACAGTGATTGCCGGTACCATGTCTGCGTAGGCTTTTAAGCAGTCTTTTACGGTATCGATAATGTCGAAGATAGGCTCTTTGTCTTCTTGGTTATCTTTGTTGTAGGCGAGTGGCTGAGATTTCATCAGTGTTAGCAGGCTAACCAAATGGCCGTTCACTCGGCCCACTTTGCCGCGAATTAATTCCGGCACGTCTGGGTTTTTCTTCTGCGGCATAATCGATGAACCGGTGCAGAAGCGGTCTGGTAATTCGATAAATTTAAATTGTGCTGACGTCCACAATACGAGTTCTTCGCTGAAGCGAGAGAGGTGGGTCATCATTACGCTGGCGGCGGCGGCAAACTCGATTGCAAAGTCCCGATCACTGACTGAATCTAGCGAGTTTTCTGTGGGGCGGTCGAAACCCAGCAACTCGGCACTGTAATGGCGATCAATTGGGTAGGTCGTTCCGGCCAGCGCGGCGGCGCCCAGCGGACACTGATTTAGGCGAACGCCACAGTCTTGAAAACGGCTGTAGTCGCGTTCCAACATTTCATTCCAAGCCAGCATGTGGTGGCCAAAGGTAACGGGTTGGGCGGTTTGCAAATGGGTGAAGCCCGGCATAATAGTATTGGCTTCGCGCTTGGCGAGGTTGATAAGCCCCTGCTGCAGGCGGCTCAGTTCTTTGCAAATCAGCGCTAGCTCATCGCGCACGTAGAGACGAATATCGGTTGCCACTTGGTCGTTGCGCGAGCGGCCGGTATGTAGTTTTTTACCGGTGATACCGATTTTATCGGTCAGGCGCGCTTCAATATTCATGTGCACGTCTTCAAGGCTGATCGACCATTCAAAGGTGCCAGCGAGAATTTCGGCGCGAATTTCCTCGAGTCCGCCTTGAATATCAGCCAGCTCTTGCGCGGTTAATACGCCAACTTTTTCAAGCATGGCGGCATGGGCGAGTGAGCCGTTGATGTCGTGGTGATACAGGCGCTGATCAAAGCTGACAGAGGCCGTAAAGCGTTCTACAAACTGGTCGGTAGGCTCGCTGAAGCGGCCGCCCCAGGGTTTGATGCTCGGATCTTTGTCACTCATTGCGCTGTGTTCCCGTGTCACTAATAGGTCTGGCGTGGGCGCGTTTGCGACCCATCGCTGAAAAGGTCGTCATTATATCAGTTTTAGATATAAGCGTGCTTGGCGAAAGGATAGGGTGTTTTCGCTTAATACCAATGTCATATTTTCCCCGCATACTTCGCTGCCTAAAAACAGGCCTGTTTACCGAGGTAAAGCAATGAGTAACGTCACGTCTCCCCGTGCCAAGTTGGTTGAAATGCTCTGGCAGCTTAAGAAAACCTACGACAAGCAGGGTGATAAGGGCGTTAGGTATATTCATTTTAATACCTTGCTAAATGATCCTGCCTATCGCAAAGAGTTGATAGATCAGGCGGCGGTGAGCAGTAATCCCGATATTCGAGAGTTGGGTATCGGCCTGCAGAACATTAATACCAGCGGCGCCTTAACCCAGGGTCGTCATGATCGTCCGGTAGGGGTAATTAATCCCGATATCGCTGAGACCGTCGGCTACAAAACGTCTTCAGAAAAGCCAAAGCAAGGTCCACTCGGCAATGCAGTGATTGGCTTTGCTGTGATTGTATTATTTGTCGTTATTGCGGCGGCGATATTCAGTAAAGATCTGTCGCAGTTAATAAGTCGCAGTCAGGTAGTGAGTGGTTCAATACGCGGCGAGCAAATATGGACCAGCGATAAAACTTGGATCTTAGACGGCATAGTTTACGTTGAGGCAGGGGCAAGGCTGGTCGTTGAGGCGGGTACGATTGTGCAAGGACGCCCGGGCAGTGCATTGTTAGTGACCCGCGACGGCAGCATTCAAGCCCGTGGCACGGCGCTGGCCCCAATCGTGTTTACCAGTTCTGCGCTGGCGGGCAAGCGTAAGGCCGGTGATTGGGGTGGCCTCGTGTTGCTGGGTAATGCGCCGGTAAATACAGCGGATGCACAAATAGAAGGTTTAAATGCCGGTGATACCCGGGGCATGTTTGGCGGCAGCGACCCGCGAGACAATTGTGGTGTATTGGAATACGTTCGCGTCGAATTTGCTGGTTACGAAGTCTATGCCAATAATGAGCTGAACGGGCTGACCTTGGGCGGCTGTGGCAGTAAAACCATTATTCGCCATGTGCAGGTTCACCGCGCTTTAGATGATGGCATTGAGATATTTGGTGGCACTGTCGATTTGCGCCATATTCTTATCACCGGGGCGGCGGATGACTCCCTTGACTGGGATATGGGCTGGACGGGGCGTGTGCAGTTTTTACAAATTCAGCAATATTCGGGGGTGGGCGATAACGCCTTCGAAGCCGATAACCGCGAGGGGGATTATCAGGCCGAGCCGATCTCTGAACCGACCTTGTATAACGTGACTCTGCTCGGAATGAATAGTCAGGAAAAGTATCAGCGCGGCATGACCCTGCGTCGCGGCACCGGCGGTCACTTTAATAATATGATCATCTCGGGATTTTCGGGCGAGGCGATAGATATTAAAGATACTGAGACCGTGGCGCGTATTGACCAAGGTAAAATGAGTTTTGCGGGCCTGATGATGTCGGATATAGGCCTAGACGGCACGCATTTTTTTGCAGAGGAATTCGGCGACCAAAATGATGATGGCGGTTTTGATGAGGCCGCTTATATATCCGAAGGCGCCAGCTTGGGTATTAACCCGCAGTTTTTAAAAGTGACCCAAAGTGAAAGCGAACCGGATTATCGCGTCGCGGCTTCTTCTCCAGCAAAAGACAATGCGGTAGCGGTGCCGCAGGGCGAATTTTGGGATGAGGCTGCAAATTATCGCGGCGCTATCCGTCCCGGCGCAGTGGTAACGTGGACCGACAGCTGGACCGCATTTCCACTTAAATAAATCCCCACGGATATGGCTAGCCCCAAGCGTTAGTCATATCCGCTCTGCCACCAGCCTGCTATGCTTTACAAAACATGTGTAAGGTGAAAGCCGTGTCGGGTTGGCAGCAAAACAAAGCGCAGCTAAAGTCGCAATTTCAGCATAAGGATCAGCAGGTGTCATTTATTGGCAACCTGTCTAGCCCGCAATCACTGCTATTAATTGTGTTATTGGCCTCCTTGCTTGCCATTTTGTTTACCCTGCTAAAATCCGGTTTGCAGAATTTCGATTGGGTACTCCTCGGACTATCGGGCATGTTCACTATTTGGTGTCTGCTGGGGGCGGCGGCCATATTGCAGTTGCTCAAACCATTATTTTTGCCGCTAAGCACAGCGGTAACTGCCGCTGTTAGTTTTATCGTTTGCCTTGTTTGGGTTGCCTGCGTCACCGTGTTCGGCCAGTGGTTTGCCAGCGGTAGATTGCAGGGTGAAAGTTGGCTAATTGATGTTTGGGCCTTGGCAGAAACCTTGGCAGTTGCCACCGTCGTGCTTGGCGTGGGCATGCGCTATGCCTATTTAAGTTTGCAGTATCGCCTGCGCGAACAAAGCAGTTTGCATGCGCGTTTAGATGCGCTGAATTCTAGAATCCGTCCGCACTTTCTTTTTAATACCCTCAATAGCATTAGCAGCTTAATCAGTATCGCACCCGACAAAGCTGAGCAAGCCGTCGAAGATTTAGCGGCATTGTTTAGAGCTAATTTACAAAGTGGGATGAGCGTGGTGCGCTGGGCCGATGAGCGGGATTTGTGTGAACGCTATTTGCGTATCGAACACGCCCGCCTGGATGATCGATTAAAGGTTGATTGGCAAGACGCCGAGCTAGACGACGATGTGTCGGTTCCGTCCTTGCTCTTGCAGCCTTTAATTGAAAACGCGATTGTTCACGGTATTCAGCGTTTGCAGGCGGGTGGTCTAGTCACCGTAAAGGCGCAGGCTATAAACGGCATCGTTGAAATTGAAGTTAAGAATCCAGTTGCAGACCACTTAGACCTTGGTGTTGGTAATGGCATGGCCAACGATAACATCAAGCTGCGCTTGCAGGCACTGTTTGGCGATAGCGCTGATTTTAGTAGTAAGCTGAGCGGCGATCATTACGTTGCCCGCGCGATATTTCCAATGAAAAAATTTCCTCAGGATCAATCTTCATGAAGGTGCTCATCGTCGATGATGAGCCCTTAGCTCGCCAACGCGCCGCGCGCCTGTTAAAGGAAATAGACGGCGTTGATGTATTAGTAGAGGCCGCGAATGCCGAGGAGGCCTTGGCTGAAATTACGCGCAGCCAGCCAGATGTCCTCCTCCTCGATATTTCGATGCCGGGTAAGAGCGGAATAGAATTAGCGCGGGAATTAGCTGAGCGGAACTCCTCACCGGCGGTTGTGTTTTGCACCGCCTACGATGAATACGCCATTGCTGCGTTTGAGGCGCAGGCAGTGGGCTATCTGCTAAAACCGATTGAGCGGGATAAATTAGCGGCGGTGTTTGGGCGTTTGTCTCGGCTTAATAAAGCGCAAATTGCCGCGCTGACTGCTTTGGAGGCACCGGTTCAGCGAAGCCAGTTGTCCTCTTCTGGCCCGCAGGGTGTTCGTCTATTGCCTGTGGCGGAGGTCCGTTATTTTCATGCGGACAATAAATACGTGAGCGCCGTGTCGTTAGACGGCGAGTTATTAATTGATGACAGTCTGCGCGAGCTAGAGCAGGAGTTTGCCAATCAGTTTGTGCGCATTCATCGCAATGCGCTGGTGGCGCTGCAATACCTGCAGGGTATTGAGCGTCATGGCGTGACGGGTTATCGGGTTAAATTACAGGGTCTTGCCCTTGGGCCCCAAATAAGTCGCCGATATTTACCCGCTGTACGAGCGCGACTCGCCAAAGGTATTTAGCGACTGCTGCTTTGTGGCAGGTTTTCGGTTTTGTCAGCGGCCTCGCTGACGTATCATGGTGGCCCCACGTTGTTCTACGGAAATATTCATGTCCGACAATATAATCCGCATCGCCACCCGCGAAAGTCTGCTGGCACTTTGGCAGGCGGAATTCATCAAGGCAGAGCTACAAGCGGCGCATCCCGGTTTAGAGGTTGAGCTACTTGGAATGACCACCCGTGGCGATCAGCTCTTAGATTCACCACTCTCTAAAATTGGCGGTAAAGCGCTCTTCGTTAAAGAACTTGAGCAGGCTCTGATCGATGGCCGCGCCGATATTGCCGTGCACTCAATGAAAGACGTGCCGATGGAGTTTCCAGAAGGCCTTGGTTTGGCGATTATCTGCGAGCGAGAAGACCCCCGCGATGCGTTTGTGAGTAATTACTTCGCGTCAGTAGATGATTTACCAGAGGGCGCGCGTGTTGGCACCTCTAGTTTGCGCCGTGAATGCCAGCTTCGCGCCCAGCGTCCAGATCTGCAAATCTCTAGTTTACGCGGCAATGTTCAGACCCGCTTGCGCAAGCTTGATGAGGGCGAATTCGATGCAATCATACTGGCGGCGGCCGGATTGATTCGTCTTAAGTTAGAAGACCGTATTGCGGCCTTGATGGCGGTTGAATCTAGCTTGCCAGCCTGTGGTCAGGGCGCAGTGGGTGTCGAAACGCGACTCGATGATGCGCGGGTTAACGCTCTGTTGCAGCCTTTGCATAATAGTGTGAGTGCAGAGCAAGTCATGGCCGAGCGCGCCATGAATCGCCGCCTTGAGGGTGGCTGTCAGGTGCCTATCGCCGGTTATGCCATCATTGATCCGGAAAACGCGGATCAGCTTTGGTTGCGCGCCCTAGTGGGTGAGCCAAGTGGCAAAACTATTTTAACTGCTGAACAGCGCGGGCCGCGAGATCAAGCTGAGGCGCTAGGTATTGCGGTGGCAGAATCGTTGCTGGAGCAGGGCGCGGCGGATATTTTGCAGGCGGTGTATGGCGCTAGCAAAGCTGAATAGCTTACGGGTTTTAGTCACGCGGCCAGCGGATCGCAGCGCTGAACTTGCGGCGGCGTTAACGGCCGCTGGTGCGGAGTGTGTATTGCAGCCCCTGTTAGATATTGCACCGTTGACGCAAGCAGACCATGGCGAGGCTATTCAAAAAAGTCGCAGCCTACTGATGAATTTAGACCGCTATCAATGCGTTATTTTTATCAGCGTGAATGCGGTGCAATACGGCCTGGATCAAATTGAACAATACTGGCCACAATGGCCAATGGATATTGACGTCTTCGCCATCGGCGCGGCGACAGCAGCAGCCCTCGCCGAGCGCGATGTCGTCGTTCGGCATAGCGCCTTGGCGATGAATAGCGAGAGTCTGCTGGCCTGCGCGGAGTTGCAGAATATTGCACAGGCGAAGATTCTAATTGTCCGTGGCGTGGGTGGCCGAGAATATTTGGCAACCGAATTGACGAAGCGCGGAGCTATTGTCGATTACGTTGAGTGTTATCAGCGGTGCAAACCGGATATTGACGGTGGTCAACTGCGGGCATTGCTGTTACAACACCGCATAAATATGGTGGCATTGAACAGCGGAGAAACCCTCAGTCATTTCACCGAGCTATTGGGCTCTGTGGCATTTGCTTACCCAGTACTGGTGCCAAGCCCGCGGGTGGCGACACTAGCAAAAAATCAGGGCTATCAGTCGGTGATTGAGGCCGAGAATGCAGGTACCGCTGCAAGCCTAGCGGCACTGCAGCGATATGTAGAAAGTAATCCGTCTATACTTCATTAAATGGATCTTGAGAGAAAATAATGAGCGGCGATAAACCGGAAGATAATAAACAAGCAACCACCGACGCAGCCCAAAAGTCTGCGGTGACTAGCCGGCCTGCACCGCCATCTAGTAAAGTATCTAAAAAAACGAAAAGTGAGACGACCAAGTCAGGCAGTAATTTACTCGGCCTGCTTGCCTTGCTGATTGCGGTTGCCGCACTGGCTTTAGCGGGGTGGATGTACCAGCAGGATCAGCTCCTCGCCGCGCAGGAAGAAAATGCCAACGCCAGTTTTAAATCAGAACTGCGTTCACTAAGCGCATCGCAGGCAGAATTTACATCGCTGATCACTGCACAGCGTGAAGCGCTGTCTCAATTGCGCAGCGACAATAGCGCGCGCTTAGACGCTTTAAGCCGTCGCAGCCAAGACTTAGAAGTGACGGTGCAGTCATTGGCAACGGTGGATCGTCGCGACTGGTTGCTGGCAGAAGCAGAGTATTTATTAAGGCTGGCAAATCAACGCGCACAGCTAAGTCATGACGCTCGTTCTGCGGCGCAGCTGCTCAGCAGTGCAGATGAAATCCTGCGAGATCTCGATGACGCCGCATTACACCCGGTACGTGCAGAATTGGCGAAAGAAATTGCTGGCCTGCAAAGCAGCGCAGAGCGCGATGTGGAAGGCAGTTACTTAGCATTGCAGGCGCTGGCCAGTGCGGCTGAAAAGCTGAAAATATATCAAGCGCCCACTTATCAGGTGGTGCCTGTTGCCGAAGAGCAGACGGGTTGGCAGCAGCGCTTACAAAATGGCTTTGCTGCGGCTTGGGAAAAACTTCGCGGCTATATTCGTATTCGCCATCATGAAGAAAACTTTCGCGCGCAATTGGCACCGGAGCAAGAATCTGCGCTGCGGGCAAGTTTGCAATTAATGTTCGAGCAGGCTCAGTTGGCCTTATTGGCGAATCAACCCGTACTCTATCAACGAGCCCTAGAAAAATCCGCCGCGTGGTTGAATCGTTACTACCAGCTAGATGAGCATCGGGATGCTTTGCTAGATCAAATCAAGGTGCTTGCCGCTGTGCAGGTCGAGGCCGATCTTCCTGATATTTCAGGGTCGCTGCGCAGCTTAAAAGAGTATTTAAAAAGTAATCGCTGGCAGAAAGAGGTTCGCCAATGAAAATATTCATTGCGGTTCTGCTCACACTTATTGTTGCCGCAGGTTTGGCGGTGGCGATTCAACATGATCCCGGCTATATACTCATCGCCTACGGTAAAACCACTGTCGAAATGACGATTTGGGTTGGTTTAGCGGTATTGGCTGTATTGGTATTTTTGTTTGTTGTCGTGTTTATCAGTTTGCGCCGCGGCGTAAAAGTTAGCGATAAAATCGGCAGCTTTTGGAGCAATCGTAAAGCCAATCGTGGCCGAAGCCACACAACACTCGGCATGATTGCTTTTATCGAAGGTAATTGGGCGAAGTCTCGGCGCCTGCTTACTGATTCGCTGAAAGGCAGCGATGCACCGTTGATTAATTACTTGTTAGCTGCCCGCGCGAGCCACGCGATGGGCGATGCCGCAGCGAGCCGGCATTACCTTGGCCTAGCAGAAGAGACCAGCGCCAAGGCAAGTATCGCTGTCGCGCTCACACAGGCAGAAATGCAGGTGGAGAATGGCCGATTAGAAGAAGCACTGGCCACATTGACCCGCGCCCGTCGCAATGCAGAGCGTCATCCCTCAGTGCTAAGTTTGCTAGAAAAAGTGTACTCGGGCTTACGGGATTGGACGTCCTTGCTAGCCTTGCTACCTGATTTGCGTAAGCACAATATATTAACTACCGAAAAAATAGACCGTCTTGAGCGCCAAGCCTTAATGGGTCAATTAGAGCAAGTAGCCCTTCAGTCTGATGTCGGCGCAGTGCAGCAGTGGTGGAAGCATGTTTCCCGCGCATGGCAGAAAGACGCAGACATAACGCTGGCATATTGCCGAACGCTAGTTGCGCTCGATGATCAAGTAACTGCAGAAAAAGTGCTTCGTCAATCAATAAAACAGAATTGGTCACCTAGCTTGGTAGCGTTCTACGGCCTTATTGCTAGCGCTGATTTATCTCGCCAGCTGAGTGCTGCAGAAGCGTGGTTAAAAGAACACAATGATGATCCGGCGCTGCTACTAACGCTGGGTCGTTTGTCTCTGCGCAATGAGTTATGGGGCAAAGCCAAGGAATATTTTGAGCAAGCTTATCGCCGTAGTCCAACTGCAGAACTGTGTTTTGAACTTGGGCGTCTACTCAACAATATGGGTGAACAAGCCGACGCTGAACGCTACACCCGCGAGGCACTGCAACGACAGGGGCAGGCCCTGCCGGAATTGCCGCAGCCACACTTAGCAAACTAATTTTTCACCTGCCGCCTTGATGACGAAAATGCTCTATCTGCAAAGCGCGTAACAAATGTGTGCGGCAAATGTGAAAGCAAAAAAATTCTAGGATATTAATGTGAATATCGACGCCTTAGAAAAAATGCTCGCCAAAGGAAATGACAGTGCAATGCTGCGTTTTGGTTTGGGTAAAGCTTATCTAGATGATAAAAACATAGAAGCGGCAATAGAACATTTCAAACACTGCGTCGCCCAAGATCCTGATTATTCCGCCGCATGGAAACTGCTTGGTAAATCGCATTTGCAAATGGACGACAAAGCGTCGGCAGAATCCGCATGGCAATCAGGTTTAGAAGTGGCTATGCGCAAAGGTGACAAGCAAACCGAAAAAGAAATTACCGTTTTTTTGAAGAAATTGAAGAAATAAATTTTAACATTAAGTGTCGCTTAGTCAGTGCTAAATACTGGCAATAACTATTGATTCAAACAAAATCGGATAAGTATTTGAATCATATTTCGGTTATTTTCCTATTCGAAAGAGAGCCGGAAAGTCACATTAGCGGACATACCGGATAGCTAAAGTCCGGAATCGATTTGAGAGCGCTTACGCTGTTGATTGTTCTTCACAACGCTTCTGCTTCCTGACCAAATTCCTATGAGTATTGCTGCTATCGAAAGGAAAAGCTGAATTAAAAAGGATGAAAAAAATAATGGAGCACTAGGTACAAGTATGCTGCTAAGGATGTAATGAATAATAATAGAAATAATGTAAACTACCAAAGCATGACTTACTGGCCTTATAAATATGCGACGAGCCAAAAAGAAAAATACTATAATCGATATAATGAAGTCAGGTAAGAAGAAGTACAAAAATACATGGGACGAAAAGTCGATACCATTTTTAATTAAAACGTATGTCACAGCGACAGCAAAGAGCCCTTGGGATAGGGTCAACACCATCGAAAACAAAATAATGATCTTATAATTCAATTTTATCACTCGCCGCATCAGTAACGTTTACTAAATTGTAATCGCTTGGTATCGCTTGTCAGGCTGTATATTAGCTTTCTTCGGAATTTTGGGCTATGCAGATTGCGTCGCAAGTCTATAGCGTCACAATAGCGGACATTTAACTCGATGTCGTACATACGCTTTGAGTTGAGGAGAGCAGCTTTAGCGGCCACCTTTCTTATTAAGCTGAACTTCAGGAAAATTATAGGATTGAGAATTGACGAAAATGCGCATTGCGGCTGTCAAAGAGAACATTGGTGCTATTTTGATAATTGCGCTTCTCCTCTCAGGATACGGATTGTGGTTTTGGGGGCAGTCCGGCGTCATTGAAAGCAGCTACTATTGGGGAACCGTAATTAATAGTGCGAAAACTCCAACAGGAGGAGGTTCTCGTGGTTATTTAGCGCCGTTTTATTCCAGAATGAAAGTTGAAGACGGCAAAATCATATCAGCTGGCTCCCTTTCGTTACTAAAAATCGATTCAGTAGTATGCGTCCAAACTCTAAGAAATAAAAACGATAGGGCGCTTTATTACAATGTTGTTGAAGCTCAACTATGCAGACAAATCAACAAGTAAGAATTACATGTCCGCTTTTTATCAGGTCGGGAAATGCCCCTTAGTTACTGGGAGTGTTTGGCTCTAGCGTCACATTAGTGGACATACAATCGAAGCTAGTTTGATTTGTGGTTAGGTATCAATATGATATTATCATACCTTTCGGACTGACGTAGGATCCGCCATGAGTATGCATCGGAAAACTATCACACTAACGGAACAACAAGAAAACTGGGTGAAGTGTCAGATTGATGGTGGGCATTTCGGCAACGACAGTGAATACATCCGCCACCTTATCAGGCAGGATCAGCATTCCCAAGAGCGCCTTTTAGAGCTTCGGCAGGCGCTTAAGAAGGGTGAGGCCAGTGGCAAATCGCGTCCGCTAGATATGTCTGCTGTTAAAAGGGCTGGGCGTAAAGTTGTCAAGGCTGCTGAGTAGTGCTTGGTCTTGAAATAACGCCCGAGGCGGAATCCGATCTCGTCGATGTTTGGGTCTACACTTGCAACGAGTGGGGTGTTGATCAGGCGGATAAGTATTTGGATCAATTGGAGCGTGGCATCAATCAACTGATCGATCATCCTGAACTGGGACTCGATTATTGTCACGTACTCCCCGGTTATCGCCAGCTTCACCAGGAGCACCATTTGGTATTTTATCGACTAGAAAAACACAACATTCTTATCGTTCGGGTGCTGCATGAGAACATGGACGTACCTCGTCGACTTGCGGAATAGATATTAAGGGGCGTCTGATATCGATCGACCAAGGGACGCCATGATAGACCGTCTGCTTTTTTACCATCATCGGCCAAGGTAGGTAACCTAATAGCTGTTATGCCAATAGGCGATTAGTCCCAATTTTTTCCTTAGGAGGACCGGAGTCAAAATGGCAGTATTTGCTCAGCAAAAATCGGTTTGTTGTTGCGGTCTGATTATTGATACAAAAAAGGCGCCCCTCATATTGAGGGGCGCCTTTTTATTTTTTGATATTTTTACCAGTTAAGTATTACAGCATTTCTTTCATCAGCGCCTGCAGTGCCGCTTCGCGATCACCGAGTAGGTCTTTATATTGGCTTAGCATGTTCTGCTTGTCTTGGAATTTCGCGATTTGTGGGCCGTAGTCAGCACTGAGTTTTGTTTTCAGTTTGCCTTCTACTTCGCCGAGTTGCGATTTTAGTTCTGCGCCAAGTACGTCGCCCAATATGCTATCTAGGTTTGATTTGAGTTTGATGGCGGGTTGATCGACCGTACCGTTTACACTCATATTCATGACTAGCTTAGTAACGTCTTCTAGCGCTGCGGCTAGAAGTTTTGCAGTTTTATTGTCGCCTGCAGCGTTGCTAACAAGAAGCTTCGCTTGGTTTACTAGGCCAGCTACTGAGCCTTTCAAGTTATTGCCGTCAATTGAGAAGTTGGCTGCAATATCGGCAATCCCTTTTTCTAACTGCAATGGTAGGTCTGGACTTTGAGACAGCGACATGCCGGATAAGGCTAGCTGTTTTAAACCCATGTTAAACACACTTTTAAGGGTGTCGTTACGCTGGTCAAAAATACCGTCGATGACCAGTTGCGGCTTCTGTTCCATGCCACCGCGTAGCGCCATGGTGATCGGTTTGTTCCAGTAGTCTTGCTTGTCGGTGACGTCGTTAATTTCACCAGAGTAGGCAAGTTTTTCACCGCCGATGACTTGGTAGCCGTCGATCAGAATTTTGCGAATTAATATATTTACCGGCAATTCTGCAGCGGGTTCGCTTGGCGTGGTTTCTTCTTTGTTTGCCATATTGCCCATGGTTTCTTGGTATAGGCTTAGACCACGCTGAACCACGGCGTTGACTTCGTCGCCAAGTAAAAAGCGCAACATGCCTTCGGTGCCTTGATCTAGGCCATATTTAGACAACATACGTTTAGATTGATCGGCGGGTAGATTGGCCGCCCGTGCGGTGAGTGATTTAACCGCAGCGGAATCTGTTTTTAGGTCTTCGTTTAGATTTTCAAACTGACGAAGCTCTGCTTTGATGTCGTCACGTAATTCTTTAGCACCGGCTATACGCTCGATAACATTTTTGTTTTTCAGCTCATCCCAACGTTTTTTATACTGCTCTAAGTGAGCTTGATCTGGGACTTTCTCTGATTTGGCTTTCCAGCGTGACTCGATAGTGGTGAAGCCGTTTTGAATGTCGGTAACTTCAGCTTGGATGGTTGCCTTTTCTTCGGCAAGCAAAGCATTGGGATCGGGTAGGGTGATGCTTGGCATTGAGCTGCCGGTATCTTCTTTTGGCGGCGGCATGCTGCCATCTAAAGTGCCGGGGGTGCTGCGTTCGGTGTACATTTGCAGGCCAGATAATACAACTTCGTCGGCAATTACCTGCATTTTAAACAGGGCTTTGGCATCCACGTCTGCAGAGACTTTTTCGCTTTGTAGCAGATTGCGCATTGGCTCTTGTGGGTTGGCTACAGTAAGGCCGTTCAGCGCAACGTGGGTGGGGTAAAAACTAATGTCAACACTATCGACATCGACGCGAGCACCGACTTGCTTGCTGCCTTCGCGCTCGATCATGAATTTGGCAATGGGTTCGAGGGCGAAAACTACGCCGACGATGGCGACGACGAACAGGATGAGAACGCCCTGTAAAATCCGTTTGAACATTCGATTTATTCTCCAGATGTTATGCGTAATGGTGTGTGTTGGTTTGCTGGTATCCGCTAGCTGTGCAGTGTCGCTAATTCTTGGCTAGTGTGTGTTTGCGTGGCTTGAAGCATAACGCGTTAGCTGGGCGACTTAAACCGTGATCGGTTTTGACCTTCATTTTGGCATTTAGTGCGGATGGAGATTACCTAAATGCTAGGAGAGCTCATCCAACTCTTGATCTAGGTCGTGAATAGAGTAGCGTGCTGATTCAGGATGTTGCTGATAAGCAGCCTGAGCCGCTAGCGCGGTGCGGTGATTGATATTTTTCCACAGTCGCGTTTGCTGTCCTTCATGTTCACGGAAAAGTGAGTACTCGCCGTGATGCTCACGGTCGATAATAATCAAGCTTAGGCTATCTTGCTCGCTGCAGTTCTGGGTGGGGAGTAGCAAGTGAATATTGCGCCCGTCGATGTTGGCGATTTCATTTAATTCGATAGCGTTTGCCATCAGCAGAGCGCAGATGTCACCTTGTTTTGGTGGAATCTGTCTGCCAGCAGGTAGGCGAAGCAGCATTGGATTTTGCCATTGGCAGCGCCAGTGTGACGGGAGCGCTAACATCGGGATTTTGCTAATGGAAACATCGCTAGCGGCAAAGGTAATACACAGCGGAATGATGGCGGGAGCGTTTATTTCTTTGTCATTGCGCAGTCGCACATGCCCGGCATCTAGGCTGCTGTCGCAGCGACCGCAATTGCCGTTACGGCAGCTGCGAGTAACAGGCAGGTCTGCAGCAAGGCAGTGCTCTAATAGGTTTTGATCTGGGTTTATTGGCAGGCTAAGCGCAGTGTCCGTAGTCGATAGCCTTAACGTCGCCATCACTAACTACCTAAGTACTCTGATTCTAATCTTGGTAGCAGTTGAGCCAATGCAAGGGCGCGATGGCTTAGCTGATTCTTTTGTTCTTTGCTGAGCTCTGCTGAACATAGGCCTAGGTTGGCTATATGAAATAAGGGATCGTAACCAAAGCCGTTTGTACCCCGAGGTGCATGCAGAATCTCTCCCTGCCAGAGTCCTTCGCTGACGATTGGCGCTGGATCGTCGGCGTGGCGAACGAAGGCGAGCGCGCAGTGAAAATGGGCGTGCCGATTCGTTTCGCTCTGCAAGGCGTTTATAAGTTTGGCGTTGTTGTCTGCGTCTTGCGCATTTGCGCCAGCGTAACGTGCAGAGTAAATGCCGGGCGCGCCGCCGAGTGCATCTACACAGAGACCTGAATCATCGGCTAGCGCTGCGTGACCCGTTTGCCGTGCCGCGTTGCGCGCTTTAAGAATGGCGTTTTCGATAAAGCTAAGTCCGGTTTCCGCGGCTTCGACAACATCAAAATCTGCTTGGCTGCGCAGCTCTATGCCCAAGCCATTTAATAAATTATTTAGCTCTAAAAGTTTGCCGCGATTGCCGCTGGCGAGAACGACGATGTTGTCAGAAGAGGACACAGGGGCTCCCGCTTAGTTGTCGAGGTACATCAATTTATTAAATTGAATGTCGTAGCTGGGACGATTGTCGACACTCACCGACAGGCGAAAGTCTTGGCGTTCGTCGTTGCTGAGTTCAAATTCGGCGATATAGTAAATCGCGTCTTGTTCGATAATTTCTTTGAAGTCCAGCGGATTGCGATGGATAAGGTCGGAGCTAGTACCTTCAACCTTCGCGCGCACGGCGATATTGCTGGTATCGAGTTGGCGGCGCACAGAAACATTGACGATGAATTTATTTTCGCCGCGCACAATGCCATAGCTTTTAGCAACTTCCGGTGAGAGGAAGGTGGTGTTTAGTACATTGTAGTGAACGGTGTCTTTGCCGAAGTTTGAACTCGTAGGGGTAACCGGCGGAGTTTCTTGGGCGTAGCTGCTAATGCTAAATAAAGTGCTTAGTAGCAGCGCAGAAATTAGTGAAAAATATCGTACTGGTTTCATAGTTACGCTCTGATTTCAGAATTATTTGCTGATGTGATAAACCGCAGTAACGCCGAGTAAATTCGGAAAGCGATTTGCGAGTTCGGACTGACTGTTATCAGCGGCAATGACGCTGCTGTTCAAAATGCGTATGTTCTTTTCTTCACATAGAGCTTCAAAATCCTTCACGGTACAAAAGTGAATGTTTGGCGTGTCGTACCACGTGTACGGCAGGAATTTTGAGACCGGCATTTTGCCCCGATGCCCCAGGTACCAGCGGCTGCGCCAGTGGCCGAAGTTAGGGAAGGTGACAATGCATTCGCGACCGACGCGTAACATTTCGTCGATAACTAAATGCGGGTAGCGCAGGGTTTGCAGCGCCAGTGTCATCACTACCATGTCGAAGCTATCGTCACGAAAGTTTCCCAAGCCGACGTTAAGGTCATGCTCGATAACGTTCACGCCACGAGCAAGTGCAAGGGTGATGTTTTTAGGGTCGATCTCTAGGCCAACACCGGAGATATTTTTCTCTTTCTTAAGTGTCTCTAACAACATGCCGTCGCCGCAGCCAAGGTCGAGCACGCGGCTGTTGGCATTAATCCACGGCTGAATCAGGGTAAGGTCAAAACGCATGGCCAAGCTCCTGTTTTAGTCGTTTCATATAGGCGTGGAAAACGTCCATATAACGGGGGATAGGAATGAGGAAGGCGTCGTGACCGTGATCAGCTTCAATTTCTGCGTAGCTCACTGCTTTGTCGGCGGCCACCAAGGCGTCGACAATTTCCCGCGAGCGCGCCGGTGCAAAGCGCCAATCGGTGGTGAAGGACACCACCATAAATGAACACTTGGCGAGCTTAAATGCTTCCACTGGATCGTCGTTATATTCTCGGGCGAGGTCGTAGTAATCAAGCGCCTTGGTCATCAGTAAATAGGTATTGGCGTCAAAGCTACTTGAGAAGGCCTCGCCCTGATAGCGTAAATAACTTTCTACCTCGAATTCCACGGCGGTGTCTGAACCCGCACCTAGCGAAAGATTGCCGGTTTTAAGTTCGCGACCGAATTTTTGCTTCATTCCGTCTTCAGACAGGTAGGTGATATGGCCGACCATCCGTGCCAGCGCCAGTCCCTGTTTTGGCAACGTATTGTGCTCAAGATAGCGGCCTTCATAAAAATTGGCATCGGATGTAATAGCGCGTCTGGCAATTTCATTAAAGGCGATGTTCTGGGCAGACAGCTTCATGGCCGATGCAATAACAATGCAGTGGCGCAGTGCGTCGGGGTGTTCTAGGGCCCAGCGCATTGCCTGCATACCGCCTAGGCTTCCGCCGATAATGGCTGCCCATTGGCTGATGCCAAAGTGCTGCATCATTAAATATTGGCTTTCTACCCAGTCGCGACAGCGCAGCGGTGGAAAATCTGGCCCCCAGGGTTTGCCGGTTTCGGGGTTGATAGAGGTCGGGCCAGTTGAGCCGTGGCAGCCGCCGATATTATTAATGCTGAGGACGAAGAAGACGTTGGTGTCGATGGGTTTGCCGGGACCGATGCAGCTGTCCCACCAACCGGTTTTGCGATCATCTTCGCTATGTTTGCCCGCCGCATGGTGATGGCCGCTCAGGGCGTGGCAAATTAATATGCCATTGGATTTGTCAGCGTTGAGTTCGCCATAGGTTTCGTAAACGATATCGTGTTCGGGTAGCGCACGACCGCAGGCCAGCTGCAGTGGCTGATCAAAATGCAGCGTCTGGGGCACAACAATGCCAACGCTATCGTTGTCTGCAGGTTGTGGGCTGGGTGGAGCTTGTGTCATGTGGACCCATTTCCTTATTAGCCGCCCCGTACTCATAGAGTCTAGTCGACGGGTTGAAACTTTGGCGTAAACCGTTAAGAACGGAGCTATATATCTGTTTGTACTATGGTAAGCGCCGTGGGTATTTTATTCGGCGCCGTAATCTTTAGGGTTTTCTGCCGACTTTGCGCGCCAGCAGTTAGCGCCACAGCCTGTTTACTCACCCCAAACTCTTTGGCGACAAACTTTATTAAACCGGCGTTGGCTTTGCCGTCTGTCGCCGCTGAGCGAACCCTTATTTTTAATCTATCGCCATGTTCTCCTGCAAATTCGTCGGCACTCGCGCCAGGTTGAATATGACAGAACAACATTAAACTTCCATCTTGCCAGCGATAAAACGCGGGCGTTTCAATCACGGTCTACAGACCCATTATTAACGCGGGGTGCAGACCGGCGCTGGCGGCAACGTGGCGAAGCAGTACTTCAAGCACGTTGATGCATAAAAACACCAAAATGGGCGATAAATCGAGACCGCCCATTGAAGGTAATAGTTTACGAAAGGGCGCCATCACGGGTTCGGTGATTTGATACAGAATTTGCGCCGCAGGATGCGCGCCACCCTGTGCAACCCAACTCATAATGATATTGCCAATGATGGCAAAGAAATACAGGTTAAGTATTGCGCTGCACAGGCCGATGACCGACCAGATTAAGAGCTGCAGTGGGTTGGGGAAGCCACCACCGTATATTTGAAATAAGATGGCAATGCCCAGCGCCTGCGCGATCAGTGCGAGCAACAGTGATGCGGTATCGACTTTGCCTATGCTGGGAATAATTTTGCGCAGTGGTATCACCAGCGGATTGGTCGCCTTAACCAAAAACTGGCAGATGGGATTGTAAAAATCTGCGCGGACTAATTGCAGAATCATACGCAATAAAAAAGCGGCTATCGCTAAGCTAACAACGGTGTTGAGTAGCATGATGGTGATTTCTGCAGCGGCTGTCATGCGCCTTATTCTCCTTCAAGTTCAATTGCGAGTTCTTCGGCACGTACACGGGCACCGTCGAGTGCGTCGGCAAATAATTGCCGTAAGCCACCATCTTCTAAAATATTGATGGCGCGTTCCGTTGTGCCCTTTGGCGAGGTAACACGACGGCGTAATTCCGCCGCATCAACGTCGCTGGCGATGGCCATTTTTGCTGCACCCAATGCGGTTTGCAGCGTAAGTTGTTTGGCGACTTCATCGCTTAAGCCCATGTCTTTTCCCGCAGCCTGCATGGCTTCCATCACTAAAAAGAAGTAGGCGGGGCCGCTGCCAGACACGGCGGTGACCGCATCCAGTTGTGCTTCGCTGTCTACCCATAGTGCCAGACCAACAGCTTCTAAAATGGTGGTGGCCTGTTGACGCTGTGCTTCGCTGACTTGCTCATTGGCATATAAACCCGTTGCGCCACTGCGCACCAGTGCCGGTGTGTTCGGCATGCAGCGAACGATGGCTGGATTGCCACCGAGCCAGCCTGCAAGGCTGCCGCCAGTAACACCGGCAGCAATGGTAATCACCAGTGGTTGGTGCTCTTTTACCGCGGCGGCGATGTCGACTGCGACCATTTTCATAATTTGGGGCTTAACTGCCAGAATCAAGACGTTCACCTGGGCAATAAGCGCATTGTTGTCGCTGCCGGTATTCACCGCAGCGACGTCGCGGAGTTTGGCTAAGCTGTCTGCGTTGGGATCACTTGCCCAAATATTCTCAGCAGCCATGCCGCTAGCGACTAATCCGCCGATAATGCTGGAGGCCATATTGCCGCCGCCAATGAAGCCAATTCGCATCTCTTCCACGTTATTTCCCCATTTACTTTATATCAGCTGCGCCATATGACACTGCGCAGGCTGTAAATTTCCGCGGGCAGTATATCAGCCCCCTTTTCATACTGGCAGTCGCAGTACTGCAGATCATTGCGCGGCTGTAGGTCTTGGCCCAAAAATATCGCTACCAATGCGTACGATGGTTGCGCCTTCGGCGATGGCCGATTCCATATCGCCAGACATTCCCATAGACAGAGTGTCGAGCTTGGCCTCGGGAAATGTCTCCTGCAGGTCTGAGAGTATTGCTCGCAAGGCGGCAAAATTGTGTCGTTGTTGCTGGTTATCGTCGGTATTGACGGGAATGGCCATAAGCCCCCGCAGAGTTAAACGAGGTTGAGTGAGGGCGAGGGTGGCGAGCTCTACGGCATCTTCGATTGCCGCACCAGCCTTGCTGTCTTCATCATTGATGTTTATTTGCAGGCAAATATTTAATGGCGCTAGTTCATCGGGGCGCTGGTCGTTTAAGCGTTGAATTAGCTTTGCGCGGTCTACGCTGTGCACCCAGTCGAAATGGGTGGCGATGGCGCGGGTTTTATTTGCCTGTATGGGGCCAATAAAGTGCCAATTCACGTTGTAGCTGTTGAGTTCGGCTTTCTTATCAAGAGCTTCCTGCAGGTAGTTCTCGCCAACGTCGCAAATGCCAGCATCAATGGCGGCGGCGATCTCTGCCGCATTGCGGGTTTTGGTGACGGCCATGAGTGTTGGCGGCGACTGGCGCTGATAAAGTTGGCAGGCGGAGTCTATCCGCGCCTGAATTGCTGCTATATTGGCTAGTATGTTTGTGTGAATGCTCATGCTTGGGATTATGCCTCAAGCGGTTTGGTACTGCTGCATAGTCTTAAAATAAAAACTTTGTGCTGTACGGCAACCACACCGCGTTATACAGTTTTGAATGGATACTAATTTGTTGGCGGCGGTGCGTGACATATTTGCTTATGGCGATATGCCAAGGGCTAGGTTGGGCTGCTTAATTTGGCGCGATGTTGATTTTTTAGCGGGTAATGAACCCGCAATTGATTAGATGCCGGTAGAGGAATTTCATGGATATTACTGAGTTATTGGCCTTCAGTGCCAAACAAAATGCGTCGGATTTGCATTTGTCTGCGGGCTTGCCACCGATGATTCGGGTGGATGGTGATGTGAGGCGCATTAATTTGCCGCCGCTGGAGCATCGCGAAGTGCATAGTTTGATTTATGAAATCATGAACGACCGCCAGCGCCGTGATTACGAGGAGTTTTTAGAAACTGACTTCTCCTTTGAAGTACCGGGTGTGGCGCGTTTTCGGGTGAATGCCTTCAACCACAATCGCGGTGCCGGTGCGGTATTTCGTACTATCCCGTCTAAGGTCCTGTCTCTGGAAGATCTAGGTATGGGGCAGGTGTTTAAAGATATTTCGATGTTCCCCCGAGGTTTGGTGTTGGTGACCGGGCCAACGGGTTCCGGTAAATCGACCACCCTTGCCGCGATGATTGATTACATCAACGACAATAAATTCGATCATATACTCACCATCGAAGACCCCATCGAATTTGTGCATGAATCTAAAAAATGCCTGCTCAATCAGCGTGAAGTGCATCGCGATACCCACGGTTTTAATGAAGCATTACGCTCAGCTCTGCGTGAAGACCCGGATATTATTCTGGTCGGCGAGTTACGGGATTTAGAAACCATCCGCTTGGCGCTAACCGCAGCAGAAACCGGTCATTTGGTGTTTGGTACCTTGCACACCACTTCGGCGGCGAAAACCATTGACCGGGTGGTGGACGTATTCCCCGGTGACGAAAAGTCGATGGTAAGGTCGATGCTGTCGGAATCTTTGCAGGGCGTTATTTCCCAAACGCTACTCAAAAAGCCGGAAGGTGGCCGAGTGGCAGCCCATGAAATAATGATAGGCACCCCGGCGATTCGTAACTTGATTCGCGAAGACAAGGTGGCGCAAATGTATTCTGCTATTCAGTCTGGTGCCGCGATGGGTATGCAGACTATGGACCAGTGTTTGAAGACGCTGTTGCAGAAACGCTTAATCAACCGCGATGCCGCGCGTTTAAAAGCACGTTTCCCAGAAAATTTCTGATGTATTCAGAATCGCCACATTGCGCTGAGGAGCAATACATTGGAAATTGAAAAACTACTGAGAATTATGCAAGAAAAGGGCGCCTCGGATTTGTTTATCTCCGCAGGCGTTGCGCCGTCGATCAAGGTTAACGGTCAGATGATGCCAATGAGCAGTAATGCGCTAAGTCCCGAGCAAGCCCGCGAAGTGGTTATGGGTGTGATGAATGACCAGCAGCGTCGTGAGTTTGTTCGAGACAAAGAGTGTAATTTTGCGATCAGCGCGCGGGGAATCGGCCGCTTTCGGGTAAGCGCGTTTTATCAGCGCAACTTGGTCGGTATGGTCTTGCGGCGAATTGAAACAAATATCCCGACCACGGAAGAGTTGGGGCTGCCTGAGCAGGTAAAGGATCTGGCGATGACCAAGCGTGGCTTGATCATTTTTGTCGGCGCCACCGGCACGGGTAAGTCAACCTCGTTGGCGGCGATGATTGGCCATCGCAACGAAAACTCCCGTGGCCATATTATTACCGTCGAAGACCCTATTGAGTTTGTGCATCAGCACCGTGGCTGTATTGTCACCCAGCGAGAAGTGGGGATCGATACGGAGTCTTTTGAGGTGGCGCTGAAAAATATGCTCCGCCAAGCGCCGGACGTCATCATGATCGGTGAGGTGCGTACCCGTGAGGCGATGGAACAGGCGATTACCTTCGCAGAAACGGGGCACCTGTGTTTGTGCACCTTGCATGCGAACAATGCTAACCAAGCACTAGATCGAATTTTGCACTTTTTCCCTGCTGAGCGGCACCCGCAATTGTGGATGGACTTGTCGCTGAATTTGAAGGCAATGGTGGCGCAGCAGCTTATTCCCACCCGTGACGGTCAGGGCCGACGGGCCTGTGTAGAAATTTTGCTGAATACACCACTGGCGTCTGATTTAATTCGTAAAGGCGATGTGTCGGCAATTAAAGATCTCATGCGGCAGTCGACTGAACAGGGTATGCAAACCTTTGATCAGGCGCTGTATGACCTCTACGTTAGCGGCGAAATTACCTATGAAGACGCCATCGCTCACGCGGACTCCGCGAATGACCTGCGTTTATTGATTAAATTAGGTGCGGATAACAATCTGGAGAAGATGCAGAAAATTGCCGGCAGTTTGACGATGCAAGAAGATGATAAATCTAAGCCGAGAAGCAAGCCGCTTGGATCGCCGGGCGTTCGTCGCTGAGTGTATTTTTGGCGTTGTGTTAGCTGCGCATCCAACTTTCTAAAATAATGGCCGCGCTGCGGCTGTCTACGGATTGGTTTTTAAAATCTCGAGAGCCGGTGTCGGTAATGATGTCGCCGCGCGCTTCAAAACTGCTCAGGCGTTCATCGGCAAAATGCACAGTAATGCCGAAGCGGCCATGTATGCGATTACCAAACTTTCTCGCCCGCAATGACATTTCAGATACGCTGCCGTCCATATTGAGCGGTAGCCCTACCACCACGGCGTCGGGTTTCCATTCGGCGACTAACTTGTCGATATCTTCCCAGCGTGGAATACCGTCTTTGGCCTGTAATGAGGGTTGAGGGCTTGCGGTGCCAGTCAGCGTTTGACCTGTAGCGCAGCCAATCCAGCGCAGGCCAAAGTCAAAGCTGAGCAAGGTTTGCGGCTTGTCGCTCATTGTTTGCGAAATGTCCTTAGGCGTGGCCACTGTCTGGCGCTATTTGCGAGAAGTTAATGCCGAGAGTGGCAAGCGCGGCGTCGACCTTGTTTTCGGCCGCAACATCGAACAGCACATGCTCGCTAGCCGGTACGGTCAGCCATGTGTTGTCCTGTAGCTCTTCTTCCAATTGACCTGCGTCCCAGCCCGCATAGCCCAGCGCGATAAGGCTTTGTCTTGGGCCGTCGTCGCGGGCAATGGCGTTGAGGATATCAAGCGACGTGGTAAGCGTGATGTTATCGGTGACATCAACACTGGCTTCCCAGTCTTTGCCGTCGCGGCGGTGCAAAACAAAGCCGCGATCGGTGTGCACTGGACCACCTGCGTAGACCGGTTGGTGATGGCTGTATATATGCCCGTCCAGCTCAAGTTGTTCAAGAATTTCATCGACGTCCATATCCAGCGGACGATTGATGATAATCCCCATTGCGCCGTGTTCGTCGTGTTCACAGAGATAGGTAATGCTATGCGTAAAAATCCCGTCTTTGAGCGCAGGGAGTGCGATCAAAAAATGATTTTTGAATGATGGGTAGGTGGTTTTGTTCATGACCTTAGTATCGGTGAAATTACTGCAAACACAAGCGAACCGTTGATAAATTCTGCGGATTTAGCCTTGATTTGTTTTTAGCGATTGGCGTTCGAAGCGCCAAGTACGAACGATCCCCAGGCGATTCTTGCCGTCCAAGACATCGCTGGGAATGGCCTCGTACGGTGCTGCCAAGCGAACAATGCGGTGGGCTGCGCGGTCTAGGATGGCGCTGCCTGAGCTACTGAGAATGCGCACTTCATCTATTCTGCCGTCGGGCATGAGCATGAGTAATAGCCTCAATTCGCCTTCAATTCCCTTTTTGCGCGCCTCTTCTGGGTAATTTGCGTTGCCGACTTTCTCTACTCGTTTTTCCCAGCGATTCAAATAAAGCGCATCGGGCGAGCCCTTGGTGGCAACCGACGTAATAAACTTGGGGCGCGGCATACTCGCGTAATTTTGATTTAGTTTTTCGAGCTGAGCCTCCAGCGCAGATATATTTTCGCTGAGCTGATTGCTCTCGTCGCTGCCATTCCATTGCTGCTGTTGATGGAGCATCCGAGTTTGCTGCGGCTTACTATTACGTGCGGCAATGGCTGTGGTGCTAAGTAGTGAGGCGCTGGCATTGTCAGGCACAGATTTCGCCAGTTTCAGGGCGTCTTCGTCCTGCGCAGTATTGTCATGGAAGGCGCTTTCCGTCGTGGCGCTGAGTTCGGCTTTTTTGTTTAAGGTACCACTGCCTATCTGGTCGTATTGGGCTAAATAGTCGGCTTTGTCCGGCGCATCCTTGCTTTGATACTGCGCAAGAGTGATCTCAAGGCTCGGCAGCTTAATGCGAGTATCAGGCGGAGCAAAGGTGATGCCTAAAATTAGCGCTAGGTGCATTGCCGCGGCGACAATAATAATAAACCCCAGCCGTTCAGGTGGGGCTTGTTCGTCTAGAAAAGGCGTCGCGGGTGCCGTCATTGCCTTACTTACTTTGCCTGTGCAAGTTTTGCGGCGATGCAATCCATCAATTGACCCGCGATATCAGTGCCGAATTGTGTGTCGATCTCGCGAATGCAGGTTGGGCTGGTTACGTTTATTTCAGTAAGTGAGTCACCAATCACGTCTAAGCCGACAAAGAGTAGGCCTTTTTCCCTTGCCACAGGGCCAACTTCGGCGGCGATACGACGGTCAGCGTCGCTGAGTGGTTGCGCTCGGCCGGTGCCGCCAGCGGCCAAGTTGCCGCGGGTTTCGCCTTTGGCGGGAATCCGCGCCAAGCAATAGGGCACAGGTTCGCCATCGATAAGTAAAATGCGTTTATCGCCATCGCGAATTTCTGGCAGGTAGACCTGCGCCATGATGGTGGTTTGACCGTGGTTGGTCAGGGTTTCTAATATAACGCCAACATTGGCATCGTCAGGTTTGAGCCTGAATATTGAGCTACCGCCCATGCCGTCTAATGGTTTCATGATAACGTCGCCGTGCTCGGCATGAAATGCGCGCAATCTCGCTTGATCGCGGCTAACCAAATGTACCGGACCACACTGCGGAAATTGCAGGGCAAACAGTTTTTCATTGCAGTCGCGCAAGCTGCTGGGCTTATTGACGACCCAGGCACCTTGGGTTTCCGCTAATTCGAGAATATGCGTAGCGTAGAGAAATTCGTTGTCAAAGGGTGGATCTTTGCGCATCAGGATGACGTCTAGATCGCCAAGTGCGATATCAGCGGCATCATCTAACTCGTAAAAGTGTGCGGGATCCTTAAACACCTTAAGCACCTGCGCTGAAGCGCGTGCTTGTCCATCGGCCACATAAAGGTCGGCGATGGTCATATAGCTTATTTCCCATTGCCGAGCAGCGGCCGCCCAGAGCATGGCTAAGGTTGAATCTTTCTTGTAGGCGATGTTTTCGATGGGGTCCATCACTACGCCGAGACGAATAGTCATTTTGCTACCTGTGTCTAAAACTTTGCGAATAGGCTTTATTATGGGCGCGAGCTGCGCTAATAATTACGGCCTATAGAATACCGCAAAAATAGCGAAAGTTTGTCTATTGCAGCAATTTTGCTTTACCGACATCATCGGATGATGGTGTCAGCGGCCTTTACGTGGTAAAAAATCATCAAAGCTGTGCGATAAGACATTGGATTGTTGGCGCATCAATCTACAACCTTCACAAGGTTCGCAATTCTTATGGAAGTTAATTTTTCCGACTTAAAAGTTATGATCATCGACGATAGCAAGACGATTCGTCGCACCACTGAAACATTATTGGCAAAAGAAGGCTGTACGGTAGTCACCGCCGTCGATGGCTTTGACGCCTTGGCGAAGATTGCCGATACTAAGCCCGATATTATCTTTGTCGATATTATGATGCCGCGCCTAGACGGCTACCAGACCTGCGCCTTGATTAAAAATAATACTGAATTCAAGTCTACGCCGGTCATCATGCTGTCCAGTAAAGATGGCTTGTTCGACAAAGCGAAAGGTCGCATCGTAGGATCAGATCAATATTTGACCAAGCCTTTCAGTAAGGGTGAGTTGCTCGAAGCAATTCAAAATCACGTACATATAGCGCAAGCCTGATTTGCGTATTTGCCTAACTAAATAACCTTTGAATCGGTTCGTTGACCGGTTTAATGCAGCGTTATGTGCCGCAAAAGCGGTGCTACCGATGAGGATAAAGAGAATGCCACGGGTTCTTATTGTTGACGATTCACCAACCGAAATTTTTAAGATTTCAGAAATTCTTAGTAAGAATGGCTACGAAGTTTTAACGGCGGAAAGCGGTGAACTCGGCCTAGATATTGCTAGACAGCAGATGCCAGATGTCGTTTTGATGGATATCGTCATGCCCGGCCTTAATGGCTTTCAGGCAACGCGCCAGCTGAGTCGTGACCCGAATACCAGTGGTATTCCGGTGATTATTGTGACCACCAAGGATCAGGAAACTGATCGCTTGTGGGGGCAGCGTCAGGGCGCAAAGGGTTATTTGACCAAGCCTGTTGATAGCAAGGGGCTGCTTAAGGCCATCGACGCTGTCTTGAATTAATTAGCAGTTTGTTTAACGGAAGAGATATGCCTAACACGCTGTCATTTGATTATTTACAGAGTCTTGCGCAGAGGTTTCGAGCGGATTTTAGCGCCCTGCCTAGTGCGCGGGACAATCGTGCAATCACATGGAGTGGTGTTGGCTTTCGCATTGGTGAGCAGTACTGCGTCACCGCGATGGATGATATTGCCGAGGTTTTAACGGAACCCGCTGTAACGCGCTTACCCGGTGTAAAACCTTGGGTGCGGGGCGTTGCAAACGTGCGTGGGCGCTTGTTGCCCCTCGTTGATTTAACCGCATTTATCGAAGATCGAGTTAATAGTGAGCAGCGACAGCGCCGAGTGTTAGTGATTGAAAAGGGCGAGATATATCTTGGTCTTATTGTTGATGACGTCTTTGGTATGCAGCATTTTGACGCTGAAACCTTCAGTCTTAAAAGCGATTTAAGCACGCCAGCAATGGCTAACTATATTCAAGGTTGTTATCAGCACGGCCAGCGTCAGTGGCTGGTGTTCCGGCCAGTTCAATTAATAGAAGACGATAATTTTTATACCGTGGCAGCATAAGCCCGGAAATTAACAATACCTAAAAAATTTAGCACTGGGAGTTTGGGGACATGACAGCAGGTAATCAAGGCGCACTCGCGCGTTTGCGATCTAGCCGAGCGGTGAGTGTGCTGGTGATCGTTATACTGGTCGGCTTTGTGGGCGCGGGTTTAAATACCTTCATTATTTTGCGAGATGCGGATTACGATCAGCGCTATCTAGAATTGACCAGTGAAATGCGTTTGTTCGCGCAGCAAATAGCGAATAGTTCGCGGGAAGCGGCACTGGGTGACCAAGACAGTTTTGCTGCGCTATCGCGAGCGGAACGCAATTTTGAACAGTCTCGCAGTACCTTGGTCGATGGTGGCAAAGGACTCCCTTCTCCGGCAGCGATGCTAGGTAGCGACATTGACCGGCTCAATGTATTGGCGGCGCAGATTAGCAGCGCGGCGGATACCATCACTAGCAATAGCGAGCGAATCGTATTCTTGTATCAGGTTGCCGAAACCCTGAATAAACAGCTCCCCGAGTTACAAGAAAACAACAATAAAGTGGTTGAGATATTATTAAAAAATGGCGCATCTGCTAAGCAGGTGGCCATCGCACAACGTCAATCCTGGTTGGCAGAGCGTATTGGCCGCCATGTTGACCGAATGATTGGCGGCGGCGAAGCGGCGACTCAAGCAGCGGAGCAGTTCACCATTGATGCCAGTGAGTTTGCGACCGTGTTAAACGCGCTGTTGTCTGGAAACAGTGCCATCGGCGTCGATCGAGTTAGTAACAGCAGCGCACAAAAAATACTCGCTGCCATTGCGGAGTCTTTCCAGCAGCTTAGCGGTTCGATGGCGAGCATCTTTGAGGTGTCGCCCGAATTATTGAAGTCATCAGAAGCCGCAAAATTAATTGCATCTACTGTTCCAGAGATTACCCAAGTCACCAGTAGCTTGTCGTCTGGCATTGCTAAATTGTCTGAAAAACGGCCGCTTTCTGTGGCGAGTGCCCTGATATTTGTTGGTGTGATTCTGATTGGCTTGGCGATGTTGGCCTGGCAGTCTATGCGCAATACCCAAATGCGTTTGCGTGAAACAGCGGATGCCAACGAACGAAACCAAACGGCAATTTTGCGTTTACTCGATGAATTGGCCGACCTTGCAGATGGCGACCTGACAACCTCAGCAACCGTAACCGAAGACTTTACCGGCGCAATTGCTGACTCCATCAACTATACCATTGACCAATTACGGGTACTGGTATCGCAGATCAACGAAACTGCGGTGGAAGTATCGTCGGCGGCGCAGAGTTCCCAGTCTACGGCCTTAACATTGGCGCAGGCATCGGAGAGTCAGGCCAAAGAAATTGCCGGAGCATCTGCGGCAATTAGCGAGATGGCGCAAACAATCGACCGAGTATCCTCAAACGCCCGCGACTCCGCGGCGGTGGCGCAGCGATCGGTGGCAATCGCCAACACCGGTGCTGAAGTGGTGCAGAACACCATTAAGGGCATGGATAATATTCGTGAGCAGATTCAAGAAACATCGAAGCGTATTAAGCGTCTCGGTGAATCATCGCAGGAAATCGGTGATATCGTTTCGTTGATCAACGACATTGCAGACCAAACCAACATTCTTGCGTTGAACGCGGCGATACAGGCATCGATGGCGGGTGATGCTGGTCGGGGCTTCGCGGTTGTTGCGGATGAGGTTCAGCGTCTTGCGGAGCGGTCATCAGGTGCGACCAAACAGATTGAAGCTCTCGTAAAAACCATCCAGTCAGATACTAATGAAGCGGTTATTTCGATGGAGCAAACAACATCGGAAGTGGTACGTGGTGCGCGACTTGCGCAGGACGCGGGTACGGCACTAACCGAAATCGAAACGGTATCGCAGGAACTGGCAGAACTGATCCAGAACATTTCCAGCGCGGCGGCAGACCAAGCGGTGTCGGCGGGACAGATTTCGTCAACGATGCAGGTAATCCAGCAAATTACGTCGCAAACATCGGCGGGTTCAACGGAGACCGCGAGGTCTATCGGAGCATTAGCGGAAATGACCAACGATTTACGCAGCTCGGTGGCAGGTTTCACACTACCAGAGCAACAATTCTGATTGCCTGCGCCACGGTGTTCGCAGCGAACAATACGGCTGTAGATTGCGTAGTGATCGCTTATAAAAACGGTGCTGCGAACATCGTTATGGCAAGGGAATGTAGAGTTCAACGATATGACTGATCGCCGAGACTATATAGCGCTTGAGTGGGTTTCTGGAGAGATTTCAGAAGCCCTAGGTCAGTGCGTGTCACTGATTGACGATTTTTTTCAAAATGACCACGTAAGTTCTTTAGATCGTGCAAGCATGCTGCTGCATCAGGTTCAGGGTAGCCTGCGGATGATCGAGTTTAGTGGTGCCGCGCTGTTAGTCGATGAGATGGAACGCAGTATTCAATCTGCAATCGCTGGCGGTGATATTGCACGCAGCCAGCACGATGTATTACACGCAGTGCAAACCAGTGCCGATGAACTGCCAGCCTATTTACGGCGTGTGAAAGATAGTAAGAGTGAGTTGCCTGCCTCGTTAATCATGATATTTAACGACCTTCGCGCGGCAAACCATCAATCCCTTTTATCGTCTACTGTCTTGTTTAACCCCGCGTTGAACTTGGCAGCAGATTCGACGGCCAATGAATCTACGTTGTCGGCACAAACCTTTACGGAGTTGGCCGGCAAATTACTGAAAATGTACCAAATTGCGCTGCAGGCCTATTTGCGTGGCGATGACGAAAAGCAAAACCTGGTTTACTTAGGAAAAGTCGCCGGACGAGCATCTAAGCTCTGCAGTGGTCAGGCACAACAAGTACTGTGGTCGTCGGCCCTGGCCTTGATAGAAGGCCTACTTAACGAATCAATTGCCAATCATTTTGCGGTACGCAATGTATTAAGTCGCTTGGGTTCGGAGCTAAAAATACTAGTGATGGACGGACAGCAGGCTGCACAACGGCCCGTGTCTGTACCTCTACTCAAAGACATTTCCTTTTATATCGCCAGCAGTCCTGCCTCGTCGCGCTATATAAGCGAAGAACGCGAAAAACATGAGCTTGGTGGTTTATTCGATGGCGTGACTGAAAAGAGCGCCGCCCATTTGTCTTTTGTTGAATTGGCGCGGCAGGCTATCGTTAGCGAGCTAAGGACTGCGTCAAATGCGGTGTCTGACAATGATGTATTGCTGGGGCGCTGCACCAGTATCTGTGACGCTATGGCGGTATTGGGGTGGGTGGAATCGCTCTATCCACTAAAAGCTATTATCGATCAGGTGGAGCTTGGTTTGGCCGGCCAGCAAATGCAGGCGGTTGCTACGTCGTTGCAGCGACTAGCGGAGCGTTTATTGTCACCGGCTGATACAGTCGCCGACGCAGCACAGACAGGCGAGCCAAATACCGAAGTGACTACGCGCAGTGTTATTGCGCAAAGTCGGTCAATTTTATTCGATGCTCAAGAGGCGATTATTGCCTATGTGGCAGAGCATTGGCAGAGTAGCAATTTACAGAGCACACCGGCGCAACTTCGGGAATCTGCGGCACTAGCGAGTTCAGTCGGTTTTGCGGCACCCGCTTTAGTGTTGGAGCGCTGTGCCGAGTACCTTACTGACAAAATACTTACTCAACAAATAGTGCCAGATTGGCAAACATTGGATGCCTTGGCGGATGCCTTAACGTCAGTGGACTATTACCTCGAGCGGAGCAGCAGCGGTCGTCAAAATGATGATGAGGCGCTACTCGTCGGTGCGGAAGCCTGTGTTGCCAAATTGGGTTATCCGGTGCCTGGCGCGCCGCGTGATGCGACGAATATACTGCCTTGGCCAGGTAAAAACACCGACGCGAAAGAGGCGGCGGAGCCAGCAGATGTTGGTGCGGTAGTAGAGCTTGATCCCGATATTGTTGATATCTTTCTTGAGGAAGCGCAGGACGTACTTGCTCTACTCAATGAAACCTTACCCATTTGGAAAGATCGTCTGGATTCAGAAGACTATCTAGCAGTGGTTCGACGAGCTTTTCACACCCTGAAGGGCAGCGGTCGCATGGTTGGCGCTTACCAAATGGGTGAGTTAGCGTGGTCTGTTGAGGCAATGTTGAACAAGGTGGTAGACAGTCATTTCGTGATGGATGACGCGCGTCTACAACTGGTTGAAAATGTAACGGCGCTACTGCCAGATCTGATTGCGGGGCTTGCTGAAGGCCGGGAATTACCGCCGTCTTCAGTAGATGGATTAATGACCTTTGCCGGTGCCTTAGCGCAGGAGCAAATCCCTCAATCCAATGCGGGTTCCGGTGCTGACGAAGATGGTTTGACGTCGATTTTTATGGGTGAGGCAGATACCCATTTGCGGGTGCTAGAAGCCTATATCGAGAGCGTCGATAGCTATCCTGCTAGATTGACCGATGAGGTGCAGCGAGCGCTGCATACCCTGAAAGGCTCGTCGAAAATGGCCGAGGTATGGCCGGTCGCCAATATCATTTCTCCCTTAGAGAGTCTCGTTAAAGAGTTGCGCTCTATGCGGGTTGCTGCAGGTGAGAACCTTGTTGCCCTGATTTCAGATGTAGTTCGACAAGTTAGATCAATGGTCAAGCAGTTGGCCGACACACCGGTAGCGTCTTTGCATACGCCAAAAACCTTGTTGTCGTCTATCAATGCCTTATCTGTGCAGTTAATTCACGAGGCTGAATTTGCGTCTGATCGCAATGCCCGTGGCGAGGTATCTGCCGGTGCACTCGACGCGTTTTTGGCTAATAATTTAGACAGTGTTCAAGGTCTCTTGGACATTCTTAGTGAAAATCAAGACATCGACGCTGGCACCTTGGTCGAGTACGCCCAAATTATGGGAGTATTTGCGCAGCGCGCTGAGGAAATTAACTGCGAGCCAATTGCCGAGTTGGCGCAGGCCTTACAGGTAATGCTTAGTCATGCAATAGATCCTTTGCCACAACATTTTACTACGCTGGTAAATGAAGCTTTAGAGCAGCTAATGGATTATTTAAATCAGTTGGCGGCTGAACAAACGGTATTAGAAAATAGCGATTTAATTGATCGGATTCGCAATGTGGATTTGATCGCAGCGGAACCCATAGAAATTGAATTGGCTTCTCCGGTTGAACGGCTTGAAACAGTCGAGGAGTTTGGCGAGCCGGAAGAGATTGTTATTGAGGACGTCCCTGCAGATGTCACTAAGGATAATGTTGATTTAACTACTTCTGAGTCAGTCGCCTCAGCCGATAATACGTTTGGTGAAAGCGGTGACTTTGTTGAGGAAGAGTTTACTGCTGATCAAAATGTCGCAAATACCAATGTCGATGTCGATAGTACACAGGCATCAAATTCTGGCTACGAGCAAACACCCAATAGTGGTGCGGCCGTAAACGAAGGCACATCTTTGCCTGCGGTTGAAGACAGTATTGATATCGAAATACTGGAGATCTTTTTAGAAGAAGCGGCAGATTTATTAGAGAGCTTAGACGAGTCTATTCAGCATTGGGCTGGTGAGCGCGATGAGCTAGTTCATCTCGATAATATTCAGCGTTATTTGCACACATTAAAAGGTGGTGCGCGCTTGTCGGGAATGATGGCGGTTGGCGATCTTAGCCATAATTTTGAAACAGCCATTGCGACTGCTGTCGCCCAGCGCAATACGTCCAGTGACGAATTCTTCAATCTTGTACAGCAATTTCAAGATCAGCTGGTACACGCGGTTGCCGCTATTGATGACCCGACACTTGCTGCGCCGCCTATCGATCCAAATCTTAGTGATTTTATAAATACGGTTGAGGAAGACGTTACTTCGGACATCGAGTTTAGTGAAATACCTGCGCAAGACGTGGCGCCGGTCTCACAGACGGAAAGACTTCTTAGAGAAGATTATTCTCTGGCATCGTCGATGGCGAAAGCGACGCCACAAGAAATGATCAAGGTGCCGTCGCCACTGCTTGAACGCTTAATTAACTTGGCGGGTGAAACTTCTATTGCTCGCGGTCGTGTTGAAGAGCAAGTGAACGAAATTAATTTTTCGCTGGAAGAAATGGAAATTACCGTCGATCGCTTGCGGGGTCAGGTGAGGCGTATGGATATAGAAACCGAAGCGCAAATTATTTTTCGTCAGGAGCAGGTGGAAAGCGAAGGCGCCGATGGTTTTGACCCGCTAGAGTTCGACCGCTATTCACAATTACAGCAATTGTCGCGAGCACTTTTAGAGTCTGCGTCTGACTTAGTAGATTTACGCGGTACGCTACTCGAAAAAAGTCGCGACATGGAAACGCTGTTAGTTCAGCAGTCGCGGGTTAACACTGAACTCCAAGAAGGCTTGATGCGTTCGCAGTTGGTCAACTTCTCGCGCATGGTACCCAGGTTGCGACGGGGCGTGCGGCAGATCGGTAGCGAATTAGATAAACGGGTTGAGTTTAATGTTTACAACGCCGAAGGAGAGATGGACCGCCGAGTCTTAGAGCGTATTATTCCCGCGCTAGAACATATGCTTCGCAACGCGATAGACCACGGTATAGAGTCGCCAGAAGTGCGCGAGGCGGCCGGTAAACCAACGGTCGGCGAAATTAAAATGCGCTTTGACCGGCAGGGCGGCGACGTAGTTATTGTGATTAGTGACGATGGCGGCGGTATAAATTTGCAGGCTGTTCGTCGGCGAGCAGAGGACATGGGGCTCATTACCGCGGACGCTGAACTTAGCGAGCGTCAGCTGCTTGAATATATATTCCATGCTGGGTTTAGTACAGCGAAAAATGTTACGCAAATCTCTGGGCGTGGCGTGGGTATGGACGTGGTCCGCAGTGAAATTAAGCAGCTGGGCGGCGCGATTGAGATTAAGACCGAGGCGGGCAAAGGTTCGCGCTTTGAAATTCGTCTGCCATTCACCGTTTCGGTAAACCGTGCCTTAATGGTGAGCGTGGGTGGTGAAATCTTCGCGGTGCCACTGAATAATATTGAAGGTATTGTGCGAGTCAGCCCCTATGAGCTCGACGTGTACTACCAAGAGAATGGTCCGGATTTCGAATACGCAGGGCAGCAGTACAAATTGCGTTATATGGGTAATTTACTCGACTCAGGTCGGGTGGCTCATCTTGAGGGGCAGTTAGAGTCTCGCCCGGTATTGCTGATTCGCAATGCCGAGCCGCCTACCGCGATTCAAGTGGATTCACTGATGGGTTCTCGCGAAGTTGTCGTAAAAACCCTTGGGCCGCAGTTTGCGGCGGTGCCGGGCTTGTCCGGTGCGACGGTGCTTGGTGACGGTAGTGTGGTTGTCATTTTAGACATGCTCGCCAGTATTCGTGCTGATGTGGCGCGTCGCTTGGCGGGTAATCAGCAGCAATTGCCAGCTGCCGCGTCTCGGTTGACCAGCCGTTTGGTCATGGTGGTGGATGACTCGGTGACGGTGCGTAAAGTAACGTCGCGACTTCTCACCCGTCAGCATATGGAAGTGGCCTTGGCCCGCGATGGTTTAGACGCGGTAAATCAGCTGCAGGATAGCGAGCGTCTTCCCGATGTCATTTTGTTGGATATAGAAATGCCGCGTATGGACGGCTTTGAAGTGGCGAGTCGTTTGCGCAGTAATCCGCGGATGAAGGACATACCTATTATTATGATTAGTTCTCGTACGGGTCAAAAGCATCGTCAGCGTGCTTTTGCGCTTGGTGTGCACAATTTTCTAGGTAAACCCTACCAAGAAATTCAGTTATTGAAGGCGATTGATGAAGTCATGTCTGGCGTGGTGGATGCATGAGTGAGCTAGTAGAAACTCGGTCGTCGGTACAGACTAATATTATTTTACCCTTGGTAGGCAGTGCCTTACTCCTCCCCAATGCGGCAGTGGCGGAGGTCGTTCTGGCTGGCCAGCTTACTTCTGCAGTGTCGTCCCCTTTTTTACTTGGCTATATGATCTGGCGTGAGCAGGAAATACCGGTGATTAGCTTTGAGGGACTGCTTGAAGGCGAGTTACCGGCAGGTGTAACACTACGCCAAATGGCGGTGTTAAACGGAATTACCGATCGCCAAAAAATGCCCTTTTTTTGCGTGGCGTTGAGCGGTGTGCCGCGGCTTGCACGCTTAAGAGACAGTGATATTACACCCATAGATACCGAAACGAATCCGCTGATTCACAGCTATGTTCGTGCGCTCGACACCAAATTAATGATTCCGGATTGGGATATGTTGGAGCAGGAAATTATTGAGGCTCTGTAGGTAGAGCTTGGCAATCTGCTTACTGATAAAGATTGGATTCGGGGCCATGGATAGGGTAAGCATTAGCTTAGCCAGCCCATATCTCCCCAGCGATGCTGCACAATGCTGATGGCGGCGATGGGTGCGGTTTCTGTTCTGAGTACCCTTGGTCCTACTTGCAGGGCGCGAAAACCCTGTTTACAACTGTACGCAATTTCTTCATCACTTAGCCCGCCTTCCGGTCCAACAAGCAAAGTAAACGTATTTGGCGCAAGTTCGTCGTTGACCAGTTGGTCGTTCTGGCTGGGGCACAAAACCAGTTTTAATTCGCTATCTAAATTTGCGTACCAATCCTCAAGTCGGCATGCTTGGCTTATTTCAACCAAATCATTGCGGCCACATTGCTCACAGGCGCTAATCATAATTTGCTGCCAGTGACGCTGTTTCTTTTCTTGTCGCTCGCCACTCAGCTTTACATCTACTCTTTCGGTAAATAGCGGCGTAATTTTTGTCACGCCTAGCTCAGTCGCTTTTTGTATAACCCAGTCAAATCTGTCGCCCTTAGAAATACCGATAGCGAGTTCTATCTTAATAGGCGAGGGTGGCGTAGTGACGAGTGTTGCACCCTCTAGCTGACAACTAACGTGCTTTTTCCCCGCGTCACTAATTTTTGCCGGGTAGGCATTGCCGTCACCGTTGAACAGAATTAAATCTCGGTCAGCGCGCATCCGCAACACGTGCGACACATAGTGCGCCGCGCGTTCATCTAGCGAGATGACTTGGCCGACAGCCAAGTCCTGTTCTACATAAATTCTCGGTACGCGCATCTTAATTTAGCGCCTTAATAAAGGCTTTAGACTTGCGCTGAAAGTTGTAGAGCTGTTTTTTTGCCGGCGGCAAATCGTCAATTTGGCATTCTACATAGCCTTGTTCTTGGAACCAGTGCGCGGTTTGTGTGGTGAGTACAAACACCGAATCCAAACCTTTTTTGCGGGCCTCTTTTTCCAGTAACTCTAACAAGCGCTCAGCTCGATCCGCGCCGCGATAATCGGGATGCGTCGCAACACAGGCAATTTCGCCGCTGCGTTGTTCGGGGTAGGGGTATAGCGCCGCGCAGGCGACCACCATGCCGTCGCGAACGAGAATTTTGAAGTGTTCGATTTCGTTTTCTAATAATTCCCGCGACCGTTTTAGTAAAACGCCCTTTGCTTCTAGCGGCTCAATAATGGCAAGCAGGCCACCGACATCATCTATACCGGCGGTCATAAATTGCTCATAGTGTTCTTGGGTTATTAAGGTACCCGCACCATCACGACTAAAGAGCTCTTGCAGTAGTGCACCGTCTTGCTGGAAAGAAATCATGTGGCAACGGTTAATCCCAAGATCACCCGCATCTACCACCGCTTGCACAATGCTATCGCTGGCCAAAGATGCCTGCAATTCTAACTCGCGATCTACATCGCGATATTCACATTGCCGTATTAATTCCCCGTCGCTGTCGAGCAGTCCCGCGTCGGTGGTAAACAAAATCAGTTTGTCGGCTTTTAAGGCCGCAGCGGTATGTACCGCGACATCTTCGGCGGTGAGATTGAACACCTCGCCCGTTGGCGAATAGCCCAACGGCGATAGCATCACAATATGTTGGTGGTTGAGTTGCTGTTGTACAGCCTGCGCATCAACTTTTCTGACTATACCGGTATGACGTAAATCGACGCCATCTACCACGCCAATCGGACGGGCGATAACGTAATTGCCGGAACACACGCGAATGGCCGCGCCGTGCATAGGCGAGTTCGCCACACCCATCGACAACAGTGCTTCAATATGGGCGCGTAGCGACCCTGCCGCGTCGGTCACGCAGCGCAGTTCGATATCGTCGGTAATGCGTAGATCATTGTGATAGCGGCTTTCTATACCCGCGCCACGAACCCGCTCTTCTATTTGTGGGCGCGCACCGTGTACTAAAACAAGTTTAACGCCAAGGCTGTTGAGCAGGGCAATATCATGCACAATGTTGGCAAAATTCGGATGCGCAACAGCTTCACCCCCAAACATAATGACGAATGTTTTACCGCGGTGGGCGTTAATATACGGCGCAGAGTTGCGAAACCATTTTACGTAATCGGTATGTTCTGACATGGCAACGGTATGTGTTATGAGTTTAAGCCCTCATTTTGTGTGTAATGTCATAGGCTTACAAGCCATTTTTATGCGCATTCTGTGGAGTTGGGCTTTATGGGCGTAGATAAGCAAGAAACCAAAATCAGTGATGCCGAGGCGCAATGGCAGGCAGGGCTGCGTGAGGCGATCAGCGCACATTTTGCTACTGCCCATGCGCGGGTAGACGATGTACACGCTCGCTATTTCAGTTCTCTTTCTGCGGTTGCTGTCAGACATTGGCGTAATAAAGCCGACGTACCTGCCGATTTAATGAATATTCCGCGTGCTGTATGGCGGTTAATGCGCAGCCTTGGGCGGCGAGGTCAGCCGGTTCATAGAGCGCTAACAGGCAAGGAGCAGGCGATAGCAGATATTTTGGCTGAGCAGGTTTTGGACCTGCCGGCCTTGCAAGCGATGTTGTTCGAGCAGTTGCGCGCCCATCCAGATTATCAGCAGGGTGATATTGAACGCTTGCGTGAGGCTTTAGCGCCCTACGACAGTGACATTGCCGCAAAGCGGCTACAGGCGGCGGTGGCGCAGATGGGACTGCATCATGACAGCAGCCGTGATGTGCTCATGTTTTTGGGTGTGGGTTTGTTGGGCAGAAGCGTGAGCGACAAAATTGCCTTTGGTAGCGCGTCGATGATCGGCATGTCGGCGGCAAGCACGGTATACCTCAGTCAACAAAGTGCATGGGCGGCGCTGTGGGCTGGGTGGTTTGGTGTGCCTACCTGGGTCGCGGTTAGCGGTGCTGTCGCCGGATTTGCAGTCGTATTTTTGGCAACGCCGTTACTCGCCCCAGTGATTGAAGTCGGAGTGAATCGCACGCAGGGTCGTCGTCGCCTGCACAATTTAATAGATAAGGTGGAGCGTGAAATACGGCCATCGGTATCGGCGCAATTATGGCAGTACGGTAGCTATTTGCAGTTTATTCCCGATTTGGTGATGACTCTGCGACACCTTCGCTAAGGGCTCAGTAGTCCGCGCTAAGCCTCGCTGCAAAAAATGCTGTTTTTAAAAAATTAGTTAGTGACAGCGCAGCGATTAAGGGTAAATATGCAGCTTTTTCAGGGGACGTCTAGTGGAAGCTGAAGTACTCTTATCTACGCTGGATACGGAGCAACTATTTGACCGTATTGCCGATGCCTTAACTGAAAAAGGCTACGTCGTGCTGCCCGCCTCCTTACCCATCGCCATGAGCGACGCTTTGTTTGCCCGAATCGCCAGTTTTGAAGACGACGTATTTCGGCCTGCGGGCGTTGGTCGCGCAGGCGAATTTCAGTTAAATCCCTTTGTACGCAATGATGAAATCCGCTGGTTAACACCAACAGATGAGATTGAGGCGAGCTACTTGGCGTGGATGGAAAAGCTCCGCACAGGACTTAATCGTCGCTTGTTTATGGGGCTATTCGATTACGAATGTCATTTTGCCCGCTATGCGCCCGGTGCGTTTTATAAGAAACATGTAGACGCCTTTAAGGGCCGGACTAACCGCGTGCTCTCTACCGTGTTTTATTTAAATCCCAACTGGGCGCTGGCCGACGGCGGCCATCTTGTGATGTACGAAGAAAGTCTAGAGCCCATCGCAAAAATATCGCCTTTGATGGGCACTCTGGTGGTGTTTCTAAGTGATCGTTTTCCCCACGAAGTGACCATCGCAAGCCGCCTGCGTTATAGCATTGCGGGTTGGTTTCGGGTTAATACGACACTTGGGCCGCATATTGATCCGCCGCAGTAGTGGCTTCTGAGTTTTTTCTTTGCAACGACTGGCGCCGAAACAGGGATGAAGTGGTTGACCGAGAAGTCTAATTGTCTGACGATTCGTTTAGGTGAAGGCTACCGTCGAGACTAACAGTGCATCTGATAGATGGCGTCTACGTTCTTCTTCGAGCTTAGTTGCGTATAGTGTTTTGCTTAAATTATATTTTATTTGGTCAAGGAGACTGCTTCATTTGACAGAACTTAAAGTTAAAATTTTTAGGTTTGAAAGTGATTTTGGATAACGCGAGCGCAGTTTTCCAGTAGCTCTTTTTTGCCGTCTCTGGGCGACGTACTTCTTTTTTCGATGCTCGGTGAGTTCAAAGGCGGGGCGAATAGTTTAGTGCCCGACTCTGACATGAGATCATTTTTGGCTTTGCCAATGAACTAGCATCTTAAGGCATTTTTCCTTCTGCGCAGCAACAAGTAACGGATTAAGCCGGATGCTGCAATACCGCGTTCGCGAATGTGCCGATACACTTTTAGCCTAAATCCGTCGTAACAAACCCAAAGTATTCACCCGCGCAATGGGTTCAAATAAACCAGAAGCTAAGGCCATTTTATAAATGGCGTAGGGCGCTTGGCCGCCTTCTTCCGGTGCGGGAAATAGATCGTGGATGGCGAGTACGCCGCCGATGATAATTTTGCCTGCCCAGCAGCGGTAGTCGCATAGTGCGGCATCAAGGCTGTGACCTCCGTCTATAAAGACCATGGCGAGTGGCGTGTGCCAGTGTTTTGCGCTGACTTCTGAGGTGGCTACGATGGGTACGACGGTGTCGTCTAATCCCGCTAGGCGAATATTGCGTCGAAATTCTTTAAAGGTGTCGAAGCGGCCTTCTCCCGCATCGTAGAGATCGGGATCGTGGAACATCTCGCCGAGTTGGTGTTCTTCTGAGCCTACATGATGGTCTACGGCGTAAACCACGCTGTTTTTTTGTTGGCATGCTAGCCCTAAGTAGATGGTCGATTTACCGCAATAGCTGCCGACTTCTAATACTGGGCCGCGCTGTGCTACCGATAAAGCCTGTTCATATAGGGCCTTTGCTTCATCATCGGCTAAAAACCCTTTAACGGTATTGATATGAGGGGGTAGCGCAATATTCATAGTGTTCTCGTGCGGCAAAAAATTGAGCGAGAACAGTAGCCAACTTATGCCTTGGCGGCAACTTACCAAATTGTCAGTTTTATGGTGGTGGTGCCGTTTTGTAAAAAAAGATGGCTGATTTGGCACTGGTGCAGATAATTCCTTGCTGCGTATACTGTGGTGCTAATCACTATAAAACTAAACGGGATAATCACGATGCTCAAATTATATGGGTTTGCTGTAAGTAACTACTTCAATATGGTCAAGCATGTCTTGCTGTACAAGGGCATCGCGTTTGATGAGGTGGCAACCTTTCCTGGCATGGACCCCGCTTACAATAGCAAAAGCCCGATGGGAAAAGTGCCCTGCATTGAAACAGAACAAGGTTATTTGGCGGAAACCAGTGTGATCTTAAGTTATCTTGAGGCTGCGTATCCCGCACGACCGCTGATGCCTGCGGATGAATGGCAGCGAGCTAAGGTGAGTGAGCTAATGAAAATGGCGGAGCTTTATTTTGAGCTGCCTGCGCGCCGTTTGTTTCCTGAAGTTCTCGCAGGTAAAAAAGTGAGCGACGATATTAAGGCCGAGGTACGTGAAACGATTGCCAAGGGTTGTAAAGCCATGGCGCAACTAGCGAAGCCGTCGCCCTATATGTTTGGTGAGGCGATGACCATGGGTGACGTGGCGATGCGCTATTGTTTGGTGACGTGTAAATTGGCAACGCAGGCTATCTATCAGTGGGATGTGGTCGCTGAGGTACCGGGTCTTCGTGAATGGGACGAAATGATGGCTGGGTCAGATATTGCTAAGCAGTTGGATAAAGCAATGCAGGAAGGAATGACAGCATTCTTGGCGGCGGTTAACGCTAAATAATTAGAGTGTGTGGGCGGCTGAGTTGGCCGCCCGCTCACTACGGTTTTGTATTATCAGAGTCCGGTTTCTAAGGCGTCCAGCTCTTCTTGAATCGCCAGCCACTGCTCCTCGGTGTCGTCATTTTGTTCGCGCAAGCTTGCTTGTTCGGCAAGTAATTTCTTTAATTTTTCTTTATTGGTTTCTTCATACAGGCTGGTATCGGCGAGCTGGTCTTCTATGCGCGTCAATTGTTCAGCAAACTTTTGCATGTTCTGTTCTAGCTTTTTCAGCTTTGATGTTAGCGGCGCGAGTTGTGCACGACGTGCTGCGGCTTGCTGTCTCGCCTGCTTTTTGTCGACTAGCGGCGCATCAGTACTGGTTGCTTCATTACTACTTGGTGCGCTTTTATCGCGATTGAGTAACCAGTGACGATAATCTTCTAGGCTGCCGTCGAAGGGCTGCGCTTGGCCGGCATCGACAAGCAGAAACTCGTCCACGGTATTTCGCAGCAAATGTCGATCATGGCTGACGAGGATCACCGCGCCTTCAAAATTTTGTAGTGCGGTTGTGAGGGCGTGACACATCTCAAGGTCGAGATGGTTGGTCGGCTCGTCGAGTAGCAGCATATTCGGGCGTTGCCATACGATGATGGCGAGGGCGAGACGTGCTTTCTCGCCGCCCGAGAAATTCTCACAGCTTTGCTCGGCGTGTTTGCCGTGGAAGTTAAAGCCGCCGATGAAATTACGGATTTCCTGTTCGCGCGCATCGGGACGCAGGCGTTGTAATTGCAGTATTGGGCTGGCGCTTAAGTCCAAAGACTCAAGCTGGTGCTGGTGAAAGTAGCCCATGTGCAAGTGCTCACCCTGTTGGCGCTCGCCAATCAGCGGCTGCAGGGTGCCTGCTAGGGTTTTCATCAGCGTGGATTTACCCGCGCCATTGGCGCCCAGTAGCCCCAGGCGTGTGCCGGGATGGATACTGATATTGAGCTTGTGCAGGATCGGGCTGCTGTAACCCAATGTGGCTTGGGAAAGCGACAGCAACGGATCTGAGAACTGCTTAGGTTCATAAAAGCGGAAATTAAATGGCGAGTCGATATGGGCTGGCGCGATGTCGGCCATTCTTTCCAGCGCTTTTAATCGACTTTGTGCCTGCTTGGCCTTGGTGGCCTTGGCGCGGAAGCGGCGCACAAAGTCTTCCATGTGGGCGCGCACAACTTGTTGCTTTTCGAAGGCCTGTTGTTGTTGGGCAAGACGTTCGCCACGTTGGCGCTCAAAGGCTGTGTAGTTGCCACGGTAGCGCGTCATTGTTTGCCGCTCTAAATGCACCACATGATCACAGCAGGCGTCGATAAAGTCGCGGTCATGTGAAATTAGAAATAAGGTGCCTTCGTAGCGGTGCAGCCATTGTTCTAGCCACAGACTGGCGTCGAGATCCAAGTGATTTGTGGGTTCGTCGAGCAGCATCAAATCTGATGGGCACATGAGCGCCTGTGCTAGATTTAAGCGAATGCGCCAACCACCAGAGAAATCGTTGACCGAGCGCTCCAGTTCGTCCAATTTGAAACCTAGGCCGGTAAGCAGGCGTTCGGCGTCGCTACGAATTTGATAGGCGTTGATCAAATCGAGCTCGCCGTGTAATTCTGCTAGACGATGGTCGTCTTCGCAGCTGGCAATTTGCGCTTCAATGTCACGAAAGCGGTGATGGCCATCAATAACGTATTCAATGGCGCAGCGATCACTGGCATCTACTTCTTGGCGCATTTGGGCAATTTGCCATTGTGCGGGAATAAAAAGTTCGCCACTGTCTTGGACTAACTTGCCGCACATGAGCTGGAATAGACTAGATTTGCCTGTACCGTTGGCACCAACGAGGGCGATATGTTCGCCGGGATTAACGCGTAGGTCGGCGGATTCGAGCAATGCTTTGCCGCCGCGTTGTAAACTGAGGTTCTGGAGTTCAATCATGATGGGGCGCGATTATAGCGTGAGTACCGAGTAATGAATGAAAAATTTAGTGCCGGTGGGAATTCACCTAAACAGACGCTAAGCACCTTGTGGGAATTTGCGCTGGCGGCCTATGCGGCGCCCATAATACAACGGCACTGCCTGTATTTGCAGGACCATTATCAAATGGATGTAAATATGTTGCTGGCGGCGGGGTTCTGCGGTCGTAATGGCTTGATGTGGACAGAACCATTTTGCCGCATATTAATCAACATTGCGGCCCCTATTCGGGAGCAATACATTCTTCCCATTCGGGCGCTGCGGCTTGAAGCCTATGGGAGCGATGGTCTTTATACTGCGTTAAAAAAGGCAGAGATCGAGGCGGAGCGTATAGAAATAAGTAGCTTGGCGGCTGAATTGGCGAAACAAGTTGCGGGAGATGTTGATCGCACTGATGTTGCAAATAATTTGCTGGTTTATGCCGCGTTGGAGGTGGACATAAACCAGGCTAATCTTCAGCTTATGCTTGCTGAACTTGCTGCTAAATTTCTCGAAATCTCCTAAAAATCGTCGAATAGGCTGGCTAATCTGTCCCCCGCCTTATCTGGGTGGCTGGGGATATCGCTCATGCGTCTAACTCGTCGTTTCGGTGGTGGTGTTACTGCTGTTGGCGGTGGAGTGGGAATAGCCGCTTGTTTAACCGCAGCTTCTTTCGTTGTTTTTACTGTCTCCGCTGCTGGGCTTGGCGAGTCTTTTTTGGCGGTGTCTGTGTTTTTCGCTTCGCTTGGTTGGGCAGCTACCTTGTTTTCAGTTTTCTGCACGGTAGATTTTTTAGTGGCCGCGGGTGACGCTGGGCGCGTTTTAGCACTAGTGCTAGGTTTTGCATTTGGCGCCGGTTTTTGAGCCGAGCTTGGTTCGACAGCTTTTTTGGCTGTAGGCTTGGGTGTAACGTCTGGAGTAGCTGCGGTTGTGGCGTCTTTTTTCGAAGATGATGTCGACTTTTCGGGTTTTTTAAGTTCTTTTTCGGCGTCAATTATTGCTTTTAGTACCGCTCTTTCTTTGCGGATGGCTAATTTTTGCTCGAATATTTTACTGCGTATTTGTGCCAGATCAGCCTGATATTTGTCAAAATTAGTCTGATGGGTATCAAGGCTGGCCTGCGCCCGTGCTTGCACGCTGGCTTTGGTGGTTGGTAGGTCTTTTAGCCTCAGTTTGGCTTGGTTGAGTTGCTCGCGGGCTTTATCAATTCTAGACTTTTGAGAAACTTCTTCTTTTTCAAGAAGTAACAGCTCACTTTCCAGTGCCGCGATGTGCTTTTCCCTAAGCGAGTGCAGTTCGGATTGCAGGTTCTGCAACTCAACAAGTGGGGTTTTGGTCGTTTTACTCTTGTTTTTATTACCTATCATGAGAATTAACCCTAGGAATGTTTAAAAAAACATCAATCTGCATTATACAAACTTGCCGCAGAGAATCTATCTTCCCAATCAAGGGAATTCTTTCTCCGGATACTGTGTCTATCGGAACGCTTGTGGCAGACTACGGTCTGAGTAAGCATGTCGAATTTGCGGCAGCATTTTTTCCCATAAATTAAGGTAGTTACATGAATAAGACACTGGTATGTGCGGTGGTAATGAGTGGTCTGCTAACAGCTTGTAATAGTGAAACATCGAGCAAAGCTGATCTAACAACGGAAATTTCTAAAGTCAGCTACGGCATTGGCGCTAATATAGGCGCGAGATTCGGCGATGATCTTCCCTTGGATGTAGATGCGTTTAGCGCGGGTGTTCGCGATGCACTGGCGGGCGGCGATTTGCAGATGAGCGAAGAGGATATTATGAGTACGCTGCAAGCGTATCAGCAGAAGCAGCTGGCTGTTCGTGAGGAAGAAGCCCAGGAAGCGGGCGCGAAGAACAAAGAAGCAGCTGACGCATTTTTTGCTAAAAACAGTAGTGTGGAAGGTGTAACAACTACAGAAAGTGGTTTGCAGTACCAAGTGTTGGTGGCGGGTGATGGCCCTAAACCAACGGCTGACGACACCGTAGAAGTGCATTACCACGGTACTTTATTGGACGGCACGGTGTTTGATAGCTCATACCAACGCGGCGAGACGGTGAGTTTCCCAGTGGGTGGCGTTATTCCGGGTTGGACCGAGGCGCTGCAGTTGATGCCAGTCGGTTCTAAATGGAAGTTGTTTATTCCGCCAGCATTAGCCTATGGTCCAGGTGGCGCAGGCCAAATGATTGGTCCTAATTCTGCATTAATTTTTGATGTTGAGTTAATCAGTATTGCCGGCGACAAGAAGTAATTTCGACCGGATATGAAAAAGGCCCCAAACGGGGCCTTTTTTACGTGCGCAACTACTAACTTTAGCGGAGAGTGGTGCGGTACATCCATGTAGCACCAGTGTCATCCTTAACCTCGCCCAGTCTACGTACTTGCTATATATAGTGAATTAGCTGATATCTGTTTTGTGTGTAAGATATGTCTCAATTTCCGCGACGATACATTCATATATTTAGAAATGGCTTTTACGCCACCAAGAATCTTACTCGTATTGCGCTAGTGTTGTTGCCGTCCAGTTCTTGAGCCACTGGAGCTCTGCAAGGCTTGATTTTGTGCCCGGGAGGACGTCGCTAGTATGTGGGTGGCGGTCGAACCAGAGTTGCTGCGCGGTATAGCCGTCAAGCTCAGGTGCGGTTGCAAGCCACACAATAGTATCGGCTCCCATTCGGCTGTCTCGCATATAATTTTGCAGGGCCTTATTAAAGGCAGGCAGTGATTTGGCGACCCCTGGCGTTGCGGCCCAACCGGGATGCATGGTGTGGTAGCAGCCGGTGGCGGTTTCAGCAAAATCCCGACTTAAGTAAAGCAGAGCACGCTTGGCGCGAGCGTAGGCTTTGCTGCCGTCGTAATTCTCGTCGCGGAATTGTAAGTCATTGATATTCAGGCCTTGAAAATACAGCCCTCCCGAGACGACATTGATAATTCGACTGTCTTTTTCGAAAACCGGCTGGAGTAGCTTGCTCAGTAACACCGGCGCCAGAAAATTTACTGCCAATGCGCGTTCGAAGCCCTCTTCAGTATCTTCTCGCTCGGCGAATAATGCGCCGGCATTGTTTATCAATATGTCTAAATGAGGTTGTTCCTTAAGAATCTGCTTTGCTGCATCTGCGGTGGCGCCTAGCGAGCTGAGATCTGCGCTAATAATACGCAGGGCTTCGTCTGGGCAGCCACTGAAATCTTGGATTTCCTTGGCCGCTGAGTTTAGCTTTTGCTCGTCTCTACCTATTAATAGCAGTGTGGCGCCGAGTCTTGCAAGCTCGCAGGCCGCCGCTAAGCCGAGTCCAGCAGTTGGGCCGGTGATCGCCACAACCTTGCCGTCCATTCTCGTACTGTGTGACTTGCGTGATAGAGATAAATAGCCGCGCTTACCGAAACTGAGTGCGGCGGGTAAAATCAGGCGATCGCTAATGCTGTCCTTTAAGGTGCGGCCAGTGGGCTTGCTCGGCGTGGTTAGCGCCTGTTTTAAACCATTCGCTGCTTTCTTGCCGAGACGGTTTAGGAGTGGTTTAACAGTCCACGCGAAGGAGGGGCTTAGCCAGTCAAGGTCGAGCTCCGCGCGGTAGTCAATCATTGTGCTGCCTGCGGTTATCGCTTTAAAGCTGATCGTGTCGAGGGCGCCGAAATTATCACCGACACCTTGAAGAACTAATTGATGTGGTTCGTCTATGGCCAGTTGCGTATAAAGCATCGGAGCCTGCTTGTTGGCCGGCAACTTAAGCAGTATTTCGTATTCAGTGCCGGCTTTCGGGATGCCGGGCGTTAGTTTGCGTGAGCGATATACTCCCGGATCCCATTGTTCAATGGTCGCGAAATCTTTCAGGTAGGCGAAACAGTCGGCTATGGGCCGATCGACGACGATTTGTTCGTTGAGAGTATATTTCATCTTGGTAATCTCTCTGGCCAGCTACAGCTGCTGCGGGGATGGATTACCGAGTGTTACGAAACTGTAGCGTTAGTAGATCAGAGGTTGCCGCGTCGCTACGATAATACTGAAAAGCGTGAATTTTCTGTTCAATTGTTGTTGCTAAGAAAAGTGTTTGCGGCGCTAATTTTTATGATTTCGCCGCAACATGATGCTAACTAGTTAATATCTGGTATAAAAAGTGTCAGTACTACCATAACTCCAATTAGAATTGCGAGATGGGTATTGAGGGTGTTTTTCAATATAGCGTCTTCCTTGCTATTCAACATAATCTTCTCTCCTGTAGAAGTGTCGTAATTCATTATCAGGACATTCGGGGCTAGGCCGCTATGGATTTACTTGGTAATAGTTTGCGATGTTTTTCCAGTTTTGGGCTTGATATAGCAAGACCGTATAAGAGCAAATTGAGGTGGTAATTTGCGATATAATACGTGCGCCATATAGGTGCGTGAATAGCAATTTCGTCGCCTTGATGGGCAAGTTGAGGTATAGGCAGTGGCTTATAGCGGTGCGAAATCCGTCTTTTTGGAGAAGAGTGTGAAGAAGCAAGGCGCTATATCAGTGAAGAGTGCGGAGAAGAAGACCCGAGCACGTCGAATGTCGCCAGAGCTAAGGCAAGAACAGATTTTGACCTGTGGCGTATATATGTTTGCAGAGCGAGGTTTGGCCAACGCAAACCATGCAGATATATCTGCTGAGATTGGTGTGGCGGTGCCCACGGTATTTCATTACTTTCCGAGCATTGATATGTTGCAGCGGTCGGTATTAACAGAGATACATCGTTATTTTATTGATCAATTGATTGAGCCCTATCTGACTAAGCCCACGCCGGCCTACGAGCGTATTGAAGAGATATTATTAGCGTTTCAGATCTTAATTGATCAAAACAGCCATTACGTTCGTATTTGGTTGGAGTGGTCTGGTTTTACCCGAGGCTTTATTTGGGATATGTACCTCGACTTTTATAAGGAGGCAGTAGCCGGATTGCGGAAGTTACTGCTGGAAGGAAAGCAAGATAATTCTATTTCTTCAGAAATAAACGCCAGCGATGCCGCCCGTGTCATTATGGGTATGGCCCATACTATCGTGCACATGCGTTATTCCGGTAACTCGAAGCGCACTGTTCAAAATACAGTTCATTCTTTAGTGATGAGCTATCTTGCGCCAAAATAGTTCTAAATCCAGATTTCTCCCCCCCAAGATCTAGCTTACTTGTGTAAGTCTTCCTTGCTCGTTGCTGTATTGGTGTTAACAATGATTCTTAAATTTAAGAGTGTTTGTTGATCAATTCAATAATACGACAAGTCTTTATATGAGGCTGCATTTAGGTTTTGCTTGCTACGAACTTTGCCATTCGAACTGGTGCGTAAAAGCCAAGAAATAATGCTTAAGTTATTCATTTCCGCAATGCCATTAACTTTAGGTGAAAACGTGTTCACCTAAAGTTTGCATGACTTAAAGACTAGCGTTACTCGCTGCTTGCTTACCCAAAAAGCCACGCGCAATACCGTAAACTAATAGGCCAGATAGAATGCCGGGCAATCCTTCGTAAACCATATTGTGAAGATCAAAATATCGCCATATTAAGGCCGTTAGTATACCGACACAGCTCATGGTGATTGCCGTACCTTGCGTGGGTCGACCGCCAAATATTAGTACTACCAGCATGGGAACAAACGCACTGGCCAAGCCTGACCACGCCATTACTACCATGGCAAAAACGCTTTGTGCACTGAGTAATGCCCAACCTAACGCCAATATACATACCCCTAGCGTTGACGCTTTGATGAGGAAGGGGCGTTCTATATTGTTGGGTAACAAGTCATGGGTAAAGGCAGCTGAGGAGCTAAGTATTAATGAGTCTGCGGTGGATAAGGTCGCGGCAAAAATTCCCGCGAGGATGAGACCGACAAGCACGGGAGGTAGTAGAGTTTGCGCCATGGTTGGCAGCGCTAGTTCGGCGTCGAAGCTACCTACGTCTGGCAGATAAAGACGTGATAATAGACCTACCGTTGTAGCCATGAGATAAAAAGCGGTAAACCACAAATAGTACCAGCTCCGTGCTCGGTTCATTTCTTCGCCACTGCTGAGCGCCATAAAACGTACCATGACGTGGGGTTGACCGACGACGGATAAGCCTGCGAATAGCCAGCCTAGCGCGAATAAGAAGGCGCCGGCTATGCCCGGAAAAGCAAGGTCTTCGGGGAACCAATCCATGTAATTTGGCACATCTTGCAGGGCGCTGATGGTGGCGCTCACACCGCCTAAATTGGCGATTGCGACCCACATGAGTATGCCCATGGCACTGATCATAACGAACGACTGGGCCGCGTCCGTCCAGATTGATGCGCGAATTCCGCCGGCTAAGCAATAGGCTGCCACCAATACGCTACCGCACACCGCACCCGCCCAGGTCGGCCAGTCGAATAGCACATGTAATGCTTTGCTGCCTGCGAGTAATTGCGCTGCGGCATAGGCGATGAGCAGTACTAAGCAAATTAGCGCAGCTAGGCGCTGATAGCCGGGTAAGATGATGCCGTTCCAATTTGCCAGCACACCGAGGTAACTGACTTCACCGGTTTTTTCGGTCATGTTGCGCAGCTTGCGATGCACAAAGTGGGAGGCAATGAAGTCGCCGAGTATCCATCCCGCCATAACCCAGAACGCGGACAGACCGACGGTGTAGGTATAGCCGATCACACCAATAAACATATATCCGCTGTTATTTGTCGCCACTGCAGACAGACCGACTAGCCACGGTTTTACTGTGTTGCTGGCCAAGTAATAATCTTTACTCTGGTGAGTATTGAAAAACAGCGACGAAAGGCCGATAAACACAAAAACACCGAGAAAGGCGGCAAAACTCCAAGCAGTTATCATAGTTAATTCCGTGATATTTGCAGATATAAAATGTTTTAGTGGTCGCTTACGTGATTGACGGCACAGGTGCTAATAATTCGATTAGCAGAGGATGCTCTCTTAATTCTGACAGCGCCGGATCGCGGTGCAGTTCATCGCGGTATGATTCTGATTGCACCACCGCGCGGGAGAAATAGCGCGCTGCTTCATCTAGGCTGCCTTGGCATGTGTGGGCGCAGGCTAGCTGATAAAACGCATGGGCATTTGAATCATCTAATGCCAAGGCTTGATGACATAGGTTGATTGCCCACTGGGGTTCATTCTGGTCCAGTGCTGCGTCAGCTTTATAGGTAATGGCTTCAATATCATCTTTTCGCAATTCGAGAATTTGATCATAGATCGCGATTTTTCCTGCTGGACTAGATTCTTGAGTTGCTCGTAACCACAGCGAATGTATTTCTTGGGTTAGATTGATCTCTTCGCGATTCGATTCTATGTGTGCAGTTTCTTGCTTTAATTGTTTTTCAATTGTCCGCAAGCGTTTCTCATATTCATCAACTAATTCGGCTACCTGTTCGTTGGCAACTTTGTGGACTTTATCTCTAATATCTCGAATAGAGTTCCAGCCGATCAAGACCAATGCCGAACTCACCGCCGCAATAAGATAAAAGAAATAGGTGACAGTGTTTGTTGCATAAGATACCGCTTTGTCGGCGGCACCTAGTTCACGGTCAACAACTTCCGCAGCTAATTCGCGATGTGAACGTTCCATGTCGATTCTAAGGCTGCGAATCTCATCGAGCATGTAGCGTTCAATAAAGGGTGAGTAAAGCGGTTCGCTTAAGTTATCAATTGAGGCATCGACATTGCTGTCATCGGGCTCTAATGAAGGATCCGCTGACAGCGCCAGCGGAATACACATTAAACCTATAATTGCTAAGCGACTTTTTAAGCGGCGCATATAGCTTCGCCGTGGTCATGCACTTCTACAAGACAACGGTGCAAGCTGGCGACGCCTGTTTCATAATCATCTTCATTAACAACAAACTGCATATCTACTTGGCGCATCGACTGATGCATTGCCAAAACACTGATATTTGCAGATGCTAAAGCTGATACTGTTTTTGCCAACATGCCGGGTACCTGCATATCGCTGCCGATGGCAGAAATAATAGCGACTTTACGGGTACTGACTTCTGCGCTTGGGAACAGTTCTTTTACCGCACTGACGATCCGTTTCACAGTTTTTAAATTAACACCGAGGTAGTTGGTAATCGTGTTTGCGTTGATGTCTTTGGTGATCACCGTGCCTTTAAAGCGCTCAATTGCAGCGAGGATTTTTTGCTCGTACTGCCACAGAGAGCCGACCATATCTTGATCAAAAACCTCTAAAGCGTAGACCTGCTTGCGGCCTGCAATAATCTCAACGCAGGGCTTTTCGCTGCGGTAATCGCAGTCGATCAATGTGCCAGCGTGATTAGGCTCAAAGGTATTTTTCACCCGCAGCGCAATTTTCTGCTGACGCAAACCTTTCGCCGCTCGGGGATGGATTGCTTCCATGCCTAAGTTGGCAAGTTGATCCGCAACGTCGTAGTTTGTCCGACCTATCGGCACAACTTTGTCAGGGCCAACTAAGCGTGGGTCAGCGCTGCTGAGGTGATATTCCTTATGGATAACCGCTTCGCGTGCGCCGCTGATAACCGCCATACGGCTAAAGGTCATCTCGCTATAGCCGCGATCAAAGCTAGCCATTAGGCCTTCCTTGCAGTGCGCGTAGCCGGTTACGATGGGTAATGTTGTGCTTAAATCAATGGCCGAAAGTGCTTCGCGAATATGATCGTCTAAGGGAAGCGCTTCTTCTGCGCGCCAGCCAGAGAGGTCGATATAGCGCGCATTAATGCCGTCTCGTTTTAAAAGTGCAGCGGTGTTCCACGCGCTGTGCGCCTCGCCGATACTAGCTAGCATTTCTCTTACGGTGAGAAGATGGTCTTCAAGGCCAAAGTGACCGTGCTGACAAAGACGATGTAAATTGTCCATGCAGCGCTCAGCCTCAAAAAGACGACCTTCAATATATTTGTTCGCCTCGGCCAATTGGCTAACGTCTGGGAACAAACCGGCATTTATGGTTTTAAGTGTGTTGCCCACTTCGCTTAAGGCATCTCGCCAAAGTGTTTCTGCACCGTCATCGGCGAAGAGTGCATATACACCTGGGTGGCTGTTGCGCTTGTTTTCTAGCAATAAATCAGTGACGCCGCCGTATGCAGAGACGATAAATATACGCTCATAGAGATTACCTTTTTCACCGCCGGCGAGAATAATATTGTCTCTGACCGCCTCGTAATTGGTCATTGAGGTGCCGCCGATTTTTTCTACACTGTGTGTCATTTTTTTCTCCGTTGAAGAACTGAAAAATACTTTCGGTTTCCAGCAGATTAATCGATTGGGTACACGCCGTTTTCGTCATGCACTTCTTTGCCGCTTAAAGGCGGATTGAAAACGCAGGCCAATTGCATATCTTCACTGCCGCCGCGTAGTAAATGCTTGTCGTGTTTATCTAAAAGATAAATAGTGCCCGCTTCTATTTTGTAAATTTTTCCATCGTTCACGGTTTCTATTTCGCCATTGCCTGATATGCAATACACCGACTCAAGATGGTTTTGGTAGTGAATCGGCGTTTCGGTATTGGCGAAGATGGTAGTTATATTGAATGAGAAGCCCATGTTGTCATTCTTTAGAATCATGCGGACACTTTGCCAAGTGTCGGTTGCTACGCGACGCTCAGAGTTTTCACATTCTTTTAAGGTTCTAACAATCATTGTGCGTTCCTTTTTAAATATAAACTGCCGCCCTTATGGCGGCATGAATAGTCAATTCTTAGGGCACTCTTCCACAGATATAAATCCGCAGAAGAGTCGCCTAATTCAATCAGTTAAGATGCTTTTTTTTCGACCGCCGTGTCCAGAACCTCGGCAATTGCTTCGGTGAGAATATCGAGACCGCGCATTAATTCGCTCTTCTCGATAGTTAGTGGGCAGAAGACTTTAACTACTTGGCCGTGGTTGCCGCAGGTTTCAATGACAAGACCGCGTTCAAAACACGCGCGACCAATCTCGTCAGCGGTTTCTCCGTCCCGACATGCCAAACCCTGCATCATGCCGCGACCCTTGGGCTGTAATTTTGTGACACCATAGCGATCTGAAATTTTCTTAAAGCGGTGACTGACAATCGCTGATTTCTCAACAATATCGGCGGCAAACTTCTCATCAGTCCAGTAGTGGCGAATAGCCGCTGCCGCTGTAATGAATGCGTGGTTGTTACCACGGAAAGTGCCGTTGTGCTCACCCGGCTCCCAAATATCCAGGTCGGGGCGCAACAGCACAATTGCAAACGGTAGACCATAGCCGCTCAGTGATTTAGACATGGTGATAATGTCTGGCTTGATGCCACTGGCTTCGAAGCTAAAGAAGGTGCCAGTACGACCACAGCCAGCTTGGATGTCATCAACAATCAGCAAGATGTCATGCTTGCGGCACAGTTTTTCTAAGCCGCGTAGCCAATCATTGTTCGCAACGTTTAATCCGCCCTCGCCCTGTACCGGTTCAACAATCATTGCCGCTGGTAGATCAACACCTGAGGATGGATCTGATAAAAGCTTATCCATCATTTTTAGGCTGTCAGCGTCACGACCATAATAGCCACAGTAAGGCATACGGTTTACATCGCCGAGAGCTACACCGGCGCCGCCACGATGATGGCTGTTACCCGTAGCGGCAACTGCGCCAAGGGTTACGCCGTGAAAGCCATTGGTGAAGGAAACAATTGAGGTGCGACCAGTAACTTTACGCGCTAATTTCAGCGCCGCCTCTACCGCGTTGGTGCCGGTAGGGCCAGTAAACTGGAAGGTATATTCCATGTCGCGTGGCGCCAAAATATGCTCATTGAAGGCCTGTAAAAAGTCCGCCTTGGCCGCGGTGTGCATGTCTAGGCCGTGGGTGATGCCATCGCGCATAATGTAATCGACGAGGGCTTTCTTCAAAATTGGATTGTTATGTCCGTAGTTGAGCGTGCCTGCACCGGCAAGAAAGTCGATATATTGTTTGCCGTTAGTGTCGTACAAATGCTCGCCCTGGGCCTTGTCAAAGGTTACTGGGAAAGAGCGTGCGTAAGATTGAACTTCTGATTCGAGCCTGTCGAAAATAGTCATATTAACTCCTCTTGGTACTGAGTTTGTATTCGTTGTTATGGCAGTGTTGTTGGTTATTCGGGGCCGGAAAATGGTCCGATACGCAGCAACGCTTCGCTGTCGTGTTGGCCACCAAAATGCGCCTCTTTTTCAAACCAAATGCTGTGATTCAATTCGGTGTTGAGTCCGCGGGCAAAACTTTTGAACAGCGCCCACGAGGCTTCGTTGTTTGGTGTGATGGTGGTTTCTAAAAAGCTCACACCTTCGCAGGCTGGGCGTTTTATGATGTCCATCAGCATTCTTTTCGCAAGTCCGCGACCGCGCTGAGATTTATCGACCACAACCTGCCAAACAAAAACCGTGTCGGCTTTTTCGGGTGGGCGGTGGGCGGAAATAAAACCAACCAAACGCCCGTCTTCCTCTACCGCAACCGAAGTCGCTGCAAAGTGTGTGCACTGCAGTAAATTGCAGTAAACGGAGTTGGTATCTAGTGGGGGGCTGGCCGCCACTAATTGATTTAGGGCATAGCCATCTTCCGCCGTTGGCTGGCGAAAACGAAGCGTGGCAGCGTCGGCTTGCATCGCGCTATTTGATTTCAACACAACTTATTTGTGTTCATACTAATTTAATAAACAAATGGTATATAAGGCGTCAATTTTGGTGCGTTATATCGCATTTATTCACTAAATTGTGAACTCAACCTCCTGATTAATTACTTAGTACACGAAGCATTATAGGTGATTTGATTGCCTTTGTTCAAGCCGAGGTATTGACAACGACGTAGTTTATCGGGTGCAAAATCGGCGGCAAGCCGCTACCATTGGGGCGCTAAACGAATCGAAGAAAGTTGAAATGAATAGAATTGACGAAGTCCTTATCTCGCTGCGACGGGTGACCCGCGCCATTGATTTGCACTCTAAGCATCTGATGAAAACAGCGGGGCTTACTGCACCACAAATGCTCATACTGCAAACGCTGCGGGATCAGGGTGATGCGATTATCAGCGATGTGGCCAATCAAATTAGCCTGAGCCAAGCTACCGTGACCAGTATCCTTGATCGTTTAGAAAAGCGTGGATTGGTGATGAGGGAGCGCTCTCAGCAAGATAAGCGCAAGGTGTTTGCCTGCTTAACAGATGCGGGTAACGAGCTGATTCGCAACGCACCTATGCCGCTGCAAGATTATTTTATTCGCCAGTTTAGCGATCTTCAGGATTGGGAGCAGACCCAGATTATTAGTGCGCTGCAGCGCGTAGCGCATATGATGGATGCCCAGCATATCGATGCTGCGCCACTATTGGATGTAGGTGCTATTGACCGGCAAAGCGAAGACGAGGGTCGGGTTTTCGGTTTTGATCGCGAAGAGGGATAATGGCTTCGTCATTTGGCTGTCACGTTTCAATAACGAGTCTCCATAGGTCCTGGATTTGTTCAGCGAAATTGATTTCCGATCTAGCTAAAAAACACCATAAATGTGCTGTAAGCCATTGGGTATCACTCAATATTCTGGATCTGCTCTCTCATCTGCTCTATCAATACCTTTAATTCAACTGCTGCCTGAGTGCTCTCGGCTACTACGGCTTTAGATGACAAGGTGTTGGCTTCGCGATTGAGTTCCTGCATGAAGAAGTCTAGGCGTCGCCCACTGGCGCCACCTTTTTTCAATACGCGTCTTACTTCTTTTACGTGGGTGTCTAGGCGGTCGAGTTCTTCATCTACATCGGCTTTTTGCGCGATGAGGGCGATTTCTGCTTCGAGTCTGCTTGGGTCTAGTTCGACTTGCAATTCAGCAAGGCGTTGCTTTAATTTGTCGCGTTGGGCGGCGACGATACTTGGCATTTTACCGCGAATGTCTGTGACGATATCGTTGATGGTATCTAGGCGTTGCTCAATTAATTTGGCGAGGGCATCACCTTCACGCTGCCGTGTGGCAACGTGCTCGTCCAATGCTGTGTTGAAACCCTCTAGCAGTTGTTTGCTTAGCTCGTCGTTGTCTAATGTTTGCGGTTCCAGTACGCCGGGCCAGCGCAGTAATTCGAGAATGTTAATAGGTGCCGTATGGGCAATGTGAGCTTTTAAGCCGTTGGCGGCCTCCATTATCTGATTAGCTAACGCGTCGTTAAGTTGCAGGGCCTGCTGTTGGTTTTGCAGTTGTACTCTCAGTGCGCATTCTACTTTGCCGCGTTGCAGATTGTTGCGCAGCGCATCGCGCAGGCTGGGTTCGAGTTGGCGCCAGCTTTCGGGTAATTTAAATGATAGCTCCAGATAGCGGTGATTGACTGAGCGCAATTCCCAAGTAGCACTGCCCCAAGGGTAGTCAAGGCGTTGATGGGCAAAGGCTGTCATGCTGCTGGTAGTCAAAAGAATTCCCCTGTCGATTTCAAATGCTTGGACTGGTTAAAGGTTTAGGCGGAATAGTGTAAGCCTAAATGGTAGTAGATGGCGAAAAGTTCCTTGAAGAAAGCCTGTGGGTTTAGGTGCGCGCACTGGTTTTGGCGGGGCAATTATAACGTTGGGCTGGAGTTTGGTTTTTCGATTTTGTCGCTCTTTCTGTTGGGTTTTAACCTGCTGTCGGCGGTGAACGGTTATACTGTCGGCTTCAAAAAGGAGAAGAATATGACTGTAGTAAGGCCGAGTGAGCGCGCCTATGATGAAAAGCGGGCTGTGCGGATTAGTCGCAATTTTACCTGCCATGCTGAGGGTTCCGTATTAATCGAGATGGGGAATACCAAGGTGATTTGCACGGCGTCTGTGCAGAACAGTGTGCCCGGTTTTTTGCGTGGTAAGGGCCAAGGTTGGGTGACAGCGGAATATGGCATGTTGCCCCGCTCCACAGGTAGCCGAATGGATCGGGAGGCGGCCCGTGGTAAGCAGAGTGGTCGTACTCAGGAAATCCAGCGTCTTATAGGTCGTTCGCTGCGGGCGTCGATTGATTTGAATATGTTGGGTGAAAATACAGTTTATTTGGATTGTGATGTCATTCAAGCCGACGGTGGTACGCGTACAGCATCGATTACTGGGGCTTATGTTGCGTTGGCGGATGCCATTGCGAGTTTGCAAAAGCAGGGTTTGATCAGTGGTAATCCACTCCAGCAACAGGTTGCCGCTATTTCAGTGGGTGTTTATCAGGGCGTGCCGGTCTTGGATTTAGACTACGCGGAAGATTCCACAGCCGAAACCGACATGAATGTGGTGATGGACGATAAGGGGGGGGTCATTGAGGTTCAGGGCACGGCGGAAGGTGCTACGTTTAGCCGAGCTGAAATGAACGCTATGATGGATTTAGCTGAAAAAGGTATTACTGAACTTGTTAGCGCTCAGCGAGCTGCCTTGGGCTGAGGTCTTAAAAAAACCAGAGGCCCCTAAAATGGGCTCTCTGGTAATTCAAAGTCATAATCCATAATGAGCGGTGCGTGTTTGCCAAATTGCTGCACTTTATAGATGGCGCCGTACTCAACCCGCGGCGTAATGTGCTCTGAGGTTACTTGCATGTCTACTCGCCAGCCGTTGCTGCCGGGCTCGCCGTCAGGCCACCAGCTAAATTCATCCGCGTCGTTATTCACTAGGCGAAATGCATCTGCATAATGTTGTTCGCGGAATAGGCGGTCTAGCCACTGTTGCTCTTCTGCCAGGCTGCCGGGCTTACCGTGATTGCCGCGCACGTCTTGGATGTCGATGGCGCGGTGAGCAATATTCCAGTTTCCACAAATGATAAAGTCACGGCGTTTGTTGCGGACCTTGGTCAAGTGATTCAAATATTGTTCAAAAAATTGATTTTTGCGGATTAGACCGGCGCTATCACCTTCCTCGGCGCTTGGTGCAAGTAGGCTGCCGATACTGATATTGTCAAAGTCGGCCTGAATATAGAGGCCGTCCATATCAAAGTCTAGAAACCCCAAACCGGTCATGATTGCTTTGGGCAATTGGCGGCAGTAGATTGCGACGCCGTTGTGCTTGCCGTCGGCGGCATCGAAGAAGTAGGGGTTGTAGTCGCGAGGAAAATAAACATCGTCACGGAGTTTGTATTCGGCAATACCAAGATTTTGAATGCAAATTATGTCTGCGTCTTGATTCACGACCCAGTCAAAGAAGCCATTTTTGGCCGCATCTACAATGCTGTCAGCGCAAAAGCTGATGATTCTCATGTGTTTCCTATCGTGTCGATCACGGCCAAAGTTTGGCCTAAGGATATGCAAGCTCAGGGGTAGGGTGAGCCAGATTAATTGTTTATCTACTTTTAAGTTAGGTTGCTTCGAACTTTAGATATAAGCAAGGGTTAGACTACAATGAAACCCTAACGACAACAATCGTGGCGGCGAATATCTGCCAAAAAACACCTCATTTCCCACTGCTGACGGACGTAGATCAGGGCATTTGTGTGCAATAGCCGTCTATTCTGTGATTTTTAGTAGTAGCTTTCTAAAACCGACGCGTAAAATGGACGTCGAAATATTGACCGAGTTTTTTTGAGGGTGCAGATGAGTATTCAGAAATATCAGCAGCAATTTATACAGCAGGCTATTGCGAGTGAGGCGCTTTGTTTTGGCGAGTACACACTCAAATCTGGCCGTATTAGTCCCTATTTTTTTAATGCGGGGCGCTTTAGTAGTGGTGCCGCGTTGGCTGCTCTTGGACGTTGTTATGCCGACGCTATTGTTGCCTCTGGCATAGAGTTCGATATTTTATTTGGACCTGCTTATAAAGGTATTCCGCTGGCGGCGGCGACCGCTTGTGCACTCGCAGATCATCATCAGCGCGACGTTCCCTATGCGTATAACCGCAAGGAAAAGAAGGACCATGGTGAAGGCGGCAGCCTTGTTGGCGCGTCTTTGCAGGGCCGCGTGTTGATTATTGATGATGTGATTACTGCCGGTACGGCGATTCGAGAGGCGATTGGGATGATTGAAGTCGCCGGTGCTAGCGTTGCGGGTGTTGCTATCGGATTGGATCGCCAGGAGCGGGGAAAGGGTGATCGCTCTGCTATTCAAGAGCTGGAGCAGGATGCGTCTCTATCGGTTATTAGTATCGTTGGTTTGAATGATATCGTCGATTATCTGTCTACCGCTGCAAGCGATGCGTCTTTAGTCGCGCGTATTAATGCGTATCGAGATCGTTATGGTGTTGAGATATAACTCGGTATAGAGCATATTTATATCGTTTTGTGTTTTTGGGAGTAGCTTAATATTGTGGCAGTGAGTCGCTTGATATTGTTGGGAGTGCTGGTACTAACAGTGGCGTCTGAGTTGTCGGCGGAAACGCTCTATTATCGCTATCCAAGCACCAATGGCACCGTCGTTATCGACAGCAGTGTGCCGCCAGAGGCGGTGCCAAGGGGTTACGATGTAATCCGTGTTGATGGCTCAGTAGTTAAAACAGTTGCGCCTAAATTGAGCGACGAAGAGCGCAAAGCGCGTTCTTTAGAGCTTGAAGTTGCAGCCGCAAGAGCCGAAGCCGATGCGAAAACTCGCAAATGGGATCAGTCGCTTTTGTTGCGTTACAGCAGCGTTCAAGATATTGAGGTTGCCAAAGTACGGGCAATTAACGATATCAAGGTTCGCATTTCAATTCTGAAAAGTAATTTGTCTGTTATTAAACAGCAAATTTTAAGTAATCAAAGCGAGGCGGCAGAGCTCGAGCGTCGAGGCCAGAAAGTGCCGTCCGCACTCACCGAAACCTTGGCATCTTTGCGCCGCGAAGTGACCACCACTGAGCAGCATATTTCTAGCCGTAAGCAAGATCTTACTGAGATTGCTGAAAATTATGAGCGTGATAAGGCGCGTTTTGAGCATTTACAAGACCAGGCTGAAAAACGTCTTCAGTACTACACTCGCGATTAAGGGCGTGATCAACTAACGAAATAGGGACGCACTGAGTTGCTGCCACTGCTCGTCCCAGTGTTCGGTGGGGCGGCGCTTAAAATCACTGCGCACAAACTGACCGATTCGACCCTCTGCCGCTGATAGCAATAGATTGGCGGTGCTACTTACGGTGATTACCGTACGTAAGCCTTCCCGCAACTCCGCCTCACGTAATATTGTTTTTAATTGGGTTTCCAAACGGTCGTAAAACTGCACCACGCGGTTACGCAGGCGCTCGTGCTCTCCCGCCAAGGCGTCACCGTTAAAAATTCGCGTAATGCCGGGGTTGCGCTCGGTGAAACCGAGTAATAGCTGAAGTATATTACCGAGTTGGGCAATGCTTTGGTTTTCCTCTTTCATGATGAGCGTGACGCGGCTAAATATGGTTTCTTCGACAAACTCGATGAGACCTTCAAACATTTTCGCTTTACTGGGAAAGTGTCGATATAGCGCTGCTTCCGATACGCCTACCTCGGCAGCTAATTTAGCGGTGGTAATTCGCGCACCGGGCTGGGTTTCCAGCATGGTGGCGAGGGCTTGCAGAATTTCATCGCGTCGTGACGGACGTTTGTTCATAGAGTATGACTGACCTTATCGTGTTTTCAGGCCTTAGCTCGCTCACTACAGGGTAAACAAAATAGTGAGCGGCGGGCTGGGTAAAACCTTAGACTTCTTCTAGCAAGTGACGGGTGTTGGTAATGAGTGTGCCGACGCCGGTATCGGTGAAAATTTCAAGCAGAACGGCGTGGGGAACGCGGCCATCAATGATATGAGCGCTGGTGACACCGGCATTGACGGCAGAAAGTGCGCAGCCAATTTTGGGCAGCATGCCGCCGTAAATGGTGCCGTCGGCAATCAGCGCATCTACTTGTTCTGTACTTAGGCCGGTTAATACCTTGCCTGATTTATCCATCAAGCCTTCAATATTGGTTAATAACATCAGCTTTTCTGCTTTCAGAACTTCTGCGACCTTGCCCGCCACGAGATCGGCGTTGATATTGTATGACGCGCCATCTGGGCCTACGCCGATAGGTGCAATAACGGGGATGAAGTCGCTGTTAATCAGCATGTCTAGCACTTCGGTATTGATTTTTTCTACTTCGCCTACGTGGCCAATATCAATAATTTCTGTTTTTGCCAGATCGGGTGTGCGCTGGGTGACCTTGAGCTTTTTGGCGCGGATTAACTGGCCATCTTTGCCAGTGAGGCCGATGGCTTTGCCGCCGTTGCGATTAAGCAGGGAGACAATCTCTTTGTTGACTGAGCCGCCGAGTACCATTTCTACCACGTCCATAGTGGCGGTGTCTGTGACCCGCATACCGTCGACAAAATGGGATTCGATCGCTAAACGTTTTAGTAAGTCGCCAATTTGGGGGCCGCCACCGTGAACCACAATGGGGTTCATGCCAACGAGCTTCATTAGCACGATGTCGCGGGCGAATTGTTCTTTCAGCTTGTCGTCTATCATGGCATTCCCGCCAAATTTGACAACAATGGTTTTATTCGTAAAGCGCTGGATATAGGGCAGTGCTTCGGTAAGTACGCGGGCAACGTCACCTGCGGCGGAGCGACTCATGGACATGATGGATTCTCGTTAAGTCGGTGGCTGAAAAAGGACGTCTATTAAAGACTATCTGCAAGCGTCGGATCAATCCTTAGCAGCAAATCCTTGAAGTCATTTTGTATGCGTGTCAGAGAGGCCTCACTTTCGGCTTCAAATCTTAGGGTAATAGCTGGGCCGGTATTCGAGGCGCGTATTAACCCCCAGCCTTGTCTAAACTCTACCCTCAGGCCATCAATGTTGATTAGCGTAGCATCGGTGAATTTTTGATTCTCGGTAAAAGTTTCAACAATAGCGAATTTACGATCATCGGCAACCGGAATTAAAATCTCAGGACTGCTCACCAGTACACGCTGGCTATTCAGCGCATCGTCCATGGTTGCGCCGGACAGTGTTAGTACTTCTAATAATCGTGCGGCGGTATACATGCCGTCGTCAAACCCGTACCAGCGTTCTTTGAAGAAAATATGGCCGGAGAATTCGCCGCCAAGGAGGGCGCCGGTATCTGCCATTTTTTGTTTCATGTAGGAATGGCCGCATTTCCACATAGTGGGGCGCCCGCCTGCATCGACGATTAGCTCGGAAAGCAGACGTGAGCATTTCACGTCAAAAAGAATTTCTGCGCCTGGATTGCGTGTCACCATGTCGTTGGCGAGCACCATGAGCAGTTGGTCGGCATTAGGGCATTGGCCCGTTGCAGTGACTATGGCAACACGGTCGCCGTCTCCATCGAAGGCGATCCCTAAATCTGCGCCGTGTTCCGCCACAGCGGCTTTTAAGGCGCTTAGGTTTTCAGCGACCGTTGGGTCCGGATCGTGATTGGGAAAGTTGCCATCGGTATCACAAAACAAAGGTATGACATCGCAGCCCAGTTCTTCAAAAAGTGTTGGTGCAATGTTAGAAGTGGCACCGTTGCCAGCATCAATAACTATTTTCAGTGTTTGGGCGATAACCACATCGCCAGTAACGCGGTCGATGTAGCGCTGTTCTATGCTGTCGCTGGTCAATGTGCCTTGACCGGTTTCAAAGTCTTGGGCCTCAATGCGCTGCCTTAATGTTTGTATGTCCTGTGCGCTGAGTGATTGAAAATCTAAGCTGATCTTCATGCCGTTGTAGTCGCCACGATTGTGGCTACCGGTAATCATTATGGCGTTGCCAATGTTTAGGTCTTGGCAGGCATAGTGCAGCATGGGCGTCGCAATGAGGCCGAGATCGGTGATGTCGATTCCGGTACTAAGTAAACCCTTAATCAGTGCACTGTGAATTCGAGGGCTGCTCAAGCGACCGTCTCGTCCCAATAGTAGTTTGGTTTGGCCGCGATGAAGTGCTTCACTGCCGATGGCTCGACCTATTGCGAAGCAAGTGTTGTCGTTTAAATCAGTGTCAGCGATGCCGCGAATATCGTAGGCGCGAAAGCAACTCTCAGCGATACGCGTTGTAGGGTCGTGTCTGGTTCTGGAGGGTTTGTCACTGGCTAACTCCGGAAGTGGCGGAGCACTATCTAACGCGGGAAAATTATCCCGTTTCGTGAGTTTGCCTTGTCGATTAGCCGAGAGTTTTTTGGCTAGTGCTTGCTCCAAGCTTGGCTCAGCCCTTGTTTCGGCTTTGCCCTCTTCAGTGCCAGTCTTTTTGTCGCCACGTTTGGGCGCGGCTGGAATTTGGTAGCTGCGGATGAAAAAGATAGCGTGGCTGCCGGCGATTAGTGCTACACATAGTACGCAAATCAACCAAAGTAAGGTGCTGTCAGAGCTTAGACTTTGAACGGTAGTCTCTTGAGGGTAGACCTGAAGTGTCCAGCCCGGCACTGACAGTGGGCGGCTTTGCATTGCTTCGGGATAATTGATCGCTGCGGGCTTGATAACACTGTCGCGACGTGTTTTGTAGGTTTGAATGAGCTCATTGCTGACCGCGTTTCCGGCTAAGCTACTGAGCATTTTTTCAAAGTATTTTGCGCTAAAGGTAACGTAGATGGCGCCGTGCTTACCGGCGGTTTGCACAAAAGAAATCAGCCACTGCTTGTCGTCTTTGTAGGCTTCAATAATCAGCGTATTTTTTTCGATACTTTTGCGCAGCATATCAATTTCAATATTATTGCGTAGGCGCAGTGTCTCGCTGCGCTCATCGGCAATACCTTGGTTGCCAATGTATATAATTTTGGTGTCCAGTGCTTCTGGAAAGGCGCGCTTTAGGTTTTGCGAATAAAGGCTGTCGTTGCTGATATTACTTTGATTGAGTGCGCTAATTAATTCAGGGTTTTTGGTTTGCTCTGTGACTCGCTCGCCAAGTTGGTCAATGACGTCGCGCACGATGCCACGCTGATGGTCTGCGATATTTGATGTTATTGTAGATATGCGTTGATTTAGCGCGTGTGGCTCTTCAACACCCTGTATCCAATAAAATGCGCCGAATACCAAGCTGATACAGAGTAGCGCTGATACCACAATGTCGCGCTGATTCGCAGAAAATCGCGGGGCGTGTGTCTGCTTGGTACTTGGTGTGGCAGGCGCTTTTTTTCTCATTGTAATGGTTATCTGATCCTTGATGTTGGCGTGTAGCTGGAGGTTTTGGATCTCAATGACGTCATAATGGAAGCGCTCAGCGTGTCTGTCTAGTTTTTCACAGCAAAGAATTGGTTCGCTATTAAAGAAATCAGCTGGGTCGATAGCTGATTTTTACCCATTTGAGGAATTGTGGTTTCACCTTCCTTCCAAATTGCCGTGACGGCATTATCGCTAGCGTTGAAGCCAATATTCGTATTAGAAACATCGTTGGCAATAATTAAGTCGAGATTTTTGCGTTCAAGTTTACCGCGTGCATACTTTATGAGGTCTTGGGTCTCCGCCGCGAAACCGACGGTGATGGGGCGTTTCTCGTGATTGGCGACAGTCTTGACGATGTCTGGGTTGCGGACGAGCTCAATTTGCATTGTCTCATTGTCTTTTTTGATCTTTTGATCAGCCGCGTTGGTGGGGCGATAATCGGCAACGGCTGCGCAGCCGATGAATAGCTGGCATGAGCCGAGAGTGGCGATGGTGGCGTCAAACATATTTTGCGCGCTAATCACGTCGATTCGCGTCACCCGCTCTGGGCAGGCTAAGTTAGTTGGGCCGCTGATTAATGTCACGATGGCTCCAGCATCGGCCGCGGCGGCCGCTAGCGCGTAACCCATTTTCCCTGAGCTATGGTTGCTGATATAGCGTACCGGGTCGATGGCCTCGCGGGTTGGGCCTGCGGTAATAGTCAGGCGTATGCCGTCTAATAGGCGGTGATTGAACATGTTTGCGGCCAGTGCCGCTAGCTCTTCGGCCTCTAACATTCTTCCTGGGCCAATATCACCGCAGGCTTGTTCCCCCGCTGCGGGGCCGAACAGGGAAATACCGCGCTCTGTTAGTGTATGGATATTGGCCTGCGTTGCCGCGTCGCGCCACATGCCTTGGTTCATGGCGGGGGCGAGTGCTATTGGTGCTGCTGTTGCCAAACACAGCGTGGTGAGTAGGTCATCGCCACGTCCGTTGGCAAGGCGCGCCATAAAATCCGCACTAGCTGGAGCGACTAGAATAAGATCGGCCCAGCGCGCTAGCTCGATGTGCCCCATTCCTGCTTCGGCTTCAGGATCGAGCAAAGTGGTGTGAACGGGATTACCCGACAGGGCTTGCAGCGTTAGTGGCGTAATAAACTCCATCGCAGCTGCGGTCATGACGACTCGAACATCGGCGCCGCGATCTTTTAGGCGTCGAATCAGCTCGGCACTTTTGTACGCCGCAATGCCGCCGGTTACGCCAAGTAGAATCTGTCGGTTGCTGAGTTGTTTCATATCACCATTGTCGCAAGTGGTCAGTGTGGCGTTATTATGAAGCTTATCGTTGCCGCCGACTACCGTGTCGCGCAGCGGTACAAGATTGTATATATTTTGAGTAGCTTCCATGTTCACCAAGGAGGGTGTGATGGCAATTAGGGATTGGCCTGCCGATGAGCGGCCTAGAGAGAAATTATTGCAGCGCGGCGCAGCGGCGCTCGCAGATGCGGAGCTATTGGCCATTTTTCTGCGTACTGGTGTGACGGGTAAGTCGGCGGTGGATTTGGCTCGGGAGTTGTTGCAGGAACATGGCGGGCTTGGTGCCTTGATCGCCGCGAGCCGCGAGCGTTTTTGTGCGTCCCATGGCTTGGGAGACGCTAAATTTGTGCAATTGCAGGCCGTGGTAGAAATGTCCCGTCGCTATTTATCTGAAGCCCTTCAGCAGCAGCCCGTGTTTAGCAGCGCGGCGGCGACCCGGCAATTTCTGCTGGCGCAGCTGCGACAGGAGGTGCGCGAGGTATTTGCGGTTCTATATTTGGATAATCAGCACCAATTACTGTGCTACGAGCCACTGTTTTACGGTACGATTGATGGGGCGGCAGTTTACCCGCGGGAAATTGCCCGTCGTGCCCTTGAGTTACATGCGGCGGCACTGATTGTGGCGCACAATCATCCTTCGGGGGTGGCTGAGCCAAGTGATGCTGATATTAGAATTACTCGTCGTATTCGTGACGCCCTAGCATTGCTGGATATGCGCTTGCTAGATCATTGTGTGGTGGCGGGTCCAGAGGTAATTTCGCTCGCCGAGCGCGGATTGATCTAAAGAAAATTTCTGAGCAAAACTTGCTTGCTGTTCTGTGTTCTGGTATAAAGTCGCGCTCCATTTGGGCCGTGTCCGGGATGCCACAACTTCTCAGGGCACCCGAGTATTGTCATAAACACGCGGCGGCCCAGTTTGAACCTGATTTTATAAACCTTTTGCACCGTTGATGCGGGTAAAGGTTGAAGAGGCGACTATCACATGTCTAGAGTATGTCAAGTTACTGGCAAGCGTCCGGTAACCGGAAACAATGTATCACACGCAAAAAACCGCACTCGTCGTCGTTTTTTGCCAAACCTGCACAGCCATCGTTTTTGGGTTGAAGCAGAAAAGCGTTTTGTTACTTTGCGTGTTTCTAGCAAGGGCATGCGCATCATCGACAAAAAAGGTATTGAGTCTGTGTTAGCAGATCTTACTGCCCGTGGCGAAAAATTCTAAGGAGACTTGTCATGGCTAAGAAAGGCGCAAGCGATAAAATCCGTTTAGTTTCTAGTGCGGGTACTGGTCACTTCTACACGACCACTAAGAACAAGCGTAATACTCCGGATAAATTTGAATTTTCAAAATACGATCCAGTAGTACGTAAGCACGTGATGTATAAAGAAGCTAAAATCAAGTAACTCTTGGTTTGGTGCTTCCATAAAAAAACCGCGCAATGCGCGGTTTTTTTTATGTCTGCAGAAATTAGCAGAGCTAAGGTGCCGAGAACGACCGGTTTGTCTTTTAGTTAACGACAGTTAGCTTGTCTTCAACGTTTTTAACGTGATCAAAGCCTTTAGCAATCTCTATGGCTAAGTCGTGAGCAGCACCGCTTTTAACCGTGCCTGTTAGCACCACCATGCCGTTTTTAGTGTCGACATCAATGCTGGTGGCCTCAATGTCGTCATTGGCAGCATATTTCATATTGATGCCGGCGGTGGTGGTTAAGTCATACCAGGTGCGGCTAAATTTCTCGCCAGTAGCTTCCATTTTGCTGGTGTAGTTTTTATCTACAGTTAGCTTGTTGTCTACAGACTTTACACCGTCTACATTCTCAGCAATCTGCCCTGCCAAGTCCTTTTCAATTTCGCTATTTACAGTGCCTTTGAGCGTTACGTTTGATTTTTTAACGTCAGTGTCGATGGTGAAATTGTTAAGTTCGCTGTTTAGCATTAAGGCAGTTTCAATCTTCCCATCGAGCCACGCATCATTTGTTTTACCTTGCCAATCATTAGCTAATACCGGCGTAATGCTAATAGTTGAAAGTACAATAGCGCTTGCTAGCGTTTTTTTGATAGTCATATTCTTCTCCATGAATTTGAAAGATAAAATTTCTATGTAAAATTAATTTCAAGAAACTTTCTTTTTTAATTCGTTAAATTGCTTTTCTGCTTCGTCCTTGGCCAAGCCGTAGCGCTCTTGTATAACACCTATAAAGCGTTCGTTGTTGGCTTGTGCGTAATTAATATCATCGTCAGTTAAATCAGCCCATTTCTCTTTAATTTGGCCTTTTAACTGCTTCCATTTTCCTTCAGCGATATCTTGATTCATAAAATACTCCTCTTGATAGCGAATTTTTGCCGTCTTTGGCAAAGTAAGATGCGATTACAACCGAGGTGGTCGTCCTTGCAAAATTTGCAATAGTAAAGAAATAACAAGTAGTACTAAAAATATAAAAAACAAAGTTTTCGCAATACTCGCTGCTGTACCTGCTATGCCGCCAAAGCCAAGTGCTGCAGAAGCTATGGCAACAATAAAAAATACAAGTGACCATCCCAGCATGACAATTTCCTTTTTTGTTGCAGTGCTAATTCTGACCTCGACTAAATAATAAGTTCAAAGTTTGTTTTTTTTATAAAATACAAACTTTGTCTGGAATGAATTGTCCACACAGTGAAGCCAATATTTAGTAATTTGTTAATTAAAGGGAGATGCAATATGGCGAATTCAGCTGCAACGAGTGATAAGGCGCATGCAAAAGTAGATGGTGCTGCCGAAAAAATACATGAGGCTGTTGATCGGGCGGCCGCAGTGGCAGGCACCAGTGAGGATCGCTTAATCGAGTTGGCGAATGAGTTGCGCGAGCATGCAGACAGGCTTGCACAATCCGCTAAATCACGATCTGAAGCGGTTAGCTCCGCAGTAGGTGACTACACGCGAGAGAACCCGGCAAAAAGTATTGGCATCGCATTTTTGCTAGGCGCCGTTCTCGCATTTTTATTTCGTAAATAAAAGAAATGACTTTAAATGCGAGCAAGGGCGACGAGCAGATCATAGCTGATAGGTCGTTAAACGCCGAAGCAAAGTCGAAGTTGCTAGATTCGAACGAATCTATGGCTAGCTTGGTGTACGCGTATCGCGATTATTTGACGGGCTATTTAAGCTTGGCAGAGATGCACGGTCAGCGCTGGATGCTGCTGCTTTGCAAAATACTGGTGCTAAGTCTTGCGGTGTTTATGTTGCTGCTCGCCAGCTGGCTTAGTGTGCTGGCTGCGCTCGTTGGCGTAATGATGCAGGCGGGCTTGTCACTTGCTGGAGCGATGTTGCTTGCAAGTGCGGCGAGCCTTGCGCTTAGCTGGGCTTGTTGGCGAGCTTTGCGCCGACGTATTGGCGAATTCTCGCCATCGTCTTTGGCCGAGTCTACTCGCGATTCGAGTCCAGCGGACGGCGGAGGGGCTTAGCCATGGCGAGTGTAGAAGCTCAGCTAGTAAAAGCTATTGAGCGAAAGAGGGCACAACAAGCGCAAGACAGAGAGGTGCTTCGGCATCGGCGCGAGTTATATCGCGACCAGTTAGCTAATAACTTAGCTAAGCCTGAGTTTCTGATTGGCGGTCTTTGTCTTGGTTTTTTATTTTCTCTTCGCCAAAAAAAGAATGACTGTGGCGATAATGAACAATGCAAAACCGTCAGTGCCGGAAACCCAGTATGGCGGCAGATTGTTGTCGATGTCTTAGATCGGCAGCTAAGTCGGCTTTTTGTTGAGATGCGTCGCCGGAGATAAAAACCTGTCAATTAAAGCGATAATCAGTCTGCAATAAGATGATCGCTTTGATTGAATCGAAGAAGTTGTTTACTGCTTAAGCAAAGCTCCGAAAAAGCAGTATTGCTTTTACTGTATTTTGGCCACTGCGTTGTGTCATCGTCGAGATAGTGAGCTAGGGCAATACTGATTGCTACGCCATGCGAAACAATGACAATGTTTTCATTTGGGTGTTTTGCACTAATCTCGCTAATTGCAGCAAGCATTCGCAGTTTCACAACATTTTGAGATTCGCCGTTTGGCGAGCAATAATCCGGGTTGTTCACTAACTCAGCCATTGCATTAGTATCTTCTTTACTCAATGACTGAAAGGTCACCCCTTCCCAGTCGCCAAGATCCAGTTCCATCAGTCTCGGGTCGTGAATTACGCTTAAATCAAATGGCTTAGCTATGGCCTCTGCTGTAATTCGAGCCCGCTGAAGTGGGCTGGTGTAGATTACATCTGGGCGTAGATAGTTGGAAAAGTAGGCGCCCAACTTACGTGTTTGCTCATAGCCTTCGGGAGTTAATTCCGTATCTGTATGGCCATGCCATACTTTGTCGATATTTGCATAGGTCTGCGCGTGGCGAACAAAGTGGATTTTTCCTTGAGTCATATATTTTATCGCCGCCAATGACATGTTGGTATTTTCGGGTTTTTGTAAAGCAATGCTAGGTTGTTCGCTATTATACTTGCACCGATATATGAATTATACCGTACTAAAATTTGATGTTGCTGCTAATCGAAAATTCTAACATCTGCGCTGTTTCCCATTTTAGAGAGTCGCTGCGCACAGAAAAGGATGCCAGCGGATGGCTGATGATGATCCCTATCGCTTTGCTTCTGAAGTCGTAATCTGTATGCCATGCAAAGAATTGAGTTTTCGACGAGTAACCCAGCCGCGGAAAAATGACTTTATTGTAGGAAAAAAGTTGGCTGGTAATGTCTGAGTCTTTGTTTAGTGAATACTGGCCATTGATGATATAGCGGTGTGGCAAATGTTGAGTTTGATCTCGATAGCCTTCGATGCCGCTAATCGTTGGTTTGGTGTCAATAGCGCCGTTGCTGTCAAATGAGACCGTATTGGTATCAGCATTCGCCTGAGTGTAAGTGAGGTTTTTAAATTTTATATAGGAAAGAACGTCTCTACCTTGTAAGCCTAAAGTAAGGGTTTCTGAGGCTTGCCATTCGATGTCAAAGTCTAGGCTGACCCCATGGCCATCTGTGTCCTCCTCTTTTCGATCTAATAATGTGTCTCGGCTGTACCCGTAATCCAAGTGTAATTGTGCTTGGTAGCCATCATCTAGAGATTGGAATTGTCCTTTAAGGTAGCCGTTTGTTGTTTTATCTGCGCGTAGATAGTTTGCGCGAATTTTACTTTTAAGCTGGGGTGTTATGTCGATTTTGCGTGCTAGGCCAAGTCCCCACGCACGTATGTGATTTGGTTTAAGATAAACATCGTAGTGCCGATTGGTGGGTACGGGTAAATCGTTGCGAAGCAAATAGGCGAGCTCTGCGGTGTCGTTATTAAACTTTAGATAATAGTCGTAGCGTTGAAATAGGCTGTATTCAAACTCACTTTTAGTCGCGGTCACCTCTAGTTGGTTATGTGTAAATGCAATGTTGCCGTTTTTAACTGGCTTGCCTTCGAGGTCATGGATTGTTTGATCGATAGACGCTATCGAGCTATAGCTCTGACTCTCAAAACGCAATTCTAAAGACTCTGGTTTTAAGTCGGCTCGGCCGTTTACTGATAAAACACAAAGACTAATAAATATTAAAGCCTGCAAGTGCATTGGTTAAATCCATATTTATTTTTGGTAACTCCCAGTGTGGTGCTGGGATGAAAAAAGGGGAGGCCTTGGGCCTCCCCTTTTCATTGTATAGAACCCATTACATAATGGATTCGAAGCTTCCGTCGGAATAGCGAATAATGATAGTGCCAGAGTCATCGTTGACGTCGGCGAACTTGTCATCGCCTACGTTTATTGAGCCGCTCACACTAGTTTCATCGCCATCTTCAGTTTCGGTAAGGATGAGCGTCACATTGTTGTGGTTGCTCAAAGAAACCGAATTACCACCTTCGTAAACTAAGTTTAATTGCTTGCCACCATAACTTAGTTTGATGCTACCTTCGCCGGTATCTAAGCCTGTACGACCTGCACTAAAGTTAATGTTGATATCGTCACTCACGCCAGCCAAGTCGACGTCAAAGATGATGCTTAGGCTGCCCATTGCATAATCTTGCGCTGTCTCATCGTCACATGTGTAGGAATAGCTATAGCCGTTTAAGTTGCTGTAGCTAAGATCGCTGGTGCAAGTTTCATCGAAGTTTGTCAAATTGGCAGCCAACGTGGCGCTGATGGCGTTGCCGCTAGCGTCACTGAATTCACCTGAAAGGGTGATTTCAAAACCATCTACTATCGTGGTTTCGGTATATTTTTCTGATTCGCTATAACCATTCTCGCCAAATTCGCTGCTATATTCGCCCATGTCAGTGTAATCGAGCAGGTCGAGAGCAATGTTCATTGCGCCGGTGAAGGAGACTGGATTGTCGCCGCCAAGCTGAGCGAGCGTGACGCTAAGGCTGGCGCTGGCGTCCTCTACGGTAGTAGCGTCATTCCACTCTTCGTTGTATTCACTGAAAAACTCTGTTTCATCGCTTTGCTCGCTATAGGCGAAAGAGGCGCTGATTGATGAGCCTTCGTCGATCGTGAGTTTAGCGGCACTGCTTTCCGCGCTGCCGGTAATGCTTAAGTCGATAGTAGCTGTACCCTCTGCAACGTAAGTGACGCTACCATCGTCGTTTTCAGTTTCATCGCTATCTTCATCGATGACTGAACCGTTGACCGCACTTAGAGCCAGCGCAACATCTGTCTCACTAACGCTTAGGTTCTGGTCGATTGTGTAGGTTTCTGTATCGCCAGAAACACTAATAGCGACGGTAATACCATCCGTGGTGGACGACGTCGGCTTGGTGCCTTCTGCATCTTCGAATTCGCCAACCGCATTGGCAATGGCATTTAGAGCTAGGCCCATGGCCTCAGCAACGATATCGCCATCGTCTGCCAAAACTTGTGCCGCCAAATCAACTTGATCTGCAAACGCCGCTTGGTTTTCAGTGATGACACCGGCGCTGCCCAAGTCGCGCACTTGTTTTACAAAAGCTTTCGCCGCAATTAGACCTTCACTACCAATGTCGTCGGGGATGTCACCTTGACTGGCTGTGGTGTCGCCATTTTGCTCAGCATCAGCCTCTGCGGCGGTGATGCTAGTGCTTGCACCAGTTAGTTCTTGATCGTCTGAGTCGACGCCCTCAACAGCTTTAACCGCGTCGAGGATTGCAAGTGCCTCTTCGAGCAACTCTTCTATGGTAATCGCGGTAGATTCAGTGGTTTCTTTGTCCGCAATACCACCATTTGCAAATTGGTTGCTTAAGCTTGCGACGGCATCTTCTAGCGACAGGCTTGAATCATCTTTCAGGATCGCGGCAATAGCAGCGGCAGCTTTCAAGTTATAGTCAAGCGCGTCTTTTGTCGCACCGTTGACAGCATCTGCATTGGTAATGTCGACGATCGCCTGATTGATCAGGCCACCGGTGATACCAAGGCGGTTTGCTATTTGAGCATTAGAGGCAAGTGCCGCGTCAGAGGCTCGAGCACCACTAACCACTTTCTGTAGGGTCAGTTTCGATGCGATGTCTGTAAGTGGTGTCACGTTAACGGTAACGGTACTTGAATCAGCTTTTGGCAGTGTTGCCGCCATGGTAAATGTTGATGCCAGTGGATAGGTATCACCGAATAAAATGGGCGTGCCATCAACCGTGCCGCACTGAGTAACGTCGCAGCGCATTGTCGCACCGTCTTCGGCGCTAATTTCGATAAATATAGCCGTGCCTGAAACGTAGCTACTATTCAGGGTCAAGCTGTATGTGCCGTCTTCGGCCGTTACGGCTGGCGTTGCCAGTGGTGTTGTTTTATCTACGGTGCCATCGGCTGCTATAGCGTAGGCATTGACGGTGCCGCCAATGATGATGCCTTTTGATGCTGTTCCGCCGACATTGTTGCTGGGGGCTGAGCCGCTGCCGCTACTGCTGCTGCCACAGGCAATGAGTACGGTACTGACGGCAATGGGTAAGATGAGTTTACAAAAACGAGGGGTGGTAATCATCAAGAGCTCCTTGAAAATATCCGTCAGTTTGCACGGCTTGCTGATTAACGCAGCAAGGAAAACGCCGATGACACTTTCCTGTGAAATCCGCTTAAAACTGTCGTTATTTTTTATTTAATTGGCGAATTCTGCAGCCCGGATTCGCCTATTTAGTATTATTAGAAAATAAATTTGGGTGCAGAGAGTATAGATACATGTATTTTTTACCTTGCTCAAGCTGTTTTTATCAATATTTGTTTAGTTCGTTGGCCACAAAATCGTTAAATACTTAGCGCGCTGCAGATATAGGGGCGCTGGAGTTGACGGTTGATATTGTCGCCTGAGCTGCCGTCGCGGTGGATAAATATTGATCGAGTACGACTTTTGTCTAACTTGCGCAATAGCCGCGAAAGTTGCATGGTGGTTTTGGTATGGTCGATCGGTATGAACATTCATTCGTGTCAGTCTTTTTGCTGAGTAATTCGTCGTTTTCCCATGCTGAGCGGAGATTATCGTTAAATGGTTTGCAGGCTATTCTCGACGGAAGTCGGCAAGACCCAATTTTTGAATTAAATAGACGGGGAGTTGGTAGTTATGTTTTCTGGAATTCTAATTAGTAAGGACGATGCTGGGCAGTCGGTAGCCGTAACTCAAATCGACGAGGCGCAATTACCTGAGGGGGATGTAACGATAGACGTGGAGTACTCCACAATGAATTATAAAGACGGATTGGCTATTACTGGTAGTTCTCCGGTGGTTCGTAAATTTCCGATGGTGCCAGGTATAGATTTGGCTGGCGTTGTTTCACAAAGTAGCCACGCCGATTATAAAATCGGCGATAAAGTTGTTTTGAATGGCTGGGGTGTGGGTGAAGGTCACTGGGGCGGTCTTGCTCAGAAGGCGCGGTTGAATGGTGATTGGCTTGTCGCATTACCCTCTGCATTTACTACCCGTCAGGCGATGGCAATTGGCACTGCGGGGTACACCGCCAGTCTTTGCGCAGAAGCATTGATTAAACAGGGTGTTGCGCCTGATCAAGGGGAGGTGCTAGTGACCGCAGCAACGGGCGGCGTTGGCAGTATTGCGATTGCTTTATTAGCCAAGGCCGGATTTAACGTGGTTGCGGCGACTGGTAAAGCCAGTGAAGGAGATTATTTAAAGCGACTTGGTGCCACCTCTGTAATTGATCGCGCCGAGTTAGGTGAGCGCGGTAAGCCATTGCAGAAAGAGCGGTGGGCTGGTGTTGTTGACGCAGCCGGTAGCCAGACCTTGGTGAATGCCTGTGCACAAACCCGTTACGGGGGTGCAGTAGCCGCTTGTGGTTTGGCACAGGGTTTTGATTTTCCCAGTACCGTAATGCCCTTTATTTTACGTGGTGTTTCTCTGTTGGGGATTGATAGCGTAATGGCACCTAAGGCGGCGAGAACGGTTGCTTGGGAGCGTCTCGCACGTGATCTGGATGTCGATGTACTTGAGCAGATCGTGAAAGATATCACGCTGTCTGATGCCATTGGTGTGGCAACGCAAATGATGGAAGGTACTCTGCGCGGCCGTGTGGTTGTTGATGTTAATAAATAAGGTCAGTCGAGTTTCTGCGAAGCATGATTAAGCGCAGAACCGCTTGATCATGCTTCGCAGAACATCAATGCTCGGCTGGATCTGATCTAGCGCCATAAACTCGTCTGGTTGGTGTGCTTGGTCTATTGAGCCAGGCCCCATGACGATCGTTTGCATCCCCAGCTGCTGAAAAAATGGCGCTTCGGTCGCGAAGCCCACTGTGCCGGCGGGCTGCCCTGTCAGTTGCTCTACAAGAGTGACTAGCTCTGAATCGGCGGGCTCTTCATAGGCAGCCAAGCCGGGCATTAAAGCGCGCAGACCAATATTGATGGCACGGCGTTCGGCCACGGGTGTAAGGATTTTTTGGATTAAGGTATCTAGTTCATCGTTGTCCATGCCGGGGGTGGTGCGAATATCAAAATGTAGTTCGCATTGTCCGCAGATACGGTTTGGATTGTCGCCGCCGTGTATACAGCCAAAATTCATCGTGGGTGTCGGTACAGAGAAGCCGGGGTGTTGGTATTTTAAGGCGAGTTCTTGTCGTAGCTGAATTAAGCCGCTCATGACTTCGTGCATGGCATCCATGGCGTTGTTGCCAAGTAGAGGATTTGATGAGTGCCCGGATCGTCCCTTAATTGTGATGCCCTTCATCACGATGCCCTTGTGGGCGCGCATGGGTTTTAAGCCCGTAGGTTCGCCGACAACCGCATAGCGGGCGCCAGACACGTCGGCCTGCACTAGTGAGCGCGCGCCATCCATACTGCTTTCTTCGTCGGCGGTTGCCAAAATAATGAGCGGTGCTTTGAGTGGTTTGCCTAAGAAGGGCTGCAATGCCTCGATGGCGATAGCGAAAAAGCCCTTCATGTCGGTGCTACCTAAGCCATAAAGTTTGCTGTCGCGTTCTGTTAGGACGAATGGATCGCTTTGCCACAGAGATTCGTTGAAGGGCACTGTGTCGGTATGGCCGGCGAGCACGAGGCCGCCACTGCCCGTGCCTAGGGTGGCGATTAAGTTGGCTTTGTCTTTATGGCCGACAATTGGCTGAATTTTAACCTGAAAACCGAGGGGCTCTAGCCACATGGCCAGTTGCTCGATGACGCGAATATTGCCCATATCACAACTGGGTAAGGTGGAGCTGACAGAGGGGATTTTAACGAGTTCTGTGATCATCGACAGAACGCTTGGTATGTTGTTTTGGTTTGCCACGATCAGCCCGCGCTAAGTGTTAAGTAACGGGCCATTGTAGCGAGTCGTGCAAACAAAAACAGGGCTTTGTTTGCACGACGATTGTATTAAAGCTTCAGACTAAAAAAGCGCCTTCAGAATAAAGAAGAATAGGATCGCGAGTCCCGCGCCGGCCGGAAGCGTAATAATCCATGACATGAAAATATTGCGGATAACGCTCAAGTTTAGCGCGGCAATGCCGCGTGCTAGGCCAACCCCTAGTACTGCACCAACCAGAGTATGTGTCGTTGAAATCGGTAGCCCGGTTGCCGAGGCAATAACGACGGTTGAGGCGGCGCCAAGCTCTGCAGCAAAGCCTCGGCTGGGTGTGAGTTCGGTGATCTTGGTGCCAACAGTGGCGATAACTTTGAAACCGTAGGTGGCAAGGCCAAACACTATGCCGCCGGCACCGACCAATAGAACCCAAGGTGGTAGGCCAGATTTAGCGCCGATCTCACCGCCGGATTGTACAACACTTACTATTGCGGCCACCGGTCCTATTGCATTGGCTACGTCATTTGAGCCATGGGCGAAGGCCATGGCGCAGGCGGTGAACACCATGAGTACGGCAAACATGCGCTCAACACCGGCAAAACGAGAGGTGCTTTCGTCGGCAGAAACGTCTTTGATACCGCGCATGAATAGCTGGCCGGCGATCGACACTACAACACCGACAGCGGCTGAGTAAATGATGCACTCATTGAAGTTGAGGCCAAGTCCAACGTGCTTTAAACCTTTGGTCATGGTGACCATAGAGATCATAAAGCCGACAACAAATAGATAGTATGGAATGTATTTCTTGGCTGCCGCGAAGGGGTCTGCAGCATTCAAAATTAAGCGCTGTGCGCTTAGGAACAAACCGAAGGACAGTGTTCCTGCTAGCACCGGTGAAACAACCCAACTCGCAACGATTTGACCTACTTTCCCCCACTCAACGGCGTCAGTGCTAATGCCGACGGCAGCGAAACCCACTAGCGCACCAACGATAGAGTGTGTGGTCGATACCGGCCAGCCCATCATGCTTGCGATAAAAAGCCACACACCGGCGGCGAGCAAGGACGATAGCATGCCGAAAACCAGCAAGTCGGGATTGCCCGCGACAAACGCTGGATCGATAATGCCTTTACGTATAGTTTCGGTGACTTCGCCACCTGCAAGATAGGCGCCGCAGAATTCAAAAACCATGGCGATCAGAATTGCTTGTTTAATGGTGAGCGCTTTAGCGCCTACTGACGTCCCCATCGCATTAGCAACGTCGTTGGCGCCAACGCCCCACGCCATGAAAAAACCAAAGAGACAAGCCAGAATTAGCAATAGTTGCCCGTGTTCAGCAATAATTGACATGTTAAATCCTTATTTTGAGCGAAAACCGCGGCTTTAGCGTGCGATAACAATTTGCAGGCGTGAACCTACTTTCTGTGATTTGTCAGACAGTTCACCAATCAAGTTAATGATTTGATACAGGAACATGACATCTACGGGGGGGTGGTCTTTCTCTATTAAATAGAGTGCGGCGCGAATATCAATTTGCACCTTGTCGGCTGAATGCTCTAAGCGATCAAGCTCTTCGATAAGTGTTTCAACTAATTTAACTTCACGGCCGCGAAAACCGGTTTCAAGTAGTTCGTCGAGCTCCTCAATGGCTTTCATCGCTTGAGCAGAGGTAGCAATCGCTAAGTCTACGTAATCAACCATGATCTTGGTGAGTGACTCAGGGATTTTCATCTGCCGCCCCAGCATCAATCCGGCAATGTCTTTGCTGCAGTTGGCAATGCGATCCTGCATGCTGACCAAATCTAAGAGGTCTGAGCGCGGTACGGGCAGGAAGAGGTTGCTAGGAAGCTGAAGACGTACTTGCTTTTTAAGCTTGTCGGCTTCGTTCTCGAGATCGACAATAACACTGTGGGCTTTGGCAGCTTTGTCCCAATCACCTTCTAGAACGGCGTTGATAAAGGGCTTTAATGCAGCAGCACAATTTTTTGCCTGTTTCATGTGTTCTTGAATAGGCGCAAAGGGTGATTTGCCGAATAAATTACTTAGCGAGTTTAAAGGCACGGTACAACTCCTATGGTCGTCGAGCGTTAAGTGGCCGGAATTATACGGGCCTCTGTCGAGGCTCACCAGTTAATAAAGCCCACTAATATTCTTACAGCTGGTTGTTAAGATTGTGTGACTTGCCATAATGGAGTGATATCGATCATAGGATTTAGGCTTATATGCACAGCAACATCAATAAAACTGGGCTTTTAGACACGGCGTTGCTGATCAGACAGCTTGTGGAAGACGGTGTTTTAGATGCCGCTGTGGCGAAGCGTGTGCGGCCAAATCCCCCGCGTGTTGGTGATAAGACCCAGCATGTTCTTAATTATCTTGCTGCCGAGCAGTTGCCAGACGCGAGTCGAGCGGGGCGCCTGCTTGGTATGGACCGTTTGCTTGAATGGCTGTCTGGGCATTGCGGTCAGCTTCCGCAGCGTATAGACCCCCTAAAGGTTGATGTGCCAGCGGTAACTGCGGTGATGTCTTTTGCCTTTGCGCAACGTCACCGCATTTTGGCCTTAGCGGTCACACCTCAGGAGGTTGTGATCGCCGGAGGGGAGCCCTTTGTCAGCGCCTGGGAAAAGGATTTGCAGCAGGTGGTGCGCCGCCCTATACGCAGGGTTATTGCCGATCCCGAAGCGATTGACCGCTTTACGGTAGAATTTTACAGCTTGGCAAAATCGGTGCGCGGCGCCAGTGGTGATAGCCGCAATGGCGGGCAGGCCAATGCTAATCTTGAGCAATTGCTGGAGATTAGTAATCTCAAGGATTTGGATGCTAATGATGGTCATGTCGTCAATATCGTCGACTGGCTATTGCAGTACGCCTACGACCAGCGCGCCAGCGATATTCACATTGAGCCACGCCGTGAGCATGGCAATGTGCGATTTCGAATCGACGGAGTTTTGTACAACGTATATGAGTTGCCGGCGTCGGTACTTACGGCGGTCGTCAGCCGGTTAAAGATATTAGGTCGTATGGACGTCGCTGAGAAACGTCGTCCACAAGATGGTCGATTGAAAACAAAAAATTCTGCGGGCGATGAAATTGAATTGCGGCTTTCAACGCTGCCCACTGCCTTCGGCGAAAAAATGGTCATGCGGATATTTGACCCAGAGGTCTTACTGCGCAGTTTTGATGAGCTAGGTCTGCGTGGTGAAGACCGTCAGCGCTGGGATGGCATGATTCGCGCGCCCCACGGTATAGTTTTGGTAACTGGACCAACAGGCTCGGGTAAGACCACCACCCTGTATTCTAGCCTCAAACAGATTGCCACCAGCGAAGTGAATGTGTGCACCATCGAAGATCCGATTGAAATGGTGGAAGACGCCTTCAATCAAATGCAGGTACAGCACAATATTAATCTCGATTTTGCCGGTGGCGTGCGCGCACTTTTGCGACAAGATCCAGATATTATTATGATCGGCGAGATTCGCGACTTAGAAACCGCTGAAATGGCTATTCAAGCCGCTTTAACTGGCCATTTGGTGATTTCAACTCTGCATACCAATGACGCGCCCTCGGCGGTGACGCGATTATTAGAGCTTGGCGTGCCCGCGTATTTAATTCGCGCGACGGTTCTTGGTGTTATGGCGCAGCGATTGGTACGTAGCTTGTGTCCTCATTGCAAAGCGCCAGTGGCGCTTGATGAAACTGAGTGGACGACTTTAACATCTCCTTGGAAGGTCACGCCGCCGCCCCAGATTTATCATGCGCCTGGCTGTCTGGAGTGTCGTAATACGGGCTTCTATGGTCGGCAAGGTATCTATGAAATTCTGCCCGTTGAGGGACAGGTACAAGCGGCGATAGGGGATGATGTCGAACTCGATAAATTACGTCGTTTGGCAATGAAAAATGGGATGCGCACGTTGCGGCTAAGTGGTGCCCATAAAGTGGCGCGTGGGGAAACTACCATCGCTGAGGTATTGCGAGTGGCGCCGCCGGTGCAAACGGGCTGAGTTTGAATTGCTGTTTAGTAGCGTGTAGAGCCGCGCTATTTTGCTAGAAATAAAATAAGACGGTTTTAGGAATAAACGAATGACCATGCCACGCGAGTATCGCGGCTTACATGTTTTGGCGGAAGAGCTGCCCCCATCCTTGGCGGCAGACGTCGAAGTAGTCTGGCAAAATCTGTTTGAACGCTGTGATAAAACGCAGCGCGATTGGTATGAGGCTTTTGCCGAGTCTGAACATCGTCCGCAACTATTAAGGGCCTTCGCCTGCAGTCAGGCATTGGCGGAATTGTGTGTGCGCCATCCTGCTTGGCTAATTGAACTGTTTTCAACCGATCAGCTGCTTTCTTTTTTACCGGACGAAGCGTGGCAAGCGGAATTAAGTGCTTTATGTACTGACTGTGACAATGCGGACTCGCTGGCGAAAATACTGCGTGACTTTCGCAACCGTCATTGGCTGCGAGTTGTCTGGCGCGACCTCAATCGCCTTGCTGACATGGAAGAAACAGTGCGGGACTTGTCTCGGCTTGCTGACGCCTGTGTTGAGATTGCCTTGGCGGTTTTGCATCGTCAGTTAGTTGTCGAGCGCGGCGAGCCGCAATCGGCAGATGGCACCCCGCAGCAATTAGTAGTGATTGCCATGGGTAAGTTGGGGGCCGGCGAGTTAAACCTGTCTTCCGATATTGATCTTATTTTTACCTATCCGCAGGCGGGGAGCACCGTTGGTGGGCCACGTGTGGATGATAATCAGGCCTTTTTTATTCGTCTCGGTCAGCGCTTAATTAAAGCCTTAGATATCCGCACGGCGGATGGTTTCGTTTTTAGAGTCGATATGCGGTTGCGCCCCTATGGGGAGAGCGGTCCCTTGGTAATTAGCTTCGACGCATTAGAAGAGTATTACCAAGATCAGGGACGAGATTGGGAGCGATACGCCCTTATCAAGGCGCGTTGCATTGCTGGAGATCACCAAGAAGGCAATCGTTTACTCACGCAATTGCGGCCCTTTGTCTATCGCCGCTATCTCGATTTCTCAGCGATCGAATCGCTGCGCGATATGAAGTCGATGATTCAGCGAGAGGTAGTGCGGCGCCAGCTGCAAGACAATATTAAGCTCGGCTCCGGCGGTATTCGTGAAATTGAATTTATTGCCCAGTGCTTCCAGTTAATTCGCGGTGGCCAAGAGCCCGCCTTGCAGGCTTTAAAATTACAAGTCGTTCTTCCAGAATTGGTAAAGATGTCTTGTCTTCCCGCAGTGGTTGTAGATGAATTGCAGGCCGCGTATCGCTTTTTACGTAATACCGAACATGCGATTCAGGCCTGGCGAGATGAGCAAACGCAGCAGCTACCCGAGAATGACGCTGAGCGCGTGGCCTTAAGTATCGCCATGGGGTTTGGCGAAGATGTCAGCGCCTTTCAGCATGCCCTGGGTGAGCATCGGCAGCGTGTTGCCGCGCATTTTGCTCACGTTATTGCGCCCCCAGAATCCGAGCTCGAGGGCCAGCATCTCAGTAATAATCGCTGGAGAACGATGCTTGATGAATTAGATCGAGACTCCGTTAAAGCAACCTTGGAAGAAGCGGGATTTGACGATGCGGACGAAGCTGCGCGCCTATTAGTCGCGTTGCTCAATGGCGCCAGCGTCTTGCGTATGCAGGGTCGTGGCCGTGATCGCTTATATGATTTTCTGCCCCTGTTATTAGAAGACCTGTGCGAGGCAAGTTCACCGTCAGCGACACTGCTGCGCTTGATACCACTTGTGGAGGCAGTACTGCGACGCACTTCGTATTTGGTACTGCTAATGGAAAATCCAGGCGCACGTAGTCGTCTAGTAGAGTTGTGCGATGCGAGTCCGTGGATCGCTAGGCAGCTGGCGGCGCAGCCGGTGTTACTAGATGAGTTATTAGACCCGAGCAGTTTGTTCTCGGTGCCAGAAAAGGCTGGTTTAACCAGTGAACTACGGCAGCGCTTACTGCGTGTCGAGCGAGATGATCTTGAGACGCAAATGGAGGCGCTCCGACATTTTCGTTTGGCCCACGTTCTGCGTGTGATGGCATCGGAGGTGACCGGCAGTTTACCACTAATGAAAGTGAGTGATTACCTGACGTATATCGCGGAGGTAGTCTTAGAGGCGGTGCTTGATATTGCGTGGCAAAATTTAGTTGATAAGCATGGTAGCCCGGTGCCAGCGGGTGACGATCAGCGTCATTTTGTTATTTTGGGTTACGGTAAATTAGGTGGGATTGAACTGGGTTACAGCTCTGACCTTGACCTCGTTTTTATGCATGATTTGCCCTCAAGCTGTGTCAGTGATGGTGACAGACCCTTGGATGCGGGGTCATTTTATACGCGCCTAGGGCAGCGTATTATTCATATTCTTACTGCGACAACCCGATTAGGTGCGCTTTACGACGTAGATATGCGATTGCGGCCTTCAGGCAATTCTGGATTATTAGTGTCGTCGTTTACTGCATTTAGCGACTACCAGCACAATCAGGCGTGGACATGGGAACATCAGGCCTTGGTTCGTGTGCGTGCGGTCGCGGGCGATGAAGTGTTGGCGCAAAAGTTTGCCAGATTGAGGGCCGAAATCCTGTGTAAACCGCGCGATATTTTGGTGCTTAACAAAGAAGTAGTGAGCATGCGGCAGAAAATGCGTGACCATCTGCTGTCTGGTAGCGATAAAAATGCAGATTTTGATATTAAACAGGGTACTGGAGGTATCGTTGATATTGAATTTATGGTGCAATATGCCGTTTTAGCATGGTCGCATCAGCACCCACCGCTTACTAACTACACTGATAATATTCGTATCTTGGAATCACTGGCTGAACAGGGCCTAATTTCGACATCGGATACCCGGACACTGATTGACGCTTACAAGGCGTTCCGCAGTCAGGCGCATCGCCTCAGCTTACAAGAGCAAAAAGGGTTGATAGCCGATACGGCATTGGGTACAGAGCGGGAAATTGTAAGCCGTTTCTGGCAGCAACTGATGTTGTCTCCATAATGGTATTTGCCTGAATTTGTTGAGGAGTAACACACGATGTCTATGGCTGATCGTGACGGCCTGATTTGGTTCGACGGTGAAATGGTTCCCTGGCGCGATGCGCGGGTTCATGTTTTAACACATACACTGCACTACGGTATGGGCGTGTTTGAAGGCGTACGCGCCTATCAAACCAAAGATCGTGGCACCTGCATTTTCCGTATGCACGAGCACACTGACCGCTTATTCCGGTCTGCGCATATCATGCGTATGGAAATGTCAGTGACCAAAGATCAGGTTAATGAAGCTCAGCGTGCCGTGGTTCGTGAAAACGGATTGCAGGAAGCGTATTTGCGTCCTATGTGCTTTTACGGCTCAGAAGGTATGGGTCTGCGTGCCGACAACCTAAAGATGCACGTTATTGTTGCCGCCTGGGATTGGCCAAGTTACATGAGCCCTGAGGCGCGGGACAAAGGTATTAAAGTACGTTGCTCGTCCTATACACGTCACCACGTCAATATTTCGATGTGTAAAGCTAAGGCGAATGGTCATTACATCAATTCGATGTTGGCTCTGCGCGAAGCCTTGGACAGCGGCTGTGAAGAGGCGCTGCTTCTGGACAACGAAGGCTATGTTGCCGAAGGCAGTGGCGAGAATGTCTTTATTGTTCGCAACGGCAAGTTGTATACCCCTGAGTTAACCAGCTGCTTAGATGGTATTACGCGCAACACCATTTTTGAATTTGCCAATGAGCTTGGTTTGAAAGTGGAAGAAAAACGTATCACGCGTGATGAAGTTTACGTTGCGGATGAGGCCTTCTTTACTGGTACTGCAGCAGAAGTTCTGCCGATTCGCGAGTTGGATGGTCGGATTATCGGCTCCGGTTCACGTGGCCCTGTGACTAACTTGCTACAAAATATGTATTTTGATCAAGTTAAAGGACGTCGCGAAGAGTTTCCTGAGTGGTTGACGCCTGTTAAGTAAGTTTTGATCGAACGCCGTAGCGCTAGCTGCGGCGTTTATTTCTCCTTGGGTTTTTCGCTGTATTTGCATTCCCCTCTGATAACGACCTCATTTAGCACCGCGTATTTATCAATAATAAGGTAGCCAACTGGGCAGTATTTTTTTAGTCGTGGATCGTGTTCCAAGTCGTTTAATGTTCTTTTTAATTGAGACTCACTGTCCTCCCGTGGTTTGCCTGTGCCATCTTCGCGCCGATTTGAAGAGGTTATGGGGCGAGGCGCTTCGCGAAACAATGGTTGGCTATAGCTAAATAAGCGAATATCACCAGCTTTGATGGTTTGTTCAAATTTGCCACGTGGCGCCTGCTGCGCCGGCCGACTCGCGCAGCCGCTCAACGTAACTAGGCAAAGTATCGCACTGAAAAATGTGCAAAAAATGACGTTTATGCGCATGTGTCTGGGGTTCTCATCGGCAAATTTGTGAGCTTGGCGAGTTTAACATGACAAAGTCTTAATGCCAGATCACCGGGCCCTTTGTCATCGCAGGTGGATTTATGCTCATCCCATGGTTAGAATCCTGTTACTACATGAGCGGCATTCTTTCTATTTGTACTTGGCCAACGCCTTAAGGTGCCTGATATGACCTCGGTATCTTTAATAGGTTTTTAGGCTTAGAAGAATTCCACGGACTATATTCCAAATAACAGCAATCAGAAGAATAGTGGCCCCGTTTTATGCCGTCAGAATCAGCAATTGCCAGTCAGCCCATACTCCGGGCTGCTAAAGCCAGTGTTACGTCTTTAAATGAAGCGAGACCAAGGCGCGCCTTAAAAGTATGCCTTTTGGGGTATCGAAGCGCGCCCTATGGCGGTGGTCAGGGTATCTACCTTAAGTATTTGAGTAAGGCTTTAGTTGAGGCTGGTCACCAGGTTGACGTGATCTCTGGTCAGCCATACCCCCATCTTGATCCGCGGGTAAATCTCATCAAAATGCCGGGCATGAATTTATTTGAAACCGGCTTAACGTCGATTCGCCCACATCATCTCACTTCCCTTACCAATATCTACGAATGGACGGGGAAGCTCACCGGTGCATTTTCTGAGCCCTATTGCTTTGGACGGCGGGTGCTCAAATATTTAAAAGAACACGGTCGTCATTACGATATTATCCATGACAATCAGTGCTTGAGTTACGGCATGTTGGAGCTGCAAAAGCAGGGCTTTCCGTTAATTACAACGATCCATCATCCGATTACCAGTGATTTAAAGATTGCGTTAAAAGCGGCGAAAAGTTGGACGGAGCGACTACTTATACGTCGTTGGCACAGCTTTTTGATTATGCAGCGTAATGTTGCGCGGGAGCTTCATCATGTGGTGACGGTGTCTGAGCGGTCGAGAATGGATATCGCCGCCGCCTTTGATATACAACCGGCGGGAATTAGCTTGGTCCATTGTGGAATCGATACCGAGGAATTTAAGCCGCTTGAACACGTAGCGAAAAAGCCGAATCGCATTATGGCGACGGTGTCATCTGACCAACCACTGAAAGGTATGCGTTATTTGTTAGAGGCGGTTGCTGCGGTTGTGCCTAATTACCCTGATCTCGAATTATTGCTGGTGGGTAAACCGAAAGAAGACGGCGAAAGTGGTGAGTTGATCCGCAAATTAGGTATCGGCAAACATATTCGCGCCGTTAGCGGCATTAGTACTGAAGATCTGGTTAAGTACTATAACGAGGCCTCGGTGGTGGTGGTTCCCTCAATATACGAAGGCTTTGGCTTGCCTGCAGGCGAAGCCATGGCCTGTGGCACCGCATTGATTTCTACCGACGGTGGTGCATTGCCCGAGGTGGTCGGTGACGCGGCTGTTAAGGTGCCGGTTCGCGATAGTGCGGCCATTGCTGAAGCTTTAGAAACCTTGCTGGCCTCACCTGCATGGCGTGATGAATTGGCTGTAGCAGGTCGTAAACGCATAGAAGAATTGTTCTGCTGGACGCGGGCCGCGCAGCAAATGACGAATTATTATTGGCAGGTGATACAACGTGAAAACGGTTGATTTTCGTCATTTTCAATTAAATCGAGGAGACATAATCCTAGACCTCGGTTGTGGCGAAGGTCGCCATGTTATCTCTGCGTATGTTGAAGCTGACGTCACCGCGATTGGCGTAGATTTATCTCTCGGTGATTTGAAAACTGCGCAAGAAAGGTTCAAGGATTTCTGTCCGGGCGAGGACGCTAATAAGGGTTTCGGTCTTGCCAATGGCGATGCTATGCAGCTGCCCTTTGCCGATAATACCTTTGATAAAATTATCTGCTCGGAAGTCTTAGAGCATATCCCGGACTATCAATCGGTATTAAAAGAAATTGAGCGCGTGCTTAAACCTGGTGGCCTGTTCTGTGCCAGCGTACCAAGAGCCTGGCCGGAAAAAATATGTTGGGCGCTAAGCGAGGCTTATCACAAGGTTGAAGGCGGCCATCTACGCATATTTAAGGCGAGCGAATTGCGCCGCCAAATTCAGAGTTTGGGTTTTCGGTTTTATCGACGCCATTGGGCACACGCTTTGCATTCACCCTATTGGTGGCTGAAATGCGCATTTTGGAAAAATCAGGATTCCAATCCTATCATTAAGCAATACCACCGTTTTTTAGTCTGGGACTTAATGGATAGGCCCCTGTTCACGCGAACCTTAGAGGCAAGCTTGAATCCAGTGCTGGGGAAATCAGTAGTCATGTATTTTGAAAAGGCGAAAGCGGCATGAGCGGACTGTTTCTGAGTAAGGGTCTTTTTCCGCAAGAGTTCTTCCGACCGACGGTCGAATTTTTACTTCGTGCGCAGCAGGCTGATGGCAGTATACCGTGGTTTGATGGCGGACATTGTGACCCTTGGGATCATGTTGAATCGGCGATGGGTCTGAGTATTGGTGGGGAGTATGCGGCCGCTGAAAACGCCTACCGGTGGTTGAAGAACGCACAGCTAGAAGACGGCAGTTGGTGGGCAGCATACCGTGCCGGTGAAGTTGATAACAAAGAGCGCCGTGAAACGAACTTTGTCGCGTATATCGCGACCGGTGTTTGGCATCACTACTTAATTAGCGAAAACCGATCATTTTTGCGTGAAATGTGGCCCTGCGTTCGGCGTGCCATTGGATTTGTACTCGCGCAACAGTCCCGTCACGGCGAAATAAATTGGGCGGTAGACGCTCACGGCCAGCCAATGCCAGATGCGCTGATTACCGGTTGTTCTTCTATCTATAAAAGCCTTGAATGCGCTGTGAATATTTCTGTGATCATTGGCGACCCGCGCGCCGATTGGCGAGATGCACGGGCAGCCTTGGGCGACGCTTTACGTAACAAACCCGAACGTTTTGATCGTACCTGGGAAAGCAAGGCGCGTTACTCCATGGATTGGTTCTATCCAGTGTTGACTGGCGCGGTGCCCAGCGCAAAGGCGAGCGCCCATTTGCAAAAACGCTGGGACGATTTTGTAGAGCAGGGTTTGGGTTGCCGATGCGTATCGGATCAGCCATGGGTGACTGTCGCTGAGTCCTGCGAGTTAACTATGGCGTTATTAGCGGCAGGTGATCACGCTCGCGCAGTAATGGTGTATAGCTGGTTGCATCAGTGGCGTGAATCCAATGGCGAATACTGGACTGGTTACCAATTTGTAGAAGATGTGTTGTGGCCAGATGAACGCCCAACATGGACTGCTGCTGCAATCTTACTGGCGGCCGATGCGCTGACAGAACACACTGCCGCCTATCATTTGTTTAGTCAGGTTCGTTTATTAGACGTCAAAGCTGTCGAGCACACGTCAGAAAAAGGCCGCGCCCGAACGTCTAAGGCCTAAACCATTTTCACTGATTTTGATCTGAGTTTTCTCGTCAGTAGCTGGGGAGAAATCAGCTAGAATATGCGTGTTTCTTCTTTGCTCCAACTACGCAATCACAGCATCAAGGGTGAATGGCTTACTTTCAGCATCAGCTAGTAATGTTTGTAAAACAGGCATGACTTCTTGTAGCTGCGTGTTTAGTTGCCACGGTGGATTGATGACAAACATCGCACTGCCATACATGCCGTGACTGCCTTGCTCGGCCTGAACACAAAGTTGCGCATGTAAGAAATTACTTGGTGATAGTGCTTTCAACCGGCGGCCTAAATCCTTTGATTCGTCTCTAGGAATGAGCGGGTACCAGAGTGCGTACACGCCATTCTGGAATCGTCTTTGGCAATCTTTTAATGTGGTAATGACATTGCGGTAGTCATTTTTGTCTTCGTAAGGTGGATCAATCAACACCAGTGCCCGTTTGCTGGGTGGCGGCAATAAGGCTTTTAATCCCGCAAATCCATCGCTGTCATGAATTTGGGCGCGTCGTTTGAAACGCTTACTCAAATTCTGGTGATCGTTAGGATGCAGTTCAAATAAGTGTGCTTTGTCCTGCTCGCGTAACAGTGCCAGTGCAATGGCCGGCGAGCCGGGGTAGCCAGCTGCTTCGCCCGCGGAGCAAGTGTTGATAATGTCGAGGTAACGTCTAAGCGCGGCCGGAAGCTCTATTTCAGATTGCCAAAGCTTCGCGATACCGCTGTCGAATTCGCGGTTTTGGGCGCTAAAAGCACTGGCAAAATGGTAAAACCCCGCCCCAGCATGGGTGTCGATGTAAGATAGGGCTGTGGGCTTTTGTAGCAAGTAGTCGAGGATGAGTACCTCAACGACGTGCTTTAACACATCAGCGTGATTGCCGGCGTGAAAGCCGTGGCGGTAACTAAGCATTGCCGACTATTCCGGTGCTGGCGCTGAGAGGTCTCAGCGCTGGTGATAGTCTACGCAAAGCGCGACTTCGTTTGCTGCACCCAATATAACGGGAACGCGTTGGTGGATATGTTCTGGCTGAATATCGAGAATCTTGCCGTCAGGGGTCCACACTTCACCGCCTGCCTGTTCGACTAAATATCCCATTGGGTTCGCTTCATACATGAGACGTAGTTTGCCCGCTTGGTCTGGTTTACGGCTGTCCCACGGGTAGGTGAACAAACCGCCGCGACACAGGATACGATGAACATCGGCGACCATTGCCGCGACCCAGCGCATATTAAAATCTTTACCGCGCGGACCGTCTTTGCCAGCCATTAGATCGGCAATATAGTCTTGCATTGGTGCTACCCAATGACGTTGGTTAGACATATTGATGGAGAATTCTTTCGCGTCTGCGGGAATCGCGACTTCTGCGTCGGTCATTAAATAGTTGTTGACGTCTTGGTCGAGGGTGAACATCACCACGCCCTTACCGATACTTAATACCAGCATCACCGACGGGCCGTACAAAACATAACCTGCTGCACTTTGATGGCGGCCGGGCTGAAGGAAGTCCTGTTCGGTAACTACTTCCGTGCCGCTGTGGGGCAGCACTGAAAAGATGGTGCCGACCATGCTATTAATATCGATATTCGATGAGCCATCGAGGGGGTCGAAGGTGACCAAAAAACTGCCGTTGGTATGGCAAGGGACGACATCGGTTTCTTCTTCAGAGGCTAAGCCGCGCACAGCCGGTATCGCCGCTAAGGCGTCTTTGATCATGTCGTTGGCGATGACATCAAGTTTCTTTTGATCTTCTCCCTGCACATTTTCAGCGCCAGCGGCACCGAGAATGCCCGCTAAAGCACCCTTCGCTAGGGACTTGCTGATATTGATGCTCACATCGGCCAAACCGAGAATGATGGATTGTAATTCTGGCGCAACGTCGGCGTTTGCTAAATACTGGGGCAGTGCAATTCTGCTCATGGAGAAAATTCCGTTTACGAGTTAACAGCGGACTATTATGCCAGTCAGCGTGCGCATAAGACAGTTAGACAGGGTTGGTGAAGTCAAAAGCTAGATTGATTTTACATCGACTGCCTGATTCATTTATCGTTAACGAAACAATTTCACGACTGACAAGGAGGTCATCATGAAATCTCGTCTGATATTGCTCGCTCTATGTTTTGGATTCTCGTCGCTACTGTGTGCCGCAGATTGGCAAGCCTGCCGCGCGAGAAAAGTTGAGGCGGTTCGCTTAGAGCAGGCATTGGGAGATGGCAAAAAACTAAAGGGTTATGCCAGTGGCGCAGCAATGAAGAAAGCACGTCGCGCCAAAGAAGACTGGATATGGAAAAACTGCCGCTACTACTCTCGCCGGTTACGTGACTTAGAACGGGATATGATGTGATTGGTTAGGTGGAATGATTAAGCACACCGTTATAGCCGCCCGATAGGGTATTCACCGAACCGGAGCGAATGCCCTTGGTTTTGAGGCGTTCGCACACGCTGCTGTTTATCTCGCGTATGTTTGTCATCGCGAATGCGTTATATTTCGTAGGCTTATAATTATTGTTTTAGGGGAGTTTCGAATGAGATTTTTAACCTTACTTATAGCTGCGGCACTCGCGAGTTCAGCTTTACATGCCGCCGTTGTTGAGAAAAAAATTACCCTGCCTAATAAGCTCGGAACCGCGGTTATGTATCACGATAGTGAGGTCACTCAGCCATCGCCTGCGGTGGTTGTAGTTCATGAATGGTGGGGTTTGAATGATTACGCACGGGAGCGGGCTCACCAGCTAGCGGAATTAGGTTACACGGCAATTGCGGTTGATATGTATGGCACAGGTAAGTCCACAAGCCACCCCAAGGATGCGATGTCATTTATGAATGCGGCACTAGCCGAACCGGAAAAAATGGATGCGCGTTTTGATGCGGCATTAGCTATTTTACGTAAGCAGCCATCAGTAAATAGTCAAAAGTTGTTCGCCATTGGTTATTGTTTTGGCGGGGCGGTGGTATTGAATCAAGCACGCCGTGGACTTGATCTTGCTGGCGTGGCGAGTTTCCATGGATCGCTGGGTACTGACACCAAGGTTGAGCCTGGCACGATTAAGGCGAAGGTATTAGTGGCAACGGGCGGTGCCGACACGATGGTGCCAGCAAAACAAGTGGCAGGTTTTGTCGAAGAAATGTCCGTGGCTGGTGTTGATTTTGAATTGCTAAGCTTTCCGGGCGTGAAGCACAGTTTTACAAATCCTGGCTCAACCGAACTCGGTAAAAAATATGACATGCCGCTGGCGTATGATGCTCATGCAGATAAAGTCAGTTGGGATGCATTGATGACGATGTTGGCTGAGTAAGATTGGCGTAGTCATTGCTTGGCCCTGTTAACGAGCGAATAGTCGATAGCAGGGCGAAGGAATGTATCACATAGTCCTCTGCGTGCTCGTTATTTGTGCTGCCGAGGGAGTGATATGAAAAAGTGCTATCGCGTACAGAAAAGTGCTATTCACGGTAAAGGTTTATTTGCTCGAAAGGGCATTATTGAAGGCACTGTACTTGGGGTATGTGAAACCAGGCCCGCTATCGAGGCGGGTCTGCATACACTGACCATGACAGATGGCCGTTTGATTGATGTGACGTGCGCGCTCAAGTACATCAACCATCATAAGTCTGCCAACGTCATTTACTACGATGATTTCACCGTCGTGGCGCTACGCGATATAGCGGCTGGCGAAGAGTTGCTCCATGACTATGGCGACGAGTGGCACTAGCTGGCTTCATTCAGGATAGAAAATACTGTGCGCCAATACATGAAAATAGTATTAATGCGATAACAATTGCGATGTTGCTGATAAAGCCATAGCGCAACGCTGGCGCGATAATTCGGTTGTTTAAGTAAAGTAGCGTGAGAGCCAAAAAGGGCATGAACAAGGCGCCAGTAACCGAATATAAAATGATGAGCCAAACAGGTTTACCCATGTAAAGCAGTGCAACGGGCGGAATGGCGATATACAGCAGCGCCAATTTGTAGGCCTTGCTGCTTACCCCATTTGCTTCCTGTGTGCCACGCCAATGTGCTGTGGCATCTGTAAAAATATAGGGCACGCCCTGCCATACACCGAGCATCGAGCTGAATACCGCAGCCCAAACCCCAACTAAGAAAAGGTCTCTAAAAATGGGGCTTAGCAGCAGGCCAAGTTGATCGGCCATCGCCAGCAATATATGGGTGCCAGACGCTGATTCGGGCGCCGACTGCGAGGCAAGAATCATAATTCCCATGCCAAATAGAGCAGTAATTGTGTAGGCGATGATCAAATCTATCCGTGCGAGGGTGAGCGACTCACTATTCTGCCAGCCTTTTTCTCGCATCCAGTAGCCGTAGCACAACAAAGTGACACTGCCGCCAACGCCGCCAACAAGTGCCATGACTAAATTAAAATGCTCACTGATGCTGCTAATGGTCGTCGATGAGCTATCACCTATGCTCGACCAATCACTCGCAAAGAGTGCTGCCATTACCGTGGCAAACATGAGCAGAATGAGAATTTTCATTGCCTGTTCAAAAAGTGAGTAGCGCCCGAATAGAACCAGAGTAATGGCGACTAGAGAGTGCAGTGAGGCCCAGCTATTTATCGATAACTGCGGGAGCAGTGCATTTGCAGCCAAGCCGCAGGCCGCCATGAGCGCTGCGCCAACAAGAAATGCCCAAATAAAGAGATAAATGAGAAAATACCAATTTATCCAGTGTGGTAAATACTGCTGCCAGCCGGCGAGTAATGTGTTCCCCGTAGCTAACTGCCAGCGCGCCAAGCCCTCGTTCAGAGCGAGTTTAATAATGGCACCAAAGGCAATAGCCCAAAGCAGTTGGGTGCCGAGACTGGCGCCGGATACCGCCGCGGCAACTAAATCGCCAGCCCCTAGACCGGTCGCCGCGACAACAAATCCGGGGCCAATTAGAGTGAGGGCGCGAAGCTGCTTCATGGCTAATACCTGTTAGGATGTTGTTTGGCCGTGTCGATGAACGATAATGCAATATAGACGAATAGTAGGTCACTAGCGTTGCGATCGGTAGTGATGAATATGATTGAATAAGGTAAATACGTTTCTATGAGTGACAAGGACAACCCCCTCGACAAATTGAAAACCGGCGCGTTTTCTCGTCGTTTTGAGCTGTCCAAAGTGGGCTTGCGCTACGGCGCCCGGGCCGTGCGACAAAACCTCTGGCAGCGGATTAGTGGTGATGGTGAAGAGGCGCTGGCTAAGCGCACCGAGAACATCGATTTTTTTGTTGCGGAGCTCGGGCGCTTAAAGGGCAGTGTGGTAAAAATTGGCCAGATGATGGCGACCTACGGGGACTATCTAATGCCGCCGGAGGTGGCCGAGGCTCTGCATAAGCTTGAGGATAATACTCAGCCGATGTCGTGGCGAGCCATTAGAAAAGCGATGGTAAACGAGTTGGGCGAGGATGTACTGGCTGAGCTAGACATAGATCCGCAGCCATTGGCGGCAGCATCGCTGGGTCAGGTGCATCGCGCGGTATTGCGAGAAACCGGCGAATTGCTCTGTATAAAAGTGCAATTTCCGGGGGTGGAAGACACCATAGATGCCGATTTTAGCGCCGTGATGCATTTGATGAAAATGTCGAGGCTAATACCGAGTACACGAAATTTAGATGAATGGTTTGGCGATATTCGCGCCTTGTTACATAAAGAAGTGGATTACGAACAAGAGCGTCGAGATCTGGATTTTGTTAGAAACTCCCTAGTCGATGACGAGCGTTTTGTGGTGCCAAAAAGCTATCCGCAGTTTTGTACCCGTCGTATTCTCACCATGAGTTATGAGTCGGCAACATCGGTGAATGCCGCCGAGGTTGCGGCGCTACCCCAGCCGCGGCGCAATCGTTTAGGTCGATCGATCTTGGAGCTTTTCCTCACCGAATTATTTGAATGGCGGCGAATGCAGACTGACCCAAATTTCGGCAATTATCGTGTGCGTATCGACGAAAATGGGTCGGATGATAAGTTAGTGTTGCTGGATTTCGGTGCCATGCGCCTATTACCCGCTGAATTCGCGGACGAATTTTGCGATATGTTAGTTGCTGCCTGCGAGCGCGATAAACCGACGTTTTTGGCGAGATCAATAAGCCTCGGATTTATGAAATCGCATTTTCCGAAGACGGTGCTCGATAATTTTGTTGATATCGGGGTGGACATCGCCGAACCGCTGAGGCCCATTGATAGTTCTGTACCCGCGCGGGCGCTTACTGAAGACGGGTTCTACTGGTGGCGGAACAGTGGTTTGCCGCAACGTATTGCAAAACGGGCGGTGACTGCGTCAATTAGCAAGTATTTTGCCCTGCCGCCAAAAGACTTTTTGTATGTGATGCGCAAGTTAATGGGGGTCTATGCACTGATTGCATTGTTAGATGCGCAATTTAACGCAGACGATGCTATTCAAAAATATATAGGGGAAGGTCGGAAATAAAAAAGGCCGCAAAGCGGCCAAAGTATCGAGACTGAATGAGGGTAATTCCTAATCTTCGAGTAGTGTTACGTCGAATAAGTTCATTTGGTTTACATCATTGATTGTGCAATACCTTCTACGTCAAGCGTCAGCTCGACAACTTGCGATGCTGGGCCAAGATCGAAGTCGATGCCAAAGTCTTTCAGGGCGATTTCTGTGGTGCCGTGAAAACCTTGGCGAACACCACCCCAAGGATCTTTGCCGCCACCAATTTCAGTTACCGCAATAGTCACGGGTTTGCTTACGCCGTGTAGGGTAAGCATACCTTTCAATTCCGCCTTACCGTCGCCAAGCGCTTTAAAGCTGGTGCTTTTGAATGTGGCGGTAGGGTATTTGTCTACCTCTAAAAAGTCTTTGCCACGTAAGTGCTTGTCGCGCTCAGCATGATTGCTGTCGAGACTGGCGGTTTTGATTGTGACGTCGACCGTCGATGCTTCAGGCTTAGCCGGGTCGTAGTTAAAGCGACCTTCAAAGTCATTAAAGCGGCCATATAGCCAGCTGTAGCCAAGGTGTTTAATTTTAAATTGCACAAAGGCGTGGGCGCCGGCTGTGTCAATTTTGTATTCTGCGGCATGCAGTGCGCCGCTGAGTCCGAGTAGTGCGGTAAAGCCTAGGGCGATTAGCTTTTTCATAGTTCAGATTCCTTTTGTGGTGATGTCATCGTTGATTCTCTTCCCAGCATTTTTAGCAGGGTCGAGTCGTGGTTTATAAAATGATGTTTCAATGCGGCGAGCGCATGAACACCGGCTAATAAAATGAGTGTCCATGCGAGAATTTCGTGTATCTCACCAGCAATATCTTCTTGATCCGCTATTCCGTGTAAGGTTGCGGGCACGCTAAATAAATTAAATACCTCGATGGGCCGACCATCTGCTGTTGAAATTAAATACCCTGCAATCATCAGTGCGAGCATCAAGCCATACAGTGCAAAGTGGGTGAGGTGGGCGGTTACTCTCTCCCACGCTTTCAGTGCTGGGTCGTCGCTAGGGCGTATATTGATATTGCGCCAAACAATGCGCGCCAGCAGAACGAGGAATAACAAAATACCTATGCTTTTATGGATTGTTGGCCCGTCTTTGTACCAGGGGTCGTAGTAAGACAATTGGCGCATCCAAATACCAAGAGCAAACATGCCAATAACGGTAATGGCCATTAGCCAATGCAGGCCAACACTGACCCAGCCGTAGCGGCTGTAGGTATTTTTTGCTGTCATGACGGCTCCTTTGTCTGAGATTTCATCCAAGCTCACTGAAAAAGTCGATATTTGTGTTTTCAGTTATTTTCTAGAATTTGAGTATATAAACAATAAATTAATAGAAAAGTGCAAAATTCTGGGTTAATTGATCAGCTTATTTGATGTTATTGGCAGGGGTTGAGGATTTTGGCTGATTTTAGTCCGGTATATTTACCCCTTGCAGTCTAAATACTCATCGATATATACTTGATTAATATTTTACTAGTCAAGTATTAGGGGTTGTTATTATGGAGCTCCCAGCTTCTTTTCATTTATTAACAGAGATGTCGTCATTGAGTTCTGCCTTTATAAAACAGGCGGATCGCAAGCTTAGCGCCCATGGTATTAGCTTTGCTGAATTTATGGTGATGCATTATCTGCATAGGGCGCCGGAGTATACGATGAGCAGAACAGAGCTTGCAGATGCGGTGAGCTTGTCGCCGTCGGGTATTACTAAAAAGCTTAATCCTATGCAAAAACTGCATCTTGTTGAGAAAGTGGTGAATGCGCGCGACGCGCGGTTTAGCCTGGTGAAGCTAACCGCGACCGGGGTGGAAATTTATAACGATGCTCTAGTGACTTGCATACACTGTGCTAATAGTTTGATGGAGAACGTGACTGGCAAGCAGCTAAATACCGTTCTCGATATATTCGCCAAATTAAAATAGCGCTGTATTTCGTAGTATGTCGTTTTAGCGGCCTGCCAACATGTTTGCTAGACGATCCACCTCGCTTACGTCTGAGCTTGCCGGCACCAGTTGAATCTCGTCACAGCCTAGCGCTTCTATGGCGTCCAGCCCGTCTTGGATCGCAATCGGGTCGTGCATTGTCATAGTCTTGGCTATTTTTCGGGCATCGTCTTCGCCAAAGGTTTTTAGGTAATCAAATACATAGTTACCCAACGCTTCTTCGGCGTTATCGGCCAGCGAATACCAGAATCCACCCATGCGATAGGGTTTTTGCTCGCGACCAGATTCTTGCCAGGCATTATCGGCGGAGCTGAAAAAATGATTGATTAAGTCGGAGTTGCCGTCCATTGCAAAGCCGTACAGACCGTCGGCCCATTTCGATACCCGCTGAATACTTTTTGGTCCCATTGCCCCCACTAATATCGGCGGACCGCCCGCCTGAATGGGGGTCGGGCCGATTTCCTCTAAGCCATCTAGCAGTTCACCACGCCAGATTTTTTTCATGGTGGCGATTTGATCGTCCATCCTTTGAAAGCGGTTTTTAAAGCTGGCGTCGAGGGCTTCATAATCTTTTTCGCGACCGCCCACGCCCACGGTCAATGTAACCCTACCTTCCGACAAAATATCGAGGGTGGCAATCTCTTTGGCCGCTTGCACAGCGCTGTGCATCGGCAGTACATATAGGGCGGGAATAATACGAACCCGTTCGGTGGCGGCAGCGGCAAAGGCTAAAATATTGCGCATTTCGTAGCTATAACCTGTGACACGCTCGCCGCAAGACAGGCTATGGAAGGGCCCTTGGTCAATAATGCGGCACCAATCTTTAAAGTTTTGACGGCTTATGTCGCGCTGCATATAGGGAAGGCAAACACCGATTTTCATGATAGGTCCTGTGGCATTATTTTATTATCAAGGGGTATTGTACGTGCGCAATGTTGGCTTGTGGCGAATCGCGGTAAATCATAGTGAATAGGTATAAGAAAATAGACTGCGCATATGCGCGTTCCTGATACTAGGCGATTGTTTATCGCGGTTCTGCTGTGCGATTATCAATGAGAATATGAAAAAATGAGATACTCGGTATGGATGATTTTTTAGTCTACGCAAAAATACTTGATGGCAAAGGCGGTGCCCGTGATATTAGCTCCGCTGAGTTGGCTAAGTGGGAACCTGCCCACGGCTTGCTGTGGTTGCACATGGATTACAGCAAATCAGGTACCTTGGCGTGGTTGCAAGAGCGTAGTGGCCTTGATGACATTGCGATTGCCGCATTAGTTGCGGAGGATACTCGTCCGCGCGCGACCTCCCACGCGGGCGGCCTGCTAATGGCGCTGCGCGGCGTGAATATGAATCCAGAAGCGGACCCGGAAGACATGGTTTCCATCCGTTTATGTGTGTCTGAGTATCGGATTATTAGCTCGCGAAAACGTCGACTACTGTCGGTAGATGATATTGTCCGCAGTTTCAAAGATGAAGCGGGCCCCACAACTAGCGCAGAGTTCGTCGCAGTGCTGTGTGATCGATTGGTCAGGCGTATTGCTGGCCCAATAGACGCAGCCGAGGACAAGGTTGATGAACTTGAAGAATCGCTGTTAACGGGTGCCCGCGCAAAGTTGCGCAGCGAGCTAGGTCAAGTACGTCGGCAGTCGATAAGCTTACGACGCTATCTTGCCCCGCAACGTGAAGCCCTGAGTTGGGTGCAGAGTGAGCGCCTGTCGTGGTTTGGCGATGCGCAGCGCTTGCAAGTTCGTGAGGTTAGTGACCGGCTTGCACAATATATAGAAACATTGGATAGCATTCGTGAACGTGCAGCGGTAAGCCAAGAGGAATTGGTGAATCAGATATCGGAGGAGTCCAATAGCCGTATGTATGTGCTGTCTATTGTCTCGGCGATATTTTTACCCTTGGGCTTTGCAACGGGTTTACTAGGTATAAACGTGGGTGGTATTCCAGGCGCAGATAACGGCAATGCCTTTGCGATATTTATCGGAATTTTAGTGGCGATTTCCGGCGCATTACTTATTTATTTTCGGTATAAAAAATGGCTATAAATTTACCGGATTTGGCGCTTTTTTCTATTGAGCCTCTCAAGTGGGGCGGTGTACTTACTACAATTGTTGCTGGGGCAATCATTGGCCTAGAGCGGCAAGTTCGTGGCAAGCCTATCGGTATTCGCACCGCCGCACTTATTTGCTTGGGTACCTATGTGTTTATGGCCATGGCGGTATCGGTGGGTAACGGCGTAACAGACCCGTCACGGGTAATAGGTCAAATTATTACCGGCATTGGCTTTCTCGGTGCCGGCGTGATTTTGTCCCGCGACGGTATGGTCTTGGGCGTTACCTCAGCAGCGGCAATATGGGTGCTGGCGGCAATTGGCGTGATGATCGGGCTAGATAAATATGGCCCCGCCTTACTTATTGCGCTGGTCGTTGTCGGTATTTTGGTTGGGGTGGACGTATTGGAAAACAGTTTCCACTCCCTGCGCAAGGGCGTGCATCAAAAAATCACAGGGCGACGCTACCAGAAAAAACCGCCGCCGGAAAAATGAATCGTGTGTTGATTAAGCCAAATGCTGACCAGTCACAAAAGCGAGCTCTCTTTTCAAGCCGTCATTATTGGGCACTCACATGCCATAAAAGGCATTAAATCACCGTAGGATAATCGCCAATGGCGCCTTTTCAGGAGCCACAGGCTCCCTATCACGGCCTGCGAGGCGCTAACTGATTGATTTATAATCAAGTAGGTATATGATCGGGAGAAAGGAAATTCAAAAATATACAGGGAACGATTCGTGATATCTTCAAAGGCTTTTGCGCCACATCTTTGCCAACCTTTTGAAAAAATTAAATTTTCTGAGACGTCGCTCACTTTTGCTCCCGTGATAGGGGGCCAAAGTGATATGTGACCCCAGTCTTGATAACAAAACTGTTAGGCGGCCGGGTTCGGCCCTATTATCACGGGATGTCCTGTATCGGGCGCCCCCATCCAGGGGCAAAATCAGACGATGAGCTGGAAGCAAATCCAGAAAATCATGCCGACCTGGGCAAGGAAGAACGTAGCACGTGATAGCACAAACGCCGGGGCAGTGCTTATGAGATGTGACAGGCTCTGCCCCACGCGCGCAAGCAGGATGAACATCGCAAGACTATCTACCACGGGGCTCTTGCCCATGAGCGCGGCAACCACCACCACGCCTGCGAAAAGCGGAAAGTTTTCCACGCAGTTCAGGTGCGCGCCCTTGGCGCGAACCATGAAGGCCGGGTCGCGGTTGACCTCAGCGCGTTCCCAGTCTGAGAACTTGCGGCCTCCGAAAAGCGCCATTGGCACGCGAGGGAATGCGTAAGACAGCGTGAGAAGTTGTATCCACACCACGTAAAGCACCACTGCAATGAATCCGGTCATAATCTTTCCTAGTATTTGAATTTGCATTTATTGTACGTACAAAGCCTCCGAACAGATGCAACGCATCGCACGGCGCTGGACACAGTTGATGACAAGGGTACGGTGGCAGAACAATACGTCCGCGTCGGCAGTTTCGGGAGAGCTCCAGGGGTCGTGGAGGACTTCCGCCTAACAATTCGCTGTACTCGGACATATTTTTCGTTGCCTGCGGCAATCCAAAATATGCCGGTAAGCTCAGGCGTTGAGGCTGCAGAAAAACTAAAACGGAATTCTGGCGAATTTGTTTGATTGCATTTTGAGCTAAAAATAGGCGCTTTTTTTGAAATCTGGCCGAGTTGGCATGCGAATAAGCTCCAGATTTCGAGTGGGAACACGAATGTAATTTCATTTTTGGAGTGGCTGGAGTTTTTTTGCAGCCTCGTTAGGGCTGATCGTAGTGTCCACCAATAGCGAAGATATAAATGGACTTATCATCGAAACGATATATCAAGCGGTCTTTCTGCGAGATTCGTTTTGACCAAAGGCCCGAGAGATTGTGCATGAGTGGTTCGGGCTTGCCGAGGTCGGATGAAGGATCATCAGATCTGAGCATTTCCTTGAGTAATTTACAGAGTGCCTTGTGCAGCCTCTTGTCCTTTTCGCGCATGCTTTCATACGCTTCCCAGGTATTACCCTCAAATACCAGTGATCTCATTCATCTGCTCTTCGGTCGGTTTGTAGCCTTGCCCGCGGGTATGGGTTTCAAGGGAATCGGCAATTTGTTGCATGAGGTTTTTGCTTTGGAGTACGTGCAGGGTTTCCTGCTCTCGTTCCCAATCGTCGGCGCTCATTACAACAAAAGCCTCACCGGCTCGCCGAGTCACTTTGAGCGGTTCATGCCTGCTAACTACTTGTTCTACAACGCTTTTAAGGTTGTCTCTAAATTTGTTTACGCTGATCGTGTCCATGCGGCCACCTTTATGTACGGAAATGCCGTACAACTATATGCCAAGAGCCCTAACAAGGCCAAGCTCTGCGACAGCTTTGTCGTTGTGCCTTCGGCTCCACTGCAAAGCTCCGCGTGCTGGCGGCGTTCGGAATATTCGACCATCCGCCTGTTACCAACATCGGCCCTCAAATACACACTGTGAAATCTGCTTTATTAAAATGTGGCTGGCACTGACTTTTACTACAGATTACTTAAAGCAGACGGCGTTTGTACTAAACGCCGTCTGAGTGGGGCTTATGGATGCGATTCCATCACGGCTTTAGCAATACTCTTAATCGGCTCTACCTGATTCATGCTGTAAAAATGAATACCTGGTGCGCCGCCTTCCATCAGAATATGGCAAAGCTCGGTCACAAACTCTGTGCCGAAATCAATGATGCTTTGCTGATCGTCGCCGTAACCTTCTAGTTTTTTCGACAACCAGCGGGGAATTTCTGCGCCGCAGTTGCGGGAGAAACGCGCCAGATTGGTATAGTTCGTTATCGGCATAATGCCGGGGTAAATCGGCTTGTCGATACCGGCCTTGTCACAGGCGTCTAAAAAGTAGAAGTAGGAATCGGCGCTGAAAAAATACTGGGTGATGGCACTGTTTGCACCGGCGTCCAGTTTGTCTTTTAGAAAGCCAATATCGGCATCGTAGCTTTTGCCATCAGGGTGAATTTCTGGGTAGGCCGCTACTTCTAGTTGAAAGTGATCGCCAGTGTGTTTGCGAATAAATTCAACCAATTCACGAGCATAAACCAAGCGAGTGGCGCCCATGCCAGAAGGAATGTCACCGCGCAGGGCAACGATGCGATCGATACCCGCATCTTTGTAGCTGTTTAATAATTCTAAAATCTCAGACTCTTCATCGCCGCCAAAAGACAAGTGCGGCGCGACTGATAAGCCGGCCTTTTTTGTTTCCAGCACAATGCCGCGGGTGTTGTCGCGGGTGGAGCCGCCAGCGCCGTAGGTCACCGAAAAGAACTCGGGATTCAGCGCGGCCAATTGGCTGCGGGTGTCTTTTAACTTCTCGCGACCGGCTTCGGTTTTGGGTGGGAAGAATTCAAAACTGTAACGGTTGGACATGATGGTGTTCCGGTGATGTTTTGCAATATCGCTTAAGGCTGGACGGGAGACGGAAGACGCAAAAGCCAACTCAGCCCTCGCGTTTGCCGTCTCCCATCAAGCGTCTCCCGCTTAGTACTTATAACTCTCGGGCTTAAATGGTCCTTCAACGCTAACACCAATATAGTCAGCCTGAGTAGTGCTGAGCTTGGTGATGACGCCACCGAATCCAGCGACCATATCAGCTGCTACTTCTTCGTCTAGCTTTTTAGGTAATACTTCAACGGTTATGGCAGCTGCTTTAAAGTTATCTTCTAAGTCGGCAAAGCGACGCTCGTACAGGTACATTTGCGCCAGTACTTGGTTGGCGAATGAGCCATCCATGATGCGGCTTGGGTGGCCTGTTGCGTTGCCCAAGTTAACCAAGCGACCTTCAGACAGTAGAATTAAATGGTCGTTAGTTGCCTTGTTACGGTACACGAGGTGAACCTGTGGTTTCACTTCTTCCCATTCCCAGTTTTTACGCATAAAGGCCGTATCAATTTCGTTGTCGAAGTGACCGATATTGCAGACTACACAGCCATTTTTGAGAGCCTTCAACATATTAGAATCGCATACATTGACGTTGCCTGTGGTGGTAACCAGCAAATCAGTGTTTCCCAGCACCAATGTGTTGATACAGGCTTCAGTGCCGTCGTTGATGCCGTCGATGAATGGCGATACCACTTCATAGCCATCCATGCAGGCTTGCATTGCGCAGATCGGATCTATTTCGGTGATCTTAACAATCATGCCTTCTTGGCGAAGCGATTGTGCAGAACCCTTGCCCACATCACCGTAGCCAATAACCAATGCTTTCTTGCCAGATAACAGGTGATCTGTGCCGCGTTTGATCGCATCGTTCAAGCTGTGGCGACAGCCGTATTTGTTGTCATTTTTAGACTTGGTGACCGAGTCGTTCACATTGATGGCGGGTACTTTTAACTCCCCTTTTTTCATCATTTCTTGAAGACGGTGAACACCTGTTGTGGTCTCTTCGGTAATACCGTGAATGCTATCCATCATTTGTGGGTATTTCTGATGAAGCAGGCCAGTTAAGTCGCCGCCGTCATCCAATACCATATTGGCATCCCAAGGCTGGCCATCTTTAAGAATGGTTTGCTCTAAACACCATTCGTATTCTTCTTCGGTTTCGCCTTTCCAAGCGAAAACAGGAATACCCGCAGCGGCAATTGCGGCGGCAGCGTGGTCCTGGGTAGAGAAAATATTGCATGAAGACCAGCGCACTTCGGCACCGAGTTCGATCAAGGTTTCGATCAACACGCCGGTTTGAATTGTCATGTGAATGCAGCCAAGAATCTTAGCGCCTGCTAATGGCTTGTCTGCACCGTACTTGCTGCGCAGTGCCATCAGCGCTGGCATTTCGCCTTCTGCAATACTGAGTTCTTTGCGTCCCCAAGCTGCTAGGCTGATGTCGGCGACTTTGTAATCTGTGAATGTTGTCATGTTGTATTCCTCTGTAAGCTAAATGCTGGACGGGAGATGGGAGACGCAAATGCGTATCAGCCGATACTCGCCCTAAGTCGGTTAATTAGTGCAGCTAGTTTTGCGAAAACGCGTTCCAAGGCTGGCTGCCAATTTTCTTGTTCGTTTATATAACCTAGTTGTGTGGCTATAATCATTTGGGTTTCTAGCTCTGCGAGAGAGCCCCTCGCAATATATAAAAACCGTAAAAACTCTTTGTCAGAGCCTCTGGCGGCCCCCTCTGCGATATTGCTCGGAACACTAACAGCCGAGCGACGCATTTGGCTGGTCAGTCCAAACCGTTCGTCTTGGGGGAATGCTGAGCTGAATTCATATATTTGATGAACCAGTGCGACAGCATCCTGCCAGACATCCATTCTTATATGTCGCCGTTCCATGGCAACTCTCCTAATATTTTTGAGCGGCTTAGAAGGTTGTGCGTATACCGTCTCCCGTCAAGCCTCTCCCGAGTTATAGCGCTGCCTTCAACGCCTCCGCCCGATCTGTTTTCTCCCAGCTAAATGCAGTGCTGGTTTCAGATTTGGTTTCGCCGTTCTCTTTCCACGTGTAAGTGTGTTCGTAGGGATCGCGACCGAAGTGACCGTAGGCGGCGGTCGGTTGATACATGGGGTGAGCCAGATCCAGCATTTTGGTGATGCCGTAGGGGCGTAGGTCAAACACGTCACGTACTGCGGCGATTAATTTATCGTCGCTGACTTTGCCGGTGCCAAAGGTGTTGATTGAGATAGAGGTTGGTTCTGCAACACCGATTGCGTAAGACACTTGAATTTCACAGCGATCGGCTAGGCCTGCCGCCACGATATTCTTGGCAACATAACGACCAGCATACGCCGCGCTGCGGTCAACCTTTGATGGGTCTTTACCCGAGAACGCACCGCCGCCGTGACGTGCCATACCGCCGTAGGTGTCTACGATAATTTTGCGACCAGTTAAGCCGCAGTCGCCTACTGGGCCGCCGATGACAAATTTGCCGGTGGGGTTGATGTGGTATTTGGTGCCTGCGTGCAGCAGCTCTGCAGGCAATACGTTTTTAATAATCTCTTCACGCACGGCTTCTTGTAAGTCGCTCAGTGAAATTTCTGGGTTGTGCTGGGTGGATAAAACCACCGCGTCGATAGCAACTGGCACGCCATTTTCATAGCGTAGAGTCACTTGGCTTTTGGCATCTGGACGCAGCCACGGCAATACCCCGTTTTTACGCAGGTATGCTTGGCGCTCAACAAGGCGGTGAGAGTAGAACAACGGCGCAGGCATTAAGGACGGCGTTTCGTTAGTTGCGTAACCAAACATCAAGCCCTGGTCGCCAGCACCTTGGTCTTCTGGCTTGGCGCGGTCCACACCTTGGTTAATGTCGACAGATTGTTTGCCAATGGCGTTGAGTACTGCGCAGCTCGCGCCGTCAAAACCGACGTCTGAGCTGTTGTAGCCGATGCCGGTAATCACGTCGCGAATGATGTCTTCTAAATCGACATAGCACGAGGTGGTGACTTCACCAGCGACGATTGCCATGCCGGTTTTTACCAGCGTTTCCACTGCAACGCGGGCGTATTTGTCACGGGCGATAATCGCGTCTAGTACGGCATCAGAAATCTGATCGGCCATTTTGTCCGGATGTCCTTCCGACACCGACTCTGATGTAAAGATACTGTAGTCAGACATGTTGCTGGGTCCTCTGTTTTAATTGCCGACGTTTTTTTAAACGCTGCGGTTCTTGGTGTGAAGTTGAACATGATCCGGCTTTATAAATTGCCGAACTTGTACGCGAAATCCATTGAGTTGAGCTAAGTACGCAGCGGGGCCGTCCTGCAGACCACTGGCCTGTGCCCACTCCGTTAAATCGTCGGGCTCAAAGCCCAGCCACAAATCACCGCAGGCATCTCTTGCCCAGCTTTGATCGTGGCGGCATAAATCGGTAACGCAAAAAATACCGCCGGGTCGAAGCAGGCGAGCGGCGTCTTTGAAAATATCTGCCGGTGACGGTACATGGTGTAAGACCATATTGGTGATCACACAGTCAGCCGCGTTTTGCTGCAGGCTGGGGTCCCGACTATCACCAAGAATGAACGATACGTTGTTCAAGGCGTGTTGGTTTATAAATTCATGGGCTCTATTCAGCATCGCCTCGGCATTGTCCACGGCAATCACTTTCTCATAGTGAGGTGATAGCTCAGCTAAAAATGCGCCTTCGCCGGGGCCGACTTCAATGGCTAGCTTGCCGCCAGCCGCTTGGCTGCTGCGCAGCAGTTCTAAACAGCTTTGACCGTAAACACCGTAGGCCACCATTTGTTCTTGCTGCTCACCGAATTCACCGGCGTGCTCTGCAAAAAATGCTCGCGAGCGCTCCGCCCGCTCTAGGTACACCTGCTCCAGTCGTGTTTGTTGATCCTGGGCCAAGATGATGAGGTCAGCGCTGTTGAGCAGAGCATCGTGAAGCTCGCTGAGGTCGGGGTGACTCGGTGTATAGGTTCGTCGATAAAAAAGGCTATTACCTTCGCGACGTTTTGTGATCAGCCCTGCCGTCGTCAGGGTTTTAAGATGATGGCTCATACCCGACTGTCGGCAATCGAGAATGTGGCAAAGCTCCTGAACAGAGTAGGCGTCGCGGCTTAATACCCGCAAAACCAGTAAACGCAGCGAATCACCGCCCGCTTTGCAAAGTTGCAAAAGCTCGGTATCTAGCGCAGGAGTACGGGTATTTGTCTTGACGGCAGTGTTCATGCTGCGCAGTGTAGCAGGGCTTTTTATCTATATCAAAATATATTGATATAGATTTCTTTGGTGTCAGTCGTCTGACATCTTGCGTCCGACTCTTTTACAAATACTTCAGCCAGTCATTGGTGAACTGATCCATTTGCCCGTAAACATGCTCAAAGGCTTCCATGCTTTTTCGGTAGGGATCTGGAACGGCTTGATTTTGCGACCATTTGCCAAGCAAAAAGGTTTTCCCGCTGACTTGTTGGGCGAGGTCAGTGACGCCCTTTATGTGACGCTGTTCCATCACCAATATTAAATCTGCCTTGAGTAGCATTTCGGTGTTGAGTTGACGGGCGCGGTGGGCGCTTGCATCGATGCCGTTGGCGGTGAGTAATTGCCCCGCACTTGGGTCGATGGGTTTGTCTACTAGTGCACCGAGACCTGCGGAGTGGATGATCACATTTGGTTTGTGAGCGAGCTTGTGCTTGAGCATGTATTCGGCGGTTGGGCTGCGGCAAATATTGCCAACGCATACCATCAAAATATTGTTGAACATGGGGTTTTGAGCCTGATTTGTTCGTTGAGGCAATGATTTTCGCTGTGGATGGCAAATGGCGCAAGTAAATTGGCCATTTTTACGGTTCTGCTATTTGCTGTCTGGGCGCCGGTAGGGGAAAATACCGCCTCTTTGCAGCCCGCTAAAATTTCAGGAGCAACCAATGCCTTCTCGCAGTGATCTCGCTAACGCCATTCGCGCCCTCAGTATGGATGCCGTTCAGAAAGCCAATTCTGGTCACCCAGGCGCCCCAATGGGGATGGCAGATATTGCCGAAGTATTGTGGCGCGATTATTTGCAGCACAATCCCAATAACCCGTCTTGGGTAAACCGTGACCGCTTTGTGCTTTCTAATGGCCACGGCTCCATGCTTATTTACTCCTTGTTGCATCTCACCGGCTACGATTTAGCGATTGAAGACCTGCAGCAATTCCGCCAGCTGCACAGCCGCACTCCCGGTCACCCTGAATACGGTTATACACCGGGCGTAGAAACCACCACTGGCCCCTTAGGTCAAGGTATTGCCAACGCGGTGGGTATGGCGGTTGCAGAAAAAGTGTTGGCTGCGCAATTCAACCGCGACGGTTTCGATATCGTTGATCATTACACTTATACCTTCCTTGGCGACGGTTGCATGATGGAAGGTATTTCCCATGAGGTGTGTTCGCTTGCTGGCACTTTGGGCTTGGGCAAGCTGGTCGCCTTTTATGACGACAATGGTATTTCGATTGATGGCGAAGTCGAGGGCTGGTTTACCGACGACACCCCAGCTCGCTTTGAAGCATACGGCTGGCATGTTATCCCCGCCGTTGATGGCCACAACAGTGCAGAGATCGCCCGCGCCATTGAAGCCGCTCGTGCCGAGACTGATAAGCCAACATTGATTTGCTGCAAAACGATCATTGGTAAAGGCTCACCGAACAAGCAGGGTAAAGAAGAAAGCCATGGCGCAGCGCTTGGCGAGGCAGAAATCGCCTTGACCCGAGAAGCTTTGGGCTGGCCATACCCGGCGTTTGAAATTCCTGAAGAAATCTATGACGAATGGAATGCGCAGGACAAGGGTAAAGCCCTAGAAGCGGCATGGGATGAACGTTTTGATGCTTATGCAGCGGAATACCCAGAGTTAGCTGCTGAGTTTGCTCGTCGCTCGGCGGGTGACTTACCTGCTGATTTTGCGGCTAAAGCCGATGCTTATATTGCGCAGTGCCAAGCGGAGTCGAAGGATGTTGCTACCCGCAAAGCCTCGCAACTTTGTCTAGACGCTTACGGCGCGATGTTGCCAGAACTGTTTGGTGGCTCAGCAGATTTGGCGGGTTCAAACTTGACGATCTGGAAGGGAGCTAAATCCATCAGCGCCAAAGACGCTAGCGGCAACTACCTGCACTACGGTGTTCGCGAGTTTGGTATGTCGGCGATGATGAATGGTATCGCTCTGCACGGTGGCTTCATTAACTACGGCTCAACCTTCTTAGTATTTATGGAATACGCCCGTAACGCAGTGCGTATGGCAGCGATCATGGGGCAGCGTGTTATTCATATTTACACCCATGATTCTATTGGTTTGGGTGAAGATGGGCCGACCCATCAGCCCATTGAGCAAATAGCCAGTTTGCGTGGTACGCCAAATATGTCGTTGTGGCGCCCCTGTGATATGACTGAATCTGCGGTAGCGTGGAAGGCCGCGTTGGAAAGAACTGATGGGCCAACCGCATTAATTTTCACCCGCCAAGGTTTGCCACATCAGCAGCGCGATGCTGAGCAATTGGCCAACGTTGCCCGGGGTGCTTATGTCTTAAGCGATTGCGACGGCGAGCCAGAGGCCATCATTATTGCCACCGGGTCAGAAGTGAAGCTGGCGATGGCGGCCCAAGAAGTATTGAGTGCCAAAGGCAAGAAAGTACGCGTTGTCTCTATGCCAAGCACCGACGTATTCGACAGCCAAGACGGCGACTACCGCGAGTCTGTATTGCCAAGTAATGTGCCGACCCGTGTTGCCGTTGAAGCCGCCCACCGCGACTACTGGTACAAATACGTTGGTCTCGATGGTCGTATTGTCGGCATGGACAGTTTCGGTGAGTCCGCACCGGCTGACGCCTTGTTTGAATATTTTGGCATCACGACTGACGCGGTGGTTGACGCCGTTGAAGACTGTTTAGATTAGTGTGAGCAGATTCTAATGCTACGACTGGCCATAAACGGATACGGCCGCATAGGGCGCTGTGTATTGCGCGCCCTTTACGAATCGCCTTTGCGGGCAAACATGCAGATTGTCGCCATTAATGAACCGGCGGATTTGGCGACGATTGCGCACTTAACTCGATACGATAGCACCCATGGCCGCTTTCCCGGTACGGTTGAACATCGTCACGACAGTTTAGTGATTAATGACGATGTGATTTCGGTTAGCCATCACGACGAGATGGCGAATGTAGACTGGTCTCGTCACAACGTTGATGTGGTTTTGGAATGCTCGGGTGTGATCAGTCGCTACGCTGATTTAGAGGCCCATATCGAGCGCGGTGCTCGTCATGTTTTGTTGTCTCAGCCTGGCGAGTCCGGCATTCCGACCATTGTTTATGGCTTGAATCACCAAGAACTTAATCCTGAGCAACGTATTGTGTCGAACGCGTCGTGCACCACAAACGGTATTGTGCCGGTAATTGATGTGTTGAATAAAGCCTTTGGCGTTCGCTCTGGCTGTATTACCACGATTCACTCGGCGATGAATGATCAGCCAGTATTAGATGCATATCATCATACGGATTTGCGGAAAACTCGCGCAGCGGGCCTTTCAATGATTCCGGTAGATACGGGTTTGGCCGCGGGCATTGGCCGTATTATTCCTGAGCTTGATGGGCGTTTTGCTGCCCGTGCAGTGCGTATTCCAACGCACAATGTGTCGGCGATGGAGCTGACTGTCAGTCTAGATGCTGACGTGAGCGTTGACGATGTGAATGCAGCCTTAAAAATGGCGGCAAGCGGTCGCTTGTCAGGAATATTAGGTTATAGCAACGAACCGCTGGCATCCTGTGATTTTAACCACGATCCACGTTCGGCCATTGTCGATGCCGGGCAAACCCGCGTAGCGGGGGAGTTGGTCAGTTTATTTACGTGGTTCGACAACGAATGGGGATATGCCAATCGTATGTTGGATGTGACCGCGCATTGGCTGCAGTAGCGTACTTTATTTAGGTCAGCGCGATTCTTGCATGATGTTTTTGGCCAGTTCCAAAGATAGTGGCGCTGGTAAAACGTTTTAATTGGACAAGCCAAACCGGTTTTATAGAACCTGATGGCTGTAGAGATAACAAGGAATAGAACATGGCAGTAATTAGAATGCAGGATTTGGATTTGGCCGGGAAGCGGGTACTCATTCGAGAAGATCTCAATGTACCCATCGCCGATGGTAAGGTAAGTTCAGATGCGCGTCTGCGCGCCGCTCTGCCAACCTTGAAGTTGGCAATGGAAGCCGGTGCCAAAGTTATTGTCATGTCTCATCTTGGACGCCCCACAGAGGGAGAGTTTGATGCGCAATACTCGCTCAAACCAGTAGCAGATTATTTAAGTGAGGCATTGGGTGCACCGGTAGCGCTACTGGATGATTGGCAAAGCGGCGTGTCGCTAGAAAATGGCCAGCTCGCCCTGCTTGAGAATGTGCGCTTTAACACTGGTGAGAAAAAAGACGACGAGACATTATCGAAAGCCTATGCCGCGTTGTGTGATGTGTTTGTGATGGACGCCTTTGGTACAGCGCATCGCGCGCAAGCATCGACTCACGGTGTGGCTAAGTTCGCTCCTATTGCCTGCGCGGGGCCTTTGTTAGCGAGTGAATTAGATAATTTGGAGCGCGCTCTGGCGAATCCAGCGCGTCCATTTGTGGCTATCGTCGGTGGCTCAAAGGTATCAACGAAATTGACCGTGCTAGAAACATTGTCAGATAAGGTAGATCAGCTCGTTGTTGGCGGCGGTATCGCTAATACCTTCTTGGCAGCGGCGGGTTATAACGTTGGTAAGTCTTTATATGAAGAAGACTTGATTCCAAAGGCGAAGGCGTTGATGGAGAAGTGTCATATCCCGATTCCAACGGACGTGATTACTGGTAAGAAATTCGATGCCAATGAGCCAGCAACGCTGCGTCCGGTTGAAAACGTGGGTGACGACGATATGATTTTTGATATCGGCCCCGTCTCATCTGCCTGCCTTGCCGAAATACTGAAACAGGCCGGCACTATCATCTGGAATGGCCCTGTTGGCGTATTTGAGTTCGATCAATTTGCCGACGGCACCGAAGATATTGCCCGCGCCATTGCCGAGTCGAGCGCATTTTCCATTGCTGGTGGTGGTGATACCCTAGCCGCTGTCGATAAGTTTGGCATTGCCGATAAGGTGTCGTATATCTCGACTGGCGGTGGTGCGTTTTTGGAGTATGTGGAAGGCAAAGTGTTGCCTGCCGTGGCGATATTAGAAGAGCGGGCAAAAGCTTAATTGCTTTGAGCTTAAACGTCTTGGCGAATCGCAAACAACGAATTTAGTAAAACTTAAAAGGAACTCACAATGGCACTTATCAGTCTGCGTCAAATGTTGGATCACGCCGCCGAATATGCTTACGGCGTACCCGCATTTAATGTTAATAACCTAGAGCAAACCCGCGCCATTATGGAAGCGGCGCGTGAGACAAATAGTCCCGTTATCATGCAGGCATCTGCGGGTGCACGTAAGTATGCTGGCGCCCCTTTTCTGCGTCACATGATTTTGGCGGCAATTGAAGAATTTCCTGAAATTCCAGTGGTCATGCACCAGGATCACGGTACTAGTCCTGCTATTTGCCAGCGCTCAATGCAGTTGGGCTTTAGCTCGGTAATGATGGACGGTTCATTATTAGAAGATGGCAAAACACCAGCTGAGTATGACTATAACGTCGATGTGACTCGTAAAGTCGTGGACATGGCCCACGCTTGCGGCGTTTCAGTTGAGGGTGAATTGGGTTGCTTGGGCTCACTTGAAACGGGTCAAGCGGGCGAAGAGGACGGCGTTGGCGCAGAGGGCATTTTGTCTCACGACCAAATGTTGACTGACCCGGAAGAGGCGGCGGATTTTGTCACTAAAACTGGTGTAGATGCCTTGGCAATTGCCTGTGGTACTAGCCACGGCGCTTACAAGTTTACCCGTCCACCGACAGGCGATATTTTGGCAATTGACCGTATTAAAGCGATTCACGCACGTATTCCAGACACGCATCTGGTTATGCATGGCAGCTCTAGCGTACCGCAGGATTGGCTCGCGATTATTAATGAATACGGCGGCAAGATTCCTGAAACCTATGGTGTACCGGTTGAGCAGATTGCCGAAGGTATTAAATACGGTGTGCGTAAAGTAAACATCGATACCGACCTGCGTTTGGCATCGACTGGCGCAATCCGCCGTTTTATGGCGCAAAACCCAAGCGAATTTGATCCGCGTAAATATCTGCAAGAAACGATTAAAGAGATGAAGGCGATTTGTGTCGCACGTTATGAAGCGTTTGGTACAGCGGGTAATGCCTCTAAAATTAAACCGTTGAGTTTGGAAGCCATGTATATGGAATATGACTCAGGCCGTTTAAACCCCAAAGTTAAGTAGTGCTTTTTGTCTAGGGCTGCGCGGTGACCGCGCAGTCCTATATTCTATTTTTGTTAAATCCTGCTGATACCATTTATTTTAACTATTTAATAACAGCACGCTTTAAACGTCTAATCCGATCATGCTTGGCGTTTGATGGCCGAGAATAATAAATAACTCATAATTGAAATCCACGCGCCAAAAATCGCAAGTGGTATCCAGAATGGGAATAAGCCGTTCCATGCGAATATATTGGTCTTAAAGAAAAACGGCAAAATGGCCGGAATCAGTAAAACGGCCACCCATAAAGTAAAGTATCCCGACCAGCGTGGAAATATTGGCGTCGAGCGTTTATCGATTAGTATTGCTGCGCCCAGGCTGATAGCTTGCAGCAAGAATGGCGGTGCAGGTGTGATTAAGAGGAGCCATCCAATATCATTTAAAAGTAAAACGAGTTCTGCGTCTCGTTCGGGCCTGAACGCGGCGAACTCGAAGAAAAACGCAGGTAACAAAAAAAACAGGCTGCCAATGGAGCCACCAATCAGTTGGCCGGGGCTTAAAAAGCCGTTGTCCCCTTCTATTGTTTTAATGGCAGCTGACAGACTTATGACCCACGCGATATAAAGTGATGACGCGAACATCATAAATAACATGCCTACGCGAATGCCGTTTAGATTATTCTGGTATATCAAGGCGATTTCAGCTGCAGATGCGCTGGGTTTATGTGCGGGGATAAAGTCGGCAAATAGCAGCATGCCGACCCCTAAAAAAATAATAAACATGAAGCCTGACCAAGCGCCAGCGAGGTGCGATCGTGGAAGCATTGTCCTGTCCTTAGAATTGGTAAGTAAGCCTATAGTAGTTATTCGGGTAGTTGGATTCTAGGTCTAATTTCGCATTTTGTTTTGGTGAGTAATAGTGTGTCAGTTTAATTTGAACTTTACTTTGACTGAGGGGGGTTAAAACGTGCTCGGTAGAAAATATATTTCGTAATGAGGAGTGGTGGGCAGATGAATCTCTCTAATAAATATAGATGTTTGGCTTAGATCGTTATTATTGATGTAGCGATAAGAAGGCTGAACGCAGATTTTTTAATATTTTATATGCTTAAAATAAAACACCCCCTATTCAATTTGTGGAGGTGTTTGGCTTTTAAAGTTAACTTTTTAAAAAACATAACCCACTGATAGTGTATAAACATAGGGATCGATATCAACATTTACATCGACTCTGTCACCGTTGCTTAGGTCAATAGTGGCATCGGTTTCGATATCTATTTTTCGCACAGAAGCATTTACAAGCCAGTGCGTATTAATTTTGTAGTCGACGCCTACCTGAACTGCAAGGCCAATAGAATCGTCCATCTTCATTTTAGAGGCACCTAGCGCAGACTTTAATGAATCGCTTGGTTCCGCGTCAAAAAACACCGTGTAGTTAATGCCTGCGCCGAAGTAAGGCATAAAGGCCGAACCGGTATCGAAGTAATATACTGCGCTTAAGGTTGGTGGTAGCTGTTTGCCTTCTCCGATATCCAGCCCAGCTAGATCTCCTGTGCCGTTAACCTTATGTTTGAATGGGGTTGCCGCAAGTAATTCCACCCCCCATTGTTTGTTTAGCATATATTGAATATTCAAACCCAGTTGCTCATCGTTATCTACGCCGACACCGCTGTTGGTACCGAGTGCCGCACCATTGTCGCCGTTAACGCTGACAACGGAGCTAGATTCGTCTGGGGCGACTTGCGTTACACCCGCGCGTACTATCCAATCTCCCGCTTCATAAGCTAGCGCGGAAAAGGACAGGCTCACCCCTGTCACAACATAAGCTGCTGCTTTTAACATTTTCATAACTGCTCTCCATATCTCAAAATTGTGTTTTCTCCTACCTGCTCATTAGACGCCTAATCTTGAATTCAAAATTTGATTTACAACAAGAAAGTTTGAATTTGTAATTTAATTTTTCGAAATAGTTGCGAGGAGGATGGTTAGTAGAGAAATGCCACTTATTGATTCGGCGTCGACGGAGTGGATTTCAAGTGGTAGGGCGATTGCGGCGCCGCGACGTCATGGTTGTTTGCGACTGTTGTAGTTGAACCTGCAATATAGCGACCTACAGGAGTGTAAGTTTTTATGAGTGATAACCGTATTTTAGTTTTTGTGTAGTGATTGTCTTGATGGCGGTATTGTCTTAATCATGTGACGTTAAAGAAAAAGCCACCGCCCAAAAAGCACGGCGGTGGCAGGAGCAATGAGAGTGCATGAATTTAATTCTTTAAATCGTCCATTCGGCTTGTCCACCGGTGTCATTCATTGCAGCGTTGAATGCCAAATGATGGGTTAAGAATACCTTTCCACTTAGCTGATCTAAGAATTTGGTTTTTTTGAGCATATCCATAACTGGGCCTTTTACCTCGGACAAGTGCAGCTTGATGCCGGCGTCTTTGAGGCGATGGTTGATGGACTCCAGTGCCTCTAGGGCACTGAGGTCTATTTCATTGACGGCGGTACATAAAAGAATTACATGCCGGGTGTCCGGGTACGTTTCTAGTAGACTGTAGATGCGGTCTTCTATGTAGCCTGCGTTGGCGAAATACAGGCTTTCGTCAACACGCAGAGATAGGATTTCCTTGTGTGTAATAACCTCATGCCGATCAATATTGCGGAAATGTTCGGTGCCAGGTACTTCGCCGATAACCGCCATATGAGGCTTTGATGTTTTGTAGAGATGAAGTGCAAGTGAGGCAAATACGCCGCAAGCAACGCCCGTTTCGACACCCATACTTAAGGTGAAGCCAATGGTGGTGATTACTGCAACAAAGTCTGAGCGAGCAAATTGCCATGTCTTTTTGATAATCGAAAAATCGACTAGCGAAAGCACCGCCACGATGATCGTCGCAGCTAACGTTGCTGTTGGTAAATAGGCTAAGTAGGGGGTGAAGAATATAGCGGCGAGTCCAATGCCGATAGCAGTGAATATACCCGCCGCAGGGGTTTCTGCACCGGCGTCGAAATTTACTACGCTGCGGGCAAATCCGCCGGTTACTGGATAGCCGCCCGACATGGCCGATGCCATATTGGCTGCGCCAAGGCCGATCAATTCTTGGTCAGGCGAAATTTTCTGGCGGCGTTTTGCGGCTAGCGTATGCCCTACCGATACGGATTCGACGAAGCCAATTATTGAAATAAATATCGCTGAAATCAGTAGTTCTTTCCACGCGGGGTTAAGGAAATTGGGCATAACAAAGCTGGGTAGGCCGGTGGGCACCGCGCCTACCAGAGAAACACCCTTACTGCCTAAGTCGAGGGAGTAGGCAGCAACGCTGGTGCCAATCACGCCAAACACGGGGCCGGTTTTGGCGAGCATACTAGCCGCAAAAGGCGAGGCTCCCATTTTAACTAATAAGGGTTTTAAGCCACTTCTTACCCAGAACAAAAACAGTAATACCGGAATGCCCACCATCATTGTGTAGATATTGGTATCGCCAATGTGATTTACCACGCTGATGATAAGCTGTAATAGGTTTTCGCCGTGCGCGCTTATGCCGAGAATATGTTTGAGCTGGCTGAAGGCGATGATGATTCCCGAGGCGGTAATGAATCCGGCAATAACGGGGTGGGATAGAAAATTGGCCAAAAAGCCCATTTTTAATATCCCCATGACCAACAGGAAAATACCGGATATTGCTGCCATCAAAACGGCGGCGGCGAGGTATTCTGCGGTGCCGCCGTTGGCAACTTGTCCCGCGGCGGCGGCGGTCATTAGTGATGCAACGGCGACAGGGCCGACCGCCAGTGTTCGGCTGCTACCAAAAATCCCGTAGGCAATCAGTGGGGTGATGCTGGCGTATAGACCCACTTCGGGAGGTAGGCCTGCGAGCAATGCATAGGCGAGTGATTGCGGGATCAACATAATAGTGACAATGATCGCCGCAAGCAGATCACTCATCAGTGTTTGCTTGGTGTATTTACTGCCCCAATCGAGAATAGGCAGGTATTTTTGAAGTTGCTTCATAGGGTCGACCCAATGTTTATTGTTACCCCACCGCAGCCCGCTAGACGAGTTCGGTGAGGCATTGTGCCGTGCGTAGTGATAATTAGTCCTCGCCAATCACCGGCTTGGCCATCCACTCACGGCCGCGAAGCATACCGTCCCAATAGAGGGGTGGCAGCAGCCGCTCCTTTAACAACCAAGCTAGCCGCGTGGGTTTCTGCCCGTTGACGAGCCAGCGTGGGAAGCTGGGCATTAACTTGCCGCCATAGCCAAACTCCGCCAATACAATCTTGCCTCGCTCTACGGTGAGCGGACAGGAGCCATAGCCGTCATAGTGGGCGATGCCTCGTGTTTTACCCATATCAGCGAGTACATTATTGGCCACTACCGGTGCTTGCTTGCGCGCCGCCGCTGCGGTTTTCGCGTTGGGTGCGTTCATGACGTCGCCGAGCGACCATATATTGTCAAACTTCTTGTGGCGTAAGGTATTCTGATCCACGTCTACCCAGCCAGCGGCGTCAGCTAGGGGGCTATTGCGGATGAAGTCCGGTGCACACTGTGGCGGAACTACGTGGATCATGTCGAAGGGCCGTTCGATCGTTGTGGTTTCACCTTGGGCGTCCTTGGTTTCGAACCACGCGAGCTTTTTGTAGCCGTCGATTTTTACCAGTTGGTGATTGAAATTAAGTTGGGCGTCGTATTTCTTTATATATTCCATTAGCGCGGGTACATAGGCCTCTACTCCAAACAATACGGCGCCGGTGTTGTAAAACTCGACATCAATATTTTTCAGATAGTCCTGTTTGTACCAATAGTCTGCAGACAGGTACATCGCTTTTTGCGGCGCGCCTGCGCACTTGATTGGCATGGGAGGCTGGGTGAAAAGAGCTTTTCCGTTGCGCAGATTTTGTACCAGCTCCCAAGTATAGGGGGCTAGATCGTAGCGATAGTTGGAGGTGACACCATTGCGGCCGAGGGTATCGACTAGGCCTTCAATGCCATCCCAGTTTAGTTTTAGGCCCGGAGCAACGACCAAGCGTTCGTAGTGTAGCAGGCGACAGCCTTCTAAAATCACGGTGTTGCGCTCGGGGTCGAAGGCCGCGACGGCGGCTTTGATCCAATCCACGTCATTCGGAATCAGTGAGGCCATTGTGCGAGCAGTATACTCGGGCTTGAAGATGCCGCTGCCGACAAAGGTCCAGCCGGGTTGGTAGTAATGAATGTCGGCGGGGTCAACAATGGCTATGTTGATGTTGTGTTGACGTGCTAGTAGGCTCGATGCGACGGATATGCCGCCAGCACCGGCCCCAACGATGACCACATCGTATTTTGCTAAACGATGACCGTTATCGGCGTTGTCTGAGCCGCCGATGCGGGCGGCAACGCCGGTCATGTCGTACCCGGCTTTTTTCGCTTGATTAACTATTTCCGATAGCGGTTTTTTCCTTCCCTGCGACAGTGCCCATAATGTTGTAGAGCGCATGCCGCTTCGGCAGAACGCGTGTACGTGGCCTTCGGCATTGGCCAGTATTTTTCCAAATTCTTCGGCGATGTCATCGCTGACGCGACCTGTAATTACCGGCAGGTAGTGGGTGGTCATGCCTAAGCTTTCTGCTTTTTGGGCAATTTCGCTAAAGTTGGGTTGATCGGCACCTTCGCCGTCGGGGCGGTTGCAGATTAGGTGTTTTACGCCTCTGGCTGACAATGCATCGAGGTCGGCGGCACATACTTGGCCGGAAACACTGAGGCCAGTGTCGAGTTCTTTTAAATCCATACTAGAGATCCTCGCGCTTGTCTAAAGCAGGTTTAGCGGTAATTTCAGGTATACCGTGCCATTGTTGTCTGGATCCGGTAGGTGCCCGGCGCGCATATTTACCTGCAGTGACGGCAAAATTAGTCGCGGCATACCTAGTGTTGCGTCGCGGGCTTCTCGCATTGCGACAAACTCGTCTTCGCTGACTCCTTCATGAACATGAATATTTTTGGCCTTCTCTTCGGCGACCGTGGTTTCAAACTCAACTTCGCGACCATTGGGCATATAGTCGTGGCACATGAATAGACGAACCACCTCAGGTAGCGCCAGCACGCGTTGTATCGAGTGGTATAGTACGCGGGCATTGCCGCCGGGGAAGTCTGCGCGGGCTGTGCCGCCGTCAGGCATAAAAAGGGTATCGCCAACAAAGGCGGCATCACCCATTAGGTGCACCATACAAGCCGGTGTATGTCCGGGTGTGTGAATGGCGACGCAGCGCATATTGCCAACTAGATATTCTTCGCCATCTTCAAAAAGATGGTCGAATTGAGAGCCATCGTGGGCGAATTCCGTACCGGTGTTAAATACGGTGGCGAAGGTATCTTGAACAATGGTGATCTTGGCGCCAATGCCAATCTTGCCGCCCAGTTTTTCCTTGATATAGGGCGCGGCGGAAAGATGGTCAGCGTGCACATGGGTTTCAATCAGCCACTCCAGTGTCAGACCGTGGTCTCGGATGTGTTCAATAATCTTGTCCGCGCCATCTAGGCTGGTGCGACCTGCGGCATAATCCAATTCCATAACTGAGTCGACCACCGCACAGGATGTCGATGTGGGATCTTTTACGATATATGAAAAGGTATTGGTGTCCTTGTCGAAAAACGGAATCACCTCTGGTTTGTGGTCGAAATCTACCGGTAGGCTAGTGTTGTTCATGCGAGTATCTCCTGTTGTACCTGATATCGTTAATACGCGTTGTTCATTTGGAGGCGCTATTGCCTAAATTTCGGTAAAAACTGGCTGATCCTATCGCTGTCGGAAAAGGAGCGTGTAAGCTGGTTGTCGTGACAATTTGTATTAGCGTGTCCATAGCGATTTCTGCCCTTACGTTGTAATTCTCTTATTCAATTAAGGAATAAGTATATTCCATAAAGTTCTTTGATGTGTAAATAGCAACTCCTGTGCCAGCAGCTATGTGAAATGAGGTGACGCTGTAGTACATTGATTTTTATAGTTTTTCTGTGATTGGCATAGCTATAGAAAAGTGGTGGCGGCAACTCTGATAGCTGTTTTTGTCATTAATGGCGAGGGGTTTGTCAAAAATGACACGGCGCGTATCTGGCTCTCTTTATCACTTTGCTGGAGGCTCTTTACTTGCGGTGGGGTAATTAAGGGCGCACGAGCTGGTATCTCTAAGTTAGAAACGAGTTTGATCGTGACACGACGCGGAGCGCCAACGTCGAATTAGCTTAGTAGGTTTATGCGTAGTACGGGCGTCGTCATTTTGTTATATATTATTTTTTATAATTACCCGCCATCAAAGAAATACGTTTATGCAAGCAGATACACTGCAACATCATTGGTATGACGACGCTATTGCGGCGGTTGATCGCCAGCACTTTGTTCAGAATTCACAACAGGACTTGGTTGTTGGGCGAAGTATTCCGCCTACGGAATTGGTAGAGCGCAGTTTGGCGCTGTGTAAATTGTCTTCCCACGCCAAAGTTCTTCACTTGGGGGCCGGGGTTGGATATGCCACGGCGGTATTGGCTGCGGTTGCGGGCACCGTAATCGCTGTCGAGAAGAATAGTCAGCTTGTCGATATCGCTAGGGTAAAGTTGGCCGAGTTGAATATTCACAACGTTGACTTCCGCCTTGGTGATGGTAATGCGGGCGCGCCTGCTGATGGCCCTTTTGACTTGATTCTGGTGTCTACGCCCACTATTTCCAATAGAGAGAATCTGTGGGAGCAGCTTTCGGTAGGTGGTCAATTTATTTGCATCGAAACCGGTGAGGCCTCGCGTTTAGTCTTGGTGAAATACCATAATCGCGGCCAACATAAGATCGCGCGCACAGAGCATGGCTACGTTGATTTACTGCAGAATGACGATCAGATTTTTGTAGAGCTTGGCCTAATAACGCCGGAACTGCTTTCTAGGGCGCGTGAACTTGCCAAAGTAAACAACACGCTGATCGTTGACGAGATTAGTAAATTTCAGCACCTTGACGAGCTGAAGCTGTATCGCTCGATGGCCAAGCAATATGGTCTGCCTCTACGCACCTTAGACGAGCTACTGAAGCGCGCAGACCCCAAGGTGTTTTTGCAGTTTTCAAAGGCTTTTCTCGACCATCAGCAGGCGATACCTCTATGTATAGAGGGGGAAAACCTTGTGGTTGCCTGTACGAGTCCCGGAACGACTATGCGGGAAATCCAGCTGGTTTACCCTGGTTTAAAAATTGAAAAAGTGCTGGTTACGCCGGTGGATTATCGTCGTTTGTGGAGCTCTTTAAATCGCGGGGTAAAAGAAGGGAGTTCTGCCTTAGAGTCAAAAGACGCCAAGGGTGATGACGAAGATAAAGACTTGCTAGATAGCGCCGCACCCGATGCGCGTATGGTGGCGGTGTATGAGGCTTTATTGCTTGATGCGGTCGCGGATCGCGCCAGCGATATTCACCTAGAGAAGTATGTTGATCGGGTGCGTGTACGCCTGCGGATAGACGGTGAATTACGTGATTTACATCACTATCAAATTAGTAGCGCGGGCTATCGCGGGCTTGTGAATGTGGTAAAGCTGCGCGCCGAGATGAACATTGCCGAGCGGCGGCTGCCCCAGAGTGGTCGTTCGCAGGTAAGGGTGGGCGAGTCGCGATTTGATTTGCGAGTGCAGGTGCAGCCGTCACTGCATGGCGAGCATGTGGTGATTCGCCTACTGCCGCAGAATTCGCCATTAATTAGTATCGATAGTCTTGGTTTGGCGCCGATAGTGGCCAGTCATTATCGGCGTTTATTGACTAATCCAGCGGGGCTGGTGTTGGTGGTAGGCCCGACAGGATCGGGTAAAAGCACCACGCTGAACGCTGGATTACAGATGTTAGCTAAAGACACCAGTCGTAAAGTCATCACCGTGGAAGATCCTATTGAGTACTCCATCGATGATATTCAACAAACCCGAGTACGTCCTGAAATTGGGTTTAACTTTGCAGATGCGATGCGCTCATTTGTTCGCCAAGATCCAGATGTGATTTTGGTGGGGGAAATTCGTGACCACGAGACGGCGCTAGAAGCGATCAGGGCCTCTCAAACCGGTCACATCGTTTTATCTACATTGCATTGCAACGACGCGATTGACGCCGTGCAGCGTTTGTTTGACCTAGACGTGCATCCCAATTCCCTGGCTAGCGAACTATTGGCGGTGATTGCGCAGCGCCTGGCTAAGCGTATTTGCGAACACTGCAAGGTTGAGGCGGAAGCTGATCCTGCAATACTAAAAGAGCTCTTCCCCCGCGATGTGCCCAAGTATTTTAAGGCTTTTCGCGGCAAGGGTTGTGAGCGCTGCCACGGTACAGGTACGCATGGCCGAGTGGCGGTGATCGAATACCTGCAATTAAATGCAGAGCTGCGCGACAGTATTTCACGTCGTGTGCCGATGGGGGAGTTGCGATCTCAAGCCCTAGACTCCGGCCTTATTACCATGCGAGACAGTGCGCTGGATCACGTGGTACAGGGCAATATTCCATTGAGTGAGTTGCCACGTATTTTACCCGAAGAGCGGATGGCACCAGAAAAACGCGGTCAGTGGCAAGCATAATCAGGAAGGGAGCGGAAATGGTAAATAAAGCAATACAGCGGCTCGCGGCGGAAGATGCATACAGTGAAGAGCTGGCCAAATTGCGTGAGTGGGATACAGCGCCTGTGCCGCCAGGTTGGGTGCTGTCTCCGTTTGCGGTGGAGCATTTTATCCTTGGCAATGAAGAGCTTGGCGTAGAGCGTAAATTTGTAGCCTCGCGGGAATTGATCAGTCGGGTGATTATTTCTTTGGCAACAAATCGCGGCGTCATGCTTATTGGTGAGCCAGGGACAGCAAAGTCTTGGCTATCTGAACTACTCGCTTGTGCGGTGTCGGGTCATTCCAAGCTGACCATACAAGGAGGGGCTGTCTCCCATTACAGCCAACTTTTATATGATTGGAATAAGGCCTTATTGCAGCGCGATGGCCCGACTAAGGAAGCCTTAATTCCAGGCCCTGTTTATCGAGGCATGGCGGCAGGGCAACTGGTTCGATTCGAAGAATTAGCGCGTTGCCCACAGATGGTTCAAGACGCCATTTTATCGGTGTTGTCTGAGCGCCAAATTCAAATCCCGGAACTGAGCGGCGAAGATGCAACGCTATACGCACGAGATGGTTTTAATATTATCGCTAGCTCAAACTCATTAGATAGAGGATTGTTTGATATGAGTGCGGCCTTAAAGCGGCGCATGAATTTTGAAACCATAGAAGCGATTAATGACGTAAATGACGAAATGGACGTGGTGCAGCGCGAGGCGACGAAACTGTTGCGGCGTTCAGGGGTGACCATAGCGCTTGATCCGATGATCGTCGAAATGCTGGTAACCGTATTCCATGAGTTGCGAAACGGCGTAACCCTTAGTGGCCGCAGTACCGACCGCTTGGCAGCGGCGGTGATGTCTACCGCCGAGGCGGTATCGGTAGCACATGCGTTGGGTGTCTACGCCCACTACTACCGAGAAGGCAGAATGGAAGCTGCTGACCTAATTCATTTTTTACTGGGCGCTACGTTAAAAGATAATCTTCAAGATCGCCGTCGGGTTAAGCATTATTTCGATACCGAGGTCGTCAACAAGCAAGGTAGTCACTGGCAGCAGTTGTATGCACAGAGCCATATGTTGAAAGTCTGATCGCCTGATTTAAGCGACGATATCGTCGCTTCTCGCCATTCCCAGTAGGATTGATGTGTAATCCGCTCAGCCATGTACTTTGGTTTAACCGATTGAATGGTTACACCTGACACATTGATGAGGGTATGATAAGGGTTACGCTTGGTGGATAAGCGCCACTTTATAAAATAAGCATAATTAAAATTTGGATGAGGAGTACGGGGTATGAATAGCAGTGTTGAGATAGCGAGTAATATTGAGCAGGGCTCTATTCTACAAAGTGCTTTCGACGCACAGCGCGCAGCTTATCTTGTCGCGCCAGTGCCCGATTACGCTCAGCGTAAGCAGGATTTGTTGACCCTCAAACGCATGATCAATGAAAATCGCGATGCAATAATTGATGCGATTTCTGAGGACTACGGCAATCGCTCACGTCATGAAAGTTTGTTCGCTGAGATCATTACGGTAACCGATGGTATCAACGGCATTATCAAAAAGATGAAAGGCTGGATGAAGGTTCAGCGCCGCCATGTTGATCAAATGATGTTTCCCGGTGGCAAGAATAGAGTCATTCCTCAGCCGCTTGGTGTGGTGGGACTCATTATTCCTTGGAATTTTCCGATCAATCTCAGTATGACCCAGATCACTGCCGCATTTGCGGCGGGTAATCGTGCCATGGTGAAAATGTCTGAAAATTCTATCGCACTGACAAGGCTGCTTATTTCCATCACTCCCAACTATTTCCCGCCAGAAAAACTCGCGTTTTTTGAGGAGACTGGGCAGGTAGGCATCGAGTTTTCAACGCTGCCTTTTGATTTGCTGGTGTTTACCGGTTCCGGTCAAACCGGGCGAGCAGTAATGGCTGCCGCAGCTAAAAACTTAACACCTGTTGTACTTGAATTGGGTGGCAAAGCACCAGCAGTTATCGATCCAGATTACTCTTTGGAAAAAGCCGTTGACCGTATTTTATTTGTTAAGCAGTTTAATGCGGGACAAATCTGCACCAACGTCGATTATGTGTTCGTTCACCAAAGTAAAGTTGAAGAGTTTGTTAGCGCATCGCAAGCTTGGGTGAAAAAGCACTGCCCGGATATTAATAGCCCAGATTACACCTCAATTATTGATGGTCGCTCTTTGCAACGTCTTGAAAACACGATAGAAGATGCGCGCAGCAAGGGCGCGCGAGTGATCAATTTGCACGGTGATCAGACCAGCGATCCAACTACGCGTAAGATGCCTCTACATTTGATTTTAGATACCACCGCTGACATGAATATTCGCAGCCGTGAAACCTTTGGGCCGCTACTTTTGGTGATCGCTTATGATCAGCCTAAGGACGTGATTGATTATGTAAATGCCCATGATCGCCCCTTGGCCATTTACCCCTTTACCAATAAACGTGATCTGCAAGACCAATATATTGAGCGCATTATGTCTGGTGGTGTAACAGTAAATGACGCGCTATTTCATGTTGCTCAGCACGACATTCCTTTTGGCGGTGTTGGCCCCAGTGGTATGGGCCATTATCACGGTTACGAAGGCTTTGTGACGTTTTCAAAGCTGCGGCCAATATTTTATCAGGCGTCGTTTTCGCCGATGACATTTTTGCGTCCGCCCTATGGTAAATTTGCCACGTCGTTTTATAATTTCTTAGTGAAATTTAAGAGTTGAACGAGCGTCGCGTATACTTGCCTATATAGTGGGCATAGTTTTCTTAGAGATACTTAGGTATTTTCTTGTAGCGCCGCCATGGAGCGGCGCGACTATTTTATAACGGTGCAGTAATGTCACCATACTCCTCTGTGCTTTAGCGCTCACAAATATCAGTATTATCCAAACAACTAACATTTCGTTGCTGCAGGCTAGTAATACCAGCAACGCCGATATCAGCACCACCTAGAAAATGGAGATTGGCCATGGCTATAAATTTTACGCTTAACGGCAAAAAGACCAAGGTTGAGGTTGCGCCTGATACCCCGTTGCTGTGGGTTTTGCGAGACGAATTGCAAATGACCGGCACCAAGTTCGGCTGTGGGATTGCCCAATGTGGTGCGTGTACCGTGCATTTTAATGGCAATGCGATGCGCTCCTGCTCTTTGCCAGTTCAAGCGGTTGAGGGCCAAAATGTAACTACGATTGAGGGTGAAGTCAGTGCGGAAGCAAAGGCTTTGCAGGCCGCATGGGAAGATCTCGCTGTTTACCAATGTGGTTACTGCCAGTCGGGCCAGCTAATGTCGGCAGCTAAATTACTTCGGGATAAGCCGTCGCCAACAGACGACGATATCGATCAGTTTATGTCGGGAAATATCTGCCGTTGCGCTACCTATCAGCGGATTCGCGCAGGAATCAAACAAGCCGCATTGAATCTCGCCAAGGAGGTGGTGGCATGAGCTATATTCAGGAAGGCCTAAATCGCAGACTGTTTCTAATTCGCGGCGCTCAGGTGGGGGCGGCGTTGACCTTGGGGATGAGCTTAGGTGGTCGAGTACTCGCCGCGAATGCTGAGACGGGCGACTTTGAACCCAATGCTTTTGTCACTATTCAACCGGATAACACCGTTGTCATTACCATCAAACATCTGGAAATGGGGCAGGGTACATTTACTGGTTTGGCAACTATCGTCGCAGAGGAATTAGATGCGGACTGGTCTCAGGTTAAGTCTTTCGGTGCACCGGCCAATACTAAAAAATACGCAAATCTGGCCATGGGGCTGCAACTTACTGGCGGCAGTACGGCTATTGCCAATTCATATACTCAAATGCGTGAAGCGGGTGCGACCGCTAGAGCAATGCTGCTTGCCGCTGCAGGCCAACGTTGGAATGTCGCCGTATCGAGTCTCGGTGTTCAATCAGGCACCATTACTCATAGCGCATCAGGTCGCCATGCGAGCTTTGGCGAGTTAGCAGCAGCGGCCGCTAAGCAGCCACTCCCTAAGAAAATCAGTTTGAAGGACCCCAGTGAGTTTGTCCTCATTGGTAAAGCTAAGCTTGGCCGCAAAGATAGCGGTAAAACCGACGGAACGGCGATTTTCACCCAAGACGTGCAGCGGCCCGGAATGTTAACGGCGGTGGTAGTTCATCCACCGTTGTTCGGCGCCACCTTGAAATCTGTAGATGCATCTAACGCAAAGGCACTGCCTGGTGTGAGGGCCGTGGTGCAGATTCCCAGTGGTGTTGCCGTATTGGCAGACAGCTTTTGGCAGGCCAAAAAAGGCCGCGATGCTTTGAAGCTTCAATGGCAGGGTGGCAGTGAGCGTAGTTCGGAAGACATCATTGCTGATTACAAAAAACTTGCTAGTAAGCCAGGCTTGAGCGCGGTTATTAAGGGCGATGTCTCGTCGGCACTAAGTAATGGTGAGCATCTTGTCGATGTTGAGTTTGAGTTTCCCTTCTTGGCCCATGCGGCCATGGAACCGATGAATTGTGCCTTACAGAAAACCGCCTTAGGTGTAGATATGTGGTACGGATGCCAGGCTCAAAGTTGGGACCAACAAAATGTTGCCAAGGTTTTTGGACTCGCACCTGAGGCCGTCACCATTAATACACTTTATGCCGGTGGCAGTTTTGGCCGCAGGGCGACTATGGTGTCAGATTACGCAGTGGAGTTAGCAGAAATTGTAAAGGCCTGGGGTGGTTCGGCGCCCGTCAAATTGGTGTGGACTCGTGAGGATGATACGGCGAGTGGTTACTACCGGCCGATGTATGTTCATAGCGTCAAGGCATCGTTAAACGTGTCCGGTGAGCTTAGCGCGTGGCAGCAACGTATTGTGGGTCAGTCGATAATGGGTGCGAGTGATTCAGTAGACCACACCACTGTGGAAGGGGCATCAAACCTACCCTACGCTATCGCTAATCTCAGTGTTGAAGCACATAACACCAATGAGGCCGTGCCAATTTCATGGTGGCGTAGTGTTGGTTCCACCCATACGGCCTTTGCAGTGGAAACAGTTATTGATGAATTAGCGCAGAAGGCCGGTCGTGATCCGGTGGCCTTCCGTTTAGCACTACTTAAAGATGAGCCTCGCTATACTGGGGTTTTGAAGCTGGTTGCGGAAAAAGCCCAGTGGGGTAAACCTCTACCAGACGGCCATTTTCATGGCGTAGCGCTGCACAAGTCTTTTGGCACCTATGTTGCCCAAGTTGCTGAGATTGCCGCTCAAAAAGACGGCAAATATAAGATCGTGAAAGTTACCTGCGCAGTCGATTGCGGTGTTGCCATAAATCCCGATGTTATTGCTGCGCAAATGGAAGGCGGCATTGGTTTTGGTTTGTCACCATTCATGTTCAGTGAAATCACGCTAAAGGACGGCAAACCTGCGCAGCAAAACTTTGATTCCTACAAAGTGGTGCGGATGCGTCATATGCCTCATGTAGACGTTCACATTGTGCCCTCTGCGGAGGCGCCAAGCGGCGTTGGGGAGCCTGGTACGCCCGTAGTCGCGCCTGCGGTTGCCAATGCCCTATTTGCGGCTACCGGAAAGCGCGTGCGGAAACTACCAGCAGGAGAAGATTTCTTCACATTTTAGTTGCTCATAAATCCACTTAGCTCGGACTTCCGTATTTATTGACTGTAATGTCAATTTTACTGCCTGAATCTTAAACGATTCGGGCAGCCGGCTATAGTCAAATAAAAAAATAGGGTGATACTGCCCGTGGAGGATCTATGAGACTGCTAATCGTGGCCTTGCTAGCTAGCTGCATTTCACTGCCTAGTCATGCAGAGGCAAAGCAAGGGTTGACCGTCGAAAATATTATTGCGCTGACTCAATATGAGCGAATCGGTGCAGATAGAGAACCGGTTCTTCGTGGTATGAAGATTACCAAGAAGACGCCGATTGGCTGGGTTGATAATTTTAGCCAGCGTTATATTAGAACCATTGCCGACGACGAGGGTGTCGCCCGCCATCAGGTATTCTTTGAAACTCGTTATGTTGGCGGCTGGCGTTTTTACCGTGGCGCGTCCTTGGGTGGACAAGCACTACCATTCGAAACAGTCGAACGTCGATTCTCACGTTGTTCAAGCGCGTTTCTCAAATGCGGTCAGCATGAAGTCGTCACTGCGGAGTTAAGTCGCAAGCAGTTGGAAGATGCGATGGAAACGGGGCTGGCGGTCAATTTTGAAGCTAAAAAACGTAAGCAATGGGATGGACTCCTCCTCACCCTAGCAATGCGGCGTCAATGCGCCAGAATGGTAAGTGTCAATTTGCCATTCAGAAGATGAGGAGAAGCCCTATATGAACATTACAAGAGTTGGAGTAG